>NZ_SWCJ01000019.1 GCF_005116665.1 Ferrimonas aestuarii | reverse complement strand
TTCTACCTGTTCAACCACAGATAATTTAAAGGCCATTGGGTAATCACGCTGCGAGCGTCTGCGTCGCTTGGGCTCTACCTTTTCCATAATAGGTCTCCAATGTGTAAACCTATTTCAGGACGGGTCAAGGCCAAAACAAAAAGCCGAAGCAGTTGCTTCGGCTTTTTTGTGTTTGAAGAGCTGGTAATACTAGTTCTGAACCATCTCAAATACTTTGATCACCTTACGCACGCCACTGGTGTTACGAGCAATGTCCACCGCTTGGGCGGCTTCTGCGGAGGTGACTAATCCCATCAGAAACACTTCGCTGTTTTCAGTGACTACTTTGATTCGAGTGCTATCAAAATTCTCTTCCGCCAACATGCGGCTCTTGACCTTAGTGGTGATCCAGCTGTCATTACTGATGGTGCTAAAGCCGATGGGGTTGCCGATGCGGATCTGATTCTGTATCGCTCTGGCTCCATTCAGATCGCGGACTAGGCCAACGGCTCGAGTTCGAAGCATCTCATTGGGAGCTTGGCCAACTAATAAGATCACCTGATTAAGGCTAACGGCGGTGATGTGGGTTTGATTGTTGACCCCTTCATCACTATTCAGGGCTCGGTTAGCCTGAACTTCCAAAGTCTGGTCGTCGATCTGGCTGCCGAAACTGCGGCGATCGTTGATGGCAACCGCGCCGCCAACGGTGCCCACTAATACGGCCCCTGCGCAGCCGTTAAGCACCAGTACTATTAGGGCTAGGGCTCCTAAACGCATAGATGTTCTCCCAAAAGCTGCCACAGAATGACAGAGTTAAATCAAAATAAGGTCTTAGGCGTGTTGTTCTTGCTCTAGGGCTTTGAGTCTTTTCTTTTCAGAAAGTTGCCCGGAATCCGCCAATTGCATCAGCAAAAAGCACCATGACATTGAATGGTGCTTAGCGCTGATTAATCTTCCTGCTGAGGGAATAGGGTGCGATCGATGGCGTCACATAAGCAATGAGTCGCCAACAGGTGTACCTCTTGAATGCGGGCGGTGCGATTGCTGGGCACCCTCACTTCCACATCTCGAGTAGACAACAATCCCGCCATGGCACCGCCGTCGGTTCCAGTCAGTGCGATGATGGTCATGTCGCGATTTACCGCCGCTTCCATCGCCTTGATAACGCTCTCGGCGTTGCCGCTGGTGGAGATCGCCAGTAGCACGTCGCCAGGCTGCCCTAGGGCTCGAACCTGCTTTGAGAACACTTCTGAGTAGCTGTAATCGTTGGAGATCGCCGTTAGAGTTGAGGCGTCGGTAGTCAGGGCGATGGCCGGCAGGCTTGGTCGCTCGGTTTCAAAACGGTTCAGCAGTTCTGAGGAGAAGCTCTGAGCAATACCGGCACTGCCGCCGTTGCCACAGGTCAGGATTTTGTTGCCATTCAGAAGACATTGCACCATTACCATGGCACCGTTCTCTAGAGATTCGGGTAGGGCTTCAAGGGCATCAATTTTGGTTTGAATGCTTTCGGTGAAACTCTCTTTGATCCGTTCTAACATGAACAGTCCTCTTAAAATGCGTTTTTAATCCAATCGATAGTTTGCCCCTGCACACTGACTACATCGCAACGACATGGCCGATCACTCCAACCCTGTTGCTGGAGATAGTAGCTAGCGGCGAGGCGCAGGCGTTTCTGCTTTGCGGGGGTAACGGCGGCAGATGCGCCACCGAAACCTGAAGAGCGGCGGTATTTTACCTCAATAAACACCAACTCGTTATCCTGTTGCATCACTAAATCCAATTCGCCGAAACGGCAGTGGAAGTTTTGGTGCAGCAAGATTAACCCTTGGCGTTCAAGCCATTGGCAAACCTGTTGCTCTGCTTGACTGCCTTGGGCTCGGCTCATTGTTGGCTGCGCAGGCGCCCCCGTTGGTATTGAGCCCAGCCTAACTGGCGGCTTAATACCCCGTTATCGGTTACGGCTAACTGGCCGGTAAGGCCTTGAACCTGATAGCCATAGAACACTCGCATCTGCGCCAAGCGATCGATGAGTGCCCAGCTGTCGTAGCCCATGGCGTATAGGCGAAGTTGGCTGTCACTGCGTTCAGGCCACCATTGGTGTGCCTGCTGGCGGGTATCGGTATTACCCAGAAGCCACGGCATATCACTGATGTAGAGCCCGTTTAGCTCGTCACGGGCCTGTTTATTGTCTTGATAAGCGTTAGCGCGGCTGCTGGTGTACAACTGAGGCGGCTGTGAGAATACCGCCACGTTCACCTCAACAAAGGGTTTCAGCAGACGAATCTCTTCCACATTGGCAACAATGAACATAGCGTCCACATCTTGGCGGGAGCGAAAATCTGCAATCACCTTGTTGCCAAAAGCCCCTTTGATGGCTTTGATCTGCTCTAGGCTGGTATCGACTTGCAGCGCTTTTCGAACCGCATTTTGCATGGAGTCTTTGCGATCAAAGTGGTGAATTTCCACCGGCTTATTGGTGAGCTCGAGCCAAGCGGTATTAAAGGCGTTGGCCATTCGTAATCCCGCTTTAGACGCAGGAGCAAGCACGATGGGGTTGGTACGGCCATCCTGAAACAGTTTTTCCGCCACATGCATCGATTCCTCTTCCGGTGACAGCGAGAAGAAGAAGCGGTTGTCGTCGGCGACCACTTGGGTGGGCTGATTCAGTGCCAGCATTGGAATCTGCTTATCGGCCACGGCCAGCACTTTGTCGACATTGTCTTTGGTCAAAGGGCCAATAATAAACTGAGCACCATCGGCGATGGCCTGATGGTAGGCGTCAACGGCGTCGATGGCTCCGGTGTCGTAAAACTGAATCTGTCGCCCCATGTCTTGCTCAAGAGCTCGGCTCATCAGCCCGTCTTGAATGGATTTGGCTTGAGAGGCAAAACGACCCGTTAGGGGAAGCAGCACCGCCACCTGTTGCGGGCGATAGGGCTGGACCGATAGGGCTCGCTGCAGATCTTGTGGTAGATCGCTGGCGGCGGGGTGGTTTGGGTTGTCGCGCTGCCAGCGCGCCAATTCGCCAACTAAGGAGGAGGGCTGAATGGCAAAATGCTTGGCAAGCCAAGCCAGCTCCAGCCACCCTTGCCACTGTTGGTCTTGGGTGGTGTTGATGGTTTGTCGCAGCTGTTCCTCATCTACCTGGCTCAAGTTAGTCCAGATGGCCTGGCGGGTTAAGGATTGCTCTTGAGTGGGTTGCAGTCGTGACAGGTCATAAAAGTTGGCTGCCGCAGACAGCGGTGCGGCGGTGCTCTGGTATAACTCACCCTTGAGTCGATAGTAGTGTTGCCACTGGGCTTGGGTCAGGGGCCAGTTTAGTGGCCAATCCAGCAAAGCCAACGCATCGCTGCGTTTATGATTGTGGATCGCCAGCTCACTGATCAGTAACCGATACTCCGCCTGAAATTGCGGGGCTTGGCTGAGAGAGGAGCTCATGGCATTTAGAAGCTTAGCGGCGGCATTGAAATCTCCAGATTCCACATAAGCGCGGGCGGCCAGCAGCAATAACCGCTGCTGGGCTTCCCCTTTGACCTGCGTGGCTTGTTTTAGGTAGCTGGCCGCAGGTTGAGTAGCGACACCAAGCTGCTCTTGAGTGGGAGCCTGCTGGCGAGGCGGTGCCGGTTGACTGCTACAGGCGGCCAACAGCAGCACAAAAGCGCTGATTCCAAGCTTTTTTGTCAGTTTGGCGGAGAAGTTTTTCAACACACTAATCGACTCTGATAAAATTATTGGCTTAATTGTAACCCTCTGTCGTTGCTAAACCAATCAACAGTCATCAAGAGTTTGTTTCATGGAATCCAACCCAACCCTATACATAGTGCCAACCCCAATCGGTAACTTGGACGACATCACCCAGCGGGCACTGACGGTGTTGGGTCAGGTGGATCTGATCTGCTGCGAAGACACCCGTCACAGCGGCAAGTTGTTTAGCCACTTTGGCATCAGCACCAAGACGGTGTCGGTGCACGATCACAACGAACGTCAACGGGCCGCTTGGATCATCAGCAAGCTGGAAGCCGGAGAGAACATCGCCCTGGTTTCTGATGCTGGCACGCCGCTGATCTCCGACCCGGGTTACCACCTGGTTTCACAGGTTCGACAGGCGGGCTTTACCGTGGTTCCCCTACCTGGCCCTTGTGCAGCAACCACGGCGCTGTGTGCTGCCGGGCTGCCTTCGGATCGTTTTAGCTTTGAAGGCTTTTTGCCGCCGAAATCCAACGCCCGTCAAACTAAGCTGGCGGAACTGCTGCAAGAGCCGCGCACCATGATCTTCTATGAGGCGCCGCGCCGCATCAAAGATACCTTGGCAGACATCATCGAAGTGATGGGGCCGGAGCGTCCGGTGGTGATTGCCCGTGAACTGACTAAGACTTTCGAAACCATCGAGGGTCGACCTGCATCGGAGCTGCTGGAGTGGGTTAACGAAGATGACAATCGCACTCGCGGTGAGATGGTGCTGATGATCGCTGGGTTTAAAGCCAGTGACGACACCCTGCCGCTGCAAACCGTTAAGATGCTGGAGCTGCTGGCGAAAGAGTTGCCGTTAAAGAAGGCGGCGGCCATTACTGCCGAGATCATGGGGCACAAGAAAAATGCCCTGTATAAATTTGGTCTGGAGCAGGGCTGGTAGAGGGCCCATTGCTGCATTAGTGCGCAGTTCTGCGGGCTATCAGTTTTTGTCGGTAGCGATTCGTGGCGATTGCGATTATACTCCCGCCTCGGAGTTGGCTAGACAATCGCTGCTTCGTCGTTGTGCTTGACCTTTGGGGACAGCAGACGGGCGAAGGGGAGGAAAGTCCGGGCTCCATAGAGCAGGGTGCCAGATAACGTCTGGGGAGCGAAAGCTTACGACCAGTGCAGCAGAGAGTAGACCGCCGATGGCGTAGCAATACGCACAGGTAAGGGTGAAAGGGTGCGGTAAGAGCGCACCGCGCGGCTAGTAATAGTTCGTGGCACGGTAAACTCCACCCGGAGCAAGACCAAATAGGGTTCCTTATGGCGTGGCTCGCGTTGGAACCGGGTAGGTTGCTTGAGCCTAGGAGCGATTCTAGGCCTAGATGAATGATTGTCCACGACAGGACCCGGCTTATCGGCTGACTCCAACCTATTGATGAGAAACCGCAGATTCGAAAGAGTCTGCGGTTTTTTGTTTTTGGAACTTTGAAATGTCATAGCCAGGATGAATGATTGCCCACTCCGCCAACATGACACCCAGCGGCTTATCGGCCGACTCCAACCTACAAAGAAAACCCGCATCATCTTCAGGTGGTGCGGGTTTTTGTTTATTTGTCCTTATCGGGACAATCATGAATAGATAAATGATTGTCCACTCCGCCAACATGACACCCGGCGGCTTATCGGCCGACTCCAACCTACAAAGAAAACCCGCTATCTTGAGAGAGGTAGCGGGTTTTTGTTTATTTAGAGCTAGCTTGCCTTTTGCCTCCGGCGGGCGAGGGTTTCACCCTCTGCACACCCTTTTGCCTCCAACGGGACGACAACTCCTCGCTCTCTCGACATTTTGCTGCAGCGTCGGTCCGATGCGTCGTCCCTGACTTAGCGCCCCTTTCGGTCATCCATGACCTCGGCTTGGCTGCATTGTCGCTACACTCGGCGTCCCGAGTCGGCGGTTTGGTGTTCGCATCAGTGAAACTGAGTTGGTGGGAGGTTTGGGTTTGATCGGTTCAGGTGGGGCTTTATGCCTCCGGCGGGCGAGGGTTTCACCCTCTGCACACCCTTAGCCTCCAACGGGACGACAACTCCTCGCTCTCTCGACATTTTGCTGCAGCGTCGGTCCGATGCGTCGTCCCTGACTTAGCGTCCCTCTCGGTCATCCATGACCTCGGCTTGGCGACATTGTCGCTGCACTCGGCGTCCCGAGTCGGCAGTTTGGTGCTCGTATCGTCAACCTGAGTTGGTGGGAGGTTTGGGTTCCATCGGTTCAGTTGGGGTTTTATGCCTCCGGCGGGCGAGGGTTGCACCCTCTGCACACCCTTTTGCCTCCAACGGGACGACAACTCCTCGCTCTCTCGACATTTTGCTGCAGCATCGGTCCGATGCGTCGTCCCTGACTTAGCGTCCCTCTCGGTCATCCATGACCTCGGCTTGGCGACATTGTCGCTACACTCGGCGTCCCGAGTCGGCGGTTTGGTGCTTGTAGTTGATTCTAAAGTTGTGGGTGGTTGTGATGCGACAACGCAGAGCAAACCGGTATTTCCACATATCTTTTATTGCGCTCAAATCCGATAATCAATTGCAGGCGTTGAGCTAGCGATAAGATTTTATTGAGGTAGGAAATGGGTAAGCATCGGCAGCGAATATTTGAAGCGGCTCGAGTCTTGGTCGCCGAGAAGGGGGTGTTTGCGCTCTCTATGCGTGATTTGGCAAAAACGGCGGATATCTCCATTGGCACTCTCTATCGGGAGATACGCAATAAAGACGACTTAGTGCTGTTGATGGCTGCGGATAACGTTCGTCGGCATGGGGAGGGGCTGGAGCAAGCCGCTGAATTTGGCTTGAACCCTGCCGAGCAGATGATGTTTTGCATTGGATTTGCTCCCTACTGCATTGATTTTGCTAATTTGAATTCCGATAAGGCGTTAGGGGTTGGAGCGGACTTCTTGATAGGCAATTGCGATTTGGTTTCTCAAGCTACGGAGTCAGCGATTGATGAATTCCAGGCGAGCTTTAACCAGTATCGCAAACTGGTTGACGACTTGGTCATCAGGCTAAGCCAACGGGGAGCCTTCTCCGATTCTTATTCTAGGGCGAAAGAGGTGGCTATGGATTTGTCTATCTTATGCCGGGGGACGCGAGTGATGAGAATCATGCGAACAAATTTGAAGTTTCGTGCCAATCAGGTGGATACCCAGAAGTTGTGTCAACTGGCGGAGTTGATACTTGGCCAATTAGAGTGGCAACAGTCAAGTCCCCTCTTAGATGCGAAAAAGCTCGAGTTAGCTTGGCGAACGGTCATGGATCATCAGAGGGCCGTTTCGCGATAACCCGATATTCATCTCCATAAAGTGTGAACCGCCGTTATACGGGTGTTCCATTTTGGGGTGCTGATGAACTTTGTTGAGTGACGCGTTTCTCGTCTTCTGCTCAACTGAATGAATATTTTTCATTCGGCGGGGCTGCAATATTGAATAAGGTCGCCACTATTCGTGAGTTTGGTGCTAACTCTAGGCGACTCGACTCTCCTTAGCATCTTACAAAACCGACTCTCCATATACTGTGAATACATTTCATTGCGAGGGGAGTTGAACCATGTTGCCATCAGGTTGGATCTTTTATCAGTCTGTCCATTTTCAGCAATCACGCCATGACTCGTGGGCTATGACTCCTTGGAATCTTAGCTTCGATAATCAATTTGAGTGCAGCAACATTCTTGTTTCTCATTCTGAACTTCGACAAAGCGCGTGTGCTTTGCTGGCGACGGAAAAGAGTGCGATTTTTCATTTTGATCTCGACAGTGAGCGTCAGACTCTTGGTCTTCGAGTGGTCTGTGGGCAAGGTGAACAGGGCTATCTTTTTCTGATCTTTGATCAGCTCAATTGCGCTAAAAAAGCCGATGTTATGGGTTACGTTAGCCAGAGTATCTTGCCTTATGTACATCAGCAGTCTGCTAGAAAAAGCCCATCTCAAAGAACGAAAACTGTGGTTAGGCTCACCGCTTTAGGTTTCACAACCACTGAAATTGCCAATGCCCTATTTTTGTCGAATCGAGGCGTGGACTATCACCTTGATTTGGCCAAAAAGCACTTAGGTGCCAGTAATCGCTCTGCGTTGATTTTTCTTGCAATGCAGCAGGACTGGTTCACTTGAGACCCCACTAAACAGAAACTGAGTTAATACGATGAAAAAACTGATTGCCTTAGCGGTTGTGTCCGCTATTGGGCTGGTAGGTTGCGGCTCCGATTCGGATCCAGCGACCACTCCGCCTACGACAGAGCAACCTAAGCCTGCGCCAAAATACGCCAACTTGGATGTGGATGTGGAGCCGAATCGTCAATTTGAAGGTATTGTTCATATTTATCTGGGGCGTTGGTATCCCTGTACCACGGAGCATCCAGAAATGTGCTCGCCGGAGATGCCTGCTGATTATGAGATACCAACCACTGGGAGCCAGACGGGAACTTATGGAAAGCCTAAGGACAGCAGCGACCGAAATAAGAACAAGTACTATAACTCCCGCACTAGTGACGACAGTAAATACTATATGGAGGTTGCGGCCAGTGATATTAAAGCCTGGCGTGAAACTTCGATCCGCAGTGATGTCTTTGTACCTGGCCAATACTCGATTCTCGATGTAATGCTGTATGTCTCTACTTTGCGTGATGATCTCGAAGTTACCTTGGGAGAATGGAATGATGAGCTTAATACCTATGACTTCACCGTCTCCTTTGATGCAGATGGCGATGGGCGCTTTGATAATGCCGCTGCTGGAGACTATCTGAATAGTGAAAATTGGTACGCTTCCAGTACGTATGATCAGGGCGATAATTTAAAGATCGCGAACCCCTATCTGGATACTCTCTATGAGCGTTTGGATGAGTATTGGGTTCAGCCGGAAATGAACATTCGTTTCCAGCCTGTGTCTCCAGCAATGCGTGATCGGGTCAAGCAGGTTCAGAAAGCGGAAGCCGACCGTCTTAAGGCCAATGGCGGTAAGGTTATTCTGCCTAACCTCATTATTGCTTACTTAGATGGCCGTAAAGGGCCGCAATTACCCGCGAGCAACTTTGAGGTAAAAGCTTACAATCTGCGCCCTGATGTTTATCAGCCTGGCGTGATTACCGTGCAGGATGCATTCATGACGGCTTATCACGAGTTTGGAGTGGAAATCCGATTTGGTTTCTGGCCGACGTTGTCGACGGGAGCGACTATTGATGCCTACATTATTAGCCAAGCTGATGGTGTTCGAAACGGAAGTGAAGGTTTTAGTGGCTGGGGATGGATTGCTGGCGAAACACAGTCCACGGCGGACTTTTTTAGTGGTCCATCTTGGCCTAAGGCTGAAGAGTTGGTTGACGGCAGTGCTCCTTATGACAGCCCAACGATCTGCCACTTCCTGAGAGATGAGCAGGGAAAACTGTCTAATGCTGCTGCTCAAGAATGTATCGATATGTGGTACTCCGCTTATGGTGGGGTCAACATACACCGTACTGCAGATGTGTCGGTAATGCTTAACCCTAAGGAGTTTATTCAGGTCTATTGGGTTGGCCCTGACTACGGATCCAAGTATGAGATGACGGAACATAACATTGCTGGTGACGGTAAGTTCCCTATTCATGAACTGGATAATGCCATTGCACCACTCACACCGAGCCATTTTGGGTGGGGAATCGCTGACTGTGGCTTGTGCCACGGAAAAGAGAACACCCATTTAGATGGTGGTGATTCGCCAGTGCTCGGCGATACAACGGAACCGTATTTCTGCGCCTCCTGCCATGGTGCTAATGGCGCGCCTCAAGGACATGGTGCCATTGTTCGCTGTCACTTTTGCCACTCTCAAGACAAGCTGATGTTGAATCATGGTGAAGCTTCCAAGCAGTATCGATTTGATGAAATTCCGTGTTTTGGTGTTACCCAGAAGGGTAACGAACTTAACGGTGAGACGGGCTCATGTGCTGATGTGGTTAAATCTAAGGATCCGTATACCAAGGACCTGCTAGACAGCTACTCCCATAACGGTACTACCTATGGTGAGCAAGAACCGAGTAAACAGCTGACCAGAGGTAATAGTGATTGGCACACCAGTAAAACGTTCCCTGATCCATACTCCTGTATGACCTGTCACCCTAACAAGTAAGTTTGGGGTTCTGAGGATAGCAATGCTGTTGGGTTGAGCTTAAGAAGAGAGCTCAACCCAAGATTATATTGAGGGCAAAAAGCTGGCTTTGAGAACTAGTGATGATTCTGAATACAGAAAAACAAAAGCCCGCTTGTTGGCATAGAGTGGGGGCAAAATGGCTGACTTTGGGGGTCACTGTAAAAACAAAAGCCCCGCTTGTTGGGTAGCGGGGCAAAAAGGACAAACACAACCATTCAAGGCAATCACATTGAACGTGACAGTTCTTAACCTAGTGATTGTTGTTTTATTATTCAAGTATTTGGCATAAATATACAATATTTCTTCATTTTTATTCCGTTTGAGCGCGATGCGTGTCGCAAAATAACAAAGGGCACCGAGGTGCCCTTTGATGATTTATTGGAGTACTAGGGCCTGTTGACCTTTTATGCTCATTTTTGCGCCACAAATTGCCTTCTTTGTTTTGAAATCCATCGCTTTTTTGATTTAGATGGTAAATAAAGGGTTTCAAAGCGCCCTTCGGGGTCTGACTAACGGCTTTTACTCTGCGTTAAACGATTTCGACGTAGAACCACTATGCCTTCTATCGTTTGCCTTGATTAAAAGCCGTTATCCTAGACCAAAATTTCATCACCAAAGATAAACAGCCCCTAATCAGTTAAGGTTGGTTTCCATCAATTTGTAGATGCGGCGATATTCATCCAACCAGCTGGAAGGCTCACGGAAGCCGTGGGGCTCAATGGGGTAGATGGCGGTTTCGAAGCTGGGTTTTTCCAGCTCGATCAGTCGCTGCACTAAGCGCACACTGTCTTGGAAGAACACATTGTCATCCAAAACCCCGCTCATGATCAGCAGCGGATCTTCAAGGCCTTGGGCAAACTCGATGGGGGAGCTGCGCTCATAGGCGATGGGATCCACATCTGGGGTGTTGAGGATGTTTGAGGTGTAGCCATAGTTGTAGTGGGCCCAATCGGTAACCGGACGCAGAGCGGCACCAGCTTGGAAGTGCTCGGCTTTGGTGAACAGCGCCATAAAGGTGAGGAAGCCACCATAGGAGCCGCCGTAGGTACCTACGCGATCTTTATCTACGGACAGGGTGTCGGCCATCCAGTCGATGCCATCAATCATGTCTGCCACTTCGCTGTGACCCATGTTGCGGTAGGTGGCGGTACGCCAGTCTCGGCCATAGCCTTTAGAGCCGCGGTAGTCGATGTCCATCACCACATACCCCTGTTGAGCCAACAGATTGTGGAACATGAATTCACGGAAGTAACCGGACCAGCCAAAGTGGGCGTTTTGCAGGTAACCGGCACCATGGGTAAAGATCACCGCAGGGTACTTACCCTCTTTGACCTTGCTGTCGTTGTTCGGGCGATAAATTCGAGCGTACACCGGCTTGTCCTGATGGCTCGAAGGTAGCGCCACAATGTCGCCGGCTTGCCACGGGTAGGCGGCAAACTCGTCGCTAACGGTATGAGTCAACTGCGTGCTGCTGCCGCCAACGGGCTGCACAAACAGCTCCGGTGGGCGAGTGCGGCTAGACGCTGTCAGCAGCAGTTGCTGCTCGTCTGGGCTTAACTGGTAATCGATGCCACCTTTGAGGTCGGTCTCCTGACGCAATTCGCCGCTTTGGCTATCGACACTGAACACTTCGTATTGGCCTGGGTGATTGACGTTGGCCTTGAAGAAGAAGCGGTCACCAGCTTGGTTTTGGGTAACTTGGCTGACCACAAATTCCCCTTGAGTGAGGGCTCTGGCTTTGCCGTTCAGCGGCTTAATGTACAGCTGTGAGTAACCGGACTCTTCCGACAGGTAGTACAGCGCCGAACCGTCGCGTTTCCAGCCAAATTCGTTGTGGGTGTAGTTCACCCAGGCGTCGTCGTGCAGGCGGTGCTGATTGGTGAGCTTGCCTGAGGCCAGATCCACCGTAGCCAGCCAGCGATCTTTGTTGTCGGCGGCGGCTTCCAGCATCACTGCCAGTTGATCG
Organism: Ferrimonas aestuarii; assembly: GCF_005116665.1. Lineage (GTDB taxonomy): Bacteria > Pseudomonadota > Gammaproteobacteria > Enterobacterales > Shewanellaceae > Ferrimonas > Ferrimonas aestuarii. Next base: position 80,265 of record NZ_SWCJ01000019.1, on the reverse strand, counting down.
CCTTTTGGAGACCACTGAATTGCAGATTGCTGCCAGCCCCAGTCTTGCATCAAACGAATCACGCGCAGTTCAGGTTTGCTTTCATAGCTGCCGCCATCGCGCTCGGCGTTTTCCTGCTTTACTTTGGCCAGCACGTCTTCATCGAAACCCGGTAGCCCTTCCCAACTGATGTCAGCTTTGCTGCCGGTTTGGGTATCCAGCACCATCAGTCGGTGAGGGTTAACCACCGCTTCGGCCACTCGTGCTCGCGCCGGAACGGCGTCCACGTAGCCGCGCTTATCCAGATAGTTGGGCATGATGTCGTGATCGCTGCGCCAACTGCCCTCTTTGTCGGTTACCACCACCATCAGGTAGCGGCCACTCGGGGATGGGCTCAGTTCAACCAAGCGCTCGCTGGCGTTGAGGTAGAACGGCTTGGGTGCCAGGCTGCCATCTTGTTGCTGACGCTGCGCCTGTTGCTTTGCCTTGGCTTCAGCATTGAGGTACTGCTGATCCACATATTGAATCAGGCGGCGCTGCTGTTTCGCTAGATAGGTATCTGGAGTCTTACCAGGCTGTGGCGCTTGGCCAAATACCAGCTCGGTTTTCAGGCGAGTGAGGCCAGAGCTCGGATTCAGTTCAAACAGTTTCTGACCCTTCCAGAACAGCAAGGCGTTGTCTTGAGTGAAGCGGAAGCCGTCGATGCTGTCGCTGTCGCGAGTCAGCTGGCGAGCATTGCTGCCATCAGCTTGGCTAACGAACAGGTTGCCTTCATATAACCAAGCCGCCAGTGAACCATCTTGGCTCAGTTGCTTGTGCTCCATCTGGTTCCATTTAGCAAAGGGCAGCTCCATAGCTTGGCCGTTCAGTGGCTGATAGAACGCTTGATAAAGCTTGGAGTTGGCCTGCTTTTGCCAGTAGTAGACACCTTTGCCATCGGCGGCCCACAGTGGGTTTTGCGGGGCGTTGCCCATCCAGTCTGGATTGGCCATGATCCGTTTTAGTGTCAGTGGTGTTTCACTGGTGAGCGTCGCCACAGGGGTTAATTGAGCGGCAGTGGTGGTCGCAGTCTTTGGGGCTTGAGATTCAGGGGCTAGCGGGGTAACAGAAGCGCAGGCGGTTACCAGGCTTAGGCTGACACCCAGTCCGATCCATTTTTTCATTATTATTTTCCTTCACTGTTGATTGTGTGCGTTATATCACAAATGAAGGGGAGGCTACATGCTGGCCGAAGGTGAAATTCAACTGTTTTGTTTCAGGAAGTTATCCAGCAATGCTAGCCCCGATTGAGTCAAAATCGACTCCGGATGGAACTGCACCCCTTCGACCGCCAAGCTTTTGTGTTTCAGCCCCATGATCACCTCTCGCCCTTGCTCATCTTGATGCCACGCTGTGACCTCAAGGCTATCGGGGAGCGTGTTGGCGTCCACCATCAGTGAATGGTAACGGGTAACTTGCAGCGGATTGGGCAGGCCGGTGAACACGCCAAGATTATGGTGGCGGATGTTAGACGTTTTGCCGTGAACTACCTCGTGGGCACGCACCACCTTGGCACCATAATGCTGGGCAATGCTCTGGTGACCCAAGCAAACCCCCAACAGCGGGATTTCGCCAGCAAAGGCATCGACGGCATTAAGGGAGATTCCGGCTTCGTCAGGGCTGCAAGGCCCGGGAGAGAGCACAAGGTAATCAGGAGCCAACTGGCGGATGCCATCAAGATCGAGGTCGTCATTGCGACGCACGACAACTTCCTGCCCCAGTTGCTGAAAGTACTGCACGAGGTTATAGGTAAAGGAGTCATAATTGTCGATCATTAACAGCATGGTCTATCCGTAGTCGTTGAAAGCGATTAGCGCTGGCATTCTACCCATGCACTGAGATAACTTCACCTATCCAATAAAGAACAAGGAGAACTGGATGGCGAGTTGGATATTGGCGATGGCCCTTACCGCAGCGGCTTTGCCTCCTTTACCCGAACCGGTTACCAACAATGCGGTGGCCAAAGTGACCTTAGACGACACGCCGTGGCTGTTGAGCTTCAATGGCTTGGGTCAGGGCAAGACCTATCAACAGGTGCATGACAAAACCTGGGGCATTGAGTTGGAAAACCATGGCCAATGGCAGTCGCTAGCGCCGGTGCCTGGCCCCGGTCGATTGGCGTCGGTGGCCATCGGTGTGGGCAAATACGCATACCTGTTTGGCGGCTACACCGTAGACGCTAAGCATAATGAAGTGTCACTGCCGGATGTGTACCGCTATGACTTAAAGACCGACAGCTACACCGAGTTGGCACCGATGCCGGTGCCGGTAGACGATTCCGTGGTGCTGAGTTTTCAGCAGCGTTACCTCTACCTTGTCAGTGGCTGGCACAACGACGGTAATGTCAATCTGGTGCAGATGTACGACATCAAGACCAATGAGTGGAAACAGGCCAGCCCCTTCCCCGGTAAGCCGGTTTTCGGTCATGCGGGTGCCATTGCTGGCAACACCATGGTGATCTGCGATGGTGTGGGCATGACCTACCCAGCAGAGCAGCGCCGAGGATTTCAGGCCGAGCCCGCTTGCTATCAGGGCAAGGTGGAGCATGACGATCCCACTAAGATCCAGTGGCAGGCCCTGCCACATCACAGTGGCGTCGCCCGTTATCGAATGGCGGCGGTGGCTCGTCCAGAGCGCGCCGAGCTGTGGTTCATCGGTGGCAGTGTAACGCCCTACAACTATGACGGCATTGGCTATGATGGCATTCCCGCGGATCCCAGCCATCGCATCAGTGTGTTCGACATGGTGGAGAAGCGCTGGCGCAATGAGAAGTCCATCGATGCCAGCATGGATCATCGCGGCGCCATTAAACTGGGCAAGCAGTTGGTGATTTTGGGCGGCATGGGTGAGCAACAAAGCGTGCTCAACAAGGTGCGAGTGCTTGATTAGCGTAAACTCATGGCGTAGATAGCAAAAAGCCTCAGTGATTCACTGAGGCTTTTTCATCTTTGACTCATTAAGCGTAATTACATGCTTTGAGTGAAAGTACGGGTAATTACGTCACGCTGCTGCTCTAGGGTCAGGGCGTTGAAACGCACCGCGTAACCGGAAACGCGGATGGTCAGCTGGGCGTTGTCGGCCAATAGTGCAGAATCTTCGTCGCTGGCGGTACCGGCCTCTTGGCGCTCACGGGCTGCCATCAGCTTTTCCAACACTTCACGTTTAAGAACGTTCACGTTCAGGTGCTGACCACCTTCACGGCCGGTGGATTGACCCTCTACAGGCAACTCACGAAACTCAAACTCACCCAGTTGTTCCAGCGCCACTTGTTGGTCTGCTTCGAAACCGGATGCGGCCGCTAGGCAGCGTGCTTGTTGTGCTTGTTGGTCTACCAACCAGATGCTGCCAATAAGGTCAGCGTTGTCGGCTTGAGTGATCTGAATGCCTGTAATCATAACGGATTTTCCTTTTACAACTTTGGCTCTAGAGTACGCGAATTTTTGGCAGTTGACACCCGATTCATATTGTGATGGGTAATGAATTTATTTCATCCGAGATTGAGCCTGATCCTCTTGATTGTTGTTACCCATTTAAGCTGTTCAAAATAGAGGCGGCTGATGTGGTATAACTAGCGAATAAATAGAAAGAACTTGTAGAGATATCGTGAGTAACCTGATTTCGAAACCTGCGGCATTGGCTGAGCTAGAAACGCGATTCTGGCAGTATCAGAGTCTGGCTGAGCCGGTGTTCTCTGCCGAGCCGAGTCTCGACGAGGAGATCGCTTTCATTTGGCGGCACAAATTGGAAGTGGAAAGGGCCGCAGAGTTTAAGCGCATCCAAAAAAGCCAACAGCGAAATGAAGAGTTTAAGAAGTTTCGCCAGTTTTTCGGCCGAGCGTTTGAAGTGGAGCTAGAGCGCCACCTGCTGCAGCCGGAACAGTTACAGTACGATCTGGGAATCACGGCTGCACAGCTGGATCTGTTGTACGCCCTACTCAGCGACAAAGGTGATATCCGAAGTTTGGTCACTCAACTGCAGGCCAACCCTGAGATCAGCCGCGCACTGATGCGTCACATCAACTCCAATCGATTTAAAGGCCGTCGTGGTCAGGAACTGACGAGTGTGCAACTGGCGGTAACCTACATCGGTTATGAGAAGGTTCGGGAGCTATTGCCTGGGCTTATCTTCGAGCATTGGAGTTGGGCCCCAGACCACAGCCAAGGCATTCAGCAGCGTAAGTTATGGCGCTGGTTCCGGCTGTTCCGCCGCGCCTGTATCAACCGGCTTAAACAGCAAGGGGTCGACGCCCACGGGGCTCGCATCTACGCCTGCGTGTTCGCTTTAGGGCCAATCATCGTTCATCGTCAGGCTACTGGGTTGTTTGCCCAGATGCGTCAGCAGTGGATGAATCAGGCCCGAGTTGAGGAGAGCCAAGACGTCTATGAAGGGGTTAGGCAGCTACGCATGCCATGTCAGCCGTTGGCGGTTCATTATGAAGCTCATCTGGAGATCGCCCACCGCTTCTTGATGGGACTTGAGTATAAAGGGCCGTTTTTAGCCTTGTTTGAACAGCTGCAGCGGCCTTGGTTTAGCAACAGTGGCATCACCAAAGAGCTGCCTAAGGCATTCGCGCAAGTGATGTATGACACCTTAGTGACCAGAATCAAAACCGATGAGTCGGAATTGAACCCGTTGCTGCAGTTTTACCAGCTAAATGAGTCTTCCTCAGGGTGAAAAGGCAACCAAATTCGATGAATGTTGCCCCGTATTTATTGCATAGCTAGCTATAAAACAAATTTTGTATATCTTTTGCTCACAAGTGGATGAATTTACCAGCTTGTTAAAACTACTCTTTTAAAAACAATATTTTAATATTTCGGGAAGAATAAAATATCGCCGAGCGAGGGAATATGTTGCTGAATATTTAGTCTTTTTCAGGGGGTTTGGGCGCTACGTCCCACTTTTGACTGTATAGCGGCAATTTTATAAGCTCTGGTGTTATCAGAATGATAAATAGGTCACATTGCAGCAATTGCAATCTAAAGACCAAGGAGACTTTATGACAACGCAATCAACGCTAAATCGCGCACTTTTCGACCAGGTAATGGTTCCTAATTACAACCCAGCTGCCATCATCCCCGTTCGCGGTGAAGGCGCCAAAGTTTGGGACCAAGACAACAGAGAATACATCGATTTCGCTGGCGGTATTGCGGTGAACTGTTTGGGCCACTGCCATCCAGTTCTCGTAGAGGCTTTGGCTGAGCAAGGAAAGAAGCTCTGGCACCTGTCTAACGTAATGACCAATGAGCCAGCCCTGCAGCTGGCGAAAACCCTCACCGATTCCACCTTTGCCGAGCGCGCCTACTTCGCTAACTCTGGCGCCGAAGCCAACGAAGCGGCTTTGAAACTGGCTCGCCGCTGGGCACTGGAGCAGGGCGGTGAAGAGAAAGATCAGATCATCGCCTTCACCAAAGCGTTCCACGGTCGTACTTTCTTCACCGTGACCGTTGGCGGCCAACCTGCCTATTCAGACGGTTTCGGTCCTAAGCCTCAGGGCGTTGACCACATTGAATTTAACGACCTGTCTGCACTGGAAGCAGCCATCTCCGATCGCACCTGTGCGGTAATGATGGAGCCAATTCAGGGCGAAGGCGGCATCATTCCAGCTACCCAAGAATTCATCGAAGGCGTACGCGCCCTGTGTGACAAGCACAACGCCCTGCTGATCTTTGATGAAGTTCAGACCGGCGTTGGTCGTACTGGCGAGCTGTATGCTTACCAGCACTATGGTGTTGAGCCTGACATCCTGACCACAGCTAAAGCGCTGGGCGGCGGTTTCCCTGTGGCAGCCATGCTGACCAAAGCCGACATCGCCAAGAGCCTGAAAGTGGGCACTCACGGTTCCACCTACGGCGGTAATCCTCTGGCCTGTGCCGTGGCGAATGCGGTACTGAGCGTAGTGAACACCCCAGAAGTGCTGAGCGGCGTGTCCGACAAGCATCAGCAGTTTGTGGCGGGTCTGGAAGCGATCAACGCTAAGTACGACGTATTCAGCGAAGTACGTGGCCAAGGTTTGCTGGTAGGCGCAGTACTGAATGAGCGTTTCGCCGGTCGTGCTCGCGACTTCTTAGTGGCTTCTGCCGAAGCTGGCCTGATGTGTCTGGTTGCCGGTGCTAACGTGGTTCGTTTCACCCCATCTCTGGTGATCACCGACGAAGAGATCAAAGAGGGCTTGGCGCGCTTCGAGCGTGCAGTAGCAGCGGTAGCCCAAGGTTAACTCCACCCCTAGCTGGAGGACCATACCATGCTAAAAGTCAGACCGATTGCCGAGCGGGATTACCCCGCTCTGATGCAGATCGCCATCGATTCCGGCCACGGGTTTACCTCTCTGCCTCAGGATGAGGGCCTGCTGAAACGCAAGATCGCTCGCTCCATGGCCAGCTTTGCCAAACAGGTAGAGGAGCCTCGGGACGAGCTGTATCTGATGGTGCTCGAAGACACTGAGCGTCAACAAGTGGTAGGCACCTGCGCCATCGAAGCGGCAGTGGGCATCGAAGATGCCTTCTATCACTACCGCCTTGGCACCGACGTTCACGTGTCGCCGCAGCTGGGGATTCGCCGCGAGGTGAATACCCTAACCCTGTGTAACGACTACACCGGTGCGGCGGAGATGTGTACCCTGTTCCTGCAGCCGGATTATCGTAAAGACGATAACGGCCGCTTCCTGTCTCTGTGCCGCTTCCTATTGATGGCGGCTCACCCAGAGCGCTTTGGGGACACCGTCATCGCCGAGATGCGTGGCGTGAGTGACGCCAACGGCGAATCGCCATTTTGGCAGTGGCTTGAAACCCACTTCTTCGGCATCGACTTCCCGACTGCGGACTACCTTACCGGTATCGGTGACAAGGTGTTCGTTGCCGAGTTGATGCCTCGCCACCCCATCTACGTGGATCTGCTGAGCCCTGAAGCTCAAGCGGTGGTTGGCGTGGTGCACGACAACACCCGTCCGGCGATTAAATTGCTGGAATCTCAAGGCTTCCGCTTCCAAGGTTACGTAGACATCTTCGATGCTGGGCCCACGGTGGAATGTGCCCGTGAGCACATCAAAGGGGTGCGTGAAAGCCAAAAATTCCAGGCAAAAGTGTCGAGTGGTGCAGGAGATTCCAACGTGATCCTGTGCAACACCTCGATGCAGGATCTCTCCATGATCAAAGCCAATGTCAGCATCGATGAGGACACTCTGATGCTGAAACCTGAGGATGCCCAACTGCTCAACATCGCCGATGGCGATGACGTTTGGGCGCTGTGCCTCAACCGATAAGGGAAACTATCATGAGTCATTTGATTAACGGCCAGTGGCAAGAGGGCCAAGGCGCTGCCATGGTCTCCACCAACCCAGCCACCGGTGACACTCTGTGGCAGGCCAATGCCGCCACTGCCGAGCAGGTTGATAGCGCGGTTGCTGCGGCCCGCGAAGCGCAATTTGCGTGGTTCGAGTCTGGTCTGGATGCTCGTATTGAGATCATCGAAGCCTACAAGGCGCAGCTGGAAGCCAACAAAGAGCAGATGGCCATCGCCATCGCCGAAGAGACCGGCAAACCCTTGTGGGAAACTCGCACTGAAGCGGGTGCCATGATCGGTAAGATCGGCCTCTCCATCACCGCCTATCATGAGCGTACCGGCAGCAAAGAGGGCCAGTCCCCTGCCGGTCGTGCTGTGCTGCGCCATAAGCCTCACGGCGTGGTAGCGGTGTTTGGCCCATATAACTTCCCAGGGCACCTGCCCAATGGTCACATCGTGCCAGCGCTGATTGCCGGTAACACCGTGGTGCTAAAGCCATCTGAGCAAACCCCTAAGGTGGCGGAGCTGATGCTGAAACTGTGGCAGCAAGCTGGCCTGCCTGCGGGCGTGATCAATTTGGTTCAGGGTGAGCTGGAAACCGGTAAGGCGCTGGCGTCTCACTGGAACATTGATGGCCTGTTCTTCACCGGTAGCTCTCGCACCGGTCACCTGCTGCATCAACAGTTTGCTGGCGACCCAGGTAAGATTTTGGCACTGGAGATGGGGGGTAATAACCCGCTGATCGTCCGTGACGTTGCCGAAGTTAAAGCGGCGGTGCACGACATCATTCAGTCGGCGTTTATCTCTTCTGGCCAGCGCTGTACCTGCGCTCGTCGCTTGTATCTGCCAAACACCGCTCAAGGGGATGAGATTCTGGCTGAGCTGGTTAGCGCCACTCGCAAGATTCTGGTGGGCAAGTTTGATGCTGAGCCAGCGCCATTTATGGGCTCGATGATCTCCCATCAAGCGGCGCAAGCGATGTTGTCGGCGCAGGCCAATCTGCAGCAACTGGGCGGTGAAAGCCTGGTTGAGCTGACCTCACTGGCTGAAGGCACTGGTTTAGTTTCTCCGGGCATCATTGAAGTGACGGCCATTGAGTCGTTGCCGGATGAGGAGTACTTCGGCCCGCTGCTGCAGGTGATCCGCTACGACGACTTTGACCACGCCATTGAGCTGGCCAACCGCACTCGCTACGGCCTGTCTGCTGGTTTGCTGGCTGACAGCCGCGCTGATTGGGATTACTTCCTGGCTCGCAGCCGTGCTGGCATCGTTAACTGGAACAAACAGATCACCGGCGCCGCTGGCTCTGCACCGTTCGGTGGCATTGGCGCCAGCGGTAACCACCGTGCCAGCGCTTACTATGCCGCAGACTACTGTGCTTACCCAGTCGCTTCGGTGGAAGCGGACCAAGTCAGCCTGCCAGCCAATTTGGCACCAGGTTTGACCCTATAAGGAGATTAGGGATATGGATATCAACACCTTGTTTGGCCACCTGTGGCAAGACTACCTGAAGCAGTGCCCAAGCGCTGAGTCAATTCATGAGCTCTTGGGTCAAGGTCAGGCGATCATCAATGATCACGTGGCGTTTCGAACCTTTCGTGCGCCGGGCCTTGGCATCGACGCCTTAGCACAGCACTTCTTAGCGCTGGGCTATGAAGCCAAGGGTGAGTACCACTTTGAGCAGAAGAAGCTGTATGCCCGTCACTACGAGCATCCGGATCACACTCAGCCGAAAGTGTTTATCTCTGAGCTGATGATTGAACAGTGCAGCCCTGAACTGCAGGCGATCGTGGCTGGGATAACCTCTCAGCTGGAGCCGGGTTTTGCCGACAACATTGAGACCGTTTATGGCGGCGCACCTTGGCAGGTGAGTCAGGCTCAGTACCAAGCGTTACTGGCAGAGAGTGAGTACGCCGCGTGGCTGTCGGCTTTTGGTTTCAGAGCCAACCACTTTACCGTCAGCGTTAACGAGCTGGATCAGTTCGGTACCCTAGAGGGGGTGAATGGTGCTCTAAAGCAGGCGGGTTTTGTGCTGAACAGTTCCGGTGGGGAAATCAAAGGCAGCGCTGACGTGCTGCTGGAGCAATCCTCTACCATGGCGGATAAGGTGGCGGTCTCCTTTAGCGATGGCGAACTGACGATTCCCGCGTGTTTCTATGAGTTTGCCCTGCGCTACCCAATGGCCGATGGTGAGCTGTACACCGGATTTGTGGCAGCCTCTGCGGATAAGATTTTCGAGTCCACTAACGTTAGTTAAGAGACTACACCAATTAGTGCTAGAGCAAGCGGCCTGAGTGGTTACCCCACTCAGGCCGCTTTTTGTTTTGGTGACATAAAAAAATGCCAGTCAGCAAGCTGACTGGCATTTTTAATGGTTTTCTTACAACGGCTTAACGAGTGCCGTATACCACGATGGTTTTGCCGTGGGCTTGAATCAGGTTCTGCTCTTCCAGCATCTTCAGGATTCGACCAACGGTCTCGCGGGAGCAACCTACGATCTGACCAATCTCTTGACGAGTGATCTTGATCTGCATGCCATCAGGGTGAGTCATTGCATCAGGCTGTTTTGCCAAGCTCAGAAGAGTTTGTGCAATGCGACCCGCAACGTCGAGGAATGCCAGATCGCCCACTTTCTGAGAGGTGTTCTGCAGACGGTTGGCCATCTGAGCAGACAGCTTCATCAAGATGTCTGGGTTAACTTGGATCAACTGACGGAACTTCTTGTATGAGATTTCCGCGATTTCGCATGGGGACTTCGCGCGAACCCAAGCGGTACGCTCTGGTTGATCTTCAAACAATCCGAGCTCTCCGATGAAGTCACCTTGGTTCAGGTAAGACAGGATCATCTCCTTGCCTTCTTCATCCTTAATCAGCACTGCCACGGAACCTTTCACGATGTAGTAAAGGGTATCCGATTCTTCACCAGCGTGGATTAGCGTGCTTTTCGCTGGATACTTGTGGATGTGACAGTGGGAGAGGAACCACTCGAGAGTAGGATCCGGTTTTGGCTTGCCGATTAGCGCCATGTGTGTCGTCCCTCATTTAGAAAGGAAAAGATAATCAACTCAAAATTCTAAGTGCAAATGTTAAATTGGTCTAGTCTAAAGCACCATGACGGCGATCGAAGTTTTTCATATCGAGCGAAAAAAAAACTCGGATCGATTTAACATTGTCAGCTTTTACGTTTCCAGCTTACTCCTTTCGGAATAATATTTCCGCCAAATTGTTGATCCGAATCACGTTCGAAACAAAATTCAAGGGAGTGTTTTCTTAGGGTTTGCTGAATTTTGTTACCCAGTTAACATTTTGCTCGATTATGGGGTGTTAGGCGGCATCCCCAGTTCAAACTGTTCGGTGATCAAGGTCTGTTTCCGTTGTTGAATCAATTTCTTAATCACCGGAGTTAAAATAAGCTCCATGGCCAACCCCATTTTCCCTCCAGGCACCACCAAGGTATCGATTCGGGACATAAAGCTGCCTTGAATCATCTGCAAGTAATGACTGAAATCGACATCTTTCACGCCACGGAATCGGATCACTACAAAGCTTTCGTCATCGCTAGGAATGTCCTTGGCACTGAATGGGTTGGAGGTGTCGACGGTGGGAACTCGCTGAAAATTGATGTGAGTGCGCGAGAATTGTGGCGTCATGTGATTCACATAATCGTCCATGGAGCGGACGATGCTGCCCATCACCTTCTGACGGCTGTGGCCACGATCGCCGGTGTCACGGATGATCTTTTGTATCCACTCCAGATTGACGATGGGCACCATGCCGATGAGCAGATCTACCTTTTCCGCGACGTTGGCATCGTCGGTAACCACCCCGCCATGCAGCCCTTCGTAATAGAGCAGATCGGTATCGTCAGGCAGAGGTTGATATGGGGTGAAGGTACCAGGCATCTGATTAAAGGGCACCGCTTCATCGAAGGTATGCAGGTAACGGCGAACCTCCCCTTGGCCGGTTTGGCCATAGGTTTCAAACAGGTTAGCCAGTGCCCCAAAATCGTTGGCATCGGGGCCAAAATAACTGATGCTCTGATTCTCTTCTCGAGCTTTTCGAATGGCGAGTTCCATCTCAGCTCGAGTGTAGCGATGGAAGCTGTCTCCCTCCACTAAGGCCGCTTCGACTCCGAGTTTGCGGAAGACGTGCTTGAACGCTTTGGTGGTGGTGGTGGTGCCGGCGCCGGAGCTACCGGTAACCGCAATGATGGGGTGCTTGGCTGACATATCCTTCGCCTTTCGCCGAGTGTTTATTCTGTTATATGGGCCTAGGCCCCCGTAGGTCAAGTGTCAGTGGCTGGCCTTTGGGTTTAAAGCTCAACTGCCACCTGCTGATGGTGACGGATGGCGACCGACTCGGTCTCTTCACTGTATTCCACCACTAGCTCACCACGCTTGAGGGCAAGTTCGACCTGAGGCAGTGCTTTCTCCAGGGCGTCGGTGCTGGTTTCATCGAAACCTTCATCACCAATCTGACGCAGCAAGTATTCTTTCATTAGCCCTTCAAGGGCGGGCTTAGAAAGACTGGATTTCAGGTCATCGTATGCAATTAACATGGGGAATTCTCTGATCCTAGAAACGGTACTTTATGGTGGCCACCAACGCAAAGTCAGCGCTGTTGTCCGGATATTTGATGTTCTCCATGATAACCCCTTCAAAGGTCCATTGGCGACCAAGATAGCGATAACCTAGGTTGATCTCGTTGACCGCATTGGTGAACTCATCCAGTTGCTCCAACCCCCCTTCAGTGATGCTGTATTCAAGTAGCCATTGATGGCGATCGGCAAAGCGGTGGCGATAACCGATGCCCCAGTGCCAGAGGCGAGGCTCGATGCCCAGAGTGAAAAGGTCATCGGCACCGCTGTAGCTGTAGCCCAGCATGAGATAGAGCGCTTTTTGTCGCCAAGCGTATTGATAATCCAGCTGCCAACTAAAATCCCATGGTTCGCCCTGGCGGGGATTCTCGTCATCCTGATAGGCGGCCACAAGGGTGGTACTGAGCCAGTGTCGATGGTGGTGATACAGCTGCCGGCCGATGGAGAGCTCATATTGATGGCCGATGGAGCGGTCAGAGAAATCCTCCTCCTCAATTCCCGCTTTAGGGATACTGACATAGCTGCGGTGTTTGGGGATCTTATCTCGACCATTCTGGTCGATGCCGAACAGTTTGTGAAATGACAGGCTGATTTGATCCAGATGAGCGTCGTCGGTGGTGCGGTTGGCAAAGGAAACGCCAATCAGCCAATTAGGAGATGGCCGCCAACTGCCGCCAATGCGGTACTCAACGGTGTAGTAGTCCAAGGTGTATTCGTCATCGATGGCATAGATACTGGCGCCATACACGCTGGTGTAGAGTTGAGTCGTTTGATGCTGGTAATCCGCGGGGCGAAATATGGGAGTGAGCACCAGGGATTTTACTGGCGATTGGGATCTGAGCTGCATGGGGCCATCGCCCCAATATTGATTGCCATCGCCACTTGCTTGGCTGGCAGCGCTACACACTAATGTGACCCAAAACGCCACTGACTTCATCTAACACTCCTTCGCTAGGCTGAAGTTTTAGTGTAGGTGCAGATTGGCGTTTTAGTTGGGTATTTATCGGTTTTATTTAAAGAATTTTAGGACTCTCTGTTCGATATAAAACCGTGGCCGCCACAGGGGACCGCCGAGAATAAAGCCCACATGGCCACCAAAAGGACTGAGCTCAAATGTCACCGAGGGCGCCAGTTTTCTGGGCTCTGGTACCACCGCTTGCGTCATGAAGGGGTCGTCGGCGGAGTGGATCACCAGCAATGGTTTTCTCGCATGTTGCAGGAAGGGCTTGCCGCTGCTTTTGAGGTAGTAATCCTGTGCTGATTCAAATCCATGCATGGGGGCGGTGACTTTGTCATCGAATTGATAGAAGGTGCGAAGCTGTTGGCAATCATCGCGAGTTAACGGCAGGTCCTTGGCTTGATTGCTGGCCAGCTTTTGCTGGGTCTTACGGCGTAATTTCTTCAGTAGGTAGTGCTGATACACGCGGGAAAAGCCACGTTCCATGCGCTTAGCGCATGCCGCCAGATCCAGTGGTGGAGAGATGGATACGCCCGCATCGATTAGGCTGGCCTCTCCAGTTTCTCCTAGATATTTACACAACACATTGCCGCCAAGGGAGTAACCCACCGCGTGCAGTTGTTTGTCTGGATGCTGCTGCTTGATTTGATCCAACACTTGGCTTAGATCATCGGTTTCACCGCTGTGATAGCTGCGGGGCAGACGGTTGAGCTCCCCACTGCAGCTGCGCTGATGTACCACCACCGCAGGTTGCTTGTGAGCATAGAGCGCTCGGAGCATTCGCCGTACATAATGGGAGTCTGCATTGCCCTCTAAACCGTGGAGAATCACCACAATGCTGGGGCTGTGCAGATCGCCTTCCAGCCAGTCCAGATCCACAAAGTCGCCATCGGCCAGCTCGAGACGCTGTCGATTTAGGGGCACTGCTTTAGGCTTAACCAGCAGTGGCCAGATCGTTTGAAGGTGAGGGTTACGCCACCATCGGCTTGGACGAAAGGGAGAGTTCATGTACTGCGATCCGTGCTACCTGTTGGAAAAACTAAGGATACCGAATCGTACTCAGAAGTGCAGCTTTTGTGCGGGAGGTGAAGGTTTGGTCGGAGCAGCGGCCATCCTTAGCCGCAGACGCACTGTCTAAGAGGTGCGTTTAGCTGGCTTCTTGAGCCGGAGACAACAACTGGCTGGCCAGATCAAACAGAGCAGACAACTGCCCCAAAAGATCAGAAGGCAGAGCGCAGCTCTCTAGGCCGTGGGCTGCAAGGCAGGCGGTGAGGTTATCGCCTTCGCTTTCGATAGGAAGGTGTTGTAGGGCTTTTACCATCAAGCGTTGACTGCGCTTCTCCATCACCAGTTCAACTTCCAGCATCTGCTGGTAGCTCTCCTTGGGCAGACTGGTTTTAGCCAGCTTCCTAAGTTGGCGGTAGGGGCCGACCATGCGCTCTTCCCACTCGTCTTTGGCTTGTTTGAGAACGGTAAATTTACTGGCCGTCAAAAACTGATGCTCGTGTTCCATCAGAATGGCCAGTAGCAGTAAGTTGGGATCTATTTCGTAATCATCCTGCAGCTGCAGGCACAGATCTTTGGCATCTTGGTGCTGCCAGATTTGATCTCCAAATTGCCATAATTGGTCATGGCTTATCATCGTATTATTGCTCCTCGGCGGCGCTTCGGATGGTTTCGATCTGTTCTTGGATCTCCAGCCAATCCATCTCCAGCTCTTCTAAGCTGGATTGAATATCGCCTCGTTCTTGCAGTAGTTGTGTCAGTTCGGATTTATTCTCGTCAGTATAAAGGCGACTCTCCGCTAGGGTCTCTTCAATGACCGCTAACCTAGTTTGCAACTTTGCCATCTGTTTATCGAGCGCAGTTTCCTTTTTTCTGAGAGGGGACAGCTTTTGACGAAGTTCTGCCTCTTGTCGCTTGCGATTTTTTTTCTGTTCAGATTGGCTGGGGGCGTCGTTGGTTTCCTCTATGCTGCGATTTTGCTGCATTAACCAACGGTAGTAGTCTTCTAGATCGCCCTCGAAGTTGCCAACGCGTCCCTGATCAACCAGATAAAATTCACTGCAGGTCGCACGAAGCAGGTGGCGATCGTGAGATACCACCACCATGGCGCCTTCAAACTGCTGCAGTGCCAATGTCAGTGCTTCACGCAGCTCCAGATCGAGGTGGTTGGTTGGTTCATCGAGCAGTAGTAGGTTAGGACGTTGCCAGATCAGCAGCGCCAACACCAAGCGCGCCTTTTCGCCGCCGGAGAACGGGGCAACTTTCTCTAGGGCTTTATCGCCACTGAAACCAAAGCCGCCCAGATAATCACGCAGTTGCTGTTCGGTGGCCTCTTTTGCCAGCAAAGTCAGGTGTTGAAGCGGTGTCTGCTCTGGGTGCAGAGTTTCCAGTTGATGCTGAGCAAAGTAGCCGATCTTCAGTGCTGGGTTGGTAAACAGTTCGCCACCCATGGGAGTCAGTTCGCCAGCGAGCATCTTGATCAGTGTGGACTTACCGGCGCCGTTGCGCCCCAGCAATCCGATGCGGCTTCCGGGCACCAGATTCAGCTTGATCTGTTCCAGAACCGTTACGTCGCCATAGCCACCTTGTACCTGATCCATCTGCACCAACGGGTTGGGGAGGGCGTCAGGTTCACGGAACTCAATTTTGAACTGGTTCTGTGCCATCAGTGGCGCCAGCTCTTGCATCTTCTCGAGCGCCTTTAATCGGCTTTGGGCCTGCTTGGCTTTGCTGGCCTTGTAGCGGAAGCGATCCACGAAGGCTTGCATGTGTGCCTTTTGGCGCTGCTGCTTCTCAAACTGAGCCTGCTGCTGTGCCAAGTGTTCGGCTCGTTGGCGCTCGAACTGGCTGTAGTTGCCTTTGTAGTGGTTGAGGCGCTGGTGTTCAATGTGCACCACCTCTTCGGCCACTTGATCCAGAAAGTCCCGGTCGTGACTGATCAGCACCAAGGTACCTTGATAGCGCTTTAGCCAAGTCTCCAGCCAGATCAGGGTGTCCAGATCCAAGTGGTTGGTGGGCTCATCCAACAGCAACAAGTCAGATGGCACCAATAGCGCACGAGCCAAGTTGAGACGCATGCGCCAGCCACCAGAGAAGGCCTTAACCGCTTTGCCCTGAGCTTGCTGATCAAAGCCCAATCCGTTCAGCAGCTCGGCGGCGCGAGCGGGAATCTGATAGCCGTGGTAGGCCTCAAAGGCATCGTGGCTAGCGGCAATGGCCTTGCCTTCCCCAGAGGTTTGGGCTTCGACTAAGGCGGTTTCTAATGCGCGATAGTGGCGGTCGCCATCGAGTACGTAGTCCAGAGCGCTGACCGACAAGGCCGGAGTTTCCTGATCCACGGTGGCGATGCGCCAACCTTTGGGGAGATTCATGTCACCGGCGTCTGGCGTGACCTGTTCCAGAAGCAGAGACAGCAGGCTGGATTTACCGCAGCCGTTGGCACCCACGAGCGCCACTTTGTGGCCAGGGTAGATGGTTAGGGAGGCGTTATCCAGCAGGCGTTTGCTGCCACGGATGAGTTGTACCTGATTTAGGGTTATCATGACCGATAAGATTGGAATTACAGTGCCGGCAGTGTACCACACCGCTGGCGGTCAGGAGAGTCCAGAGATGGAGACCAAAAAGCGTTTTATTGCCGGTGCCCGCTGCCCAAAATGTCAGGTGGAAGACAGCATCATGCTGTTTATGGAAAATGGCGTTGAGGTGATGGAGTGCGTTGATTGCGGCCATCAGCAGCGTCAAGCCGAGGCACCTGCTGAGAAACAGGCTGGCGGCGGCGAGGTGATCGGGGTATTCAATCCTGACTGAGCATTGCCTCAGCCCGTAAACAAAGCCCCTAAAACGAAACACGCCGCAATTGCGGCGTGTTTTCAGCTGGCGTCGACTTTAGGCTTATAGGCCTAAGAACGACTTAGACTTCTGCTTGCGAATCTCTTTCTCATCCGCCCATTCAATCAGGCCAGATTCCAGATCCATCAAACGCATGGTCATCTTGTAGTAAACGTCTTTGGTGCTGCCATCTTGCTTAACGATGCTAGATAGGTTGCCGTACAACATGTACTGAGCACCAATTTGACGGCCAAACTGGATCGCGGTGGCTGGGTTCACCAGACCGCCAGAGTTTTGGAAGTCCAACTGCTTACGCACGCTATCAACCTTGGTCATATCAACGAAGCGGAACTGGCCGCTGCGCAGCAGCTTGGTGCTGATGCTGTCGGTGATCGATTCGGTATCGATGTGCTCAGAGGTTTTGTTTTTGATGCGGTCAACAAATACCACAGGGCGGCTGTTGTTGGCGGTCAGCATCATTACCGATGGGGTGGTCAGCATGGAGTCCACCATCTTTTCGGCGACGGCTTGCAGATCCGAGGAACCAAACTCAACGGTAACGGTTTCCACTTCACCTGGATCCTGGTATTCTACCTTGGATTGGCAGCCTGCAAGTAAGGCTACTGCGGCCACTGCCGCCACCATGGAGATCGATTTCATATAGGTTTCCTCTTGTTACAAAATGACGGAATGGATTCGGTATTGATTGCCCGTTTGGGCGGCCCACACTAAGGTGGTTTTGCCTTCGAGAACTTGCACCTTAGCGGTGCTGCCCTCAACTCGGAATTGGTATGTGCCCGGCTCTGCGGATTGTGGCCACCACCAAGCTTGCTTTGGCAGCGTCAGCCAGCTGCGACGATCCGCCTGCTCGGTGACGGCATTAAACAGTTGCATCGCCACGCTACCTAGCTCGCCACCCTTTTTGTCGGCCCACTGGTTGGTGCCCGCCTTGGCGGCGATGCGCAGTCCTTGGCGAAGTAATATGCCTGGATATTGCTCCTGCAGCGAGCGGCTGGCCAGTTGGTCGATGTCGCCAATCAGACCCGCTTCACCATGGTAATTGTGGCTGCCCATTAGGGATAGGCTGACGTTGCTCCGATTTGGCCCCAGATTGCGATAGGTGGGCATCGACAGTTGCTGGTAGTAACCGTCGATCACCAGTGGCAAGGTAAAGGCTTGCTTAGCAGGCACATAACCGGTTTCCACTAGAGCCACCACTCGGCCTTGACCTTTCGGTAAGGGTTTAGGTTTACCATAGCGCTGAGTGGCTTTGTCGCAGTCAATGCTGAGTTCACAGCTCAAACGAACAAACGCCTGCTGCAGATAGATATTCTTCGGGTAGGCTTGCAGCGCTTTACGGATGTCGATCAGCGCGTCGTTGTCCTCTCCTTGAGCTTCAAACAGCACCGCGTTTTGAACTAGGGTATAGCTGTTGAGAAAAGAGTTTAGGGCATTGGGCGTTTGGGATGACATGCGCGCCAGTTCAGAGTCGACATTGGCGTTGTTCATCTGGCGTACGCTGGGCTGATCTTGGTAGGCCTGCAGAGCCAGTTTTTGCGCCTCTTCGGCTCGGCGAGCCTCAACGTTGGCCCCGGTGATGTCACCTTGAAACAGGTAATTGAGGCTTTGGTACTGGTGCACCAAGATGCGCTCGTAGGCTTGGCCGTGGTAAGGAACCAATAACTCAGACACCGTACTGGCGGCCGCTTGGGAGCCGAGCTCGCTGGCGCTAATGATGGCGGTCCAGTCACGACGCTGGTATTCGGTAATGGCTTGATCAAACAGGTTTTGGCTATTATCAAACTGGCCGTCGAGTAGGGCCACTCGACCCGCTTCTTGCGCATACAACAGAGAATCCGCGCCGCTTAAGCCGGATTCCAGCGGTACCATGGCTTGAGCCGAACCTTGGTTTAATTGAGTTTTTACTTCGTTTAGCTTGACCGGGTAGGGCTGAAACAGATTACCTGCGGCACACCCACTTAGCCAAAAAACAGCAAACAGTATCCAACCCAGTCGCATTGAGAGCCCTTCTTAGTAGTGAGGTGGCGGTGTTTCTTCGGCCTGCGTTGCAATCTGACTGCTCGGCAGGGTCAGCAGTTTGTCAGCCAGCTGCTTGATCTGGCGTTGCTGCATTAAAATGCGCTCGTTGAGCTCGACGATGGTGTCGTTTAGGCTTTCAACCGCCTCATCCTGAAAGGCCAGTTTGGCTTCCAGCTCACTCACCCGTTGTTCTAAATCTTGCATGAATCATTACTCTTAAGCGATAAGCTGTCTATGATAGTGGAATGCGTTTTTAGTTGCATTCCCTTGAGTGATATCGGCGAAGATTCAAGTACAATGTCGCGCTTTCTATTTTAACTAAGACCCTGATATGGAATATGAGTTCAAATCCGATCTAACCGGTGGTCGCCTTGCGCAGCTGTCGATGGGCCATGAAGCCTTTGGTCGGTTGCTCACCGAAGAGCTGGCTGAAGCTCAGGCTGTTTCTGAGCTATTGGTGCAGGTTCAAGCGCTGCAAACCAGCATTGAGACTCGGCAGTGGCAGCTGGGCGAGTGGGTGTTGACGGTGGAAAAAGGGGAGGTTGAGCTGCAAGCCAATGCTCTTGCTAGCGAGCAGGAGTACGAGCTGGATCCTGACGTGGAGCTCTATGATGAAGAGAGCCTGTCCAGTTGCGGCTTGGAAGACTTGATCCAGTTGCTGGAAAGCTGGCAGCGTTTCATCGGCACCGGCCGTCGCCGCACTTTTTAATGGCGTTGGGGGACTCTGCAGTTACCGCAGAGTCCAATCCAGACAGGTGTATCAGCTCTGCAGAACTTTCACTGCCAGTTCTACGCGAGAGCGGCAATCGGTTTTGCGCAGCAGATTTTTCACATGCACCTTGACCGTCCCTTCACTGATAAACAGTTTCTCGGCCAGCAGACGATTGCTCATTCCTTGGGAGATTAATTTGGCGATCTCTTGCTCTCTGGGCGTCAGTTCATCCAGCCAATCGACTTGCGGTGCGCCGCGCTCCAGCAGGTATTCTTGTAAGCGTTCGGTGATCACCTGTTGGCCACGAATGACCTGCTCAACCTGATCCAGCAGCAGATCCGGCTCGGAATCTTTCAGGAGGTAACCGTCGGCTCCGGCTTGAATCAGTGCGCGAACGTCGTCGGCGGCATCAGAAACCGTCAGGATCACCACGTGGCTAGTAACCTTCTCCTGACGCAGGGCTTTGAGGGTGTCTAGGCCGGACATCCCCTTCATATTCAGATCCAGCAGAATGAGGTCCGGTTCCTCTTTGGCGGTGGCGTCCAGTGCGTCGACGCCTGAGCCCACTTCCGCAAACAGTTCGTAGCGGGGGTCCAGTTCCAACAGTTGGCAGATACCGCGTCGCAGCAGTGGGTGGTCATCGACGACCATCACGCTCCAGATGTCATTCATGCAAGGATTCCTCGGTTGGATTAAAGGTCAGTTTCACGCACAGGCCACCGTCGGGGTTGTCGCAGAAGTCCAAGCGTCCCCCCAATTTGTGAGCTCGCTCATGCATGATACCAATTCCGTAATGATTGTCTCGGTCTTTGAGGTTGGCAATGCCGACGCCTGTATCGCTAATGGAGAACTGCAGTTCTTCATTGAGGTTCTCTGCCTTGAGCGTGATGGCGTCAGCCTGGGAGTGTTTAATGGCATTGATGACCGCTTCTCGGCAGAGCTGCAGCAGGTGCACGTGCTGCTGGCCGGTAAGCGGCGGTGGCAGCATGTCGTATTGCAGTTTCAGCTTAGCCTGAGTGCGGCCTTGAAGTTGCTCTAGCATCTGCTCAAGGCTGAGTTCCAGATCTTTTTCGGCGATGGTGAGGCGGAAGGTGCCCAGTAGCTCACGCAGTTGTTGGTACGCTTGGTTGGTGCCGGAGGTCAGCTCG
Organism: Ferrimonas aestuarii; assembly: GCF_005116665.1. Taxonomy (GTDB): domain Bacteria; phylum Pseudomonadota; class Gammaproteobacteria; order Enterobacterales; family Shewanellaceae; genus Ferrimonas; species Ferrimonas aestuarii. Next base: position 59,677 of record NZ_SWCJ01000019.1, on the reverse strand, counting down.
TTGAGCGCTTGGTCGCGAAGATTGATGTTGTCGGCGTCGATGGCTCGCTTGAGCAGAGAGGTTTGAATCTTCATGTAGGCCAGCACCTGTCCCATGGAGTCGTGGAGTTCTCGGGCGATGATGCCCCGCTCCTCCATCAGTGACAGTAGCTCCCGCTGGCTGCTGGCGCGATCCAGCAAAATGCCCCGGGCAACGATGATGGCGTAGTTGTGGAGCATGTTGCCTGGCAGAGGCTTGTGGCCGTATACCTCCAGGGTTCCCAGTTCTTGGTTTTCAAATACCAGCCTCTCAGTGGTGCACTGACCGTCGAGATCGCCCAAGGCGACGTCCAGATCTGGTCGCTCTTCGCACTCTAGCCTGACGCCGTTGGCTAGGGTGTGAGATTGCAGGTCGGCAAGGGACTTGGTGAGGTTTTCAACGCTCAACCGATCTCGGTGGAACCACAGTGAGCTTTGATACAGGAAGGTCAGACCGGAGTTAGCTTGTGCTAGCGCCTGAGTTTTTTCGGCCACCTGTTGCTCTAGGTTGTGGTATAGCCCTTCCAGTTCGCTGGCGGTCTGTTTAAAGGTGTCGCTTAGGGTTTGCAGTTCATGGAAATCACTGCGGGGCAGATCCACCTGAAAATCTCGGTGCGAGATGGAGGTCGCCGCCACCTCCAATTTGTGCAGAGGCTCAAGAACACGGCGGCGAACCATTCGTAGCATGGTTGCGCCGACTCCGAGAATGGCGATAACGCCGATAATCTGCATGGCCAGCAGCAGCAAAATCTTATTTTCAGCCTGACTTTCCAGTTGGTCAACCAACTGATCGATCTCGGCAACGAAGGGTTTGACGTTGTTGACGTACTTGCGGCTGTTGCCATTGAGGGCGAAATTCTGCATCTCTTTCCAGCGAGCGACCACGGTGTCGTACTGATCGTGGGTGCGCTTGGGGTTGTACCACGCCTTGGCTTTCATTAGCTCTTTAGAGGCCAGAATTTCCTCAAATTCCGTCACTTTTTCACGTAGCAGCTCACTCTCTGAGTTGGTGTAGAACACCAGTTGATAGGAGCGCATGCGCAGCGAGCCCGAGGCGTTGATCGCTTTGGCGTCATCCACGCTGTAGTTCAGGGTGACCAAAGACAGCGCCGCAAGGCCACTGACCAGAGTAACCACAGACAGGATGAGTGACAGCAGAGTTGTGGTGAGGCTTTTCTTAGGCATAGCGACGTTAATCAAAAAGTTATGGAATCAGCCTAGCGGTAGAGCGCTTCAAGGTTCAAGTGTTATTGAGCGAGAGTGGGAGCCTTGTGAGGCGGTTATATCTTAAGAGGTATGGTTTTAGGGTGCGCACCAACATGGTGCGCAGCAGTTGAATTTTTGTTCTATTTTTGTGCATTTCTAGTCACTCATTTCTGCTTTCTTACATAACTTAATGAATTTAATGGTTTTATTTTTTTGGCACAGCCCTTGATTGGTATAGAGCAAGCCGATGAATTGAGGGAGAGCAGAATGAAACTGATCAGCGTCATTATTAAGCCGTTCAAGCTGGACGATGTGCGAGAAGCGATCGCCGGCATTGGAGTTGAGGGATTAACCGTTACCGAAGTCAAAGGCTTCGGTCGTCAGAAAGGGCATACGGAACTGTATCGCGGCGCCGAGTATCAGGTGGATTTTCTGCCCAAGGTAAAACTGGAGATCGCCACCGCGGCCGACAAGGTTGAACATCTGATTGAGGTGATTTCGCAGGCGGCTCACACCGGCAAGATCGGTGACGGCAAGATCTTTGTATATGACCTCGAGCGGGCGGTGCGTATCCGTACCGGCGAGATGGATTCAGAAGCGATTTAAGGAGCCAACCATGGAAGAGTTAGCAAAATTAGGTACCACGGTAACCGAGTTACGTTTCGCTCTGGATACCTTCTATTTCTTGATGTCCGGTGCTTTGGTGATGTGGATGGCGGCGGGGTTCGCCATGCTGGAAGCTGGCCTCGTCCGCTCCAAAAACACCACTGAAATTCTGACTAAAAACATCTGTTTGTATGCCATCGCCTGTGTGATGTACCTACTGGTGGGATACAACATCATGTACGTAGACAACGCGGAAGCGGGCTTTTTGCCAAGCTTTGGCAGTCTTATTGGCACTCAAGCTGCGGATGCAGACCATGCCTTGGAATCGGATTTCTTCTTCCAGGTGGTGTTTGTGGCAACGGCGATGTCCATCGTCTCCGGTGCTGTGGCTGAGCGTATGAAGTTATGGGCGTTCTTGGCGTTTGCTGTTGTCCTTACCGGCTTTATCTATCCAGTTGAGGGATATTGGACCTGGGGGGGTGGCTTTGTTTCTGAATTGGGTTTTGTTGACTTTGCTGGTTCTGGCATCGTTCACATGGCCGGTGCGGCTGCAGCAATCGCCGGAGTGCTCCTCCTTGGTGCCCGTAAGGGCAAATACGGTGCCGATGGCAGCGTCAATCCTATCCCAGGCTCCAACATGCCGATGGCGACCTTGGGTACCTTTATCCTGTGGCTGGGCTGGTTCGGCTTTAACGGTGGCTCGCAGCTTCTGGTTTCCGATGCAGAAAATGCCTCTGCGGTGGCTAAGATCTTTGTGAATACCAACTCCGCCGCTGCCTTTGGTGCCATTGCCGCGCTGATTGTGTGTAAGTTGATGTGGGGCAAGGCCGACCTAACCATGATTCTAAACGGCGCCTTGGCTGGTTTGGTGGCGATCACTGCGGATCCTCTGTCACCGTCGCTGATGTTAGCTGGCGTGATTGGCCTAGTGAGTGGTGGTTTGGTGGTGTTCTCCATCGTTGCCATGGACAAAGTGAAGTTGGATGATCCAGTGGGTGCCATCTCCGTACATGGTGTATGTGGGCTGTTTGGTTTGATGGCGGTGCCGCTGTCGAACGGCGATGCGAGCTTTGGTACTCAGGCGCTGGGCGCGGCCATCATCTTCGGTTGGGTATTCACAACCAGCCTCGCGGTTTGGTTCATCCTTAAGGTCACCATGGGCATCCGCGTGACCGAAGAGGAAGAGTACCGCGGCATGGACATCGCAGATTGTGGCATTGATGCCTATCCTGAGTTTGTCACTGTGAAGGGCACGAACTGATTTCTAAAGTCGTTAAGACACGAAGCGCCCCTTATTAGGGGCGCTTTTTTTTGAATTTTTGTACTCTGGCGTTGGTGTTTTATGAAGTAGGACAAAACTAAATGACGTCGACTATTGCAAAATACCGAAATCTTTATGCATCTTAAGTGAGTTGGATGAAATTATGATGGAAAAAGGGAAGGTCATGCCGCGGGAGCAAGCCGGTGTATGTGCAGAGGGGAACCTGCACGGTCTTTATCTGATGTTTAACGCCGAGGAGCAGGCAGAGCCGACCTTGCGTAAAGTGCTGGCTGAAATTGCGGCTTGGCTTCAGGCCTCCGTGGATCAGAATGCCGATTGCGCCTTCAATGGCTTCGTGGCCATTGGTGCTAACTATTGGGATGAGCTCTACCCAGACTCTCGCCCAGCGCAGTTACGTCCTTTCCCTGCCTTTGAAAGCGAAGATCGTACCGCGCCAGTACAGCCGGTGGATATCTTCGTTCATATTCGCTCTGACCGTTTGGACATCAACCACATCGCCGCCATGGAAGTGTGTCAGCGACTGACGGGCCTAGTGCAGCTGGTGGAAGAGGTGCGCAGTTTCCGTTATCTGGATAACCGCGATCTGACCGGCTTCGTCGATGGTACCGAGAACCCTCAGGGCAGCCATCGCCGAGAAGTGGCGTTGGTGGGCGCCGAGGATGAGCTGTTTATTGGCGGTAGCTACATCCATACCCAGCGTTATCAGCACCAGATGCAGCGCTGGGCTAAGATCAGCCAGAAGCAGCAGGAAGACACCATTGGTCGTACTAAGATTGAGAACATCGAGTACGCCAGCGAAGACAAACCGCTGACCTGCCATATTAAGCGCACCAACCTTAAGGATGCCGATGGCAAATCGATGGAGATTCTGCGCCAGTCGATGCCTTATGGTGACATGAATGAGCAAGGCTTGTTCTTCATCAGCTGCTGCAAAACCCCGGCTCACTTTGAGGCACAATTGAAGTCGATGATCTTCGGCGATGGTCATGGCCATTACGATCATCTGCTTGACTTCACTCAAGCGGTAACCGGTTCCGCGTACTTTGCGCCATCACTGGATTACATGGAAAACGCCGCTGGTTAATGGCGTCAAAACTGACTTAATAAAACGGCCCGCAAACTGCGGGCCGTTTTGTTATCAGAAAACCACAACGCCTGCACAGCGCTGGGGCTGTGGGTATTGTTTAACCTTTGTAGTTAAACAGGTCTTTGACGGTTTCCAGTGCGTGCTCGATGTTGTCGGCCTTAGTCGGTGCGATGAAGATGGTGTCATCGCCGGCGATGGTGCCTAAGATCCCTTCTGGCTTGCCGATGGAGTCCAGCAAACGGGCAATCAGCTGCGCAGCACCTGGGCTGGCTTTCACCACGATCATGGCGCCGTTATGATCCACATCCAAAACGAGGTTTTTCAGTGGGCTGGTGGCGGTGGGAACCCCAAGTTCTGCGGGTAGGCAGTAGACCATCTCCTGTTTGGCATTGCGGGTACGTACTGCGCCAAATTTGCTGAGCATCCGCGAGACCTTGGATTGGTTGATGCTGCTAAAGCCCGCATTTTGCAGTGCGGTCACAATCTCCCCTTGGGAACCAAAACGTTCCTCTTTCAACAGGGATTTAAATACGCGGATCAACTCATCCTGGTTGCGGCTCGACTTCATCGGATTGCTCTTTCTAGAAACAGATGCAGTTATTTTGCCTAACTGAGCTCAAACAGGCAAATCGTGGTGCTTAATAAGCCATTGGTAAAATTGCTTTAAAAATGTGATTTCGGTATTGTGGGCACGAATTCCAAATGAGATCCAAGTCACATCCAAGGATAGATGGAGAACACCATGAAAGTAGCTGTACTCGGTGCGGCCGGGGGTATTGGACAAGCCCTGGCGTTGTTGTTGAAGTTGAACCTGCCTAAAGGTAGCGATCTGGCACTGTATGACATTGCCCCAGTGACCCCAGGCGTTGCCGCTGACATCAGTCACATCCCTACTGGCGTTAAAGCCACCGGTTTTGCCGGCGAAGATCCAACCCCTGCGTTGGAAGGGGCTGACGTAGTGCTGATCTCTGCTGGCGTAGCGCGTAAGCCGGGTATGGACCGCTCTGATCTGTTTAACATCAACGCGGGTATCATTCGTAATCTAGTGGGCAAATGTGCACAAGTGTGCCCTACCGCTTGCATTGGCGTGATCACTAACCCAGTTAATACCACCGTTGCTATCGCAGCCGAAGTGCTGAAGAACGCCGGTGTTTATGACAAGCGCCGTTTGTTCGGTGTTACTACTCTGGACGTTATCCGTTCTGAGACTTTCATCGCCGAAGCCAAAGGCTTGCAGACTGATGAAGTGAAGATCAACGTGATTGGCGGCCACAGTGGCGTAACCATTTTGCCGCTGCTGTCACAGGTTGAAGATGTTACCTTCACCGACGAAGAGGTTACTAGCCTGACTCACCGCATTCAAAACGCCGGTACCGAAGTGGTTGAAGCTAAAGCTGGTGGCGGCAGTGCAACTCTGTCTATGGCTCAAGCGGCGTGCCGTTTTGGTACTGCGCTGGTTCGTGGCCTTCAGGGTGAGCAGGGTGTGGTTGAGTGCGCTTACGTGGAAGGCGATGGCGAGCACAGCCGTTTCTTCGCACAGCCAGTGCTGCTGGGCAAAGAGGGCGTGGCCGAAGTTCAGTCCTACGGTGAGCTGAGCGCATTTGAGAAGCAGGCGGTTGCCGACATGATGGACACCCTGATTGGTGACATCACTAAAGGTGAGGAGTTTGTGAACGCGTAAGTCGTTCCTCTCTAGCCAATAAAAAAGGCCTCGAATGAGGCCTTTTTTGATCCTGTTGGATCCTTTAGTGAGTGCGATCCACGGCGATGCGAGCCAGCGACTCCAATGCCGTTTTCGCTGGGCTGTCTGCCAGAGGAGCCAGTGCGGCGATGGCTTTGTCGGCCTCTTCGTTGGCGCGATCCATGGTGTAATCCAAGGCTCCACAATGGTTCAGCGCTTTGAGGATTGGCTCAATCTCTTCAGTGCCGCCGTTTTCGATGGCGGCGCGAATCATCGCTTTCTCTTCGTCGTTCCCTTTGGCCATGGTGTAGATAAGCGGCAGTGTTGGCTTACCTTCGGCCAGATCGTCACCGATGTTTTTACCCAACTCGGCGGCTTCGGCGGTGTAATCCAGTACGTCATCCACCAACTGGAACGCGGTGCCCAGATAACGGCCATAATCGCTTAGGGCGGCAATGGTGGCGTCGTCCTGCTCAGCCACTACGGCGGTTAGGCCGGTTGCGGCTTCGAACAGCTTGGCGGTCTTACAGTAGATCACCTGCATGTAGTCTTCTTCGCTGGTGTCGGGATCGTTGCAGTTCATCAACTGCATCACTTCCCCTTCGGCCAACACGTTAGTGGCTTCCGCTAGGCCCTCTAGGACTTTCTGGCTTTTTAGCTCAGTCATCATCTGGAAAGAGCGGGTATAGAGGAAGTCACCAACCAGTACCGACGCTTGGTTGCCAAACAGGGCGTTGGCGGTTTCACGACCACGGCGCATGGTGGACTCATCCACAACGTCATCGTGTAGCAAGGTCGAGGTATGGATGAACTCGATGATGGCTGCCAGGCGGATGTGGTTGTCCCCTTGGTAGCCCAAAGCCTGTGCTGCCAGTAATGTCAGCAGAGGGCGCATGCGTTTGCCGCCGCCGTTGATGATGTAAAACGACAGCTGGTTGATCAGCACCACGTCTGAGTGCAATTGCTCATAAATGGTCTGGTTTACCAGCTTCATATCAGCGTCGGCTAACTGGCGGATGGCATTAAGGTCCATAATTAATCCGATTCTAGGCTGCCCATAATGGTCAGCAACAAGTATAATGTGGTCAGTATGGAAGCGAATTCTACCCAAATTTCACTGTCATAACAGCAGCATTTATAGATTGATTAAGGGGATATTCAGAATACCCCGATCCTTTTGCGATCTTTTTAATACTAGTACTTGCCTGTTTTGTGTCCTTGGCGTAGAATGCCCGGCCATTGTCAACAAGTTTTAAGCCACACCCTGACCCCAAAGGCGCGGTCGGCGTGTGAAGCGGAGTTTTACTATGTACGCGGTATTCCAAAGCGGTGGTAAGCAGCACCGTGTTAGCGAAGGCCAGACTCTACGTCTGGAGAAGCTAGACGTTGAAACCGGCAGCACCATCGAATTTGATAAAGTTCTTCTGGTAGCTAACGGCGAAGACGTAAAGGTTGGTGTTCCTTACGTTGATGGCAGCAAAGTTGTTGCTGAAGTTGTGACTCACGGTCGTGGCGATAAAGTTAAAATCGTTAAGTTCCGTCGTCGTAAGCACCATCGTAAGCAGATGGGCCACCGTCAGTGGTTCACTGAAGTTAAAATCACTGGCATCAACGCTTAATCAGGAGTTACTGAGAAATGGCACACAAAAAAGCTGGCGGTTCTACTCGTAACGGCCGCGATTCAGAAAGCAAACGTCTTGGTGTTAAGCGTTTCGGTGGTGAATCTGTACTAGCAGGTAACATCATCGTTCGTCAACGTGGTACTAAGTTCCACGCGGGTACCAACGTAGGCATCGGTAAAGATCACACTCTGTTTGCTACTGCAGACGGTAAAGTGAAGTTCGAAGTGAAAGGCAAGCAGAACCGTAAGTTCGTAAGCATCGAAGCCGAGTAATTCGAAACCGATCGAATACGAAGCCCCGCCAATGGCGGGGCTTTTTGCGTCAGAGAGGCGCACAAAATGAGAAAGTGTACCAAGGCATAGGTCGTTGCCAATTTTGGGCTAGGCGGTCGATCCCTTGGTATACTAGAGCACAGTTTTTCCGAGCGGGTAAAAGCGATGAAATTTGTAGATGAGGTGAAGATCCGGGTTGAAGCCGGTGACGGCGGCAGCGGCGTCGTGAGTTTTCGCCGTGAGAAGTACATCCCAAAGGGTGGTCCTGATGGCGGTGACGGTGGCGATGGCGGTGACGTATTTCTGATTGCCGATGAGAACTTGAATACCCTTATCGATTATCGCTTTGAGCGTTGTCACCGTGCCGAGCGCGGTACTAATGGTAAGAGCGCTAACTGTACTGGTCGCCGTGGTGAAGACAAAGTGTTGTCTGTGCCGGTGGGAACCCGAGCTCGTGATGCCGAGACCGATGAGCTGATTGGCGATTTGACCAAACACGGTCAGAAGCTATTGGTAGGTAAAGGTGGTTATCACGGCCTTGGTAATACCCGTTTTAAGAGCTCAGTAAACCGTACTCCGCGTCAGAAAACTCTCGGCACACCTGGTGAGCACCGTGAGCTAAAGCTTGAGCTGATGCTGCTGGCTGATGTGGGTATGTTGGGTCTGCCAAACGCTGGCAAATCTACTTTTATTCGCGCTGTTTCTGCTGCCAAGCCAAAAGTGGCTGATTATCCGTTTACCACTCTGGTTCCGAATCTGGGTGTGGTTCGTGCAAACGCTTCCGAGAGCTTTGTGATTGCCGATATTCCAGGCCTGATCGAAGGTGCTGCGGATGGGGCTGGCTTGGGTGTTCGCTTCCTTAAGCACCTTGAACGTTGTCGTGTATTGGTGCATCTGATCGATGTGGCGCCAATTGATGAGAGCGATCCTGTGGAAGGCGCGAAAGCGATCATCGGTGAGCTTGAGCAATATTCTCCAAAGCTGGCTGAGAAGCCTCGTGTACTGGTACTGAATAAATTGGATTTGGTACTGGAAGAGGAGCGAGAAGCGCTGGTGAAATCCATCGTAGATGGGTTAGGCTGGGAAGGCGAAGTTCGTACAATCAGCGCCATCTCTCGTGATGGAACCGGCCCTCTGGTTCAAGAGTTGATGGAGATGATTAATGCTCTGCCTCAAGAAGAGGAAGAGCAGGTTGCTGAAGATGAGGTGTCCTTTAAGTGGGAGCATCACCACAAGCAGCAAATGGAACAAGCGGTCGTTGAAGACGATGACGACGACTGGGATGATTGGGACGACGACGATTACGACGTCGAGATCATCTACCAAAGATAACAAAGAGATAAATAGAGGGGCTTTTTGCCCCTTTTTTCTATTGTGGGAATAGGGTCATGGAGCTCAGCGAACAACATGGTATTACCCGAATTGCCGTAACGGGAGCGCAGCTCATGTTGGCCTGGGGGGCCGACAGTGAGATGGTTGAAGACGTCGGGCAGCGATTCGGTCAAGCCCTAGGTGCTGACAGTGTCGAGCTGTCTATCTCCTCAAATTCTTTGGTTCTTTCCACCAGACATGGCGATCGCTGTGTCACCACCACTAGGCGCATTCGCGATCATGGCATCAATATGTCCATGGTGTGCGAGGTGTTGCGTTTGTGCGTGATGCTTGAGAAAGGGCTGATTGATCAGCAAGGTCTGAAAGCTCGCCTTGATAAGTTGAAGCCTTGGCGCTGGGATAACTGGAAAGTGGTGGCGATGATTGGCCCTTCCTGTGGCAGTTTCGCTTACCTGCTTGGTGCCGATCTATTTTCGGTCTTGATCGCCGCCATTGCCGCCAGTACCGGCATGATCTTGCGTCAACAGCTGGCGCAGCGCCATTTCAATGTACTCCTTAATTGGACGGCCACCGCCTTTGTTACCACCTTGGTGGCGCGATTTTGCGCCATGGCTTGGCCAACTCCCCATGCTGATATCGCCATGGCGGCTGCGGTGCTGATGTTGGTGCCGGGCTTTCCGCTACTCAATGCCATTACCGACATGGTGAAAGGCCACTATAACGTGGGCTTGGCTCGCTGGGGACAGGCAACCTTGATGACGGTGGCTGCGGCCATCGGGATCACCATGGCGATGCAGTTAACGGGGCTGGGCTGGTTATGATGTTGATGTTGTTTAAGGGCGTAATCGCCGCCATTCCAGCCATCGGTTTTGCCATGGTGTTCAATATTCCCGGTCGCTTTCTGTGGCGCTGTGGGTTGGCTGGGGCCTGCGGCTATATTTGCCGTGCGCTCTGTTTAAAGATGGGATTGCCCATTGAGTGGGCGACGTTTGCCGCGGCGGTGCTCGTGGGATCGTTGTCGACCTATTGGGCTAGGCGCTCGCTGGCGCCAATGCTGCTGTTTGGGGTGGCCGCGATCATTCCCATGATCCCCGGTACCTTCGCCTTCAATACCGTGATCGGTTTGGTGGAGATGAGCGTGGTCGGAGTGACCTTTGAAACACTGCAGCCGGTTATCTACAACGGCTTGAAGACCATCTTTATTCTTGGTGCCTTGAGTGTGGGTTTGGCGATGCCAAGCTTGTTATTATTTCGAACCCGTTCAGTTATTTAGGTTATAGGGACATGCGTCTATCACTGATTGCCTGTATGGCACACAATCGAATTATTGGTCAAGGTAATCAGATGCCTTGGCATCTGCCGGCGGATCTGAAGCACTTTAAAGCGGTGACCATGGGCAAACCTGTGGTGATGGGACGGAAAACCTATGAATCCATTGGTCGGCCACTTCCTGGACGTCACAATGTGGTGATCAGTCGTCAGCCCGATCTTCAGATTGAAGGTGTGTCAGTGGTAACCAGCATTGATGCTGCATTGGCGCTGCTGGCTGACGAAGCTGAGGTGATGATCATCGGTGGTGGTCAGTTGTACCAAGCGATGCTGCCCCATGCAGATCGTCTCTATTTGACCTTGGCAGACCTGCACGTTGCCGGTGACACTCAATTTCCCGATTACAGTCAGTATCAATGGCAGGAATTAGAGCGAGAAACCCTTGCCATCGGCGATGGTAATAGCTGTGAGCTCACCTTTGTTACCCTCCAACGTCAAGGTCGATAAATAGAATTGATTACAATCATGTTGCAGGCCTGTTCTAGGTTTTAAAAACTTTAGGTCATGCTGTATCCTGTCGCTGTTAGGTAAAGGTTAACTAAAAATAACAACAACTAAGTGCGACAAGGAGTAGCCAAATGAAGGGAATGATCTGTTCAGCCGCAGCGGTAGCATTGGTAATGGGAGCGATTTTCAGCCAGCCCGTTAACGCAAACGAACAGTTAATTGCAAATATCTGCCAGTACGTTCAGGCAGACAACAAAAGCCGGTTACGTAAAAAGCTAAAAGAATCTCGAGTTAAAGTTCGCGCCATCTATAGCGGCGTGAAGTGCAACGGCGAATCCATGGTGCGTTCAGCCATGACCAATAATGCCGATGGCGTGGGCGTTTTCTTGGTTAAGAAACTGTCCGTTACGCAACTGCAAGAGAAGGAAGGTGATGGCATGAGTTTGCTGGAGTGGGCCAGTGCCAATGGCCATGGCGCCAGCGCAACCGCAGGTGAGATTCAAAAGCGTATTGGCGGATAATTGGTAACTGATACTTCAATCTGATTGAGTTCAGCATAAAAAAGGCGCCTTTCGGCGCCTTTTCTTTATCTTGTAGCTAGCGCTACACCTTGAACTCACGAACCTGATGTTGGAGCTCTTCAGCCAGTTGAGCTACCTGCTGGCTCGAGGATGCGGTCTGCACAGCACCGGACGAGGTTTGCTCGGAGATGGTCGCAATTTGCTCTAGGTTCTCGGAGATGGTCTGCGATACCCGATTCTGCTCGCTGGCCGCCTGAGAGATCTGGTTGGCTGCTGACACCACCTGTGCCACCGACTGGGTGATCGCTTCCAGGGCTTGGTTCGCTTCTTCTGTGGTGGTTACGCTGCGCTGAGCTTGCTCTTGGCTGTTCTGCATCACCTGCTCAGCCTCTTTGGCGCTGGCTTGCACCATCTCGATCATCTGCTGAATTTCAGTAGTGGATTGCTGAGTACGGGAAGCCAGAGAGCGTACCTCATCGGCAACCACCGCAAAGCCACGACCTTGCTCGCCGGCTCGTGCTGCCTCAATGGCTGCGTTTAGCGCCAGCAGATTGGTTTGCTCTGCTACGCCACGAATCACATCCAGAATGCCGCCGATAGCTGCGGTGTCACTATTCAGTTTGTTGATCACTTGAGCGGCACGTTCCACCTCTTGAGCCAGAGTTTGGATCAACAGGCCATTGTTTTCCGACAGTGCTTTGGCCTGCTGAGTTTCTTCATTGGCCTGTTGAGTTTCACCTAAGGCGTCGTTGGCGTTGGTCGCTACCTCATTGGCGGAGCTGGACAGCTCGGTGGTGGCATTAGCCACCTGCTCAATCTGGCTGGACTGTTCCTGAATGCCTGAGGTGGTTTGGGCGGTAACGGCGGAGGTCTCTTCCGCGGCGGCAGCCAGCTGATCTGCGCGTTCCAAAATGGAGGCGATCAGGGTACGAAGGCTATCGGACAGCGCGTTAATGTTCTTGGCGACGCGGCCAAACTCATCGCGATTATTCAAAGTTAGCCGTTGAGTGAGGTCGCCCTGGGCAAGAATCGACAGCCCTTCATTGATGTGGTCCAGTGGCTGAGTGATAGAGCGGCGAGTGACCACGCTGATGAAGGTGGCAAACAGAACCGATGCCAGCATCACTGCCCAGGTTTGGGTTCGAGTGGAATCCAGAGAGCTGATGGCCAGATTTCCAGTCTCGGTATTCAGTGTTGCCAGCTGCTGTTGCAGCGTATTGTTGCCTTCGATGATTAAGCCATAGCTTTGCTTACTGGTAGTAAAGGCTTGATCGATCTGCTGCTGCAGAGTGATCGCTTGCTGCTGCTTTTGGATTAGGCCATTGCTGCCTTCAAACTGATCCAGCAGTGGCGTTAGGTAGCTGCTCAGCTCATCGATAAGATCTTGTTGGCCAACTTCGACTGCCTTTTTAGACAGGTCTTCAAGGCGGAAGCGGATGCTGCGAAGCAGGAAATCAGACTCTTGCTGAATTACATTGAGTTCTTTGATGCTACTTACGCCGGAAAGCTCCATGGCGATGGCCACGGCGTTGGCGACTTCGGTATCCATATTGTTGGCTTCGCCAGCCATCATCTGTTCGGTACGATTTTCGGAGAGCTCAAGATCCATGATGTCCAGCAGGATGCTGCCCGCATCATCACCGGCATCTTCTATGGCGGTGAGAGACTCCTTTAGAGAGTCGCGATTGCGGTTAAGGTCTCGTTTATGACTTAGCAAATCTTGCCAAGAGGCGGTGAACTGTTGGTATTCGGAGAGGCTTTGAGGGTTTATCTGAAAATCATCTCGAGAGGAGAGTAACTGCTTCAGTGAGTTGGTCTGTTGCTGGAATGCGGAGCCTTGATCATTAAGCTCGGCTTCAAGCTGGTTCAGTTGATTGTCGGAGGCGGTGGTGTAGGCCGACTGAACGTTGATGAACTGATTGCTGAGGTTAAGAGTTAGGGTATTGAGTGAATCTTTAGCTGGTACGGAGAAGCTTTGAAACACCCGGGTGTGGGTTTCTACGGTATTGATGCTGGTAAGTGATAGGCCACCAATCACCAACAACAGCAGTGTGACTATGGTAAAGCCGCCTAATACCCTCAGCGAGACGGTGATGTTCATAATTGTTTTTATCCTTAACGTGTAACGCCCCCAGTGTCGCCATAATATCAACACCTGTGTGATTTTGCAGTAGTTAGTTATCTTGTTGCTAAAATGCTAATTAACTTAGATTTAGCCCCAAACTCTGTCCGCGTGATGGACAAAGCGACAATTGTCTTCCAATCGCCAGAAAGTCAGCCAATTGCCCCAGCAAACGCCGGTATCCAAGGCGATGGCATTGGGGTGAGTGGTTCGCCCCATGAGTGCTGCCCAGTGACCAAAAACGATGCGGTACTCGTCGAGCAGCGGGTGATCAAAGCTAAACCAGGGCATCAATTCACCGTCACCTTTGATGCCGCCACACTTGGAAAGAAAGTCCATATCCAGATTTGGATGCAGCAACCGCATGCGGGTTAAGCTGTTCACCGTGTAGGTATTGCGGTGGTTGCGATCGCCGTTTGGATCCCAGCGATCAGGCTTAGTGCCATACATCTGCTTGATGAAATCCATGTAATCTGGTTGCTGCAGTCTCGCGCTTAGGTCGTCCCCTTGGGTGATGACTTGCTCTAGGCTCCAGTTAGGATGGACACCCGCATGGGTCATCAGGAGCTTGTGTTCGGGAAAGTGATAATAGAGCGGCTGCTTTCTTAACCAGAGGATCAGATCATCCAGTTCTGGGGATTCCAGCATCTCCTGTTGGCGGTCTTTAGGGCGGGTGCGTTTAAAGCCACCATGAACTGCAAACAGATGCAGGTCATGATTTCCCAGAACGGTTTTACCGGCATCGCCGAGTTGGCGAAATAGCTGCAGTACCTGTAGAGAGCCTGGGCCTCGAGATACCAGATCACCGGTAGACCAAAGTACGTCAACGCTCGGATCAAACTTGACTTGCTCCATCAAGCGGCACAGTTCGTCGTAACATCCTTGAATATCGCCAACAAAGTAGTTGGCCATATCAGTGCAAGCTCCGAGGGTTGAGTAGACGGAAGCGGGCGATTGGACTTTGCAGTACCTGACCGTCATCGCTTAACAGCGTATAGAAGCCTTGCATGCTACCAATGGGCGTGGATAAAGCAACCGAACTGCTGTATTGAAAGATCTCGCCTGGAGCCAGTTTTGGAGTTTGACCTACCACCCCTTCACCGCTGACTTCGCTGGTTTTGCCGTGGCCGTCGGTAATTTTCCAGTGGCGATGGGTTAGCGTGAGGAACTGCTCACTGCGATTTTCCATCAGTACCGTGTATTTAAACAGATAGTGATCCGTTTGAGGCTCAGATTGAGCCTCAACGTATTCACTGTCTACCTGGATTTGAAGCGGAGGTAGTCGGTCAGACATGAGTTACTTATTACGGCAGATATGGTTGGCAATAGCCACAAAGCCTGACACAGGCAGTTGCTCAGGACGCAGAGTCGGATCGATGTTTAGGCTCGCAAAGGCCTCATCATCCAACTGGCCTTTGAAGCTGTTGCGCAGCGTCTTACGGCGTTGGTTGAAGGCGGTTAAACACACCTTGCTGAGTACATCGACGCTGTCCACTGGGTGTGGTTTTTTAGCATGAGGTACTAAGCGTACTACCGCAGAATCCACTTTAGGCGGTGGCGTAAAGGCACCTGGGCCCACTTCCAATACCGGCACGGTTTTACAGTAGTACTGTGCCATTACCGTTAAGCGGCCGTAGTTTTTATGGCCCGGGCCGGCGCACAGGCGTTGTACCACCTCTTTTTGCAGCATGAAGTGCATGTTTTCAATATGCTCAGCAAACTCAAATAGGTGGAACATCAGCGGGGTTGAAATGTTGTATGGCAGGTTGCCAAAGACCTTCATCTTTTTGCCCGGCTCGATCAGGGTCTGAAAATCAAACTTAAGTGCATCCCCTTGGTTGATCTTAAGTTTGGTACCCCAACCCGGTTGCTCGGTCAGTCGAGCGGCCAGATCGCGGTCAAGCTCAACGACATTAAGGCAATCGACCTGTTCAGCAACAGGTTGAGTCAGGGCGCCTAGACCTGGGCCGATCTCAACCAGAGTGTGGTCGTTGGTTGGGTGAATGGCCGCCACGATGCGATCGATGACCGACATGTCGTGAAGGAAGTTTTGGCCGAAGCGCTTACGGGCACGGTGGCCCATATGAACATTGTTGCTCATCGATTCTGTTTACTTGTTAATTCAATTGCTTTGTTTAGAGCGACCATGAAGCTACCTGGATCGGCAACGCCTTTGCCTGCCAAATCCAGCGCGGTGCCATGGTCAACGGAGGTGCGGATAAAGGGCAAGCCTAAGGTGATGTTCAAAGACTTGCCGAAACCTTTGTATTTTAGCACCGGTAAGCCCTGATCGTGATACATCGCGAGCACCACATCGCAATTTTCTAAGTATTTATCCTGAAATAGGGTGTCAGCGGGCAGTGGACCGACTAGATCCATGCCTTCGGCGCGGAGCTGATTCAAGGTAGGTTCGATCACCTCGATCTCCTCCTTGCCCAAATGACCACCTTCACCGGCATGAGGATTGAGACCGCAAACTAAGATTCGCGGGTTTGGAAGCCCAAACTTCTCTTTCATGTCGGCGTGCAGGATGCGGGTGACCTGGTCAAGGCGCTGGGGCGTGATCGCCTTGGAAACGTAGGCCAGCGGAATGTGAGTCGTCACGAGTGCAACTTGCAGGCCTTCGGTGGCCAGCATCATCACTACATCTTGGCAGTTTGCTTGCTGAGCGAAATACTCGGTATGGCCGGAGAAGGGGATGCCCGCTTGATTGATGATTCCCTTATGAACGGGTCCGGTGACAACCGCGGCAAAAGAGCCGTCCATGTTGCCATCGCTGGCAAACTTAAGGGTATCGACCACATAGGCGCTGTTCTTGTCGTTTAGCTCGCCGCAAACCACGGGAGCATTGACTGAGAATGGGGCGATGGTCAGCGTACCTTGCGCTTGAGGCTGAGGCGGTTTGCCTGGTTGATAGGGCTGCAGTTTGATCGGCAGCCCCAACATTTTGGCACGCTCAGTAATGAGCGACGGATCGGCACAGATCACTAGCTCCGCAGGCCATGCCCGTTGAGCCAGCTGCACCACGAGATCTGGGCCAATTCCTGCGGGTTCACCTGGGGTGATGGCAATCCGTACCGTTGTCATTATTCCACCATCTCGATGTATGCCTTGGCGCGCATCTCTTGCTGCCAAGCGGTCGCCTGTTCGTTGAACTTACGACGGAAGATCAGTTGGTAAGCACGATCAGAATTCATCTGCTGTGTGGTGTCGGTGGTGCGTCGCTCAAGCAACTGCACTACGTGCCAACCGTGGGTTGAGCGGAACGGTTGGCTGTATTCACCGGGCTTGAGATTCGCTAAGGCGCTTTCGAATGCAGGAACGTAGATGCTTGGATCCGCCCAGCCTAGGTCACCACCTTTGATGGCGCTGCCAGGGTCATCGGAGTGCTCCTTAGCCAGTTCGGCAAAGTCAGCATCGCCACTGCGTACCTGAGCCATCCAGTCTGCCAACATCTTCTGTGCCATGTCTTCGCTTAGGATTGGTGACGGTTTTAGCAGAATGTGGCGGGAGTGAAGCTCTTGGACCTCTTGGGTTTGTTGGCCACGAGTATCTTCCACTTTGATGATGTGGAAGCCTGCGGCGCTTTTCACTGGGCCGATGATGTCGCCTTTCTTACCGCTTCTTACCAGCTCCGCAAACAGAGTCGGCATGGCGTTGATGTTCATCCAACCCCAGTCACCGCCTTCAAGGGCTTTTGGACCTGCAGATGCCGAGATGGCGGTTTTGGCGAAATCGGCACCGCCTTCAAGCAGGCCGAGAACTTTCTCTGCCTGACCTCGGGCTTTTTCCACACTCTTGGCGTCGTTGTTGGTTACTTCGATCAGGATGTGACCAATTTTGAATTCCGCTTCTTTTAGGCCCTGATCTTCAATCATCTTCACCAGAGTTTCGATCTCTTGTGGCGAGACTTGAATACGGCGCTGTACTTGAACTCGTTGAACTTGACCTAGGATGATTTCACGGCGAACGGACTCTCGGTACTGAGCGTAGTTCTCGCCGTCAGCTTCGACCTTAGCTTTTAGATCTGCCAGAGTGATGTTTTGTTCACGAGCCATATTTTCCAGAGTTTGGTCCAGCTGGATGTCGCTGATCACCATACCCATTCGCTCAGCCATCTGCAGTTGCAGGCTTTCGTTGATCAAACGGTCTGTAATCTGAACACGCAGGGCGGCATCAGAAGGAAGCGCTTGGCCAGATTTGATGGCCGAAGCTTTGATGTTCGCCATGCGGCTAGTGATTTCACTCTCCAGCACGACACCGTCATTCACCAGCACGGCGATGCGATCGAGAGGTTGTGGTTCAGCGACCGCTGATCCTGCCATGACCAAACCTGCCATAGCGCTGAAAAAGAGATTACGAAGCGTCATTATTCATCCATTTATTATGTGGTGCAGTTACCGCTTAGAGCCTTGAGGCTGGCAACGGTTCCTGCACGGTAACATATTTGTTTCATTAGTTGCGCAGATAGTAGGGCTGTCGGTAGTTAAACAAGCCTTCGTTCTGCATGTCGCTGACTCCTAATGGGCCTGAGGATCCCAGTCCTTTCAGCTCAAAGGTCAGGGACCAGCTGGTGTCGTAACTGTCACGTTGGCCGATGTCAGTAAAGCCGGAGTCGTTGTAGTTGGTGTTTAAGTGGCGATCGTAGGTCAGGCGTACCGCCCAGCAGCAGGATTCCCACTGAATTCCAGCAAAGGTCTCGATGGTGCGGCTGAGGTTGCCATCGTAATAGTAGTTACCTACGAAATAGGTGTCTTTAGCCACGGGCCAAGTGGTACGGAAACCGAACTGGTTGATGTCGGTAACTTCACCGGTGGTCTCGTTGATCGCCAACTCGGGTACGTAGCGGTGGGACAACTGCAGCAACTTGTCGCGGCCTGGGCGGTAATCCACAGACACTTCTGATTTGTTGGTATTGCCACCGTCAGTATCAAATTGCAGTGAGCCGGTGAAGAACCAGTCATCCTGGATCTTCATGTCGAGCTCGGCGGCCATCGCGGAGCTCGACTGTTGAATCTGGTTGCTCTGGTTTGGCAGGGTTACGTCGCTGTCTGCCAAATAGAAGATCTGACCTACGGACAGACGCAGCAGCTCCTCATTGCGGCTATCAAAATAACGAGTTGCCACACCGAGAGTGAATTGGTTGGCGTCAGCAATTCGATCTAAGCCGGAGAAGCGACGATCTCGGAACAGGCCGTCGTAGTCATCCTGCAACAGAGCCGTGTCGTAAACGCCGATATCGTCCTGATCGTCATACGGGACGTACAGGTATTGAATCTGCGGTTCGAGAGTTTGGCGGTAGCTGTTACTCCAGAATGAGGTTTCACGTTCAAAGTTGATCTGGCCGTGCAAACGTACCTGGGGCAAGGTACGACTAACAAAGCTGTCTAACTGGTCATAGTTAGGATTGTTGGTCGGAATATCCTGTTGATACAGGGTCTGCATCAGTTTCAGTTCGGCGGTCAGGCCACCCGCCGGAGTTTGGTAAGGCAGGGTCAGAGTTGGCTCCATGTGCCAACGGGTTGCCTTGAGCTCGTTGCTGTCTTCATGGGAGAAGTGGGTCAGCTCGGTATCGAACTGGAAGTCGGCTGCACCATAAAATGACGGCAGGTGATACTGGTAGTTTACCTGAGGCATCACTCGGAACGGGTCTTGGGCGTCACCGAGCACCTTGATGTCTTGAACTTTGACCGCCACGTTCCAGTTGTCCTGGAAGTAGGAGGCTTCGCCGAATCGAGACAGCTGATTGTCGGTGCTGGCGCTGATGGCAGAGTCAAAGTCGTTGAAGTAGTTGTCGTCGCTGATGTCGGAGTAATTCACATGCAGTCGCCAACCACTCTCTAAATAGCTGGTGTGCTGCCAGGCGTAGGCGTAGCGATTGTCATTTTTCAGCAGACTGTCGAGACGATCGTTGTTGATGTACTCGAGATTCAACTGGCCAGCATTGGTTTCGTGGAGATAGCGCCCTTCCGCTGCCAACCACACCCCTCGGGCACTCATCATTTGCGGAGTTAGGGTCAGATCGTAGTTTGGGGCGATGTTCCAGTAAAACGGTGCTTTCAGATCCACACCATTTTTGGTGCTGGTACTAAAAGCAGGGAACAGGAAGCCGGTTTTGCGTTTGTCGGAAACGGGCACCGTCATGTAGGGCAAGTAGAACACCGGAGTGTTAAAGACGCGCACTTGAGCGTCATAAATTTTGCCCCACTCCTCTTCGGAGTCGATGATGATCTTGTCGGCCTTAAGCTCCCAATCTGGCTCTTCTCCCGGGCAGGTCGTGAAGGTGCCTTTTGACAGAATGATGTCGTTATCTGGCGTTAGCTCCAACTGTTCGGCATCGCCATGCACTTGCTGACCGTGCAGCCAATATTTGCTGTTGGTCAATGTGGCTTGGGAGTTGGCGGTGTCCGCCTCCAGCGAGTCGGCAGTAATTGTCAGTTGCGGGTCCTGGAATACCAGATCGCCTTGAGCGGTAACTCGCTGTTGCAGTTGCTGCACTTCCGCAGTGTCAGCGGTAACGGCACGGTTGCCTTGGGTAAGCTTAACTTTGCCTTTAAAAATGGCCGATTCGCCGGCGATGGCTCGACTGGTGTCGGCCTGAACATTTACGGGGGCGGTGGATGAATCGACCGCGGGGGCGTTGGGATCCACCATCAAAGGAACTGGCAGTGCGATGGTGCATTGGCTTTCAGGGACGACCACCTCTCCCTCTTGGCTCCATGCCGCGAAGGGCAAGCAACAACATGCTAAAGCGAGTTGATAACGCATTTCTATCCTTTGGGATTAATTACAACGGCTTGTACATAGCGTTAAGTCCAAGCCATTCTTCCAGCCTTCAACGTGCTAGTCTCAAACAAAAACAGCAGCCTGCGCAGACGAGTGTAGTCGACCCAGGTAAGTGGATTCGGTTGGATCTGAATTCAGTATAATTGGCGTCATTAACGAAATTCGTTAATCACAGGCGCAAAAAACGTATGATAAAGCAATTTTTTAGTTTGGGCTAATCAAGAAATGAGCGGACAAGATCAGCGACATAAACAGCTAAAACAGTGGCTGGATAGCCAGTTTGATTCACCTATCTTGGATCTAAAACTGATCTTTGGTGATGCCAGTTTTCGGCGCTATTTTCGCTTCTCACATCAGGGAAAAAGCTACATCGCTGCCGATGCGCCGCCAAACAAGGAAGATAGCCGCCCGTTTGTGGCCATGACTCAGGCGTATCACAACGCTGAACTACCGGCTCCAGAGCTTGTGCATGTGGACTTGGAGCTGGGCTTTATGTGCCAGAGTGACCTTGGTGACACCCATCTGCAAAAACGGCTGACTGGGGAGACGGCATCCCATTGGTATTCCAAAGCGTTGGCGCACCTGCCATCGGTGTTGGCAATCACTGAGACCGAACTGGGGCCGCTGCCGGTTTGTGACAACAAGTGGCTGCAGCAGGAGCTGGATCTGCTACCGCAATGGTTCCTTAAGACCCACTTAAACTGGCACCATGATGGCTTCGATGCTTATTGGCCGGTGCTGTGCCAGAACCTTATCGATAGCGCCCAGCAGCAGCCTCAGGGCGGGATGCATCGCGACTATCACAGCCGTAATCTGATGGTGGTTGGCGACGAGCTGGCGATCATCGACTATCAAGGTGCCATGTTGGGGCCCATCACCTACGATCCGGTTTCGCTGCTGAAAGACTGCTACATCAGTTGGCCTAGGGCGCAGGTCGAGAGCTGGCTAGAGGGGTACTTTACCCAGCTAAGGAAACAACCTCAGTTTGCGGATATCGAGTTTGAGTCATTCCTCAAGTGGTTTGATTTGATGGGGCTGCAGCGTCACTTGAAAGTCTTGGGCATCTTTGCCCGTTTGTGCCATCGCGATGCCAAGCCTCATTATCTGGACGACCTTCCTCGTGTGTTGGCTTACGTGATCGATGCCAGTGCTCGTTACCCAGAAACCCAAGTTTTGGCTGAGTTTGCCAAAACTTGGCAAGCGCAATTGGAACCGAAATAGATGAAAGCGATGATTTTGGCGGCAGGCCGAGGCGAACGGATGCGGCCACTGACTGACCACACACCGAAACCGTTGCTGCCGCTGCTGGGCAAGCCTTTGATTGAATACCACCTAGAAAAGCTTGCGGCGGCGGGCGTGACCGAGGTGTGCATTAATACCGCCTGGTTGGGGGAGCAATTTCCTCAATCTCTGGGGGACGGCAGCCGCTGGGGAGTGGCGATCCACTATCAGCATGAGCAGGAAGCGCTGGAAACCGGCGGCGGTATTTTCAAAGCGTTGCCGTGGCTAGGAGAGGCGCCGTTTCTGGTGCTCAATGGCGATCTCTATTGTGATATTGATTTTGGCGACCTGCCACAATTAGCGGATGAGGAACTGGCTCACCTGTGGGTGGTCAATAACCCAGAGCACAATCCTAATGGTGATTTTGCTTTTGAGCAGAATCGGTTAGTGTCTGAAGGGCGAGAATATGCCACCTTCAGTGGCATTGGGCTGTATCGCCCTGCGCTGTTTGCGGGATGTCAGCACGGACGATTTCCCTTAGCCCCATTATTACGACAGGCGATCGCCGACGATCGCGTCAGTGCAACATGGCATCAAGGAATATGGTGCGACGTTGGCACACCACAACGATTACAGCAGTTGGAGCAACAGTTAGATGCAAATTTGGGGTAAGGTTTTTGGCGGCCTGTTAGGGTTTTTCTTTGGCCGCTTTGCTGGAATGATCTTAGGCGTTTGGTTAGGACACGTGTTAGTGGACAAGCGCCGAACGCCTCAGGTAACACCACGGCAAAATCTGTTCTTCCATACCACCTTTGCGGTGATGGGGCATGTGGCTAAGGCGTCCGGTCAGGTCACTCAGGCCGACATCGCGCTGGCCAATGCGGTGATGGATCAGCTGAGGTTATCTGGGGAAGCTCGCCGACAGGCCCAAGAGGCTTTTCGTGAGGGTAAAGCGTCGGATTACCCCCTAGAGGAGCGGTTGAAACAGCTTAAGCTGGTGATGGCGTTCCGCCGCGATCTGGCGCGAATGTTCCTGGAGATTCAGATTCAGGTTGCCCTTTCCGATGGTGACATCGATGCCAATGAGCGTCGTATTTTGTCCCAAGTTGCTAAGCAGCTGGGTTTCACTGCCCAAGAGCTCGAACAGATGCTGTCGATGCGCCAAGGGGAGCACAGCTTCCACCGCAGTGGTCATCAAGGGCCATCCTTGGCGGATGCGTATCAATTGCTGGGCGTCAGTGAGGGCGACGACGACCGCGCCATCAAACGCGCTTACCGTAAGCTGATGGCGCAGCATCATCCAGATAAACTCGCGAGTCAGGGTCTGCCTGAGGAGATGATGTCGTTGGCGCAACAGAAGAGCCAAGACATTCAGGCGGCATGGGAGGCGATCCGGCGTGAGCGCAATATTCGCTAGGGTCTGTTGATCTTTGTTGCTCATGCTTGCACTGATTGGAGGTCAGATACGCTTAAGTTAATGGCCTTATTCAGCTCTGGTTAACTTTGTTTTGGTAGAATTTGGCTAACGCTTCAGCAGGTATCAGGACACAACGATGAATGTAACTTCCGCTCCAACTGCCACCGCCATGGTGCGTCCACAGCCGCCGGCTCAAAAAGTTACCGAAAACACCGAGGTGGTGCTGGCAGTGGTGTCTCATAAGCAGACTCAGGCGGTGGCGGACGCCTACGTAACCTCAGCCACAGCAAATAGTGATAACGACGACGGCGGGATGTCAGCGCAGCAAGCGATGGCGATGGCAGAGCAGATGCGCCGCGCTGAAGCGATGGACAACATCGCCAGTAACAATAGTGACCCTATCCGAGACCGTTATCAGCCGCCAACCATTCAGCCAGCAGTGGCAGTGGATACCAGCGTCTAATCGTTAATTGGAACGAGTTATCGCGGGGAGCCTTAGGCTCCCCGTTTTGCTATGGATGTATTTTTTAGAATGACTCACAATCGACGCCACAACTGACGACAAGGGCAGACAATGAATACATTAGTGGTACTGGATGGGTATACCTTAAATCCTGGGGATCTTAGCTGGGATGCGTGGCGGCGATTTGGAGCGTTAACCCTCTATGACCGCACCCCAGATGAGCTGATCATCAAGCGGGCTGAGAACGCCGACTGGCTGCTGACCAATAAGACCCCACTGACTGCTGAGACCTTGGCAAAGTTGCCCAAACTTAAGTACATCGGCGTACTTGCTACCGGGGTTAATGTGGTGGATGTCGAGGCGGCTAAAGCTCGGGGCATCATAGTGACAAACGTGCCCGGTTATGGGCCAGATTCTGTGGCTCAGATGACCATGGCGCACCTACTTCATCACTGTAATCGGGTGGCTCTGCACGATACGGCAGTCCATCAGGGCCAGTGGCAGGGCGATTTCAGTTTTACTTTGGCTCCTTTGACGGCGCTGTCTAACAAGGTGATGGGGCTGGTTGGTTACGGTGCCATCGCCCAATCGGTGGCCACCATGGCCGAGGCATTTGGCATGCAGGTGGTGATTTACACACCCAACGAGAAACATGAACTGCCTAATGGCCGTCAATGGTTACCTTTAGCGCAGTTGCTGGCTCAGTCAGACGTGGTTAGTTTGCACTGTCCGCTTACCGCTCAAAACTCGCAGTTTATTAACGCTCAGACGCTGGCCAAGATGAAATCGACGGCGATGTTGATCAATACCGCCCGTGGCGGCTTGGTGGACGAGGTCGCGCTGGCCAAGGCGCTGGAGCTTGGTCAGTTGGCCGGTGCTGGGCTGGACGTACTCAGTGAGGAGCCACCGGCGCCAGATAATCCGTTACTCGCGGCGCCCAATTGCAGCATTACCCCTCACAATGCTTGGGCAACCGTGGATGCGCGTGCTCGCTTGATGGCCATTGCTGAGCAAAACCTTGCCGCATTCATTGAGGGCAAAGATTGTCATAGAGTGTAAATGGCGATCTGCCCCTGAATCTCGTACACTGCCAGCAATCAACTTGGCCGCGCTGGCCTTTCAATACACCGGAAACGGAACCCCAGGATGTTTCAAGACAATCCACTACTTCAGCAGCTAAAAGCACAGATTCGCGAAACCCTCCCTACGGTTGAGGGCACCATTAAGGCCACAGATCGTGGTTTTGGTTTTTTAGAAACCGATAAAGGCGACAGTCATTTTATTGTACCGGCGCAGATGAAAAAGGTGGTGCACGGTGACCGTGTCTCTGCCCTGATTCGTACTGAGAACGATAAGACGCAAGCAGAGCCCGAGACTCTGATTGAGCCAGGACTGGATCGCTTTATTGCGCGGGTAAAGTTTGTGAAGGACCGACTCAATGTGGTGCCGGATCACCCGATGATGCGTGATGCCCTGCGAGCCAAAGGGGAAGGGGTGAAAGGCTCTGATCTGAATGAAGGGGATTACGTAGTGGCCAAGCTGCTCAAGCATCCCCTGCGTGAAGGTGAAAATCAGTTTCAGGTGGCCATCACTCAGTTTGTGGCGGCGGCGGATGACCCTCATGTACCTTGGTGGGTGATTCTGGCTAAGCACGATCTGGCCAAGACCGAGCCTGAAGACCCAAGCGGCTGGCAGCTGCAGGATCAGGACCAGCGTCAGGACTTGACGGACAAGCCCTTTGTGACCATCGATGCCGAGTCCACTAAGGACATGGACGACGCTTTGTACGTGGAAACCTTAGAATCCGGCTGGCGTTTGTGGGTGGCCATTGCCGACCCAACGGCCTACGTGGCGGAAGGTGATGAGGTCGACCAAGAAGCCTATAAGCGCGGCTTTACTCAATACCTTCCCGGTTTCAACGTGCCGATGTTGCCACGTCAGCTAGCGGATGAGCTGTGCTCTCTGCACCAAGGTGAGCAGCGCCCGGCGGTGGTGGCGGCCATTGAGGTGAGTGCCGAAGGGGAAGCGGGCAGCGCTGAATTTTGTCTGGCGACCGTGTGCTCCAAAGCCAAGCTGGCCTACGACAAGGTATCGAACCTGCTGGAAGGCCAAGGTGACTGGCAGCCTGAATCGCAACAGATTGCCGAGCAGATTCAACAACTGCATCAGCTGGCTCAGGCACGCATTCAGTGGCGCCAAACCCATGCGTTGGTGTTCCCGGACCGCCCAGATTATCGTTTCGAGGTGGACGATGCAGGTAATGTGCTTGAGATCCATGTGGATCACCGCCGTATTGCCAACCGCATGGTTGAGGAGTCGATGATTCTGGCCAACAGCGCCGCTGCGGATCTGCTGGCGCAAAAGCTGGGCTTTGGGGTCTTCAATACTCACGCTGGGCTGGATGCGGAGCGGGTAGACAACGCGGTGCAGATGCTGGCGGAGAACGCTTTGGTGTTGGACGGTGAAAACCTGAAAACTCTGGAGGGCTACTGCGAGCTGCGTCGCCACTTGGATGCACAGGAAACCCCATACTTGGACATTCGCCTGCGCCGGATGCAGGCCTTCTCTGAGATGGCCACCACGCCGGGGCCGCATTTTGGCATGGGGCTCACTGGGTACGCGACCTGGACGTCGCCAATCCGTAAGTATGGCGACATGGTTAACCACCGCTTGATCAAAGGGGCCATTACCGGCAAGGACGTCAGTCGTCCAACGGCGGAAACCATTGAGCACCTGAGCGCCATGCGCAAGCTGCACCGTGCCTGTGAGCGCGACGTGGGGGATTGGCTCTATGCTCGTTACCTATCGAAGTTGGTGAAACAGAGCCCCACTTTCACTGGCGAGATTCAGGATCTGAATCGCGGCGGCATGCGCCTGAGATTGCAGGACAATGGGGCGTCGGTATTCTTGCCCGCGCCGCTGCTCAGTAAAGACAAAACCAAACTGACCATGGCCGGCGACGTAGGCCGAGCCCAATACGATGGCGAGCAGGTGTTCCAGCTGGGCGATCGGATTGAGGTGGTGCTGGATGAGGTACGGGTGGCCAATCGCAGCATTGTGGTGAAGCCCAAGCATCCTCTGGGTGAATAGAAGTTAAAAGGGCGCTCATTGGAGCGCCCTTTTTTGATCCGAATGCGGGTTATACCATTCCGCATAATCATTTGTTCAGTTCAGAAGCACTCCCAAGTGTTGAATCAAGGCACAGTTGAGAAGGAATGGTGGGCCCCTTTCGAACAACTGTAACGCAGAGTCAGCGCTTGAGAGCGCTTCCCGGAGGGCTGATTTAATCGGCTCTCATGCTGCGTTAGTAAATCTTACTTTAGAGCCACTAGAGCTTCGTTTTACTGCCTTACCTGAGAGCCGATTAATTTCAGCTGAATGGCCAGATAATTATACGGGATGGTATTAGATGGGGGAGCCTGGAGGCATCTTCAAAGGATGGTCGATGACGCGCACCTTGGGGTCGGTCAGTCCGTCGGTTAACCTTTGTGCCAATAGTTTGTAGTGGGCCGCGTGCAGGCGATTGCTGCGGCGAGCGCGCTTTTCAAAGCTGGTGACGGTCTCTGACAGCATCGAGGCCAGCAGTGCTTTGGCTTCTGGGCTAGTGTCTTGATGGTGTAGGCTCACCAGCCACTGATCCGCCACTACTGCGTTCACGCGCATGGCGATGGCGCCGCGGGCATCACTGTCGAGGGACTCCAGCAGCGTTGCTTCTTGGATCTCTTCCAGCACCTGCTCAAGTCCGGGTAGCTCGTCATCTTGCCAGTGCTGTTCCAGTAATCGATTTAAGCGTTGCGGGTGCATCAACAGCGCCAATGTGTGGCGAGACAGCACCTCAGCCATGCCTAAGGGATCCTGCTGTAATCCCAATCGAGATTGGAAGTTTTCCCGAGTCGGTCGGTAGCCCTGTGCCGGAGGCAGCAGTTGCTTCTGAACAGATTCAGGCAGTTGCAGCTGCTCGGGATCTATCTGTGCCAACAGGGCGCTTAAGGCTTCTGTTTGCTGCTGTTCACTGACCCAAGCAGACTGGCTGGTTTCGCCAATGGCGTAGTGGTACTGCTGACCGGCAATGAGCTTGCTGACCGCTTCCAGTTGGTAGCGAGTCAGCAGATAGATGGGAACCAACATGGCATTGAGCTGGCTTTGGGGCTCATTATCCAGAAGGGCGCTTGGAGACAATGTTTGCAGCGCCAATGTGCGGATCTGCATCAGTTTATTAAGCTCTTGTGTCGGCGAATCGCCATTGTCCCAAAGGTGCGCCTGGGGGTGTGAACCGCCTTGGGGACGAGCGTCGGCATCACTGATGAACTTAAGCCTTTGCTGGTTGGCATCTCGCAGGCGTTGCGGCTGCTGGTCGCGGTCACCGTAGCCAAAGGCGATGGCAAATTTGTCCCAATCGCCCATGCCGGTGTTGTAGCCCGGGCTTATCTCGATACGTTCTTGGTTGAGGGTTAACTGAGGGTGAGGGTAGTCCATCACCGAGCCATTACCGATGGCCGACGCCGCGAAGTTGTGGGCCAATCCCAGTGTATGGCCTACCTCATGAGCGGAAAGCTGTTTAAGGCGATTGAGGGCAAACTGCTCGGCTTGCGCAAAGGCTTGCTCTCGCTCCTGCCAGCCGCTGGTTAAGCCTCGGGCGATGAGGTGATCCTGACGTACCCGCAATGAGCCTAAGGTGACGTGGCCTTTGAGAATCTCACCGCTTCTAGGGTCGACAATGGCGTCACCGAAGGACCAGCCTCGGGTGGCACGATGCACCCACTGAATCATGTTGTATCTCATGTCCTGGGGATCGGCACCTTCCGGCAGCAGTTCGACACGATAGGCATCGATGAAGCCTGCGGCTTCAAAGGCATCGGCCCACCAGCGGGCGCCTTCCAGTAGGGCGGAGCGCATCGGCTCGGGTACGCCGTTATCCAGATAATAGACAATGGGCTTTTTCACCGGCGACGGCGCGGTTCCGGGTTGGGTTTTCTCCAAGCGATGTTTCACCAGCCAGCGCCGTTCAATCGGTCTGTCTAAGGGCTGGCCATAGTCACTGAACTGCATCGCAATGTAACCGGATTGCGGGTGATAGGGCACCGGGGTCATCGGCTGTTTCGGCAACCGGATAAAGGAAAAGCGCACTTTTAAGGCCAGTCTTTCCGGATCCGCGGCCACCTGCCAAACCTGATCACCCGGGTGATTGCCTCTCAGGTTAAGCTGCACATCCACGTCGGCGTTGTCGATGAAGGTTTTTAGGCCGGCTTGAGGGATGAAACTGGTGTTTGGGTCGAGGCGGTATTGGCCCTGTTCGGTTTGGTTTAGGCGATTGGTGAGCCGCTGCAGATCTTCAAACAGCAATGGGGTGAGATCGGCGCTGCCGTCATCAATTTTTCCCCGCCACAGTATGGCGCTGGCAAAGGCGTCTACTGCCGCTTGCTGCTCTTGGGCATTACTGCTGCTGGCGATGTACTGAGTATTAAGTTGCCGCAAAACCCAGTGTTGGTTGTGTTGTTCAAATTGCACCAAACGTTTGCTGCCCAGTTGACCTCGATCCAGACCAATGTCGTTCGATCCCAGTCCTTGGGGCAGGCTGGTGACCAGCAGTAATGGTTGGTTCAACGGCGGCGTGGCCACCTTGAGATCACCGGTGTTGGTTAGGCTCAGGGTAAGCAGAGAGTCGGCTTGGGCAAAGGCGTGGGTGGTAAGCAAGGGGACAAGCAGCACCAATCCCCAAAGTGCGCGGCAAGCAGCGGCCAGCATAACGATTCCTTGTTATTAATGTCGTTTTTAGCCAGTCTATGCTGCTTTTCTGTTCACCTCAATAACTCTATTCATCGGCCAGACGAGGCATGCGGATTAGGTGAATGGACACGCAGGTGCCGATGAAAATCAGTAACCACTTCACGGCAATAACCGGCGCAATGTAGATGGCGATGCCCATGCCCAGCCACATGCTGATGAGGCTGCCAATCAGTTGCCGACGGGTTAAGCCTTGACGTTCTAGGTAGTTGCGAAGTACTGGTCCCAGCAAACGATGGTTGAACAGCCAGGCTTGCATTCGGGCCGAGGAGCGGCTGAAACAGGCGGCGGACAGCAGCAGGAACGGCACCGTAGGCAGCAGCGGTAAAAACATACCGATAAGGCCAAGGATAGCGCTAATGGTACCGATTCCGATTAATAGGTAGCGCATCGGAGTGGAACGACGTTTAGGTTGATTCATTGGCGCTTAACCACTGTTTTAGTGTTGAAAATAGTTCCGGCAGAATGATCGGTTTGGTGATGTGATCGTTCATGCCTGCAGCCATGCTTTTCTCTTTGTCGCCAGTCATGGCGTGAGCGGTCATGGCGATGATTGGCAAGGTGTCTGCATCGGCAAACTCGCGGATCTTTTGGCTGGCGGTTAGGCCGTCCATCACCGGCATCTGGATGTCCATCAGCACCAGATCAAAGGACTGTTCCCGAGCCATGTCCACGGCCAGTTGGCCATTTTCCGCCAAGGTAACCTGATAGCCAGCACTTTTAAGCAGTTCAGTGGCAACCTGTTGGTTGATGAGGTTGTCTTCCACCAACAGGATGTGGGCGGGGGTTTCTGGCTGCTGTGGCTCGGCTTCGTCACATTGAGAAGGCTCACACTCTGTGGATTCAAAGTTGCTGACCAAAGTGTCAAACAGCTGTGAGGCATCAAAGGGCTTTTGCAGTAGCGCATCGATCATGTTGTTGTCGACATACTCGGATAGGCTGCTGCCGGTATAGGCGGTCATGATGACGATCACTGGCCGCTTGCTGAGTCGGCCTTCGCTGAGCATGCGATCGATGGCTTTCACCACCTCGATGCCGTCCATGTCTGGCATCATCCAATCCAGAAGCAGCAGATCCGGCTGTTGCTGCTCGATGTTAATGATTGCCTGCTGGCCGTTTTGCACGACGTCGGTGTCAAATTTAAAGTCACGCAGATAGGTGGAGTAGATCTGCAGCGCGGTGTCGTTGTCGTCCACCACCAGTGCACTCAACTGACGCTCTTTGAGCTGCGTCAATTTGGTGTCTTCCGGCGGCTGTTCCACCCGTTTGGCATCGATAATAAAGCTGAACGTGGCCCCTTCCCCTGGACGGCTATCAACCCTGAGGTCACCTCCCATTAGGTTGACCAAGTGCTTACTAATAGACAGCCCTAAGCCGGTGCCGCCAAACCGGCGAGTGGTGGAACCATCGGCCTGGTTAAAGGCATCAAATAGGTGGCGCTGTTTGGTTTCGTCGATGCCGATGCCGGTATCACGAACCCAGAATTTCAACCGGACTCGGCCGTTGTGCTCTTTCAGGTCTTCACAGCCCAGCTCCACTTCACCCTCTTCGGTGAACTTAACCGCGTTGGAGAGCAGGTTGATGAGCACCTGACCTAGGCGCAACGGGTCACCAATTAGGTGCAAGTTCGCGCTGGCTGACGAGTACAGCTGCAGATCGACCTTTTTCTCCTGCGCATAGATGGAGTTGAGGTTTACCGCGTGTTCCAGCACCTTATCCAGGCTGTAACGGGTCTGCTCGAGCTCCAGCTTACCGGCTTCAATTTTCGAGAAGTCGAGGATGTCGTTGATGATTCGGAGCAGTGACTCGGCGCTGAATTTGGCCTTGTCGAGGTAGTCTCGCTGTTTCTGATTCAGTTCGGTGCGCAGCGCCAGATGCATCATGCCGATGATGGCGTTCATCGGGGTGCGGATCTCGTGGCTCATGTTGGCCAAAAATTCACTCTTGGTGACGTTGGCCAGCTCGGCATCTTGCTTAGCTTCCAGCAGAATGACTTCGTTCTCTTTCTGTTGGGTGATGTCTTTGTGAGTGCCCAGCAGACGTTTCGGTTCGCCGTCGTCGTCCCGTTCCACCAAGCGGCCACGGGAGAGAATCCAGCGGTAGCGGCCGTCATCGCCCTTCATGCGAAACTCCACGTTGAAGGTGGCGGTGGCGTCATCTAAGTAGGAGTCGATGTAGGATTCCACCCGCTGGCGATCGTCTGGATGCATCAACCGGTAGTAGGTTTCGATCAGCAGCGGAAACTCGTTCGCTTTGTAGCCGAGCATGGTGTAGTAAGCTGGGTTGCAGATGAGCTCGTTGGCATCCAGATACCAGTCCCAGACGCCATCTTCTACCGAGTCCATCGCCAGGTGGTAGCGCTCTTCCGATTGAATCAGCTTCTGCTGCTCCGCTTCTCGGGTGATGTCTCGCCATACGGCGATCATGCCCAGCAGTTCGCCGCGGCTGCTGTAGAACGGCAGCTTAAACACGTTAAACAGCAGAGTTTCGCCCCGCAGGTGTTGGGTTTGCTGGTAACGCAGGGGCTCCTGATTCTCCAGAACCTGCATATCCTCCCACTGCAGCCGGTCGATGTCGGCCTGATCGATGGGGAAGTCCTCGGCCATGCTGGCAGCGGTCTTAGACATCAGCTCCGCCTCTTTGCGACCCAGCATCTCTTCGGCGGCACGGTTACAGCCTAATAGGCGACCGTCGACATCTTTAAATAGGATGGCGTCGGGCATGGCATCAATCAGCGATCGCATCAGGGCGTAGTCGCGTTCGCGGCGATCGTTGGCTTCTCGCAAGCGTTCGGTACGTCTGGCCACCAATTTGTCCAAGCGGCGGTTTTGTTCTGCTAAGTGCTGGGTGTACTGACGGTTCTCTTCAAAGGTACGAGAGATCAGTTCAAACCAAGCCTCCCAACCCGCAGATACCTCAGCTGGCGGTGGAGTGGGTTCATTGGCGCAGTTCTCAAGGTGAGCCAGCAATTTGGATGCTGGGCTCACAAAGGCGCGGCGAGTTAGCCAGTGGGCGATGGTGACCAGCAGCGACAGGGCGATGACGACGATCAGGAAGGTGGACTCCAGCTTCTCCCAGGCATCGGCGACCACCTCTTGTTCTGGCTGCAAATACAGCAGTGACCAAGGGGCGTTACTCAAGGAGATGGCGCGAACGTAATAGCCGTTGATCAGCCGAGAGTGGTTGGAGTCGAGCAACTGGTCGATGGGCACATTATGCAGTTGGGCTGGAATCCGCTGACTGAGGTGATAGGTGTGAGGCAGCTCATCTTTGTGCATGTCTGGGTAGGAGAGCACGTTGTTGGTGCGATCCAGCAGCAGCACGGTTCCGGGTTGATCGAAATAGCGCTCAATTTGCTCGGTCAGGGTGGATAACCGCAGTTCCATGTAGATGGCGGCTAAGAAGGTATCTCCAATGTAGAGAGGTACCCCAAGGGTCGTCGCCAGTTTGTTGTTTTCGTTGCGGTGGGCGTCTGACCAAAACAGGGTGCGGTCCGGGTTGTTTTCCGGCAGTGCCATGGCAAACAGAGGGTCTTTGAGTTGATGAGGCTCAAAGCGGAAATTGGGGCCGGGCCAAGGGAAGATCGACATCATCCCTTGAGTTGATAGGTAGTAGATGCTGGCGCTTTTCGGCGCCATCTGCTTAGTCACTGGGAAGTTCAGCGACATCTGGTACAGGGCATCCAGCTCCCGATAAAACAGCGGTGAACGCCCTTCCAGTGAGCCAAACCCAGCGATGTAGCCGGTCTCCTCGAAGCTGTGGCGCGCAACTCGGTAATCGGGGCGTAGACCAAACCCCTGTTCATTGGTGGAGTATTGGCTGGCTGAAGGCAGTTGTTCCAAGGTATTGGCATTGCTGCTGCGAAGCTGAATCTCGGCGTAGCGCTTGAGTGCTTGAACTGCACGAATACTGCCATCGAGCAGCAGTTCAACCTGTTGGGCATGACGCTGAACTTGGCCAACTTTTTGATCCAGTAGCTGCTGTTTTTGACGATCAAACGCCACCGCTGAGGTGATCAAGGCCAGCACCACCACACTCAGGTAGGTGTAAAAGATCGCTTTGTTGTAATTATTGAGAATGGGAACTTTCACAAAAACAGCCTGCTATTTGGTCGAATGCACAGTGTACCAGAGGCGATGGCTGTCGCTAAGCTTTGCACTGGGATGGTGTGAAATGATTCTCAATTCGATTTCTTCATCCCAGTGCGTTCAGTGGAAAATTACAGCTCTTGTTCGGCAAATTTCGCTAGGCGTGAACGCACCACGCCGTTGAGGTAAACGTTGGCGCTGCCATCGAACTCTTTAAAACGCTCAACGATGTAGGTGAGGCCAGATGTGACCGCAGTTAGGTAGGTGGAATCGATCTGCGCTAGGTTGCCAGAGCAGACCAGCTTGGTGCCTTCGCCCATCCGAGTGATGATGGTTTTTAGTTGCGAAGGGGTGAGGTTTTGACACTCATCCAGCAGCACAAAGGCGTTTTGGATGGAGCGCCCGCGCATGAAGTTGATGGATTTAAACTGAATGTTGGCTTTGTCCATGATGTATTGCAGGCTGCCAGCTGGGCTCTCATCTTGCTTGTGCAGCACTTCGAGGGTGTCGGTCACCGCTGCCAACCATGGTGCCATCTTCTCCTCTTCGGTGCCGGGGAGAAAACCAATGGACTCGGCAATTTCCGGGGTGTTACGGGTAACGATGACTTTGTCGTACAAGCGCTGTTCCACCACCTGCTCTAGTGCGGCGGCCAGAGACAGCAACGTTTTCCCAGAGCCCGCTGGTCCGGTGAGGATCACCATATCGATTTCAGGATCCATCAACGCTTGCATCGCCATGCCTTGATAGATGTTTTTTGGGTGAATGCCCCAGGCGTGATAACTCATCAATCGGTCACGACTGAGATCTTTGAGCACCAACTGGCGATCGTTAACGGATTTTACTTGGGCACAAAAGTCGTCCCCTTGGTCGATGACGAATTGATTTTGGTAGAAGCTCTCCTCTTCAAGTTCATTTCGCATCAGGGTGTGGTAGGTGTCGCGGCCCACTTTTTCAGAGCTGACTTTAGAGACCTGTGACCAGATATCCCCTTCAAGCTCACAAAAGCCCTTGGCGAGGAACTGGATGTCGTCCACCAACTGATCGGTTCGGTAGTCCTCCACCTTTTCCAAACCGGCGCCTTTGGCTTTGAGGCGCATGTTGATGTCTTTGGTAACCAAAACGATCTGTTCTGAACTTTGCTGTTGCAGATAAAGGGCGGCGTTGATGATGCGGTTGTCGTTGTTGTCACCGGGAAGGTTGACGGGGTTGGCGAAGGTAACTTGGTGGTCGGGGAAAATGGCCAGTTTTCCTAAAGATTCATCCGGGGCGTTGGGGTGATTTAACGGAACTCCCTGAAGTAGCAGGTCAGGAGGGGCGTCTCCGACACAGTTTTCTAGGGTGCGGATGGCGACGCGGGCGTCGCGACTTACGTCTTTTTTGCGGTCTTTGATCTGATCTAACTCTTCCAGAACCGTCATGGGAATCACCACGTCGTGTTCCTTAAAGGAGTAGATGGCTAGGGGTTCGTGTAATAACACGTTGGTATCCAGCACGAAGCGTTTTTTCTGCTCCTTAACCATGGCACCTCCACTATGCTTTAGGGATTCAAAGGTGAGGCCATTCGCTATACCGCAGCGATATGCTTCTCCACTAACATGGCAGATCGCTTAACCTTTATCCAGCAAAAAATCAGGGTGAATCAAGGAGTCAGTTCCGGTAATATACGCCCCCTTTTGAGCCGTCTTGCCGAATTTAGGAGTCGTTGAATCGATGTCTTTTGCTCTCGGACAACGTTGGATTAGCGATGCTGAATCTGACCTTGGATTGGGGACTGTGGTAGCCATTGAAGGCCGCATGGTGTCCGTACTTTTCCCTGCAACTGGGGATAATCGCCTCTTCGCCCGCGAAGACGCCCCGCTCACCCGAGTGATTTTCAACCAAGGAGATACCATCACCAGCCATGAAGGTTGGACCTTGGAAGTGGAATCGATTCATGAAAATGACGGTTTGGTCAGCTACGAAGGCCTACGCAGTGACACCAATGAGGTGGGCATATTGCGTGAAACCATGCTGGACCATCAGATCCGTTTTAATAAGCCGCAAGACCGTTTGTTTGCCGGTCAAATTGATCGCATGGAGTATTTCGTTACGCGCTTCCTAAGTCAGCGTCAGCGTTTTGCCATGCAGAAAAATCCCCTGCGCGCCCTGCAGGGCCCTCGTGCCGGATTGATTCCGCACCAGTTGTACATCGCGAACGAGGTGGGTAACCGCCATGCGCCGCGAGTATTGCTGGCGGACGAAGTGGGCCTAGGGAAAACCATCGAAGCCGGTCACATCATTCACCAACAGCTGTTGTCAGGCAAAGCGGAGCGCATCCTAATTCTGGTGCCGGAAACGCTGCAGCATCAGTGGTTGGTTGAGATGCTGCGCCGCTTCAATCTGCGCTTCTCTCTGTTCGATGAAGAGCGCTGCATCGAAGCCTTAGCCGATTGTGATAATCCGTTTGAGACGGAACAGTTGGTGATCTGCTCGCTGGATCTGCTGCGTAAAAAGCGCCGTTATGAGCAAGCGGTAGAAGCCCCTTGGGATCTGCTGGTGGTGGACGAAGCCCATCACTTAGAGTGGAGCGAAGATGCGCCAAGTCGTGCTTATCAGGTGGTTGAAGGACTGGCGGAAGAGATTCCTGGGGTATTGCTGCTAACGGCGACTCCGGATCAGTTGGGCCACCAGAGCCACTTTGCCCGTCTGCGTCTGCTGGACCCAGACCGTTTCTACGATTACAACGCCTTCCTCGAAGAGGAGCAGAGCTACCAACGTGTGGCTGCTGCTGCCGATGCGTTGCTGGCCGAGCGTAGCCTCAGTGGTGAGGAGCAAACGGCGCTGACTGAGCTGTTATCAGAGAGCGACATCAGCAACGAGTTGGCTCATATTCAAGCCGATGACAGCGACGCTCGCAGTGCTGCTTGTCAGGCCTTGGTGAAAGAGCTGTTGGATCGCCACGGCACCGGTCGAGTGCTGTTCCGTAATACCCGCAGCGGTGTGTCCGGTTTCTGTGGCCGAGAACTCAACACCTATCCGATGCCGATGCCGAAGCAGTACGCGACTGCCATGCGCGTAAATGCGATGCTGGGCACCAGTAAGAATCAAGATGTGAAGCTGATGAACCAGCTTTACCCAGAAAACCTCTACCAAGAGTTTGAAGGTGAGAGCGGCAACGCCAGTTGGTGGCAGTTCGACCCTCGGGTGAACTGGATGATGGAGTTCTTAAAATCCCATCGCAGTAAGAAGGTGTTGGTGATCGCCTCTAAGGCTCACACCGCACTGCAATTGGAAGAGGCGCTGCGCACCCGCGAAGGCATTCTGGCATCGGTGTTCCACGAGGGCATGTCGATTCTGGAGCGTGACAAAGCGGCGGCATTCTTTGCTCAGCAAGAGGGCGGCGCTCAGGTACTGATCTGTTCTGAGATCGGTTCTGAAGGTCGTAACTTCCAGTTTGCCCATCACCTGATCATGTTCGATCTGCCGATGAATCCGGATCTGCTGGAGCAGCGAATTGGTCGTTTGGACCGTATTGGCCAGACTCAAACCGTACAGATTCACGTACCGGTTCTGGAAGACACCGCTCAGCAGCCGCTGCTGCGCTGGTATCACGATGGCATGAACGCCTTCACCGATACCTGCCCATCGGGTCACCTGCTACACGCTGAGTTTGGCGAGCGCATTCGTACTGTGCTGGCTGGTGAAGCGGAAGAGGGTGAGCTAGACGCAATCATCGAAGAGACCGCAGCCCGCAATGCAGAGCACACCGCCAAAGCGGAAGCTGGCCGTGACAAGCTGCTGGAGATCAACTCCAATGGCGGCGCGGCTGCAGATAAGCTGGTTGCCGAGCTTGAGCAAGCCGATGACGACACCGATTTCATCAGTTTCATGCTGAAGTTGTGGGACGTAATTGGAGTGTCTCAAGAGGACAAAGGCGAGAACGCCGTGGTGCTTAAGCCAACGGAGCACATGCTGTTCCCAAGCTACCCAGGACTTTCGGAAGAGGGTGCCTCGGTGACCTTCGATCGCGGCACCGCACTGTCCCGCGAAGATTTCCAGTTCATGACACCAGCGCATCCGCTGGTCAGCTCTGGTATCGACCTCATCACCAGCGGCGATACTGGTAGCACCTCGGTCGCACTACTCAAGAATAAGGCGCTGCCTGCGGGCACCATGTTCCTTGAGATGATCTTCATCGTTGAGGCGCTGGCACCTGCGGAAGTGCAGATGGGCCGTTTCCTGCCGCCAACCACAGTACGAGTGCTGATGGATAAGACCGGTAAGGATCTGGCGCCAAACGTCACCTTCGATAGTTTCAACCGCCAGTTGATGCCGGTAAACCGTCATACTGCCAGCAAGTTGGTGAATGCCAGCCAGAGCGTGCTGCACCCATTGCTGAAGCAGGGTGATGACGTCGCCATGGCTCAGCGAGATGCCATCGTGGCACAGGCGAAAGCCGAGATGGAGCAGCAACTTGGTGGTGAGTTGGCACGCCTTCAGGCCTTAAAAGCGGTGAATCCGAACATTCGTGATTCTGAGCTGGATGCCATTCGTGAACAGATCTCCATGGTCAGCGCTCACTTAGAGCGAGCTCAATTGGAGTTGGATGCAGTACGATTTATCGTAGTGACTCCTGAGTAAGCGTAATGAAATGCAAAAATGGCGACCCTAGGGTCGCCATTTTTATGGTTCGTTGGTTGTGTGGAATCACTCGCTTTTGGAGTCCAGCACTTCCCCTTCAATGATCACCCCATCCGTTTTGTCTGTCGGTCGCATGGATTGGGTGCGGCCAGGGCGCTGATAACGCCATGCGGTATTCAGAGCCCAGAACAACAGGCTTAGAATCAAGACTAACGGCAACATCAGTAGCAGCAGCGGCACCATCAACAGCAGAAGGATCAAGCCCGATCCTGAAGGCTTGATGATGCGAAAACGGTGTTGCCAGCCGGCAATTCCGTCGCTGAATTTGTTCATAGGGCGACCTTTTGTCAGCAAACTTAGGGGGATGGCGATTCCAATTTATCGACTCGCACTATGGTTATTTTAAAGCTCCCTTTGGCTTTGACAAGCACCCTGTTTGTTTATCGACCCTTTGACAAGGGTTCAGACATTTTCTTACCCTGTCGCCGACTGTTGTTGATACCTCAAGGCGCTATGTTAATCAGATTGCTGTTACTGCTGTGTTTGTCTCCCCTTAGCTGGGCGGCAACGGTTTATCCGAGCAATGAACCGGGCACCTTAGGGGAGGTGGCTGCCATTAGCCGTGGTGTTCAGACTTACCCCACACTGACGGAACAGCTGCAGCAAAAACTGCCGGATTACGGTTGGCAGGTACTGGACTTATCGACGCTGAATGAAGAAGAGCAACAGATGCTCAACGGCGATTCGATCTGGTTTCTGCAAGGAGACAGCGTCACCCAAGTCAAAGACCTACTGGAGCAAGACCGCATTTCCATGCCCAAGGCCATCATTCTGATTGGTGGCTATCAGCGTAATGGTCAAAGCTTGGCGGAATTTATCACTCAGTTTTCCTGTCCAGTTTTGGAGGTGGTTTCCGATTGGGATCATCCACTGGCCAGAGCCGACAGATTGCTGCGTCGCCAGCAAGCAAAACGTGCCAATAAGAACAATTATCGTCAAGTAAAACATTACCTTAGCTACCAGAGTCGTTCCGGCAACGAGCAGTTGTTACAGCTAATTCATGGCTGGCTGACTCGAGAGTTACGCTAGGCTGAGAGCCATTGCGATACAGCCAAATGAAGGGGAGTTGGAATCAACCGATTTTAGTCGGTCTATTTTCTTGATGTCGTTGGGTTTTAAACCTACAATCGGCGCGCCTAATTTATTGAGTAATCTCATATGGACCCCAACCCGAGTAGTCCCAGGCGGGACGAAACGAACCTCATAACGTACACTAGATTTACCGTCGTCGAAGCCACTCAGCGATAAGCCTTTTGCCTCCATCAGCTTCGCCGACGACATTGGAGACGAAGCATGCAAAAAGCCACCCTTTTTGCGACTTTGGAGCAGGCCGTTGTTGCGGGCGATAAGCAAGCCGCACGCGCCACTTTAGAGATTGCCCACGCCGCAGACATTGCGCAAGCGATTCATGAGTTCACTGCTGAACAAGCCGTGCGATTCATGTCGTTGTTGTCCTTGCCCGATCACGCCAACCTGTTTGGTTATCTTGAACCTAATGCCCAAGCTGAGATCGCTCGGGTGATGACCCGTAATGATCTGGCAGCGCTGTTTTCTCAGATGGAAGCCGACGAACGGGCCGATCTGTTTAATCGCCTGAGCAAAGAAGATCAGCATGCCCTGCTACCCGGCTTGGCCCAGGCCGAGCGCGAAGACGTGCGCCGATTGGCCAGCTATCCGGAAGAGACTGCGGGCGCGCTAATGACCTCAGACTATGCTACGCTGCGCGGCCATTGGGAGGTGCGCAAGGCTCTGAAACGTCTGCGTCTGGAAGCGCCGGATAAAGAGACCATCTACCAAACCTATGTGATTGATGGTGATCGCCATCTGATAGGAACGGTGTCGCTGCGAGAGCTGATCTTGGCCAACCCCGATCGACTGATTGAAGACCTGATGCGTACCGAAGTGGTGAGCGCCAAGGTGGATGACGATCAGGAAGAGGTGACGAAAAAGATTCGCCACTACGATCTGTTGGCGCTGCCGGTGATGGACAGTGAACAGCGACTGGTGGGCATTGTGACCTACGATGACGCCATGGATGCCGCCGTTGAAGAGGCCACAGAGGATGCTCAGAAGAGTGCTTCGGTTGCCAAACTGGATGCGCCCATGAACCAGGTCAGCGGATGGGAGTTGTATCGTAAGCGGGTATTTTGGTTGGTATTGTTGGTATTCGGCAGCCTGTTAAGTGGTGCCGGTATCGCCTATTTTGAAGATACCATCGCCAAGTACGTGGCGCTGGTGTTCTTTATGCCTCTGCTGGTGGGCAGTGGCGGTAATGCGGGGTCTCAGTCGGCGGCCCTGATGGTTCGGGCTCTGGCCACCGGTGAGGTGGCCATGAAGGACTGGGCCAAGGTATTGGGTCGAGAATGCATGGTGGCCGGTGCCCTTGGGATCACCATGGCGGTGGCGGTGTTTGCCCTTGGGCTATTCCGTGGCGGCTTTGAGATTGCCATCGTCGTGGCCCTAGCGATGATCTCCGTAGTAGTGGCGGGCTCTTTGATTGGCCTGTGTCTGCCGTTTATCTTGAGCCGAGTAAAGCTTGACCCAGCCACCGCCTCTGGCCCTTTGGTTACCACCATTGTCGATGCCACTGGGGTACTTATCTATTTTGGATTTGCCACCTTCATCTTGGGTCTTTAGTGAGTTGTAGGCGCCGTTTCGGCGGCGTCAGATAACACTTATCTTGCCGGGCCTTAAAGGCAAAGTGACGGGTATTTTTATAGGGTAATTTCATAAAGCCAGACACCCCTAACCCGCGAATCTTCGGAATGTGTCCGACGATACGGTCGAGACATTGTTGAAAATCGGCCTCTCGGTCGGTGTTTAATAACCTCAGGTAGTTGTGCAGCTTCAAGTGCGTCTCTAGTACCTCAAAGATGATGCAGCCGGTGTGGTGAATGTCGTTGAGTTTGGCCAGTTCATCTAATATGGGTTGCGGCAGCTTCAGGGACTCATCTGGGTCGTCACCATCTTCAAAATAACTGTGCAATCGGCTTTTATTCTCCATCTCTGGAGTTGGTGCCATCTCAAAATCCAAAGGCAGCCCCAGTGGCACCTCAAAAGCGACGCTGGCGTTTTCTCGCTCTAAATGAAGCGTGCTGCGAGCATTAAAAAAGCAGGCTTTAAAAATGCCATTGTGGGGCAGAGCTTGCGCCAATTTAACCAAGTTGTTTACGGCGTGAGTGAAGGGGCCTTTCAATGTCGGATCAAATAGATTCAGGCTGGAGTCGATGGCCACCCCAAAGTTGTGCCAGTGAAGCGCCAACCCCCCAAGCACTGGAAACTCCCCGAGGCGACTGACCGCGATGACAAAGGCTTTCTCGGTGTCTCCCATGCCGATGAGATCGTCGCGATAATAGCGATCCGCTTGTCGATCCTGAAGGGCGGCGTAGGGCGTTGGCTGCTGATGTTGCTTTAGGAATGATCGTCTGGAGCTGTAGGCAA
This sequence comes from Ferrimonas aestuarii, assembly GCF_005116665.1. Lineage (GTDB taxonomy): Bacteria > Pseudomonadota > Gammaproteobacteria > Enterobacterales > Shewanellaceae > Ferrimonas > Ferrimonas aestuarii. The sequence continues at coordinate 18,270 of NZ_SWCJ01000019.1, read as the reverse complement.
CGGTATCGATGGCCATGCCGTATTGATGCACCCAGATGGGTAAGCTGGACGTCGTTGCGGGCGCTTGGGCCGTGATGGGGTGCCACGGGTGCTTGGTCAGTTCGTTGATGAAGTGCTGCCCGGCCTGATGCTGGCTTTGGACATCCTTACTGAGCATGGCATCCAAGGTGTCCGCAAGGGGTTTGGGTAAACCCAGGCTGGCGGCGGGAATCGCTTGGTGACTGAAACGACTCGGCGCGCCGCAGGCCAGTGCGTAGAGGGTGGCGGCAACTCCTTGTTCGTCAAAACGGGGCGAGGAGCGCTGCCCTTGAAGCTGCTCATCGCCAATGAAGTAGAGATCCCCCATGCGAGCGTTGCTGGCCAGAGGCTTGGCACCAACACCCAAACCGTGATTGGCGATGGGCTCGCCGCTGGCGTCCAATTGGGCAAACACCGCCGAGCCCCAATCGATCAAGGACAGCTTGTGGCAGATTGGGTCAAACACCAGATTTGAGGGTTTGATGTCGCCGTGGACTACGGGGTGGGCAAGATCGTGACGCAGGTAGCGCAGCAGCTCTGCCAGCTGCTTGGCGATGGCAACGGTCCAGTTGATCGGCAGTGGACCGCATTTTAGAGACAGCTGTGCCAAGTCTCGGCCCGGTGCTAACTCCATCACCATGATCCCTTGCAGTTTTAGCTGTTGGTAGCGGATAAGCCCCGGGATATTGCTGTGATTGAGTTTCCCCAGAATCCAAGCTTCCTCCTCTAAACGGGCTTGTAAGTGAGTTGGCAGAGTAATTCGGGAGAACTTAAACACCAGAGGGTGTCCCTGGCTGTCGATACCGGCAAACACAAACCCATACATTCCCTTGCCAATGAATCGGATTTGCCGATAGCCGACACGGTAGAGCTGCTTTTCACACAGGCGCAGCCACTGTTTGAGCTTTTGAGCATCGTCCTGCTTCAGCAGATAAACCGATTGCTCCTCAGAGATATAAAAGTGCTGTAATTCAGCGTGTTTGCCCATATTGCATCCGTGCTTTTAACCTTCTATTTGCAAATGCCTGATCAGGTCAAAACTTAATTGGCTTTTCCGCCACATTAAAGCCAAGGTTTCTTTGATCTAAATCAAGGGATTTACAGGCCGTTATGTGATGATCAGGTTAGCAGTTTAACATGGGAGTACTTCTAATGGCCGTAACCGAAGCGGTGCCTGAAGTCGCCGAACTTATCGAATTACTAAAATATCCGCGCAATAAGATGCGGGATAATATGGATGTTCGCTTTTGTCCGCATGCAGCGTTTTATAACCCTGTGGATGAGCGTTGCACCTACTGCCATCAAGGGATGGAATGTAAGTGGTTGAATCACAACGATGAGTTAGTAGCGAACGAGGCCAAACCTTTACGTGATTTTCGTCGAGAGCTGACCTTGGCCTGCGATTACGTGGAAGCTCAACTGACGCCGGCGCACCTGTCTCGCCGAGCCTGCAGTTGTGATAATTGCAAGTGGCTTGAGAAGGTTCGTAAGGTACTGGATCAAGAGTGGAGCTAAGTTGCTCTTCACGGTTTAACTTAATTTGGGCGCGTTTACCGCGCCCAATTTGATCGTTTCCCATCATGGCGGCAGCTTGGCAACTGCCACCTCGATCACAAAATGAGTGAAAAGTGCTACCATGGCGGCCATCGAAAATCATCAATGGACAGCCACTATATGGAAGCCTCTTTTTGGCATGATAAGTGGGAGCGCAATCTGATTGGGTTCCATCAACCTCAGGTTAATCCCTATCTTCAGCAGCATTGGCAGCAGATCGGCCATCACTCTGGTACCGTGTTGGTTCCCCTTTGTGGCAAGTCGTCAGACATGCTGTGGTTGGCTGGCGAAGGCCATGAGATTGTGGGGGCGGAGCTCAGTGACACTGCGCTTCAGGATTTCATTCGTGAAAATGACCTGCCGCTACAACCACAAGCCTCTAAACCTCTGCCCAGTTATGTGGGTGAGCAGTTCCGATTGTGGCAGGGGGATTTCTTTCAGCTCGATCAAGCGGCCGTAGGCCCCGTTGCTGCAGTGTACGATCGCGCGGCGCTGATCGCCTTGCCAACGGAGATGCGTCAGCAGTACTGGCGCCATCTGGCATCGCTGCTTCCTTCCGGTACCCAAGGCTTATTGATTACCTTAGATTACCCGCAATCTCAGGTGGCCGGTCCTCCATTTAGCGTTTCGGCAGCGGAAGTGGAATCACTATCGGAGGGGCTGTTTGATGTGGAACTTTTAGTGCGCCATCAGGTGCTGGAAGACAACCCTAAGTTTGTTAAAAACGGAGTGGAGTCTCTGGACGAGCTGGTATTTAAGGTTACTCGCCTTTAATGGTTGGGGCATTCATGCCCCACCTCTTAATGTTGCACCCGCTCACCGGCGTGGCTCAGTATTTTGGCGTCGCCTTGAATCACGGCAATGATCACCTTTCCCTGTTCAAACTCCCCAGGAAGGTGAACTCGAGAGCCTTTGTCTTCCTGATTGGCTTCGATGGTGGCTTGGCGCATAAATAGCGGCTGATCATAGTCATAGTAAAGTACGGTTACTTGGCTAAGCTGCATCCTAAATCCTCTCTCATCTCCATTTGAGTCGATACCACAATCCCCTGTGGTGATTACGGCTGTCAAGATGTCGACTCAGGTCAGGCAAAACTAATGCCACTAGTGAAAGCGTCACATTTATTAATTACTTAAATCAGTGGGCAATTTAAGTGGCAACTTTTTGGCGGCAATAATTGTCCTCATGACAGCGACATCCTTTAGCTTGGTTTGGTACTCGGAAGTGCTCAGGTAGAGAAACAAGGTCGATCCGCTTTCGGTCGTTAGGGGAGGGCAATTACCTCGATGCACGAATCAGATCAAATCCTGATTGGTTGCGGGATTAGTGTATACTGTGGCCTTTCAAATTTACTGTCGGAGAGACCCCTTTTGCAATTTAAAGAACTGGGCTTAGATAAGCGCTTAGTGGAACGAATGGATCATCAAGGATTCCAAGGAGCTACGGATATTCAGCAGCAAGCGATTCCCGTAGTGATTGCCGGAAAAGATCTATTGGCTTCCTCGAAAACGGGGTCCGGAAAGACCTTGGCGTATCTGTTGCCAGCAGTGCAAAGGGTGATGAGCCAAAAAGCGTTTTCTAAACGTGATCCTCGCGTGGTGGTGTTGTCGCCTACCCGTGAGCTGGCAAAACAGGTGTATGGTCAGTTGAGAAGCTTGATCTCCGGCACCAACATCAAGGGCGTGTTGATCCTTGGTGGTGAAGATTTTAATGTTCAAAGCAAAGCTTTGAACAAAGATCCGCAGTTTGTGATTGCCACCCCCGGGCGCCTAGCGGATCACCTTGAACATGGTCACTTGGAGCTGAAGGGACTAGAGGTGCTGATTCTGGATGAGGCCGATCGCATGTTGGATCTGGGCTTTGCTGAGCAGCTAACCAAAATTCATAAGGCAGCCGATCATCGCCGTCGCCAGACGCTGATGTTCTCGGCCACCTTGGACAGCGCGATGGTGAATGAGTTTGGCCAAGATCTGCTGAGCGCGCCAGCTCGGGTTCGTATCGATGCTGAGCATCAGATGCATGACAATATCAGCCACAGCTTTATGTTGTCGGATCATCTGGATCACAAGCAGGAGCAGTTGCTGAATCTGCTTGAGAACAAAGCGTTCAAACAAGCGATGTTGTTCACGGCCACTCGCGCCGATACTGAGCGCTTAGCCACACTGTTGGCGGACAAAGGCTTTACTACCTTAGCGCTGTCTGGCGATCTGAACCAAGCGGCTCGAAATCGCATCATGGAGGAGTTTGCTGCGGGCAAAGCGCAGCTGTTGATCACCACCGATGTGGCGAGTCGCGGCTTGGACATCAGTCAGGTGTCATTGGTGATTAATTTCGATCTGCCTAAGCACTCCGAGGAATACATCCACCGAGTTGGCCGAACTGGACGAGCTGGGGCAACCGGCGAAGCGATCTCCCTCGTGGGCCCTAAGGACTGGAAAGCGGCTGAAGATCTTCAAGGCTTTCTTGGTCGTAAGCTGAGCTTCGATGCCATCGAGGGAATGGAAGCTAAGTTTAAGGGCTTTAAGCCAAAAACTGCGGCTAAACCTAAGCAGAGCGCCAATAAAGTGCCAGCCAAAAAGTCCCTACGTAAGAAGCCAGCTAAGCCCGCAAAGGTGAAGAAAACCGCCTTTGTTTTGAAAGATGTGGGTGATGTTCCCTTTGGCAAGAAAAAGCCCAAAACTGACGCTTAATCTGTTGCCATTCCAGATAAAAAAACGCGCCTAATTGGCGCGTTTTTTTATAGGTATTACTATCCAGGTAGATGGTCCAAACCGTCATCGACATCGTCGTCTTCAGGCTCTAGCATGCCCCAGCCATCCAATTTACCTTTGAATTTTTTGCTCAGGGCCTGCAGGGTGGTTTCAATTTCCGTGATACTGCCATGTTCAGGCACCATCTCTTTTACCAAGCGCAGCTCCCATAATTGGTTCTGTTCGCCCTGATTCAGGAATAGGCCACTGTCTGGGTACTCTTTGGCGATGCGATCTGCAGCTAAGCGCCCCTGCTGCTCATCATTGAAAAGTACATAGAAGTCCAGCATGTAAGGCTGGGACAGGTCGATCCCTTCACCTTGCATTAGCTCTAGCAGCTCACCGGTAGGATCTTTTGGAAAACTCATAATAGACACTCGTAATGTTAAAACTGAATCGAAGGGCGAGCCTTCTTCTTCGGCGCTTTGGGTTTGTTCGGTTTTGGGCTGGCGTTGTCATCAGCGGCAGCAACGGTGACGGACTCACCGTTAAAGTCTACCTGATCACCGACAATCAGCTTGCGGCGTTTGCGAGTTTCTATTTCGCCATTTACCTCAACCAGACCTTCGGCAATCATCAGCTTGGCGTCACTGCCTGAGCCAACCCACGCTTGGGCTTTAAGCACTTTATAGAGTTCGATGTGGTCGCAACCGGCCATCAAAGGAATTTCGGCACTCATGGCGGGATTCCAAAAATTAAGATGACGCCTATTATAACGGCAAACCTAGGTAGGCTGTGATAGCTAGCAGCAAAAAGAGTGGATAAAAAAGAACAGCTCGGCGAACCGCCTACCGAGCCGGGGACAAGTGTAAACTTAATGAGGTGGGGAGCTTATGTGCTTCCCGGGCCGTTTGTTGTTAGAAGCGGCTTTCGCAGTAAGGGTCGGTTTGACAATCACGCCAGCCGTCATAGTAGAAGCGACAATCGGAAACGTTGGTGGATTGGCCCGCTTCGCAGCGATTGAGCTCAGTCAGCCACCCTTGGCAGTCACAAGGAGCGGGAATGCGAGCCTGAGCGCTTGATAGGCCGAGGGCTAACCCTAAGCCGAGTAGGGCAAATTTTACTTTGGTCATAATCAAGTCCATTTGAGTGTCAAAGTTAAGTCGTCTGGCGTCATCATTGGTGTCAGGCCAGAGTGTCCCCACCTACACTAGGTGACGCTTTGGCTAGAAACAATCAGTGATCTCCCCGTTGCTCTGCCAGCCAGTGGTGGTGTTGGTCATCAGCGATCCGTTAATAGCGGTTTGATGCCTGAGCTTTTCAAAAAGCGCTGCTAAGACGGTATTTTTGGGCTCAGTCATTGCCGTTCAAGCCTTGATTCTATCGAGTGAAGTTCGTTTTTGATTGATGGGACAAATTACGTAATTGTGGGCAATGACTCTCTGGATACAGTGACTACCCTTATTGCCACTGTGTTGTATTGCTAGGGAGTGGCAAACAATGAAGGGCAAACGAGTTGCCGTTGTGATTGATGACTCTGTGGCTATTTTGATGGCCATGGAGCTGTTGCTGCCTGAGCTTGGCTTTCATCAAGTGATGAGTTTTTCAAAGCCTCGGCAAGCACTGGAGTATTTGAAGCAGGCTTCTGAATCACCTGAAATTGTCTTTACGGATCTGAACATGCCGGATTTTGATGGTATGGATGTGATTCGAGAGTTGGGGCAGATGGGGTATCGAGGGGGCGTATGCTTGGTTTCAGAGATGGAACAACGCGTTTTAGAGTTGGCGGCGGAGTTGGCGAGAAAACACAAGGTTTGCTTTATCGGCAACATCAGTAAGCCGATAACCAGTGAAAAGCTGCGTCATGCCATTGTGCGTTTGCAGCAGCTGGAAGAGCGCAATTTCACTCACTTTAAGCCGATGTCGCGAAAAGCGCTTGAGCAAGCCTTGTCTGAACATCGAATCTTCCCCTATTACCAGCCAAAGGTCTCCGCTCAGCATTCCAAGGTGAGCTCTATTGAGGTGTTGGCTCGTATCTCAGAGCCGGGTAAAACCGATACCATTTTGCCTGGGCACTTCATACCTACGGCGATCAATAGCAATTTGATCAATCAACTGACGAAACAGTTACTGACTCGCGCGTTGGAAGATCTTCCTGTGCTGTGCAGTCAATTTGGCTCTGATTTAAAGCTCAGTGTAAACCTGTCGCCGAGTCAGCTTACCAATGTGCACTACGTCAGGGAGATAGAAGCATTGCTGGCCAGCTTTGGCGTTAAGACTGAGCAAGTGGTGATTGAGATAACTGAAGAGTTTGCCCTGAAAAGTTGCGAGCAGTTGGAGGCACTGAATCGACTTCGCATTCATGGCTTTGGTGTCTCTATGGATGATTTTGGCACCGGTTACACCAACTTGCATCAGTTAAGAGCGCTTCCGTTTACCGAGGTGAAAATAGACCGCAGTTTGATAAATAACATCAGCCAAGACTCGTTTAGTCAGGTGGTGGTGCGTTCGCTGGCAACCATCGCCGAGTCATTAGATATCATCTTAGTGGCAGAGGGCATCGAAGAGATGTCGGATCTGGATTACCTAGAACGGCATTACCCCGATATGTTGATGCAAGGGTTTTTACTGTGTAAGCCCAAACCCTGTGACGCTCTGATGCGCTGGCATCAGAGCTGGCAAAAAGTGGCGTCCTGATTACCATTGAACCACAGAACGACAACAAGCCACCTTCGGGTGGCTTGTTCGTTACTGGGGGCTATTCAGGGCTTTGTTCCGGTTCCAGTCGGTTGGCTTTATTAAGAAGCGGGGTAATGGTTGAGCCTTGAACCAAGATGGAAAATACCACGACCGAATAGGTCATCACTAAGATGATCTCTTTGACGTCTATGCCCTTGCTGGCGACCACCATGACACCGGAAGGTATAGACATCGCCATGGCCAGCGCCAGCCCGCCTCGCAGTCCGCCCCATGTCAGAACCTTCACCGACATCGGGTTGTAGTGACGAAAGCGATTAAAGCCGAGATAGCAGAGTTTCACGCTCAGGTAGCGGGCAGCTAATACCACGGGGATGGCAACCACCATTAGCACCCAGTCCTCTTGATGGAAAGAGAACGTCAGCATGACCAAACCGATAAGCAGGAATAGCACGCTGTTTAGGAACTCATCCACCAACTCCCAGAAATTATCCAGGTGGTCTTTGGTTTCCGGTGACATGCCGGTGTGCCGGGTCCAGTTACCTATCAAGATGCCCGATACCACCATCGCCAGTGGGCCAGAGACGCCCAAGGCACTGGCCAACACGTAGCCGCCAGTAGGTATGCCCAAAGTGAGTAGCAGTTCCATGGAGTGATCGTCGGTGGCACTGATGAGACCGTGAAACAATAGTCCCATGGCCAGACCGTAGATGATGCCGCCAATGGCTTCATGGAGAAACAGGGAGCTGATGCCGATGAAGGTGGGCTCAGCTCCGGTAAAAGCGATGGCGAATAGAGTGACAAACAGCACCAAGCCGAAACCGTCGTTAAACAGGGATTCACCTTCAATTTGAATGCTGATCTGTTCGGGAGCCTTCATCTTTTTAACGATGGCGAGCACCGCTATGGGGTCGGTGGGTGAGATAAGAGAGCCAAACAATAGGCAGTAGATCAGCGCAAAGTCGATGCCGATAAGCTGGAAGAACAGCCACAGCGCAATGCCGATAATGGCCGTGGAAACTAAGGTGCCCAGCAGCGCCAGCGTGGCAATTTCCCACTTTTGCGCCCTAAGGTTTGGCAGTTTAATGCCAAGACCACCGGCGAAGAGAAGAAAGCCAAGCATGCCATTGAGTAGGAAGGTTTCAAAATTGATGCGCTCGATGGCATCGGCGGCACGTTCACTGAGAGAGAACCACTGCGCTTTACCGGCGATAATCATCAACAGTGATAGCATCAGCGCGCCAGCGGTAATGGCGATGGTCATCTGCATTCGACCAATTTTACTGTTGATAAACGCGATCAACATGGCCACCGCGGCCAAAGTACAGAGTGTGGCATACACCGTCATTGCAAACTCTCCTTGTCGGTCACTTGAGTGACGTCACTTCCAATTGTGAGGGCCGAGATTGTAACGAATTCGCCAGTGGTTGCAGTCAATTAGGCAAAGACAATAGGTTTGCAAATGTAAACCTAAGCGGACGGAAAATGGGGTAGGTATAGGGGGAAATACGAAAAAAGCCTTTGAACAAGGTGCTCAAAGGCTTTTGAAAAATCACTTTAGAGCAGAGCTCTTAGTTCATGCCGTACTTCTTCAGCTTCTTACGTAGGGTACCGCGGTTGATGCCCATGATGTTAGCTGCGCGGGTTTGGTTGCCGCGAGTGTACTGCATGATGATGTCCAGCAGAGGCTGCTCCACTTCGCACAATACCATCTCATACACTTCAGAAGCTTCCTGACCGTCTAATTGCGCAAAGTAGTTGCTTACGGCGCGCTTTACGGAATCACGTAACAGCTGAGGCTTAACGGTGCCGTTAGGGGTCTCGATTTGGCCTACTGTTAGTTGGGCTTCTGGATGGGAGTTCTGCTGATCAAACATACTGCCTTGCTCTTCAAATAAATTTGTTAAACCTGGTCAAAAAAACGCGTCAGCGCTTCGACCTGTTGTCCTGCACTTTCTAAGCGATTGAAATCGCGACGTACGGCATCCTGCTGCTGGTGCGTCAGATACCAACCTACGTGTTTTCTGGCGATGCGAAGACCACGCTCGTCGCCATAAAAACGGTGCAGGGTGTTCAAATGCTCCAACATAATGCTCCGTATTTCTTCCTGACTCGGAGCGGCCATGTGGGTGCCGGTACGTAGAAAGTGGTCAACTTCTCGAAACAGCCAAGGGCGCCCTTGAGCAGCACGACCAATCATGATCGCATCGGCTCCAGTGGCGTCCAAAACTTGACGCGCTTTCTCCGGACTGTCGATATCGCCATTGGCGATTACAGGTATCGACACCGCTTGCTTAATGGCAGCAATGGTGTCGTATTCGGCATTGCCTTTGTACATGCATTGTCGCGTGCGACCGTGCACAGCAAGTGCCGTAATACCGTGTTGCTCGGCAATGCGAGCGATATCAACGCCATTTCGATGCTCTGGATCCCAACCGGTGCGGATCTTCAGAGTGACAGGAATGTCGACGGCTTCCACCACGGCATCCAAAATCCGTTTCACTCTATCCGGTTCCCGCATCAGCGCGGATCCAGCCAACTTCTTATTCACTTTTTTTGCTGGGCAGCCCATGTTGATATCGATGATCTGAGCACCACGCTCCGCATTAAAGCGGGCGGCCTCAGCCATCAATTCAGGATCTGCGCCAGCAATCTGTACTGAACGAATACCATCTTCACCGCTGTGGTCCATACGAGCCCGAGACTTATCGGTATCCCAAACCTTAGGATTGGAAGACAACATCTCTGACACCGCAAGACCGGCGCCTAAACGCAGGCACAGGGTGCGGAAGGGAAGATCAGTAACGCCTGCCATAGGCGCCACGATCAGCTGGTTATCCAGTTGATAGGGTCCAATGTGCATGATTAATAATCTCCTCGTCGTTCACGAGGGAGCGCATATTACTCTTTTTTGTTGGTGGTGGGAAGGTTAATAAATGACCGAGATGCAATTTTTTTGCTTGACATCAGCCATTAACCTCCAATGAATTCAGGCGAGTCAAGGTGAGTGAGTACTCACCTTTCCCTCAAGCCATTATTTTGCTGAAAATTTGACCGTTATCGCTTAACGCCTGTGATCCGGCACCAATCTTCCATCGTGGCAGTGTCGTCTAGATCAAACCATTGGCTGTAGATTTCGCGCAGCTCCTCATTTTGTTCCAGCAGCAGACCAGACAGAGCCAGTTTACCACCGGGTTTTACTAAGGAGGCGATAACCGGGGCCAGTTCGCGTAGAGGTCCAGCCAGAATGTTGGCAATCAGTACATCCGCTTGAACGTCGGTAGGCTGATCCTTTGGTAGGAACAGTTCGAAACGGCTCTCTTCGATGCCATTGCGACCGGCGTTGTCGCGGCTGGCGGTCAGGGCTTGTGGGTCGATGTCAATGCCCACACAGTGTTTGGCGCCTAGCTTTAAAGCTGCCACCGCCAAGATGCCGGAGCCACATCCAAAATCAACTACTTGGCTTTCGCTCATGTCGAGGCTGTCTAGCCATTCGAGGCACAAGGCGGTTGTTGGGTGGGTGCCGGTGCCGAATGCCAAACCTGGATCCAGAAGGACGTTCACCGCTTCCGGCTCAGGAGCTTCGTGCCAGCTTGGGCAGATCCACAAGCGCTTACCAAACTGCATCGGCTTGAAGTTATCCATCCACTCGCGTTCCCAGTCTTTGTCTTCCAGAGCTTCCACCTTATGGGTGAAGCCAGGGCCAAGTTCGGGCTGAGCTTCCAGTAGGTTAACGATCAACTTCATGTCGGTGATGGCGTCATACAGGCCTATCACGTCGGTGTCGCCCCAAAGACGAGTTTCCCCCGGCAGTGGTTCGAAAACCGGGGTGTCCTGAGCGTCGACAAAGGTAACGGAAACCGCACCGGTTTCGGTGAGGTGATCGCCAATGGTTTCGGCCTGCTCGCCGGTGGTGTTAATGCGGATTTGAATCCAAGGCATAGTGTGCTCGGTAATAGTGAAGCTTAAGGAATAGCGATTATTGTAAGCGACTCCGCATTAAGCTGCACCTGCGGCGGATACAATTGGTTAATTTACTTAACCCATTGATTGGAATTCGTTTGGGGTTCGAGAGTTTTGTGATTGATCTCTCAGGTGGTGAATTTTGCAGGTTGATCTTGATCAATAGTTGCGGTTTTGCCCCTTAACGATTTTAACTTTCAACCTTATGTTTACAAACCTCCTCTACCCCTACAATAACTATAGGTTCCACTATGTCCACGAAAGGTGTAAGCGGCTGCCGAGCAGCTCGATTAGACCGCTGGCAAGGGCTGTCAGGCATGGCGCTGGCGGCATTTTTGTTCTGTCATCTCCATTTTGAGTCCAGCATCCTGTTTGGCAAAGACGCCTTCTATGCCGTTGTTCGTTTCCTTGAAGCGGGTTTTCTTGACCCAACTGGGCACGGTTATCCCGGGCTAACTGTGTTGGTGGCATTGACGCTGTTTGCGTTGTTGCTGATCCACGCCATCACCGCCATCCGTCGTTTCCCACAACAACATAAACAGTGGCAAGCGCTGCGCAATCAGGCGGTGCGTTACCCGCATCTGGATACGCGCTTGTGGCTGGTGCAGCTAATCACCGGCTTTGCACTGTTCTTCCTTGTACCCGTGCATCTGCTGGGCATTTTGTTTGATCCGACGGCCATTGGCCCGAATCAATCTGCGTATCGCATCGTTGAGCAAGGCTTTGGCTGGCTCTACCTGCTGTTGCTGCCCGCTGTGGTATTGCACGCCGTGATTGGGGTGTATCGCGTTTGCATGAAGTGGTTTGGCGATAAGTTCAATCGCGAATCGACTCAGAAAGTGGCCCTAGGTGTTGGTGTTTGGTTACTGATCATCGGTGCAACTAGCTTGGTGGCGTGGTTGGTGATCGGCAACTCACTGACGCTGCCTATGACGCCATACAGCCCCAACTAAAGGAAACCATAATAATGAAAACAATCTATACCGACGCCTTGGTGATTGGTGGTGGGCTGGCTGGCTTGCGGGTTGCCATTGCCTGTAAAGAACGTGGCTTAGACACCCTAATTTTATCGTTAATTCCAGCCAAACGTTCTCACTCGGCTGCAGCCCAAGGTGGCATGCAGGCCAGCTTGGGAAACAGCATTAAAGGCATGGGTGACAACGAAGACGTTCACTTTCAAGATACCGTGAAGGGCTCCGACTGGGGCTGCGATCAGAAAGTGGCGCGCATGTTTGCCCATGTGGCACCTAAAGCGGTACGTCAGGCCAGTGCCTGGGGCGTGCCATGGAGCCGAGTCAAGCAAGGGGATCGCAAGGCGATCGTCAATGCTGAAACTGTCACCATTACCGAGTCCAAAGAAGCGCACGGCCTGATCACCGCCCGTGACTTTGGCGGCACCAAGAAGTGGCGCACCTGCTACACCGCCGATGGCACTGGCCACTCCATGCTGTATGCCATGGATAACAAAGCCATCAGTTTGGGCATTCCGGTTCATGAACGCAAAGAAGCCATTGCCCTCATTGAAGATGGCGAACGCTGTCATGGCGCGGTGGTTCGAGATCTGGTGACTGGCGAGCTGGTCGCCTATTTGTCTCGCACTACCACCATTGCGACCGGCGGTTATGGCCGACTGTGGTCGGTGTCTACCAACGCCATTATCTGCGAAGGCACTGGCCAGGGCATCGCTCTGGAAACCGGTAAAGTAGCGCTGGGTAACCCAGAAGCGATTCAATTCCACCCAACGGCGATTGTGCCTGTGGGCATTTTGACGACTGAAGGCTGTCGTGGTGATGGCGGTTTGCTGCGTGATAAAGATGGCCACCGCTTTATGCCGGATTATGAGCCAGAGAAGAAAGAGCTGGCTTCTCGCGACGTGGTGTCGCGCCGCATGACGGAACACATGCGCAAAGGCAAAGGGGTGGATAGCCCTTATGGTCCGCATCTGTGGCTGGACATCACCCTGCTTGGTCGTGAACACATCGAAAAGAACCTGCGTGAAGTGCAGGAGATCTGTCAGTACTTCCTCGGTATCGACCCCGCCGAAGAGTGGATTCCAGTGCGCCCGACTCAGCACTACTCCATGGGCGGTGTTCGCACCAACGAGCAAGGCGAAGCCCCGAACCTCAAAGGCTTGTTCTCGGTGGGCGAAGCCGCCTGTTGGGACATGCACGGCTTTAACCGCCTCGGCGGTAACTCACTGGCAGAAACCGTGGTGGCGGGCATGATCGTTGGTGAGTACGTCGCCGATGCCTGTGAGCAATACCCGATGGGAGAAGTGACACTGGCCAAAGCCAAAATTGGTGAGCAGTGCGATGACATTGACGCCATGCTCAGTCGCAGTGAGGGCGAGAGTGCCTTTGAACTGCGAGAGCAGATGGAAGCGATCATGATGGATAAGGTGGGGATTTTCCGCACCGGTGATGAACTGGCACTGGCAGTCTCTGAGCTACGTGAACTCAATCAGCGAGCGCAGAACATCAAGGTGTCCAACCAGAAACGTCACGCTAACCCAGAGTTGGTGGCGGCGATTCGCATTAAGAAGATGCTCAAAGTGGCTCTGTCGGTGGCGGTTGCGGCTGAAGCCCGCACTGAAAGCCGCGGCGCTCATTCCCGTGAAGATTATCCACAGCGTAATGATCGCGATTGGCTTAAGCGTTCGCTGGCATTTTGGCGCAATGATGACATCGAGCTTGAGTACGAACAGCTCGACGTTAACGAGATGGAACTGCCTCCTGGCTACCGAGGCTATGGTGAGGACAATGCCATCGCTCATCCTGACACCGAGGCTCGCTTGGCCCAGGTGGAGCAAACCAATGCGCAGTTCGAAAACCGTTTTGAGCGTCAGCAGCAGTTGATGAGCTATGAACTGCCAGCCAATCTACAGCCTAAAAACCAGCGTCTTGGAGAAGAGTCATGAGTCGCCAGTTAACCTTCCGCATTTTTCGTTATGACCCACAGGTGCCGGAGAAAAAACCTTTTGTTCAGGAGTACCAGTTGGAAGAAGCGCCGGGAATGACGGTGTTCATTGCGCTAAACCTATTGCGTGAAAAGCAAGATCCAAGTCTGCAGTTCGATTTTGTCTGTCGGGCCGGCATCTGTGGCAGCTGCGCCATGGTGATCGATGGCGTTCCAACTCTGGCTTGCCGAACTCTGACTAAGAACTTCGAATCCGGTGTCATCACCTTGATGCCTCTGCCTGGCTTTGAACTGATTGGCGATCTGTCGGTGAACACCGGTAAGTTCATGCGCGAACTGTCGGAGCGAGTACAGGCTTGGTTGATCCCAAGTGGCGAAGCCAAAGACATGCACAGCATCGAAGCCAAGATGGAGCCGGAGCTGGCGGATGAGATCTACGAGTCTGAACGCTGCATTGAGTGCGGCTGCTGCGTAGCCGCGTGTGCCACCGCTCAGATGCGGGAAACCTTCGTAGGAGCCGTTGGGTTTAACAAAGTCGCCCGTTTTGCCAAAGACGATCGCGATGCCCGTGATATCGAAGATTTCTACCACATTATCGGCAATGAAGATGGCGCCTTTGGCTGCATGACGCTACTTGGCTGTCAGGACACCTGTCCGAAGGATCTTAACCACCAAGGTCAGATCGCCTACTTGCGCCGTCAGCTTGCTCGAGGCCAGCGCATCATCTGATGCCTTGCTAACGTCAGTAACAGAAAAGCCAGCATCAGCTGGCTTTTTCTTTATGCAAACTCAGTCAAGTTCGATGAGGTCGTCGCTGTCTGCGGGGGCTTCATCCTCGTCATCTTTGCTGGTGCTGGCGCATTTGGAGCTCATGGTAAACAGCTTGCGGCGTTGGCTTTTGGCGATGTACTTGGTCCAGGCATGTTCGACCTTTGACTCCGCCGGGCGTTGACCTTTGGCCATGGCCACAAACAGCGTTTCGGCGTCACTGCAGGGCTGGGCACTGCCTTCGGCAAGGGCTTTAAGGCGGCGGCCGTACTGCTCTAAAATACTAACTTCACTGATGCTGAAGTGCCCTGAGCGAGCGAAGCCGCGGGGAAAATGCGTATCATCGAAGAAACGCGGGCTAGGCTGAAATCCTTCAATTGTGTTCATAACATTCTCTCTGATCTAATCAATGTTGCGCTGCCCACTTTTTAGCTGAGGCAGTTATACAGTTTTATGGACGTTCCAAGACAGATTTATTAAACCGTCTCGGAAATTTTGGCAAGGCTATTTAGCTCAGGTCTTGCACCTGCACAAGTGCGATGACACCCGTTTGTGATATGGTTAAAAAACCATAGGCCTGCAAGGAGTGCAGATGTTTCTAGATTATGTGGCGTTAGGCCTGCTTTGCTTCGTCGGTTTAGTGCTGTTTTACGGCATTATCGCCATCCACGATATCCCCTATGAAATCGCCAAAAAGCGCGACCATCCCCACCAAGACGCCATCCATGTCACCGGCTGGGTAAGCCTATTTACCCTGCATGCCTTGTGGCCATTTCTTTGGATCTGGGCCACCCTGTATCGCCCGGATCGTGGCTGGGGAATGCAAAAGCAAAAGCTGGAACAGGTTGAACGAGACGAGCACGCCTTAGAGCAGCGTGTCGCAGAACTCGAGCGACAGCTGGCACAACTTAAGAATCAGGGAGGAGAGCACTAATGGATCTGCTGCTTATTCTGACTTACACCGCCCTGTGCGTGGCCATCTTTAAGATCTTTAAGATTCCCCTCACCAAGTGGACGGTTCCTACTGCGGTGCTTGGCGGTGTGGTGATCATCGGTGCGCTAATGTTGCTGATGAACTACAACCATCCGTTTACGCCATTGGCGCGTCAGGTATTTATCACTACGCCAATTGTTCCATCGGTAAAAGGTACCGTGACCGAAGTGCTGGCAACGCCCAACCAGATGATGAAAAAGGGCGATGTGTTGTTCCGTATTGATGACACTCGCTATCGTCAGTCGGTGGATGAGAAGCAGGCGTTGGTGGCAACCGCGACTGCGGAGCGAGTTCGAACCCAAGGGGATTTTGAGCGATACAAGGCCGGTTACGCCAAAGGTGGCGCTTTTACTAAAGCAGATCTGGATACCAAGGAGCAGCTCTACTTAGCGGCCGAGGCAAATCTTAAAGCTGCCAAAGCGGATCTTCAGCAGGCGGAGTACGACTTGTCGGAAACCGTGGTGCGAGCGCCAACCGATGGTTACGTATCTCAGTTAGCGCTGCGTCCTGGGATGATGGCGGTTCCTCTGCCACTGCGTCCCGTGATGGTGTTCATCAATCGTAAAGACTCCATGTTTGTGGGTGCCTTTAACCAGAAATCGCTACTGCGCATTCGCGGCGGCTTTGATGCCGAAGTGATGATGGAAGCGATCCCTGGCCGAGTATTTAAGGCTCGCGTTAGAGAGGTCACTCCCAACATTGGTGAGGGTCAAGTACAGGCGCAAGGTGCACTCTATACCACGGCGCAGTTTAATCAGCGGGGCCGAGCTTTCGTTACTGTGGAGCTACTCGAAGACATTAGCGAGTACCAATTACCCGACGGTGCCAATGCAGAGATTGCCGTTTACTCCGATAGCTTCACCCACGTTTCGGTTATTCGAAAAATCTTGCTGAGAATGAAGAGCTGGCAAAACTATCTGTTTTTTGAGCATTAAATCTTGTTAGGCTGTATTTGAATACGCCAAAGCATAAAAGGACACACTATGTTGAATCCGACGTTCAGTCGACGTTTGTTGTTGCTCCATGCCATTGAGCATCATGAAAAAGCCAGTGTGCCTGAATTGATGAAATCCTTGGGATGGCCGCGGCGAACCTTGCAAGACATCATCAAAGCACTTCCTGGGTTAGGAGTTGATTTGGAGTTTGTGGAAGATGGGGTGCGTCATAATGATGGCCATTACCGAGTAACCAATTGGGGCCCAATCGACAAACAGTGGGTTGCAGAGCATAAGGCCAGTCTTGAAGCGGCCGTACAGGGTTAACCGTTCAAGATAAGATCACCAATAAAAAACGCCGGCGATTGCCGGCGTTTTTATATCGCAGGGAAAATGCGATTAGCTTTCAGCAACCATACGGCGCGCCGCTTCAACTACGATGGATACCGCAGAAGTCTCGGTGGCTTTCATGGTGGCTTCGTCAGGGATCTCTTGCTGGGTACGGTTAACAATAACGCCAGCAACACAACCTGCGTACAGCTTCTGGCTGGCACACTGGGTCAGCAGAGTTGCAGATTCCATCTCATAGTTCAGAACGCCCATCTCCTGCCACTCTTTCATAGAGCCCTGGAAGCGGCGGGTTACGCGACCAGATACGGTGTCGTAACGCTCCTGACCTGGGTAGAAGGTATCGGAAGAAGCGGTTACACCAACGTGAGGCTGGTGACCCAGATCGTTTGCTGCGTTAACCAATGCAGTGGTACAGGCGAAGTCAGCAACAGCAGGGAACTCCAGAGGGGCGAAGTGCTGGCTAGCGCCGTCCAGACGAACTGAGCCGCTGGTAACAATCACGTCGCCTACATTCACGTAGTCTTGAATTGCACCAGTAGTGCCGACACGCAGGAAGGTATTCACACCCAGCTGTGCCAACTCTTCTACTGCGATAGAAGTAGAAGGACCACCGATACCGGTAGAGCAGATGACAACTGGCTTACCATCTAGAAAGCCCAAGTAACTGGTAAATTCACGAGTGCTGGCCAGCGGGGTTGGGTTATCCATTAACTCAGCAATACGCTTAACACGCTCTGGGTCGCCAGGAACGATTGCAACATTAGCGCCTTGCAGCATCTCTTTATCTAAACCAAGGTGAAAAACAGAACTCATGGCTTCTTCCTTTAATCATTTACGAATATGGTTACTACATAGTGAGGTAATTGGTTTTCGTAATAAAACCACGTTTCGTTACCAAAGATGTAGAGGTATGTATCATAAATAGCCGATTTTTGACTCTTCGCCTGTGATCTAAGCACGAATTACGTAATCTTTCCTACCTTTGGTCAAAAAAAAGACGCTTGGGCATTATTTTGAAATAATCTCTTGCGCTGAGAAATTACCTCCCTATAATGCGCTTCCTGTCGGCGGGGCACAGCGGTTTCCAAAACGGACGTTGAGCAAAACATCGACACTCGGAAAATCCTTTACTTAAGTCTCTACTTTTTAAGAAAAAGTAAACTCAAAAAAAGGGTTGACGGGAAACGAGGAAAGCGTAGAATGCGCAGCCTCAGCAACGGGAGCCACGGTTCAAGTTGCAACGCTCTTTAAAAATGTAATCAGACAATCTGTGTGGGCACTCGCGCAGGATTGATATCTCATATATCAATGTTGCACTGAGTGACTATAACAAGTTAATTCAGTAATTCATTGAGTCGGAATTTTCGGATTCCAAAAAACTTTT
>NZ_SWCJ01000018.1 GCF_005116665.1 Ferrimonas aestuarii | reverse complement strand
TTAAGTCCACTAAAGGGCCGTGGAAGACTACCACGTTGATAGGCAGGGTGTGTAAGCGTTGTGAGGCGTTGAGCTAACCTGTACTAATGACCCGTGAGGCTTAACCATACAACACCCAATGGGTTTTGATATCGCAGATATAAGCACTTGCGAAAAGCAAAAACGAGAAAGCAGCTTGTACAAATTGACAATTTTTGTCTGACGACCATAGCGCTGTGGTCCCACCTGATCCCATGCCGAACTCAGAAGTGAAACGCAGTTGCGCCGATGGTAGTGTGGGAGTTCCCATGTGAGAGTAGGTCATCGTCAGACGCCAATTTCGGTGGAGTGGTAGTTCAGTTGGTTAGAATACCGGCCTGTCACGCCGGGGGTCGCGGGTTCGAGTCCCGTCCACTCCGCCAATATTTTGAGAAAGCCCGTAGCTAACGCTACGGGCTTTTTTCATTTCTAGCGTTTGAAAATAGCCAATACTCCTTTTCATAACCAATCCCGCTGAAGACGGATCTGCTTCTCTGAACCTGTCGTTATCGCTCAACCTCGAAACCGCCTCTCTGACGCACGTCAGAGCCCAGCGTCCTTGACGAGTTGGCAGTATCAACAAACATTTGAGCTCGATGTCGTTAAAATAAAAAAGGTCACTGGATACCGGCGTTTGCCGGCAGGACGTTGGGAGGGATGGTTGTCTGCTGCAAGCTTTGAACTATTCTATGAGCCTACCCTTATCGCCCAACCCCGAAACTGCTTCTCTGAACCTGCCGTTATCGATCAACCTCGATACCGCCTCTCTGACGAACGTCAGAGTCCAGTGCCCTTGTGCACTAGCAAATATTAGAACCGATGTTGTTGAAGTCGAAAAGGCCATTGGATACCGGCGTTCGCCGGCAATGCGCTGGGAAGGATGGTTGTCTGCTGCAAGCTCTGAACTATTCTCAGAGCCTCCCCTTATCGCCTAACCCCGAAACTGCTTCTCTGAACCAGCCGTTACCGACCAACCTCGAAACTGCCTCTCTGACGCACGTCAGAGCCCAGTGTCCTTGAGTAGTTGGCTGCATTAGCTAATATCAGAGCCGATGTCGTTGAAGTCGAAAAGGTCATTGGATACCGGCGTCCGCCGGCAATGCGTTGGGAGGGAGGGTTGGCTGCTGCAAGCTTTGAACTATTCTATGTGCCTACCCTTATCGCGCAACCCCGAAACTGCCTCTCTGACGCACGTCAGAGTCCAGTGTCCTTAAGTGAGTGAACAGACAAATAAATGTCACTGGATACCGGCGTTCGCCGGCAAAGTGTTGGGTTGATGGTTGGCTGCATTAGCTAAATTCAGAGTCTATCGACGGCGAATAGGCGGAGAGTTTGCCTATACAATGAATCTGTTTGAAGTGAAGCTGTAACTGTTAGTCTGAAACCTATAAGGCAGTCCGAAAACTTCATCTTTTCATCGAAACCATGCCCGCGGATAAATGCAGAATGAGAACGATAAACTCGTTGTGTAAAAACGGAAGGTAAATAACCCCTAGTTACCGAATAACTTTTTAAGAGTGCGGTGAGTCGCTTCAGCGTCCTTCTCTCTAAACCCAACGTGCTGTTCGATTATCTCGCCCTTATAGATTAAGTAACTTGAGGGCATACCTGCGACCTTGTAGGCGTCAGCGATGGTGAACTCGGGATCGTAGACTATGGTGAAGTTAGCAGGGAATTGCGTGAGAAAGTTGTCTGCGTCTTGCTTTTCCACATCCAAATTAACGGCAATCACCGTGAGCCCCTCAGGTTGATATTGCGCGACCAATTCGTTCATAAAAGGGAACGAGCGTCGGCATGGGCCGCACCAGCTTGCCCAGAAATCCAGATAAACCGGCCCCTTTTGGCTTACTTCTATCAAGCTTTGTTGCAAGTTTGGCTTAAGAGAGAAGTCTGGAGCTGGCTTGGCCGCCACAGCAGCGGCGAACGACAGAGTCAAAAAGAGTGAAAGTAGAGTGCGCACAATAGCCTCAGTAGTTGACCGCAATGGTGTGATTTTTACATACCTGTAACGGGAAGAAAACTCAGTTTTGTAATGAACTTTGTGACTGAGTTAGACCGTCACGGTGATAACTACCTGACTATACTTTGATTATCTATGGATGGATCACAGGAAGAGTGCAATGAGGCGTTGGATATTGGGATTGCTTCTAGTTAGCTGCCACCTTCAGTCGGTTGAGCTCATCTCTTTTGAGGAGTTTCAATCTTGGGAAAAGCCGCATCTTTTGTATGATGCGCGAAGTGCAAAAGATTACCACCTTGGGCACTTAATTGGAGCCATCAGCTTCCCAGTTAGTTCAACCTACAACAATCGCAACGGCGTGTTATTCGCGCGAAGCATTACTGACATGACTCAGACCTTACAGGATAAGGGAGTTCAGGCTGATGTAGCCATCGTTATTTATGATGACAGCAGCTTGCTTGATGCTTCCCGACTCGCATGGGTTCTCGAGTTATATGGGCTAAGAAATATCCACCTGATTAATGATGTTAATCTGCCGGACAAGTTGGCCTCTAAGCAGGCTACAGCGTCACTACCGAGTGAATACCTTCCAACCTTAAATCCTGATGTGCTCGCTAATGCGCGAATGACCCAGTTGGCTGGGCTTAATGGTGGTTTTGGTATAGTTGACAACCGCCCCCGCTCTCATTTTGTTGGCGAGCAGTCTCACACGGACAAGTTCGGCCACGTCCCGGGCGCTGTCAATGTACCAAAGGACGAGTTTTATCGACTCAATGCCGAGGGACAAACCGTACTTAAACCTTTAAATGAGTTGGTTGCGTTATTTGATGACTTTGACAGAGACAAGCAATACATCACCTACTGCTATCGAGGAAAAGCATCAACCCTAGGTTTTTTCTTAATGCAGCAAGCCGGTCTTAAGGTGATGCATTACGACGGCTCTTGGTTCGATTGGTCACAACGGGATCTGCCGGTGGCAAAATAGGGGGCGCAATGAGATCGCTGGCGATACGCGTCAATCTATTTGTGCTGGTAACATTTGCGGCATTAGCGATGGTGGCAGTGCTGTGGAGTTACGATGGTAAAAGCCGAATGATGCGAGCTCAGTTTGAGGCTATTGCTGCGAATATGGCTCCCACCATGATAGAGGTTGCGCTGTTGGATGATCCAGAGTCGGTGGTTGAGATGAACCGGCAAGCGCGTAGTTTTACGCAGATACTGTCGGTGAGGTTAACCAGTCTTGACGGTGAGCCCCGATATCATTATCGCCAGACAGGTATTCAAGGTTCTTGCACTGATGACTCCGGTTGGCTAACCCCTTTAATTTACGGCTGCATGAAGGTGTTTAAGCCGTTAGAGTTTGAGTCGCAGGATTGGCTGCTTTATGAGATAGAACTGGATACGTCCGAGCTTCGTCAGCAGACGTTTCGTTTAGTGAGTGCCATTGCATGGTTATCATTGCTCTGTTTTTGGGGGGTATTTCGAACCACACGCCGGTGGTTGAATGAACCTCTTGCGGAGATGGTATCGCACCTTCCTAAGGTAGGCTCTGGTGAATTGAAACTGGCAAAGGCAGCGTCGCACCGCAGTGAATTGACGCTATTGGCGAGAGGTTTGATGCAGGCGGATAGGAATTTACATACAGAGCATCAGCAAGCCAACGAATTGACTGACCGGCTTAAGCAATCTCTTGAAGCCAAATCTGAGTTTTTAGCTAATGCTAGTCATGAGATTAGAACCCCGCTGAATGGAGTGATCGGCTTTATTGATTGCCTTGCTGCGGAACGCTCTCGGTTAAGCGAGGATGGTCAGGAGCAGTTTCGCTTATTGGAAGGCTCCGCTCAGAGCTTATTGCAGATCGTCAACGATGTGCTGGATTTTTCAAAGCTGGAAGCGGGGCAGTTGCAACTGGAGCCAACTCCGTGTCCAGTAACGGATTTTATCCAACGTATCCATGCTCATTTTCAGGGAATGGCTCGCCTTCATAAGGTGGTGTTTGCCGTCGACATCTCACCCAAACTGCCTGAGTTCGTATTACTGGATGAGGGGCGAACTGAACAGATTCTGGGTAATCTGGTGAGCAATGCCATCAAGTTCTCCCCTGGTGCCAGTGTTGAGATCAGAGTCGATTGGAAAGTCCAAGGGCGTCAAGGTGAATTGATGATCTCTGTGGTTGATTCTGGCATTGGCATTGATTCAGAGACACTGCCTTATATTTTTGATGCCTACACTCAGGCTGATGGTTCGGTTACGCGACGTTTTGGTGGCACGGGCCTTGGATTATCGATCTGCAAAAAGTTGGCGGATCTGATGCAGGCGCGTTTACTGGTGCATTCGACTAAAGGGAAGGGCAGTGAATTTACCTTGGCAATGCCGGTTACCGTTGTTGATGATTGCAGCGTTATCACTGACAAACCGGCGCTCGAACTTTTGGATAAGCCTCTGGCTGGGCTTAGTATTTTGTTAGCGGAAGACAATACCAGCAATCAGAAGCTGATGCAGGTGATGTTAAAAAAGCTGGGCTGTGGCTCACTGGTGATTGCCCAGAATGGCCAAGAGGCTGTGGACATCTGCCATCAGCGTCATTTTGATCTAATTTTGATGGATTGCCAGATGCCGATTCTCGACGGCTACCGTGCGACACAGCAGATTCGGTTAGGCCCTCAGGCGCAAATTTTGATCCTGGCACTCACCGCCAATGCAACGTCGGCGGATCGTCAGCGATGCTTGGATTGTGGAATGGATGCGTTTTTGACTAAGCCGATAACCCTTTCTGCGTTAAATCAGGGAATTACTCAAGCTCTGCGACAACATTCCTCCCTACAAACTGGCTAAGTTCGACCGCCGTCAGGCTAGATATTGGCCCGCAGCTCAGGGTATTATGGCTGGATAATTCAAATAATGCAGGCTGGGCGGGACGCCCCACGGAGTAGATTAATGGCCATAATCAAAAAAGCGGATTTCATCAGTTCGGTAGCAGATGCCCTACAGTATATCTCCTACTACCACCCCAAAGACTTCATTGAGGCCATGAACTCGGCCTACGAGCGAGAAGCCAACCCAGCGGCAAAAGATGCCATCGCTCAGATTCTTATTAACTCTCGTATGTCGGCCCAAGGCCACCGCCCTCTATGTCAGGATACTGGCATCGTCACCTGCTTCGTTAAAATTGGCATGCAGGTGCAGTGGGACAGCGACCTGACGGTTCAGCAGATGGTCGACGAAGGGGTTCGTTTAGCTTATAGCAACCCAGATAACCCACTGCGCGCTTCCATCGTTGCCGACCCTGCTGGTGCTCGTAAAAATACCAAAGACAATGCGCCCGCCGTGGTACACATTGACATGGTGCCTGGCGGCGAAGTTGAGGTGTTCCTTGCAGCCAAAGGTGGCGGCTCTGAAAACAAATCCAAGATGGTGATGCTAAACCCGTCTGATGACATCGCTGCATGGGTTGAGAAAACCCTGCCGACCATGGGCGCAGGCTGGTGTCCTCCAGGGGTTCTGGGAATTGGCATTGGCGGCACCGCTGAGAAAGCGGCGGTGATGGCCAAAGAGTCCTTGATGGAGCACATCGACATTCAAGAACTTCAAGCTCGCGGCGCTCAAACGACGGAAGAAAAACTGCGCCTGGACATCTATGAGCGTGCGAACAAATTGGGCATTGGTGCTCAAGGCTTAGGCGGATTGACGACGGTGCTGGATGTGAAGATCAAATCTGCGCCAACTCACGCGGCGTCTAAGCCTGTGGTGATGATCCCCAACTGCGCTGCAACCCGCCACGTTCACTTCACGTTGAATGGCGAAGGCGCTGCTAAATTGCCCGCTCCAGAGCTGAGCGATTGGCCAGAGGTCACTTGGGAAGTGGGCGAGAGCGTTAAACGCGTGGATCTTAGCACCCTGACTCAAGCTGAGATGCAAGAGTGGAAATCTGGCGATACCTTGCTGCTAAATGGCAAAATCCTCACCGGCCGTGATGCGGCCCACAAGCGTATTAAAGATCTGATTGAATCGGGTGAGGGCCTTCCTGATGGCGTTGATTTCAACGGGCGTTTTATCTATTACGTGGGTCCTGTGGATGCGGTAGGCGACGAAGTGGTGGGCCCAGCCGGCCCAACCACCTCAACTCGCATGGACAAGTTTACCGACCTGATGCTGGAAAAAACTGGGCTGATGGGCATGATTGGTAAGGCTGAACGTGGTCCGGCGACCGTGGACAGTATTGCTAAACATAAAGCCACCTATTTGATGGCCGTTGGTGGTGCAGCCTATTTGGTTGCCAAAGCCATTAAGCAAGCTCGCGTGGTGGCCTTTGAAGATCTGGGCATGGAAGCCATTTACGAGTTTGATGTGAAAGACATGCCGGTAACGGTGGCCGTGGATTCCAGCGGCAACAACGTTCACCAAACTGGCCCTGCGATCTGGCAGGCAAAGATCAGCGAGCTTGATGCTAAGCTGTCCAATTAAAATGAAAACCAGGCTGACTCTTTGTTTATAGGGCCAGCCATAGACGGCACCGCTTTGCGGTGCCCTTCTATATGAGGGAAAGTTACATGAAAAAGAGCCTGCTGCTCTCGGCGCTACTGGCAGTGTCTGCTGGAGCCCACGCAAACAGTGAGCCGTTTGAGATCAATCAGTTGAATAGCTTAAAGAAGCTGCATTCAACAACGGTGCTGCCTGATGGCCGCACTGTGGTCTACGGGGTGAAACAGAAAACAGATGATGGCAGCCGCTCTGATCTCTATCTTCAGCGTGTAGGTGAGCCTGCCAAACGCCTCACTAATCATAAGTCTACTGAGTTTAACTTGGTGCCCTCAAAAGATGGCAAGACCCTTTATTTTCTGAGCGGTCGCAGTGGCTCTAGCCAGATTTGGTCCATTGCCGTAGATGGTGGCGAGGCGGTACAGGTTTCTGATCTGCCTTTGGGGATCGATGGCTTTAAGCTGTCTCCAGATGAGTCACATGTGGTGATGCAGCTGCGAGTTAATGTTGAGTGTGACACTCTGGCATGCAGTAAAGAGAAGCAAGATCAACAGGCTGAAAATAAGCAGGAAGGCCTGCATTACACTCAGTTAATGGCTCGTCATTGGGATACTTGGAGCGACGGTCTGCGTAACCACCTGTTTGTTGCTAAGTTAGCTGATGGTGAAGTGATCGATCCTATTGACGTGACTTTGGGGTTAAACACCGAAGTGCCTTCCTTGCCGTTTTCTGGCATGGAAGAGGTAAGCTTCACCGCCGATGGCAAACACATCGTCTACAGCGCCAAGGCACCAAGCCGAGATCAATCTTGGCAAACCAATTACGATCTGTGGCAGGTTCCGATTACCGGTGGCGACACCATCAACTTAACCGCTGACAATAAAGCATGGGACTCCCACCCCATCTTCTCTTCAGACGGTCGCTACATGGCTTATCTGGCGATGAAGAAGCCCGGCTTTGAGGCGGATCGGTTTGGCGTCATGCTCAAAGACCTGCAAACCGGTGAAACCCGAGAAGTATCGCCGCTGTGGGATCGCAGTGCCGGTAACATCGCTTTTGCGGAAGAGAGCCATACCCTCTATGTCACCGCACAAAACCTAGGACAAGTTGCTATCTACGCCATGGACGTTCGCTTTGGTGATAAGCGTGAACTGGTGGGCGAGGGCAGTAACTCCCTAGTGAAAGTGATCGGCGGCAAGCTGTTCTATACCCACAACGATCTAAGCGGCCCTAACGATCTGCACGTTGTAGGCCTAGATGGCAGCGAGCCAACTCAGCTGACCAACTTGAATAAAGACCTGCTAAACCAAGATGGTTTGGGTGAGTACCAACAATTTAATTTCAAAGGCTGGAACAACGAAACCGTTTACGGATACTGGATTAAGCCAGCTGGCTTTGAGGCGGGCAAAAAGTATCCGGTGGCATTCTTAGTGCACGGCGGTCCACAGGGCAGCTTTGGCAACCGCTGGCACAGCCGCTGGAATGCACAGCTTTGGGCTGCATCCGGCTTTGGTGTGGTGATGATCGATTTCCATGGCTCTACCGGTTATGGTCAGGCCTTTACCGATTCCATCTCCCTAGACTGGGGGGGCAAACCACTGGTTGATCTACAAAAAGGTCTCGCAGCGGTGGGTCAGCAACAACCTTGGCTGGATACCAACAATGCCTGTGCTGCTGGCGGCTCTTACGGTGGTTACATGATGAACTGGATCGCTGGCAATTGGAGTGAAGGCTTTAAGTGCTTGGTGAATCATGCGGGCCTGTTCGACATGCGCAGCTTCTACATGGTGACTGAAGAGTTGTGGTTCCCTGAGCACGAATTTGGTGGCAGCTATTGGGACGCGACTGAGACTTACGAGAAATTCAATCCGGTAAATCATATCGACAATTGGAAGACGCCGATGTTGGTTGTTCACGGAGCGAAAGACTATCGTGTGCCGCTAGAGCAAGGTCTTGCTGCTTTCACGGTGCTGCAACGCAAAGGTATTGATTCCGAGCTGTTGGTGTTTGAGAACGAAAACCACTGGATTTTGAATCAGGACAACTTAGTGCAGTGGTACGATAACGTGCTAGGTTGGATGCACCGTTACACCGACGGCAAGGTGCAGGCGAACAATGACAAAACCGATGCCAATGAAGCTCTTCGTAAAGAGATGATGGCTAGCCACAGCGAATAATCACTAAATATTTGCGAAAATAAAGCCCCTAAAATCAGGGGCTTTTGTTTTTCTAGAGAAAAATTCTGAAAAATCACCCTCACTGGTTAAAGTTTGAGCTGTTTGGCGGCGCCTTTAGTGAATGAGGTTAATTCACGGAGAGAATGCTATGTTATCAGTACAAACCAACTTCCCCTCTTTAGTCGCTCAAAACTCAGTGGGCCAAAGTAACTCCTCCCTGAGTACGGCCATGGAAAGGTTATCTACAGGGTGGCGAATCAATTCCGCCGCTGACGATGCCGCTGGTTTACAGATTGCCAGTCGCTTGAATGCCAACATCACCGGCATGAACACCGCGCAGCGTAACATTGGCGACGCCACCTCCATGCTGCAAACCGCCGATGGTGCCCTAGAGGAGATCAGTGACATCACCTTACGTATGCAGGAGTTGGCCACTCAGGCATCAAATGGCGTGAATTCCGCCGATGACTTAGATGCACTGGATGCCGAATATCAAGAGCTTTCCAAAGAGGTCACGCGAATTTTGGATAAGAGCGAGTTTGCTGGCAACAACCTTTTTGACACCTTGGAGGCTGGGGTGACCTTCCAAATTGGCGCCGACAAAACGGAAGATTTGACCGTGACCACCGCGGCGCTGGCCTACACTGCCGGTGACATCGGTGATGGCGGTGATCCCGATGCAGTGCTTGATGGCATTGACACCTTTGCCGCGGCGGTTAATGGCGTGCGTTCAAGCTTGGGTGCCAACATCAATCGCCTAGAACATACCGCCAACAACCTTGCCAGCGTTACGGAAAATACTCAGGCAGCATCGGGGCGAATTATGGATGCGGACTTTGCCACTGAGACCGCCGCCATGACTAAGAACCAGCTTTTGGTGCAATCTGGCACCAATATTCTGTCTCGAGCCAATCAAAATACCAATTTGGTCATGGGGCTTTTAGGTTAGTGAAGAACGCCGCTAAGCCTTAGTTTTCGGGGCTTAGCGGCTTACAATCTGCCATTTTGGGCTGCACTTACGATAAATTGTTCGAGAAAAAACAAAAAATAATTTAAGTATTTTAAAAGGCATGACGCCATTAGTTAGTGACTAAACCAGAAATATCCTTTTGAGGGAAAACACTATGCTTTCAGTACAAACTAACTACGCATCTTTGGTATCTCAAAATGCCGTAGGCCAAGCAAACAGCCTGCTAAACACTTCTATGGAGCGCCTGTCTACTGGCCTGCGCATTAACTCTGCTGCTGACGATGCTGCTGGTCTGCAGATTGCAAGCCGCTTGAATGCTAACATCACCGGCATGAGCACTGCTCAGCGTAACATTGGCGATGCCACCTCCATGCTGCAGACTGCTGATGGTGCACTGGAAGAGATCAGCGACATCACCAACCGCATGCAGGAACTGGCTACTCAGGCTTCTAACGGCGTAAACTCTGCTGCTGACTTGGATTCTCTGGATGCGGAATACCAAGAACTGTCTAAGGAAGTTGGCCGTATTTTGGACAAGACCGAGTTCGCTGGTAACAACCTGTTTGACACTCTGGAAGGTGGTGTAACCTTCCAAATCGGTGCGGATAAGACCGAAGACCTGACCGTAACTACTGCTGCACTGGCCTACACTGCTGGTGACATCGGCGACGGTGGTGACCCAGATGCGGTACTGGATGGCATCGAAACCTTCTCTAAAGCAGTTAACGGCGTTCGCTCTCAACTGGGTGCTAACATCAACCGCCTTGAGCACACTGCAAGTAACCTAGCCAGTGTTGCTGAAAACACTACTGCTGCGAAAGGCCGCATCATGGATGCAGATTTCGCTGTAGAAACTGCCAACATGACCAAGAACCAGCTGCTGGTTCAATCTGGTACCAACGTACTGTCTCGTGCGAACCAGAACACCAACTTGGTAATGGGCCTGCTGGGCTAATTACTAACGTTGAAACACTAAGGCCAAGCGTTCGCTTGGCCTTTTGTGTCATATGGGCGTGAGTTAACGATGGCTGATGAATTTGGAGAGTAACATGAACACTGAAATGCCAATTATTGAGCCTAAGTATGTGACTGAGTTTCAATGCTGGGGAGAGCGTTGTCCGTCGAACTGCTGCCACTCCTGGGATATTGGCGTTGATGAGAAGAGTTTTAAAACTCTTAAGCGCAGCACCGCTCCGGCGATCTCTTCTCTGGCCTCACGATATTTGAAGCGCGATAAGAAGAGTGCCCATTATGGAAAAATCAAGTTACTGGATAACGGTAATTGTCCCATGCTGGATAAGCAGGGGCTGTGCCAAATTCACAGTAAATTAGGTCATCACGCGCTTTCGACAACCTGTCAGAGCTACCCTAGAGTCAACAAACCATTTGCCCAGCGCGTTGAGCAAAGCCTATCGTTGTCTTGCCCTGCAGCGGCTAGCGCGGTGCTGTTTGACCCTCAAGCCATGCAATTGAAAGTAGCTTCTCAGACAGGCCCGAAACAGAAAGTCACGCCCAATACACTGCCGGTGTGGGTGGCGCCAATACGGGATCTCTGTTTTGACATTTTACTGCAAGAGCAGATTCCGCTGCCACAGCGTCTTCTGGCTATAGGTTTGCTATTTAAGCGAATGGGGAATGATGTCTCTGATATCGCAAAAGTAGAGCAAGCATCTAAAGAGATCGTGTCGCTGATTCAATCCAATAAGCTAGAAGGTGCCTATGAGTCCTTACCTAGACTGACGGAAGTGAAGTGGCAGGCCTTTGCGGTGCAGCTGCATCACAATCTAAGACGGTCTCAAAAAAGTGAAAAAGAGCAGGGCTTTGTTGCCCCTGCGGATAAGCGCTTCAACGGCCTTCTCGATGCGGCGTTCTCTCAACTATCGTTGCCAGCACATGCGATCGATAATTATGATGCATTCTCCAAAACGATGGAAAATCAACAGTATGTCGATGCATTTGAAGCGATGTTGAGTCAGTCCAAAGAGGCGCACTTAACGGGATATTTCGAACAACACCCCCAACTGTTGCTGAACTATCTGCTCTACTGTCTCTACCATGATCAGTTTTTGCTTCATCATCAGAAAACGCCATTTCAATATTTTAAGGTGTTGCTGACGGATATGTTGGTAGTTGAAGTGTTGTTGAGTGCGAAAGCGCTTGAAGAGCGGAAAATTGATGATGACATGGTCGTGGAGGTGTTTTCTGCATACAGCAAACGTCGACTTCACAGCAGTACCTTTGTTGATACTTTGGAAAAGTATTTTAATCACACTTCCCGTGACTCTGATGCAGCGATCTTTGCACTGTTAACTTAAGCTGCTGGGCGGCACTGGCGCTGTACCCTCAACCCAGTTTGCTGTGGTAGGCTGTTGTTTGTGGCTGAAAACCAAGGAATGGTAGCAAATGGAGTGCAGCAAACAGAAACAGGTTGAGGTAGCTCCTGAGCTAGTGATGGCAGCACTAAAAGCAGCCAAAACCGCTGGGGTTGATGTGGATGAGCTACTGCGCCCATACAATCAAAGCTGGGGTCAGCTTAAAGCTGGGCAAGGCTTAGCAGGCTCTAGCTATGCGAAACTGCTTCGAGGTCTCTGGCGAGCGCTTGACGATGAGTCCTCCGGCTACGCCATTCGTCCTTTGCGAGTGGGCAGTTTTCGGATGCTGTGCCATGCCTGTATTCATTGCCATAACCTGCGTCGTGTATTGCTTCGAGCCATGGCGTTTTTCTCCCTGCTTTCCGAACAATATCAATGGCGATTGGTGGAGCAGGGGGAGGAGGCCAAGTTACAGCTTAGAATGAGTGGGGCAACGGGCATTGATGACGCGTTTTTTCATTTAAGCCTGGCGGTCATTCTTCATCGCTGGTCAGCCTGGATGGTGGATTCCCCCATTTTGCTTAGCCGAGTGAGCTTTGCGTTTCCGGAATCTGAATTTGGTCACTTGATACCCAATATGTTGCAGGCTCCGGTGGAGTTTAATGCGCCAGAAACGGAGTTGGTTATCCCGATTCAGTATCTGCAGCAGCCCATCAAACAAACGCCGGAGAGTTTGACACCTTTTTTAGCCAACAGCCCAGAGCAGCTATTGACGCTGTATCGTTCTGATGACTCCGTCAGTGCTCAAGTAAAGCAGTTTTTAGAGCAACAGCCTGAGCTTGAAGAGGTGAATCAGGACGCGGTGGCGCAATACTTTAATGTCAGTGTGGCGACATTGGGGCGCCGATTAAAGCGGGAAGGGCATCACTTCTTGCAGTTAAAGGATAAGGTTCGCCGTGGCCGAGCGATTCGTTTGCTGCTTCACACTCAAGACCCAATCAGTGGCATCGCCGAGCAACTTGGTTACTCCGAGCCATCGGTATTTTACCGAAATTTTAAAAAGTGGGTTGGCTGTACGCCGGCGGAGTTTCGAGAACAAAACCAGTAGTTTGATGTTTAATGGTTTTGTAGTTCTTAAATATGGCATCTTACATCTCTGGTAAGACCTCATTCCTATCGTTCTGATTTCGATGAGATTTATCCATTTGGCCTCTGAATGAATTCAACTAAGTGACTGTTTTTAAAGTTAATGCTCTACCAAAGTGGTTGCGTATTGTGCTGTGAGTCGGCATGTTAAAACCAAGCTGCTGCTTGCTCTGTCTTAGTTTGCAGGCAGCACAAATAATAAAATAGTGAATAAGTCTCGGTTGAGCCGGGCGTAAAGAGCTGCGTTAGCTGAGCAGCTGAGGTTGGGTATGAGATCTCAAGCCACAGTGCTGGCGGTTTGGTTTAGACCGTTGATGGATTATTTGGATGCGCAAGGGTTTGATTCGCGGCAATTGTTTCTCGAATCGGGCCTCGATGTTGATCAGATTTTTGTTCCGGGAACGCGTCTGCCAGTTTCACAGGTGGCAGGGATCTGGATTCAAGCCGCAAAACTCACAGGAAATCCGCTTATCGGGTTGGAGATGCAGCAGTCTGCTTCCCCGCTTCAAGGAGATACCTTGGCGACGGCTACGCTTGCCAGTCGTAATTTGGAAGAGGCATGCCAACGGATGTGCCGGATCTCGCCGCTGCTTTGCGATGCCATCGTAATCGAAACCGATTACGCCCCTAATGAGTTAAGGCTCAGTTTTAAGGTGATTGAGCAGGAGCAGCAGCACTTCCCCAATGAAGCGATGAATAGCGCGTTTATTCCTGTTTTGGCGATGATCAACAATGGTTTGGTTAGGCCGCAAGGCGTGGTTCGTCTCGAATTGCGTCGAGACTATCCAGGGGAACAGCAGGCGGCTCAATTAGCAAAGTACCTTCCTTTTGATACCATATACGGCGCGCAGAAAGACGGTTTTGTGTTTGATCTCTTCGAAGCGCGCATTCAAAACCCATACTGGAACCCCTCCTTGGCGCAAGCCAGTGAAAACCTTGCCCTTGATGAGCTCGAGCAGCTAGGAAAACAGAGCATTGTTAATCAGGTCACTAGGCTCATTAGCGAATCGCTCTCCAGTGGCGAGCCCCATCAACAGATGGTGGCGGAGCAGTTAAAGATCACCCCGAGGCACCTGCAACGTAAGCTGAAGCAGCAGGGGTATCGTTTTAGTGAACTGCTGCAGCAGGTGAGAACCGACATGGCCTGCCGATACCTCAGCATGCCGGAGAAGAGCATGGTGGACATTGCCATGAGTCTTGGGTTTCAAGACCAGAGTAATTTCTGCAAAGCGTTTAAGCGTTGGCAAGGGGAAACCCCTGGAGAGTTCCGTCGACGTTGTCGGCAGATGTAATTTCGTATGGTGGAAATGGACATGTGACCAATGTGTCTGTAAGCGATCTCTTAAGTGAGGCCCATTCATTTGGAAGTGTTTGAATTAGAAAGAAGATATAGCTAACGTTGAGCAATGATACAAAGGGACGCGCAAGCTACAAGGAGGTAGCATGTCAATTGAACCCTTCGATAATGACGATACATTGCTGCCATTTCCCCAGCGGGATGAGATGGCGAGACTCGATGCCCAGATAAGCTACCTTTTGGTGGTAATGCCACTGCTGATTGCCATCATGTGTACGGTGCACTCTTGGTTTTGGTTGTTTTGCTCAATACTCTGGTTTGGCGGTGGTGTGTGGGCGCATTTGAAAAAGTCCGAAGCATATCAAAGCGTATTTGAAGATCACTTCAACAGTTTGATTCAGGTGAATCTGGTGTCCATGGCGTTGATTCCTATCTCGTGGGCGTCAGCGACGTTTTGGGATATCTGGTGGCCCGCTGGCGTATTCTGGTTGTGGGCGTGCTACCGCCAAGGCTATGGCTTTGTGCGCCTGTGCATGGGGAAACCCTACAACAAGTGAAGTCACAATTTTTGATGTTCTCGGTTAAAGGCGCTTAAGGCGCCTTTTTTGATCGCCTCTTCGATTTCCCAACAAGCATGAACGCTAGATGGTATTTTTATGCAGCAAATTTGTCGTATTTTGACCATAATTGAGAGCGTTACTACCATATTTGGTCGTTATGATTGCGTTAGGGTAAAACTTTTATGGCATTCATGTTTGGTTAATGTCCTGCAGACAATGAGCGTAAATGACGCAGCGGACGCCGAACAAGGAGAGAGGTGCAGATGAAAACCTTTGATTACATCATCGTTGGAGCGGGGTCATCCGGTTGTGCGTTAGCCAATCGTCTTTCGCAAGATCCTGAGGTGAACGTATTACTGTTGGAAGCTGGAGGCTCCGGCGATTCCCCCATTATTAAAACGCCAGCGGGGCTGATTATTTCGCTCATTTTTGGCACCTTCAATTGGTGCTACAACGCGCTGAATCAAAGAACCTTAAACAATCGCGCCATCTTCTGTCCAAGAGGCAAAGCCTTAGGGGGCAGCAGCGCCATCAACGGCATGTTGTATATCCGTGGGCAGCGTCAAGACTATGATCTTTGGGCTGAACAGGGTAACAAAGGCTGGTCTTTCGACGAGCTGCTTCCCTATTTTAAGCGCAGCCAGCACCAAGAGCGGGGCGCCAGTGAGTATCATGGCGTTGGGGGGCCACTCAATGTGGCTAACGGTCGCAGCAATCAGCCTATTTCTGCAGATTTTATTAAAGCCGGTACCGAAGCGGGGGTGCCGTTTAATCCAGACTTTAATGGTGCGGCGCAAGAGGGGATTGGCTGGTATCAAACCACTCAGAAAGACGGGCAGCGTCATAGCGCCGCAGCCGCGTACTTAACCCCTGTTATGAATCGGCCTAACCTTACCGTGATAACTGGCGCGACCACCGCCAAAGTGGTGTTTGAAGGCAAAAAAGCCGTAGGCGTTGAGTACCTTATTAAAGGTCTGAGGCACAGCGCTACGGCTGAGACCGAAGTTATCCTTTCCGGTGGCGCCTTCGGTTCTCCTCAGCTGCTGCTGCTTTCAGGGGTTGGCCCCAAGGCAAAGCTGGATGAGCACGGTATTGAACAAGTCCATGAACTTCCGGGCGTTGGAGAAAATCTGCAAGAGCACGTAGACGTGGTTCGGGTTTGGAAAGACAAAACCAATAGTGCCATCGCCATGTTCCGCCCGAAAGGGATCTGGCATCTGGCTAAAGACGCCGTTAACTACGTGATTCATCGTCGCGGATTCTTAGCCTCAACCATGGCGGAGTCAGGGGCTTTTGTGCGAAGCAGCGAGGACGTAGAGCGTCCGGATATTCAATACCACTTTGTCCCTGCGGCGATGGATGATCATGGTCGTAGCCTGCGTTACAACCTGAGCTATGGCGCCAGCATTCATACCTGTGTGCTTCGTCCATATAGCCGTGGCAGCGTGAGCTTGGCATCTTCAGATCCTACCGCTGACCCCATTATCGACCTGAATATGTTGAGTGATTCAAGAGATATGGACACCCTAAAAGCGGGGCTGCGTAAGTTGGATGAGATCGTCAGTGCCCCCTCTCTGGCTCAGCGGCTCTCCTACAGCATCATTCCAAAGCAGGAACCGGCTTCCGATCAGGAGTTGGAGCAGTTTATCCGCGCTAAGGCCAACAACATCTACCATCCGGTAGGCACCTGCAAAATGGGCAATGATGAGATGGCGGTTGTGGATGATGAACTTCGAGTTCATGGTCTTGAGGGGCTAAGGGTCGTGGACGCATCCATCATGCCGACCCTAATTAGCGGTAATACCAACGCGCCGTCCATGGTGATAGGTGAGAAAGCCGCAGACATGATTCTGGCCGCCAGAGTGGCAGACACTCAAGAGCAAGTGGCCTAGCCAATGGAAGAGGAGGCGCCCAGCCTCCTCTTTAGCCACCTAAAGGCCAAACAGCGTCTATAGTTTATAGCTCAGTCAGTTATCCGGTTGTAGGAGACACGGTGATTGTTGTTGAGCATCTAGCGAAGCGATTTCGAGTTCCAAAATCCAAACCCCTCTCTTCCTGCAAACGGCAGGATCCACGCTTAGACGGCCACTACTTCTATTCTGTTCGTGATGTGAGTTTTCAGACTCGCTCTGGTGAGGTGTTAGGGCTGCTTGGCCCCAACGGCGCCGGAAAAACGACGGTATTAAGAATGCTCTCAGGTGTATTAACCCCAGATCGGGGGCGCATTGAGATTGGCGGTCAAGACTGGCAGCACCAACCGGAACAGATGCGCCATCAGATCGGGTTTCTTTCGGCCAGCACCTCGTTGTATCAGCGCTTTACCGTGGAGGAGAATCTGCACTATTTTGGGGTGTTGTATGGGCTATCTGAAGCGAAGGTGGCTCAACGTATCAGCGAGCTTTCCGAGCAATTGGAGCTTGAGCCGTTTTTGCAGCGTAAGGTGGGGGAGTTGTCCCTAGGCATGAATCAAAGAGCCAGCATCGCTCGGGCGGTTATCCATCAGCCCGACGTCGTTATACTCGATGAGCCAACGACAGGGCTAGACATCATGTCTGCCCAAGCGGTGCTTGACTTTATAGATAGTCAAAAAACGCAGAATCGGCCAGTAATTTTCTCGACTCATCGTCTCGAAGAGGTCAGTTTACTCTGTGATCGCGTGGCAATTATTCTGTACGGTCACTGCGTTTTCGAAGGCACATTGGAGGAGTTTGCAGGCAGCAGAGACACCGAAGCGCTGCGTATGGCTTTCGTAGAAAGGCAGAAACGTGCTCAAGCGGAGGTAGCAGGGTGATAGGCCACATTTGGCGCAAAGAGCTAAAAGAGGTGCTTAGAGACCGTAAGACCATGATCTTCATCGTGCTGTTTCCGACGGTGATTTTGCCGACTCTGATTTTGGTCACCGGTCTGATGGGATATCAGATGCTGTCAGCAAAACAAGCTGAGGTGCTGCAGTTTAGTGTTGCTGGGCCAGAGCCATGGAAAACCGACGTGGTGAAAGCGCTAAATACCTTGGTGGATACCGAGTTTATCGAAGAGGAAAGCGGCGACCTTCAGCAGCTGGTGTCTCAAGGGCGGTTGGATTTCGCCCTTCATCTTCATCCCAGTTTTGACCCCGTTCAGGCAAACCAAAGTCGCTGGCAGCTGTATGTGGATCAAACCGACGATCACGGTCAGTTCGCCCGAATTCAGCAGCAACTGACTGTACTCAGTGATAATTGGCTCACTCTTTATCTGAACCATCATGGCATTGAGTCCGAGGTGCAGCAGCGTATTTTTAACCCTCTGCTGGTTGAAAAAGTGGGCGTGGCAGCACAGCGACAACATGTGGGAAGCCGGGTCGGTAGCGTTTTACCTTATTTGCTGCTGTTTCTTTGCATGATGGGAGCCATGCTACCGGCACTGGACATCGGTGCCGGTGAGAAGGAGCGGGGCACTTTAGAAACTCTGCTGATGGTGCCTCAGCCAAGAACCACTTTGGTGGTGGGGAAGTTTTTGGTGATTGCCACAACATCGATGCTGCTGGCGCTGCTAACCCTTGCCAGTAGCTTTATCTGGCTGTTGGTGGTGGGATCAGTGCTTAACTTATCGCTGTTTTTAACGTTGGCAGCGATGATTTCGCCTCTGGATATTGCGCTGTTATTACTGTTGCTGCTGCCCATTGCTGGGGTGTTCGCTGCCATTTTGTTGGCAGTGAGTATCTTTGCCAGTAGTTATAAAGAGGGGCAGAACTACATGGGAGCACTGCAGATAGCGGTGATCATTCCGGCGATGATCGCCATGATGCCCGGCGCGAAATTGGATGCAACCAACGCATGGTACCCCCTGTTTAATGTGTCGCTGGCGATTAAGGAGCTACTTAAGGGCACCATCAATTATGGCGATCTATCCTATGTGTTCGCGTCAAATCTGATTCTTGCGTCGCTGCTGCTTTGGTGTTGCGCTCGCTGGTTTAGCCGAGAAACCGTGCTTTTTCGGTGACTTGAAACTAAAAAAGCCAGCAATCGCTGGCTTTCTGTTTGGTTAATGATGCGGGTGGTATTAGCTATTGATCTTGGTGACATCCACATACAGCGTCAAGCCTTGGCCTGGCTGGATGTATTTTTGCCCTTGCAGTTGGTTCCAACGAACCAGATCAGATACGGAAACACTGAACTTCTTGGCGATGCGCGCTAATGAGTCACCATTGCGAACCTTGTAGCTTATCTGGCGCATTACCGAGGTTTTGTCCTGTTTCTCGCTGATGCGATTTACCCAGATCACCAACTTCTGCCCAGGGCGGATGGTGTCTTTCGGAGCGATGGAGTTCCAGCTTGCCAGTTGTGATACCTTGACGTTGTTGGCTCGAGCGATGGTCCACAAAGATTCACCGGATTTCACCTGATGCTCTAGCTTGTAGTCGGCACGTTTGGTGGACTGCTTGCGAGCCAAACGCTGATCGGCGCTAAACGGATACAGCTCAGGATCTTTGGCGGCAACGGGAATCAATAGATGTTGCCCCACCTTGATCATATTGCCCTTGATGTCATTGACTGACTGAATGGTGCCAACACGAGTGTGATAGCGTTTAGCAATCACGCTTAAGGAATCGCCAGGTTTCACTTTGTATCGTAACCAACTGACGCGCTCGGTGGAGTCGGTATCCGCTAGCGCAGTTTCAAAGCCATCGGCTTTATCCAGCGGCAGCAGCAGAGTATGCGGACCATCCGGTGCCGTCGCCCAGCGGTTGTAGCCTGGGTTCAAGCGGTGCAAATCTGAAACCGACATGTCGGCCATGTCTGCCGCCAAGGCTAAGTCAATTTGACTGCCAATTTCGATCTGACGAACGACGGGCTCATTCGCAATGGGGCTTAAGTTGATGCCGTACGCCTGCGCATTTCGAACTGCATCCGCAGCAGCCAGCAATTGTGGCACGTAGCGCTCGGTCTCTTTGGGCAGTTTCAATGACCAGAAATCGGTAGGTTTACCAGCGGCCTTGTTTTTCTTAATCGCGCGAAATACTCGGCCTTCACCAGTGTTGTAGGCTGCGAGAGCATACAACCAGTTGTTGTCTAACTTGTTGTACAAGTACTCCATCATATCCAGCGCCGCAACGGTCGCAGCAGGGACGTCACGACGGCCGTCATACCACCAGTTTTGCTTCAAGCCAAAGTGTTTGCCCATAGGGCTGGTAAACTGCCACAGTCCTGCGGCAGCGCCATGGCTGTATGCAAAGGCATCGAAAGAGCTTTCGACGACCGGCAATAACGCGAGCTCCATCGGCAGACCACGTCGCTCTACCTCTTCAACAATAAGGTAGAGGTAGGGCTCTGCTCGCTGGGAAACAATTTCAAGGTGCTTAGGATTCGCTTTGTACCATTTTCGGAATCGCTCAATGCGTTTGTTATCTGGTACGTCGAGCTGCATCTGGTTGCCGATTCGCTCCCACAGATCTTTCGGTGGCAGGGCAACGTCAAGTTGAGCTTCCTGCTCTGAAGGCTGGTCATCTACAACCACTTGCTCAGGCTGAGGCTGAGCATTTGCCGTATCTGGCTCAGACATTGCCTGCTCATTCAGGGTTTGACACCCAGATAAAATGAGGGCGAGTGACAGGGCAGAAAGTTTGGCTTTCATTAAGTAATTACCGTCTCTTTAACCAACAAAAAGGCGCAGTCCTAAGGCTGCGCCAGGCGTTTGGAAGACGGGATTGTACCCTGTTTGCTAGAAATTGTCTTTCCAAGCACGCAATTGTGTGAAGCACTCTAGTGAGTCGGTACAGGGCGCACCGCTGTGTGCAGCTGCCGATTGCTGTAATTCTGGTAGGTGGGTACGCAAAAACGGATTAATGGCTAACTCTTGGGCCATGGTGGTTGGCAGGGTCGCTATGTCGTCATTGCGCAGCTTGCGACATTTCTGCTGATAGGCGTGCAGCTGCTGGTTTTGAGGCTCCACCGCCAATGCAAATTCCAGATTGGCCAAAGTGTATTCGTGAGTGGGATAAAGCAGGTTACTGGCACCCAGATCGCGAAGTTTGGCAAGGGAGTCATGCATCTGACTTGGGCTACCTTCAAATAGGCGGCCACAGCCACCACTGAACAGCGTGTCGCCACAGAATAGGTGATTACCAACTTGGTAGGCGCAATGATCTAGGGTATGCCCTGGACAGAAACAGACCAAAGCACGCTGATCCAGCCCTGAAAGCTCTAGTATTTGCCCGTCGTTCACCAAGGTCGCCGGACCGGAATACCTTGTGCCTCTAGGGGCAAACACAGTGAGTTCAGGCATGGCGGCAACCAAAGCCTCAATGCCGCCGGTGTGATCGGCGTGGTGGTGAGTCACCAGCACCCCTTTTAGGGAAAGTTCGTTCTTGTCTAAAAAGGTCAGTACCGGCGCGGCATCCCCAGGATCGACTACCCAAGCATTGGTGCCGTTTGATAGGCACCAAATGTAGTTATCGTTAAAGGCGCGAATGGGGCTAATCGAGAGCATGGTTGCACTCCAAAGTGAACATAACTGCCAGTGTATGATGGAAAAATGACAACTCAAAGAACTATCGGTCTTAGGTTATATCGGTGTTGAT
Source organism: Ferrimonas aestuarii (assembly GCF_005116665.1). Taxonomy (GTDB): domain Bacteria; phylum Pseudomonadota; class Gammaproteobacteria; order Enterobacterales; family Shewanellaceae; genus Ferrimonas; species Ferrimonas aestuarii. The sequence goes on along the minus strand of NZ_SWCJ01000018.1, from coordinate 81,315 downwards.
TTGCTGCTGGCGACCTGGGCCGTTAGTCGGTATCTTTAAGGGGTGACCATCAGCACCCTAGGAGAGCGATGCGCCCGGCACTCAGTCATATTCCCGTCCCTATGCCCACCAGTTGGCAGCAACTGCCTTGGGGAGAGTGGCTATTGCAGCAGGTGGCGGCAGGCTTGGATCCTTGGTGGCCGAAACTCTTTGGTTACCATATGGTTAAACTTGGACCTCTGGCCACCAGTTTGAATGCCAGTTTAAGCCCAATACGCCATCAATTGGTGATTAGCGCCGATGCTGGCGATGCTTATGCAGAGCTTGAAGCTTTGCCGATCCGCTGCCGCACCGTCGATGCCTGCGTATTGCCTTTGGTGCTGGATTTTCATCAAGACCCCCATCAAGTGCTTCGTGAAGCGGATCGCATCTTAGTGGAGGGGGGGCACATGGTCATTGTGAGCTATAACCCGCTAAGCCCCTTGGCTCTTGGGCTAGCGTCGCCAACCCATCGAAGTAAGCCGCCATGGAATGGACGCCTGTTTACTCCGAATCGGGTGAAAGACTGGCTTGGTCTGCTTGGGTATCAGGTGGTGGGCGAAGAGCCTTTGGCGTTCAGCAGTTTTCTCTGGTCGCCAGATAAATTTGTTTGGCCACAGCAGATGTTGCATCAGTACCTTCCTGCTAGCGGCTCGGTGTACATGTTGGTGGCCAGAAAGCTGGCGGCACCGCTGACGCCGGCGAAACCATTGTGGCGGCCTCGAAAGCGCTTAGTGGTGGCTCCTGCTGCATTAGGGCGCGGTGCCGCGAAGCAGCACCGTCAGACTAAAAACGGTTAACTGGCTTTGTAGCCCTCATCTTTGGGTAGATGATTGCCTCCGGCTGCCTCTCTAGCCAAGTCGTCTACCCGTTCGTTCTCTGGGTGGCCTGAGTGCCCTTTGACCCAGTGCCATTGGATGTTGTGTTCGGTGATGGCGGCGTCCAGACGCTGCCAAAGGTCGACATTTTTCACCGGTTGTTTGCTGGCGGTCACCCAACCACGGCGTTTCCAGCCGTGAATCCACTGGGTGATCCCCTGCCTTAAATATTGGCTATCCGTGTGCAGATCGATGTTGCAAGGGATGGTTAGGCTTTCAATGGCGACAATGGCGGCCAGCATCTCCATGCGATTATTGGTGGTTAGGGCGAAACCGCCACTCAACTCCTTGGTGTGCTGTTTGTAGCGCATCAATACGCCGTAGCCCCCTGGGCCAGGATTTCCAAGACAGGAGCCGTCAGTAAACAGCGTTACCGATTTTCGTTGAGTCATATAATTGGTACCATGAGCGTTAAACTCGCGCAGTATATCGCAATTCATTGCCAAATCAGGATTATGACAGAGACCCACACCCCAGTTCGCCAAATTGTGTTCGATACCGAAACCACGGGTATGAACCAAGATGCTGGCCCGCACTATCTAGGCCACAAGCTGATTGAGATCGGCTGTGTGGAGATGATCGACCGTAAAATTACCGGCAAAAACTACCACGTTTTCATTAAGCCAGACCGAGCTGTCGATGAAGAGGCGATCGAAGTTCACGGCATTACCGATGAGTTTTTGGTTGATAAGCCGATGTTCCATGAGGTGATTGAGGACTTTCTGGCGTTCGTCAAAGGCGCTGAACTCATTGCACACAACGCGTCGTTCGATACCGGCTTCATTAACTATGAGCTTGAGCTGCTGGGCCGCAAAGACACCATTGAAGATCACTGTGTCATTACCGATACTCTGCAACTGGCCAGAGAGAAAAAGAGCAAGGGTGAGATTCAGGGCAACCTGAACTTGGATGCGTTGTGCCGTTTCTATGGCATTGATAACAGCCACCGAACTCTTCACGGGGCACTGCTCGATTCCGAGATTCTGGCAGACGTTTACCTGTTTATGACCGGCGGCCAGAAGGCGCTGGAGTTGGCTTCTGGCGCCGATGGTGACAATGGCGGCATCATTCGCCTCGATTCTTCTCGTCGTCCCCTTAAAGTGATTCGAGCTGGTGCCGATGATATAGAGAGGCACCATAAACGGATGGAGTTGGTGAGTGATCCAATCTGGATGCGAGAGTAATCAATGAAGAGTTGGCTAGTGAAAGGGGTCATCCCGTTTCTGTGCCTGTGGTTCAGCGGCGCTGTTTTGGCCAAGACGGTGTCGCCGCAAACGCTCAAACTGCTGGATAATCGCTTTCGGGTGGATTATGGCATCGATGTGATCACCCTGCTGATTCAGCGAGAGCCCAACAGCGACCCGGTGATCATCGTTCAGCCCGATGGCAGCAAATGGTATGCCCATCGCCACCCTCCTGAGCTGAAGTGGACCAAAGGTTATTCCGGCGACATGATTAAGATCCCCAATCCAACGCCGGGTCCGTGGCAGTTGATTGGCGAGGTCAGCAAGCACAGTAAAATCCTGCTTATTAGCGACGTTACTTTAGAGCTCGACCCTCTGCCGGCTCGGGTATTTCGTGGTCAGCGAATCAAATTAACAGCGGCCATTGAAGGGGACGATCAGCGCCTAGCCATTCGAGACTTTCATCAGATGCTGAGCTGGCAAGTGCAGCTCTCCAGTGCCAACCGCCAAGGGGATGAAAACTACGCTGCCGGCGTGCGTAAAATTGGCGGCTTTACCGACACCGGTACCAGTCTCGATGAGCGTCCCAACGATGGCATCTTTACCTCCAGCCTTAATTTCAATCAGCCTTCCGGCTTATATCATCTGAAGTTGGAGGCCAGTAATGAGGTGTTTAGCCGCATTATTGAGCAAGACTTGGAGATTGTGCCGCAGCCATTTCGTTTGTCGGTTCCCGATATACTGGGGGTGGCTCCTGAGGATTATCAATTGAATGTGGAGGTGGATGTTGAAGAGTTGATGCCTAATGAGTTGCATCTTAGCCTGCATCTGCGCTCGCCATCGGGTATGGTGACCGATCTCAACATTTCACCGACTCAACCTCAGCAGCAGATTCAGCTGGAAAATGTGATGCAGCTGGGAAGTTACTCGATTAATGGCGAAGCCGTTGGCACCACCGCCGCCGGAGAGGAGTTTTTCCTGACTCTACCTGAGCTGAGTTTCTATTTAGCGCCACCACCGCCACCGCCACCGTCAGCCCAAGAGCGTGCCGAACAGGTGCGCCAGCAGATCGCGGAACGGGACGAGGCGGCTCAAGTGCGGGTGGTATCTGTGGTGATCGGCTTTAATTTGGCATTGTTGTTGGTTGGTGGCGGCGCGCTTATCTTTTGGCGCAAACGTCAGCGCCTTGTGCAGCAACTGCATCAGGTTAAAGAGGAAGAGGAGCCACAGATTGAAGCGAACAACATCGACCTCACCAGTTAATGTGCTTATCAAGTGACATTAAAAACCGAAGCTTAGGCTTCGGTTTTTTATTGCGATCTCGAACCTCATATTGTGGCCGCTTTCACTCTTGCCACCGCTGTCGAGTTCACTTCATGACCCTGAAAAACTGAGTTAAGCGTCTTCGAGTACGGCCATGCAAAGTGGTGAAATCTTAAGATCGGCGGGCTGATCTTTTAACTCGATGTTTTTACGTTTCAAATGCAGCCACAGCTTTTGAGCGCTAGAGAGCTGTTTGTAGGCAAGTGCACACTCAGTTTGAGTTTCAATATCTGAGTGGACATGAGTGAGGTGGTAGGGGTAGCAGTCGAAAGTTTCAATGATCATACAGTGCTGCTGGGTAAGCTGATCCAACAAACGATTGAGATAGACCGAAATGACCTGCCGCTCGAGAGTCTTGTCAATGGCTGGGCTTTGCGCATCTGAACTAAACATCTCATGTTGGACACCGCGGTACTCTTGATGCAGATAATCAAGCAGTTGCACGGCTTGTTCAAAGCTCACGTTTTTAGCATCTGGTGTTGGTCTTGGGATCATCACCAGCGCCGCCAGCAATTCAAATTCGCCCTCATGCTGTTCAACGTCGTCAAACTCAACGTCCAGCATGCGGTAGGTATGGGGGGTTACCACATACTCTTGATTGAACTGCTCAAGCAGTGAAAAGTCATCATCTTCTAGAATCTGCTCAAGCAGGGTAACTGCAGCTTTAACTCGCTGATGGTCGATGGCGGGAGGCATAAAATGTTGGGGCAAGTCGGTAACAGTGATCACAATATCTCTCTGCTTAAGTGTCGGATAATTTTAGATTTATTAGATTGTTTCATAGATGAATACTGACTTTCGAGAGCACGCTTGGATTTCTAATTCAATGGGTCAGTAATTGAGCATTTATAAACCGCAGCAGGCAATTTCTTGAAATTGCGCAACGCTCAGGAGGGGGAAATGACTGCTAAAACCGAAGCTTAGCCATCGGTATTTTGGGTCTCTCAATCGTTATCTTCTAAGTTACAACCAAATGATTGTTAGCTTTAGACTAATAAAGTGCTTGGGAATAACAAATTTACCCTACCTAATCGCTGAGATATCTTGTGCCGCCATAGCCACTGTAGTGATCCCGATCACCAACAGTTATGGATTTAAGCGCCCAAACAATAAGGGCGCCACAGCACGCCGGAGACCTCAGATGCGACTTTCAAAACTCTCTATAGCTTTGTTGCCTTTAGCCTTGATGGGCTGCCAAAGCGAGCCAACTCAAGCCAATGCCCCAGCGCCTGCGCTTACTATCGAAGTTGCACAGGTAGCCCAAACTCAAGTTGCTCAGTGGCAACAGTTCACCACTCGACTGCAAGCCCCTCAGCAAGTGCTGCTGCGCCCTCGAGTCACTGGGGTGATTGAAGAGGTGGTCTTTGAGGAGGGCAGTGACGTTAAGCGGGGCGACCTTCTTGTGCGCCTTGATGCCCGTCCGTTTGCCGCTGAAGTAGAGCGCCTGCAAGGGGAGCGTCGTCGCGCCATTGCTGCGTTAAATCAGTCCCAATCGGAAGCTCGCCGCAGCAAGCAGCTGCTGTCTAGCCGTGCCATCTCCACGGAAGAGGCTGAGTCGCGTCAGTTTTTGGCGCAGCAGCGCCAAGCGGAGTTGGCTTCTATTGACGCAGCGCTGGAAGCGGCGCGCTTAAACCTCGGCTACACCGACATTCGTGCGCCCATCGATGGGCGCGTGTCCTTGGCACAGGTGACTGCGGGCAATGCTGTGACCTCGAACCAAACCGTATTAACCTCATTGGTATCCACTGAGCGGGTATACGCCTACTTTGATGTGGATGAGCGTCGCTGGAATAAGATGTTCGCGGCCGAAGCGGCTGAGCATGTGCTTCCGGTTGAAGCGCAGCTTACTGGCGAGAGTGACTTTAGCCATCTAGGTCAGTTGGACTTTATTGACAACCACGTGAATGCCGCCACAGGAACCATGCGAGTGCGTGCCACCTTCAATGTGGATTCTCGTGCACTGCGACCTGGCGCGTTTGCGCGGGTGCGCATGGCACCAATGCAAGCGCAGACTCAGATTCTAGTTCCGGATCAAGCGATTGGAACTGAACTGAGCAATCGTTTTGTGTTGGTGGTGAACGCCGACAACGTACTTGAATATCGTCAGGTGAAACTGGGCCAGCGTGTTAACGGCCTGCGTGTGGTGACCGATGGTCTGCATGCCGGTGAGCGTATCGCAGCCAACGGCCCAGCTCGAGTGCAGCCAGGCATGACCATCACCCCTGAAACCGTGGTGTTAACCCTTCCTAAAGCGGCCGTGGCCAAACAGCCGGCCACCAAGTTAGAAGGGAACGCTTAATGAACATCAGCCACTTTTTTATTCGGCGGCCGATCTTCGCGTCGGTACTGTCGCTGATCATCCTGATGATTGGTGCACTCTCACTGCCACAGCTACCGATCAGTGAATACCCAGAAGTGGTGCCACCTACGGTGGTTGTCGCTGCATCCTATCCCGGTGCCAACCCTGAGGTGATTGCCGAGGTAGTGGCAACGCCCCTGGAGCAGGAGATCAACGGCGTGGAGGAGATGCTGTATATGTCTTCCCAAGCCACCGCCGATGGCCGGCTAACGCTCACCGTGACCTTTGCCCTTGGTACCGACATTGACCGAGCTCAGGTGCAGGTGCAAAACCGGGTGAACGCCGCACTGCCACGCTTGCCTGAAGAGGTTCAGCGCCTCGGGGTAGTGGCCCAAAAGGCATCGCCAGATCTGACCATGGTGGTCCACCTCTATTCGCCGGACAACAGCCAGTCCATCGCCTTTTTGGCCAACTACGCCGACATGAACATCAAAAACCAGCTGGCACGTCTGCCTGGAGTGGGCCAGATCAGCATCTATGGTGGTGACAAATACTCCATGCGCCTGTGGCTAAACCCAGATGAGTTGGCGGCCCGTAACCTAACGGCCGATGACGTGGTGGCTGCGGTGCAGAACCAAAACCGTCAGGTGGCGGCGGGTTCCTTAGGCGGGCAGCCGACGCTTGAGGAGAGCAAGTTTCAGGTACTGCTGAACGTCAAAGGCAGGTTGAGCAGCGTTGAAGAGTTTGAGCGCATCGTGGTGAAAGTGGGTGAGCAGGGCGCGGTGACCTATTTGAGTGACGTGGCTCGTATCGAGTTGGGTGAGCAGAGCTACGCCCTGCGCGCCATGCTCGATGGTCAAACCGCCGTTGCCATGCCTATCAATCAGCGCCCCGGTGCTAACGCCCTTGAGCTGTCGGCTCAGGTGCGTGAGGTGATGGACGATTTGGCCAAAGATTTCCCTGAAGGGGTGACCTACGGCATCTTCTACGACCCAACCCAGTTTGTGCGAGCCTCCATTGATGCGGTGATCAGCACCTTGCTGGAAGCGGTTGCCTTGGTGGTTATCGTGGTGATTCTGTTCCTGCAGAGCTGGCGCGCGGCGATTATTCCGCTGGTGGCGCTGCCGGTATCGCTTATTGGTACTTTTGCTGCCATGCAGATGATGGGGCTGTCTATCAACACCTTGTCGCTGTTTGGCTTGGTGCTTGCCATCGGCATTGTGGTGGATGATGCCATCGTGGTGGTGGAGAACGTAGAGCGTAACATAGGTGATGGTCTGTCGCCGGTGGAAGCCACCAAAAAAGCGATGACCGAGGTTACCGGCCTCATTATTGCGATCTCTTTGGTGTTGTGTGCGGTGTTCATTCCGACCGCCTTTATTGAGGGCTTGTCAGGTCAGTTCTATAAGCAGTTTGCTCTGACCATTACCATTTCGACGCTGATCTCGGCTTTCTGTTCGCTAACGCTGTCTCCGGCAATGGCTTCGCTGCTGTTAAAACCCCATGGTGCCAAGCCGGATCTACTCACTCGAGTGTTAGATCGCATTTTAGGCAAAACCGTGTTTGCGCCCTTTAACCGTGGCTTTGATGCCCTGTCGAACGGATACACCAACCTAGTAAAACGCATTCTGCGCATCTCTGCCGTAGTACTGGCGGTGTATGCGGTACTGCTTGGTTCCACTGGCCAGTTGTTCAATATGGTGCCTGGTGGTTTTGTGCCGACTCAAGATAAGCAGTACTTAGTGGCCATTGCGCAGCTGCCCGATGCCGCCAGTTTGGATCGTACCGATGCGGTGATCCGTGAAATGGAGCAGATCTCCCTGAATACCCCAGGGGTGGCACACACCATCGCTTTCCCTGGGTTGTCGGTGAATGGTTTTACGAATGCCAGTAACGCCGGCATCGTGTTTGTGACCTTAGATGACTTTGCCAATCGTAAGGCGCCTGAGCTTTCCGGCCCAGCGATTACTGCAGAGCTCAACAAGCGCTTTAGCGTGATTGATCAGGCTTTCGTGGCGGTATTCCCACCACCACCCATTCTGGGGTTGGGCACCACCGGTGGCTTTAAGTTGCAGATTGAAGATCGCCGCAACTTAGGCTTTGAAGCCCTGTTTGACTCGCTGGATGCCACCATTAAGGCGGCCAACGAGCGCCCTGAACTGACCGGACTGTTCTCAAGTTTCCGCATTCAGGTGCCGCAGATGAACATTAACATCGACCGTGAGCAAGCCTTGCTGCAAGGCGTACCGCTAGAGCAGATCTTTGGCACGCTGCAGACCTACTTAGGCTCTCGTTACATCAACGACTTTAATGCCTATGGGCGCACCTTTCAGGTGAATGCACAGGCCGATGCTGAGTTTAGACTCGACCCTGAGCAGATTCTGCGCATGAAGGTACGTAACGCGGCTGGCAATATGGTGCCGCTCGGAGCCATGGTGAGCGTAGAGCCAACCACAGGTCCTGATCGAGTGATGCACTACAACGGCTATGTGACCGCCGAGCTAAACGGTGGTCCTGCGCCGGGATACAGCTCAGATCAGGCGCAAGTTGCCATCGAAGAGGTGCTGGCGCAAACCCTGCCTGATGGCATCAGCTTTGAGTGGACTGAGGTGACCTATCAGCAGATTTTGGCAGGCAACACCATGTTGTACGTGTTCCCGCTGGTGGTGGCCTTGGTATTTCTGGTGCTGGCGGCGACCTACGAGAGCTGGTCTCTGCCGCTAGTGATCATCTTGATTGTTCCGATGACGCTGCTGTCAGCACTGGCAGGGGTGTGGATTGTCGGCGGTGATAACAACATTTTCACCCGCATTGCGTTAATTGTATTGGTGGCTCTAGCAGCGAAAAACGCCATCTTGATGGTGGAGTTTGCCCGAGAGTTGCAACAACAGGGAATGGACCGCGTTTCGGCCATTTTAGATGCCTGTCGACTGCGTTTCAGGCCCATTTTGATGACCTCCATCGCCTTTACGGCTGGGGTAGTGCCGCTGGCACTGGCTACTGGTGCAGGCGCTGAGATGCGTCAAGCCATGGGCGTTGCGGTGTTCTACGGCATGATCGGGGTAACCCTGTTCGGCCTGCTATTTACACCACTGTTTTACGTTAAATTGACCAAAGACTCAGAGGAGCAGCAATAACGAATTAGACGACTTTGAACTTTGACACCGTACAAGCAGAGCGCCGCCCATTGGGCGGCGCTCTGCGTTTAAGCTTGTGGCTGAGGGTGATAGGGCAGAGACCAACTTACTCGCATGCCACCTTGCTCTCGGTGTTGTAGCCGCATCTGGCCGTGGTGTGCTTCGATGATCTCTTTGCACAGGGCGAGGCCCAATCCGGTGCCCTCTTTTTTGGTGGAGTAGAAGGGCAGCAGCGCCTGCTGCATGACGGTGTCACTCATGCCAGAGCCGTTGTCTTGCAACTGCCAAATGAGAGCATCCCCTTGGCTTTCTACCTTGAGGTGCAACTGATTGGCGCCAGCTTCGGTGGCATTTTTCATTAGGTTAATCAGCACTCGCTCCAGTTGACCCCGATCAAATTGGCCCCACGAGGTGGTCAGCTCCCAAGTCAGAGGAAAGTGCTCGGCTAATGGGGTGATGAGCTCAGCTAAGTTGTGATTGCCGATGCGAGGGCTGGGGAGCTTGGCAAAGCTGGCGTAGCCTTGAATAAAGCCATTGAGATCTTTGCAGCGGGCTTCGATGTTATCAAACACGCGAGCCAGACGAGGATCGGCGTCACTGCCAATCAGTTTGCGGCCACTGTGGCTCATGGAGCTGATGGGGGCTAGAGCATTGTTGAGCTCATGGCTGATGACTCGAATGACCTTTTTCCACGCGGCGGCTTCCTGACGCGCCATCTCTCGGGTGATCTCTCGGGCCAGAATCAGCCGATGGGCTTGGCCATGGATCTGAAATTCGCCACTGATCTTATGATAACTCTGACCAAGCTCCGTCAGTTGGAACAGACCATCTTGGGTTTGGGTGAGCATCTGCGCCATTTCAGTTGAGACCTCGGCCAAGGCATGATCCAGTTTTTTGCCCGCCAAGGTCGGCTGGCCCAGCATTAGCTCACAGCGATGATTGGCAAACACCACTCGCTGACGCTGGTCGCACAACAGCACCAGCATGGGCGAGTTCTGTACCACTTTGTCCAGCAGTAGCTCGCGCTGATGCAGGTGGTAGCGCTGCTCCCTTAGCTTTTCGGCGGTGCGGTTGTAGCTGATTAAGAGCGCTTTGATGGGGGCTGGCCCGGTTTCAGTGAGACTGTTGGCATAGTCGTTATCACCAAGGTTTAACAGTCCAGTTTCCAGCCCAGATAACCCTTGGGTGATGGGGGCGATCAGTGCATTAAGGCTCAAGGCGCAGGTTAGGGTCGCCACCAGTACGGTGGTGAGCCACAGAGCCCATGAGGGCAGAGCCAACAGTTGCCCTAAAGAGAAGGTGGCAATCACGACCGTGCTAATAATGACGGCTGCCACTAGGGTTCTCGGTAGCCAAAAGCGCCAGCCGTTCATCGCTCAATGCCCAATTTTTCCATGCGCCGATACAGCGCTTGACGGCTCAATCCTAAAGACTTTGCTGCACGGGCGATGATCCCTTGTTGGTTACTCAACGCCTGAATGATCTCCAGCTTACTGGGTTCTCTATTCGGGAGTTGAGTCGAAGTTGTCTTCTCTGTGCATGGGGGATGAGGCGGATTGGAGCATGGGGCTTTGGCCTGGGGCAACGCCAAATGCTTGGGTTCGATGTTGTCGCCCCCACTGAGCAGAGTGGCTCTGGCCATGGTGTTTTCTAGCTCTCGCACATTGCCCGGCCAGCTGTGACTGAGCAGCGCCTGCTCAGCCTGTGCCGTGAGCAGAGCTCCGGTCGTGGTCAAAAAGTGGCGGGCTAGGGGCAAAATGTCGTCACTGCGCTCAGCGAGAGGGGGAAGCTCCAGTGGGATGACGTTGAGGCGATAGTAAAGGTCTTCGCGAAATTCGCCATCTGCCATCGCTTGGGTGAGATCCGCATTGGTGGCGCTGAGTACCCGAACGCAGACCTTTCGGGTTTGGCTGCTGCCTAGACGTTCAAATTCGCCCGATTGCAGTACCCGAAGCAGTTTTACCTGACCGGAGAGGGGCAGGGTGCCCAGCTCATCCAGAAATAGGGTGCCGCCATCGGCGGCTTCGAAACGGCCAATGCGGGTCTTTGTGGCGCCGGTATAGGCGCCGACCTCAGCACCAAACAGTTCGGCTTCCATCAAATCTGCAGGCAGAGCGCCCACATTAACCTTAATGAAGGGGTGGTGGTTGAGGCTTGAGTTGGCGTGGATGATCTCGGCAATTTTCTCTTTGCCTGCGCCATTGGGGCCTGTGATCATCACTGGCAGATCCGATTTCGCCACTTGAATGGCCGTGTGGATAAGCTGCTCCATCTGAGTACTGGCAAAAATGGTGCCGCACAACTGATGCTGCTCTAGCTGATCTCTCAGAGCTTGTTGGCGATAGCGTTGATGTTTTAGCGCCTGACGAGACTGAGACAGAGCCATCAGGTTGGCAACACTGGTCAGCAGTTTGTCGTCATCCCAAGGTTTACCTAAGTAATCCGCCGCACCGGCTTTGACCAGTTCTACCGCCATGGATACCTCGGTCCAGGCCGTTAGCAGAATTACCGGCAGATCCGGCTGTCGTTGGCGCAGCTGATAAAATAGGGCTTTGCCTTCTTCGCCACTGGTGGTGTCGCTGCTGAAATTCATATCTTGAATGACCAGCGCCACTTCGTTGTGCTCTAACTGGTTGAGTGCCTGCTCCGGTGACAAGGCGCTCAGGCATTGGTAGTCCGCCAGTTCCAATAAGAGGGTGAGGGCATCGACGATGGCGGGGTTGTCGTCGACAATAAGAATCTGCTCCACAGTCGTCCTGTCTTTAAAGTGGGAGTTACCCTAAGGTAACTCCTTTGTTTCGTTATTTCAGCATCTTAATTCTTGGGATGTGAGTCCTTTAGATGCTGCGTGTGGCCAAGGCTGGGGAGATTCGACTGGCTCTGATGGCTGGAGAGGCCACCGCCAGTTGCCCCAAAACCAGCAGGCCCAATGCGGTGATAACTAAGTAGCTTAGGGGGAGGCTGGTTACCTGATAGTGGCTTGCTAGCCAGCGACTTAGGCTCAATGCCGCGATACAACCTATGGTGATGCCGCCGAGACAGAGCATGGCGTTTTCCAACAGGAAGAAACGCAATATTTGCCAATGGGTTGCCCCTAGGGCTCGGCGAGTGCCGACCTGCTTGCGGCGCTGATTGACACTGTAGCTTGCCAAGCCAACGACGCCCAATGCGGTGACAATTAGCAGCAGCACAATGATCGCCATGAGTACCTTGGCCATGCCATTATCCGCTGCGTACGCTTCTTTTCGGGTCATGTCGAAGGTTTCGAACTGATTTACGACTCGGTTGCGAACCCTTTTCAGCATCACTTCTGAGAGCTGAGCCAGCACCGCCTCCCTCTGATTGGCTTCGGCTCGAACCACGAAACGGGTCAACTTTTCGGTGTCCATCTCCATTGGTAACATCAAGCTCATAAAGGTATTTCGGTGCTCTTTCCAAGGTGATTGCAGCCGCTCTACCACACCAACCACCGTTAGGGTTCGACCACTGGTGTAGAGGGTATTACCGATGGCGGAGCCATTTGGGAAGAACCAATCTGCGGTGGCCTTGGAGATGATAAGGCTGGTGGGAAACCCTTCATCCACAAAGTCGTCGCTAGTAAAGTCTCTGCCTTCAATGATCTTAAGCCCAAGGGCGCTTACCTGATTGATGTCGCCCCAGTAGTGGGCCACATTGGCTTCGGTCTCGTGGGCTTCCTCTGAGCGCATCAATGAGCTTGAGTTGCCACTGTCGCTCAAGGGGATTTGATTCACCGCTGAAGCACTGATGACTCCGGGAATGGCTTTGAGGGATTCAATGTCCGCTCGCCGCTGGTTGCCGATATTGATGCTGGGATCGTTCTCAATCACGGTAAAGCTCAACACCTCGGACTCAGCGACGCCGCTAGGCAGTTTCATCAATGCCAACCGTTCAACGATGATGAACGCGGCGTTGGCGACAATGGCCAAGGTGAGTGCCAGTTGTAGTATGATTAGGATCGGGCCAACTTTGTTGCGAAGCATGGCCGATAGCATCGGGCGAAGTTCTAGCATAATTAGCCTCCTATTGAATCTTCAGGTGATGGGACAGTGAGCTTTGGCAGATGCGCCACGCTGGCAAAATGCCAGCAAGCAGAGCAGCAACCGCGGAGATCCCCAGCAGCAGGGCCCACATTTGTGGATGGAACTCGGTGATGGCGCTGTAGTTTTGATACAGGCCTTGAATGCCATGCAGGCCGATGGCGGCAAACACCAGCCCCAACAGGCCGCCTAAGAGGCCGATCACCGCCACTTCCACTAGGTGTTGCAGGAAGATCTGCCCTTGGCTTGCGCCTAAGGCACGGCGAACGCCTACATGAGGGGCACGGCGTAGGAACTTCGCCAGCAGCAGGCCGACCATATTGACCAAGCACACGCCGAGAAACATAAAGGCTAACGCCACAATCACCTTGGTATCGTCATCAACCACCCCTCGATAGACCAGCCATTCGCCAACACTTCTTAGTTTGCCGTAAGCGGTGTCCGACGGCATACGGCCCAACTCTTTCTGCTGCGCCACATAATTGTCTAGCTGTTGCTGATAGGGAGCGATGTCCGCTTGGGAGGCGAACTCAACCCAATACTGCACCCAGTAACGTTCGGAGTTGAGGCGATCTTCAAAGGATTTACTCGGTTCACGCTTCCAGCCATTGGTATTGCCCCAAATGGGCATCTTATTGGTGGGGGCTAAGGCGATGGGAAGAAAGATCTGTTCACCTTGGTGAATGGAGCCGTTATTGAGGTCGTACACCAAGGGCGTGGGGGTAAAGGTTTCGATTACGCCAACAATGGTGTAGATCACGCTGCTGGCATCGATGGTTTTGCCGACGGAGTTTGTGCCATTAAACAGCTTGTCGTTAAGGCGCTTGTCGATAACGACTTCATTAACGCCGCCGTCATCGGTTGCCATACTCCAGGTGTCGCCATAGATAAAAGGCACATCGAACATGGCAAAAAAGTCGCGGCTAGTGGCTCGGCCTAAGACGCTAAATGGGATGATGGTGTCCGATTCGGGTTTAACAATAAATCCGGTTCGGTACATGGCCACTTGGCGAATCCCGCCCCCCATTTCCAATAGATTCATGGCATCGGGGTAGCTTAACTGCTTCGGTAGATCATCGACCGTACCGGGGCTGAAATCGTCGTGGGCGGTTTTAAGTTGTACCTTATACAAGCGATCGTTTTTATGAGCCATGGGGTTATGATCCATCGCCATATAAACGGTCAAGGTGGTGCCAGCCACGCCGATGCCAATGGCCATCGCCAGCACCATTAGTGCCGACATGACCGGGTTTTGCCTTAGCGCCAGCAGCGCCAATTTGGTGTAGTAGAGCAACATAGGGTTCTCCTTGGCGGCGGTTAGGCGTGAGCCCGCTGAGGTTCGGTGTTGGCAACCATGGCAAGATCGCAAACCTGACCATCGACAATGTGGATGTTGCGCTGCGCCCGAGCGGCCAGTTCGTTGTCGTGAGTCACCATGATGATGGTGGTGCCATTGCGATTGATCTGCTCCAGTAGCTCCATAACTTGCCGGGCCATCAAAGAGTCCAAGTTTCCGGTTGGCTCATCGGCCAGCAAAAAGCGGGGCTCGCCAGCTAAGGCGCGGGCGATGGCCACGCGCTGCTGTTGTCCACCAGAGAGCTGAGACGGCAGGTGTTTTAGGCGCGCAGAAAGCCCCACTAGCTCCAAAGCCTCTTCAATGCGGCGCTTGCGTTCACGGGCGTTAAAGCCTCGATAGCGCAGGGGCACATCGACGTTGTCGAACAGGTTAAGGTCGGGAATCAAATTGAACCCCTGAAAGATAAAACCGATCTTCTCGTTTCTAAGGCGTGAACGCTCATAGTCGTTGAGGCTAGCAACCTGCTCGCCGTCAAGAAAATACTCGCCGCTGCTGGCGGGCTCAAGCAGACCGGCAATGTTCAAAAAGGTGGTTTTACCTGAGCCCGATGGGCCGGTGACGGCCACAAACTCACCGTCATTGACCTCAAGGTTTAGGCCGCGTAGGGCGTGGGTTTCAATCAGTTCGGTTTGGAACACTTTACCAATCTGGTTCATGGATAACATTGGGGTCTCCTTAGTCGTTAATCAGCAGCTGATCCTGTTGCTGCATGGGAGCTAAATCGGAAATGATCAGGGTATCGCCGGGCTTGGCACCGGAAACAATCTGGATGTGGGTGAGGCTTCTGGCTCCAAGGTCGAGGGGGATCTTGGTGGCCAGATTGTCGTTAATTCGGTACCCGAAACGACCGCCACCGCTTTGTACAAAAGCGCCCCGTCGTATCTTGATGACGTTTTCCAGCCGCTGCAGGTGGATCTGGGCGTTCAGTCTCTGGTTTTGGCGTAGCCCTAGATTCGCCTCAAAGGGGAAGCGTACTCGCACTTTCACTTGGTTGTTGAGCACCTCTGGTGAGATGCCCCCAATCTGGCCGGTGAGCGTGGTGCCAGCCACTTCTAAGGTTACCGGCATCGCCAGTCCCAGTTCGTCGGCGTAGATCTCCGGGACTTCCAACTCGGCCTGATAGTCTTTAAGGCTGACGACCGACATCAACGCTTGATTGCGACTGACCTGCTGGCGGTTATCTACTAAGGTGTTGCCCACCATGCCGGAGATGGGAGCGGTAACGTTCAGTTTGTCCACTTTTCGCTTGAGCTCAGCAAGTTTCAGCTGTTGCTGCTGAAGCTGCAGTCTTAGGCTACGCTCCTCAAACTCCAAGGTGTCTCGAGCCAGTTCGACCTCCTCTTTGGCGTGACTGAAATCAAGCTTGGCACTGGCAAACTCATCCTTGGCTTGTTCAAAATCGATGTCGCTGATCAAGGATTGTTTGATCGCTTCATTGGCCCGTCGGTGCTCTCGCTCGGCGGCTTCCAGAGTCACTTGAGCTTGATCCAGTCGGCGCTTGAGCTCCAACTGCTGTCGGCGGGCATCGAGACGTTCGCCTTCAAGGCTCATCTGTAGGCGTTCCAGCTCCGCTTTGGCTTGGTCGTATTGGGAGGTAAGCTCCGGGCTGTCGATGCGGATCAGCAGCTGGTTTTGTTCCACCTGATCTCCGGGTTGGGCAAACAGTTCCACCAAGCCTTCGCTGGTGGCGTACACCATGGGGGCATTGGCGGCGATGATCTTGCCTCGGGTATTGATCTCCCGCGTGAGTGAGCCGCGCTCGACCATGGCGGTTTGCACGCCACTGGCGGCGATGCTGTTTTGGGGTTGGCTGAGTAGGTGGCCTCCCCAGCTTAAACTGGCGATTAAGGCGCTGAGGCCCAGTGCCCCTTTGACCCAAGTTCCTCTCTTTTTGGATTTGGGTTTGATGACATCCTGCTCAGTGGTGTTTCGAATCATAATGACGCCTACTGTCCATGTGTAACTGATAACTTACGATTAACGGTTATTTAGCAGTAAGCGTGCCAGAAATTATTTTTATTATATTCAATGATTTATGATTTTTGGCATGGTCAGAGTGTCCGCAGCGGACACTTTTTCAAGGTGAGCGGACACCGGCTTAGGATATCGGACAGTGGCAGCGCCAAGCGATGAGCGCGTTTGGTCAGTGTGCCAGCCACCAGTTTTGAATGCGGATGGCTGAGGGCATGACGCCGTTGCCGATTCCCACTTGTTGAATCAGAGGATGTTGATTGATGAGGGCGAGAAAGAGCGTTTCCTGTGGTTCGAGTACGTCCACCACCAGCAGGTGCTGCCCTTGGCGAATCTCTTTATGGAAGGTGCGCTGTAACTGCTCTGGGGTACTGACACCAATCAGACCGCCTTCCCAAACGCTGAAACCCAGCAGCACCGCGGCAAACATCAAGATGGGAGTCCAACCGACGCTGCTGTCAATGCCCAGAGCAGTGGCGACTACTAAGCAAACAAGCGCTAAAATTAGGCCGATACGAGCGCCTTGAATGCAGCAGTGGGCGAGCTCTAAGAAGATAAGCGATTGCCAAGATTGCAGCCTGAGCTTCGATGCTAAGGCATCCCGCGGACTGATAACGTGGATCTGCGCAGGCGTGAATCCTTGGCGCTTGAGTTGATGCTCCAAAAGACCAAGTTCGAAGAGGCTTGAGGCCAGTAAAAAGTGTCGAGTCATCATCGTCTCCCACAGTGGGTCGTCCGTGATGATGGGCGTTTTGAGAGTAACCTCAATGTCGCCAAAGACCTTAAGTACGCCGCAGACGTCAAACTGGCGCTACCTTTATCCGTAGCTGCTCTGCTGTGGCGCACAACGCAGAACAAAGTATAACCAAGGCGATGCCATTCGGCTGGCAATGTTTCGGGGTTTTATATCAATCCCGTTCATGTTGTTGCTGAATGAGCAGGCCATGAGTGTGATTGGTATAGGCTTATTGATATACTTGCCCGATTGCATTTCTAATGAGCACCCCAAATTATGCTGAGCTACCGCCACAGTTTCCATGCTGGTAATCATGCCGACGTACTAAAACACACCGTGCAGGCGCTGATCGTTGAGTCACTAAAGCGTAAAGATAAAGCCTTTATGATTCACGACACTCACTCTGGAGCCGGTCGTTACGACCTGCAATCTGAGCATGCGGAGAAGACCGGCGAGTACGTGGATGGCATCGCCCGCATCTGGGGCGAAGATTGTCCTAAGGCGATGCACCCCTACCTGAAAGTGGTCAAAGAGCTAAATCCCAGTGGTAACCTGCGCTACTACCCTGGTAGCCCATTGGTCAGCGGCAGCTTGCTTCGTGAACAGGACCGCATGGTGCTGACCGAGTTGCATCCGTCGGATTTTCCTCGTTTGCGGCAGGAATTTCGAGGCCGCCGTCAGGTAAAACTGTATCAGGAGGATGGCTACCAGCGCCTAAAAGCCTCACTGCCACCGAAAGAGCGCCGAGGTGTGGTGCTGATTGACCCTCCTTATGAGCTGAAAAACGAGTATAAGGATCTGGTAAAAGGGGTGAAAGAGGCGGTAAAACGCTGGGCGACGGGCACCTATGCCATCTGGTATCCAGTGGTGCGGCGTCAGGAGATCACCACCTTAGAGCGCGCCTTGGAGCGCACCGGCATCCGCAATATTTTGCAGATTGAGCTGAATGTGGAAGACGACAACATGGATTGGGGCATGACCGGCTCAGGCATGATCGTCATTAATCCGCCATGGACGCTGGAAGAGCAGATGCAGGAGCTGCTGCCCTGGCTAACGCCAAAACTGGCTCAGTCAGAGCAAGCCAACTTCCGTCTGCGCTGGATCGTACCTGAGTAATGTTGGCTTACTAAGGACATGGATGCCTTTGGCCCCAGATATAGGCTAGGAATCAGAATTCGTTCGTGATTGGAATCGGCCCATCGACTTGGTTTTGGGCAAAATCGGAAACTGAGTATCAGACAAAGGCGCAGCGAGAGCTGCGCCTTTTCGCTATCAGGGCAACGGGCTGCACGCAATGGCCTTGGCCATCATGGATGGGCTCGCCTTACCACGGTCTACTCTTTAAACTATGAAAAAATCATCGGGTTAGAGGGAATTACCAATGAAAAAGCGCATTTTCGCCACTGCGGTTGCCGCCGTGGCTCTGGGAAGCTGGTATCTGGTTTCAACGCCACGCTCCATTGAGTCCCACATTCCCGACGATTCCGTCATGGTGATGGTGCAGTCCACGCCGGTTGAGACGGAATCGTTGCTGAGATTGAGCTTTTCAGGTCAGTCTCTGACGGAGCAGGAGCTGGCCGTATTGATGGATGAGTTGGCCAGTGTCGATAGCACCGAGCTCAAATTTCTGTCTGAACTGTTGCTGCCGATGTTTGATCCCATGACCGATTGGGGCAGTCTGGTGGAAACCACTGGCATCGCGAAGCATTCAACGGGCGCTTTCTATTTCATTGGTGCCTCTCCGGTGTTTCGCTGGAGCTTAGACAGTAAAACAAACCTGCTGTCGGCTTTAGATAGGGCCGAGAATCGCGCTGGCATGACCCATCGCGATGAGCGAATCGATGGCATCGAAGCCAGGGTGTACGATCTCAAAGCCAAAGATGGCCCCACGGTTGAGCTGTGGTTCGCCGTCAGTGACCAAGAGTTGGTGGTGACCTTAGGGGCACCTATTCTCTCTACGGAACAGTTGAAAATCGCTCTGGGCAGCACGTTGCCAGCCCACTCCCTTGCCGACAGCCAAAGGCTGACACAAATTAAGCAGCGCTATGGCTGGCAACAGGGCAATGTCGCCTATTTGGAGCATCAGCAGTTGTTAACGGGGCTGATGACCGAGTCTGGAAACTCTCTGGCGAAGCATCTGAATTCGTGGGATGAATGGCGTGATAACAGTGGTGAGCTTAAAGACCCCATCTGTTATGAGGAGCTTAGTGGCATCGTCAGCAATTGGCCTCGAACCGTGTCCCACTACCTGTATCAAGGCAGTGAGCTCGACGTCAAAGTGGACACACAGATTGTGCTGGAGTCAAAAAATCAGGCCATTCTTAATGCATTGGGACAGCTAAGAGGCTTCTTAGCGCCCTATACCCGAGAACTGGCGGGCAGCTGGATGAGCCTTGGTGTCGGGATCAATGGGGAAGCCTTGGTGCCGAGTCTAGTTACTCTGCGGGACCAATGGCTGGAGCAGCCTTACGAATGCCAATGGCTTGGTGAATGGCAAGATGAGCTTAAGTTGATGCCGCCGGAAACCTTGGCGATGTTTTCCGATGCAACCCAAGGGTTTAAAGGCGTTGGCGCGGCCATCATGGGCGTGGATCTTGCGGGTCTGGAATATGACGAGCCTGCTACCGATTTTGATGGTTTGGTGAGCATCAGTGCCAGTAACGTCCCAGCGCTACTTCAGTTGGCGGCTAACTTCATGCCAAGCCTTGCCAATTTGCAGATCCCTTCCGACCAAACGCCGATGGATCTCAGGGAATTTGTACCGGAGCTTGCCTATCAACCGATGCCAATTTGGGTACAACGAAACGATCATCACTTGGTGATTTATGTGGGCGAAAAGGGAGAAGCGGCCGCCAATACGCTGCTTCAACAGCCGATGACGACCAATGGCTTGATGTCACTCACACTGGATTATTTGGCACTGGCTAAGGCGGTTAAGCAGATGGGGTTAGAGCCTGAGTTGGAGCAGGAGCTGCGGCGAAGCTTCAGTGGCCACCAGAAGATCTTGATGCAAGTCGATGTGACCGAGCAGGGCATTGAGGTCAGTGGCAGCGCAAGACGTTAGGGGTAACTCATTGGGTACGCTGGCGTTCTCCCAACGCTTTGCGTACCATCGGTTTATCGCCTGATGCCAGATCCCAGTGAATGCGCCACAACCTAAATCAACTGCCAGTTCTACTGGCTCTCCTTGAACTTAAGAACCTAACTCGGGCTGCTGAGCGGTTACACATGACTCAATCTGCGGTCAGCAAAACCTTGGCTCAGTTGCGACAGAGTTTTAACGATCCGTTGTTAGTACGCCAAGGGCAGCGCTATTTGCTGACGCCAAAGGCGGAGCAGTTGCAACTGCAGCTAACGCCTTTGATGTCTGGTCTTGATGGGCTTTATCACCAAGGTGAGTTTGAACCGGCGCGGTGCCAGCGCAGCTTTGTGCTGGCCTCCTCCGATTATGTGGCTCAGTATATCTTCCCCGACATCGCGGCAGAATTCGCCTCCCAAGCCCCTTTGGCGCAGATTGAGTTTCAGTTGTGGCAACCCAAACGCCTCTCAGGTTTGGCGGATGATAACTTGGATCTGGTTTCAACCATTATCGAGCCGATACCTGAAACCTGTGTTGGTATTTCCCAGGGGCAGGACTGTTTGGTGATGTTGATGCGTCAAGGACACCCTTTGGCTGGGGTTTTGAGCCCAAGTTTGGAGGACTACCTGTCTCTGGCGCACTTGAGTGTCACCGGGGGAGGGGATAAAGACAGCCTTATCGACCGTCACCTTGCTGAGGTGGGACTGGAAAGAAACCTCGCAGCTAAAGTGCCGTTTTTTCATGGGGCTGTGGCACTGCTGGCACGGTCAGACTTGGTGTTGACCACTCCGCTGCATATCGCTGCGCAGTTGGCTGAGTCCCATGGGCTGTGCATCAAAACCCTGCCTGTGGCGCTACCGGAGCATGAATACTATCTGTTTTGGCATCAGCGTTGGCATCATGATCCTGCTCATACCTGGTTTAGAGAGTTGGCCCTGCCGTATTTGCAGGGCCACCTTCAGCACTATTTGACCCTTGGTCAGCAGCGCTGGCTGCCTACAACGGGGTGATCTCGCCCGCTTCGCAGAACCTGAGTACCTCTTCGCAGATGCCGTATTGGTCATCTGGGAAGCTGGTTAAACAATCGAGCCACTGCTGGTGACAATGAGGGCTGATGGCGTAGCTGTCTTGGCTAAATACGGCACTGCCAAAACCGATGGCGGCAGCGATGGCCAGAATGTAGGTGCGAGTCATGATGTTTCTCCTTGTTATTGATACTCCTGAAGCTATCACCGAGTGTCCTCAGATATTTCTGCCAATGCTTGTCGGAATATTTCGCCATAGTTCGGCAGAGTTTGACGTGTCTATGTGAAAGCCTGAATCCTTGGTATAACCATAAGGAATGCTTGGGGTGACAAACTATCACTTCTGGTGTTTGGCAAGAGGGGATAAGCTAACCCTAAGATTGATTAAGTAGGACAATGTAGTGTGATGACGTTTAGTGCTTGGTTGCCATTGGCCACCATCTGTATTCTTGGTGCCATCAGCCCTGGGCCCAGCTTAGCGCTGGTGATCAACAACACCGTTCAAAAGGGCCAAGCGACTGGGTTGGCAACGGCAATTGGCCACGGTGTTGGGGTGGGATTGTATGCCCTAATCACCGCCGCAGGGCTTGGGTTGGTAATAACCCAAACTCCGTGGTTGTTCAGTGCCATTCAGTATGCCGGAGCCGCATTTTTGCTGTATATGGCGTTTAACATCATCCGTAGCAGTTTGGCGGCGGCGAAAACACGCGGTGACGAAGACGACAGCCCAGCCCATAAACAGACCAAATTCGTCGGCTTTGGTGGGGGATTTTTGGTGGCGTTCTTAAACCCAAAACTGGCCATCTTCTTTCTGGCTCTGTTCAGCCAATTTGTTAAAGAGGGGCAGGGAGTTGGCGATCAGATGATCATGATGGCCACGGCAGGAGGCATTGATGCCCTTTGGTATGCCTTGGTGGCGCTTGGCATTGGCTCGACAGGCATTCTCCACTGGCTTAAAGCCAACAGCGTTTGGGTTGACCGAGTCAGTGCGGTGGTGTTCATCCTCTTGGCGGCAGCGGTGGTACTTCGCTAAACAGATCGGCGCCTCGGTGTCCGTCGAGGCGCGCATTTCAGGGGCGTCAGTTGAGCGGCAATCGCAAGCTTGGCTGACGGCCGTAGCCTTTGACTCGAATCTCGGTATCGGTCAGGGTTAACACGCTAAATGCGGTCTGCTCAGTATCCAACATACCGTGTAAATTTAAATAGTGTACTCCGCGGCGTTTACCATAGTTGCCCTTGTGATTGTGGCCGTTGATCCAAGCGACGACATTGGGATAACGGTCAATCAGTGCCAATAGCTCATCGGCGTTCCATAGGTTATGGGGATCGTCAGGAAAGATGGGGAAGTGGCAGTAAAATACCACCTGCTGTTGGGCGTTTTTGGCCTGACGAAGCTGCTCTTCAATCCAATTGAGCTGCTTATCGCCAATCCCGCCGTTCCAAGTTGCAAGTCCAGCATAGCGCTGTTGATACAGTTTTAGATTTCTTTGGTGCTCTGGTGACGATTTGGGCCAGCCATAGGTGCTGACGTCATTGCCATCCACGGCGATAAAGCGCCACGCTCCCCGCTGCAGACTGTAGTAGCGTGATGGCATGTTTAGTGCGGTAGTTACCTGTGCTTTCTTGTCGTCGGCGACCTCAAGGTCGTGATTTCCTAGTACATGAAATACCGGAGCATTTAGGGTGTTGGTGATCTTAACTAGCGGAGCAAAACTGCGCCAATCTTTGTCAATAAAGTCCCCCAGATGAACCACATGATCTAGTGGCTGCTGATTAAATACCTCTGCAGCGTGTTGCAGCTTGTCGGGGCAGCTTCGGTACAGGCGTTGGCCTTTGTGGTTCTGATCGGCGTATTGGCAATCGGCGATGACGCCTACCGCGAGCGGCTCAGATTGGGCCGCCCCAGTTTGGCTGGCGATCAGGAATAGAATGGATAAAAGCAGTGGTTTCATGATGGCCTCAAAGATGCCCCCGCAAGCAGGGGCATTGGGTTTTAGAATGCGTAGTTGACGCCAAGAATAAAGTTACGGCCGCTTTGGGTGTAAGACTGAGTGCGGTCATCTAAGAACTGAACAATGGCTTCGTCGGTGAGGTTAGTTCCCTCAAGTGAAATCTTGAGGCTGTCGGTCAGGTTGATATGGGCTTTGAAGTCGACAAACAGCGTCTCTTCGTAGCCGGCAACAATGTTCTGGCTGGCACCTTCACCGGTGATGAACTCATCGCGATGGGAGCTAGAGACTCGAACCCCATAGGTGTTGGTTTCGTAGAACAGGGTGACGTTATTTGACCATTCAGACAGTCCGGGAGGAGCCACTTTGTGAGCCTGACCTTCGTTGTAGATGGTGGTTTCGCCATCGGCGTAGGTAAGGTTGCCGTTAAAGCCTAAGTTGTTCCATGGTTCAGGCAGAAACTCAAACATAAACTGCAGTGACAGCTCGACTCCTTGTACGTAGGCGTCCTCGGAGTTTACCGGTTGAGATACAGTGAATTCAGATTGCGGGGTGACGCGAGGATCGAAGTCCAAAAACGCCAGTGGGTAACCGGTATCCTTGTAGGCCATGGTTTGCGACTGCTGAACGATAAAACCCTCCATGTCCTTATAGAAATAGGCCAAGCTGGCTGTCAGGTTATCGGAGTAGTACTCCAGCGACAGATCCAGAGAGTCAGCAATAAAGGGCTCCAGATTGGGGTTACCGGCGTTGATGCTCTGATCGGCGACTTGAACTTGAGCGGCGGCGCGCAGTTGATTTAGGCCTGGGCGGGATAGATTCCGATTTAGGCCCAAACGGGCTAGCAGAT
The DNA here is from genome assembly GCF_005116665.1 of Ferrimonas aestuarii. GTDB lineage: Bacteria > Pseudomonadota > Gammaproteobacteria > Enterobacterales > Shewanellaceae > Ferrimonas > Ferrimonas aestuarii. The sequence continues at coordinate 57,451 of NZ_SWCJ01000018.1, read as the reverse complement.
CGTCGTTGAGGTCAACCACTACGTTTAAGCTTGGTAGCAGCTCTGTGTAGTCGTTGTTGAATTCAGCAAAATCGAACTCATCGGCACCAAGCTGCACTTCACCGGCGGAAACTTGGTCGGTTTCCACCCAGCGAACGCCGATGTTGCCTCGAACTGGATAGTGCAGCAACTCTGAGCGCCACTCGTACTGGGCATAGAGACTTAAGGTATCTTCCTCTATGTCATACACGGTGCCTGGACGGTTGTGGCTCTCGTCTAAAGAGCGGGAGATCTTGCCTGTGGCTTCCAGTCTTTCGAACGTCGCCTGATTGTTGGCAATGGCGTAGGGGCTAAGAACCGGAATGGCGGTTTGCTGGAACACCGCATCCGGAGCGTCAGGGTCGTTTAGCCAGTCAACGCGATTGCGGCGCTCCCAGCCGCTGGACTCATACTCCTTATAATGGACACCAAACATTAGGTAGTGGTCGTCCATCACTTCATAGCTCAGATCCAGCTTGGCAGTGCCGTAGCTGTTGTCCATGCTGTCTTCACGTACGTCTGAGCGCATTAGGTTCCATTCGCTCTCATCGGTGACGTCAAAATCGTAGTTGTTGTGGCCGTGATTGCCGCTGCGCCAGTCGATGGACACCGTATGATCCGCGGCTTCAGCAAACACCTTGTCATGAATTGGCATATCGAAATCGGAGTCAGAGTAACCCAGCAGCAAGTTCGCCACCAAGCGGTCACTGAGCTCATAGTTAGTGTTCAGTGACAACTGAGTAAAGGTGGACTCGCTATAACTGACTTTGGATTCGGTGCGAAGATCCAAATGATCAAACTGCGCATAAACCAAGTTGTCTCCGTGAATTTCCGCATCGGTGAGTAACTGCCCTTTGTTGACGTCACCAGTAAAGGCGTTGGTGCCAGCAGTGGACAGTTGGTTTTCAATGCGGTCATTGGAGAGCTCGCCATAGAGCAGGTCTAGGTCCATCGACAAACGGTCAGCGGGCTGCCACTGGAAGGCGGCCGTTAACCCTAGGCGCTCTCGGGTGTTGGCCCAAGAGGCGATGTTGTTGGCTCGAGGTACGAAAACGCGATCGGTACCTTCAGCATTGATAAGGCGATCGGCCACAGCGGCATCGACGCTATCGGCGACGTTATCCGCACCAAAGCTGGCCTGCTTCCATGACCAGACGTGATAGCCCTCTTCAATGGTATCCACCGTCGAGTACGCAGCTGAGAATAGGGCACCAAAATTATCCCAGCGGTTTGATACCAACGCAGCAAAGCGAGGATCGGTGGAGTCATTCCTGTCGTTATAGAGCCCTTTGGCACTGAATACGCCGTTCCAGCCTTCATCGTCGTAATCAAAGGGCTTGGCAGTATAGAGATCAACGGTGCCCGCGATGCCGCCTTCGTCCTGTTTAGCCTCATAGGATTTCAGTACGTCGACTCGATTAAACAGTTCTGAGGCGAATACGCTGAAGTCAAAATCTCGGGTTCGGGAGGCGCCGCCGCGCTGGTCGATGCCCGAATCGGTTACAAATAGCGCTTCCATACCATTGAGGCGGGTACGGGTAAAGTTGGGTCCCAGCCCGCGTAGAGAGATCTGACGGCCTTCGCCGGAATCACGAGAGATTGAGACGCCAGGAATTCTTTGTAGCGACTCCGCGAGGTTGAGATCGGGAAAGTCGCCAATGTCTTCAGAGAGAATGCTCTCTTGGGTTCCGGTGGCTTCCTGTTTTAAAAATTGGCTTTGCTTCAAGCTCTTTCGATAGCCAACAACGGCGATCACTTCCGCGTCATCAATATGGGACTCGGTACTGGTTTCAGCGTAAGACAATGGGCTGAAAGAGGCTGCGCTTGAGCCGATTAACGCGGTCATTATTGCGATATTTATTTTATTTAACTTCATTGCAAACCTGGGGCTTTTATTATGTTGTAGAGTTTCTTATCGGCATTCAACTAAAGCTGAACGCCAGTTAAATCCTGATAAAGAGGCAAACTGCTCGCCTAATATCAGGGTGAGTTTTCCTTGGCTGCTTATTCGGAATCCGGCTGCGCCATCGGCACCAGAACCTTTAAAGCTGCTTTGGTAAGGAAGAGTTTTCACAACGCTTGGAACTGGATCTTGATTGATATTGAATAGTTCGGAATCAAAATTAATTGAATACGCTTTTATTTTGATATCGCCACTATTTATTCCGCAGAACAGACCATCAGAGTAGGTGTGCACCACGTACCAGTCGTTGTTGCTATCACGTACAACCTGGGCGTTCTGGCCTAGGCTTTTATTACAGCCAGTTTCATCAGGGGATTGATAGTGGTTATTGAAATGGAGTGCAGTGAGATCCAGTTGGTGATCAGAGGTAAACAGTTCGTCGATGTTGGCCTGATAAGCAGCACCGCGGCCATGGTTCATGTCGTGGACAATCAGCCAAAGCTGCTGATCTTTTTCGAAGGCCCAGACGTCGGTGATGTTGGCAACATCATTAGGGACAAAGGTTTGGGTCGTGGTAATTTTTCCTGATGCATCACTGTGTTTGAACAGCAGTTCGCCATTCTCCTCGGAGGCTATGACCAATACGCCATGGTGGGCGTCTATTGGGGAGGGAAGCCATGCCATACCAGAAGGGTGCTGTTCATCAATATAGTGTTTTTCCACCAGTTTCAGTTCACGCTGTTGGTCGATCAAGTCGTTGCTAAACATGGAGGCGGGCGCGTGAAAGCTCAGTATTTGGCCCTGATCGTTGCTGTCCATCTCTGAGTGAGAGATAAACAGAGTTTTACTGCCGTCGGGCCACGTGTGAGAAAATTCAGCCGATTGGTGATGATCACTGATCTCAAAGCTATGATCGGACTGAGTATCGGCGTAGAAGGTGGTGCACTGATTATTGAGGGCGTCTACAGCGTCTGAAATGGGCAAATCTAAACTGACAGGAAATCTCTCAGTTGAATATGCCACAGGCGTATAAATAAGTAGTGATACAGTAACAAATAACGGTGACAACTTGGCTTTGTTAGTAATAAGCATAATGTATACTCTCTCAATAATTTGAGAGCGAAAACTATCAATGCAGTGTGACACTTTTCATTAAATTTCATTACAGGAGAATATTTAAATCGCGTTCTATTTATTGAAATTGAAATTGAAGCTGAAACTGTTCTTGGTATGCTGGATTGTTAATTCGTTGAGCCTTTTCTATTATTTGTAATTTTAAAATTAATTACATTTATATTAATGGTTGTACTACGCTTGCCTTGAGGTCAATTGTGTTTTTTTTGTTGCACAAAATAGGTTCAGAACGCTGTTTTTATCTACACGCTAGAGTTTGTTTTAGGTTGTGGAGACAGACTGATAGTTGGATCACAGAGTTACTCTACGCATCAAAACACTAATAATACTAATAGTAGTGAGTTAATCGTCCTCCTCTAATCTTGTTGGCCCATACCAAACGGTAAGGCAACGACAAGAGACAAAATAATGATGAAGACAACAACATTGCTGCTCGCAGGGGCAGTGGCTTCGCTCCTGATTTCTGGCTGTGGTGAGGATACTCACCAACGGTCATCGAGTACTCCCCCGAAGGCTAAGGCTCCTTTTTTGACTGTGGACGTAACTCCTAGCGCTAAGTTTGAAGGTGAGGTTTCCGTCTATCTTGGGCGCTATGACGATAAGCTTAAGGATTGGCTGCAAAGTGATATGGCCACGGATCTGAACGGTGATGGTTATGTCGACGAGCGAGATGGCCACTTAGCGGGCGTGCATAATCCTCAAGAAGTCAGCATTCAGGTGGATCTGAAACAGATGGCTAGTGTTTTAGCGACCAACCCTGATGGACTAGGCGGGCGCAGTGCGCGCCCTGATATCTTTGTCGAGGGGCAGTTTTCGGTATTTGATCTCTTACGTTATTTGGTCCATATCCGGCCTGATCTTCGTTTTGAGCAGTTGATTTTCCCAACGGAGAGTGGGAGAGATACCTACGAGTTTGTGGTTTCGTGGGATCGAAATGGTGATGGCCTCTTTGATGAAGCTGATGATAATGGCTATGACAACTCCCATAGCAAAGATTGGTATGCGCGCATTAAATCTCACGGTGGCGAGCAGAAGAAACTCAACGGCAGCTTGGATGGAAAGGGCCCGCAAGGAGAGGCTCATTATGAGCGGTTAGACCAGATGTGGTTGCAGCCAGGCATGGGAGTGCGTTTCCAACCTTTTTCCACGGAAATGACTCAGCGCCGTCAGTGGGTTCAAGATCGAGAAATGGCCCGACTCGCTCAGTTTGATGGCAAGGTGGTGGTGCCTCAACTGATGGTAAATAAAGGCAGCGGTGCCCCTATCGTAATCCAAAACTTGGAGGTGACGGCGCACGATATGCGGCCAGATATCTTCCAGCCCGGTGTGATCACAAAAATGGATGTGTTCCTATCCGCTTATGATCAGGGGTGGGATGTGAAGTTCAATTATTGGCCGACACTGTCAACTGGAGCCAAAGTGGAGCATTTTGCGCTGTTTAGTTTTGATGGGCTGGATTCCACCGTTGGACGAGGTTGGAGTACCGTCTATGGAGAAATGGCGACTAACGGCGACTTTGCTGCATATCAGGGGCATGGAGAGCAAATAGTGAATCCAGGTAGTCGTTGCGAGTTTCATCTACCGGAGAAAGGTGGAATGGATCTGCTGGTCGACCCTGAGCATTGTCGTCTCGATTGGCAGTTTAAATTTGGAGGTAACGTACTGCATCTAATGAGTGATACTTGGGTGATGAATCAACCCGTTGAGTTGGTCATCGCTGGGTACATGAGTCATTACGAGTTGTGGGGTATGGAAGAATTTAATGGGGAGCATTCCACACAGAGAGATTTTAGCGACGCCAAAGATGGCTCCGATTGGGTTGCTTTGCAGACATTTGATTTGCCGAGTCCTGATGAGGGATCTCCTGTGCTGACGGAGCAGCATTTCGGGTGGGGCGTCGCAGACTGCAATGAGTGTCATAATGAGGTTAAGCAGCCGCTAGGTCATGGTGGTCAAAACTGGCCCATTAATAGTGTTGATGGCTTCGACCAAACTCAGCCCTATTATTGTGCAACCTGTCACGGCAGTAATGGAGCTCCTTTAGGGCATAATGAAACGGCTCGTTGTTTTTGGTGCCATGGAGGGGAGAGTCACGTTCCTAAACATCACGGTGAGGCGTCGACTCAGCGTTTATACCAAGGCGATGAATTGGTCAGCAACGGTAAGATTTATAACAATTACCCTTCGGATGTGAATGCACTGCCTAGGGATAAGTTTGGTAACTATGAACCTTATGAGGCGATATGGAGCGCTAAGAATTCCGATTGGGACATGAGTGCCAGTTTTCCCGATCCCTATTCGTGTATGACTTGCCACCCAAACACACAGTAACGATGGAGGTTGGCGTTCATCGCCAGCCTTTAACTAATTTGGTTTATTAAATCGATGTCTATAACTTCTAACGATTCTTCTCTAACTCTAGCGTGCCCGGTAGACGAAGCACTAATGGCTCACCTTAAGCGGTACTTGTCACAGTACGGGATAACCGAGTTCTTCTATGGGATTACCACACGATTGCAACCTCAGAGCCCCCATCAGTTCCGTAAATTGTATCGCCGTCGTCCCAGTGAGATGAACCGAGCCGCTTATACGGTCGCTTCAAGTTCAGATATTCTGCAATTTCGCAGCCGTTATTTGCAGCACTTTGCTTCACAAGACAAGGCATATTTTAATCGCCATCCAATGGGCTTGAGTGTGTGGGACGATCCCGATGAGAAAACCCGGACTGGGTCGCAATTGGTGCGACTAATGTCAGATTACGGTTTGCGCAGTCGCGGTGTGTGGCATTTGCCGAGTTCATACAGCCCTAACTGGTTGGCGGTTTTTGTGTTTTTTTCTGATTTGTCCAGAGACCAGTTGTTGCAAAACCTCAGTGTTGAACAGAAGGAGACAGAGCTGCGATTGTCACTTTACTCCAGCTTATTGAGTGAGCGTCATATTGCTAAGCTTAATCCCATCACCAACTTCAACTGCATTTCAGAGCGCTCTTTGATGATCTTAAAATTAACCGCTTTTGGCCATTCCAGCGCTGAGTTGGCGGCGCAACTGTCGTTGACCGAAAGTGGCGTGAATTATCACCTGGATCGATTGAAGCAGTTATTCAATGCTCGAAATCGTACTCATTTGATTGGATTGGCATATCGTTATGGATTAATTGATGGCGATGGTCACAATCAAGGGTCTGAAGTGGAAGAGTCAGTGTAGGGTAATAGTTTTACTCTATATTTGTTCTCCATTTAGGTTAACTCATTATTTAAAATGAAGATTTTGCTTTACACCTGTTAGAATGAGCTGTGTTTAAAGTAAGACGGGAATCATCGCCCTGTTGTCATTTCTCTCAAGATGGTTTGCTGTCAATAAGCAGCCAACTCCAGAACTCGCCGCTAGCCGTAACCCAAAGGCCGAGTCGGCACAAGACTCCGATCCCTTTGGGGAAGACCCGACGTTCTCCGATGACAACTCTGACATTCCCAAGGTTCCTGAACCGCAAGGGGAGGCCATAGAGTCGGAGGGAAAATCCCTGTTTTCGAACCAAGCCAGTGTGTTTGAACAAAAGCATGACAATTTGACTCTGGTGGGGGACCAATTGTTTTCCAGAGCCAATGCAACGGATTCCGAGGTGGTCTTTGACGATATGTTGGAACCAAATGAGCCTTCATTGAATTCAACAGCACTGAGTGATGATTTCTCGTTGGATATCAATCCTGCCACCAGTTTGCCAATGATGGGAGGACTGGGCGGGGTGGATGCTGGAGGGAATGCCTTTGGCTGTTCAGATAGCATCGGAATCGACACTGGTATCGGTAGTGACTTTGGTTTAGGCGTTGGCATGAACGACAGTATGGGCAGCAGCTTCGATGACAATATGGGCAGCAGTTTCGATGACAGTTTTAGCTGCAGCTCTAGTTTTGATAATGATTGGTAAGTCGAGAATTTACAGCCAATCGAACAGGTAAGTAATAAGTACAAGGGTAGTGTGTGGGAAGTATTGAAGTTGCCGTTCAACAAGCGAAACGGATTGAGTCGAAATTAGTCAGTGAGCTGGGTGCCGAAGGGCGGGGCCTGCATGAAAAACTCAGCAGTTGTGAAAGTCAGTTGCCAAAGCTACTGGTGCGCCAGATCCGATGGATTGCGACTGTGCGTAACAAAGCGGTTCACGAAGAGGGATTTGAAATTGACGATCAGCACGAGTTTGTTCGTCGCTGCGATCATGTCGTACTGCAGCTTGAGCAGATGGCCGAAGCCAAACATCAAGCACAAGCCAAGGCTTCGAATGCCGAGAAACCGAATCGTGCTGATGGCCAACATTGGGGTTCGCCAAAAACCAGTAAAGGCGCCCAACTTTTTTTGATAGCGCTACTGGTCGCCATGGGGCTAGTGGTTGGCAATGCCGCATATGAAGATTATAAAACAGAGCAGCGTAAACAGGCCCGCCGCTCTTTGGAAGCGGTTCAGGCACTAAATGCGTCTAAAAAAGCTGAGCGTGAACAGCAAGAGCAGCGTAAATCGACGCCGGACAGTTCCGCGAGCAACGTTACCAAGGTTGCGCTGCCTAAAGGCAGTTTGGCCGATAAAGCCAAACAGGTTCAGGGTGAAGTGGAGTCTGCTAAAACCGACCTTCGCGAGCAGCTGTTGTTTGCCATGATGCAACCAGAGTTCGTTGCGCAGGGTAAGTTGTCGGTGATGCCGACGCCAGATGGCAAATACACGCTGTTGGTGCCGTTTAAGTGGCAGCTGGATGCTGCGCCGTTACTTAAGGTTGCCAATCGACATTTTCATGATTACAAAAACCGCCGCATCGCTTTTAAGGATGTGATTAAGGCCAATCGCCGTCAAGGCAAGCCCAATGGCTTTGGCATCAGTCGCATCTGGAACCAAGGCGAGCACCAGAACAACCCCTATTCTGCGGATCTATTCCAGTGGCTGGTGAAGCACCAATTGGCATTGGAGGCCAGTTTCGCAGGCCAGCATGCTCAGGTGTTGTTGGCACTGGGTCAAGACTGCTTTGGAGGTCGCTGTAACAGCAAAGGTGACGATCAATTTACGGTTCTGACTAAGCATCTTGGGCAACGTTCGCCGCTGCTTAACTACAAGGAAGCCAATCCGATTGCCGTCACGGGGTTAAGCCTGAATCAAGTTAACTCGGGCGCAGAGCTGACTCTGAGTTTGGTGCTACGCCACCAAGGCGAGGAGATTCGCAGACTGACGCTTTCCAAGCAAGGCGAAGCCATCGATTGGCAGGCATTGACAGGCAAGGGGCAGACTCAGTGGCAGCAGGCAACGGACACCCTTAACGAGCAAGTGGTGGCAACCATCAAACAGCAGACTCAATTGACCATCGGCGATATCGAGATTCGACCCGCGGATGACCGCCATTCGGATCTGTTGGTGCCCATCAGTTGGACCATGCCTCACAAGCCGATCCTCGATGGGCTTAATCGCGATTTTCACACCTATAATCGAGGGCACTTTGTGTACCAGCAGCTGCAAGAGCGTGGATTTGGTCAAAAGCGCAGTGCTTGGGCGGTCAAAGTAGAAAAGTATGCCAACAGCGGTGAACGTAAAAAGCGGGACTACAGTGAGCAACTGTATCGAGAGCTACTCAAGCAGCCGGTGGTGGTGAAAGTCAGCGCCGGTGATTATCAAGGCAAGCTAACCCTTGCTGGCGGCCGAGATTGCTTCGGACGTTGCCGGTTCGGAGGGGATGACGACTATTACATCCAATTTTCGGGCACAGAGTCGGTGACCATCGAGTCGGTACCCAATTCACTGTTAGAGAAACTCGCGGATCTTGATGTCCAGATACTCTAGCGCACAGATTGGGATAACCGATTAATCACTCAGAAAATATTGATGTGATCCAGTTAACAGATGCGGTGGCTAAGGATTGAGCCACCCATCATAAGGCGTAAGCTGGTGTCAATATCGTTTGCATGGAAATGTAGGAGTAGTGCCATGGATACTAATGTTAAGTACGCACTGGGTGCCGTTGTCGGTTCGTTGGGAATGATCGTTTGCCTGGCATCGTTCATCTTCTAAACGCCGCATAATTTCTCAGCCTCATCGACAAAGGCCACTCATTTGAGTGGCCTTTGTATTTCTGCGTCTGCATCGACTGGGGTCAGTCGATGATGGCGTGGGGCACGAAGCGTGATAGATCCTGAGTGATCTTGCTGTGATCTTCGCGAACGGAGATCCCCGCCGCCTGATCGCCAACAATCCAAGAGCCGATTAGGGCGTAGTCATCATCAAACTTAGCCAGAGGCTGATAGGCTTGATAGATAACCCCCTCTTCACCGTATGGGCCGTCACTGTCGGCGATGGCATTGCCACCGTCGAGAATGCGAATGTTGGCCCCTTCTCGGCTGTAGATTGGCTTTTCCACCAAGCGGGATTCCCGAGCCTGGCTGATCTCATCGCTGAAATAGGCAGGCAATAGGTTAGGGTGGTTCGGGAACAGCTTCCACAGCATCGGCAACAGCGCTTTGTTGGACAGAATCGATTTCCAACTTGGCTCCAACCATCGGCACTGGGCTTTATCCAGATACTGGCCAAACTCCTCTCTGAGCATGAACTCCCATGGATAGAGCTTAAACGCGGCGCGAATCGGCTCATCAGAGCCATCCACAAAGCCCCCTTGCGGGGTAACGCCGATCTCTTCGATAAAGGTGAATCTGGCTTCCAGCCCCGCTTCTTCGGCGCAATCTTGCAGGTATTGCACCGTGCCGCGATCCTCTTCGGTATCCTGACAGCAGGCAAAATGCAGGGGGACCGGTGGCCATTTGGACTTGAGCTCAGCGAAACGAGCGATCAACTGCTCCTGAATGCCGTTGAACTGATCCGCATCTTGGGGCAGGCTGCCATCTTTGATGCGGTCTTCGAGCCACAGCCACTGAAAAAACGCACTCTCGTATAACGAGGTTGGGGTATCGGCGTTGTTCTCCAACAGTTTTGCTGGGCCATGGCCATCGTAGGCCAGATCCAGCCGTGCATACAGGCTTGGGTCCTGAAGACGCCACGAGCGGGCGATCATCTCCCAATGGGCTTCTGGGATGGCGAATTTGCGCAGCAGTTGCTCATCTTCCACCACCTTATCCACCACCTCCAAACACATCTGATTGAGCTCTGTGGTGGGATCTTCCAGATCCTGCTCAATCTGCTTTAAGGTAAAGGCGTAATAGCGACTTTCATCCCAGTAAGGCTCGCCATACATGGTGTGAAATTTAAAGCCGTAGGTTTCCGCTTGGCTTTGCCAATGACTGCGAGGCGCGAGTAGATGCCGTTTCATTAACCGCCCCAGCTTCGGCTGCTTGAGCGAGAGCGGCTAGAGGTGCTCTTGCTCGACTGTACCGCTTTGGTTTGGGCAATCTTACCGAACCCACCACGACTGCTCACTTTAGTGGCCTTCTGTGGCGTGAAGTTACTTGGGCTGGTACGCACGATGCGATCCCCAGCTCGGCCCACGGTGTTACCGGCGCCAGTCACCAACTTACCGTACATGGGAGAGCGGCGATTTTTGGAGCTGTACACGGGAGCGGTTTTGTAGCGCTTGCTGCCACTGAGCATATTACCCAGCATGTAGCCGTACATCATCGGCATAAACCAGCCGCCGCCACTGTCTGCGTTGTCGTTATCACTGCCGCCCGCCATGCATTGGTCAGCGCCAAATTCCAGTTCGCAGTCGGCCAGAGAGGCAAATTGCGGTGCGGTCTCCTCGGCAATGGCTAAGGCTTCACCGAATACCGACTCACACAGTTGGGCTTGATCTGGGTTGACTTGAATGCACTCAGTGACGTCTTTGTAGACCTGAGCGGTTTCCTGCATCGGCTCTGGGCTACAGCCGGTTAGGGTCAAAGACACCGCCACGGCGGAGGCCGTTGGAACACTAAGGCGTTTTTTAAATCGGGGAGTGAGGACTCCTTTACTGCGTTTCATCGCACTCTCCTAGTAGCTCATGCACGCGGCGTTTAGCAGGCCTACGCTGATGTTGATGCTGGCCAAAACCAAGGCAGCGGCAATGTTGTTTTGTTCAATTTTTTCCACCAATCCGGGCAAAATGGCCAATCGAACCAAGGTGAACGCCAATAACTGTGCTACCAGTGCCACTGCTGCCCACAGGGCGAAGTCGGTGATGGAGACGGAGTTGCTGGCCGCGGCGGCCAGCGCCAAGGTGAACCCGATCATGGCGCCGCCGATGCCGATGGCTGCGGCTTGGTTGCCCTCATTTTTGACCAGTCCCCACTCATCATACGGGGTGATGATGGTGTAGATCCCTTTAAAGACCACCAGTAGAGCCAAGCTAATGGCCAGATACAGAAAAAATGGGCCAATGCCCGCTAATGATTCCATTGCGCTTTCCATAGGTTCTCCTCGTAAGTGCCTCTATTCTATCGTTATTAAAACTAAAAGGTAGGAGTGGTTACGGTCAAATTAGTTTTAAGGGAAAAGCTGGACTTGAGCCGTAACGGTAAATCTACGCTCTTTGTCCTTTCAGGGCGTCATGAAGTATGTGCTTGCCCTGAAAATAGTCACTGAGGCGGCGGCTTTTTAATAGGTACCAGCTTAGCCAGAAGCTGAGCAGAAGGGGCAGCAATTGATACAGCGACAGATCCTGTGGTTGGTGGCTGAGCGCCATCAACTGCAAGCTGACGTCTACCGCCAGATTGACGCCGATGATCCCAGGGCCATATTGCCATAATCGCTGTGCCCAAGGGCGCGGCGTTTTGTGTTTTTTGGAGGTTTTAAGTCGGCCAACGAGCAGCAGCGCGATGGTTGGCGTGGCGCTGGCCAGTCCCAGATAAAAGTAGTAGTGGTTGGGGTAGAACAGCGCCAACAGATCCGATCCCACCCCGCGACTGGCGGCGGCAATGACGAACAGCAACCAGGTGCGGCCTAGAAAAGCCAGCAACAGATAGAGCCACATTGGCGCTTTCAGATCGCCCTGTTCGTTATACGCGGAGATGGGATGTCGCACGATTGCCTCTGTCTAAAATGAATCTGGTTAAGTTATTGGGGCTAAGGTTGGGAATTCAAGGGGTAACAGGATTTGGCCATTGAGGGACATTTTTTGCGTCTTTTTCAAAGTGGCTGCGTCATACTCCAATTGAGACTCAAAACCTGCGGATGAAACGCCTGATGTTGGAACAGTGGCAACAGCTTAAACACAAACTTCGGGGCTATGTGGCCCACTATGTCGACGATGAGGATCTGGTGGATGACATTTTGCAAGAGGTGTACCTCAAAGCCCACACCCAGCTGCACCAGCTTAAGGCCAAGGGCAGTTTGTCGGCGTGGCTCTATCGCATCGCTCACAATACCATCATGGATCACTACCGACGCACGAAACCCCATGAGCCTCTGCCGGAGGAGCTTGCCCAGCCACAAACCGAGCAGGTGGGGCTGGCACATCAGCAAGTTGCCCAGTGCATCCGCCCCTTTATTGATGAGCTGGCGGACAAATATCGTCAACCTTTGATCATGGCGGAGCTTGAAGGCCAGACCCAGCAGCAGATCGCCGATGCGTTGTCGCTGTCATTATCCGGAGCCAAAAGCCGAGTGCAGCGAGGACGACAGCAGTTAAAGCGCAAGTTGACGGCCTGCTGTGATTTTGAGGTGGGTCAGGACGGGGTGCTGGATTACCAGCCTAAGCAAAAAGGGTGTCAGTGTTAGCGCCCTCAGTGACGAGGGCGCGTTACCAAGTTACAGGGCGAAAATCACTTTTTCGCTTCGCAGAGCTCGAATGTTGCCATAGGTGAGCGCCGCGGTAATGGCCAAGGTGGTGAGGGTGCTGAAGATCATCGGCTCCCAAGTCAGCCCGCGGCCCGTGAGCCAATCACTGAACAGTATCTGTTGGCCCGACAGGGGCAGCCACTTCATTACGTCCGGTGCCACTTCAAACATCGGCAACATGGCCACCACCACAGGCACCATCAACACCATGGTGAGGTAGGTCTGCGCCTCTTTAAAGGTTTTGGCAAAGAAAGACACAAACAGTTGCAGCGAGCTGGCCATTAGCGCTAAAGGCAAGCAGCCAATCAAGATCAGCGCGGCAGCGGCCACATCCAAATTGAAGCTAAAGCCCAGCTCTTGCCAAGGCACTTGCGGGAACACCACCATTGACACGGCCAATGTCAGCAGCAAACCCAGCATGGCGAAACAGCTCACCAACAGCGACTTGGCAATCACAATCTCCTTGGTGGTGATCGGCTGGCATAGCAGCAGCGTGAGTGAGTTACGCTCCCGTTCTCCCGCGCTGGTGTCGATGGCCACGTTCATGCCAGAGAAGAACACCGTCATCATAAAGGACATCAACAGTGAGCCAAGGATCATGATCGATTTCGACTCGTTGGTGGCCAAATCATGGGTAACCAGATCGATGGGGTGAACCACCTGCGGATTAATGCCTCGAGCCATCAGTCGCAGTGCTGCCATCTCCTGAGAGTAGCTTCTCAAGCTGTTTTTCAACTGAGATAGCGGCTGCATCAACTCTTTTTTCGACGTATCCACCTCAATGATCACCTCGGCGGGTTTGCCGCTGGAAAGCTGCTCTGCGTAGCTATCTGGAATGATTAAGGTGATCTCATTGGTGTCTTCGCCCTCACCATGGTGAACGCCAGCGAGATTTAGAAATCGCACCAGATCTGGGCCGTTTTCAGCCCCTTGGATGGAGATTGGAATATTGGGTTTTTCGCTAAAGCTTTGGATGGTGACAAAGAAGATGCCGGCAAAAAAGATCGGCATACCGATGCCATAGCCCAAGATCAGCGAGAAGGAGCGTTTGTCACGAAACGCATCCCGAAACTCCTTCATAAATAAAGTAACGATACGGTTCATGCTGCGATTCCTTCGTCGGTGCCAATCAGGTGGATGAAGGCATCCTCGAGATTGTCTTTATTAGCCAGTTGGCAAAGCTCATCCGGTGAGCCTTGTACGATCAGTTTGCCCTTGGCCATCACGATCACCTGATCGCAAAGGGCAGCCACCTCTTGCATTACGTGGCTGGAGAACAGCACGCAATGACCCTCATCTCGAAGGGTGGACAGGGTTTGGCGCAGCACGCGAGTGCTCATGACATCCAGCCCACGAGAGGGTTCATCCAGCACGATGTTGGTGGGCTTGTGAACGATGGCTTGGGCTAACGCGGTTTTCATTTTTTGCCCTTGAGAAAAGCCCTTACAGGCACGATCGGCAATATCTTGAAGCTGCATCTGGGTAAGCACCGCGTCGGTGGCACACGCCGCTTGCGCTTTGTTCATGCCATTGAGTTCGGCGAAAAAGGCGATGTACTCCCGAGGGGTTAAGCGGTCATAAAGGCCGAAGGGATCGGGGAACAGCCCTAAGCTTTGCTTGGCAAGCTGAGGCTGTTTCGCCACATCGATGCCATCAACCAAGCAGTGGCCTTCGTCCGCTTTGAGCATGGAAAATAGCGTGCGCAGCGCCGTGGTTTTACCGGCGCCATTTGGGCCGAGTAAGCCGGTGATCTGGCCGTTATTGGCTTTGAAACTTAAGCCGTCAAGCGCCTGAACCTCACCGATGCGTTTTTTTAATCCGGTTACTTCAATCATGGTTACAGTCTCGTAGTGGGTTCAACGGAGTTGGCATTCAGGTAAAACGCGCGGTGGGTATCGTCCCCCATGCATTCGCTGTCGATGTTATCCAGGCTGTTGTCCTCGATAAGCTGATGCACCAGCTTGGGGGCACAGCTTTGCATGATCACCCCGTGTGTGGCGTAGGGCGAAATGAGGTGCAGGCGGTTGCCAAGTTTCTCCGCTGCCAATTCGCCCCAAGCGGGAGGCGTAACCGGATCGTGTTCTCCGGAGAGCAGCAGGGTTGGAATGCTGCTGTCGATGGGCTGACTAAAGTCCTCACCCACTTGAGGCATGTTCCAGATAGGGCAGGCGGCGTCAAACAGCTCGATCAGCGTTTTGGATAGGTGCGAATGGTGCTTAAGCTCCTGCTTAGCCAGCTCACTCACTCGGCCAGCGTCCTCACTGCAAACCACCGCCAGATGCATCCCCATGGCCAAACCCATCTCCTCTTCGCTGCCCTGAAGACCCAACAGCGGCTGAACGTTGCCATTGGCGGCAGAGTCGATGATGAAGGGAATGAGGCTTCGA
The DNA here is from genome assembly GCF_005116665.1 of Ferrimonas aestuarii. Lineage (GTDB taxonomy): Bacteria > Pseudomonadota > Gammaproteobacteria > Enterobacterales > Shewanellaceae > Ferrimonas > Ferrimonas aestuarii. The sequence continues at coordinate 42,280 of NZ_SWCJ01000018.1, read as the reverse complement.
GATTGCGGTGAGTACAGCGCCATACGCAAACTGCTAAGCAGTTTGGTTTGGGTGATCAGGAAGGTTTTTGATTCGGCGCTCAGAGGGTCGAGTATCGCCACTTGTTTTGGCTTTTGACTGAGCTCATCACTGAGTTTGTCCAACTGAGCTTTTAGGTTTGGGTAGCGCTGTTGGCAGCTTTCATCGGCAGCGCACTGGGCAAATACTCCGTCCATGGCGTTGCTAATTGCTGGGCCGATGGCCATTACCGACTCCTGCATTGGTACCACGCCATCGAGCGTCACGGTTTTAAGTGCCTCGGGGTGGTGACGCATATAGAGCTGTGCCATGCGGGTGCCATAACTGATGCCATAGACATGCCAGCTATTGATATTCAGGTGTGCTCGCACCTGTTCGAGATCCTTAAGGGCCGACTGGCTATCGTAGAAACGAACGTCTCCGGAGAGTTGCTCATAGCACTGGCGCATCAGCTCTGGCATGGGCTGTGTTTCATCGTTGATCTCCAGTGCGTCACCGAGCAGCTCAGTAGGGCAGGTGAGGGCATTGGAGCGGCCGGTGCCCCGTTGATCCACGAGGATAAGATCGTGCTTGCGTCGCACTTTACTGAACAGCAGATCAAACATTTCGGCACTGTCGATGGCCGATTGACCTGGTCCTCCGGAGATCAGCAGCAGTGGCTGCTTTCCTGGGGTGGGCTTAATGGCGGGTAAGCGGGCGAAGTGCACCTCGATGGTGTTGCCATCGGGGGCATCGTAGTTTTCTGGCAGCGTCAGGCTGCCGCATTCGACCTTCTCCGATAATCCATCGAGGTAACAGGGCTCGAGCTGCAGCTGAGATTCGGCTTTTGAACTGAAACTCAGCATCAAAAGCAGGGGCAGAGCGGTGACCGACAACAGAGGCAGCCCCATCGAGAGGCCTCGACGTCCTTTTGGCAGTATGCGCATGAAAGTCCTTATAAAAACTGTGTTGCTTGGTAATGTTGTATTTTTGTAAACACTATCTTGAGTGGCCATCAAGGTCAAACGTCAAATGTTACCGAGAATGTGTGCGGTGACGGGACAAATGTTGAATTTATCTGTCTGTATTAGAAGGCATTTAATGCCGATTGGAGCGAGGTAAGCCGCCGGTTATCGGCGGCTTTTAGGGCGGTGTGCTAGCTGCTGACGGGCTTTTTCTGCAGTTTCCTTTGTAGGGTGCGTCGGTGCATGCCTAGGGCTCTGGCGGTGGCGGAGACATTGCCGCCATTTGCTTGTAGGGCTTGTTGGATGTGTTCCCACTCCAGTCGCTCGGGAGACATCACCTCGGTCTCTTCAATTGCTGGCGCTTGCGTTTTATCTAGCAAGGCTTGCAGCAAGCTTTGGCTGGTGGCGGGTTTTGCCAAGTAGTGATCTGCCCCAAGCTTTATCGCCTCCACGGCCGTGGCGATGCTGGCAAAACCGGTCAACAGCACAATGCGTGCTTCAGGCAGCAGGCTTCGCAGCGGCTTTATCAGAGTCAGGCCATTCTCTTGTTCAAGTTTCATGTCCAGCAAGATGTGGCTGGGCTGCCACTGTCTCGCAATCAACAAGCCGTCGGTGGGGGTCGCCCCATGTTTCACCTCAAATTGATGGTGAGCCATACGACGGCACAGGGTGTTAGCAAAGGCCAGATCGTCTTCAATAATGAGCAGTTTCATCGGCGGGCTTCTCTATGGGTAGTCGAACTTCGGCGATGGCGCCGGCATTCACGTGGTTTCTTAGGTGCAGCTGTCCCCCTAGGCGTTCGAAGGTGGCGTTGGTCAACATAAGCGCCATGCCTAGCCCTTCCTGACTTCGCTGCAGCTGGGCGCCCAAACGTTTGAGTTTGTCCACATCGATGCCTGTTCCATGATCGCGGATGCGAAGGGTAACCATCTCCCCAGAGACTTCGCTGCTTAGTTCGATCTGCCTCTGGTTGGCTTGCTGGTTTGCTCGGGCTGCATTCTGCACCAGATTCAGCAAGGCGGGCAGCAGCATGGCATCGGCAATCAGTGTGGCATCCTCTTCAATGGGCGCCACAGAGAGCTGCTGGTTGGGAAAGTGCAGCAGCGCCGCTTCACTGAGGGTGTGTGCCAGTTCGCTGATGGTGATGGGTTGATGCTTGCCCTCTCGAATGGCGGTAGCGAGGGTTCTAAAATAGCCTAGGTGATGCGCGGTTTGTTCCAAAGGCTCGGCCATCTCGGTGACGGCGGGATCGCTTGGGTAGTTTTCCTGCAGCTCTTCAAACAGCAGCTGCAGGTTGCTAAGCGGGGTTGCCAGCTGATGGGTAACTTGAGCCGATGCGGTGCCCAGAGCCAGAAGCTGCTCTTTACGAAGCTGCTCCTCGCGCTGTTTTGCCATCAGGCGCTCGCGCTCGGCGATCATCTTGGCCATGGCTCCGACTACCAGCGCAATCACCAAAGCAGAGATCACGAAGTTGGCGCCCATGAAGATAAAGTGCTGCTTCATGTCCATCATATGCATGGCGTGCTCTGGCATGGTGGCCAGCAGATAGCCATAGGCGATAACGGCCAGTAGGGTCACCAGCACCAGATAGCCTACCGTCAGGCTCACGCCAGCGAACACGATGGGCAGCAGCAGCAGCGAGACAAAGGCGTTGGTGGCGCCGCCATTAAAGTGAAGAATGACCGTGAGGAAGGCCAGATCGCTCAGTACCTGAATCAGCATGGCTCGGGTGCTAATGACTCGGTTGTGGCGATAGCGCATTAAGCTAAGGATGTGGAAGGCGATCATCAGGCTGATCACCGGGATCAAGTTAGCAAACTGGCCTACTTGATCATCGACCAGATCCGCCAGAGGCAGCAGCAGAGTCAGGGCCGCTAAAATAAAGGTGCGCAAAACCAACAGGCGTTGAATGGCAGAGGCGCGGCGCAGATCCCACCAGTGAGGTTCAGGTTGCAGTGGCATGGGGCAGTTAAACTCATGATTTTTTGCCAAAGTATCATGAGCGTACTCAGCCTCCAACGGCAATCAACAATACTGTGCTGTGGGGAGGCTTCTAGGTTAGGTTTTAAAGTTTATTTTTAAATATATTGAAATGGAACTGCCGTTTCCTAGGTCTTGTTGGTTAAGAGTGGGGCGCCACCACGTTACATAGAACAGTATGACGAAAAGGAGAAAGCGAATGTCGCGGTTACTGGTATTAAGTTTTACCCATGTGGTGGTGTTTTTAATGGGATTGGCCCTTGGGATCTATCTGCTGCCCGTTTTGACTCAAGGAGAGGCGGTCAGCAGTGAGCACATTGCTCAGGTGGAAACTTCTGCGCAGTATTCCGGCGTATTTGATCGCAATCGTATCGACAGTGATGCCCTGCACTGGGGAGAAGGGGAGTTCTTTATCAACGACAACGAGTTCGCATTTCGCGGCGAGCTGGCTCCCGGCCCGGATTACAAGCTCTACCTGATCCCTAAGTACGTCGAGACTGAGGATGAGTTTATGGCCATGAAAGCCCAAGCGCTGCATGTTGGTGCCATCGACCGCTTTGACGGCTTTACGTTGTCACTGCCTCCCGGCGTCGATCTGAGCCAGTATGAAGCCGCCATCATCTGGTGTGAGCGTTTCTCACAATTTATTACGTCCGGTCATCTTAAATCCTGAGGTGTGACCCTCTTAGTTTGAGCCAAAATGGTTTTCCTTGACTCGCCCGCAGCCTTGTCGCTCGGGCGTTTTTTTGCCTAACTCCTCCTTGTTACTCTCTTTTCTTGCGGTTTCGTTAACTTCATAGGCGACCTCGATCTCACTCCCTAAAAAGCTGTGAAAACTCCCAGAGCTTTTTAAAAAAGCCTTGGTTACTGTCCTCGGTAATCCCTCAAAAGGGGTACTGATGTGATGATGAATCGAGATAACCATATGAAGTTAAAAATTCGTCCTTTGGGCGTGCTGCTCGCCCCGCTGATGCTGGGTTTGTGCGCCTCTAGCTATGCGGCTCAAACGCCCAAGTCTGACTTGGATGTGCTGATGCACAAGTTTGAGCAAGGCAAGTATTCGAAGAAAGGCGCAGATGGCTGCCTGATGTGCCACAAGAAAAATGACAAGGTGATGGCTCTGTTTGACGGGGTGCATGGCAACACTCAACAAGGCCCCATGGCCGGGTTGCAATGTGAGGCCTGCCACGGCCCCCAGGGTAAGCACAAAGGTAAGAATGAACCGATGATCGCCTTTGGCGATGAGTCGGCTCTGGATGCCTCCATGCAAAACTCTGTCTGTTTGGCCTGCCACCAAGATGGCGAGCAGTCCCAGTGGCACAATTCACTCCATGACATGGAGGAAGTGAGCTGCGTAAGTTGTCATGAGGTTCACGTGGCTCAAGATCCGATTCTGGACAAGCGCACTCAAAATGACACCTGCCAAAGCTGCCACCAAAGCCAGGCCGGCGCTGCCCACAAACGCAGTGCTCACCCTATTGCTAGCGATCAGATGCAGTGCACCAGTTGTCACAACCCCCACGGCGACATTGGTAATGCAGCACTGAAACAACCGGTGCTGAATGACAACTGCTACCAGTGCCACGCCGATAAGCGCGGCCCGTTCCTATGGGAGCACGCCCCCGTCGTTGAAGATTGCAGTATTTGTCACGATGCCCACGGCAGCGTAAACGACAACCTACTGAAGACTCGCGTACCGATGTTGTGTAAGGAGTGCCACAGCGAAGATGGCCACCCTAGCACCATTCCTGGTACCAATCAGTCTATCCAAGTTGCCGGTCAGGGCTGCTTGAACTGCCACACCCAGATCCACGGCTCAAATAGCCCTAAGGGTCGAGCTCTGCAGTTTTAACGTTAAGGAGTTACAGAGATGAAACTGAATCTGATCACCCTGGCGTTAGCGAGCTTAAGCTTTGGCGCCCACGCTTTCGATTTTGGTGTTAACAGCGCCAATACCGAAAAACTCAATCAGGACAAATGGGCCTGTAAACGTTGCAGCAATGACGCGTCGCTTACCGGTGTTGTTGGTGTGAAGGCGGGGGCGGCAGATCAAGATAACGATCATGCCTCCAACGCCACTGGCTATGAGGATGGCTTTGCTGGTGCGGTGAATGCTGACTTGCTTAAAGTTCATCAAGATGGCATGCGCAGTCAGTTGGTGCTGGATGAGATGGGCTCCAAGCATGGCTCAGCCAGCGTTAAGACCGTACAAGCGGGCAAGTGGCAGTATGAACTGAGCTACGCCCAGTTGCATAAAGTCGATAGCCTTAATGGCCAGAGTGTTGTCAGCATCGATGGCAACAGTGCGTCACAGCTGGAGACACCGCAGTCGGTGGAACTGGAGAAAAGTCGTGACGTTATCGGTTTTGCAGCCGAAGCCAAAATGGGCATGGTGACCACCTTTGTGGACATGAATCATCAGATTCGTGATGGCGCTAGACGTGCCAGCCTGACCAGTGGCGGCATTGATGCGGCGAACTATGCCCAAGAGATTGACGATAACACCACCAACCTCAATGCGGGCGCTCGCATTGGCGGTGCCAATTGGGGTGCCACGGCGGGATACCAGGGCAGTTGGTTTAAAAACGATGTGGATGCCATCAATTATGAGTTTTATGGCAACCCATTGACCCAGAGTCAAGCGACCGATAACCAAGCTTACAGCGGTTATCTCGATGGTTTTTACCGTGTGGGTGCCACCCACATCAGTGGCCGCATCGCCGCCGGTGAAATGAGTCAGGATGACGCCATCGTCAGCTGGAGCGATCCCACTCAAAGCGCGGAAACCCAAGTCGATACGCTGAATGCCAATCTGCGACTAAGCAGCCGCATCACACCTCGACTGCGAGTGAATGCCAGCATCGATTACAGTGAGCGTGATAATCAAACCGATTACGCCAGCTTAGGTGCCATCACCATCGATCCCGTGACCGGTGTTGCAAGCTCTTATGTGGGTTATGACGTTGACCGTCAGCGTTATAAGTTGGCCGCAGACTATCGTATCGCGTCAGGCTTACGTTTCAGTGCGGGTATCGATTACGCCCTAACTGAGCGTAGCGGCGGCGATCGCGAAGAGACCGACGAAGGGGATCTGTGGGCTAAGGTTACCTGGACCGCACCGGAGCTGTTTGATGTGCGCATCAAAGCCGGTCTGGCTCAGCGCAGTGGCGATGATTTTGAAGCCAATGCACTGACCTCCAGTGAGACCAGCGATCTGATGCGTAAGTATCATCTGGCCGACCGCGACCGCAGTTACGTTGAAGGCCGCGTGAGTTACTACCCAACGTCCGCTGTGAGCGTGGATCTGGAAGCTCACTATGCGTTCGATGATTACGATGACACCCAAGTGGGGTTAATTGAGTCTGAGGATTACGGTCTGGATGGCAGCCTAAACTGGCGTGTCACCAAAGCGCTGAATCTGGATCTGTTTGGTGGCTATCAGTGGGTAGACAACCTGCAATATGGCCAGGACTGGGGCGCAACCAATGACGATGAGTTCGGCTATGTGGGAACCGGTGCCCGGTATGAACTGGCGGATCTGGGGCTTCGCTTTGAGCTGGATTACACTCTGAGCTACTCCCAGAGCTGGACCGACACCTCATCTCAGGATGATCTGGGTAACTATCGTCAATACAGTCACAGTGTTGAGCTGGCGGGCTACTACGATTTAAGCCAAAAGATGACCTTGGGCTTGAGCTATCAGTATGAGCGCTATTTCGATACCGATTATGCCAATATCGATACCCTGAACTATCCCGGAGATGGCGTGTACGGCCTGTACTCGTTAGGTCAGCTTGATAACAACTACAACGCCCACATGGTGATGTTGAGCTTCAGCTACGCCCTGTAATTTGCGTTATTCATGCGTTCGAGAAACCCAGCTTCGGCTGGGTTTTTTTATGCCAAATTCACTGAATGGGATTTGATCTTTTTAAACCAAGTTCGCGGCTCCAGCGTGGAGTTAACGGGATTACTGTAATATTTCACACACTTTATCGGCATCCCGCTTGAGTGTGATGTTCCGCATGGTTTCAGCCAGTGTTAAGGATTATATTGCCCCCATCTTTTAGGTGCCTTAGGGCATAACGGGGAACGCGGTGCGAATCCGCGGCTGTACCTGCAACTGTGATTCAGAGCGATGTGTCATATCCACTGGTGAAGACTGGGAAGGGACACATTGGGATGCTGAAAGCCAGGAGACCTACCTAAAAGTATTAGTTTGTCTCAAGCGGGTTTCTTGAGCTGACGGCTTTTCTTGGTTTTTGCCTGTCTGCTATTTGGCGTATTCGCCAGTTTCCCGCGCATCCACTCATTACTAGGAGTTCTCTATGAGTGCGTTATTGCGCTTTGTTCCAACCTCTGTGGCCATTGCGGTTGCTGCGTCGTTTTGTGCGGCGCCGGCGCTTGCAAACGATGACATTGAAACCATCGTTGTTACCGGCTCACGCTTCGAACAGAATATCGACGACCAGTTGATGCTTATCGACACCATCGATCGACAAGAGATCGATCGTATTGCTCCTAAATCGGTAGCGGATCTGCTGATGTCAGTGCCAAGCATTAATGTGGTCAATGCGGGCGGTGCTGGGCAGATTACGTCTGTGAGCATCCGAGGTGCCAATACCTCTCATACTTTGGTGATTATCGATGGCGTTCGCATTGGCTCGGCGACAACTGGCGGGGCGGATCTCTCTAGCTTGCCGCCAGAGCAGGTTGAGCGAGTTGAAGTGCTTCGCGGGCCTCGTGCCGCCATGTGGGGCAGCGATGCCATCGGTGGCGTGATTCAGATCTTCACCCGTAAGCTGGAATCTGGGGAGTGGTATGCCACTGGTGAGGCTGGCTCAAATGCTTATGGTCGTCTCTCTGCGGGCGTGGGAATCAGCCATGGTGATGGCAACACCACATTGAGTGTCAATGGCGAACAGAGCGACGGTTTTGATGCGAAAAACGACGGCGAAACCGACGACGATGGTTATGAGCGAGTCAGTATTGGCCTTAATGGCGAGCAGGAACTCAACAATCAATGGCGACTGAGCTGGGTTGGGCAGTTGACCGACGGTGAATACGACTACGACAGTAACTATGACCCCGGTGCTAACAGCGCCGAATACTTGAACTACCACTACCAACTGGGTGCGCATTTCGACAACGATCTGTTGCAAAGCAGCATTACCTTGTCTCAGATGCAGGACGACAACAAGACCCTGCTTGATGGTAAGAAAAGCGGCAACTTTGTGACCAATCGCGACCAATTGAGCTGGTTGGGTAAGGTGAACCTGGAAGCACTTACTGTCTCAACCGGTTTCGATTGGGGCCAAGAGAAGGTGGATGGCACCGCTTACGGTAAAGACAGCCGTAATATTTTTGGCCTGTTTACTGCACTTCAGTACCAGACAGACCGACTGATTACCGAAGCGGTGGTGCGCGTGGATGAGATCAGCAGTGTCGACAGCGAAGCGACCTACAACTTGAGCGCTGGCTATCAGTTGACGCCGGAACTGCGATTGAGTGCATCCCACGGCACCGCTTTCAAAGTGCCAACCTTTAACGATCTTTACTACCCAGGTTCCGGTAACCCAGATCTTCATTCAGAAACCTCGGAAACCTCGGAAGTAACCCTTAACTATCAGCGTGGAAACTGGAGCGCTTTTGTCAGTGCTTATAAGACCGACGTTGAAAACCTTATTGATTGGCAAGCCACCGATGAACTTGATGATTGGGGCTGGCCAATCTACAAGCCATTTAATGTTAATGAAGCCACACTTCAGGGCGTAGAGACCGGCATTGGCTGGCAACAGGGTGGCTGGCAGACTGAACTGAACTACAGCTATCTGGATGCCGTCGATGACGCCACCGATAAGCAGTTGGACAACCGCAGTGAGCACAGCGCTAACTTTTTGCTGAATTACGCATGGGACAACGCGGATCTGGGGCTGGAGTACAACTATCGAGGCGAAACCACCGATGGTTCAAACGAACTGGATGCCTATCATATCGTTAACCTGTCTGTTGGCTATGATGTTTCCGAGAACTGGAAGCTGCGCATTAAAGCCAACAACTTGCTCGACGAAGAGGTGGTGAATAACGCCGGCTACTTCGGCCCAGGCACCGAAGTGTACGTCAGCGTGAGCTACCTCGGCTTCTAACGGCTTTCTCTAGCCTCCTTTTTCTATTTCATCATCGATTCAAGCCCAGCTAACCACTGGGCTTTTTTGTTTAGGGAGATTTTGTAGCCGCCAGCGAAGATTAGTGGAGCGAAGGTCATATCTAGCCTTTTAGAGGTGGAAGAATGCATATGCATCTGCTCAGAGAAGCGAATAACCTGGCCAACTTCGATCTAGGCGCTTGGAAATGGCAGGGAACCTGTTGTCAGATATGTGCCCAAAGGCGTCATTCCCAACGAGCCGATAATCGCTTTGCCGGCGAAGGCCGGTATCCAGTGACCCTGAACTTGAGCTTTGCCCCTTAGACCGAATCAGGGTTCGCTTCTATATGTGACTACAGCCGTTCAAGAATTTAATGTTTCGTCCCCAGAACGCAAGCTATTTGATCTAAACCATTGTCTTTAATAGGTAATAATGTAAATTAGTCACATTGTTGTACGTTATGTGACCGTGGGCGGTCACCTGCTGGGTTCGGGACTTATTGCGAATTCGCAATAACATACTGTTAGTTGTAAGGAGAAATTATGGAAAAAGTCTTGTCAACATTAAAACTAGATCAATACTATAAGGTGATTTTGGTTGTTTCAGCGTTCGCTTTTTTTCTGTCTCTTAAATACCCTTTAATGGTTTCAAATGATCTTGTTTCAATTATTTCAGTAGGCTTTCTTCTAATTGGGGTTGGTGAGTGGATAAACCACCCTGCCGAAACAACGGTAACTCCACAGTACAAATTTACAGTTAGAAATAGAACAAATACAAAAATTGGCACTATACTAGATTTAATTGGTATCGCTGTTATTGGGCTTGGTGTTTTTTACATCGCGTGAATTACAACTAACAAATCGTTTAAGGTGGATTCGCAACGCTTGGCATTTTGGGTTTGAGTCAACTTTAGTGATTACGGCACAACAGGTTAGGTTCAGTGGTGGCGTTGCTCACTACTTAACGCGGCGTTATAGGGCTTATTGATGGTTTAAAGGCCTACTAAACGTTGAACCTTTAAAAGAATGGCTTTAAATATTCACAGTAAAAAGGGTGAAGAATGGAAGCAGAGATAGCAAGTACTTCAGGTATTTCACCAAAATCATTTCTAAAAGCTAGAAGACCAGAGCGTTTTTCAGATTCAATAACAAAGGATGTAGGTAAACTAGATCGTTCTGTTTTGGAATTTCAGTTGTCTACGCTTAATAGAAGAAATATGGAGTTGGCATTCGAAGATTTCGCTAAAAGACTCTGTGAAAAAGTCATTTGTCCTAATCTACTAGAGCAAACTGGTCCGGTTGCGGGTGGTGATGGAAAGGTAGATACACAAACCTTTCCTGTATCAGAGCAATCTAAAGTTCTTTGGTATATTGGAGTTGAAGAGAATTCCAATAACGAACGTTGGGCTTTTGCAGTAAGCACACAAGAAGATTGGAAAGCTAAGTGCAGGAAAGATGTTCGAAAAATAAAAGCCACTGACCGAGATTACAAAAAAGCATTTTGTGTAACAAATATGTATACAAAAGCTAATCAGCGAAGTGAGCTGGAAGACTCGTTAAGGGATGAAACTGGAATTGATGTAAGAATTTTAGATATCTCTTGGATACTAGATCAAATCTTTTCCAATGGCTACGAACAATTGGCGATTGATTGTTTGTCGATTGACATAGACTGGCGCCGAGAAATAGAAATCGGAGTTAATGACTACGCTAGAAATGTAAGGCTAAATGAGCTCGAAGAATTAATAAAAAATGAAATAGACACTAGTAAGGTGCTCCCTCACCAATTAGATTGGTTATTAGAGGTCGCGGTATTGTCAAAGGAACTCGAAAAGCCCTCAATTGAAACTCAGGGTCTTTTTCTAAGAGCTATTAAAGCGGCTGACAAATTTGGCACTAATTTCCATCGATTTAATGCTCATTATCAGTATGCTTGGGCCGCCTATTGGTGGTTTGAAGATATTGCTATATTTGGCGAGCAGCTTTCGTTATGTTTACAGATAGCGAAAGGAATTGAGCAATCTGCTCAATGGGGAGATACAGTATCGCTTCTTGGTCTCTATTCGAGCTACTATCGAGGTAGTGAAGGTGAAAGTGATTTGGATATTGAATCGCTTCTGTTAGAGGCAAACAGCGAACTCAATAAGCTTGCAAAAAAAGATGAGCGACCTAGTAATTCTCTGATGTCTCGAATTTATATTGAATTGCTAAATTTGCATTCCATCAAGGATATAGACCAAGCTTCAGCCATATTTTCATCAATGCACGAAATTATGAAAGAAGGTGAGAGTTTAGTAGGCTTCTCATTTAATGAAGTATCCGATTTGGTTACCGAGTTGGATAGTTTTTTTGGTGAATTAGAGAGTTATGAAAATTTACTTGACTATATCACAGAGTGCACTTCACGTCGTGAGGGTGAGGTTAGGGGAGCTGTTCTCTGGCTAAAAAGGGGTGCAAGGCGCCTTGAATCTAACGAACCATATCAATCAATAAAGTTGATTGGTAAATCTCTTGCCGCGTTATACAAGAAGGAGTCCCAAAAAGACCTTTATGCTGCATTAAATATTCTTTCAGCGGCTTACAGGAAGGTTGGTTTGCTTTGGGCATCGCGTGCGAACTTATTGCTCGCTGCATCAATAGCTACAGATGAATTTTGGCGTAGCGGTGACATTCTATCTGCTCAAGTATATGCATATGTACGGCTTGCTAAAATTGAACTTCAGTTAGGCCGCGTAAATTACGCTCTCGCATGGTGGGAGCTGGCATCTGTTGTCTCGTCTAAAGTTGAAGAAGAAGCCATATCAGAAACAGAATACCTTTCTTTCGATGCATATTTGTCTCAATGCATACTCAATACCCCTATCGATGAGCTACGTTTTATTCAGCGATTACCCGATCTTTTGGATAGGGCGCAATTATTCGTTAGTAGATCTATGTTGTTATATTCACTGGGTCATGAAGATCTTGTGAGAAAAGAGTATGAACTGAATATAGACAACGAGTATATAGATTATCTAAAAATGGTTAGAGATACAGATTTAGGTGCGCCTGTGGCTGAACTAATTAATTGCGAAGAAAGGTATGGTCACTTGAAAAGTTATGTTATGGGTTGTGAAATTGGAGTTTCTTTTCCGTTTAGAAGTCCTTTGGTGGAACTAGCGGAAACACTACTTTCTGTTATAGAAGGTTTTTTATCAACAGGAATGGTTGATCAAGTATTTGTATACGAGCCTCGCCTTGAAATTGAAATTACAGCCGATGACGATGACGAAATTGAGATATCACATGAAGTAGATGATATAAGTGGAACGCTGAAAATGAATGTACTGTGTTCATCATTCACCTCTGATATGTTGAACGTTTCTGGGCAAAGAATTATTCAAGAATGGCTTCATGATTTTGTAATTGACGTTTACTCACGCATGGTCAGATCCAAAGATACAGAGAGGACTATGGAATCTATGCTTGGTGAAGACAGGGCTCTAGAGCGTTCCGTATCATTTGGATCATGCTTTGTTGGTTTACAAAACGTAATGGGTAATGATGCCGTTAGTCGTATTAAGTCTCTACTGCTTGATCCTGAATACAAAAATTACGACATGCTCCGAATTTTGCCATGGGATTCTAGCTTTCCAAAGCCCAAACCGGCAATCAATCCATTGACCGATTTGAAGCCTGGTAAGGGAGAACTACCCGAAGGCTTGATTGATGGTGAAAGCTTGACCCATAAAGATACGAAGGTACAGGATCTTATCAAAATAAGGTTGTGGGATAGAACTGTATGGCGTGGAACTGGATATGCTCTATATCCCAATGGGGACATTGAATTAACTTTACTTTATGAAGATGGACAAGCTGCAGAAGCGATTTTTGCAGATTTGGAAAATGAAATTGGTAATGAAGACAGAGAAGATCGTTTAAGAATATCAATTATTAGAAATATTGACCGAAAAAATCCTGCGCATTACAGAGTTTGTATTAGTGAAAACTTTAGTTTTGACTCTAACAAAACTGTACAGATGATTGCCAGAATAAACACAATGACCCCTTCGACATCTGAAAATCTTGATAGATTTCTATCTGAATTTGACGACCGAAAAAGCTATTTGTTGAGCTATTCAGTAGTTAAGAATGAACGGATTATAGAGAACTCATCAGCGAAGAAAAAATCAATTCGAAAGTTTGATATTAATGTTCTGGAAGCATGGAAGATAGGACCAAATGATATAGAAGTGATGGCCATTCAATCAGATGATGACCCTTTAATTCCGGTAGGAGTAAGTAATGCTCCAATAATTGAGTCTCTAAGAAGGAAGTTTGGTCAGTGAAGCCCTATAACAGGTCAAAGCTCGCGAACTTAGCAAAGCTGTTACCTTTTTTGTTCCCAAAAATCCGTCATCTCCGCCAAGCCGGTGTTTGAGGCGTTACTCCAGTCCACCCAATGACCGCTACTGGCCGAAAGAAGACCTAAAGCTCATCAAACTAGAGTCTACTAACCCCATCAACTGTGACAACCATAGTTGGTGGGGTTAAGCTGCCTTTTACTCTTGTGGTGTTATACCGACGAAAATTGAGTTCTTGGGGGTAACCCGCTCGATATTGATGCTTGCCATGCCTAGGACACTGTTCTTCAGTCCAACAGTGCCTCTTGGTTGTTGGCAATTAGCGCTGTAGCTAAGTCAACCACCTTACCGGAGCAGTACCCTAAGCCTAACCTCGTTATTTCCACCAATCTCAGCCACAGCTTGCTTTCGCTAGAAATGAAAAAGCACCGAATTTGTGTTCAGGGCTTAGATAATCAGGTTAAGTAAACCTTATTAATTACGGATTTTGTATCCGAAAGGGGTTTTAGGTAGAGTGGCTGGCAATGGAGTTTTCCGATAAGGATATGAAGTGAAAGTCAAAATACGTTCAGCCATTGCTGCGTCTCTGCTGTTGCCTTTGGCACTGGTGAGTGGCGGCATTAGCGCCAAATCCCAATCCATCTACAGTAGCATCGACACCGCCCACCCTGTGTGGGCCGAACATGGCATGGTGGCTTCTCAAGAGGCGCTGGCCACCCAAGTTGGGGTTGAGATTCTCAAGCAGGGCGGTAACGCCGTGGATGCCTCGGTGGCGGTCGGATTCGCTTTGGCGGTGACCTTACCGCGAGCCGGTAACTTAGGGGGCGGTGGCTTTATGTTGCTGCACCGCGCTGAAAACAACACTCAGGTGGCCATCGATTACCGAGAGATGGCGCCGGGAAAAGCGCATCGAGACATGTTCTTGGGTGACGATGGCGAAGCGGATCCGGTTCTATCTCGCCAACACGGCTTGGCTGTCGGCGTGCCTGGAACCGTTGCTGGCATGATCGCAGCTTTGGAGAAATACGGCACCATGAGTTTGCCTCAGGTGCTGGCTCCGGCAATCAAATTGGCCAAGGAGGGGATCGTTGTTACGCCGGATCTGGCTAACTCCCTAAATGGCCTGAAATCCCGCCTCGGTAAGTGGCCCAGCACCAAGGTCATTTTTTACAAGCCCGATGGCAGCAGTTATAAAGCGGGCGAGCGACTGATCCAACTGGATCTGGCGCAGACGCTCACGCGCATTGCCAAACAAGGGCAGGCTGGTTTTTATAAAGGGGAAACCGCCAAACGCATTGCGGCGGCGGTGCAGCAGGCTGGCGGCGTCATGACCGAAGTGGATCTGGCCAACTACAAGGTGGTTGAGCGTACGCCGGTAAACGGGGAGTATCACGGCTATCAGGTGGTTTCCATGCCACCACCGTCCTCCGGTGGCATTCACATCATCCAGATGTTAAATACCCTGTCTCATTTTCCTCTCAAGGAGTATGGCGCCAACGGCGCTAAGAGCATCCACGTTATGGCCGAGTCCATGCGCCGCGCCTACGCGGATCGCAGCCTCTACTTGGGCGATCCTGACTTTGTGGATGTGCCGGTAGCGGCGCTGACTAGCCAAGCCTACGCCAAACAGTTGGCTGACAGCATCAACCCCCTAAAGGCCAGTCGCAGCGACGACATTCACCCAGGTAAGCTAGCACCTTATGAGAGCGATCAAACCACTCACTATTCTGTTGTGGATCGTTGGGGGAATGCGGTTTCAAATACCTACACCTTGAACTTCAGTTATGGCTCAGGTTTGGTGGCGGCAGGTACCGGCGTGCTGCTTAACAATGAGATGGACGATTTCTCCGCCAAACCGGGCACGCCAAATGGCTTTGGTTTGATTGGTGGCAAAGCCAATGCGGTGGAGGCAGGCAAACGTCCGTTAAGCTCCATGAGCCCGACCATCGTGCTAAAAGATGGTCAAGCGTATCTGGTGACCGGTAGCCCGGGTGGCTCGCGGATCATCACCACCACTTTGCAGGTGATTCTCAATGTGCTGGATCACGACATGAACATTGCTGAGGCCACGGCTGCGTCACGGGTTCACCATCAATGGTGGCCCGACGAACTGCGAGTGGAGAAGTCGATAAATCCTGATACCAAGGCGCTGCTTGAAGCCATGGGGCACAAAGTGAAGGTGAAATCGTCCATGGGCAGCACTCAGTCGATCATGCGGACTGAGCAAGGATTGATGGGGGCATCGGACCCTCGCCGAATGGGGTCGGCAACCCTGGGTTATTGACCTGAATTGGGTTTGTGATGCTGAGCCTGTGCGGCTTGGCTCACGACTCTAACTCTTTTGTGAACCACTGCACAACTGCCGGATGTGAATGTTTATCAAAGTGGAAATCCCCTCCGCTGTAGAGGAGAATCTTTCCTCGCAAGGATGCGCCACTACCGTTAATTCGGCACATAGATATTGCACGCAAAAAGCTCCTCTTAAGGGGCTTTTTTGCGTTTAGGCCAGCTTAAAATCAACCTGAATAAATACCTGCTCACCACTGCTTGTGGCCCTTTATGGGATTAGGGCTAGCTTGGCGGCGTTGACGCAGAGATTGGGCTCTGTTTTAGGAAGTTCACCAGAGTTCGGGTATTGACTGGCATCAGGGTTTTCTCAGGATAGACCGCATAGATGGGCACTTGAACGTCGTGACAATCGGGCAGCAGGCGAATCAGCTTGCCGCTTTTAAGCTCATCTTCGATGGCGAATGACGGCGCAATGCCAAAACCGCAATGGCCGAGCATCAGTGCCTTTAAAGAGTGAACCGACCCCACCACAAAACGAGGCCTTAATTTGAGTTCAACCACTTGCCCAGAGGCTCCGATCAGGGTCAGCTTTTTATGGCCGTGAGCGGCGCCGTGGCTGAGCCAGTCAAGGCTGTGGAGCTGGTCAGGCGAGGTGGGCAATGAGTGGTTTCGAATGTATTGAGGGGAGGCGCACAGCATGTCGGTAAACTCCCCAACGCGACTGGCATAGAGGTTGGAGTCATTGAGTTGGCCCACTCGAATGGCCACATCAATTCCCTTATCGACCAGATTGGTAATGCGATCACTCTCCACCAGTTTAATCTGCAGCTTTGGGTAGTGCTGGGTAAACTCGCTTAAGCGATCGATAATAAACTGAACGCCGATTGGCATGGCGATGGTGAGCACCCCTTGAGGCTGCTCACTGCGCTGCTGAAGGCTGCTGTTGGCACGTTCGGCGAGTTCGCGAATGGCGACGCACTGGGTAAAGTACTGCTGGCCTGCATCGGTTAATGACAGGCTGCGGGTGGTTCGAACGAGCAGCTTAATGCCGAGGCGTCGCTCCAAGCGAGAGATGATCTGAGACACTCGGGCTCGGGTTAGATTCAGTACCTCGGCAGCGCCAGTAAAAGAGTGCTGTTCCACCACAGTCGCAAACACCAGCATGTCATCTAAAGCCCCCTGCATTTGCATGATTTATGCCTCTACTGTTTGGTAATTGGTTAATTTGGCTTAACAGTGAGTTGAATCATCCCCCGTATATCCACCGCCGTCAACTCTCTATGCTGGTCTCCACCGGTAAGCCAGTAACCATTGGCACCGCCATTTTAACCTTTAGTCATTGGGAGACTGTCATGACAATCAAAACCTATTTAGTAACAGGGGCATCGGGCAAATTGGGTCAAGGGGTGGTGGCTGAGCTGCGAAAACTCCTACCCGCTTCTCAGATCGTGGTCAGTGGCCGCAGCCAAGAGAAACTGGCGCACTATGCCCAGCAAGGCATTGAGACACGAGTGGCAGACTTCGCCGACAGCAACAGCTTGGAAGCGGCTTTTACTGGCATCGATGCCATGCTGCTCATTAGCGCTGATGCCATTGGCAGTCGCACTGAGCTGCACCGAAATGCGATTGCCGCCGCGGATAAGGCAGGCGTAAAGCATCTGGTGTACACCTCCATGCCTGTGCCCAATAGCTCGCCGGTCACCTTTGCCCATGAGCACCAAGCCAGTGAACAGGCAATTGAGCTGAGCCAAATTCCAAGCTGGACCATTGTTCGCAACAATTGGTATTTCGAAAACTTATTGGAGCTGCAAAGTGCCAATTTGGCAGGGCATTGGCTGACCAGCGCGGCGGGCGGCAAGGTCGCCCACATTGGTCGCAATGATCTGGCGCTGGCGGCTGCTAAAGCGTTGGTTAGCCCAGCATCAGGTAAGCGCACCTTAACGCTTAACGGCCTTGAGTCTTTGACGGTGGATGAGATGGTGGCAACGTTGAATCGACACACGGCGCTCGCTATTGAGACGGTTCACGTAAGCGATGACAGTTTTGTTGAGAAGCTTAAGGGGTTTGGTTTACCCGAAGCGATCGCCCAGATGAGCGTCTCCTTCGACCGTCACGGGCGTGAAGGTCATGGTGAAGGTAGCAGTGACGAATTTGAGGCGCTAACTGGGCGTAAGCCGATGTCATTTGAGCAGTGGGTGATGGAAAATAAAGTTGCCCTTGAAGCCGCTGCAAAGGCGACTCAGTAAGCTCATTAAACGGCCTTGGCGGCGATCTGGCTCTGTTTCAGCAGCCAATCGCTGGCCATTGGCCACAACTGCTGGCACTGACGGCTGAAAAATTTCATGTGGCCAATCTCTTTTAACCCGTATTGCTTGGGGTCCAGCCGCACCCGTTCGGCATTGATCTTAGGCATCACCGAAAGCATGTCGGTGGCGTTGGCATCGCAGGCGATGTTGTCATCGATGGCATTGATCCATAGGGTTGGCAGTTGCAGTTCATCGTATTGATGACGATGTACGGTTTTTCCAAAGGCGGTTTTCACATAGCCTTGGCCATTGCACCATTGACGCCACTGGTTGGCGACGCGCTTGGGCAGAGGCTCCCCCATACCAACCCATTGACTGTTGGTGTAGCCAAATAGCCAGTTGTTTACCGGAATGAACAGGTTCATAAAATACTGAGCCAGCGGCTGGTAACTGAGCTTCATATTACGCAGGCTGCCCGATGAACTGGCAAAGGCCACCATGGAGGCAAGCTCCAGCGCGTTGTCCATTAACCCGACTAACTGGCCTCCGGCGCTGTGACCGATGAGATGCCAAGGGCCATTGGGGACTCGGCGTTTTAACTCTTCAAGGGCTGCCGGCATATCCTGCTCACCCCAGCATTGCAGTGATGCCGAGCTGTGTTTTACATGGCCTTCAAGGGAGTCTCCAATGCCGCGGTTGTCAAAGCTCAGTACGGAAAATCCTTGCTGGCACAGGAAGCGACAAAAATGGGTATAGAACTGCCGCTTGATGCCCGTGGCCGGTGCCAGCATCACCCCCGCAATGGGTTGAGGTGACGAGTAGAAAGTGGTCGCCAGTTCAGTGCCATCCTGGCACTGGATGCGAATCTGTTGCTCGTTGTAGCTGTCCATAGTGAGACTCGTTGCGGTTGAGTTTGTGGGTCATAGTGTCAGTTGAACACTATCTGGTCAAACCAGTTTGAGGGGCATTCATAGAGAGAGATTCTTCTGCTGATGGGAACTTCAGTGAAGGTCACTGTCTTTTGGTGTTCTAACCCACTGACTAGACAGTTAAAGCTTTGTGGCTAAAAATAAATACATCCATTTTTTAACTGCTTGAGGTTGTGATGTCGCAAACAACGGTAACCCCGCCTTGGCATTTCTGGGTAATCGCCATACTGGCGCTGCTGTGGAATGCCATGGGATCGCTGGACTACGTGATGACCCAAACCCAAAACGCGGAGTATTTAGCGCAATTTTCTGAGCAGCAATTGCAGTTTTTCTTTGGCTTTCCCACCTGGGTTGTGGCGTGCTGGGCCGTGGCAGTTTGGGGTGGCGTGCTCGGCTCACTATTGCTATTGATGCGGCGAAAGGTGGCGGCTTCGGTATTCCTCATCTCTTGGTTAGCGATGATCGTTACCACCTTTCACAACTTCGTGCTGGATAACGGCTTGGAGGTGGTTGGGGACAGCGCCTCATTGATCTTTACTGCGGTGATCTTTGTGGTAGCTGGCTTGCTTTACGGCTACGCACGAAAGCTCACAGCCCAGCAGATATTGCATTAATTAGTTGGAGAAGCGTTTACGCAGTCGCGTGATCTCGAGTTGAGGGATCCCCAGCGACTCAAGAAACTGCTGATGCGCCTGTGGTTCTAGCCGTTCAAATTGGGTATGCCAGTTCGCCATCTCGGTATCGCTCATCCCGGACGCCACCATTATTTCGCTCCAGCGGGCTTTATCAAGGGTACCACTGCCGCAGTCTGGCCGACCTTCCAGCAAGGCTAATATTGCCTGCTGTTGCTGTTTTAACGACTGAATTTGCTGCCCTAATGCATGAAATTGACACTCCAACACTTGTTGTTGATTGTTGGTATCTTGTCGCTCCAATAGCGCTTTTAGTTGGGCAATCGGTACCCCAAAAGAACGATAGTTTACGATGTGTTGTAATCGTTGTTGCTCTTTGTCGCCATACCATCGATAACCGTTTTCAGACCGATTTGCGGGCATCAACAAACCTTGACGTTCGTAGTAGAGTAGGGTGGTTCGGGACAGGTTATACGCCTTGGCCAATTGAGTTATGGTTAGCATGGGATCTCCTCTAATCATCTTTAGTGTAAACCTAACATTTATAGACAGGTCAACGTCAGAATCAGTTTGGCGGTTATCCCCAGATCACCAAGATGGCGGCGATGGCGATCAGCACTAAACCACCGACCTCTTTTACCTGCACTTTTTGTTTAAGCCACAGGGCCGCCACCATCAGAGTAAACAGCACTTCTATCTGGCCTAAGGTTTTAACCAGCGGCACGGCCGTTAAAGCCATCGCACTAAACCAGCCAATGGAGCCCAAGCAACTGCAGGCACTGATTTTAAGCACTGAAATTCGGCGTTGTTGCAGGTGTTTAAGTGTGTCAGGTTTTACTAGTGCCAAATAGATGAGCAATATCAGGGTTTGTAGGCTGATGACCAACAGTAGTACCCAAGCGGCGCGGTGGGGAAAGGGCGCGTTGACCACCAAGCTGGCTTCTCGAATCCACAGCGACGTTAATGCAAAGGCGCTGCCACAGGCCATTCCCGTTAGTAGTGTGGGCCAAGACAATTGTTTAAAGCCATCTTTGCCTGATAGCAGTAGAACCGCTGCGGCACCGACAAACACCCCCAGCCAGCCCAACGGGCTCAAACTGGTGCCAAATGCCACAACACCAAAGATGGCGGCGAACAGGGCTTCACTCTTTGCCAAGCCAGCACCGACAGCAAAGTTTTTCATTTGAAACAGCCGGATCATAAGTCCGGTTGCCAGGATTTGCATAAGTGCGGCAGCGACTATAAATCCGCCAAGTTGCCAGGACCAGGTCGGCAGTGCCGCTGGCCATAGCCAGTAAATGCCACTTAAGTAAAGGGCGGCCATCGGTCCGGCGTAGACAAACCGAGCCAGAGTAACTCCGAGAGCATCAACCTCTTTACTGAGCTCGCTTTGCAGCGCGTTGCGCCATGCCTGACTAAATGCGGCTAATAGGGTAAAGGCAACCCACATCATCTGGTCCTAATACTAATTGGAGCAGGTAAGTTACTTGCTTATTGCTTTCGTGGCAAAGCAATTGCCGAGAAAAATACCGGGTAACAAATTGAAGTTGCGGAAGTAAATCGCGGAAGACTCGATTGTCACAACCGATTTTTATTACAGGAAAAAAACCGAGTTCACCGCTAAGGTTAATAGGAACTGGTGATATAGGGGACGACAATGGAATCCGTAAAAGTACAAGATTATATGCAGCGCCACCCGGTAACCTTTCAACCGAATACGCCGTTGGCCGTGGCGGTAGAGACGTTACTTGAGGCCAAGCAGCCGGGAGCACCGGTGGTAGACAGCAACGACAACCTAGTTGGTTTTGTGTCTGAACAAGATTGTTTGTCCTTGATGCTGAAAGCCAGTTACCACTGTGAGCTCAATGCCATTGTGTCGGACTGTATGCGCACTGAGGTGCTGACAGTAACGGGCAACGATTCGGTGCTGACCGTGGCGGAAACCATGTTGGGGCAAAAACCTAAGATCTATCCTGTGCTCGATGAGGGAAGGGTGGTTGGCATCATCGACCGGAGTCGAGTACTCAGTGCCATCAATAGCCACCTAAAGACCTGCTTTAGAAACGCGGTGTGATAGCAGTTTAACTAAAGACCCAGGCATTGCTGCTGGCTTTGGTTGTTTAAACAGAGCGCAAATGCGCTCTGTTTTCGTTTGTTTCAGAGGTGGCTATCTGGAAATGTACCAAGATGGCACTTTGCTCTTAACGTGGATTACGTTGCCATACTCAGGTCGTTGCGGATTGATGGGCAAAAACGGTGGTGATTGAGAGTCTGGTTTATCTGCTAGGTCACCGTTTCCTTGTTCCTGAGGTGGAGGCGGAGGCGGGGGCGGTGGAAACGGGCCGTCTCCTAGGCCGATGGTGATGCGAAAATCTTCCTCACCTTCAACTGGAAGGTGAGGGGCCCCTTGGTGTGGTGGCACAAAAGCGATCTCCACATCGTCCGGTAACATCGCCAATACCTCTTCTGGAATCGGCATGGTGTTAGGGTCAAAACCTTCAGGCAGTAATTGCGCCAATTCGATGGGAAGTCCATTGGGGCCATCCCCAAATGGCGGCGGATCAAAGGGCAGTTCGGCGCGAGTGCCCACAGGTGGTTGCAGCCAATATTCCAATAGCAGTTGGTCGTCCCACGCGAGAGGTTCAACCCAGACGTTGTCATTGATGGCGATGAACTCGGCAACAAACAGCTCGGCTTCCTCCATGGTCTCGAAGCTGGTTTGCAGTAGACAGGCCTGCTCTCGACACAGATGCATCAGGGTTTCATGATTACCTTCAGGTAGGTTTCCCCAGTTTTGCTCCCACTCGCCAGCCTCGGAAAGCTGACTTAACATGGCCAACTGCGTATCCACATAGAGCTGTGGGTTGTTGTAGATAAATTTGGCTTCGCGCAGCGTAAACTGCCGGAAGAAAACTTCGCCTTGAAACTCCTTTCGAATGAACACCCAGTCTCCCATCACTAGGGGGACGTCCAGTTCGGTCATATCAAGCAGCTCAAAGTAGCGTGGGTCGTCACTGCGCAGTACGCGTTGTTCTGCGGTGGCTGTCTGAATCTGCTTGGCGTCCTCACCCGATTCGGTTTGAGCGCTGCGACTGGCGCTTTTAAAGGCGGGCTTTCCATTGTGGATCACAGCGGCTGAGGTTCCCTGCTGCGGTGCAGTGGGACCTAATCTAGTTGTTGTGGAGGACTCAGATGTGGTTGTGATCGCCTCTGCAGCGAATTGAGCGTGCTGCTCATCCGTTGGTTCGGGATCACCTGAGGCGGTATCGCTGCTGTTAAATAGATTTGAGAACCAGCGACCGTAAGTTTCAGGCGCGGCTGGGTCGGCGGAATTCAGCGTACTGCCCCACCCAGTAATCGTTATCGCAGCAACCGCGAATAAAATGCGCCCTTTCATTCATGATCCAACATCACAATAGAAGGCTCAGTGTAACAAAAAATTTTTCGTAGCATAACTGGTTAATCAATAGACGTGTAGCCGTCCAAATGCTACTGTCGATTCTTTATACAAGACATTCGCTAAGGGAGTGAGTTAATGAGAATCGGTATTGTTGGTTGGCGGGGCATGGTTGGCTCCGTTTTAGTCGAGCGCATGCGTGAAGAGGGGGATTTCTCTAAGATTGAAGCGAGTTTTTTTAGTACCTCTCAGGCGGGACAGCCTGCACCAAGCGAGGCTACGGAACCAACACTGCTAGACGCTCACGATCTGCAATCTCTTGCACAAATGGACGCCATTATTACCTGCCAAGGCTCTGAGTTTACCAAATCGATGCACGGCCCGTTGATGGCCAGTGGTTGGAAAGGCATTTGGATTGATGCGGCGTCATCACTGCGTATGGACGATTCGGCCACCATTGTTTTGGATCCCGTCAATGGCGATGCGATCGCCAAGGCGCTGGATGAAGGCAAGCAGACCTTTGTTGGCGGTAACTGCACCGTGTCTTTGATGCTCCTCGCCTTAGGGGGCCTATTTGAAGCGGATCTGGTGGAGTGGGTGAGCCCCATGACCTATCAAGCGGCGTCCGGTGGGGGAGCGCGCCATATGAAGGAGCTGCTCAAACAGATGGGTGAGCTGCACCATTGTGTGGCGGAAGATTTAAGTAATCCGGCCTCGTCGGTATTGGAGATAGAGCGAAACGTTACCGCCAAAATGAACTCCGGCGAACTGGATGCCACCGAATTTGGTGTGCCGTTGGCGGGCAGTTTGATCCCCTGGATTGATTCTCCACTGCAAAGCGGCCAGAGCCGTGAAGAGTGGAAAGCGCAGGCGGAAGCCAACAAAATTTTGGATACCGATACACCGGTGGCCATCGATGGCCTGTGTGTGCGAGTAGGGGCCCTTCGCTGCCACAGCCAAGCCCTAACCATTAAACTGAAACAGGATCTGCCGCTGTCTGACATCGAAGGCTTGCTGGCAAACCACAACCCTTGGGTTCACGTGGTGCCAAATACGCCGGAAGCCACTCGGGCTCAGCTGACTCCAACCGCCGTCACAGGCACGCTGCAGATTCCGGTAGGGCGCCTACGTAAGCTGGCGATGGGCGGTGAATACCTGTCGGCGTTTACCGTGGGTGATCAGTTACTGTGGGGCGCGGCAGAGCCACTTCGCCGGATGCTGACCATTTTGCTGGCGCGTCAATCCTGATCCAGTTCAGAGTTTTTCTGATCCGTCAGTGAATTAGTTACCTTTGCCGCGATATACTTTCACGGTTAAGTTTTAAAAAGGGCTGCGGCCCTTTTTTCGTAGGAGCGCAGATGCTGACAAAGATTTTGGTCACCCTATTGGTGATCGTGGTGGCGATGATGTCGATGAAGAAGCGTCAACCCCAAGAGAAGCAGCAGTACAGCCAGCCGCCCTCGATGGCGTCTACTTGGCTTAAGTTTCTCGCCCCTGCGATTGCTGGGGCGGTGCTGCTGGCGGCGGCGGCTTATTCTGGCTGGCAATGGTGGCAGGGACAACAACTGCTTGAAGTACGGGTTCACGATGCCAACTCACAGCAAACTCAGCAGTATCAGGTCTATCGTAAAGACTTAGATGGTCGTCGTTTTACTACCAAAGAGGGGCTCTACGTGGAGCTGGGTGCCAGCGATCGTTTAGAAATTTCTGAATTAAAATAAGGGCTAACATTTTTTTACAGCTCTTGTATCATCTATTCCAGCACGAAGACAGTGACAAAGGAGAACTTAGATGATCACTGCCTATCTTTTACGTGACGACCGCTGGACTACTCAAGAATTGACGGCGGAAGACAGTATTCCTGAGTCCACCATCTGGGTGGATCTCTATCGCCCTGATGACGATGAGCGTCAGTGGCTGTCTCGGTTTCTTTATGAAGAAGCGCCAGATGAAGAGGACATCAATGAGATTGAGGCTTCGTCCCGTTTTTTCCTTGATAACGATGGCTTACACGTAAACTCTCTGTTCCCTCAACGAGTGGGTTCGGAAGTTCGAGCCATTAATGTGTTCTTTCTGCTGCAGCCCAATCGGCTGTTCACCATCCGTGAGGAAGACGTTGGCCTGATTCGCTTGATGCGTAACTATCTTCGCTTAGGTCGAGTGGAAGTGACCCGCCCTCAAAGCTTGTTAGTGGAGCTGTTCAACCTCAAGGTGGAATATCTGTCGGATCAGCTTGAGGACGTTTATACCGTATTGGATACCTTGTCTGATGAGGTGTTTGAAGCGGATGATCTGGATGAGGTGTTCAAGCAGATCACCCTGCAGGAAGACGGTAACGGAAAGGTTCGCTTGTCTTTGCTCGATACCCAGCGAGGCCTGCGCTTTATTCAGCGCTATTATCGCCGCCAGTTGGAAGACAGTGAGCTAAAAGATGTTAAAGAGATGCTTTCCGATATCGAGTCTTTGCTACCTCACACCCAGTTTTTGTTCGACAAGATCAACTTCCTATTGGATGCGGCCATGGGCTTTACCAGTCTGCAGCAGAATAAGATCATCAAGATCTTCTCCGTTGCGGCGGTGGTGTTCCTGCCCCCGACCTTAATTGCGTCTATCTATGGCATGAACTTCGCCTCCATGCCTGAACTGGGGTGGGAGATCGGTTACCCCTTGGCCTTAGGGCTGATGCTTTCCAGTGCCGTCGGAACCTATTGGTTCTTTAAGCGCAAAGGCTGGCTTTAATCTCTGCACGGCGGCGGGTACAATGCCCGCCGTTTTCCATCCACCATTAGGAGCCTCCATGGCCAATACTGCCCACGCTTTGCATATCTTGGTGAAACACAAAGAGCAGGCTCAAGACATCATTAAACAGCTGAACAAAGGCGCAAAGTTTCAGACTTTGGCTCGTAAGTATTCCAGTTGTCCATCGGGTAAAAAGGGCGGTGATCTGGGCGAGTTTCGCCGCGGGCAGATGGTGCCTCAGTTCGACAAGGTTTGTTTTAGTGGTGAAGTGTTAACGCCGCACCTTGTGAAAACCAAATTCGGTTGGCATGTGGTGAAGGTGCTGTATCGCACTTAGTTGTTTTGCGTGACTGCAATTGCACTGTATATCCCATAAGTCCCAAGTGGTCATAGACCCTCAGGCTTTTTGAGGCTAAACTGCGCGCTCGCGGCTGCACATAGAATTCAGTCAATCCATGAGAGAACACAATGGTTGTAGAAAATGTGCTTCCCGAAAATTACGCTGAAATGCTTAATGTTTGGGAAAATTCAGTCCGAGCAACTCATAGCTTCATAACAGAAGAAGATATTGAGTTTTTTAAACCAATTATCATTGAGCAAGCCTTCCCTGCTGTTGCATTAAGATGCGTAAAAAGCGCAAGCGGTTCAATACTTGGCTTTGTGGGGACGCATGACGCTAAGATTGAGATGCTATTCATCTTGAATGAGGCCAGAGGGAAGGGCATAGGCAAAGTTTTGCTGCAATACGCAATGGAGCACCTAGGTGCGACTAAGGTGGATGTTAACGAACAGAATCCGCAAGCTGTAGGCTTCTATCAGCATATGGGGTTCAAGGTCGTTGCACGCTCACCGCTTGATGATATGGGAAAACCGTTTCCAATTCTGCACATGACACTGTAAAGCTCGGTTAGTCGTAGCCCTGCTTGCTAGAAGAAATGCCCAAAGCTAATAACTTTGGGCGTTTCCGTATCTGGGGCAGAGTTTCCCTAATAAGCGCAGTGTTGTCACAGCGGTTACTGCATACGGACGAGCGGCTTGTTCATTTTTTTCAGCCGATCGATATTGATACCCGTGGTTTTACGCTGCTGTTTGCTCTGTTTTTTGATCAAAAATCAGCGTCATTGACTGAGGTTTGTGAGTGAGCTTCGCGTTTTTGTACGAGCTTAACTCATTGATATACATGGAAAGATCTTGCCTTTAGAATACCCGAAACCAATCTAGTCGCTGGTGGTTTCAGCCGTGAAGGAATGACTGTCCGTCGTTCAGTCTCTGTTTCATTTCGTGCATTCGCAAGACAGATCTCCGCTGTGGTCTTCGCTTTTGGTGATTCAGGCAGTGAATTCCGATGAACGACAAGTTGGTAATGGAATTGTGTTTGACGTTGTTTTTTGAGGTAGTTAATGGTCGGCAAATTTTTAGTTCTCATGGGCATTGCGGCCTTATGCTTTTTCTGTCTGGGTCCGAAGAAAAAGGAAGAGGACGAAAATGACGAGCTGTATGAGTCCGGCTTACGTCAGTACCTATTGGCCGATGATGAAAATCGGCGTTTGGCGGCGAAAAAATTTGAACAGGCTGCCAATCAAGGGCATTTGAGGGCAGCAGGTATGTTGGGAACCATGTATTTGCTTGGAAAAGGTGTCGAACTGAATCATGAGTTAGCGGTGAAGTGGCTAACCCTCGCGGAGGCGGGGACTCAGGGGGAGGTGATTCAGAATCTGGCGGTGTGCTATCACCACGGAATGGGGGTAAAGGTCGATTACAATAAGGCGTTCTTGCTGTCCTCAAGAGCCGCAGAGCTCGGTGATCTGCGTGCCATCGGCTCTATGGCTCATGCATACCTTAATGGGTTGGGGGTTGAGAAAGATCCACAGCAAGCATTCGCTTTGTATGAGTCGGCCGCAAAAAAAGGCGATGCCCATTCACAGGGGCATTTGGCGATCCTCTATCACACCGGCGTTGGGGTTGAGAAAAATATCCCCGAAGCCATCTTTTGGTATCAGAAAGCGGTATTTTCCGGCGAGCCAGAGATCATGGAGCTACTCGAAGCGGCCCAAGAGGAGCTTAAAACCGGCGAAGACAGTGTTGCTGAACTGCTGAATGAGACTTTGGAAGCCTATCGGGCCAAGGCAGAAAAAGCTCTGTAATTGAAGGGCTAGGGTAGCTAGAAATGCTGGCTACCCGAGTTACGAACTCAGCCTAAACTCATATAATCCCCAGCCTTGGCGAAGGCGATTACTCTTCCAGCATCTGGCGGCTGACGTAGTTGCCTTTATCCATCTCATAAACGTTCGCGGCGATCTTAGTCAGGGCTGGGAACAGCCTCGTCAGTTCCATCACCAACAATCGAGACAGTTCCGATTTTTGCTCCTGGGTTCTGCCAGACAGGATGTGGGCAAAGAGATGAATAAAAGGTTGTTGTGCTCCCCCTGCTAGGTAGGTGCTGTAGGGATTGATGCGAACTTTGATGGCCGCCTCATTAAACAACCCTGAGTTAACTGCAACCTGGTGGATGGCCTTTAATAGAGTTTGCTCTGATTGGATGTCCAGCAGTTCAGAGGCGCAATCGATAACAAAATGGGGCATGGTAATTCCTAAGGCAGAGTGACGACGCTGCCCAGTTTACTATGGCGATGAGATTACCCCAGCCTTAAATCACAAATTATTGATACTTTATGACTTTCCATTTAAACCGATAAGCGGTAGCGTAAATATTGAACAGGAAAGGAATTTCTGATTACGGCTGAATTAAAGCGTAATCCGATGATTGTTCGATGTTGATGCCCGAGGAACCCTAAGACGGCATCGACGATGCATGACCTGAATTTGGCAAACTCAAGGATTGAGGAGACCACTATGTCAAGCTTAGAGAACCGAGGCATCTCTATTAGAGTTACCGTGGTGTTCGTGTTTATTATCGGTACCCTTATTACCGCAGCCACGGCGATTACGCTTCAATACCTTTTCTCCTCCAAAATCGCCACCGAAGCGGTCACTGCCCAAGCGGAAATTCTGGCTAAAAACACCCAAGCCAAAGTGGAGGGGCTGCATACTAAAGCCGCGCATTCAGTGGAAATTCTCGCTCGTAATGCCGCATTGGTGGAAGCGGGCCAAGTGGATGAAGTGGCCACCGATAAGCTGTTTGCCAATCTGCTGGAGAATAATAATGAGTTCTACGCCGTCTATCTAGGCTTAGCCAATGGGGATTTTTACGAGCTCATCAACCTTGAGGCCAGCCCCTTGATTCGAGATCAGCTTGGCGCCTCCTTAACGGATCGGTTTGCTAAGGTGGTCATTCATGATCTGGATGGGCGGCGGGTCAAGCAGACACTGTTTCTCAATGAGGCGTTTGAGGTTAGCCACCAATTCGTCGAGTCCAGCGATTATGACGCTCGAACTCGCCCTTGGTTTCAGATAGCCGATGCCATCAATGCCAGTCGCACCAAGCCCTATCTTTTTCAACATCTGCAAGCGCCCGGACAGACGTTTTCCATGGTGATGGAGGAAAGTGGTGCGGTGATTGCTGTGGACATCGCCCTGTCCACCATGTCGCAGTTTTTAACTCAGCAACTGGCCAGTGGCACGCCATTGGAGCACAGCGAAGTGTTTCTCTACGATCTGGAGGGAAAGTTGGTGGCATCCAGCGCGGCGGCCATCGAACTGCCTCGTCGAGATCTGCCGATGCTGCCGGTCACAGAGCAAGAACGTCTCTACCTCAACGGCTTAGGTACGGTTCGCATTGCCAATGAGACCGACTGGGCGCCTTTGGATTACTCGATCGCCGGCCAGCCTCGAGGCTACACCGTGGAGCTTATTCAGATGCTTGCTCGCAGCCTTGGACTGTCGGTAGAGTTCATCAATGGTGTCTCCTGGGATACCTTAGTGGCCCACTTTCAGCGGGGCGATCTGGAAGTTCTGACGCCAGTATATCGCACCGGCAGCAACCGCGATTGGGGGCAGTTCTCCGCTGCGATGGTTGAGATGCCGATGGCGCTGGCGACACGAGAGCAGGACGCCAGATATACAAGCTTGCAAGCGCTGGACGGCTCGGTCTTAGCGGTGCCTGCAGGTTGGTCGATCATCCCTGAAATTGAGGCGGCTTATCCAGGCATTCGAATTGTGGAGGTTGCCAGTGTTGCCGATGCTTTGAGGGCCGTGGCCAGTGGCGAAGCCGACGCCACCTTAGAAACTCGAATCATCCTCGATTACACCCAGCGCGTCTATTTTATCGAAGGGCTGCACATCGAGCCGCAATTGGATATCGGCTCGGTTAACTTTGATGCTGGGCTAAGGGCGGTGTTCCAACCCGAGTTGGCGCCATTGGCAGCCCTATTCGACCGAGCATTGGCTCAGGTTGGTCCCGATGAACGCCAGTATTTGGCCCAGCGCTGGTTGGGAGATATGGGCCAGATTCGCCAACAAGACTCACTGATTGTGCCCTACAAAGCGTTGATGACAACGGCTTTGGACCGGTCGCTGCAGGGCCAGCTTAATCAAGTGGAACTGGATGGTCGAGATAGCTTCTTGTACATCGAACCACTGCGAGTGGGTAAAGATCATTTTTTCGCTTTGGCGGTGGATGAAGATGCCGTACTGCGAGTAAGTCGTGGTGAAGTGATGGTGTCGGCAGCAGCCACGGCCATCTGCATATTGGCGCTGCTGCCTCTTTGCTACCTACTTGCCAACCCCATCGTCAACCCGATACGTCAACTGGCCAAACAGAACGAAAAGGTGATGCGTCGCCAGTATCAACAAGTACGAAGGCAGCCATCGGTTATCAAGGAGGTGGACGAGCTGTCGTCGTCTCTGGTGCAGATGTCGGCGGCCATTGCCGAGCATGAAGCCCAGCAGCAACGGCTGATGGACTCCTTTGTTGAGGTGATTGCCCAAACCATCGATGATAAGTCTCCCTACACCGGCGGCCACTGCTACCGTGTGCCAGAGTTGGGACTGATGATGGCCAGAGAAGCCAGCATCAGTGACAGTGAGGCGTTTAAGGGCTTCTCCATTGCCGATAAGGACAAACATCGAGAGTTCAAGTTGGCAGCTTGGCTGCACGATTGCGGCAAGATCAGTACGCCAGAGCATGTGGTTGATAAGGGCAGTAAGCTGGAGTCCAATTACAACCGCATCCATGAAATTCGCACTCGATTCGAAGTGCTGTGGCGAGATGAAGAGATTCACTACTTAAAGGCAGTACAGGCAACGCCTGAGCGAGAGCTTGAGTTAAGAGCCGAGCGCGATCAAAGCCAGCGCGAGTTACAACAGCAGTTTGAGTTTGTCGCCACCTGCAATGTGGGGGGAGAGTTTATGGCAGACGAGAGCATTGACCAGCTCAAGAGCATCGCCAAGCGAACTTGGCAGCGTCATTTTGACGATCGTTTGGGGTTGGGGCCATTGGAGGAGAAGCGCTATCTCGACCCCAAAGTGTCGTTGCCGGCGACGGAAAACCTGCTGAGCAATAAGCCGGAACACTGCATTCCGTGGGAGCGTAAGCACAGTTACGATCCGGCTCTCGGTATTAAGCTGGTGCCCACAGAGCTGCAAAACAATCAAGGGGAGCTCTATAACCTGTGCATTCGCAAAGGCACTCTCAACGATGAGGAGCGGTTCCGCATCAATGAGCATACGGTCAGCACCATTAAGATTTTAGAAAGCCTGCCATTCCCACCTGAATTGGCCAACGTCCCTCGGTATGCATCAACTCATCACGAGACCTTGAAAGGCACGGGCTACCCACGGCGGCTTACCGGCGACCAGCTTTCCGTGGGGGAGCGCATATTGGTATTAGCAGACATCTTCGAAGCTCTGACCGCCGACGACAGACCCTATAAAAAAGCCAAGTCTTTAAGCTGCGCCATCAACATTCTTCACCATATGGTAAAAGATGACCATGTCGACGAAGAGGTGTTCCGGCTGTTTCTTACCACCGGGGTTTATCTGGAGTATGCGGAGCGCTTTCTTAAGCCTTCGCAAATTGATGCGGTCGACCTAAGTAAATACCTACAGCCGTTGCCAGAAGTGGAGGCTCAGCCTGCGTAATCTACTGCTTTAATTAAGGTAAGCTTGGGTCAAAAATGGAATGAGTCTAGTAAAAGCTGCGTGGCGCTAGATCAAGTTATCTCCTATTTTGTGATGTGCGTCGGGTTTGTGGCGAGGGCTGTGTTGTACGCTGCATGGGTCATTAAATTAACCGCGAGGAATTCATTATGGACTGGGAACCAGGCAACATTAACTATCAAGGGGAAGACAGCGGCGTTCATCGTTGGCAGGTCGACTCCGAAGTGACGCTATATTGGCACCCCAATTGGCTGCATCTGGCCGAAGATGTCACCGGAATGCACAAGCAAGTGCCGCTGGATCTTGAAGCGGGTGAGGTGCCCACTGAAGCCCATGCGCTTCGGGCAGTCGAAAAAGCCGTTAAGGCGCGTCAGCAGGATAAGTAATCTCGGCGCAGTCATCTTTACGGGGGCAATGCCCCCGGACTCTTCTCTATGCCGATTTCATTAGTATGTTGTGCCGTGCAGAAGGGGGGCTTTAATTAGCCCTCATACAGCGTTAGTAAATCTCACCGTAGAGTCACTCAAGCTTCGCTTTCTTGCCTGAGAACCGATTCACTTCAGCGGAATGATACAACCATTAGCGCAATCGCGATTTCGCTCTGTGTTATCTGGGCACAGCCACTGCTTGTCGGCGTCGCCGCCATGGCAGCAAGGGCGTCACAATCAGCACAATCCCCAAAGCCGTAAAGCCATCTGGAATCTCATTAAACCACAGTACACCAAACGCCGTGACAAACACCAAGCCGGAGTTTTCGGCAATGGCGATGTTACTGGCGCTGGCTCGACGATACGCCATCACTGCGAGGCCATTGTAACTGAGAATCAGACCCGCACTGGCGAGAGTGAGCAGTAACGTCTTGGCTGACATCGGCTGCCAAAATGTCAGAGCCAAGATGGCAGAGACAGGCAGTGATAGCAGTGAAGTCCAAAAGAGGTTTGAGATCACGCTCTGAGTTTTGGGGATTTTTCGCGCCGTAACATTAAACAGCGCCAGCGTGAACGCGGTCCCAAGGGCAAACAGGGCCGCCCAATGAAACTCCGATGGCCTGAGTACAATGAGCACGCCACCAAAGCCAATGAGACTGGCCAGCAGCTTGCTTTTGGTGGGAGGCTCCTTGAGCAGCATCGCCGACAGCGGCAGCATCAGTAATGGCGCGGCGTAGAACACCGCGTTGGCACTGGCCAAAGGCAGGTGAGTAATTGCCACCACCATGCAGCCGCTGCCAATGAGCACCAGATGCGCTCGCAGCAGCGTCAATTTCCTGTGGACTAAGGGGCGCGCGGAAGGGGGCTGCATTCGCCAAAGGGGAAACAGCACCAAAACCGACAGCAGCTGGCGAATGAACACATATTGAAACGTGGGCAGTTCGCCGTTGATCAGTTTGACGGCCACATCCGATAGTGACGCCGCCAAGTTGCCCACGACCAGCAGCACAATGGCGGTGTAGTAACTTGGCACCCTATTTTTCTAGCGTCATTTTGATGTGGGGAATGTCATCTTCCAGATACATCTCAGAGACCTGCACAAATCCGTGGCGGCCGTAATAACCCGCCAGGTGCTCTTGAGCGCTGATGGTGACCGACTCGTTTGGCCACAGCCGCTCACAGGCGGATAGAGCTTGTTCCAATAGCTGATGCCCAAGGCCACCACCTCGTTTACTGAGTTTGGTGGCAACGCGGCCGATACTGGCGTTGGCGTAGCTTATGCCCCCTGGCAGCAGGCGAGCACAGGCGATGAGTTCATCCTCTTGGTAACCCAGTAGATGGTATACCCCCTGTTGATGATCTTTGTCATCGAGCTCTGGGTAGGGGCAGGTCTGCTCAACCACAAACACGTCGGTACGCAGTTTTAGCAGTTGATACAGCTCCATGTTAGTGAGCGCATGAAAAGGGATAAGTTTCCAGTGGATCATGGTGATGCCTTTGTCTGTTGTTATTGTGAGGCAACTTTAGCGTGCTTGATGCCAGTGCTCATTAACCATTGTTAACTGCTTAGCCGCTTTTTTATTCGACTGAGACTGATGGGGGTAATGCCAAGATAGGCCGCGATCTGATAGTCACTGAGTCGGGTCAATAATCTGGGGTAATCTTGGCAGAACCGTCGATACCGCGACTCTGGCGTGTTCAGCAGCATAAAGCGTTCTTTGTTCTCTTTGTGGCACAGCTGAGTTTCGACCAAATTGAGATAGAACGGGTGGCATTGGCGGCGAAGTTGGGTTAACCAACGGATCGGTAAGCGCACCAACTGGCAGCTCTCGATGGACTCAATGAGAAAGGGCAGGGGCTGTTGACGAATCAACGATTCAAATCCGATGATCCAGTCGCCTTCCCAGTAAAATTCTTTGCTGTACTGTTTGCCGTCGTCGGTGAGGTAGGCCCCGTGACAGATTCCGCGAACCACGAAGTAGAGCGAGTTGGCGTCGGCATCTTGCTCGATAAGTGGCGTATGACTGGCAATGGTGATGGTTTCGGCCGCTTTTAGAGTGTCTGCGATCTCTGCTGGCCCAAAGCCATTGTTGGCAAGATGCTGGCGGAAGGTGTCGGTCATGGGCTCTCTCGCTAAGGTTATTATGATCACCATATCAAAAAACGGCCGCTGGGGCGTTATGGGTGCCAAGGAGAATTTTATCGCTTTAGTGAGTTGGTTCTCTGCCAGCATTTGCCTGTGAGGGATATACTCTGCTCACCTTAGATTTGCCATAAATAATGACAATAACCATCATGACCGAATATCAAAAAATGCTGATGGGCGAAGTGTTTAACGGCGCCGACCCTGAGATCAGTCAAGTGCGAGATAGGGCATTTGATCTCCAACGCCAGATACAACACTGTGACCGCTTCGAACAGACACAACCGCTGTTTGCCCAGCTATTCGGAGCCATGGGTGAGGGCTGTATTGTACGGGCTCCCTTTAGCTGCGAGTTTGGCCAGCAAATAACGTTGGGCAATAAGGTGTTCATTAACCTCGGTGTCGTGGCTTTAGATGGGGCGGAGATTGTCATTGGTGACAACGTGATGATTGGTCCGAGCGTACAGCTATACACCGCATCTCACTCATTGGACTACCGTCAACGCCGTGGCTGGGAGACCACCTGCAAGCCCATCCACATCGAGGAGGATGTTTGGATTGGCGGCAACGTGGTGATAAACCAAGGCGTCACCATTGGTGCTCGCTCGGTTGTGGCGGCTAACGCTGTGGTGAACAGCGATGTACCACCAGATTGTTTGGTTGGTGGTACCCCTGCGCGGGTGATCAAGCGGCTTGAGCCAGAGGAGCAACGCTTGGAGAGGTAGCCCCAGGTGTCTGCGTTCGTTGACCGCTACCGAGGCCACGTCAATTTAAGAAATAAGTTTCAACTTTGTGATTTTAATCTCGGACTCAGCGAACGCGTGTACGCATAATCAAGATAGGACGACCCAATAACAACAGAAAGAGAGAACCATGCAGCACGCCTGTAGCCAATGCGGACAACACCAACCCTTAGAACTGGCGCTATGCCAGAGTTGTGGCGCCGCCCTTCATCTCGATGCATTGGCAGGAATTGATCCACATCTTTGTTTTAAAAGTCGCAGAAAGACCGCTTGGCTGAGCCTGACTCTAGGTGGCTTTGGCGTACACAAGTTTTATCTTGGCCAGCCCCTTAAAGGTACGCTTTACCTCGCCACGTGCTGGACCTTGATCCCGACCGCATTGAGCATTGTTGAGGCCATTAAGACGTTCCGCATGACCTCACTGCAGTTCGCGTTTAAGCAGCGTACTGCCGTATCGCTCTAAGTCGGTTATCTCCGCCAGAGCTTTCGAGTTAGCGAAAGCTCTGCTTTAGGATGATCTTGTAAAACTGCTCCGGCAACCACCGCTTCAATCGCCAAGCTTGGCGAGATTTGCCATGGGGCAGAATCATAAACTCCCCTCGCTGCGCCTGTTTTAAGATGTACCCGGCCACATCTTCTGCGCTGAGCTCAGATTTGGTCATCATCTTGCGTGCCACCTTCGCGACCCCTTGCCCTTCCTGATTCAGAGAATCCAGCAGCGGCGTATCAAAGAACGCTGGACACACCACACTGACCTGAATCCCTTTGGGTTGCCACTCTAGCCTTAAGGTTTCCGACAGGCTAAGCAGGGCGGCCTTGGAAACATTGTAGGCCGCCATAAAGGGTGCATTGGCGATGGCCGCCATAGACGCGATGTTGATCAAGGTGCTGCCTCGACCGAGGTAGGGTAGGGACGATCGAGCCACGCGAATGGCCGCCATTAAGTTCACCTCTAGGCAGCGTTGCCACTCGGCTTCTGGCAGGGCATCAAAGGCGCCGCCGGAGGCGATGCCCGCATTATTAAACACCAGGGTAAGTCGAGCGCCTTCAAGCCAGCGTTGTAGGCGCTCGCTGGCGTCCTCTTGGCACAGATCCAGCGCTAAGGTGCGGATGGTTAGGCGGCCTTTGCTATCGCCCGTGGCCAGCTGTTCACAAAACTGGGTTAACTGAGCGTCATCTCTGTCGGTTAACCACAGCACCAAGTGTTCAGGGTGTTGATTGACTAGTTGTTGTACCAGCGCTTTCCCTAGGCCTCCACAGGCGCCCGTCAGCAGGATCTCCATATCGCTCCTTACGCATCATACTGCCAAAAAATAAAACGAACGTTTGTTCATTGTTGACGATAAAGTAAACAGCTTGTAGGGTGAAAACAAGTGTAATTTCAATCAAGGCGCATCCATGGAGCTCTATCTACTTCGTCACGGTCAGGCAATGTTTGGCAGTAAAGACTATGACCGCTTGAGCGATTTGGGGCACAAACAGGCATTGTGCCTTGGGGATGAGTTGGGCCAGTGGCAACTTAGCCACGCCAAGTTGATGACTGGGGCATTAAAGCGCCAGCAACAAACTTTTGCTGGGGTGCACACAGGCCTTGGGGAGCGCCTGCCTGAGCAGTGGCTGGTTGATGCCAACGCCGATGCGGGACTTAATGAGATCAACGTCGCTGAGCTGATGCCGGTGTATTGGCCTCAAGCCTGCGCTCGATTGGGGCTGGACATCAGCCCGCAACAAGCCAGCGAGCAAGTGCACCAGTTTATGCCGCTGCTGTCTGAGGCCATTCGTTTATGGATGGACGATGGCCAAGGTCAGGTAACCGAAAGCTTTGAGCAGTTTCAACAGCGAGTGTTAACCGCACTCACAGAACATGGCGATCACAACAGGCCCACACTGGCGGTAACCAGCGGTGGCGTCATTAGCTTGATGACCGCACTGGCAACAGGCGATGGCCCACGGCCGATGGCGGAGCTGATTCATCAGGTCAATAACTGCAGCATTACCCATCTGAAATACGCCCGAGGTCAATGGCACCTGCAGGCATTTAACATTAACGGTCATCTGCGCCGACAGCAGATGCTAACTTGGAGGTGATATGGATTTTACCCCTTCTGCTCGAGTGCAATCGCTGCTTGAGCCTGTGCAAAAATTGGTTCGAGAGCAGTTGCTGCCGCTAGAGCCGTTGTTGTTAGCCCATCAATACAGCGAGCTGATGGTCGAGATTGACAAGGTTCGGCGCGTGGTGAAACAGCAGGGACTTTGGGCGCCGCACCTGCCTGCATCGGTAGGTGGAATGGGGTTGTCGCTGTTAGAGTTTGCCCAGTTGTCTCAATGCCTTGGGTATTCTCCTCTCGGGCATCTGGCATTCGGTTGTCAGGCGCCGGACGCGGGCAATGCTGAACTGCTATTGCACGCAGGCAGTGACGCGCAAAAAGACCGCTATCTGCAACCGCTAGCCTTAGGCGAAATTCGAAGCTGCTTTGCCATGACCGAGCGTCATCTGGCGGGCTCCAACCCAACCTTGATGGAGAGCCGGGCTGAGCTTGATGGTGAACATTGGCTGATCAATGCCCACAAGTGGTTTACTACGGCGGCACAGGGTGCTGAATTTGCCATTGTGATGGCCAAAACCGATGCCGATGCCCCAAAACATAAGCAAGCCAGCATGTTTCTGGTGCCCATGGACACCCAAGGGGTGAGTCGAGTGCGGAACATCTCGGTGATGGGCAGCAGTGGCCACGGTCCTTTTAGTCATGCAGAGATGAAGTTTGAGCAAGTTCGAGTGCCTAAAACGGCGCTCATTGGCGAACGGGGTCAGGGGTTCGCATTGGCACAAAGCCGGCTCGGTCCCGGTCGGATTCATCACTGCATGCGATGGCTAGGGTTGGCGGAGCGGGCTTTGCACCAGACTCGAGATTACCTGTCTCGTCGCATGGTCAGTGCCGAATTGAGTTTGGCGCAGCAGCCGGTGGCGCAAGCGATGCTGGCGCGAGCGTGGGCGCAGTATGAGTCGGCCCGTTGGTTGGTGCTGCACACCGCGTGGCAGGTGGATCAGCAGAACTTTACCGATGCTAAAGCTGCCATCTCAATGATCAAGTTTCAAACCGCTCAGATGCTGCAACAAGTGGTGGACATGGCCGTGCAACTGCACGGTGGATTGGGCGTTACCGACGATACCGTGTTGGCCTTTATCTACCGTGAGGAGCGAGCCGCGCGCATCTACGATGGCCCAGATGAAGTGCATCAGCTTTCTGCGGCCAAACAACTGATAAGGCAGGGAATGGCGTGATTGCGGCTACGGCGCTTAAGCCTTGCGACTCCATGGCCCGATTTCGGCGTGAGCGCCAATGGAGCGAAGCGCGGATGTGGCAAGCGTTTGCTGAACATGGCGCCGGGCTGACCAATCTGAAAAATCCCCAGCGGGCTCAGCAAAAGCTGAAGCTCATCATGGAGGCCACATTCCGCTTGGCCAACCAAGGTGGGTTTCAGGGCATGAGCTTGCGGCAATTGAGTCAGCAATGCGGCCTGAGCTTGGGCGGTCTCTATGGCTATTTTGACAGCAAAGAGGCGTTAGCAACCAGTGTACATCGATTTATTGACCATCAGTTTCGAGCTTGGTTGCTGCCTGAGTATGAGCACGCCCATGAGAGCCAAAAACTGGCGACACTGTGCCGGTATCACCTCTATCTAAGCGAGTTGATGCAGCCTTGGTTCTTCTTCTCCTACATGGAGTCTCGCCACCTTTCTAAACAGGCAAAACAGCAAGCGCTGGCGATGTCCAATCAGGTGGACACGCTTCTGCTAGAAGCGTTGAGTAAAACCGGTAAATCGGTGAGCTCCCCTGAACTGGAGGTCAGTTTGATTAAGCATCAGCTTCAAGGCTGGTATCTACGGCGTAGTCATTTTAAACAGCAGGGAGTCGCTGTGGATGAGTACTGCCACTATTTACTGCAACGATTAGGGATAATTTCGGAGTAAAATGTATGGAAAATAATGCAGCTCAGGCGGTGAGATTGCCATTTGAACCTAAGGCGCTAGCCGGTTACTTAGAAGCTCACTGCAGCGATCTTGGCAGCATTGAGCAGCTCGATGTGTTCGAGGGTGGAGCGTCAAACCTGACGTTCAAGTTGACCATGTCCAATGCTCAGGTAGTGCTGCGAATGCCGCCTCCGGGCACCAAGGCAAAAACCGCCCACGACATGGGACGAGAAGTGCGGGTATTGTCAGCATTGCAAGGCCAATATAAGCCGATTCCCGAAGTCATTCACTATTGTGATGACGAGTCAGTTGTGGGATGTCCGTTCTATTTAATGAGCTTTGAACCCGGGCTTATTCTGCGCAAAAACTTGCCCAAAGAGGTGGGGCTGTCAAAACAGCAGGCATCGAACCTGTGTCGGTCGATGATCGATAACCTGATTGCACTGCACAGTTTGGACGTTTCCAAAGGGCCGTTGTCGGAGTTGGGGCAACCAGACGGCTACGTTGAGCGCCAAGTGGAAGGCTGGAGCCGCCGTTACCTTCAAGCGACCACTCCCGGAGCTCGCTGTGCCAAACGCGTGGTGTGGTGGCTGGATAAAAACATGCCGAAGTTCAGCGAATCTGCCCTGATTCACAACGATTTTAAGTTCGATAATTTGGTGCTGTCCGAGCACAATTTTAGCGACATCCGAGCGGTACTGGATTGGGAGATGGCTACCTTGGGGGATCCGTTGATGGATCTGGGCTGCGCCATGGCCTACTGGGTGGAGGCGGCAGATAACCCTGAGCTTAAGCTCCTCAGGCAACTACCCACTCATTTGCCTGGTATGTGGACTCGTCAGCGCATGGTCTCCTACTATGCCGAGAAGACCGGCACCGACGTCAGCCAGTTCGAGTTCTATTACGTATTTGGTCTGTTCCGATTGGCGGTGATTGTACAGCAGATCTGGTATCGCTACGTTGAGGGCTCGCGAAAGCACCCGGCGTTCAAACAATTTGGTGAGCTGGCAGCACGGCTGATTGATCAAGCCTCTCGAGTGATCACTGAGCGAGAGCAGACGCAAAAACGTCAGCAATACTTCGACAAGATCACTCAAACCGGCATGTTGGATCTAACCGGAAAAGTGGCGCTGGTGACTGGGGCCAGCCGCGGAATTGGCGAGGCGGTTGCCCGTCTGTACGCCAAACATGGGGCGAGTGTGATCTTAACCAGTCGCAGTCAAGAGGCGCTGGAAGAGGTAGCGTCGAGTATCGTGGAGTCCGGCGGTGATGCTGAGGCTATTGCCTGTCACGGCGGCGATAAAGCTCAGATTCAAGCCCTATTCGATCGCATTGATGAACGCTTCGGTCAGCTCGATATTCTGGTGAATAACGCTGCGGCAAATCCATACTTTGGCCACATCCTTGATACCCCTGAAGAGGCCCTTCAAAAGACCGTGGACGTGAACCTGTCGGGTTACTTTACTATGGCTCAGCTTGCGGGTCAGCGCATGCGAAGCCAAGGGGGCGGGGTGATCATCAACACCGCGTCAGTCAATGGCAAACGCCCGGCGGCGGGGCAGGGGATCTACTCCATTACCAAGGCTGCGGTTAATAGCATGACTGCCGCGTTTGCCAAGGAATGCGCTCCCTATAACATTCGGGTCAATGCCGTGTTGCCCGGCCTGACTGAGACCAAATTTGCTTCAGCACTTACGGACAACCCAGCATTGTTAAAGCAGATCATGCCGTTGATCCCTCAAGGTCGAACGGCTCAGCCAGAAGAGATTGCACCCGCGTTTCTGTTTCTGGCATCAGAGGCGTCTGCGTACATCACTGGGGTGGAGTTGCCCGTCGATGGGGGGTATCTGGCGTAAGCGCTACACTTGATGGCAAGCGGTCGATTTGACCGTTTGCCAGTTTTCACTGCCGGA
Source organism: Ferrimonas aestuarii (assembly GCF_005116665.1). GTDB lineage: Bacteria > Pseudomonadota > Gammaproteobacteria > Enterobacterales > Shewanellaceae > Ferrimonas > Ferrimonas aestuarii. Next base: position 1,362 of record NZ_SWCJ01000018.1, on the reverse strand, counting down.
GCCGATATGCCCAGACGCTTAACCCAAACCACCAAAGAGACCCACCAAACGCTCAAGAACATGAGTTATGAGAGTATGGTGATCAGTTGGCTGATGTACGATGGCTGGCAGGTGTTTACACCGGTACTGGATAATGGCCATCAAACCGACATCTTGATTTCAGATGGTCCTAACTACTTTCGAATCCAAATTAAAACCATTGACGCTTGCGGTGAAAACCAGACCTTGAAAAACCGCTGGCACCATTCCAATGTGGATTACGTAATCTGCTTTGCTCGGAATTCAAGCTGGGGCTATATCATGCCCGCTTTCAGCGAGCCCTCTCGGCCGATGAATGCTCACGGTCACCTACGATTTGAAGCCAACAGCCGCAATGATTTTCTTAAAGCGTTTCACGTGGTGGATGATGCCCAATAGCCCATGGGCTTACGCACTAAAATTACCGGTAATGGCTAGAGGGTGATTGCGCCAAGCCTAGTCTTTATTGGATCGCCACATATTCCCTGACGCACGTCAGGGTCCAGAGTCCTCGATTTTAACGCCTTGATGATGCGCTGAGTTTGGCTTATGTATGGCGGGGCCAGACTTGGTATTAGTGAACTCTCGATACGCTGTGCAGGCATCAAGTTCGCTAGGCTTTCAACTCGAGCGGCAACCTTAATCCCTATATTGGGCTTACCACCGTTTCTCTGACGCACGTCAGGGTCCAGAGTCCTAGATTTTAACGCCTCGATGATGCGTTGCATTCGGCTCATATATGGCGGGGAGCCAGACTTGGTATTAGTGAACTCTCGATACGTTGTGCAGGCATCAAGTTCACTAGGATCTCAACTCAAGCGGCAAACTTAATCCCTCTATTGGGCTTACCACCGTTTCCCTGGCGCACGTCAGGGGCCAGAGTCCTAGATTTTAACGCCTCGATGATGCGTTGCATTCGGCTCATATATGGCGGGGAGCCAGACTTGGTATTAGTGAACTCTCGATACGTTGTGCAGGCATCAAGTTCACTAGGATTTCAACTCAAGCGGCAAGCCGCTTGGAGAGATTACCGCCTTCGGCGTTACTTGCTCCTTCGTCGCTGCGTTGCGAACTGAAGAGTTCAAACCAAATTCTCCACAACGCATATAACAAAAAACCCCTACGCTTCGCGCAGGGGCTTTTTGCTATATGGCGGTTAGGGAGAGATTCGAACTCTCGATACGTTGCCGTATACACACTTTCCAGGCGTGCTCCTTCAGCCACTCGGACACCTAACCAGATATCTGATCCATTATTTTACGAGCCTGAATCTAACTCGCTGATTGGTGGCTGAGTCGCACGCTGTGCGTGACTCTTTGCTACATCTTGGCAGCCACTCGGACA
>NZ_SWCJ01000017.1 GCF_005116665.1 Ferrimonas aestuarii | reverse complement strand
TACCTGCCGGCTCGAGGGGATGAACAACAAAATCAAATTGATTAAGCGCATGGCTTACGGCTACCGGGACACTGAGTACTTTTTCTTGAAGATAAAATCAGCATTCCCCGGAGATCCGCGATGAACCAAAAAAATGGGGCGCTAACCCCATAGCTGTCATTACTCTGGATGGCTCAATTGATCGCGTAATGCAATCTTTTGAGCTATCCAGTCCTGTATCTCTTGCTCTACCCATGCGACGTTGCGTGCCCCAAGTTGAACCGGCTTTGGGAATTGCTGGCATGAAAAATACTTGTACACCGTCGAACGGGCTAGACCAGTCATTGCCATCACTTGTTTAAGTTTCAATAGTCTTAACGGTTGGGTGACTGTCGTTGTCATAGCTCAAGCTCCTTGAAGTCTTGGTCAACCTCATCCTGGGTGATCCCGATATAGCGTAGAGTTACCCCCTCTGAACTGTGCCTGAGCATCTTCATGACTCGGGCAATGTCCTTGGTTGATTGGTAAAGGTGATAGCCACGGGTCTTACGCATGGAGTGAGTACCCAATGGCAGCTTCACCTCTTCGCTAACCAACTCGAACGCTTGCCCTACGGCACGCCGAGACAATGGATGTGGTGCACGCTTGTGGGATTGGCGATTACGATAGGATTGAAACAAATAGATATGTTCAGGATGTTCCTTGCGAATGCGCTCGATGATCTGAAGCGCTTTGGGGTTTAGGGGAATACTCGCTAGCTTACCGGTCTTCTGCTCCTTAAGTTGTAACCGGCCATCCTGGATATCGCTGAACTTGATAGCGAGCAGATCAGAGATCCGCAGCGCCAGGTTCAACCCGATGTTCCATACATCCGCCATCTGTTGGCTGTGATTACGGCTAAGCAAATGGCTAATCAAACGAATGGTATCGGGATCTTTCACAGCATGGACCTCTGCCATACGCAGCTTCCTTTTTTCGATTGAAATGGGGATTTTGAGAAGTTCGAAGGCCTGGAGATTACAAAAGCCCGGTTTCATGGGCTTGGTAACTTCCCAAAAGGCCAAAATGGGAAGTTAGAGAAAACGATTAGAGCCAGCCTCGTTCAGCGAACGAAACGGTCTGCTCACCAACCACAATGTGGTCGAGCACCGGTACGTCGATCAGCGCCAAGGCTGAAGACAGTTTTCCGGTGATCGCCCTATCAGCCTGTGACGGCTCCGCCACACCAGAGGGATGGTTGTGGCACAGCACCACACCGGCAGCATTAGCCAGCAATACTGCTTTAACCACTTCACGCGGGTACACGCTCGCTGCATTGATGGTGCCCCAGAACAGCAGCTCCAGTTTCATCAAACGATTCTGGGTATCCAGCAGCATTACACCGAAGACCTCACGATCAAACTGGCCGAACTTCACCTTCAGGTAATCCTTAACCGCATTGGGATTTTCGAACACGCCATCACGACTGTATTTCCGCATCAGAATGTCAGCGGCTTGCTCAAGCACCTGGTTAACGGGTTGGGGTCCTTGTTGCATGGTTCTCTCCTTCACTATCCATCACACACTAACGAAAAAAAGGAGGGCACGAGCCCTCCTTCTATCCGTCTCTCATTTACGAGTCTTGGCTTTTCGCCCAGTTGTAACCAGCAACAACACCAGCGGCGAATGCACTAGTTGCGGCGGATATCGGGAACACAACCATCGTCATCCTCCTGATTGATGTAGCAATACAAGCTCACGCCGGTAACGAAACCGGCAATAAACGGGATAGGCATAAGCCACTCCTGCATCGTTCCGAGTGATAGGCGCAGTTTGGAACGGGAAATCAACGCCCAACAGACACACGATAGGGATCTGCATGTAGATGATATATATCTTAAAAAATCTGGAATCGAGCGGCTCGGCCTAGCTAGGGCACGGCATGACAAAAATTTCACTCAGCCCTCTTCTCATGAGCAGAATCACAAGGAATACACTCATGCGATTGATTAAATTGAAAGACGTCATGTACACCACCGGCCTGGCACGATCCACCGTCTACAAGTACATGAACGAGGGAAACTTCCCGAAGCCAGTCTCTCTGGGTGAGCGCAACGTGGCATGGCTGGAGAGTGAAATCCAAGACTGGATTTTAGAGAAGATCGAGCAGCGAGATATGGCAGCGGCATAACGAACATAAATGGGAGGGTGTACCCTCCCATTTATGCCGATCGTTCTAGAGTGCTTAGCAGTAGTGATGTAAACTGATGCAGATCGCATCACAATGATGAAATAGAGAAATCGCTATATGAAATCCGTTAGAACAACCGTTTCGCTGCCATCAGAACAACATCAAGCTCTGCAGCGTTTGGCTGATGAGAATGGACTATCCATTTCTTGGATGGTCCGACAGGCCGTTGGTGAGTTTTTAGCTAATAACCATGATTTCAAACCAATAACAAAGAAAAACACACCAGGTTGCGATGGTGGAGATATGAATTAATGCACTTTTCTCCACATCAGAAAGCTTGGCTCGCGCACTCTCTCACGCTTGCGGGTAAAGCTGACGAGTCAATGACCAAAACCATTGCCAGCGCTAAAGTAGATATGAACCCTCACCAGGTTGAAGCTGCACTTTTCGCACTCGCTTCACCTCTGTCAAGCGGGGTTATTCTGGCGGATGAAGTCGGCCTAGGGAAAACCATCGAGGCAAGCCTAGTCCTTGCTCAAAAGTGGGCTGAGCGCCGCCGCAAACTTCTACTGATCGTCCCTGCGACACTTCGCAAGCAGTGGAGCCAAGAGCTTGAAGAGAAGTTTTCATTACCTTCAGTAATCATCGAAGCAAAAAGCTTCAATCAAGCGTCAAAGGAAGGCCATGCAAACCCGTTTGATATCGAAGTTTGCTCTGGGAGACCAGCCATCTGTATCTGCTCATACGAGTTTGCAGCTCGTAAAGAGGTTGAGCTTGCTCGAGTTCCTTGGGACCTAGTTGTATTGGATGAAGCTCACAAACTGCGCAACATCTATAAAAAGGATGGTGCCAAAACTGCTCGTAAGCTCGATGCGGCTCTGACAGGCAGAAAAAAAGTCCTGCTCTCAGCAACTCCTTTGCAAAACAGCATCCTTGAACTGTACGGACTCGTGTCTGTAATCGATCCACATTACTTCGGCGACTTGGGCTCGTTCAAAGCACGCTACGCAAAGCAAAACCTCGAAGAAATTGAACTGGCGTTGCTGCGCCACCGCTTGAGCAAAGTGTGTAACCGTACGCTGCGTAGACAAGTTCAGGAAGAAGGCGGGATCAGCTTTACCCGTCGCTATTCCATGACCGAAGACTTCCGCCCTACAGCGAACGAGGAGAAGCTATATCAGGAAGTATCTGAGTATCTACAAAGAGATGATTTACTCTCTATCAAGTCAGGTGCACGCCATCTTGTTACCCTAGTAATACGTAAAATTCTGGCCTCTTCGACTCATGCTGTGCAAGGCACACTGGAAACAATGATTGAGCGCTTAGAGCGCAAACAACCTTTGGTGGAAGCACTGCAGGACTATGACAATCTCGAGGATTATCAGGATGAAGAGTCGATTGAAGATGACGACCTGATCGATCCCGAAGCACTCCAAGCTGAAATTGATCTTCTAAAGGACTTCAAGAAGCTTGCAGGCAGCATCACGGGAAATGCTAAAGCTGAAGCTTTGATACGGGTGTTACAACGCGCATTTAGTAAAACTCAAGAATTGGGTGGCGCAAGAAAGGCTGTTATCTTTACCGAGTCCGTCAGAACTCAAACGTGGTTAGCCGAACTGCTTGCGGCGAATGGTTATGCCAACGAAATTGTTATGCTTAACGGCAGTAACAATGATGCGACTTCTAAAACTATTTACAAAGACTGGTTAACTGAGCACGAAGGCTCAAGTCGAATCTCTGGCTCTAAGACAGCTGATATGAAAGCTGCGCTGGTCGACAAGTTCAGAAATGACGCAACATTAATGATCTGCACCGAAGCAGGTGCAGAAGGCATTAACCTGCAATTCTGCTCATTGTTGGTCAACTACGACCTCCCATGGAACCCACAGCGAGTAGAGCAGCGCATTGGCCGTGTGCACCGCTACGGTCAGAAACATGATGTCGTCGTTGTCAACTTCATCAACAAAGGCAACCGTGCTGACGAACGAGTCTTTGAACTTCTTAGTCAAAAATTCCAGCTATTCGAAGGCGTATTTGGTGCATCTGATGAAGTTCTTGGCTCTATTGAGTCAGGTGTAGATATTGAACGCCGTATCCATGACATCTACCAGCACTGTCGAAGCGATGAGCAAATTGAAGCCGAATTTAACCAGCTGCAGGAACAGCTTAAAGACCAGCTTGAAGTGAAGGTGAACGACACACGCAAGTCTTTGCTTGAACACTTCGATGCTGACGTCGTTAGCCGACTCAATACACGCCGTGGTAAAGTGGTCAGCCAGTTATCGCACTTTCAGCAACAGCTACTACAACTCGCGCGCATGGCTTTTGCAGATAACGGCCAAGATTACTTTGAACACGAAAGTGGCTTCAGCTGGCAAGGTCAAAAGTACAACCTGAACTGGCAAGAAGCCGAAAGCCAAGATCAGCAATTTTTCCGGCTTAGTGATGGGTTGGGAGCCCACCTAGTCACCGAACTCAAAATTGCTACTTTGCCGACAGTGCATCTGTCGTTCGTATACTCACCTCAGCAAGGCCAATGGGTTGATGTTAAGAACCTGATAGGTCAAACAGGAAGCCTCAGAGTTGTGAAAGTAAGCGTTGGTTCGAGTGAGGAGCTGAGAGAGAAGCTTCTTCTCACCGCAATCACAGACAGCGGCGATAGTATTCATCCAGAAACGGTTGAACGGCTATTACAGATGCCTATCGTCACCAATGACATGCCACCAGCAGTGGTAAACCCTGACGTTTTTGAGTCTGATGAAGCCAATCAACTACAAGCCTTTATGGACATCGTTGAACGGGACAACGAGCTCTATTACGGCGAAGAGGTTGAGAAGTTAGAGCGCTGGGCAGAGGACAAGCGTATCGCGCTTGATATCCGAGTCAAACAACTAGACCAAGAGATCAAGCAAGCTAGAAAAGCATCACGGCAGTTGGCTACGCTACAAGAGAAAATGGCAGCAAAAAGAGAGCTTAAGCGACTCGAACGAGAGCGGGACACGGTCATGCTCAACTATCACGAAGAAAAGAAGAAAATTGAGCAAGAGGAAGATCGTTTGCTCGAGCAAATCGAAGCCCGCTTGGCGATGGATACTCAGCTAGAGACCATTTTCGAAGCCCGCTGGACAGTACTCAAACCGGAATTTACTGCTTAGGTCAGTTTTTTCAGAGCACTAAGCGCACAAGTAACAGAATTAGAGAGACAGTAATGAGCAGTAAGAAGCAGAAATTAGAACTGAACTGGATTGGTAAAGAAAAGCGCCCTCGTCTTGAACCTCGGATTTTTCTGGAAGATGAATCCCTGTCTTATCACGCAAGTAAGGCAGAACCGGCATTGAGCGAAGACCGCGAAGCAGGCTCAAGTGGAGCTCACGTTTATCACGACAATCTTCTGATTCATGGTGATAACTTACTAGCGCTTAAAGCACTTGAGCAAGACTATGCTGGGAAAGTGAAATGCGTTTTTATAGACCCTCCCTATAACACTGGCAGTGCTTTTGGTCACTATGATGACGGCGTAGAACATTCATTATGGCTGTCCTTAATGAGAGACAGACTTGAGCTATTGCATAAGCTACTCGATGATAGAGGCTCCATCTGGATATCTATTGACGATAATGAGATGGCCTACTTGAAAATCCTTATGGATGAGGTGTTCGGGCGGAATAATTTCGTAACAACTATTTGCTGGGAAAAGATTTACACGCTGAAAAATTCAGCTAAGTACTTCTCAGCTATGCATGACTTTGTATTGGTTTACGCCAAAAACATCGAGAAGTTTGAGATGAACCAGCTTCCAAGGACAGAGAAGCAAAACAAAAACTTTAAAAATCCAGACAATGACAGTAGAGGTCCCTGGATTGACAGTGCAATGCATGCCAGAAACTTTTACAGTAAAGGCTCTTATGAAGTGCAAAGTCCCTCCGGTAAATCCTTTACACCACCTCCCGGTAGATACTGGTCAGTATCAAAGGAAAATTTCAACGCCTTGGATCTAGATAATCGAGTCTGGTGGGGTAAGGACGGAAGCAATGCCCCAAGGAAAAAGACTTTTTTGACTGAGGTGAAACAAGGTGTTGTGCCTGGAACAATCTGGGGATATGAGGAATCTGGTCAGAATGCTGAAGCGAAAAATGAAATCAAAGCGCTTTTTGCTGATGAAGGGGGAGTTTTCATCACCCCAAAACCTGAAAAACTCTTGCAGCGTGTGATAACAATTGCAACAAATCCAGATGATATTGTTTTGGATTCGTTCGCTGGCACAGGGACCACTGGAGCGGTCGCCCAAAAAATGGGACGTCGATGGATTATGGTCGAACTCGGTGAGCATTGCGAAACTCATGTTGCGCCTCGTATGAAGAAAGTTGCTTCCGGTGAAGACCAAGGTGGCATTTCTAAGTCTGTCAGCTGGCAAGGTGGCGGTGGCTTCCGCTACCTTCGTCTAGCACCTTCACTTCTCAAAAAAGATGAATGGGGCAACTGGATCATCAACAAAGAGTATAACGCCGATATGCTGGCGGCAGCGATGTGTAAACATATGGGGTTTACCTACGCACCAAGCGACCAGCAGTTCTGGAACCACGGCTTCAGCACTGAAACCGACTTTATCTACATCACCACTGGCTCTCTGGCGTATGACCAACTCAAGCGCATTAGCGAAGAAGTCGGTACCGAACGTACTCTGCTAATCTGCTGCAAAGCCTTTATGAGTGAAGGGGCAGACTTCCCAAACCTAACCATCAAGAAGATCCCACAAGCAATTCTTAGCAAGTGCGAATGGGACAACGATGACTACAGCTTCACCCTGAATGTATTGCCAGATCCTGAAGAAGATGAGCAAGAGGAAGAAATGGATGACTGACACTTTGTTCCAACACGGAAGTGAGTGGGTGCGTGCAGATTTCCATCTGCACACTCGCAAGGATAAGCAGTTTAAGTATCAGGGTGAAGACGACCGTTTTATTGCTGACTATGTTGATGGCCTAACAGCAGCTGAGATCCGTGTGGGTGCCATTACCAACCACAATAAATTTGATCTCGCCGAGTTCAAAGCGCTGCGCAAGCGGGCTAGAAAGCAGCAAGTCCATTTACTACCCGGCGTAGAGCTCTCTGTCGGTGATGGTAACAACGGTATCCACACTTTGGTCCTCTTCAGTGATGAATGGCTCGAAGGTGGTGATCACATCAACGCCTTTTTGACTGGTACCTTTCAAGGCAAAACTCCAGAGCAATATGAACATGAAGATGGCCGTAGCGCTGAATCTCTGAACCAAACGATTAGACGGCTGGAAGAATCGCACAAAGACTACTTTTTAGTCTTCGCTCATGTTGAAAACAAGAGTGGGCTATGGAATGAGCTTGGCGGTGGCCGTTTAATGGAACTTGGCAATGACCCTTGGTTCAAGCGGCGCACTCTAGGTTTTCAACAAGTACGCACCCGCAACAAACTGAATCAAACCGGTGTCCCCTGCGCCGCAAAAGTAAAGCAGCACCTTGATGACTGGTACCCAGCAGAGGTTGAGGGTAGCGATCCGAAACAGATTAGCGAGATCGGTAAAGGTAAAAAGTCATACCTCAAAATCGGGGAATTCAGCTTCGACGCCATCAAATTCGCTCTTGCTGATCACCAAGCTCGTGTCTCTAAAGACCCACAGCCTTACAAACATTCATATATCAGGAAAATCAGCTTTGAGGGCGCTGGCGCACTGGGTGGTTCAAGCATTCAGTTTTCGCCAGAGCTGAATACGTTGATCGGAATTCGAGGTAGCGGTAAGTCCTCGCTATTAGAGGCTATACGCTATGCGCTAAACATACAGTTTGGTAAAAAGGCGACTGACAAAGAGTACAAAGAGAACCTTGTGCAGCACCAGCTCGGCAGTGGTGGAAAAATCATCGTTGATGCTGTAAGTACTCGTGGTCAGACCTACCAAGTCAGTCGGATCTTAGGACAAGCACCTGACGTACTGATGAACGACCAAATACAGCAAGGCGTAGCTATTCAGGAGACTGTTCTTCGCAATCCGATCTACTTCGGCCAGAAAGATCTGTCCAGCACAGGTGAAGGCTTTGAGAAAGACCTGATCGATAAACTGATGGGGGACGCAATTACCCCTGTGCAGGAAAAAGTTAAAATTCAGCGCCAAGCAGTGCTTGAGGCAATCCGACAAATCAAAGCTCTGAAGCAAGACCGCACCCAATTGCACGCTTGGAAACAAAAAAAACAGAATGCTGAACATCAGCTCAAGTTCTACCAGGAGCACGGTGTTGAAGAAAAGCTACAAAAACAGCTCAATTTTGACCAGGATGAGCGCAAGCTGCGAGATGCGATTGATAGCGCAAAGGGTTTTTCCACCGCACTAGGCGAGTTAATCACCGATCACCAACAGGATCTAACCGCGCTTCAAGCTTATGTATCTAAAGAAAATGCTGACTTCTTTGCCGAGTTTTCCGGTCTATATGCTCAGGTAGTTACTCAGCTAAATAATCTAAGCTCAGCTGAACAGGCAACTATCCCTGCGATTGAAGCCATTCAGCAAAAGTTCGAACAATTCCAGTACGCCAAACGTCAGCTAAAAGAAGAGTTTGCAGCTATCGAGCGTGAGTTAGCTCAGCAATTGCAACAGGGTGGCAACTACTCCATTCGCACCGATGAATTTAAACGTCTAAAGACCCAAGTAGCCCAGGCAGACAAAGCGATCCAGTTCCTAGAGAAAAGCGATGACCGCCATGCCGAACTGAGGCAAACACTCACTGACGCTCTTGAGCAACTAGAAGTGCTGTACCGTTCTGAGTTTGAACTTATTGAAGAGCGCTTGGCCGATGTCAATAAGGAGAGTGACGCGCTGCAAATCAAAGCGACTTACAAAATCGACAAAACAGCAATGCTGGCTCACATGCAGGAGCAGTTTCGAGGCAGCAGATTGCAAGGAAGCACGCTTCAAGGATTAGTAGAGCAATATGCTGACTTTGCAGAGATGCGTAACAATTGGCAAGAACTAACCAAATCGCTCAATAGCGCTGAGACGTTTACAAAGTTCTTCGAAGACAACCTGGAAGCACTTTTGACCTATCAGGTTCCTAACAAGTACCTCATTGAGTACCACAATCAGCCTTTGCAACATCACTCTTTGGGACAACGCGCTTCAGCTTTGATGTTGTTCATCTTGGGACAGCAAGACAATGATGTGGTAATTATCGATCAACCTGAAGATGACCTTGATAATCAGACCATCTATCACGAAGTGATCACTTTGGTACGTAGGCTCAAGCCACAAACTCAGTTCATCTTTGCAACCCACAATGCAAACATTCCGGTTTTGGGAGATTCCGAACAAGTCATCACTTGTGCCTACATTGGCAAAAATGGCTCAAACGGCATTATTCAGACTGAATCTGGCAGTATCGACAACAAAGCGATGCAAGAGCACATTGTCACCATTATGGAAGGTGGTAAAGAGGCGTTTGAAAAACGCAAGCAGGTGTATGAAGCATGGAAACATTAGGGTTAATTGAAATTATTGGTCGTGGTGAAGACAGTCACCACCAGTTCAAGGAACGCTTGAACAAAGCCAAAGAAATCGCCAAAGACCTCATTGCCTTTAATAACACAGAGGGCGGCTATCTGCTTGTCGGCGTATCTGACGACTATGAAGTTAAAGGCCTTTCTCCCGACGAACTCGAGCAAGCGAACCGGTTGATCGCTGATGCAGCCACCAACAATGTTCGCCCCCCCATCAACATCATCTCCGAGAATGTCGAACATCCCGATGGGATGGTTATCGTCGTCAGAGTCGAAAAAGGTCTTCGGCCCTGTGCCGATAATGATGGGCGGATCTGGGTGAAAAATGGCTCTGACAAACGCGCGGTGACTGCCATCGAAGAGATGCAGCGCATGTTTCAAGCTGCTGCTTTGGTACATGCTGATGAGGTCTCAGTCGAGAATACATCGGTAAATGACATCGATACCGGTTTCTTTGCAGATTTCTATCAACGGCGACTGCAAGAAGAGTTGGATCCAGCAGAAGACCTAAGCGGCGTATTAGAGTCAATGAACTTGCTCAAGGATGACAAGCTCAACCTCTCTGGCACTTTGATGTTCGCTAGAAACCCGCAAGTGAAAAAGCCTGCTTTCATCGTCAAAGCGGTTTGTTTTCCTGGTACAGAGATTACTGAGCAAGAATATATCGATAGCAGAGACCTAAGCGGAAAACTCGCAGATCTATTGACCAATGGTAAGAGTTTTGTACTCAATAACATCCATCACCGCCAAGATGAACAAAGCGTAAATTCTGTCGGTGAGCCTGAAATCCCAGCCATCGTGTTTGAAGAGCTAATTGCTAATGCTCTGATTCACAGAGACTATTTCATCTCGGCGCCCATTCGACTGTTCGTCTTCAGAGATCGCATCGAGATCATTAGCCCTGGGCACCTGCCTAATAACCTGACCGTTGAAAACATTGTGAATGGGAATTCAAACCACAGGAACCCAATCATTGCCTCGTTTGCTCCCTTCGCAATGTCGTTTAGAGGAATTGGCAGTGGCATTCGTCGCGCACTGGTAGCTTGGCCAGATATCGAATTCATCGACGATAGGGCCGGAAACAAGTTCACCGCAGTCATCAGGCGCACCCAATAGGTAAAAAACATGGCATCAGAACATCAAAAAATAGCCAATCAGGTAAAAGCGCGGCTATCTCTACGCACTCCTCAGAAAGACTCTCTGCAGATTCTGTGCGATATCTTAGAGCAGTTGGAGCTGACAAAAGATCCTGACCTCAAAAGTTGGTTAAACATTATCCGTTCTAGCTACCCAACGGTGAAAAAGTTTGAACGCGATTTCCCATCGCTGTGCTTTGCCCTAGCTACTGGCGTAGGTAAAACACGTTTGATGGGGGCGATGGTTGCTTGGCTATACCTAACTGGTCGTAGCCGCCACTTTTTTATTCTGGCACCAAACCTAACGATCTATGAGAAGCTGAAAAGTGACTTCCTGATGGGCAGCCCAAAGTATGTCTTTCAAGGAATTCCAGAGCTAGTACAGACCCCGCCAGTCATCATCACTGGTGATGACTACGAAGATGGTCGAGGCGTTCGCCTCGATTATGCCGTTGCTGAAACGATGACCGGTGATCTGTTTGGCGGTGAAGAAGCTGCGCACATCAATATTTTCAATATCTCCAAGATCAACGCTAAAGAAAACAAAAAAGGAGCTAAGAAGTCCAAAGACCCCAAAATGCGCAGGCTACAGGAGTATATCGGCGATTCTTACTTCAACTACTTGGCAGAGCTGCCAGATCTGGTCGTGATCATGGATGAAGCGCATCGCTACTATGCCAGTGCGGGCGCAAAGGCATTGAATGATCTAAACCCAGTCTTAGGAATCGAGCTGACAGCTACGCCTAAGACTGTCGGTGCTCGTCCTCGAGAGTTCAACAACATCATCTATCACTACCCGTTAGCCAAAGCGCTTAACGACGGATATGTGAAGATGCCAGCAGTCGCAACACGCAAGGACTTTGTTGCAAGTGAGTACACTCCAGACCGACTTGAGCAAATCAAATTGGAAGACGGCATCCACCACCATGAGTACGTCAAAACTGAGCTCGCAAGCTTTGCTAATAATACCGGCTCTAAGTCTGTAAAACCGTTTATGCTGGTGGTCGCTCAAGATACCGTGCATGCCGAACAGCTAAAGAAGCAGATAGAAGATGATGCCTTCTTTGAGGGAAGCTACAAGGGCAAAGTGATCACCGTTCACTCGAACCAAACTGGCGAAGAGTCTGAGGAAACAACACAGCGCCTCTTGGAAGTGGAGCACGACAAACATACTGAAATCGTAATCCACGTTAACAAGCTTAAAGAGGGTTGGGATGTTACAAATCTCTATACAATTGTCCCGCTGCGAGCTTCTGCTTCTGAGATCTTAACCGAACAAACCATCGGCCGTGGATTGCGTCTACCTTACGGCAAGCGAACAGGTGTCGAAGCAGTAGATCGTTTGACCATTATCGCTCACGATAGATTCCAGGAGATTATTGACCAGGCCAACAATCAAGAATCGATCATCAAAAAGACTCTTTATATTGGTTCTGACGATGACGAGAACGGAATTCCAGAGAAGGCTCCTCAGCAGATCTACAGTCCTTCAGTAGCCGACATTGCTCTAGGCAATAGACCTACACTCACGCACGGCAATGAGGTTAAAGAGGCACCCGGAGCATGGAACCCATCCCCCAACACTAAAACCCCAGCAGAGTCCGAGAGCGCAGAGGTTAGTGCAACTAAGAAAAAAGTTGCGGATTTGACGCTTGCTATTGTCAGCGAGGAAGCCAAACGCTTAAACAGCAGCCAACAGTTAAAAGACCCGAGCGTAAAAGCAACAATCCAGAAAAAAGTTCAAGACGCCAGCAAAGAGTTATACATTGCGACTAGCAGCACTACCGAAGATACAGATACACCAGATGGTGTAGTCACAGCAAAGATTCAGCCGTCGTTATTAAAAGACAATGAGATTGAGCAAATTGTTGGTGACATCGCTGACACGTTATCTGAGCTAACTATTGATATTCCACAAATCGTGATCTTGCCCGAGCGAGATGTTAACTACGGCTTCGAAAACTTTGATCTAACTGGGTTGGACCGCATTGCGCTCAAGCCTGGCAGCAAGGCTCTATTGCTTAGAAACCTAGAAAACGATGAGTCCGATACGATCTCATGGGAGACCGGTAGCGCATCAGAAGAGCGTCTGGAAAACTATCTTGTGCGCAACTTAATGGACCACGACGAGATTGACTACGATGAACATGCCGGACTGCTCTACAAACTGTCAGGCCAAATGGTTGAGCACCTGCAGAGCTATCTTAACGAACAAGACATCGAAGGCTTACTAAAAACAGCTGGTAAGACAATGTCTGACTTTATCTGGTCGCAGATGAGGCAGCATATGCGAACCACGCCTACAGGTTACTACGGAAAGCTAACCAAAGGCTTTGATATCCTGCGCCCAGCAACCTTCACATTTGCCAGCAGCGAACAACCAAGACACTTTGATTCTGCGCTCGCTCCTGGTGAGAAAAGCAAAGTAAGACAGATGGTTTTCACAGGTTTCAAACGCTGTTGCTACCCATTCCAAAAGTTTGACTCGGTAGACGGTGAGTTGCGGTTAGCACAAGCTCTCGAGCATGATACTGAAGTCCTAAAGTGGATGAAGCCTAGTACCGGTCAATTCCGAATCGAATACCAGAATGGCCAAAACTACGAACCTGACTTTGTCGTTGAAACTAAAAAGGAGTTCCTTCTGCTAGAGCCTAAAAAAGCCTCTGAAGTGGAATCTCCAGATGTTGTAGCGAAAGCTCGTGCAGCGGCTCGCTGGTGCTCTTATGCAAATGCACACGCTAAAGAGTCTGGCGGCAAGCAGTGGCGCTATGCATTGATTCCACACGATGCAATCACAGTATCGATGACGGCTGAAGGTCTAGCTGACAAATATGAGTTTCAAGCCTGACAACAATGGACGTCTGGGCGGCCGGCATATTCAAAGGCCGTCCAGGCTTACCTAATTGGGTAGCAAAGTGGGTAGTAATTTAGACAAGCGATCTACGCAAACAGCCTTAGGTGCCTCTTAAATAGGACGGCAGCAGTATAATCAATATTAAGATCCAGAACATCGAGTAATGCCCATTTGTAAGGCATAACGACAAAAGCCGCTGTAATAGCGGCTTTTTAGTTTTTCTCGGTACGTGATTACTGCCTAGAGCGAATGAACAGCAGCATCGGCATCATCACAACAAACATCACTCCAATTAGCTGGAAGGTGTGCACGAAGGCCACCATCTGTGACTGCTGATGCAGCATAGACTGGTACTGTTCCAATGCTAATGGATCGGTGATGGATAGCCCCTGAGAGTGAGCCCAATCCCTAAGGTTTTGGCTGTATGGGTTAATGCCTTCGCTCAGCGCATGCCACTGCTGTTGGCCGTCTCGATATTGATAGGTTGTGGCAATGGATATGCCAAATGCACTGCCTATGGTACGGAACAGGTTGAAGATACTGGCTCCGGCGACGGAGTGGTCTTGCGGCAAAGTCAGATAGGCTAAGGTTGATAACGTGGAGAAGGTTAACCCCAAGCCAACACCTTGGATCATACTTGGCATCACAATCCAAAAGACATCAATCTCCAGCGAGTAGCGGGTCATCAAATAGCTGCCCAAACCAATGCAAGACAAGCCAAAGACAATCTTCAATCTAGGGTCAAACTGCGGATTGAGCTTAATTACCAAAATCAGCATGGCCGCCGACGCTAAGCCTCGGGGCGCCATTAACATTCCCGTAGTCGACACTGGGTAATTCAGCAGACTTTCGAGCAACATCGGCTGCTGAGTGGTCAGGCCAAACATCGCCATCGATACAACGGCGATCATCAGCGACGATACCATCAAATTACGATCTTTTAGCAGCCATAACGGTGCAATTGGGCTTTTGGTGCGCCAACTGCGGTAGAACCACATAATCAGACCCATGATGGCCAGCAAAATCGCCGTTTGGATCACCCGAGAATTAATCCAATCCTCGTCATTGCCCTTATCCAACACAAACTGAAGGGCCCCGACACCCAACGCCATGTAACCAATGATCCACCAGTCAAAATTAGGCTTGGTCTTGTTACAGATGTGAATGTAGCGATAGATAAGCGCTGTACACACTAGGCCGAATGGCAGATTGACGTAGAAGATCCAGCGCCAGTTGATGTTATCGGTGATCACGCCGCCCACCACAGGGCCAAGGATTGGCCCCAGCAGAATGCCGATGGAGAAAATCGCCATCGCTTTGCCTTTCTGCTCCGACGGGTAGATCTGCACCAACATCGACTGCGCCAATGGAATCACCGAAGCGCCAAAGGCGCCTTGGACAATTCGAAACAGCACCATCTCTTCTAAAGATTGCGCCTGTCCACACAGGGCACTGGCAAACACAAAGCCGATCACCGCAACCAGCATCACCCTGCGTTCGCCAAATCTCGACACCCAGAAACTGGTCATCGGGATAAAGATCGCTTCCGCCATGCTGTAGCCGGTCAGCACCCAGGTGACCTGATCCGCCGTAGCCCCGAGCGCCCCCATCATGTGCGACAGCGACACGTTGGCCACCGTCATATCAATCAGCACCATGATGGCTGACAGCATGATGGCGACGGTGGCAACTCCCCGCTTATCGGCAGGAATGGCAGTGTTCATCGGTAGTTACTTTTTAAATCTACAGTCACCTCAACACTGGCACCGACACGCAGCTGAGGGGCATCATCCGGCACCACCAAACTTAAGCGCACTGGGAAGCGCTGTTTGATTTTCACCCAGTTACCGGTGGCATTTTCCGGTGGCATTAAGGAGAACGCGGTGCCACTGGCTGGCGACAACTGCTCAACCGTTGCCTGCCACGTGATATCCGGATACATGTCGATTCGCACTTCGGCAATCTGACCAGGTTTAATGTAGGTAAGATCCGTCTCTTTAAAGTTAGCTCGCACCCAGTAACTGTCTTTGATGATCACCGGAAACAGGGTCTGGCCGATAGACACGATCGAGCCTTTATGAGCCCCAATTTCACCGGCTAAGCCATCCACTGGCGAGGTGATTTCGGTGTAGCTGAGGTTAAGCTCAGCCTGCGCCAACTGAGCGGCCGCTTGCTGAACGACGGCTGCCTCTGCGCCCTCTTGGCCTCGATTGGCGATGGCTTTCTCTACTGAGGCCCGCGCCTGCTCTAAGCTAGCTTGAGCGTTGGCGAGTTTGTTCTTAACCTGATCCAAGTCCTGTGCAGAGGCCAGCTTTTGCTTCACTAGGGCATCGGTTCGCTTAAATTCCGCTTGGGCTTCCGTCAAATTTGAACGGGCAGCGTCCAGACCAGCAACGGCTTCCGTTACCTGCTTGTCAGCCACATCGTGTTGCTGCACCGCCAACTGATAGGCTGCTTCCGCTTGTTTAACAGCTAACAGATAAGGGCGCTGGTCAATCTTCAGCAACAAATCCCCTTTGTTGATTTTTTGGAAGTCCTTAACTTCAACAGAGACGATCTGGCCTTGAACCTGAGGCGCAACGGAGAGAATTTTAGCCCGAACATACGCATCTTCGGTGCTTGGGTGGCTATCTGAGTATTGCCACGACCAATACATCGCGCCAAACGCCAGCATGCAGATCAGCAGGAAGACGAGTTGGGTGATGGTTATCTTAGAGGAGGGTTGATTGTCGAGTTCGTCGTTCATTTACGTTGTCCAATAGTACGTTAGCCTAGCTATTGTAGGCCTTTACTGGGCTTCAGACACTAAAACGATGCGTCGGTTTCATTGAGCAGCCTACTTGGTTGTTTCAAGGATCTTTTAATTACTAAGCTAAATAAGCTCATCTTTGTCGTGCGCAACGAGGCTTGCCCATGGATTAAGAAACCGGCATAAAAATATGGTAAGCATAATAACTAAGGCCGAAGCGCTAAACTCTCCGAAATAATTATTAAATGACTTATAGAAAAAGAAATATACTATTGGGGTTAAAAGCAAAGGAAACAATAGTCCGGACTTGACGCTAGGCTGCATCATATATCTGCAACGCGGACATTCAATAACATCATTAAATATTAATTTTGATGTTATTTCAAGCCCAAGCTTCATATTACAATTTGGACATTTATTCCTCAATTCCATATACACCTCCAAATAAAAATGTGTCAGCAATTGCTGACACATTATTTATACTACCCAAAAATCTTCTTATACAACCAACTACCAGCTTTCTCTCCATAATACACGGCAATAACGCCAGCTAAAATTTGAACAAATCCACCTTGAACTTCACGCAAATCTTCATAACTTAACTCTTTCATATCAGCTCCCATTCTCATGCTCTTTAAGAGCGCCTAATGCAGCTCCAGCAGCGGCGTATTGAGTAACGGTCCTTACTAATTTATAGGCTTTATAAGCTCTATATGCCCCGTAACCTATCCAGAATAATGAAACAATGCCACCATTCACACTTTTCACTTCATTCAAACTTAGTTCACGCATATCAAAAACCCCATTTACTGATGATATGAAAATAGATAACCTTAATTAATTGCATACTCTTCCTTAAGTATTTCACCTCCTTGCTGGTCAACTTCTCGATTTGGTGTGAGTAATGAGTATTCTCTATCGCAACTGGCAATGGTTTCTCGTCGATGAGCAATAATAATTCGGGTCATCGAAAGTGCCGCGACACTGTTAGAGATAAGCCGCTCTTTATCGATATCAAGATGACTGGTGGCTTCATCCAAAAATAGTATCGATGGTTGCTGATATAGGGCTCGAGCTAGCAGCAATCGCTGAATCTGGCCGCCTGAAAACTGATTGCCCATATCGCCAACCAAAGCATTGTAATGCATCGACAATCTCGCGATACCCTGCTCAATGGCAGCCAATTGGGCACATTGCTGCATTCGAGGATAATTGGGTTCGGGATCAAAAAAGGTGATGTTGTCAGCCACGGATCCTGACAACAGCGTGTCATCCTGCATCACTGCAGCAATCTGTTTGCGGTATTGGATCAAGCCGATATGGGTAATGTCTACGCCATCAAGCAAGACCCTTCCTGAGGTTGGAGTCAGCAGCCCAAGCATCAACTTCATCAGAGTCGATTTGCCACAACCCGAGGGACCAGTGATGGCAATGGATTCCCCCGGATGAACCTCAAGAGATAGGTTATCGATCACCAGAGGGTCATCATCACTGTAACGAAAGCAAACTCTTTCCAGTTTCAAATGACCGTGAATCTGAGGCAAAAGGTGCCCACCGTCGCGATGCCCTTCCTGCTCATGTAGGGCGATGTCTGAGATGCGGTCTAGGTGTAAGCGCAACATGCGGAACAAGATGAGCTGTTCAACCAAATTGGCAAGCCGCTCGGTAAGCATGTTCTTGTAAGCCATAAAGGCAAGCATCATACCCACGCTCAGATCGCCAGCCATCACCAAGGCCGCGGCAAAGAAAACAACCAGCACATTCTCTATACCGAACAGCAGTTTGTTCATCGCTTCAAAGCTGATGTTGAGCTTACCCAAACGTATATCGGCGTTGATGACGTCGGCGAATCGGTTTTGCCAGATCCCCTGTCGCTGTGACTCTCGGGTAAACAGCTTGATGGTCTGAATGCCTCGAATGTTCTCGAGGAAGTTGGTCTGCTCTTTTGCCGATGCCTGAATCGACTCCTCTGTCGCTCTTTGCAGCGGCCGATAAAGCGCTAATCGCAGCACGGTGTAGAGCCCAACAGCAACCAATACCACTACGGTAAGCTTGATGCTGTAGAGTAACATCATGGCAAGCACCGCCAGCGCCATCACTCCATCAACAAAAGTTTCCACAACGCCAGTGGTCAGCCGCTCTCTGACCTCCGACAAGGAACCAAACCGCGACACAATGTCACCCACATGGCGCTTTTCGAAGAAGCTCATCGGTAAGCGCAGTAGGTGCCTCAGCAGATTGGCACCCATCTGCAGGTTTAGTGAACTGGACACTCTCAGCACCAACCAACTGCGGGAGCAGCTGGTAATAACGTTAATAAGCACTAACAAGCCAAACCCAATGGCCAATACCGTGAGCAGGGGTTGGTCTTGGCTTATCAGCACCTCATCCACCACCCACTGCATGTAATATGGGGTTGCAAGTGCAAACAGTTGTAGCAATACAGACAGCACGGTTAACGACACCAAAGCACGGCCAAATCCAGTCATCGAACTCCACAGTTGTGACAGCTTCATCTGGCTGCGTTGGTCTCGGCGCTGAAACCCTTTTGCTGGCGTTAGCTCAAGAGCAATTCCGGTAAAGTGTTCGGCAAACTCTTTCAAAGTTAATTGGCGCTTACCCATACCAGGGTCGTTAACGCTAATGCGATGCTTCGTCACACCGGTTAGCACCACGAAGTGGTTCATGTCCCAATGCAGTACACAAGGAAGCTGTAACTTGCCCACCTCCTCAAGTGGGCATTTAAGCGCTCGTGTCGCCAGATTCAAACCATCGGCGAGCTCAATCATCTGCTGGAGATTCATCCCCTTCATGGCCGCGCGATAGCGCTTACGCATGGAGGCCATGTCGAGCTTTAGGCCATGGTAACTGGAGATCATGGCGATACAGGCCAGTCCACATTCAGCCATCTCTGCCTGCATCACCAACGGCACTCGAGTGCTACCTGAATATTCCAATAACGAAGTAATCGGTTGAGGTTTATGAGACGCCATTAGCCAACCCTCCCTTTTAAGCTGTAGATAGGGTCGAGTAGCCAATCGATAAGAGAGCGGCGGTCAAGAATAATATCGGCTTCAAACAACATGCCGCTACGCAGAGGAAAGGCTTCGCCATAGGCGTGCACCACTTGGGCGTCGAGCCGAGTACGCACCCGATAAACAGGCTCTTCTAGCGGAAACGGTAAATCTGCCTCGCCATCTTCAATCAGAGATTTATCAACACGAATGATCTCACTTCGAAGCGCCCCAAAACGTTGATGAGGAAACGCATCGAATCGCAGCCTAGCCTCGTCACCCAGCTTCACAAACCCTGAGGTGCGAGTGGGCAACAACAGTTCTGCCACCATCACCGCATCTCTAGGCAGCAAGGTAAGCAATGGTCGATGGTTGGCGATAAACTCCCCTTCCACCACAGGAATCGCAGATACAACGCCATCGCTTTGCGCTTCAATAACATAGCGATAGTTTGTCTCAGTCTCCTGAATCAATCGGGAAAGCTCCGCGGCCACCCTCGCATTTTCATTTCGTTTAAGTGCAAATTGACTGGGTAGCAATGCCTGCTCAGCCAACAACCGATTGCGTTCCGCTTTAAGTGACAACAACTGCGCTAGGGCACCTTGCTGCTCCTGCTTTACCGACAACAACCGCTGCTGCTGATCTTGAAGCTCTCCACGGGAGAGATAACCATCGCGGTGCAATTGTTGTTGCTGGGATAAGTGATGTTGCTGAAGTTCAAGCTTGTCGGAAACGGTATCCGTGACCTCCAGGTAGTTAGCAATCTGGGCGTCAATATCAACGATGGCTTGCTTGAGCCGCTTCAGCTCCTGCTGCTTCATCAAACGATTGGTTCGACGCTCATCTTCCAGTGCCTGAAGCTGCAGCCGGTATTGAGCAACCAACACCTCCCCCAATTCAGAACCGCTGCTGGTTCCTTGCCGAAGCACCAGAGTAACCAAAGGTTGGCCCTTGCTGACCAACTCCCCCTCTCTAACATGCAGCACCTCGATCACCCCAGAACGAGGCGCGTAGGTTTTTAACAATCCTTGCTCAGGTACCAGAAAGCCTCGAACTGTCTCTTTACGGGTATATTCAGAGATAAACAGAAACAGCACCACCAGTGCCACTAGGGTCAAAATCACCGCTACGCACAGATGCAAAGAGAGAGGCTGAGCCAATGAGATGCTGCCAAACAATCGCTGCTTCTGAGCTTCCACTGCTTGCTGTCGAAAAAGAGTGCTCATAGCCATCCTTGGAAAGTACCGATGACTTGATAATAGAGGCGCTTAGAATTGGTGCGATTCACGCTCACACAAGGTTATCTTTGTTCACGCAAGCTCACGTAGGAAGGAAACCTGACAAGCGTAAACTCACGAAGGCGATGCCCAATCTCACGCAAATTCACCTTAGTAACAGAGAGCAATTGGGGTGATTACCAGTTAGGAAGGATTACATTTTAATCCAGTAAGTTATCATCAACTTCGGCTACAATTTAGTTGGGTCTGCTGACCTTTTTTGCTCATTTTTCGCTACGCATTGATTGTTCTGGGTCTGAATTTAATCGTTTGTATAATTCAGATAACAACCAAAAACAAACAGACCCTAGGCATGATTCACCAATAATAAAACCGCGAGACTATGCCATGACCGTCACTACATCCTTTCTAAAACAGCTCCCCAAAGTCGAGCTGCACATGCACATTGAGGGGTCCCTAGAGCCTGAGTTGATGTTTGCTCTTGCACAGCGGAACAACATCACCCTGCCCTACGACTCCGTCGATGCGTTAAAGCAGGCCTACAACTTCAGCAACCTGCAGTCGTTTCTCGATCTGTACTATCAGGGCGCTAACGTCCTTCAAACCGAACAAGACTTTTTCGATTTGGCCATGGCCTATCTGAAAAAGTGCCAGCAGCAACATGTTCAGCACGTTGAGATCTTCTTCGATCCTCAAACCCATACTGATCGCGGCATCCCTTTCGAAGTGATGTTTAACGGCCTTCACAATGCTTTTGAGCAAGGCAAGCATGAGTTTGGCATCAGCTATGAACTGATCCTGTGCTTCTTGCGCCATTTAAGTGAAGACGCGGCGCTCACTACCCTAGAGCAAGCGAAGCCATTCAAAGATCGGATCACCGGTATCGGCTTGGATTCCTCAGAAGTAGGCCACCCTCCAGAGAAATTCAAAAATGCTTTCGCCGCCGCCAAAGCACAGGGCTATCGCCTAGTGGCTCATGCTGGCGAAGAGGGGCCGGCTCAGTACATCTGGGACGCACTCAATCTGCTTAATGTGGAACGCATCGATCATGGAGTTAATTGCACTCAAGATCCGGAGCTGATGGCTCATCTGGTGGAAACCAAGATCCCGTTAACCGTGTGCCCTAACTCCAACGTGCGCCTAAAGGTGTTTGAAAAGATGGAGCAGCACAACCTGAAAGCCTTGCTAGAACGAGGCCTAAAAGTCACGCTGAATTCCGATGATCCCGCCTATTTTGGCGGTTACATGCTTGAGAACTACCTCAACGTACAAAATGCTCTGGATCTCACCAAGGAGCAGTGGTGGCAATTGACTGCCAACGCCATCGACGCCACCTTCACCAGCAATGCGCGTAAAGTTGAGCTGTATCAGCAACTTGATAAGGTAATGGCGGAATAATGCAAACAAACCGAGCTGGAACTGCCCAGCTCGGCTCTCTGGTTGGGAAACGCAATTACTGGCCGACCAACAGGTACTTATCCACCTCAGACTTAGTCATCACATGGATGCCCGCAGCGGGAGCCGCTTGAATGGTGTAGAAGTAAAAATCTGGCCCAAGGGTTTTGCCTAGCATCTCGCGGAAAAAGGTAAGCTGGGCACCGTGTGCAGGATCAGTCTTGCTGAGCTGACCAGCGTCTTTGCCATCTTTACAGCACCAAGAGTGAACCCCCAACTTGGCACCATCGTGATAGACACGGCGGTATCCCGCGGCAAATAGGTCAACACCACCGGAGTAGGCTTCGCCACCATCTCGAATCTCAGTGGTCATCTGGGCGTTACGTACTAAGCGGCCAGTATGCATATTGATGTCGTCATTCACCGAGCCTTCCACATTAACCAACACTAAGGTTTTTAGGCTTGGGTTATTATCCAAAAGCTGTTTCAGTTTTACGTAGCTAGAGGTACCCAGCGCCCCACTGACCAAGACACTCTGTTTGTTTTTCGACAATTCAAAGCTGGCATTACCGGCCCCAAAAAGGGATTCATTGAGAACAAATTTCACTGGGAACAAACCGGTGGTGTCTTTGTCCTCCAACATGCCGTCAAACTCGAAGTTGTCACCGCTGCGGGTCAACGTCATCTCTTTATGCAGTAATACCTGAGACGGCTTTTTAAGCAGGGCTTCGATATCAGACGTGTCACCTTTGAAAATGGTAAAGTCAGAAGCGATCGGTTGCTCCTTATCCATGTCAAAGCCAAAGATCAGTACCCCTTGGTTAAATTTGACGTACACCTGCTTGTCTTCGTCATCCATGTCGAGAAACTCAACAGCAGACTCTTTGCCGTCTAGGATCAGCTTAATTTGGGCATTCAACGTCTTAAACCGCTCAACATACTCGGCAACCTTATCCGGCTGAATGCCGTGCACTTCTTTAGGTTCGCTAACGCTGTTGTTGCTGCCACCGCTCCCCGAGCAAGCTTGCAGCATTGTAGCGACCGCCAACAGGGCTAAGAATTTGATTTTCATGGTTGAGTCTCTGTGTGATTTTTGTTGCACAGAGTTAACCAAATGAGGGCTAGAAAGTTTGTATCCGTTTGTATCTTGAATAAAAAGCAAAAAAAGAGGGCCTGCTGAAGGGCCCTCTTTAACTCTTGGAGATGATGATGAAAATGAGAAATTGGTTTTAGTTGTGACTGCGGCTTCGGTAAGCCGCCAGCATCCAGCTCTCTTTCTCTTGCTGAGATACGTAGTCACTCATCAATGCTGCGGTACCTTCGTCACCGAAATTGGCAGCATCACTTAGAATGCGTCGTTGCTTGGTCAACAGAACCTGATAGCCAGCTAGCAGATGGTCCACTCCTTGGCCGCCATCACGTACGTCTACGGCTTCTTCAATGGTGCTGTGCATCAGGTATTCGCTGAAGCTGTGCAGCGGTTGGTGACCCAGAGTAAGTACACGCTCAGCAATCTCATCAACCTTGATAAGCAGCTGGTCGTAAACCTCTTCAAACTTAGCGTGCAGTTCAAAGAAATCACTGCCGGTCACGTTCCAGTGGAAACCACGTACGTTCATGTAAAGAATCTGATAGTTGGCTAACAAGTCATTCAATTCGTTAGCCAGCTGCGCTGCGCCTTCTTTTGGCAATCCGATAAAATTCGTTGTCATAACCTTAACCTTCAACTTTGTAATCGCTGTTTGCGATGGATTGAGGTTAGATTAATCGAAGGTAAGAAAAAGAAAAAGCGAACAAAATAGGTCGTAGTAATCTACATATTCGATTTCGCAAGGGAATGCTGTTGAACCTGATCCGAATGACGTTGGCAACGTTGACTGATTTCAAACCGACAAGAGCCACAACCAGTACCCGCCCCACAGGCATCGGCCACCTGATCCGGCGTCTGTGCGCCGGCTTCAATAGCAAGATCCACCTGCTGCTCACTGATCTGTAAACAGCTACACAAAAGCTGAGCCGATTGAGATTGAGTCATAAATAACTGCCTAAACAACGAAGTATCACAGGTACTTTCAGCTGCCTGCATCAAATAATCGCCGGGAAGTTGATAGCGCTCAGCAGCCACAAAAGCCGCTGCCTTCAACTGTTGCTGTTCAAAATGGGCTTGGCGTATCCCCACAGGAAGTCGCTGACTCACCGACGGTGCGCCCAAGTTAAATTCTCCCATTAGCTTTTGCAATCTCAGCTCCAACTCATTGAGCTTAAGATCCGTCGCCAGCCACACCATTAACCCTTGGCTAGAAGGCGTATAAACCTGCCACAGCGGCCAACTGAGTTCCGGCATTTGCTGAGGCGGAAGCAGTATCTGGCACCAATAACGCACCTCAACTCGGCTCACTGTAGCAATTGCCTGCTTAAAGCCTGGCTGACCGGATACCGAATCCACTCGAGCCTCAGTCACGCCATTCACCCTTGAGGATTGAGCAAACTGTTCGCTCCAATGCATCGGCATAAACAGCTCTCCTATGCGCAGGCTGTCATCGGATTTTGCCACCGCCAATACCTTATGGTCGCCGATGAAGAGCAGGTCATCGTCACGAGCATTCAGGCGACGCAAATCTTGGGGATGCACACAAACTTGAGGCACAGGCTGATGGCGCCATAGCCGCGAAGACAAACCCGTTCGAGTCATGGTGTGCCACTGGTCGCGGCTGCGACCGGAATTGATCAGCCAGCGTGTGTTATTGGTTTCAGTCGCCTGAGAAAGCGTGGCAATACCGTGACTCATCACTAGCCCAGCTCCTCGCTGCAGCTGCGATAGTTCGATACGCTGGGGGTTAACTACCAGATTTTGCCCCCGCTGTGGCCACTGTATTGCGGGTAACTTTTGATACTGGGCGTCGGTTATCTGCTGCAGCCCAGAAATATCAAATTGCCCGCCATTTGCTGCATTTATTCCAGATAACGCCGCATGTTCGCGGAAGATCTCTACCTCATTCAGGTAATCAAACCCTGTTGCAAACCCCATGGCTTTAGCCACCTGACACAGTGCCCACCAATCGGCTTTGGCTTCGCCCTTACCTGGCTGCAATGGCCTTTGCCGCGACAAGCGCCGCTCCGAGTTAGTCACGGTTCCTGACTTCTCCCCCCAAGGCAGCGCAGGCAGCAACACATCCGCAAAAGCCTGAGTGTCTGTACCGGCCATGCAATCGCTCACAATCACCAGTGGGCAGGTTTGCAGCGCCCGCTTCACCAAATCGGACTCTGGCAAACTCACCATGGGGTTGGTGCCCATGATCCACACCGCTTTGATGTCACCATTGGCCATGGCTTCAAACATCTCAACCGCTTTTAAACCCGGCGTCACAGCCATATTTGGTGCCTGCCAAAACTCCTGCAAAGCTTGATGGGACGACGGACAGCCAAACTCCAAGTGCCCAGCGAGAGTATTGGCTAATCCGCCCACCTCTCGGCCGCCCATGGCGTTTGGCTGACCGGTTAACGATAACGGTCCCATGCCCGGCTTGCCCAAGCGCTCCGTTAGCCAATGGCAATTGATGATGGCGTTGGCCTGATCGGTGCCATTTAACGATTGATTGATGCCCATGGAAAACCCAGATACCACGTTTTCAGTTTGGGCAAACCATTGGTAAAAACGCGTTAAGCTGGAAATGGAAACTTCTGTCACGTTAGCGACATATTCAATGGAGTAGCGCTCAATTTCTTTGGCAAATTGGGAACTAACCCGAACAGGATTTACCGCTCCCCGCTGGATAAGGTAACGACTTAATCCATGAAACAGCGCCAGATCGGTTCCTGGTTTTATGGGCAGATGCAGATCCGCCTCTTGAGCCGTTACCGTAGCTCGAGGATCGATCACAACTAGGCGTTTATTGGGATCTTTTTCTCGAGCCGCCAACAACCGCTGAAACAAGATCGGATGGCACCAAGCCATATTAGAGCCAGCAAGCACCACAAGCTGGGCCTGCTCCAAGTCATCAAAACAGCCGGGAACCAGATCTTCACCAAACGCCCGCTTGTGGGCGGCCACCGCCGAGGCCATGCAAAGTCGAGAGTTGGTGTCCACATTGGCGCTACCGATGAACCCCTTCATCAGCTTGTTAGCGACATAATAATCTTCGGTAAGCAACTGGCCAGAAAGATAAAAACCGATGGCGTCAGCACCATGCTTCTGTTTGATAGTGTTTAGCTGGTGGGCGATGTAAGCGGTGGTTTTCGACCAGCTTTGCCGTTGGCCGCCAATTGAGGGGTAAAGCAATCGCCCCGTAGCAGACAAGGTATCCGCCAGCCTCAGCCCTTTAGAGCACAGCTTGCCTCGATTAACCGGGTGTAACCTGTCTCCCGCAACACTGACATTACCCTCATCGATTTGGGCCGTTACACCACAGCCAACGCCGCAATAGGGGCAGGTCGTGTTTATGCTCGTTGCCATCCAAATTCCTTGTTACCGCCACTTTTCAATCCGTTAGGCAATCACTAAGCAACTGTAAGGCCAACGAAAGCATTAGCAATCAATAACGATGTAAAACATCAACTTACTGAAAAGTACTCTCTCCTAGGCAAGCATAAAAAACCAACAATAACGCATAAATTCCCAAACTTGGTGCATAACTGCCTTATTTAGGTGCAAAACCGATGGTCATTGCTTCACCCCAAGTTATGGCCTAAGGCATCAACCTTGGAGAATAACCTAGTTAAACACCTGTTTTTAAATGAATAACAAGAACTATAAACAAAGATTATCGACCCTTGGCACCCCTCTTGCCCTTAGTTGGTATCAACACATTACCAACCTCATGTTTAGGGAGATGCCATGTCCAATGCCTACCAAGTGGCCATCGTCGGCGCCGGCCCAGGAGATCCTGAGCTGCTGACAATGAAGGCATTTCGCCGCATTCAAGACGCCGACGTCATCCTCTATGACAACTTAGTCAGTGACCCCATTCGGGCACTGTTTCCAAAAGATGCCGAGGCCATCTACGTTGGCAAAAAACGCCACCAACACAGCTTGCCGCAGTCAGAACTCAATCAGTTCATCGTCAAGCTGGCCCATGAGGGAAAGCAGGTGGTTCGTCTCAAAGGGGGCGATCCCTTTGTATTTGGCCGAGGCAGTGAAGAACTGCTCGCACTGATTGAAGCTGGAATCGATGCGGAAGTGATTCCCGGCATTACCGCCGCCAGCGGCTGTGGCAGTGCCGCTGGAATACCATTAACACACCGAGGCTTAACCCAAAGCTGCACCTTGGTAACCGGCCATGGTGCCAACGATCTCAACCTCGATTGGTCAAGCCTAGCCCGAGGACAACAAACCTTGGTGTTCTACATGGGCCTAAGCCAATTGGCCGAGATTCGCCACCACCTCATCAAGCATGGTAAGCGGGAATCAACGCCGGTGGCGCTGATTGAAAACGGCAGCCGCCCTAACCAGAGAGTGGTCATCTCCACTCTGGCTGCAATGGCCAGCGATGCCCTAAAACATCGCCTAACAAGCCCAACCCTTACCTATGTGGGCGAGGTGGCATCGTTGCATCAACAGCTGTGTTCCCAGCACTCATCTCACCCCGTTATCGCAAAGGAAAGCGCATGAACAAGCCCATTATCGCCGTTGTTGGTAACGGTATGGTTAGCCACAAGTTTATTGAAGAGATGGCTGACAGTCAGGACTACCAACTGCTGGTATTTAGTGAAGAGCCACAGTTGGCATACGACCGTGTTCAACTGACCAAATTCTTCGAGCAAGGCGCCGATTCGCTGATGCTCGGCCATGAGTCCCAATACCAACAGCAGGGTGTTATCAGCCACCTCAGCACCCGCATTATTGAGATCGACCGTGGCAACAAGCAGATTATCGACGCCGACGGCCGCAGCCACCACTACCACAAACTGGTATTGGCTACCGGCTCATACCCCTTTATTCCGCCGATTCCCGGCCGAGAGCAACCCCACATTCACCCCTATCGAACCATCGAAGATCTACAGGGAATTCAGCACTCTGCCTCTCAAAGCCGAGTCGGAGTGGTCATTGGTGGTGGCTTGCTGGGGCTTGAGGCCGCCAACGCCCTTAAAACCCTAGGCTTAGAAACCCACGTGGTGGAATTTGCCCCTAGGTTGATGGCAGTACAACTGGATGACGACGGCGGTGCGCTGCTACGCAGCAAAATCGAAGCACTGGGAGTACAGGTTCACACAGAAAAGGCGACTCAAAGCATCGACGCACTGGATGAAGGCTGCCGTTATCGACTGCAATTTGCCGATGGCAGCCACCTGGATACCGACATGCTGGTGTTCTCGGCTGGCATTCGTCCTCAAGACTCATTAGGTCGAGATTGTGAATTAAACATCGGCGAACGTGGCGGCATTGTCATTGATAACCTGTGTCAAACCTCAGATCCCAACATTTACGCCATTGGGGAATGTGCCCTATGGCAAGGGCGTATCTTTGGCCTTGTCGCACCGGGCTACCAGATGGCCAAAGTCGCCGCCAATCAGTTTAAAGGGGTGGAGAGCGAGTTTCGTGGTGCCGACATGAGCACCAAGTTGAAGCTGCTCGGCGTTGATGTGGCCAGCATTGGCGATGCTCACGGCAGTAACGAAGGCAGCTTGAGCTACTGTTTCCACGACCACGCCAACGGCATCTACAAAAAGATTGTGGTGGACGCAGAAGGCAGCAAACTGCTGGGCGCCGTACTGGTTGGTGACAACAGCGATTACGGCACTTGGCTGCAGTTATGCCTCAATGAGATGGCATTACCTCAGCCGCCGGAAACCTTACTGCTTCCACCAGCAGAGGGCGATGGCGGCGGCGCCATTGGCGGTGTTGCAGCCCTACCTGACAGCGCCCAGATCTGCTCCTGTCATGACGTTACCAAGGGCGACATCATCGCCGCCGTTGATCAAGGTGCTTGCGATCTGGCCAGCCTAAAAGGCTGCACCAAAGCCGCCACCGGTTGCGGTGGCTGTGGCCAACTGGTTGGGCAGCTGCTCGACCAGCAACTGGAAGCCAAAGGCATAGAGGTCAACACCGATCTCTGTGACCACTTCGGTTACTCCCGCACCGAACTGTTCGACATCATCCGCATTAAACAGATCAAATCCTTTGACGCACTGCTCGACCACTGTGGCCAAGGCGGCGGCTGCGAAGTCTGTCGCCCTGCCGTGGGCTCGATGCTGGCATCCCTATGGAACGACTACATCCTCGACGATAAACACATCGGCCTACAAGACACCAACGATCGCTTCCTCGCCAACATGCAGAAAGATGGCACCTATTCGGTAGTCCCTCGAGTGCCCGGTGGCGAAATCACCCCTGAGAAACTAATAACTCTCGGGCAGGTCGCCAAAGAATATGGACTCTATACCAAGATCACCGGTGGCCAACGAATCGACCTGTTCGGCGCACGAATGGAGCAACTTCCCGACATTTGGCGTCAATTAGTCGATGCAGGGTTTGAAACTGGCCACGCCTACGGCAAGGCGATGCGTACGGTGAAATCCTGCGTTGGCAGCACCTGGTGTCGTTACGGGGTGCAAGATTCCACCTCAATGGCCATTGCCATTGAGCATCGCTATCGGGGCATCCGCTCTCCTCACAAGATCAAATTGGCGGTTTCCGGCTGCGCCCGTGAGTGCGCCGAAGCCCAAAGCAAAGACTTTGGGGTTATCGCTACCGATCAAGGCTGGAACCTCTACGTTGGCGGCAATGGCGGCATGCGCCCTCGCCATGCCGATCTGTTCGCCACCGATCTGGACGACCAAACGCTGGTGGCTTACATCGACCGCATCATGATGTTTTACGTTCGTACCGCCGAACGACTGCAACGCACTTCCGTATGGCTGGAGTCATTAGAAGGCGGATTGGATTACCTCAAACAGGTGGTGATCGACGACAAGCTAGGGGTGTGCAACGAACTAGAGCAGCAGATGCAGGCTCTGGTCGACAGTTACCAATGTGAGTGGAAAACCACCCTCGACGATCCCAAGCGCCTGAAACAGTTCCAGCACTTTATCAATAGCAAACGCGCCGACGACGGCGTGGCCTTTGTTCAAGAACGCGGCCAGATCCGCCCCGCACGCATCGACATCAAGGAGTTAGCATGAGCCGATACGCACCCGAATGGCAGGACATCTGCGCCCTCAATGATCTCAGCCCAGACTGTGGCGTTTGTGCTCTGCTCGACAACAAGCAGGTGGCCATCTTCTACCTGTCCAATGGGGATCTGTATGCCATCAGCAACCACGACCCCCTCGGCAAAGCCAATGTGATGTCTCGAGGCTTAATCGCCGACATAAACGGCATCGCTACCGTGAGTTCTCCACTTTATCGCCACCATTATCGGCTCGATAGCGGCCAATGCCTGCAAGATGACTCGATCTGCGTGCCTACGTATCCAGTCAGAGCCGTCGATGGCCGAGTGCAGTTGCAGCACTAAGAGGACGCAGAAATTTCATTCAAGTTAACTACACTTGCCAAATTCAAGGAGAGAACCATGCAAGACCAACCCGGAATCAAGCTGCTGTCCTTCAGCGGCAAAATGAAGATACTCCACCTCAGTTGGATGGCGTTCTTCATCACCTTCTTCGTGTGGTTCAACCATGCGCCGCTGTTGGCGGTGATCGGCGACAGCCTTGGCCTAACCGGTGCCGAAGTAAAAACGCTGCTGATCCTAAACGTAGCGCTAACCATCCCCGCTCGGGTAATCATCGGCATGCTTACCGACCGCTTTGGCCCCCGAAATACCTACGCGGCGTTATTGGCCATCTGCAGCCTGCCCTGCTTTATGTTCGCCTTTGCGACCGACTTCAATACCGCAGCGCTGTCTCGATTTTTACTGGGCTTCATCGGTGCCGGCTTTGTTATCGGCATCCGCATGGTCAGTGAATGGTTTCCCGCCAACGAACTGGGCACCGCCGAAGGGATCTACGGCGGTTGGGGTAACTTTGGTTCCGCAGCTGGGGCCATGAGCCTGCCGATGTTGGCACTGTGGTTTGGAGGAGAGGATGGCTGGCGCTACGCCGTAGCCACCACTGGGGTAATGAGCCTGATATTCAGCGTTATTTGGTACAAAAACGTTAGCGACACCCCGAAGGGCTCCACCTATTTCAAGCCAAAACAGACCGGCGCGATGGAGGTCACCAGCAAAGGGGATTTTGCCCTACTGCTGATCATGAAACTGCCAATGTACGGTGCTCTAGCCCTGCTGACCTGGAAGCTGTCGCCCAATGGCGTATCCATGCTCGGCGCAGAAACCGCCTACGCCATCTATCTGGGGTTGGGGGCACTGTATCTGCTGGAAGCCTACCAAGCTTTTAAGGTCAATCGCAGCATCTTCACCACCCCAGTGGCACCGGAGCACCAATATAAGTTTAAGCAAGTTGCAGTACTGAACGTGCTGTACTTTGCCACCTTTGGCAGCGAACTGGCGGTGGTTTCCATGCTGCCGCTGTTTTTCGCCGATGTGTTCGAGTTGGACATGGTGTATGCGGGCATGTTGGCTTCGGCTTACGCCTTTATGAATCTCGCTTCCCGCCCTGGCGGTGGCTGGCTCAGCGATAAATTTGGTCGCAAACGCACCTTGATGATTCTAACCGCAGGCCTCGCAGCCGGTTACGGACTCATGGCCCAGATCGACAGCAGTTGGCCGCTGGCTCTGGCCGTCGTAGCCGCCATGGCGTGCTCCTTCTTCGTACAAGCTGGCGAAGGCGCGGTATTTGCTGCGGTGCCGCTGATTAAGCGCCGCCTGACGGGGCAAATTGCTGGCATGACCGGGGCCTACGGCAACGTCGGTGCGGTGGTCTACCTTACCGTGCTATCGATGGTGAGCTACTCCACCTTCTTCCTCGTTATTGCCGCCACTGCGGTACTGGGATTAGTGGCACTGTTATTGATGGAAGAGCCAAAAGGCGAGATCACCGAAGTTCGTGAGGACGGCACCGTGGAGTTGATTCGTGTCGGTTAATCGACCTCAAAGCCATGGCCAGCCCACAATCCGTTGGGGTGGCCATAGCAGTGCGGGTATCAAAGCCTGCAACCAAGATGCCTTTGCCGTGGCCAAACCCAGTGCCACGGAATTGGCCAACGTTGGCCGGGTGGCCGCCTTGGCAGATGGTCTCTCCAGTGCCAGCCATGGCGGTCACGCCGCTGCCGTTAGCGTAGCCAACTTTGTGTCAGACCTTTACTCCACCCCAGCCAGTTGGAGCAGTAACCACCGAGCCGCCAAGGTATTGGCCGCCCTCAATGATTGGTTGTGCCATTGCGGCGGGCAAGAGCAGCAGTGGCTTACCACCTTCTCAGCGCTAGTCATCAAAGGCAGTCAAGGCCACCTCTATCATGTGGGCGACAGCCAGATCGCCCGAATCCGCGACGGACAATATCAGCAGCTCACTCAGGCTCACCAGCAAGGTAGTGCCTTAGTCCGAGCCCTCGGCGCCGAGTCTCACCTTAGGGTCGATACTCAAAGCGTGGATCTGCAAACTGGAGATACCTTTATCCTCAGCAGTGACGGCCTGCATAACTTCGTTCAGCACCAACAGGTCATCGATGTCATTAAGCAGAGCACAGAGCCCGAAGCGGCCGCGAAAGCTCTGGTAAATCTGGCGTTATCTCAAGGCAGCGATGACAACCTCAGTTGCCTGATCATCACCATCCGTCATTGCCCCAAACACAACCCGCAGCAGCTGCAACAACAGTGGCAACACCGGCGGATTCCACCAATTTTGATCAAAGGCCAGAGCCTGGATCACTACAAGATTGAACGCTGCCTGCATGCCAGCCCACGCTCTCATCTGTATCTGGTTACCGATAAACAAACCGGCAGTACCAAGGTGCTCAAAGCGCCCTCTCCCAACCTAGAAGCACACCCACAGCAGCTGGCCGCCATGGTTCGAGAGGCCTGGGTCGGCCAATGTTTGCGCCACCCCAACATCATGGAAACCCAAGCGCCGCCAGCTCAAAGTGCCTTTTTGTATGTGATTGGTGAATACATTGAAGGGCAGACACTGAGCCAATGGCTTATAGACCACCCCAACCCCAGTCTAAGCCAGCTGCGGCCAATTATTGATGGCATTCTTGGTGGTTTGCGAGCCATGCAGCGCCAGCAGTTGGTACACCGAGATCTGAAACCCGACAACGTGATGATTGACCATCAAGGCCGAGTGAAACTGGTGGATTTTGGCAGCATCAGCGCCGGCGCTTTAAGCGAGCAGCCGGATTGGCATCAACAAAATCAAGCGGTTGGAACCACAGATTACAGCGCACCAGAATGCCAACTCAACGGCCCTGCCGATGTGCGCAGCGACCTATTTTCAGTGGCGGTGATGCTCTATGAAGCCCTGTGCGGCAAGTTACCCTTTGCCAGCAAGCGCCCAGGGCAGCGGCAGCAATTTGGCGATTGGCGTTATCAACACTTAAGGCAGTGGCAGCCCAAGGCGCCGCTGTGGTTAGACGCCTTACTGGAAGCCGCCACCAAGCCAGATCCGGCAACTCGCATGAACTCCCTGTCGGAGTTCCGTCAGCGATTGCACCACCCGCAGGTAGACACGCCAAGCTGGCGCACCCTACCACTCGCCAAACGACACCCGGTTCGCTTCTGGCAAAGCATCAGTGCTCTGCTGTTGCTGGCGTTGATTGCCGCCCTGCTAAGCTGACCGATTCAAATCACAAGATGGCTGGCAGAAGGCTAACCGCCAAGTTCAAGAGGGTGGCTACCAACTTGAGTGATGCAGCCAGCAACCTCGCTATGGCGAGCACCGGTTAAACTCGGCTCAGTGGCGGGCAGGCGGTTAAGGCAACGATGGGCCAACCAAGCGAAGGCCATCGCCTCCATGGCGTCGCTGTCGATGCCCGCTTCGGTGGTAGTCTGCAGCTGCCAATGAGGTAAAGCCTGTTTTAGCGCCGCCATCAATGCCGGATTGCGGGTGCCGCCACCGCAGAGTAGCAGCCGTCCTGCCGGGTAACCTTGCAGTGGCTCGGTCAAGGTTGATGCGGTGAGCGCCACTAAGGTAGCCATCACATCGGCGTCACTAAGTTCATCGTCATGATCAGTTCGATACTCATCAAGCTTCTGCTGCAGCCAACTAAGACTAAACAACTCCCGACCGGTGCTTTTCGGTGCTGGTTGGGCAAAATAGGGTTCCGCCAACAGCCGTGACAACAGCTGAGAGTTCACCTGACCTTGCTGGGCCAATCGGCCATCCTTATCAAAGCTTTGGCCTAAACAGTGCATCGACCAAGCGTCCAGCAGCACGTTGCCAGGGCCGGAATCAAAGCCAAGAAACTCCGGTGCCAATACTGACAAGTTAGCCATGCCGCCAATGTTGGCAAACACCAACGTCTCATCATCATGGCTCTCCGCCATCAAGCTGCGGTGAAACAGTGGCACCAAAGGCGCACCCTGACCACCGAGGGCGATATCCATGCCACGGAAATCGGTAATGGTGGTAATGCCCGTAGTGGCAGCAAGTTCATGGGGATTTACTAGCTGCATGGAGAAAGGGGCGCTGCCCGTTGGGGCATGAAACAGGGTTTGCCCGTGACAGCCAATGGCACGGATCTGTTCCGGTTTAAGACTGCGCTCAGCCATTAACTGGTTTACCGCACTGCCATAGGCTCGACCTAGGGTTACGCCAAGCTGGCCCAAGGCCGATAAACTGGTGTGCTGGTCGGCACACAATGCCAAAATCTGCTGACGCACCTTCGGCGCAAACGCCACTTCGATGGCATGCAACAAGCGGGTGCAGCCATCGATGATCTCGACCAGCGCCACATCAATGCCATCAACACTGGTGCCAGACATGATGCCGATATAGAGCTGGGATAAACCTTTAGCTGCGAGGTTGTCTTTGGTTGTCATAGACTGAGTTGTCGAAGAATTCGCTGTCATCGATTTTCCTATCTGTGATTTTGGCATCAACGGCAATCCGCCAACAACTCTCCTCCGGCCCAGCAGGCCAACACCTGAAGGTCAGGACTCATCAACACCATATTGGCTCGTGCGCCGGGGCGCAGATGACCATAGGCGTTCTGTAACCCCAAAGCTCGAGCCGGCGTGGCACTGGCCATGGTCAGCGCTTGCTCTAAGGTCACGTCCAGATTACCGACCGCATTACGCACTGCGGCGGCCATGTCCAATACCGAACCAGCCAACTCGCCTTTTTCGCCCAATAAGCGGTCCTGCTGACGAGTCACGGTTTGGCCAACCAACTCAAATTCGCTTTGGTCGCTGCCTACCGGCGGCATGGCATCGGTAACCAAAGCCACTCGATGAATGCCTCGAGTCTGAACCGCCAACTTACAAGATTGAAAATCCACATGATGGCCGTCGACAATCAGGCCGCAAAAACTGTGCGGGTCCAGTAGCGCAGCGCCCACCATGCCCGGCGCTCGAGACTCCAGCGCCGACATGGCATTAAACAGGTGGGTAAAACCAACCGCACCGGCGGCCAGCGCCTGCTGCGCCCGTTCGATACCGGCATTGGAATGCCCCAAAAACACCTTTACGCCAGCGGCTGTGAGGCGGCGAATGTCTGCGGGTGTGACCGCCTCGGGCGCCAAGGTAACTAGCTTCTGCCCCAAGTCCGGGCGCTCATACAACTGCCACTCCGCCTCGCTGATGGGGCGAATAT
Organism: Ferrimonas aestuarii; assembly: GCF_005116665.1. Lineage (GTDB taxonomy): Bacteria > Pseudomonadota > Gammaproteobacteria > Enterobacterales > Shewanellaceae > Ferrimonas > Ferrimonas aestuarii. The sequence continues at coordinate 74,567 of NZ_SWCJ01000017.1, read as the reverse complement.
GCTGCTGATTGTGCGCACCTTTTTTAGCCGGGGCTATATGAGGACCTTCGAAATGGATCCCCAAGATGGCATCGCCATTCACCTGACGAGCTTGAGCCACCGCATCGGCGGCTGCGGCCATCACCTCGAGGCTGTCGGTAATGACGGTGGGCAATATGGCACTGCTGCCATATTGGGCATGAGCTCGCAGCATGGTGGCAATGCCTTCAAGGCTAGGCTCGCTGTTAAACAGAGCACCGCCGCCACCGTTAACCTGCAGGTCGATAAAGCCGGGCACCAACGCCCCTTCTAGGGCGTGATCGTAATCGTCACTAGCCGGTTCAATGGCGCAAACCTGCCCCTCGTCGACCACCAAAATCAGATCCCCATGCCACTGATGACCATCAAAAAGCTGAGATACCCAATACCGTGTTGCCATCAGTTCGACCTTTAAAATATGAGAGTTAACTGAAGTTTAGAGTTAAGCGTGATCTAAAGATAGCGGCAAGCTTCCCGACGCTTGCTGCTGCCCCAACAGCGCTTTAGCCAGCGCTCGATAGATTACGCCATCGGCGGGCGCCTGCTTGTCGCAGTCAAGCATGTAGGCGTAGCTGGCCAGTTGCCGCTCACACCAAGGGGCGAAAATCGGCAGATCATAGGGCGCTCTCAAGCTGATAAAGGTCACCGGTTTGTTGGCCGTTTTGGCCTGTTTCACCCACGCCAGAAGGGGTTCATGGGAATAGGCGTTTATCAGTGCCTGTTCATCCAGCTGACTCAGATCTTCGATGCCACCAAACTCGGCGGCACTGGGCCGTGGCGACACAAAACCACAGATCAGCTGCTCACAATCGGCAAGCGCCGCCGCGACCGATTGCTGATTGGATTCTTTCTGTTGCTGAACCTCTCCATCGACCAGCCCCATCGGCTGCAGATGAAGCTGGTCATCAATCTGCATGAGCGCATTGGCCAGCGCCTCCGCTTGACGTTGATGGGGCATCAATATCAGCATCGGCTTTGCTATTTCTGGCGCAGTTTGTTCTGGTTCTTTCTTTGGTGCCGACTCTGGCACTAACTCAGGTATTAGGGGCAATGTGCCCTTTACTAAGGTGATGGCCGCTTGAGCCAGTTGCTCCTGAGCCAGCTGGTGTTCGTGGCAGCCCACAACCGACAGAGGCAAGCTCTGCGGATCACCCTGTCGGTGCTCAAATTGTTGTTTGAGTTTATTAATGCGTGCATGGGATTGGCGTAGCTGCTTGGCACAAAGTTCACCGGCCTCAACCGCATCCGCCACTTTGGCAATCAGCTCAGGCAGAAGCTTAAGATCCCGGCGACTGCGAATCTTTATCGGCATCAGGGCAATATCGACGCCCGCGTTAAAGCAGTTAACCACCGCTTCCACTGGGCTCATGAAGGCCGCAATACCTGCCATATCTAAGGCATCGGTAATCACGACACCGTCATACCCCAGTTGATCCCGAAGCAGTTCGCTGATGATGGCACTAGACATGGTCGCTGGCGCCATCAAGCGGTGGCCACTGGCGGTGGTGAGCTCTGAACTATCCAGAGCGGGATACTGAATGTGGGCGGTCATCACCATGGCTGGCATCAGCTCGGAAAACACCTTCTGATAGGGCGCCAGCTCCTGCTGCCACACCGTCTCCACACAGTGCTCCACCCGTGGCAAGCCGGTGTGGCTGTCGACATCGGTATCACCGTGACCGGGAAAGTGCTTCACCGTCGCGCCGATGCCCTGTTGCTCCATGGCGCGGGCGTGGGCAAGGCCCAGTTCGCCAATGCGCAGTGGGTCATCACCAAAGGCGCGTACGTTGATCACCGGGTTATTGGGATTAGCATTCACATCCAACACGGTGCCGTGATTGATGTTAATGCCCATGGCGTTAAGCTCAGTCGCCAACACCTTTCCACACTGCGCCGCAAACCGAGTCCCATGCTCAGCATAGGTGGCACCAATGGCCAAACTACCGCTAAAGCCGGTGGTCAAATGGCGAGGGGTGCGCAGCACCCGCCCGCCCTCTTGATCGATGGAGATAAACAATGGCGCCGATGCGGCCGCGCGCTGCAGATCTTGGGTTAAATTGCGCACCTGCTGAGGGTGTTGGCAGTTCTCAGTGAATAGAATGACGCCCCCAAGTTCAGTCTTCTGAATCAGCTGGGCGAGTTCGATGGGCAGCTCTGTCACTGGCCGCCGCTTCGGCTCTCCAGCCTCTTCTTGACCCAAGTTGGCATCAAAATAGCGAATGTCTATCATCAACTTTTGCGCAATCTGCCGCTCTAGCTCTGCCCTGACGCTCACTGAAAACCCTCAATCTCGATTTGAAAACCTGTCCATGATTGCCGCCGTGATGGGGAACTGCAACGGAAACCGAACAATATCTCGCAACTGACCACGGTGTGACTCAAAAATCGATGTTTTGTTAATCGATTTACTGCCGCCAATGATGCTTTCTTACCTCAGTCGTGGTAATTTACGGCGCCTCTAATCGGTGGCCGGGAACTGCATCCCAAATCCACTACGCTTTCTTTAATCATTTTGTGTCGCTTCTCCATCGAAGTTGGCACTCAAAACGCTATCGAAAACAGGGTGAGCGGATGACTCGTCGCGGAAACTTATTCATTGTATCGGCCCCAAGTGGTGCCGGTAAGTCGTCACTGATTGCAGCGTTGCTGAAAGACAAGCCAGCAGACATGCAGGTGTCCGTGTCTCACACCACCCGAGATGCTCGCCCTGGCGAAACCAACGGCGTGCACTACCACTTCGTCGACAAGGCTGAGTTTAAGCAGCTGATCGCCGACAACGCCTTTTTCGAATGGGCGGAAGTGTTTGGTAACTACTACGGCACCTCCCGAGTGACCATCGAACAAACCCTAGACAAGGGCATCGATGTGTTTCTCGACATCGACTGGCAAGGCGCCCGTCAGGTAAAAGAGGCGATGCCTGAGGCCATTGGTGTGTTCATCCTGCCACCTTCTCGCACTGAATTAGAGCGTCGCCTAAACAGCCGCGGTCAAGACAGTGCCGAGGTGATCGCCAGCCGCATGGCTGATGCAGTTGCCGAGATGAGCCACTATGATGAGTATGACTATCTGATCGTTAACGAAGATTTCGATACCGCACTCAATGATTTATCTGCCATTGTGTTTGCAAACCGGCTACATCTGGCTGGGCAAAAAAAGCTTCACAGTGGTATGCTAGAAGATCTGTTGGCAGACTAGCCAACATCATGTATGATTTTGCGTCATTTTTTTAAGCTCAAACACAGGAGTTCCTTTTCATGGCACGGGTAACTGTTGAAGACGCCGTAGATAAGATTGGCAACCGTTTCGACCTGATCTTGGTGGCCTCTCGTCGCGCACGTCAGCTGTCTGTAAACGGCAAGGAACCTTTGGTCGAGGAGCAGAACGACAAACCTACCGTTATCGCCCTGCGCGAGATCGAGCAAGGTTTGATCGATGCCAAGACCCTAGACGAGCAAGAGCTGCAAGCTCAGCGCGAACAAGAAGCGGCTGAACTGGCTGCGGTTGCTGCCATCGCCGAAGGACGTACTTTATAACGTCCAAAATGGGGGTCGTCGTTGTATCTGTTTGAAAGCCTGAGAGACCTGGCCGCTGGTTATCTGGAGCCAGCTCAGGTAGAAGATCTCACTCGAGCCTACATCACCGCCAGAGATGCCCATGATGGGCAGACTCGATCCAGCGGCGAGCCCTATATTACTCACCCGATTGCGGTAACGCGCATTCTGGCAGAGATGCGTCTCGATCATGAGACGCTGATGGCTGCCCTAATGCATGACGTCATCGAGGATACCGAGACCACCAAAGAGGATCTCGCCGAGCAATTCGGTGAATCTGTGGCCGAACTGGTCGAAGGGGTGTCGAAACTCGATAAGCTCAAGTTCCGCGACAAGAAAGAAGCCCAGGCGGAGAACTTCCGCAAGATGGTGCTGGCCATGGTACAGGACATTCGGGTGATCCTGATTAAACTGGCCGACCGCACCCACAACATGCGTACCCTAGGGTCGCTGCGTCCTGATAAGCGTCGTCGTATCGCCAGAGAAACTCTGGAGATTTACGCTCCCATCGCCAACCGTCTCGGTATCCACAACATCAAGAATGAACTGGAAGATCTCGGCTTCTCCGCCCTGTATCCCATGCGTCATCGCGTGTTGCGTGACACCTTGCAAGCCGCCAGCGGCAATCGTAAAGCGATCATGAACTCCATCAAAGAGGCCATTGTTGGTCGCTTGGAAGAGGTGGAAATTCAAGGGGTTGTTCAGGGCCGAGAAAAGAACCTCTACTCCATCTACAACAAGATGGTGAACAAGGAACTGCAGTTCCAAGAGGTGATGGACATCTACGCCTTCCGAGTAACGGTGAAAAACATCGATACCTGCTATCGGGTGCTGGGTGCCATGCACACGCTGTACAAGCCTCGCTTGGACCGCTTTAAAGATTACATCGCCATCCCCAAAGCCAATGGCTACCAAAGTCTGCACACCTCACTTTACGGTCCCCATGGGGTTCCAGTAGAGGTTCAGGTGCGCACCGAAGACATGGACCAGATGGCCGACAAAGGGGTGGCGGCGCACTGGATCTACAAAGACGACGGCGAAGCCAAAGCCACCACGGCTCAGGTTCGCGCTCGCAAGTGGATGCAGAGCCTGCTGGAGTTGCAGCAAAGCGCTGGTAACTCCTTCGAATTTATCGAAAACGTTAAGACCGACCTGTTCCCAGACGAGATCTATGTCTTTACCCCAACCGGAAAGATCATGGAGCTGCCACTGGGGGCGACTGCCGTCGACTTTGCCTACATGGTGCATACCGATGTGGGTAACGGCTGCGTGGGAGCCAAGGTCAACCGTCATGCTTACCCATTAAGCCAGCCGCTGAAATCGGGACAAACGGTGGAGATCATCACCGCCCCTGGAGCCCGTCCAAACGCCGCCTGGCTTAACTTCGTGGTGACAGCCAAGGCCCGAGCCAAGATTCGTCAGGTACTGAAAAACCTGCAGGATCGAGATGCCACCGCCCTCGGCAAACGTCTGCTCAACCACGCGTTAGGCGACATGCAGCTGGAAGACATTCCCAGCGAGCGCATTCAACACGTGGTCGCCGAATATCGTCATCAAGAATTCGACGAACTGCTGGCCGACATTGGCCTTGGCAATGCCATGAGCCTAGTCGTCGCTCAGAAACTGCGTGGCGAAATCGAAGCCGACAAAGACAACGACAAACTGCCGATTCGCGGTGCCGAAGGGGTTCTTCTGTCCTTCGCTAAATGTTGTCGCCCAATCCCTGGGGATGACATCGTTGCCCACGTAAGTCCAGGTAAAGGCTTGGTGGTGCACATTGATAACTGTCGCAATATTCGTCGTGCAAGAGAGCTGGAATCAGAAAAATTCCTGAATGTTGAGTGGGATCAAGACAGTCGCGAAGAATTTGTCACAGGCTTGCGGATGGAAATTGTGAATCATCAGGGCATTTTGGCAAAACTGACCTCGATTATTGCCGCTGCTGATGCCAATATTCATAATCTGAACACCGAAGAGAAGGACGGTCGGGTGTACTCCATCGAGCTGACCCTGACCGTTAAGAATCGGGTTCACCTAGCGAATGTCATGCGCAAGCTACGAGTTCAGCCAGAAGTCCTGAAAGTAGCGCGCAACCGCAGTTAAACAGATTTTGGGAACTAACATGACTGATAAAATTGTAATCGCCACCGACAACGCTCCAGCCGCTATCGGTACCTACTCTCAAGCCATCAAAGCCGGTGATACCGTGTACGTTTCTGGCCAGATTCCACTGAACCCAGAAACCATGGAGATGGTAGGTGACGATTTCGATAGCCAAGTCGTTCAGGTATTCGACAACCTGAAAGCGGTTTGTGAAGCTGCCGGCGGTAGCCTGCAACACATCGTTAAGCTCAACATCTTCATGACCGACCTGAGCAACTTTGCCAAGGTGAATGAAGTGATGGGTGAATACATCCAACAGCCTTACCCTGCTCGCGCCGCCATTGGCGTAAAAGAGTTGCCAAAAGGCTCCTTGGTTGAAATGGACGCAGTCATGGTGCTGTAACGCCCATTCTGACAACCACACTATACTTTTTGGGGCGCTCAATGCGCCCCTTAGTTTGTTTTAGAGGTAAATCTGCATGAGCCCCGAACGCTTAGCACGAATTAACGCCATGCTGGATAAGCGCCAGCCTGATCTGACCATCTGCATGGAAGAGGTGCACAAGCCACACAACTTGGCAGCAATGGTACGTACCGCCGATGCCGTTGGGGTTCACCGCGTTCATGCCATCTGGCCAGATCAGAAAACCAAACTGTCCGGCGGCACCGCCACCGGCAGCCAAAACTGGGTGGATCTGAAATCTCACGCTAACATCGTCGATGCAGTCAAAGCGCTGCGTGAACAGGGGATGCAGATCATCGCCACCAACCTGTCCGACACCGCCGTGGATTTCCGCGAGATTGACTACACCAAGCCGACGGCCATCCTGATGGGCCAGGAAAAATTTGGCATCACCAAAGAAGCACTGGAACTGGCTGATCAAGACGTGATCATCCCGATGGTGGGCATGGTGCAGTCACTGAACGTTTCGGTTGCTACCGCCCTGATGCTGTATGAAGCCCAGCGCCAACGCCAAGAAGCGGGCATGTACGACACTCGCACCTTGGACGATGCCGAATGTCAGCGCCTGCTGTTTGAAGGTGGCCACCCAATCTTTGCTAAGATCTGTCGCCAGAAAGGCTTGCCTTACCCTCGCGTTGACGAAGAGGGTCAAATCGACGCTTCCGACGACTGGTGGCAAAAAATTCAGATGAATAAAGATTCCTGGGAACACTTGGACGACTAATTCAAGTCACAAAGCGGAGCTTAAACAGCTCCGTTTTTTGTTTAAATTGGCAAAAACCTTCATGTTTTTGCCATCGACCACAGTTCACACGATTTACGCTGTTTTTTGTAGCATTCTCTATCACTTATTCACCTAGCTAAAAGGGCTAAATTAACCGCAATTAATCTACATTTCGCTCCATTTCCTGCTATTTTCAAGTGGTTAGACCCGTTTTTTATGTCCTCGCCATCCGGGGGCAATCATAATCAAACAAAAAACAAGAACAGGTCGTGACAACGACAATCACGTGGGAGAAGACGATGACTGAGGTATTCAAAAGTCCAGTAGAGCTGCTGGATGACTGGGCACGGGTTCAAGGAGAGAAAACCTACCTGCGTCAACCAATCGATCGCCAACTGAACGACTACAGCTGGACTCAAGTGCACCAAATGGCGCACCGTCTGGCAGGCGCACTCTACAAGTTAGGTTTTGAGAAAGGCGATAAAATTGCCATCCTCTCTAAGAACTGTGCCGAATGGTTCATGGTGGACTTTGCCCTGATGGTTGGTGGCTTTATCAGCGTGCCCATCTACCCTACCGCCAACGCCGACACCATCAAATACGTACTGCAGCACTCAGAAGCTAAAGCAATTTTCATTGGTAAGTTGGACGACCCCGCCAGCCAAGAATCCGGCATTGGTGGCGAAGTCAGCCGCCTCAGCATGGGCCACGACCACATGCCATGCCAGTATCACTGGCAACAACTGCTGGAGCTGGCAGAACCCTTTGAGTCCCAGTATCCAGCCGATGATGACATCATGACCATCATCTACACTTCGGGCTCAACCGGTAATCCCAAAGGCGCGGTCATGACCTACGGCGCATTTAGTTGGGCAGCCCATCGCATCGCCCAGCATCTCGGCGGTACCCCTCAAGATCGTGTCATCTCCTATCTGCCACTGGCCCACATTACTGAGCGTGCCTACATCTTTGGCAGCTCCATTGTTGGCGGCGGCACCGTGTATTTTGTGGAGAGCCTAGACACCTTCGTTGAAGACGTCCAAGTGGCCAACCCCAACTTCTTCCTGTCGGTCCCTAGATTGTGGACCCTGTTCCAGAAAAACATCATCGCCAAAGTGGGTGAAAGCAAACTTAATCTACTGCTGAGCGTTCCCGTAGTCGGCAGCTTGGTGGCACGCAAAATCCGCAAGCAACTCGGCCTCAACAGCGCTCGAATCCTCGGCTGTGGCTCCGCACCGGTGTCGCCCGCATTGCTGCACTGGTATGGCCGCATCGGCATGAAAATCACCGAAGCCTGGGGAATGACAGAAAACGCGGCTTACGCCACCCTGAACTTCCCATTCAGACAAGACAAGATCGGCACCGTCGGCGCGCCAGGCACCGACGTTGAGCTAAAGATTGGCGAAAATAATGAGCTTCTATTTAGAAGCCCAGGACTGTTCAAAGAGTACTACAAACGCCCAGAGGCCACCGCCGAAGCTCTTACCGAAGATGGCTTTTTCCGCACCGGTGACCAAGGTGCCATCGACGACGATGGCTACCTATGCATTACTGGCCGCGTCAAAGACAACTTCAAGACCGCCAAGGGCAAGTTCGTTGCCCCAGTGCCCATTGAGCGTCGATTGGCGCAGAACAACAACATTGAACTGGTGTGCGTTATTGGCTCCGGGCAACCCTATCCCGTGGCGCTGGTTCAACTTGCCGAGGGTGCCCATGGCCTGCCCAAAGCCGAAGTGGAAGCGTCTCTGGCAAAGACCTGCGCCGAGGTCAGCGCCTCCATGGAGAGCCACGCAACCCTTGGCGGTGTCTTAATCACCGATGAGCCATGGACCGTGGATAACGACGTGCTTACGCCAACCCTGAAGATCAAACGCCATGTGCTCGAAGCCAAGTACAGCGAAAAGATCGGTGGCATGCGTGGCGATCAGGTTGTTTGGGAGCAGCAACTAAATTAACAAGCCGCCAGCTAAAATCCCTCACGTATCAGCCCCGTTAAGGGGCTGATTCCTTTCTAAATCACTGCTATTATCTGATCATATTTACAGTACTTTTGGATAATGCCTTGACGGATCTCTCCGCTCTACCCGTCACCTCCCTCAAAGGAGTGGGTAGTAAAGTCGCAGAAAAGCTCGCCAAAATTGGCGTTGAATCGGTACAGGATCTGCTGTTCCATCTGCCCCTGCGCTACGAAGACCGCACCAAGGTATGGCCAATTGCTCAACTGCTCCCCGGCATTCACGGCACCATTGATGCCGAAATCCTGTCTTCCAATGTCAGCTATGGTCGCAAGAGAATGCTCACCGTAAAGGTGATGGACGCCACTGGAGGCCTCACGTTGAGGTTCTTTAACTTCGCAGCCGCGCAGAAAAACGCTCTGCAGGCAGGAAAGCGGATTCGAGCCTTTGGCGAAATTCGCCGTGGACTTCATGGCCTCGAGATTATCCATCCCGAGTACAACCTGCTCTTGGAAGACCAACCAGTTGCACTGGAAGAGCGACTGACCCCGGTTTACCCAACGACCGAAGGGTTGAAACAGCTCAGTCTAAGAAAACTGTGCGAACAAGCCATTGAACGACTGAAAAGCGCTCGGGTGCCGGAATTGTTGCCTCCTGGACTGTACGACCACCAGCTCACCATGGAGCAAGCCCTGCTGACCGTGCATCAACCGCCAGCTGATGCCGACACCGAACTGCTTGCCCAGGGCCAACACCCAGCGCAACAACGCTTAGCCATGGAAGAGTTGGTGGCTCAAAACCTCTCCATGCTGCAATTGAGGCAAACCGCCGACAAACACCAGGCTCTGCCCCAACGGATAAATCCCGAACTGGAAACCCAATTTCTCAGCTCATTGCCGTTTTCACCAACGGGCGCACAGCAGCGCGTAGTGCAGGAGATTCGCACCGATCTGGCTAACCATCAGCCGATGATGCGACTGGTTCAAGGGGACGTAGGCTCAGGAAAAACCCTGGTTGCGGCACTGGCGGCACTCACCGGCCTCAGCGAAGGTCGGCAGGTTGCCTTAATGGCACCAACTGAGCTGCTGGCCGAGCAGCACGCCATCGCCTTTGCCAACTGGCTTGAGCCACTCGGCTTTCCGGTAGCTTGGCTCGCAGGCAAACTCAAGGGGAAAGCTCGAGAGCAAACCCTTGCCAAAGTGGCCGATGGTAGCGCTAAGATGATCGTCGGAACCCACGCGATTTTCCAGGAGCAGGTCAGCTTCGACCACCTTGCCCTGATCATCATCGATGAACAGCACCGATTCGGGGTGCATCAACGGCTAGAGCTGCGAGAAAAAGGCTTTAAAGACGGCAACTACCCACATCAGCTGATCATGACGGCAACGCCGATTCCGCGTACGCTTGCGATGACCGCTTATGCGGATCTGGACACCTCCATCATCGACGAGCTGCCACCAGGAAGAACACCCGTAACCACTGTCGCCATTGGTGATAACCGTCGCGCTCAAGTTATTGAGCGAGTTCGTCAGGCTTGCCTAGAAGACAAACGCCAAGCCTACTGGGTGTGTACCCTGATTGATGAGTCGGAAGTATTGCAATGCCAAGCCGCTGAAGACACGGCGGTAGAATTGACGGAACAACTTCCCGATCTTAAGGTCGGATTAGTACATGGACGCATGAAACCCGCTGACAAACAGCAGGTTATGCAACAGTTTAAAGCTGGAGAGCTGGATCTTTTGGTGGCCACCACGGTCATCGAGGTTGGGGTGGACGTCCCCAATGCCAGCTTAATGGTGATCGAAAACCCGGAACGCTTAGGCCTCGCACAACTGCACCAGTTGCGTGGCCGCGTAGGCCGAGGCAGTACCGCCAGTCACTGCGTATTGCTTTACCACGCGCCGCTGTCAAAAACCGCTCAAGCGCGTATCGGCGTGCTCAGGGAGAGTAACGACGGTTTTGTGATTGCCCAGCGAGATCTCGAGATTCGAGGTCCAGGAGAGGTACTGGGAACCAAACAGACAGGGTTGGCGGATCTGAAGATTGCCGATCTGGTTCGTGATGGCGGATTAATACCTCAAGTTAAGAATTTAGCGCAGCATTTGATGCTGCACCATCCACAATATGTACAACCTTTAATCGACAGATGGCTGAAAGGTCGAGAGATTTACAGCCAAGCCTAGACAGAGCGACCGAATTTTGCACAATGGAGATTCAGGTCGTCACAGGAGTTAATAGACCAAGATGAATCAAAACCAAAGCGACAGTTCCCGCCCCAATACCGTACTGATGGCAGGTGTTGCCGTCGTAATATTGGTGAGCATTGGCGCTTGGTTCTATCTTGCCAATGAGCCGGAAAAACCCCAGGCCAACATTGCGCCGATCGAACCCGTCATTGAACCCATAGTTGAGGTGCCTTCCGAGCCACTTCCTACCGAGCCCGTGGTTGAACCGGAACCAGAGCCATTGCTTCCACCTGAGCCAGAGCCTGAGGTAACCGTAGAACCGGAGCCAACCCCTGAACCCGTTGAACCCGCCGTTGAGTTGCCTCGACTGTCTGAGTCTGACGACTTTGCTAAAGCACAACTTAACTCGTTGGCTGATGGCATGCAGCTGGGGCAGTTCCTGATCCCAGACAGCCTAGTTCGCCGCTTTGTTAGCTTGGTGGATAACTTAGCTCAAGGTGAAGTACTGCGTAAGCAGGGCCCATTCAAGCCTCTGTCAGAGCCGTTCAAGGCCGTTGAGGTCAGCGGACAGCTGTATCTAGACCCTGATGGTCATCACCGATACGACGCTTACACCAGCTTCCTGTATCGCTTAGATGAACGTGCGCTACGTGACACCTTCCTGTTGCTGGAACCACTGTTTGAAGAAGCCTACTCAGAGCTGGGTTATGAAGACAGCTTCCGTAACCGTCTGGATGACGCCATCGATCTGATTTTGTCGGCACCAGAACTGGATACGGCATTGGCTTTAGAGAGCTACTCGGTGAACTACGAGTATCGTGATGAGGACCTGCAATCACTGACCGACGTAGAAAAGATGATGCTGCGCATGGGCCCAGATAACGCCCGCAAGCTGAAGTCCACTCTACGCCGCTTCCGTGCCGCAATGAACGACTGAGTCAATATCACGGCTTCAAATGCAAAAACGCCTCGCCATCGCGAGGCGTTTTTTTAACCCAATACTTTGACCATTTTTCGGTGGGCTATCGATCCAAATAGCGTATGCCCGGCGCCCACATCTTGGTAGCCTAACTTGACGTAAAAACCAGTCTGGTTCTCACGGGATTGCAACATCACCTCATTCATCCCAAGTTCAACCGCTTGCTGCTCTAAACCTGCTAACAGCACTCGACCTAAGCCCTGCCCCTGACAACTTTCCGCAATGGCCATGTAACGAATCTGACCTGTGTAAGTGTCTACTCGATGCAAACGACCACTGCCAACCACCTCACCCTGTTCAGTAATTATCACCTTATGCCAAGACTCGCTCTCTATCTCATCCAACTCGCTGCCAACAGGTTGGCCCCAAGGCTGACGCAGAATTTGGTACCTCAGGTGGAGTCCTTTTCGATACTCATGGTCATTTGGCATAATACAGCGCATTTTTCTACCCACATCTGACATAAAGCAAAGATTTTTATAGCCTATCACAGGTAGACTGATGCAAGTGGCTGGCACAATGCGGGTTAACTTTCGCTTAAGTGTTTGCCTACCGTGGACGATATAACAAAATGATCGTGAAAATTTAGGGTTACCCAATGTCACAAAATGATAATCGCCAAGAGTTTCTAGTATTCACCCTTGGTCCAAAGCGCGCCTTTGCCATCACTACACTGAAAGTGCGTGAAATCGTAACCCTAAAGAGCCTCAACCAGATTCCCGGCAGTCACCCCTGCATCGTCGGCACCATGCCCCTGCGCGGCACCACACTCTCCGTCGTCGATCTAGCTGCCGCCATCGGCATGCCAAATGAAGAGTGCAAGCAGATTGTGGTGTGTGAACTTCAAGGCAGCCTCTACGGCTTGCTGGTAACCGGTATCGATACCATCCACTACTGCAACAGTAGCGACGTAGCAGCCATGCCTAGAGCCCTTGGCACATCGAGCTACAGCGCCGGCGTGATTCGCCGCGAGAAAGATCTAGTACAGGTGCTCGATTTAGAGCGTATTTTGGCAGAAACCGTTAACCTGCCAACTCGTCAGAGCGATGAGTTTATTCTTAATCCCGACACCCTAGAGCAGATCCGCAGTCAACGCATTCTCATCTGTGATGACTCTCGATTTGCCCGCCGGCAGCTTGCCAGCGTGCTGGAAGAGCACGGCATCGATTATCACAGTGCTCCCCACGGTAAGGCAGCACTGGAGAAATTGCAGGAACAAGCCAACATCGGTGAACCGATCCAAATTCTGGTGTCTGACATCGAGATGCCGGAACTCGATGGCTACCAGTTGGCCACCACGGTCCGTGGCGAAGCCTGCCTAAAAGAAACCTACATCATTCTGCATACCTCCCTAAACAGCGACGTATGCCGACGCTACACCCAAACCAGTGGCGCCAACGAGGGTCTGTGTAAATTTGACCCTGAAGCCCTGCTGGCCGCCATCGCCCGTGGTGCCAACTATTAAGGTCGGTTGATCTAGGCTTACAAAAGTTAAGCCCTGAAGGCAGAACTGGTATACTCAGACACACCCCATTGGCCTGCGTCTCTGGGGTGTTCTTATTTTGGCAATTGGGTAATCAGTGTGACCAGCGAAAAACGCCTCAACAAATTTATTAGTGAATCCGGGTTCTGCTCTCGCAGAGAAGCCGACAAACTCATCGAGCAACAGCGCGTGACCATCAATGGTCAACTGCCGGAGTTAGGCACCAAAGTTCAGCCCGGTGATTGTGTTGAGGTGGATGGTAAGCCCATCAAAGCCAGTGCCGCCAATAAATCCGATCGCATCTACATCGCGTACAACAAGCCCATTGGCATCACCTGTACCACTGAGCGTGACGTCAAAGGCAACATCATCGATGCCATCGGCCACAAGCGCCGAATCTTCCCTATCGGTCGACTGGATAAGCCCTCAGAAGGACTGATCTTTCTCACCAGTGATGGTGACATCGTCAACAAGATTCTGCGGGCTGAAAATGCCCACGACAAAGAGTATGAAGTCACCGTCGATCAGCCAGTCAGCGAACGTTTCCTGTCCAAAATGGCATCAGGGGTACCCATTCTCGGCACAGTGACCCAGCCGTGTCGCGTTAGCCTTGTGAGTAAATATCAGTTCCGCATTATCCTGACTCAGGGCCTGAACCGCCAAATTCGCCGCATGTGCGAATATCTAGGTTATGACGTCAAAGCCCTAAAGCGCATCCGCATCATGAATGTGGATCTCACCGGTCTCAAGTCCGGACAGTGGCGTAATCTGACCGAGCAAGAGATGGCTGAGATCAATGCCGCCGTCGCCGGCTCCAGCAAAACCGCCACCGACACGGCTCAACCAAAACAAAACGGCACCTTCAAACTGGCGCGACCGATCAAACCCCGTTCCGGCAATCCGCGCCGACCGAGTGGCCAAGGGGAAGGTCGAGGTGCCCTAGAGCGCCCCAACGAACGCGGTGAACCTAAGCGCAAGCCAAGAGAGGACAATCACGGTCGTTATGATCGCTCTGAACGCAGCGATAGCCCACGCTTGAGACGCAAACCAGAAAGCGAAGCACCAAAGAAGAAAAAGGTGTTCGTGGACAACCCCAACAAACCTAAGGCTGAGCCTAAACCCAAACCGGTCAGTGGCAACACGCTAACCCTGAAGCGCAAGCCGAAGTAATGCCATAGACGGTATAAGCCAGAATCAAAAACGCCGCCCAGCCATCGCTGGGCGGCGTTGTTTTTAATCTCTAAACCTGCAGATGGAAGGTCACGGGGCCATCGTTGGTCAGTGACACCTGCATGTCTGCCGCAAACTCGCCGGTCTCTACTTCCATACCGGTGCTGCGACAATACTCCACAAACTCCAGGTAGAGTGCCTTGGCCTGATCCGGCTTACCGGCGCCGGAGAAGCTTGGGCGTAATCCTCGGCCGGTATCGGCAGCCAGCGTAAACTGACTCACCACCAGCAACTTACCGCCTGCATCGCGAACGTTGAGGTTCATCTTGCCCTCTTCATCGCTAAAAATGCGGTATTTCATTACTTTATCGGCCAGCTTTCGCAGCGATTCGGAATCGTCTTTCTGCTCAACGCCCAGTAACACCAATAGGCCTGCGTCGATCTGGCCTATTACCTGATTGTCCACCTCAACTTTGGCTGCGGACACCCGTTGAATTAACGCTATCATTACTCCCCCTTAGATTGACCGCCCAGTGTGCCGTCATCCTCTAAGGAGCGCAAGCCGCTGTTTTCCCCTGCTGAGCGGGAGAAAAACTCCGGTAACGACGCCGTCACCTCGGCGCCAAGTAGCAGAATCATCCACGACAGATAGACCCACACAAACAGGATAGGAATCACCGCGAGAGCGCCGTAGATTGCCTCATAGGAGGGGAAAGTCGTAATGTACCAAGCGAAGCCTTTCTTACCGGCTTCAAACAGCAATGCCGCCACCACCGCACCAGCCAAAGCATGGTGCAGCCTAACCTGCGTATTCGGCACCAAGGCGTAGATCATCACAAACGCCAGCACACTTAAGAAAAACGGCAATTTGGCCACAAACATCGGCACCACAGTGTCTAAGCCGACTTGGCTAATGAGCTCCATCGACACCAGATATGAGGTGGTGGCGATGCTGGCACCAATGAGAATTGGCCCCAGAGTCAGGATCATCCAATACATGGAAAAGGAGTACACCAAACGGCGGCGCTGCTTAATGCGCCAAATCTGATTGAGCGCCTTATCGATGGCGGAGATCAGCGCCAATGCCACTACCGCCAGAAACACCACTCCAAAAGCGGTCATCTTGGAGGCATTGTCGACAAACTCCCCTAGATACTGCTGCACCACATCGCCAGCCGTGGGCACAAAGTTGGTGTAAACGAACTGCTCAATCTGCGACTTTAATCCAGTAAAGCCCGGAAAAGCGGAAAAGATCGATAACACCACCGCCAGCAGCGGCACCAGCGACAGCAAGCTCATGTAGGCCAGATAGCCAGACGTCACCTGCAAACGGTTTTCGCCGCTACGCTTTACCAAAAAACGCAAAAACGCAGGAATGTTATGCCAAGGAAACTGTTTCAGCCGCAGCTGAGCCTGTTGAAGTCGACTCATAATGCACCAACCAAGAAAATGTTAAGCAAATGATACCATGAGCAACTAGAGTATTGAGATAGTTGGCTTCTTCGGGTTAGCTTAAGCAATTATTAACCGAGATTTTTGGAGAAAGCCACCATGTCTGGACAAGGGTCAGCGGGTAACGTCATCGCCGCCATCTGCAGTTTTTTCATCCCAGGGCTAGGACAACTGGTTCAAGGACGAATTCTGGCTGCACTGCTATTTTTCGTTTTCATTGGCGTGGGCTATGCCATCGGCCCGTGGTTGCTATTTATTCCCTATCTGATCGTGGTGCCTGTGCACGTATGGTGCATCATCGACGCCGCTAAATATAAATAGAGAGGATCACCATGAAGTATCTCCTGTTAGCGTTTACCTTAGTTTTAGGAGGATGTCAGTCCGCCTACTACTCAGCAATGGAACAAGTTGGCTATCACAAGCGAGAGATTCTTACCGACAGGGTGGAAGACGCTCAGGAGAGCCAAGAGGATGCCCAAGAGCAGTTCAGCTCTGCGCTCGAGCAACTACAAACCTTGGTGAGCTTTGATGGTGGCGATCTAGAAGCGGTCTACGATGACGTTCGCAGTGAATACTTAGCCTCCGAAGAGGCGGCCAATGAGGTTCGCAGCCGCATCGACGCCATTGATGATGTTGCGCAGGCGCTGTTTGTCGAATGGCAAGATGAGCTAGAGCAGTATCAATCTGCGAATCTGCGCCGCGACAGCCAAAAGCAATTGAGTGCTACCCAACGTCAATACCGCTCCATGCTGCAAAGCATGAACCGAGCAGCGGATAAAATGGATCCCATCTTGGCCAAGCTCAAAGACAATGAGCTGTACCTAAAACACAACCTCAATGCCAAAGCCGTCATGGCCATCGGCAACGAATTTGATGGCCTAAAACGGGAAGTGCAAACCTTAATCAAAGAGATGAATTCGGCCATTGCCGAATCGGATCAATTTATCCAAGCATTAGGTAACTGAATTTGATTTTTCTCCCTTCTGAAGCCTGCTTCAGAAGGGTTGAATCCGGCTGCGATTCCATAGTGTGACCTTTGGTAAGAAAACTATTTCTCGCCGGACCAAAGTGTTAACTCGGTCTAAATTCCGAACATGTTCGACTGTCAGCCCTTAGCAAGGCTGAGATAATTGCCACCTCGTTTAATTCCATGGTAGGCCGATGTCGATCTTCGAATCTCTGGTGTTGCTAACCGGGGTAGCCGCAGCACTCAGTATCCTGTTTTCTCTTAGCCGAGCATTAGGCGCCTTCGCGGCCTTTGTCTCGGCCGTCATCGGTTTAGTGCTAGCCCACGATCCGCTGTTGGTGATTGCTGCCATCAGTTTCATCGCCGTACTCTGTGCCGGCCGTTGGATCATTCCCAACCGCCGCCAACCCAATTTCAGCTATCACCGCTTTGATCATCTTCGGGAATTAAGCCAGAACGGTTTTGCCATTGCCCTGATCATCATCGCCATTCAATACGCCTTGTACAATCAGCAGATCCAAGACAGTAGTCTGTGGATCACCCGGCCAAGCATCGTGGATATCTACATTCCTATCTCGGCGGGGGTGGCGATACGCGCTTGGATTGAACAAGGCCTAGTGGACATGGCTCACCCCTCTGCGGTGGTGATGTTTCTGACACTGGTGGTCTCTGCTCTGCTCACCAAGCGAGCATTTTGCAGTTGGGTGTGTGGCATCGGTTTCCTGTCTGAAACCCTGTATCGTCGCTTCAAACACCGCTGGAAAGGCAAAACCATCCCCGCTAAAGCCGACCAGGTTCTGCGTGGGTTTAAGTACCTGTTCCTGCTGTGGCTGGGTCACCTGATCTTCTCCATTCCCGGCGATAAGCTGGTTCCATATCTGGAAAGTGAAAAGCACATCATGGCGGACTTAGCCATGTGGCATCACATGACTCAGCCTGGCGTCATTGGCGCGCTGTTCATCGCAGCAATGGTGGTATTGAGTACCATCAAGCGTTACGCTTTTTGCCACTATGTCTGCCCCTACGGCGCACTGATGGGCATCGTCTCGTTGGCCAGCCCATTTAAGATTCGTCGTAACAAGGCCTTATGTCTACGCAGCACCGATGACAAAGATTGCCGCAAATGCCAGCAAGCTTGCCCGAACAACATCCCCGTTCAGGAGATTGAAACCGTTCGAGCACCGGACTGCCACGCCTGCCACCGCTGCGCTCAGGCCTGCCCAAAAGCGGGGGCCCTAACACTGTCTTTGCCGCAGCATCGGTATCCGGTCAGTGCTAAAGTCCTACTGCTGACCTTGCTGTTCTTCGTTACCTCAGTGCCCCTGCTGTCTTACCTAACCGGATACTGGCAAAGCGCAACACCAGAGGCGCTGCGCCAAGCCATGATTCCACTGCTCGACAGCATTCCACTGCTGCCGACTTGGGATTAATCCTTAAGGGTTTGCAGCACCGCCTGCCACGGCACCCATTTGAAGTTGTGGTAGGCGTCTGGAAGACGGTTGCGGCCATCTTGCACGACCACCATTCCCTTAGCCCAAGGGCCTGAGCCTACGGCTTTGCTGGTCACCGCAAGCCCATCGGTTTCCGCGCTGCCATCAATCCCTAACTTGGCATTGATGCCGATGCGAAAACGCCCTTGGTAAGCGTAAGGAGGCTCGGCCTGATACAACAGGTAGCTGTCATTACCCTGACTGGACACCACCAAGTAAGGCTCATCGCCGTGATACAGAGCCAGTCCTTCCACGTCGTCGTGGAGAAACTCGCCATTCGTACCACCGATGTTTGCGATGAGCTTGCCATCTTTAGCCACCCCAGAGCTTAGGTCGAACACCCAGATGCCTTGGTCCTCTTCACCGAGGAACAGGCGCTGCGCTTTGTCATCCACCACACAGCCTTCTGGCTGGCTTGGCACGCTAAACTCCCCTAAGGGTTCCGCTTTCAGGCCAGTACCATCCCACACTAAGTCCAACTGCTCGACGCGGCCGCTCTTATCATTGGCAAACACCTGCAGTCGGTCTTTCCCGGGCTGTGCCAAGCACAAACCGTAGATCTCCTTGAGCGTCGTCGGCTGAGGAGGCAGCAGCGTCATTTCGCCTTCCGCACTTACCTCAAACAGGGTTAACCCATCCACATCACGGTTGCTAGCCACACCGATATCACGCAGCTTTCCGCCCAGCATCACCCCTTGGCGCAGATCCACGTTATTGACCTTCCCCACGGCCAAGCCCTGCAGCTGATTGCCCTGCATGTCGAAGCTGAGCAGCCCCCAACGCTTGTTGGTGCCGATCACTCGGCTCAGTTCAGGCTGAGTTGGGTGCACCCAAATAGCAGGATCGTCCATGGTATCCCCTGGGCGATCGGCGATGTCGCTCTCTACCCAAGCGGGCACTTCAGGGATAACATCCCCTTGTTTAGCGTCTAGTTTAAGAGGGGAAAATGGGCTCAGGCGATAGCGATCATGCTCGTCGTCATAGGCCACCATGGTCGATGTAGACACCGCCAACGCCTCCATTTCACCACCACTAAAACCTGCACCTATGTCCCCGGCTTTGGACAGCACCCGTCCAGACTCGGTCAATGCCAGCAGCTGTCCCTGTGGAGAGACTGCCACGCCGGTGATGCCATCTTCCGATGCCAGCGCCAATTCACGCTCAAAAGGGGCAAATGGGGATGCTGGGTAGGCCCAAACGCCCAGACTTGGATCCGCCACATACAGGGTTTCGGCAACCGCATCCACGGCACAGCCAGCGGCTTCCGGCGGCAGTGACAAGGTGCGCACCATCTGTGGCTGCCACTGACCATCCATCTGCAGCAGCCACTGCTCTGCTCGGCCATCTTCGCTCCCTAACCAGGCATAAAGGCCATTATCCGCAGCACGGGGCTGCAAACACAGCCACTGCACCTGAAAATCCCGCAGCGGCAGAGGCGACAACTTAGTGGCCTTGCCTTTCGACAGCGCCACCGGCTGCACCTGATCACTAATGACATCGATGGTCAGCGCCAGATCGCCATGTACCGCCAGTTGCTCAAAATGCCCCTCGACCAGAGTGCGCAGCTGCTTATCCTGTTGCCAAAGTAAGCCGTTGGAAGCGCTGGCCATCAGCCACCCCTGAGCGGCATCAACGCCCCAAGGCGCGGCTTGGCTGCCACTGGCATCAGGGGCAAGTTCTGTGGCCAAGGATTCGGCCACAACGGAGGCTGAGAATAGGCCGCTGACCGCTAGCATGGTTATTATTGTTTTCATTTTTTCTCCTAGAAATTGTTGTACTGAATGCCAAGCTGGAAGGTGCGACCGTACTCTTCATATTGAGCGTTGTAGCTACGATTGCCGGTGTAGGTATAGAACGGCTCGTCCGTCAGGTTGATGGCCTTGAAGTAAACGATAACGTCACTGGTGATAAAGCCTTTGGCGACAAAGTCCCACTGCAGGTGCTCATCTTCGTAGATGTCATGGTTGGCGTCGTCGAGGGAGTCCACCTCCACGAGGTATTCCGACTTATAAGCCGCCGACAGGCGCAGACTGACGTAGCTGTTTTCATAACCCAGAGAGGCGTTGGCGGTCAGCTCAGACTGACTCGGCAGCGGGATGTCGCGGCTCATCAACTGATCATCATCGAACCAATCGATGGTGGCTTCGGAATCGCTCAAGGTGAAGTTAGTGCTAAACAGCAGGCCTTTGAATGGATCCGGTAGGAAGGTGAACTCCTGCACGTAAGCCAGTTCAGCGCCGTAGATGTAGGCGTCATCACCGTTAATGAAGGTTTGCGCCTTGTTAAAGTCGGTGTAGGCACCATAGCCGCCTAAATCTGCTTCGTAGATGAAGTTTTTAATGTCTTTGTAGTAGAGGTTGGCCGACAGTACGCCCACGCCACCAAGGTAGTGCTCGATGCCGATGTCCCAGTTCATCGACTCCAACGGCTCAAGGTTGGGGTTACCGAAGCTGGCCTCCATGTCGCCATCGTCCTCTTCAATGAAGAATCCCGGGGCCAACTGGCCGAAGGTTGGGCGAACTAGGGTGTTGCTCCAAGAAGCACGTAGCTGAGTTTTGTCAGACAGGCTGTACTTGAAGTGCAAGCTTGGCAGCCAGTGATCGTTATCGCTGCTGGTGCTGATGGGATCAAAACGCTCTTCAATGTCGTTGTAACCATAACCTTTGGTGTCACGCTCCAATCGCTCGTAGCGCACGCCACCAAGAACTCGAAGCTCGCCAATGTCCATGGTGCCCATGAGATAAGCGGCCATCAGGTCTTCATCGATCCGATAGTCGTTGATGGTGGACTCCACCTCATCCAGCGCATCGTCGCTGCTCAGGCCATTGACCAGGTTCCAGATACCGGCGGCTTGGATGCTGGGACCAAAACGGCCTAGGTTGTAATCCACTTCGCCGCCAGCGAAATGGCTCATGTTGAGATCGTCACCACTAATGCCCTGATCTTCAAAATCTTCATAGACCCAGACGGTCTCATCGGCGGTCTTCTCTCGGGTGGAGTACTTGCCACCAAACTTGATTTCGGCAGGGTTATCTCGCAAAGACAGATCACGGGTAAAGTCCACCTTGGCACTGATCACCGTGTCTTCGGTGTGATTCTCCCCTAGCTCAACTTTGTCTAGCTCATACTCGCTGGCATCAAAAAAAGCATCCGGTGCGCTGATGTGGGGGGTTTCGGTGTCAGTAAAGCCAATATTTTCAAACTCACCTTCAAACTTGGCACCATCGATGTAACGAGGTTTATCCGCCTTGGCTTGGCTCCAACTGGCCTGATAATCCAGCGTCCACAGTTCTGGGCGCCACTGGCCGCCGAGCACGGCAGAATAGATAGACTGCTCCTCGGTACGCTGTTTTAGCTCCCGAGCCACTTCAGCATCCGTACTGTCGCCACTGGCGATGGGGTCAGCCCACTCAATCACATTGGCATTACGCACTTCGTCATCGTTGTAATCGCTGTAGAGCGTACGCAGGAAAAAATCCACGTCGTCACTTGGGCGATAATCGAAGTTAGCCCCCAAACCAATGCGCTCTCGGCTGATCTGATAGTCCCGCTGCTCCGCTTCTTCCAGCAGCGCTGGCGACTCATCAAAATCCCACTTGCCGCCAGTCTCAACGTTATCCGAGCCAAAATCGCGGTCGTACCAACTGGCCGCCAACGCCACCCCTAAGGTGTCGTCATTGAAACGATCACTGTAGCTGGCCGCCAGTTTTGGGTTGGTATTTTCGGTGAGGCTGTCGTAGCTGCCTTCGGCGCTCATGTTGACGTAGGTGTCATCACGGTCAAATGCAGACAGACTCTTCACCTCGATGGCGCCGCCTAGAGAGTCGGCGTCCATATCTGGGGTCAATGTTTTAGTGACCTCCAAGGTTTCCAGCAGATCCGATGGAATCACGTCCAGCGCTACCGCCCGGCGATCGTCTTCCGGCGCAGGCAAGCGCGCACCGTTCATGGAGACGGCGTTGTAATCCGGAGCCATGCCGCGAACTCGTACGAAGCGACCTTCGCCCTGATCTCGCTCAATGGACACCCCAGGTACTCGCTGCAGCGCTTCACTGACGTTGGTATCCGGGAACTGACCAATGGCATCGGCGCTGACCACACTCACCAAGTTGTCGGCAGCGCGCTGTTGGTTCAAAGAGCGGCTTAGACTGCCCCGTTGACCAAGCACTTCGATGCGCTCAGTCAAACCGGTGAGATCAATTTGAGCGGAAGCCACTTTGTCATCCAGAACCGTCACCTTAAGTTGCTGCGGCTTGGCCCCCAGATAACTGACGGTCAGGGTGTAATCTCCCGCCTCAACCTGAGGGAAGTTAAAGCGACCATCTCGGGCGGCAGACTGCTCCAGCTGCAACTCCTCAATGCGAACAATGGCCCCCTGAAGTGGCAACTGACTGTCGGCGTCTTTAATGATGCCGTCGATACGACCGGCGGACCAAGATGGGGAGGCAAAGCCGGTGGCCGCCATCGCCAAGAGAAGTGGGGAAAGCCCAGCCCTGAATCTAAACATGATCGTTCCTTTGATATGAGTTAGCGTTTGCTGGGCAAACTAGGTAGCCTCCGTGACAGTTCGATGACGACCGCGCCAGCCACTAAGCGAAAACAACCCAATATCAATGGTTTTACTCTCCAACTGAGCTTAATTGCCCCTCCAAACAGTACGGTATTACGGGGGGTTACTCACCACATGGCGCTTTTTGGAAACTTGCCACTAACGCGGTGAGCCAATTTGCCCCCCACCAACCCCATCCACCTCTGGATTTGTCACAGAAGTGTCATGAGCACCGCGTAATTTTTGGCCCCAGAAGAGGGATGAAAATGCAACTTAAACAACGATATTCCGCGATGAGCCTATATGGATTTGCCATCGTCATCTTGATCATTCTGACCGCGGCTCAAGCCCAGTGGAAAACCGCCGATGCGGTCGACTGGTTTGATTTCGGCAGTGAATTGTCACTGCTGCTGTTATCTGCTGGCTGGTATCTGATCGTCACTCTGGCTCGGCCTAAAGGCAAAGCCACCCAGCTGCTGCTCACCGGCCTGTTGGCATTCAGTTGCGGCTGTTTGCTGGACGTATTGGATGAGCTGTTTATCACTGAACCCGTTGGGCTGTGGTACGCCTTAGTAGAGAAAGGGGCCACGCCTCTGGGTTTGATGAGCCTGACCTGGGGATTAGCAATCTGGCGCAAAGAGCAGCAGATGGTGAATCACCAACTGCAAACCCGAGAGCAGTTTTTGCGGGACCATCAACTGATCGACATGACCACCGCACTCAATGACGCCCGTGCGTTAGAGCGGCAGCTAGCCGAGCGCATGGGCTCTCAGTTCAGCTTGCTGATGTTCGATCTCATCGACCTACAACATTTGAATGATAACCAAGGCTGGTCCGAAGGGGATCGTCGTCTAACCTTGGTGGCGCAACTGCTGGCCGAACAGGTACGCAGTTGCGACATGGTATGCCGCTACGCCGGCGACCAATTCGTGGTGCTAATGCCCTATTGCCAGCCTAAACTGGCCACCAGCTGGGGTGAACATCTGCAGCAACAGTTAGCCCAACTGGGAGTGGCAACTCGGTTCGAGCAACTCAATCACCAAGGCAGGCGGCACTCTCCTCAAATACTGCTGCAACAGCTCAACCAGCAACTGCAGCAACAAAAGCTGTCTGAGCAAGCCGCCTGATGACCTCTCTGCGCCGCATTGCTGGCTTTCAAAGCAAATGCATCGACAGCCAGCTGCTGCCCGCAACCCTGTTGCAGCTATTCCAACAACGGGGGTTGGATCAAGAACAGTTGCTTCGCGGTACCAAGCTGTTCGCCACCGACATTGAAGCTGGCGCCGCCATCAGCAGCGAGCAACTGCTCAAACTGCTGTTACGAGCCCAGCAGATGTGGCCTGGGCCGGATCTGGCCTTTGCACTGGCTCAGCACTGGTTAGGGAGCCAAAGTGGACCGCTGACCAATGGCCTAGTGTGCGCGCCCACTCTGGGCCACGCACTGGCGTTATGGCATCGCTATCACTGGTTGACTCAACCTTGGCTCAACCTGCGTCACTGGCGCTGTGATGACACCGAGCACTGGCTGATCAACATCGACCTTGGGTTGGAGCCGATCGCGCCACTGCTGATGGAGCTGTGCTGCGCCAGCTTAACCGCAACCCTTAAGCGCCTAGGGCTAGCCAGTGTAGACTGGCAATTTGGTTTTCCCCATCGACGCCCCAACCACTGGCACCAATATGACAAGTATTTAGGAGGGCAGCTGCAGTTCGAGTTCCCCGCCTTTAAGCTCAGTCTCAGTCGCCAGGCGTTATCACGGCCCTTGCCCATGGCTGATGCCACCGCCTACCAACTGGCTTGGCAACAGACGCGGCGCGCCCTAACCCAACAACCATTGCGCCATGGACTGCCCGCCACCATCCGCCACCGCCTCTATCAGCAGCCAGGATTAACCTTGCCTGAGATGGCACTACATCTGCAAACCAGCCCCGCCACCCTCAAACGTCGCCTCAGTCAACATCACACCAGCTACCAAAAGCTGCAAGATCAGGCTCGATTGAATCAGGCGCTGTATCTGCTCACTAAAGAGGGTGCCTGTAATCGCGACATCGCCCACAAGCTGCAGTTTGCTGACGTCGGTAACTTCCGCCGCTCCTTCAAACGCTGGACCGGGTTTCTGCCTAGCCAGCTGATCCACAATTGACTCCCCGCCTAGCTCTAAGGTGCACTGCGTCCTTTTCCAGCACCACCCTGCTCTGCCCGTTGAGCAACTCGAGACTGTTTGTCGACTCCGGGATAGAGGCCTTGGTAGTAAGCCAAGGATCCCCAAAGCGCATTGGCCAGCGCCGTGCGCAGCATCGGCTGAGGCAACGCCACCGGCGTTAGCTGTGCCGATTCGGCATCGTAGCGATAGCCACGAGCGGCGTGCTCTGGGGTGTAGATAACCACCTCGTTGTCGTCATTCATCCAAGCAAAGTTTTTATAAAACTGCATCATCGCCCGCAGCTTATGTTTGGGCACATCTTGGGTGAGATCATGGCCAATCATGGGGTGATCGCCACTGATGCCCATCATCGACAGCAGCGTTGGTGCCAGATCCACCTGACTGGTGAGGCGGTGGTCCTGTTTGGCTTCCACCCCATCACCAACGATGACCGCCGGAATCCGGAAGTGGTTAATGGGGACCAGCTTATCGCCATAGGTTCGAGAGTCGTGATCAGCGACCACCACAAACAGGGTGTCTTTCCAATACTCGGACGCTTTGGCCTTAGCCATGAACTGACCCAGTGCCCAATCCGAATATTTGGCGGCGTTTTCTCGAGTTTGTGCCGGTTGGTTGTAGGGTTCAATGCGGCCCTCTGGGTAATCAAAAGGGCTGTGATTTGACGAGGTAAATACTAAGCTAAAGAACGGCTTACCTTGCTGATGCAGTTGAGTAAACTGTTGGTGAGCCTTGATGTATAGATCTTCATCAGAGGCACCCCAAGCCCCTTCGAAATTCAAGGTATCGAAGGTCGGGAAATCCTGCATATCGACAAAACCGTTCCCTAGGAAAAAGCTCTTCATGTTGTCGAAATGGCTCTCGCCACCGTAGATAAACTGGGTATGGTAACCCTGGTTTTTCAACAGATCGGCGATTGAGAAAAAGTCTCGCTGGCTGTCGTTCAGTTTCACGACGGCACGAGCCGGGGTGGGAGAAAAGCCGGTAGTCACCGCTTCGATGCCCCTCACTGAGCGGGTTCCAGTGGCATACATGCGATTGAAGTTCCAGCCCTCGGCCATCAACTGATCCAAGTTGGGCGTCAACGGCAGCCCACCGAGGCCACCCACATAACGAGCCCCCAAACTCTCTTGCAGCAAAATCACCAGGTTCTTAGGTTTACCTGTGTAGCTGGCTTGATGGCTCGCCAAGGTTGGAAAGGCATCGGAGATGAAATCCGACTCTGACACGTTGGTAGCCTGTCGCACTCGAGAAACAATCTCTGAATGGCTCATGTCAGGGTAGTAATCAAAAGCGCTGTCTTCTGACTCAGCCTGCTTCATGGCAAAAATCATGGAATAGGCCGAGTTCAGCACCAGATCGTTCATCAACGGATCGGTTGAGTAGGCCACCAAAGCCGGATTCAAAGGACGATGCCCAAGAGATGACCGCGCACCCGCCACACCAAGCACCACCACCAACAGGGCCAACAGCGGGCGCCAATACCAGCGAGGCAAGGTAAGATTTCGAGTCCAGCGACCGCTCCAGCGCCACGCTAGCCACAGCGTTAGGTTGCTGGCTATCACCCCGATAAACAGCTCCAACTTGTAGCCGCTCCAGAGCATGCCAAACACCTCTTGTGGATACTTAAGGTACTCATAAAAAAGCCGATTTGGCCGAACGTCATACTCAACAATAAAACTGGGTGTCGCCAGCTCCATGAACACCACAAACCAGATGGCCACCACCAAGAACACTCTCAACCCGGTAAGATAGCCACGGCCCACGCGGCCGTGCCCCGCCAGCAATACCGTCAACAGAGCTGGCAAGATAAACAGATAGCACAAGGCAGACAGATCCACCCGCAACCCACTCAGCAGCAGGTTCATCCAGCCATCGGCGGCGGTTACCCGCTCCGCCTGCCACAGAGCCAATCCGGCTCGAGACAGCGTCATCACCAACAACGCCACCCCAAAAGCACAAACGATGGGATACAACAGCCCCATCCGCCGACGCAGAGTCTCAAACATAGTGTCTTCCATCGAGTAGTGGTTTTATAAAGAAAGGAGCGGTATCAGCACCAAAAGCCAGGTGGCGATCGCCATCAACAAGGTCAATAACACCGCCGCCGAACCCATGTCTTTGGCTTGGCCTGAAAGTGGATGAAACTCATCACCGATGCGATCGACTACCGCTTCGATGGCGGAGTTGAGTAGCTCCACCACAATCACAGCCACCAGAGCGCCAATCAGCAGCAACTTGTCCAGCCCAGTTACCGGTAACCACAGTGCAACCGGCGCCAATACCAAGAAGCCCACCAACTCCTGTCGAAAAGCCGCTTCACTTTTCCAGGCTGCCCGTAGGCCTAACCAGGAGTACCGAGTGGCGTAAATGAGTCTGACAAAGCCGGTTTGATTGGATTTCACGCTGATGACCTGTGTTGAACTGATTGAAGTTCGAGCACTGTAACAACGGCAACGAGCGACACTTGTAAGCGGGTGTAAGCTGACGTCAGCAGCGGCAAGTGACGGGAAATGAACTCTTTATGGGTAAGGGAATGTGGAGGTTTTCACTGCTGCGACGATGGATGACTCAGAGCCGCAACAGACGTCCGTTTTAGGTGATGGAATCGGGTAATTCAGGCATTAAAAAAGCCGCCCCAATCTCTCGGGGCGGCTCATTCATTCGCGTAAATGCGGCTTACGAATTAAGACAATGTCTTACTTCTTCGATTCGCGAGAAGCGCGCTTACGATCAGATTCAGTCAGCAGCTTCTTACGGATACGGATGCTTTGCGGGGTTACTTCAACCAGCTCATCGTTATCGATGAATTCCAGAGCTTGCTCCAAAGTCATCTTGATTGGCGGAGTCAGTACCTGCGCATCGTCAGTACCAGAGGCACGTACGTTGGTCAGCTGCTTACCTTTCAGGGCGTTAACGGTCAGGTCGTTATCACGGCTGTGAATACCGATGATCATGCCTTCGTATACCTCAACACCGTGACCGATCATCAGGCGGCCACGCTCCTGCAGGTTAAACAGGGCGTTGGTCAGGGCTTTACCGGTCGCGTTGGCGATCAATACGCCGTTGATACGCTGGCCGATCTCGCCACCTTTGTGAGGACCGTACTTGAAGAAGGTGTGGTAGATAAGACCAGTACCGGAGGTCAGAGTCATGAACTCAGTCTGGAAACCGATCAGGCCACGAGATGGCATGATGAAGTCCATACGGATACGGCCTTTACCATCAGGTGCCATGTCGGTCAGCTCAGCCTTACGCAGACCCAGCTTCTCCATTACACCGCCTTGGTGCTCTTCTTCAACGTCAACGGTTACGGTTTCGTACGGTTCTTCCAGTACGCCATCTACGGTACGCAGAATAACTTCTGGACGAGATACGGCCATCTCGTAACCTTCACGACGCATGTTCTCGATAAGAACGCCCAGGTGCAGTTCACCACGGCCAGAAACACGGAACTTATCTGGATCGTCGGTCTGCTCAACACGCAGTGCCACGTTGTGAACCAGTTCCTGCTCCAGACGCTCAAGGATGTTACGTGAAGTAACGTACTTACCTTCTTGGCCAGAGAATGGCGAGGTGTTCACCTGGAAGGTCATGGTTACGGTTGGCTCGTCAACGGTCAGTGCAGGCAGGGCCTCCACTTCAGTTGGGCAGCAGATGGTGTCAGAGATCTTCAGTTCGCCAAGACCAGAGATGGCGATGATGTCGCCCGCCTGAGCTTCCTGAACTTCGTGACGATCCAGACCTAGGTAACCCAGCACCTGGCCCACTTTACCGTTACGTACGTTGCCGTTAGCGCAGTTGATGGTAACCTGCTGGCCAACCTTCACTTTACCGCGAGTTACACGGCCAACACCGATAACACCAACGTAAGAGTTGTAGTCCAGCTGAGAAACCTGCATCTGGAACGCGCCATCAGGGTCGCCGGCTGGTGGAGACACGGCATCAACGATGGTTTCGAAGATGGCGGTCATGTCTTCGCCTTCGGTTTCAGCATCGTGAGACGCCCAACCGTTCAGGGCGGAAGCGTAAACCACTTGGAAGTCCAGCTGTTCGTCGGTCGCACCCAGGTTGTCGAACAGGTCAAACACCTGGTCCATTACCCAGTCAGGGCGAGCACCTGGCTTGTCGATTTTGTTGATCACAACGATCGGCTTCAGACCCTGAGCAAAGGCTTTCTGGGTTACGAAGCGAGTCTGTGGCATCGGGCCTTCTTGGGCGTCAACCAGCAGCAATACGCTGTCTACCATAGACATCACACGCTCAACCTCACCACCGAAGTCGGCGTGTCCAGGGGTGTCTACGATGTTAATGCGGTAGTCATTCCATTTGATGGCAGTGTTCTTAGCCAGAATGGT
Organism: Ferrimonas aestuarii; assembly: GCF_005116665.1. Classification (GTDB taxonomy): domain Bacteria; phylum Pseudomonadota; class Gammaproteobacteria; order Enterobacterales; family Shewanellaceae; genus Ferrimonas; species Ferrimonas aestuarii. The sequence continues at coordinate 44,958 of NZ_SWCJ01000017.1, read as the reverse complement.
AATACCGCGCTCTTTCTCCAGATCGTTGGAGTCCATTACGCGTTCGTCGAAATCAGTACGGGTCTCTAAAGTTCCGGACTGCTGCAGCAGCTTGTCCACAAGGGTGGTCTTGCCGTGGTCAACGTGCGCAATAATCGCAATATTTCTTAGTTTGTCCAGCACGGTTCTGCCTGGCTCCATAGTTGCATCAAAAGGGCGGCTATTCTACTCTGTCAGCAAGCATCAGGACAGTGCTTTTTTTCACCAGCGAGCAGAAGCCATGGAAGTTGTTGTCTCCGCCACGGTGCATTGCACCAAAATTGCACACTCTTCGCACCAATATGGTGCAATTGGCTCGACGCCGCCCCTCAAATTTCAACCAAAAACCATTGAAATCAATGCTTTAAATTTTTGGCACAACTTTGGCATTAGTCGTGGCATCAAATTTAGGGCGCTCTTGCCATTTGGAGGTACATAGGATGTCTGTCGAACACGTATTGGAACTAATTAAAGAAAACGAAGTGAAGTTTGTCGACCTGCGCTTCACCGATACTAAAGGTAAGGAGCAACACGTCTCCCTACCAAGCCACCAAATCAACGGTGACTTCTTCGAAGAAGGCAAGATGTTCGATGGCTCCTCCATCGCTGGCTGGAAGGGCATTAACGAATCCGACATGGTATTGATGCCGGATCCTTCAACCGCAGTTCTGGACCCATTCACCGAAGAGTCCACCCTGAATGTACGTTGCGACATCATCGAGCCAACCACCATGCAGGGCTACGACCGTGACCCTCGCTCTATCGCTAAGCGCGCCGAAGCCTACATGCGCAGCGCCGGCTTTGCTGACGAAGTGTTCTTCGGTCCTGAGCCAGAGTTCTTCCTGTTTGACGACGTGAAGTTTAAGACCGACATGAGCGGCTCCATGTACCAGATCGACGCCGAAGAGGCGAGCTGGAACTCAGACAAGCACTTCGAAGGCGGCAACATGGGCCACCGTCCAGGTGTGAAAGGCGGTTACTTCCCAGTAGCGCCAGTGGACAGCTCTCAGGATCTGCGTAGCGCTATGTGTCTGGTGATGGAAGAGATGGGTCTGACCGTTGAAGCACACCACCACGAAGTGGCTACCGCGGGTCAGAACGAGATCGCAACACTGTTCAACAGCATCGTTGAAAAAGCGGACGAAATTCAGATCTACAAATACGTAGTTCACAACGTGGCTCACGCCTACGGCAAGACTGCAACCTTCATGCCTAAGCCAGTGGTTGGGGATAACGGTTCCGGTATGCACTGCCACCAGTCACTGAGCAAAGATGGCGTTAACCTGTTTGCTGGCGACAAGTATGGCGGTCTGTCTGAAACTGCCCTGTACTACATCGGCGGTATCATCAAGCACGCTCGTGCCATCAACGCTTTTGCTAACGCTTCCACCAACTCCTACAAGCGTCTGGTACCTGGCTTCGAAGCGCCGGTCATGTTGGCTTACTCTGCTCGTAACCGCTCTGCGTCTATTCGTATCCCAGTGGTTCCAAGCCCGAAAGCACGCCGCATTGAAGTTCGCTTCCCTGATCCAACCGCTAACCCATATCTGGCCTTCGCTTCCATGCTGATGGCGGGTCTGGACGGCATTAAGAACAAGATCCACCCAGGCGAAGCCATGGATAAAGACTTGTACGACCTGCCAGCAGAAGAAGCGGCTGAGATCCCAACCGTAGCTTCCTCTTTCGAGCAAGCTCTGGATTGTCTGGATGCAGACCGTGAGTTCCTGACTGCGGGCGGTGTGTTCTCTGACGACTACATCAACTCCTACATCGAACTGAAGCGTGCAGAAGTTGAGCGTCTGAACATGACCACTCACCCAGTTGAGTTCGACATGTATTACAGCTGCTAAAAAAAACCGGTACCTATAAAAACCTAAAACCGGACCAATAATAACAACACAGCCATTTGAGCCCGTCTTTGACGGGCTTTTTTGCAACTACACTTTGGGTATTCTGGCAAACGGATAGGCTTTATGTGGCTGCTGATGTTCCTCACCCTCGCGAATGCGCCTCAGGTTCATACTTGGCTCGATGAACAGGGAGTGCGCCACTTTAGCGATCAGCCCCAGCCTCTCAGCCAGACACTGACTTTGGCCGACGCCAATCAGCTGCAATTTCCAAAATCATCGCCCGCGCCAAACCAAGCTCAAGCCCCGATTAGCAGCTATCAATTGCAGATCCTCGCCCCCGAATCTGAGGCCACCATACGCAATGCCCAAGGCCGAGTGCGAATTCAAACCTCGGTGACGCCTAAGCTCAAAAAGGGCCATACGCTGCAACTGCTGTTCGATGGCCAACCACAGGATATTAGCGGTACCGGCCTCACCCTAGATAACGTCGATCGCGGTGCTCACCAACTGCAACTCCGAGTTATCGACCAACAACAGCGACCTCTGTCTCTCTCCCAAGAGCAAACCCTTTATCTTCACCGCCCCTCCAGCCAATTTCCCAAAACCAGATAAGCGCCCTATCAGAAACTGGCAAGCAAATTGCAACATCCAGCATGGACTCAAGCCATACGGAAAATAGCGGCTTTTTTCAGGGCTGCTGGCTGAGTTTCCTCTTTTTGGTGCAAAGTGAAAACCGCTATTTGCACCATAATGGTGCAGTGCTAAAGTAGGGAAAAGTTTTGGGAGAAATGCCACCGATGCCCCCTCTGGATCCCAGTTTATTGCTCAATCACCTCAACGCCGCCGTCATCGTGGTGGATGAGCGTCTGATGGTGAAATACGCTAACCAGTCCTGCGAACCGCTGTTTGGCCTCAGTAATCGTCGCTTAAAAGAGATCAGCCTCAACGACTGCTTTGTGGAGATCGGCGTCGAGTTGACTCAGCTGCAACACAGCCTCAGTCAACACCAAGGCTGCGCTTTCTATGCCCTAAATCTGGTTACCCTAGATGGCAATCACCATACGGTGGACCTGTTTCTAACGCCCCTCGGTCCCGGAGAAGGCGTACTGGAGATTCGGGTTATCGACCAACAGCAACGTATCTCTCAAGAACTGCATCAGTACGCCCAACACCACGCGTCACAGTTACTGGTTCGAGGCTTGGCCCATGAGATCAAAAATCCATTAGGGGGATTACGGGGCGCCGCCCAGTTGCTGGAGCGAGAACTGCCAGACCCTGAACTCAAAGAATTTACCGGCATCATCATTGAGCAGGCGGATCGCTTGCGAAGTCTGGTCGACAAACTGTTGGGGCCGCAAAAACCGGGGGAGCGGGCACTTGGCAATATTCACAAGGTGTTGGAGCAAGTCAGTCAATTGGCGGTGCTGGAGTTCAGTAGCGATCTGAAGTTTGTCCGCGATTACGACCCTTCCATTCCTGATTTCGAGATGGACAGAGACCTACTGCAACAGGCGGTCCTCAACATTGTTCGCAACGCCGCTCAGGCTCTAAATGGCTGCGGCCACATTACGCTTAAGACCCGCACTCGAAGTCAGGTCACCATCGCCGGACAGCGCCATCGCATGGCCATTGAGGTCAGCATCATCGACGATGGCCCAGGCATTGACGACACACTCAAAGACACCCTGTTCTACCCCATGGTAACGGGCAAAGACAGCGGCAGCGGCCTTGGACTCTCCATCGCCCAAAACGCCGTGTCGCAACATCAAGGCAAAATCAGCGTGGATAGTTGGCCAGGCCAAACCGCCTTCACTCTGACTCTGCCACTGTCTAAGGAGCAACAATGAACGAACGTGTATGGATACTCGACGACGACAGCTCCATCCGCTGGGTACTGGAACGGGCACTGCAGCGAGAGCAGATCAGCTGCGCCAGTTTCGCCAGCGCCGAATCCCTATGGCAAGCATTGGAAGAGTACCAGCCTCAGGCGATCATCAGTGACATCCGTATGCCGGGTACCGATGGCCTAACCCTGCTAGAGCGGATCAATCAGCATTACCCGCAGCTGCCGGTGATCATCATGACCGCCCATTCGGATCTGGACAGTGCCGTTGGTGCTTATCAGGCGGGCGCTTTTGAGTATCTGCCCAAGCCGTTCGACATCGATGAAGCCATCACCTTGGTGCGCCGCGCCCTAGAGCAATCTGCCACTCAAACGAAGAAAACCACCGAAAAGCCGGTGCCAGTTCCAGAGATCATCGGCGAAGCGCCGGCGATGCAGGAGGTATTTCGCGCCATCGGTCGTTTGTCTCGCTCCACCATCAGCGTGCTCATTAATGGCGAATCGGGAACCGGTAAGGAATTGGTGGCCGGCGCCCTGCACAAACACAGCCCTCGAGCGAAGAACACCTTCATCGCCCTCAACATGGCGGCGATACCAAAGGACCTCATCGAATCGGAGCTGTTCGGCCACGAAAAAGGCGCCTTTACCGGCGCCGGGGGCATACGACAAGGCCGCTTCGAACAGGCCGACGGCGGCACCCTGTTTTTGGATGAGATCGGCGACATGCCATTGGATGTGCAGACTCGGCTGCTGCGCGTACTGGCCGATGGCCAGTTTTATCGCGTGGGCGGGCATCAACCGATCAAGGTGGACGTACGCATCATCGCCGCCACACACCAAAACCTAGAGGGTCGCGTCAAGGCTGGGGAGTTCCGGGAAGATCTGTTCCATCGACTCAACGTCATCCGCATTCACCTGCCCGCCCTTAAAGATCGCAGTGATGATATTCCTGCCTTGAGTCGTCATTTCCTGTCGATGGCCGCCAAAGAGTTGGGGGTGGAAACCAAACGGCTGCACCCAGATGCACTGGCCAAGATGACGGCTCTACCTTGGCCCGGTAACGTTCGCCAGCTGGAAAACTGCTGCCGCTGGTTAACCGTGATGGCGTCTGGGCAAGAGGTATTGCCGGAAGATCTGCCCCAAGAATTTACCGAAACCGATACCCAAACTAGCCCCAGTGCCGGAGCACAAAGTTGGCAACAGCAGTTGGCCAGTTGGGCCGACAGTGCGCTGTCTCAAGGGCAGTCGGAGCTGTTATCAGAAGCCCAGCCAGAATTTGAACGGGTATTGCTAGAGGTGGCTTTAAAACACAGTGGCGGCCACAAACAGGAGGCCGCCAAGCTATTAGGATGGGGTCGAAATACGCTGACGCGCAAACTTAAGGAGCTGAGCCTGTAACCACCTCTTGCGGGTCTTGGTGAATGATGACGTCGCATTGAGAAAAGGCATCCAAAATGCGTTTCTCGGCGGCGTCCGCAATGTCATGGGCCAGACGCAAAGAGATATCGGACTCCAGCTCGATGTGCACCTGCACAAACAGGTTTTGGCCAGAGCGGCGAGTGCGAAGATCATGACAATCTAAAATGCGCTCATCCTGATTCAGCAGTGCCAGCACCTGCTTCCGTACTTCCGGTTCCGCCTCGCGGTCCAGCAGCATCTGCACCGCTTCATAGCCCAAGCCGATGGCACCATAGCCGATGTACAGGGCTATCAACACCGAGAATACGCCGTCGGCCCACCAAGCGCCGTTATCGGCTAACCCCAACGCCAACAACACCGCGAAGTTGAGCATCAGATCGGAACGATAGTGTAGAGAGTCTGCGGCAATGGCGGTCGACCCCGTTACCTGAACCGCCTTGCGTTGAATCATCAATAACGCCAAGGTCAGCACGATGGCAAAGATCGATACGCCAATGCCCAAACCACTGTGGCTCAAGGCCGCCGGCTTTAAGATGCGATCGACACCATGGAAAATCAGCAAGAAACTGGAACCCAAGATAAATGCTGCTTGAGCCAAGGTCGCCAACGGCTCCGCTTTACCATGGCCATAGGGATGATTTTCATCTGCCGGTTGAATCGCAAAACGCATCGCCAACAGGGTGATCACCGATGCCGCCGCATCCATTAAAGAGTCGGTCACCGACGCCAACATGCTGGCTGAACCGGAATAGAACCAAGCGATCAACTTAGCGATGATCAGAATTACCGCCGTCGCCACCGAAGCTCGAGTGGCCCAACGTATCCAAAAATGATACTGGGAAGTGTCTGTGGCAGTCATAGCCAAGTTCCAAAACAAAGATATAGCTGGAATTATATCAGCTAGTTAACCTCACTGCCGAACCCGCATCAAAACAAAAAGCGCTTCTTGAGAAGCGCTTAGTGGAGAAAGCAAAGGTTGGGAAAAACAGATGCAATCAGGGTTTAGAAGCGGCTCATCATGCGCTCAAGCTTCTCCGCTTGACGCTGCTCCAGCTCCGCTTGCTGCTCTGGAGTAAGAATCTGATACAGCTGGTGCTGAACTTTCATCTGCTTCAGCATGCGCTCAGCCTGTTTCTGTTGGCGAGCTTCGATGATCGCTTTGGCGCTGGCCTCATTAAAGGTGTCAGATTGCATCAACTGCTGACGCTTCATCATCTGATCTTGAGCCAGTTCTAGATTCGGCTCAGGACGATCGTTTCGCGCTTCAGAAATGATGGTTTTCATCTGCTGCTTCTGCTCATCGGTCAAATCCAAACCTCTGAACATATGGCGTAAACCTTTATGGCTCTTGCCACCTTTATGGTGCATCATCATTGAGTCACAACCGCGCTCAAAGTCATGATATCCATTGCGATCTTTTTGGGCATTGGCGACACCCACAGCGGTCAGAGATAACGCAACAACGGTAACGCCTGCAGCAAGAGTTTTAGTGAATTTCATATTCGGCTCCTTGGTTAAGTGAGTGCCTTACTAAGTTGAGCCCAGTGTAGCGCCGTCAATGTTAGGCAACCGCAGCACCACGTAAAACTGTGTAAAGTAGACCCGCCGCTCCCAAAGATAGGGGGTATTCTAAAGGCCGAATTATCGAGGAGAGAGGCATGTCCAAAATTTTGCTGATCGAAGATGACCAAGATCTTTGTGAATTACTGCAAGAGCTACTTCAGCTCGAAGGGTTTGACCTGCATTATTGCCAAGACGGTAAGCAGGGTCTGGATACCGCACTGAAGAATGACTTCGACATCGTCCTATTAGACGTCATGCTGCCCAGCATGAACGGCTTCGATATTTTGAAATCTCTACGCCAGCACAGCGAGATGCCGGTGCTGATGCTCACCGCCCGTGGTGACGACATCGACCGTGTGGTTGGCCTGGAAATTGGAGCCGATGACTACCTGCCAAAGCCGTTTAACGACCGAGAATTAGTCGCTCGCATCAAAGCGATTTTGCGACGCACCGGCGATAAAACCGTCCCATCCTCAGAGGGGCTAACCGCTGGCGATCTGACGTTAATTCCCGGCCGACAGGAGCTGTGGTATCAAGAAAACAACATCGAGCTGACCTCCACCGAATTCGCTCTGCTGCACGCACTGCTGCAACAGCAAGGGCAGATCATCTCGAAAGAGCTTCTCAGCGAAACCGTATTGGGCAAAAAGCTGATGCCCTTTGATCGCAGCCTCGACATGCACCTGTCCAACCTGCGTAAAAAGCTGCCAGAACGGGAAGATGGTCGTCCGCGAGTGAAAACCGTGCGTGGCAAAGGCTACATATGGCTCGATTGACGCAAGCCCTGCCTAACCGACTGTTTATCAAGCTGCTGCTGGCATTCTGGATCACCTCCTCGGTGATCGCCGGTGGCTTAATTCTGCTGCCGAAATTACAGCAGATGGACGACGTAGAGCGCATCAACAAACCGCAACTGCAGATGCTAAGCCGCACGGCAATGCGGCTGGAACAACTGCCGGTGGTGGACGTCAATCGCTTTGCCAATCGCCTGCGCAAAGAACTGAGAAAGCACGAGCATCAACGAGATCCACGTGACAGAGAGCAGGTGCCATTGCCACGGGATTTTGATGACCGATTCCGTCTCTATTTGCTCACGCCCGATGGTCAACTGATGGGTAAACGTCATGACCGCCAGCCCCACTCTGTGCGTAAATTCCTGTTTAAAGTTGATGATTTCAGCAAACCGATGTCAGTACGCACCCGCGAAGGCAGTATCTTTGGGCCCGAACCACTCACACTGGCAGGCAAACCTTACCTGCTGCTGATGGAAGTGCGCCAACCCCATCGACGTGGCTGGATCGCCTTTTTGGTCGAAAACCCCCTATGGTTTCTCGGCCTAACCGCTCTGGTTTCAGGTTGCATCTTTGGCTTCGTGGCTTGGCATTTTGGTCGCCCACTGAATCAACTTAGGCAGACCGCCGATGAGCTGGCTCAAGGCAACCTGGACGCTCGCGTTGATCCCAAAGTCACCAAGCGCACCGACGAAGTGGGACAATTAGCAAAGACCTTCGACACCATGGCCGATTCGGTTAGCCACCTGATTAAAGATCAGCAGCGACTGCTGTCGGACATCTCCCATGAACTGCGCACGCCGCTGACGCGTATCCAGCTGTCTTTGGCCTTGGCTCGCCGCAAAGGCCAGCAGAGCCAAGAACTGGATCGACTCGAGCAGCAAGCGGATCAGATGGAGAAGATGATCCACGAACTGTTGCAGCTTTCGCGTCTTAGCACTCAAGCCCAAGAGCAGCAGCAACCCATGCAGCTGGATGAATGCCTGCAAACGGTGATTGAAGGGGCTCAATTTGAAGCGGAGCAGCAGCAGAAACAGCTGTTCAGTGACATCCAGCCGCAATTAAAGCTGGTGGGCAACGCAACCCTGCTGAGTCGTGCGGTGGAAAACCTGCTGCGAAATGCCATCCGTTACAGTGATCAACGGATTCAGCTCAAGGTATATCGCCATCAACAGCAGTTGTTGATTCAGGTCGACGACGACGGCGAAGGGGTGCCCGAAAGCGAGCTGCAGCAGATCTTCAAACCCTTCAAGCGCATCTCCGAAGCTCGGGATCGTCAGTCTGGAGGGTGGGGGCTAGGCCTTGCCATCGTGCAAGCTGCAGCCAGCGCTCATCGAGGTCACGTCGAAGCCAGCCGCAGCCAATTAGGTGGCCTCAATGTCACCCTAACTCTCCCGCTCTCCTAACCGTGTCGGGCCCTCACTCGAGGGCCTCTTGAGCAAGGCATTAAGGTTGTGCCACACTCTGCGCACTTTGTTAGTTGAGATGCCCCATGTTTGAGATCGCCCTGTACGAACCGGAAATCGCCCCCAACACCGGTAACATCATCCGCCTGTGCGCCAATAATGGCTGCCGACTGCATCTAATTGAGCCTTTAGGTTTCGATCTGGAAGAGAAAAAGCTACGCCGTGCTGGCTTAGATTACGGCGATCTGGCGCGGGTAACTCGTTACCCCAACTACGACGCGTTTCTTGAGGCTATGGCGGACCGTCGCATCTTTGCCCTGACCACCAAAGGCAGCCGCCCTCACGTAGAGCCAGAGTACCAACCGGGCGATGTTTTGCTATTTGGCCCAGAAACCCGAGGTTTACCTGAGGCGGTGCGCAACGCCATTCCGGAATCCCAGCGCATCCGCGTGCCAATGCAAGGCAACAGCCGCAGCCTAAACCTGTCCAATACCGTGGCCATCGTCAGCTACGAAGCCTGGCGTCAGCAAGATTTTGGCGGAGCCAGCTAAACCAATAACACACCTTGCAGCTCAGCCAAGTTGCTGACCATTAAGCTGGGCGCAACCCCTTGTGGGCAAGATTGGCCATGATGATTAAGCCAGCAGGTATCAAAACCCGCTCGCTGACCGCCGAGAATGTCGGTGTGGGGATTATCGCCGACCATCAGCACTCGCTTGTCATCTGGATGCGCCATCAACGCTTTGGCATGATCGAAGATCTTCGGGTCGGGCTTAGCCACCCCGACCAACTCTGAGATCACCAACATCGAAAACAGCGAATCAAAGCCATTGTGTTGCAACCTGGCCTGCTGAAGATCAGAGAAGCCATTGGTAATGATGCCCAATTGAGCGCGCCCCTGCAGCGCAGACAAGAGCTCTCGAGCCCCAGTCAACGGCTGACATACCGTTACCATCGCCTGCAAGAACGCCGAGTTTATCTCTGCCGCCGACAGCCCTAGGCTTGCCTCCCACGGCTCGAATCGAATCCGCTTAAGCGCGTCGGCACTGAGCTCGCCGTTTTGGTAAGCCACCCACAAGGGTTGGTTGACCTCCTTATAACGGCGGTAGTCTTGCTCACTGAATGATTGGCCACATTGGGAAAAGACCCGTTGCAAGCCAGCCAGGTCATCAAAATGAAACAGGGTGTCATCGGCATCAAAAACTATCCAATCGTATTGCACAGGCATACCTCTTATTTATTTTGTCGCCACTCTACACAAACACCATTGACGTTATAATCCACAAACAGGAATAACACCTTATCCGAAATGGAACAGATAATGCGCTCAGATCCCTTCGCCCATTTACCGATTTTCATTGCTGTGATTGAGCAAGGCAGCTTCTCCAGTGCCGCCTCGCATCTGGAGATGACGCCATCGGCAGTCAGCAAACGCATCGCCGCACTGGAGCATGCGCTCGGTACCCAACTGCTGCAACGAACCACTCGCAGCCTCAGCCTGACTCAAGCTGGACAGGACTATTATCACGACGCGCAGCAAGCCTGGACGTTGATGCAGCAGAGCCAAGCCAAACTGCAGCAAGGGCTAACGCACCCACAAGGCCGATTGACGCTTAGCGTGCCGGCAGTATTCGGACGTCGCCACATCAGCCCACTGATTCCTGAATTTTTAAAACGCTATCCCAAGGTCACCATCGACCTTGGTTTAGATGACCGTATGGTGGATCTGGTGCAAGAGGGGGTCGATCTGGCCATTCGCATCGGCCACCTGCCAGATTCGCCTCAAGTCGCCACCCCGCTAGCGCCCTGCGAATCGGTGCTCTGTGCCAGTCCTAACTATCTCAAGCACGCGGGAACGCCGACTCGCCCAGAACAGCTCTCAGATCACAACTGCTTAGAGTACAGCTATTTTCGTGGTGGCTCCCATTGGCAATTGGGAGACCACCGAGTGAAGCCTCAGGGCCGTTATCGAGTGAACTGCTCCGATGCGTTGTTAGATGCTCTGCTGGCTGATTGCGGCATCGCTCAAATGCCCACCTTTATCGTCGCTGAGTCCCTAAAACAGGGGCAGTTGGTGCCACTGCTAACGGACTACCCGCTGCCCAAACACAAGGTGTACGCACTGACCCCACATCGCAACGGCCAGCCCGCCAAAACCCGCGCCTTTATCCAGTTTCTCCAGCAACAATTTGGCGAAACGCCACCATGGGCGCGATAATCCTTTTCAATCGTGCCAATAAAGTGGTTTTTCCCAAACTAGGGGGCACAACAAGGGGGTTATTCCGATCCTTTTTCATCCACAAAAAGTATGACCTTGGTCAATAATTGTTCGTAACTTGCTCCCTATACTCGAAAAGGACTGCCGGATCGTTTCTTAAGAATTTAAGGAGGCTAGCATGCCTAGATACCACACCGAGCAGATAAGGAACATGGCCCTCATGGGCCATACAGGAAGCGGAAAATCCACCTTGATTGAGGCCCTCCTCTATCGAGCTCATGCCATCGGTGACAAAGGCAGGGTCGAAAAGGGCACCAACCACGCGGACTTCACCGCACAAGAGCGTGCCCACCACCACAGTCTTGAACCCTCGTTTCTCTCCTTCGATCACAACAATCACCACATCAACCTCATCGACACTCCCGGACTCTCCGATTTCTTTGGTCGCGCCATGCTGCCACTGCCTGCGGTCGAATCAGTGCTGTTGGTGGTTCATGGGGATCGTGGCATCGAAGCGGTTACCCAGCGTGCGTTTGAGCAGGCGAGACACCAAGGCAAGGCGGTGATCATCGTCATCAACCACATTGACGGCCATCTCGATAAGCTCGAAGCCCTAGTGGATGAGATCCAAACGCGCTTCGGCAACGCCTGCTTACCCTTAAATTTACCCACCCCAGACGGCCAAGTCGTGGTGGATTGCTACTTCGAGCCCGAAACCGATCAAACCACGCTCTTCAGCGACGTCACCAGCATCCATGATGAGCTGGTGGATACGGTTCTTGAGGAAGACGAAGCCTTGATGGAGCTCTATCTCGAGCAAGGTGAATCCCTGTCTCCGGAACAACTGCACGCGCCGTTGGAGTCTGCACTTCGCCAAGGGCATCTGGTGCCCATCTGCTTTGCCAGTGCCGAAACAGAAACCGGCTTGGTCAACCTACTGCGGGTGATTACCGACGTGCTACCGAGCCCTCTCGAGGGCACACCGCCCCAGTTCCTCAAAGGATTTGGCGACGAAGAACAGCCTGTCACCATCAGCCAAAAACATGAAGATCATGTTCTCGCCCATGTATTCCGGGTCGGCATCGATCCCTTTGTGGGCAAGATGGGCGTGGTTCGCCTACACCAAGGCACCATGGAAGCGGGCATGCGTCTGCTGATTGGCGATGGTCGTAAGCCAGTTAAGGTCAACCACCTGTTTAAACTGCAGGGCAAAGAGCAGCTGGAGTTAGACCGCGCCGTCCCCGGTGACATTCTGGGTCTGGCTAAGGTCGACGGCCTCGACGTCGATGCCATCTTGCACGATAGCCACGATGAAGACCTCTACCACATGCCACGACTGGAGATGCCACAGCCCATCTTTGGCTTGGCAGTGAAAGCCAAGAAGCGTGGCGATGAGCAGAAGATCGCCGAAGTGCTGCACAAGTTGGTAGCCGAAGATCCAAGCCTGCACATTGAACATCAGGAGACCCAAAACGAGACCGTACTCCAAGGGTTGGGTGACCTTCACGTGCAGATCGCACTGGAGAAAGCCAATCAGGTGTTTAACGTCGACATGGATACTGCCAAACCCACCGTGGCTTATCGGGAAACCATTACCGCGTCAGCGGAAGGTCATCACCGTCATAAGAAGCAGACCGGTGGTGCCGGCCAATTTGGTGAAGTCCAACTGCGGATTGAGCCATTAGGTCGTGGTGAGGGTTTCCAGTTTGAAAGTCAGGTGGTTGGCGGCGCCATTCCAAGCCAGTTTATCCCTGCGATTGAAAAAGGTGTAAAAGAGGCGATGAGCCAAGGCTTCCTTGCGGGATTCCCACTGCAAGACATCAAGGTGATCGTACTCGATGGCAAACACCATGCGGTGGACTCCAAAGAGATCGCCTTTGTGGCAGCAGGTAAAAAAGCCTTCCTTGAAGCGGTTAGCCAAGCGTCTCCGGTTATCCTGGAGCCATTGGTGGACATGCACGTCATCGTGCCTCAGGACAAAATGGGTGACATCACTGGGGATCTCAGTGCTCATCGCGCCATGGTGTGTGGAACCGATGCGCTGGACAACAGTCACGTGGACATCAACGTAGAAGCCCCATTGGCCGCGCTCGATGACTACGCAACCCGTTTGAAGGCGATGACTGGCGGCGAAGGTCACTACTCCATGACCTTCAACCGTTATGAAGTGGCACCGCCCAATGTGCAACAGGAGCTAACGCACTAGCAAAAACAATCAGGGCGCCAATTTGGCGCCCTTTAACTCATCGATGATTACTTCTGGTGAGCTGCAACGAAGGCCTTAATATCCAGCCCCTCCAGTTGCGGCCAATCAACAACCTGATTCGCAACCCCTTTCATGGTGGTCGACAGCAACTCTGGCTGCCTGCACACCACCAGAAGTGGAATCTGTTTGGCCACCGCATAACCCGCTTCGATGCCCAACCCTACCCCCTTCTCGGTCATCTCCAGCACCACGAGGGCACTGGCGTCGATGGCTTCAAAGGTAAGCTGCATCATCTCTTCGGGGGAGAAATGACACTGGCCCCACTGTTCGAGATCTCGGGCAACCACGTAGCTGCTCAGCCCCTGTGACGCCAAAATCTTGGACAACTGCTCAATCTCACCTTGATTGCGGTTGTCTTCATGAAACTTGATTCCAATGTACGCCTGCACCTAAGTCTCCCATCCGGTTTAGTCAATCAAGCCAAACGCCAATTGTATCGAAAGCCCTATCTTCACATCGTGATCCTCACCAGAATCAGAACCTCCAAACAGGGTAAATAGACCAACTCACTGATCGCCTTGATATACTAGCTGATATCAAATTCACTATCGGAACCACCCCTATGAAACTTTGGGCCAGCGCTCTGCTCACTCTTGCCGTTGCGACTTCTACCAACGCCTCTTCCCTGTTCGATATTCAAGGCCTCGCCATCGGCCAAGCTTCCGATGTTAACGGCTTAACTGGTGTCACCGTTTTGCGCTTCGATAAAGGAGCCACCGCCGGCGTTGACGTGCGTGGAGCCGCTCCAGGTACTCGGGAAACCGACCTGCTTAAACCGGAAAACCTAGTGGATAAAGTGCACGCCATCGTGCTGTCCGGCGGCAGCGCCTTCGGCCTCGACAGCATGAGCGGCGTGGTTAAGTACCTAGAAGAGCAGAAAATTGGCTTTGATACCGGTGTGGCCTACGTGCCTATCGTCACCGGTGCGGTGCTGTTCGATCTGGGTCTTGGGGATGCCAAGGCCCGCCCCGATCTGGCCATGGGCTACGCCGCCGCCAAAGGAGCCAATCGTGATGCGATGCAAGAGGGCAACGTCGGTGCTGGCACCGGCGCCAGTGTCGGTAAAATTGCCGGCATGTCTCGAGCCACCAAAAGCGGCATCGGCCGCTACAGCGTTACCCTAGATAATGGCCTCGTCGTCGGAGCCGTGGTGGCAGTAAATGCCTGGGGCGACGTGGTGGATGGCAAACAAACCATCGCTGGCACTCGCAGTGAAGATGGCAAAACCTTTATCTCTGGCACCGATCTGATCATGGCCGGAGCCAACGCCGAAGGTTTCGCGGGCCGCAACACCACCATTGGCGCCATCGTCACCAACGCCAAACTCACCAAGTCTCAAGCGTTAAAGCTGGCACAGATGGGGCACGATGGCTACGCGCGCGCCATCCGTCCAGTCCACTCCATGTACGACGGTGACACGCTGTTTGCCGCTGGTACCGGAGAGATTGAAGTGAGCAACATCAACTCCGTCGGAGTCATTGCCGCCGAAGTGGTAGAGCAGGCGATCTACCGCGCCGTACAGCACGCCCAAGCAGCCGGAGGCTTGCCCGCCGCAAGTGATCTGACGGATTAAATCCGTTACCCCAAGCAATAAAAAAAGGCGCCTATTGGCGCCTTTTTTCATCAGAGTCGAGAGTTAAAACTTAAACCCTTCTCCTGTAATGGCAACCTGAGTCACGCTGCCATACTGCTCCGCCAACGGTTTGATCTCATCGGCCTTGCCAATCATCACAAACTGCAGATTTTGCTGTGGAAATGCCTTGGCGATCAGCGCCTGTGCCTTCTCCAGCGTCAGCTCGTCTACCTGAGTCTGGAAGGTGTTGATGAACTCAGGACCAAATCCGTACAGGTACATCTGACCCAACAGGTTCGCCAGTTGATCGGAAGTTTCAAACTTCGGCGGGTACTGACCTTTCACATAGGCTTTGGCGGAATCCAGCGTGGCTTGATCCAGCCCCTGCTCCCACAAACGGCTGTAGGTTTGCAGTGCCAGATCCACGGCCGCTTTGGTGTTTTCTGTCGCCGTAAAGGTGCTGATCTGGAAGCTGCCCGCATTGGAGTAAGCACGGAAGGCCGAGCGCGCGCCGTAAGTCAGACCGGCATTCACTCGCAGCTCATCATTCAGCCATGAGGTAAAACGGCCACCAAGGATGGTGTTGATTACCTGAAGAGAAACGTAATCGGGGTCGTCCCGAGAGATGCCTGGGCCACCAATGATAAAGGTGGTTTCAATGGCATCAGGCTTATCCACCAACAACACCTGAGGGCCATTTGGTTTCGCAATGGCTTGGTCCAATTTGGCCGCCATCGGCGTGTTGGCGCCCTTCCACTCTTCGAACAGTCCAGTGAGGCGCTGCTTCATCTCGGTGGCATTAAAATCGCCAACTATGGAGATGGCCATATTTTGCGGTTGATACCAGCTGCCGTGGAAAATCTTCAGGTCATACAGATCCATGCCTTCCACTGACGACACGTCGCCCACGGTTGGATTCGCATAGGGATGCTCACCATAGAACAGGCTATCAAAGTAGTAGCTGATCACCTGCTTAGGGCTCTCTTTTTGCTGAGCCAGTTGCGCCGCATACTTGGACTTGGCCTTACTCACCTCGTTTTCAGGGAAGCTTGGGTAGCGCAGCAGCTCTGACAGCAGCGGTAACATTACATCGGCGTCTTTGCTCATAAAGCGCATGCTCAGTTCGCTGCCCTCTTTACCTGCCCCTGAGTTCAAGCTGGCGCCTAGACCATCCACCAGCTGCTCCAGTTGCTGCTTAGTGCGGTACTTGGTACCCAGCAACAAGCCTTCAGCAGTCATGGCTGACAAACCTGGGGTGCTGTCATTCACGGCACCAGCTCGAATGGTGACGTCGGCGGTGATGATCGGCACATTGCGCTTCTCCATCAACATCAGGGTCAAGCCGTTGCTTAACCTAACCGTCTCATACTCGGGCAGCTGGAATGGGGAGGAGCTGACCTTAGCAAAGGTCGGCGCATTCACCTTAGGCGCTGCCGCTGGCGCTTCAACGGAGGTGGTGGTTTGGCTGCATGCCGCTAGCAGGGCGGAGGCCACTGGGATCATTAAGGCTTTCATTAATCTTTATCCTCTTCAGCAGCCAGCACGCCCACGGTGCGATTGGATTTCTTCAAGTAGGTTTTAGCGACCCGCTGCACGTCTTCTGGAGTCACCTTAGCGTAAGCTTCCGGCGCGCTGTACATCTCGCGGTAGTCGCCATAGAACACTTCGTAGCTACCCAAGGTGTTGGCACGGCCATTGATGGTTTCCATGGTGTCATAGAAGCCCATCAGCTTGCTGTTTTTCACTTTCTCCAGCTCTTTGGCACTAACGCCCTCTTTGGCGACCTTGTTGATCTCGGCAATCAGAGCCGTTTCCAGCTTGTCTGCAGCCACGCCAGGTTTGGCTACCGCGTAGATGTAGAACAGGTTGGGATCAAAGCTCTGAGGCACGTAGCCATCCACGGCCAAAGCGATCTGCTGCTCATCCACCAGCGCTTGATTCAGGCGAGAGCTGTTACCATCAATCAACAGCGACATCAGCACGTCAAGTGCGTAGCTGTCCTCGTGGTTGGTCTGAGGAACGTGATAAGCCAACAGCAAGTTCGGGCTGGTTACCGACTCTTTGCGAACGTAAACGCGGCGCTCACCGGTCTGCTCTGGCTCTTTGGTGCGCACTTCCGCCGGTGGCTCTTGGGCAGGAATGCTACCGAAGTAGTGCTCCGACATCGCTTTCACCTGTTCAAAGTCGACGGCACCGGCAATCACCACCACGGCGTTGTTCGGCGCGTAGTAGGTTTTGTGGTACTGCTTCAGATCTTCCAAGGTCCAAGCGTAGATGTCGGACTCATAGCCGATCACCGGCCAGTTATAGGGGTGCGCTTCAAACGCCACGGATTTCAGTGGCCCTTGCAGGGCACGCCAGTTGGAGTTTTCCAAGCCAGTGGTGCGCTCAGAAGCCACCACATTGCGCTCACTCTCCACCACTTTCGGGTCGATGTTCAGATGAGCGATGCGGTCCGCTTCCAGCTTAAAGATTGTTTCGATGGCTTCCGCAGGGAACCAATCGGTGTACACAGTGAGGTTTTCGGTGGTGTAGGCGTTGTTAGCGCCACCGGCGGCTTCCATGGTGCGGTCAAACATCTTCGGACCGTAGTTCTTGGAGCCATTGAACATCATGTGTTCAAAGAAGTGAGACAAACCGGTGATGCCCGGCACCTCATTACGAGAGCCCACTTTCCAGAAAAGATACATATTGGCATTGGGGATGGCATGATCTTCCAACACTAAGATCTTCATGCCATTTTCCAACGTGAAGCTCTGAACTTCCGATGGCTCTGCTGCCTGAGCATTGGCAGAAAAAGCCATGGTCAGCGCGATGATTGGCGCGACAAATCGTTTCACGAACCGCTCCTTGTGACTGAATTTAAAGAGTTTAAACTCAGCCACTTTGCCAAGCTTAGTCAGCGCTGGCAAGCATTGAGGTAAAGGCTTTGTAACAAAGCCTTTACTCTAAGGCGCTGCGAAACGGCTTCGGCAGTTTTTGGGAATCAAATTTGGCCAACACCAGCTGCAACAACGGCAGCTCCTGAGGTTGTTGTTGGCACCGCCCTTCAATGGCATTCACCACCTGGGGAGACAGCTGCTCGATGGCGCTGTGAAGATCGGAGCCATCGCCAGCATAGTGGTAGGCCGCCTGCAGCAAGGTCGCCCCCTCAACCAGATCCGGCTGTGGCACCTCTTCATTAAAGATCGCCAGCGCTAACTCAAACATGGTTTGCGCTTGACCGCCTAACCGGATCGCTTCCCGGTAATAATCTGCCGCCCGCTGCGGCTGCTTTTCAACTCCATCACCATCAATCAGCATGCGCGCCAACGTCGCCATGGCATCGGGGTAGCGCTGCTTAGCTGCCTGCTCCAGCCATTGAACCGCCTGAGACAGCTGCCCCTGCTGCATCAACATCAACGCCAAATGATACTGAGCTACCGGATAGCCGGTATTGGCTGCCTGTTCGGTAAAGTGTCGCGCTTTCTGTTCGTCGACGTCACCGTTTTGCCCTTGGTGATAGAGCACCCCTAAATTGGCCATCGCCTCCGCTTGATCTTGCTCCGCTGCCAGCAACAGATAGTGCTCAGCCAAAGCGAGGTTTTGCTCGATGCTGTGGCCACCGGAGAGATAGAAATACCCCAAAAGCGCCTGCGCCCCCGCCACGCCAGCTTCGGCCGCCTGCTGAACGAACGCTTCCCCACGGGCCTGATCAATGGTATCGCCATAGCCATGAATCAACGCCACGCCATGCTCAAACTTGGCTTCATCGTGATGCTCATAGGCACGCTCAAACCAGTAACTGGCCTGCTTTAGTAGCTCACCGGAAGCATCCAAATTGAAATCGCGATTGTCATTCGCCATGGCAAACGACAGCTCTCGCTCCCGCTGCATCAAGCCTTTGGCCTTGAGTGACGTCCCCACCAGATACTGAGCCTGATGATCGTTTTCCATCACGGCGCGATAGCACAGCTCGCGACCGGCAATCTGATCCACCGGTTCAAACTGCCACTGGGGTGCCCCCTGCTGAGTGATGACGGGGTAACTCTCGGCCACCATTTTTGCTGCAATCTCTACCGCTTTTCGAGCCAACTCCACCAGCTGCTGCTGAGACAATCGGTACTTTTCCGGATGCGCCCCCTTATTGCCTTCGGAGCGCAATTTGTGGATCTGCCTCGCCAACCGAACATCGATCACCTTAGCCCGATTCAGCACCTCAATTCGGTCATAGAGATTTTTGCTTTTGAACGTAATCTCAACGGCTTCTGCAAGTCGATCCACCAGTTTGTGGGCAACGCTGCGAAGGTGAACCAGAGCAAAAGTGGGAACATCCAGACAGTAGTTTCGAGCCAATTGATAGTCGTCAACCAACTCCGTGTCCAAACGGCGAACCAATTCGATGTCATCAATGGCCACTGTAGCGGCTCTCCTTATGAGGGTGCGGGAAATAGCGATAGACAGGAAAACAAAAAGGGCCGCGGAACGCGACCCCAATAAACCTTATGCGGTTTGATCGGCACTCATTACGCTGCTGCCCTCGGTCTGAGCCAGATTCGCCAGCTCTTTGTCGATCATGTACAGGCCCTGACCACTGTCGCCCACCAGTTCCAGCTTATCCAGAACCGACTTGAACAGCTTCTCCTCTTCATGCTGCTCAGCCACATACCACTGCAGGAAGTTGAAGGTGGAGTAGTCTTGATTTGAGAATGCGGTGTGCGCCAACTCGTTGATCTTACGAGTGACTAGCTGCTCATGCTCATAGGTCGCGGCGAACACGTCGCTCAAAGAGGCAAATTCATGAGCCGGGGCTTCAATCTGGCCAATCAGTGGCAGACCGCCAGCTTCGCTTACGTAAGTGAACAGACGACGCATGTGCTGCATCTCTTCATCGGCGTGGTCACGCAAGAACTCTGCGGCGCCTTCGAAGCCTTTGTCTTCGCACCATGCACTCATCTGCAAGTAGAGGTTTGAAGAGAAGAACTCCAGATTAATCTGCTCGTTCAATTTATCGATCATGGCACTAGACAACATGCGAGGGCTCCAAAGTCATAATTAGTCGGCCTCCATTTTTCAATCTTCAGGCGGAAATATCAACTGGATTCAGTAGCCTCAGCCTTAGGAAGCATCTTAACCTTTGGCGAAACCTCCTCTTTGAGGGAGTTGGCTAGCTCGGCTCGGTTACGGCCCGCCTTCTTGGCTTGATACAGGGCATCGTCTGCTTCTTTCATCAACACCTCGATGGTGCTGATGCCAGTTTGGGTGGAACTCACACCGGAGGAGATCGTTACCTTGCCCAAAGATTGGCCATTGTGAGAGTGTTTTTGACCGGCAACGGCCTGCACAATCTTGTTGGCCAAGTCCAAGGCGCCGTTGGCGTCAGTATCTGGGCACAGCACGGCGAGTTCCTCTCCACCATACCGACACACTACGTCACACTTGCGTACCTGGTTCAGCAAAACTTCCGCCACCTTTTTGATCACGTAATCACCGGCATCGTGGCCAAAGGTGTCGTTAAACTTCTTAAAGTGGTCGATGTCCATCATCAGCATCGACATCGACGTTTTCTGTCGCTTACACAGCGCCAATTGATTCTCCAAGAACTCCATCATATGGCGGCGGTTGAACAGCCCCGTCATGGGGTCGCGTATCGCCTGCTGACGCAGATTATCTCGCAGGCGAATGTTCGCCAGCGCCAAACCAACTTGCTCTGCCAGAGATTCCGCCATCGGTTGGCTCTCTATCATCAGCCCCTCATCCAAGAACGCCAGGTGCAGCACCCCAAGGGCTTCGCCCTGAGCCAACAACGGAATGCAAAGCTGAGAGCCAACGTCAGGGTCACTGTGATCACAGGGGATCTCCAGCCCCTCCTCTTGGCTTAAATGGGTGTGTCCTTTCAGCAGTGCCCAACATTCGTCATGACCAAACAGGGACTGACCCGTCCACTCTCCGCCCCAATTCATCACCACTTCCAATTTTCCTTTGGGCGACTTGATCAATGAGATGGCCCCCTGACTGCCGGGCAGCAACTGGGTAACGATGGGTTCCAAAACGCTGCAGGCACTGTCTACCGAGGTGCAGGCCGCCATCAAGCTTCCCAACCGCTGCAACATGGAAAGCTCTCGAGTGCGAGCGATCACCTTGACCTCCAGCGACTCACGCTCTGCCGAGGTTTGTCTCTGCAGTAAACGCTGAAACGACCAACTTACGAAGTAGATAAAGCAAACCCCAATGAGGCCGGCCAATCCAGACCAGATGCGGGTGATAAGCAGCTGCTTATCAAGTTCTGTACTAGGTTCAGAGACTTGAAGAATTCGCGTCGCCCCTTCGCCAGAGCCAAGAATAAAACTGACGGCCATGTAATTTGCTTGAGTTTGCCAATCCGGGTCAAAGCGACGCTCAAACCCCATGCCCTGCTGCTGTGCCAGCTCCAACTCCGGCCGCTGCAGATGATTAACGTGAGCATTGACCCGCTCAGCCTCACCACGAGAATCAGCAACGGCCCAGCCCAGTTCATTAAATACCAGAATTCTGGCACTGCTATCTTGAGCAATGGCCGCCAGTACTTCATTGATTTCTTGGGCATCAATAGGTGCTTGTTCACCTTCTGCCGCGGCATCCTCACCCGCCATTTTAAGGTCACTTTGCTGCTCAATTAGGTTCACCCCCAACTGAGCCAAATGGTGCATTCTGGCGTGGGCATTGGCCTTAATTCGGGCCTCAAACTGCATGGTCACGGTGATCAACGCGACAGACATCAATAACGCCATCGCCACCACGGGAACAATTAACATCAGACGAGAGTTCAGCATGATCCTTCCTGATTATCGGCTCACCTTCCTGGGTCAATGCCTCTAAGTATAGGAACGGTTTGGAATTTGTGTTGGTAACAAAAGCGTCACAATCCCCCGATAGACTGTCGCCGCCTCTAATCAAAACTAAAAACAATGAAAACCAAGACTCACGCTGTAGCGAGCTCAGTGATACTGCTCTTGATCGCCTTTGCTTTGGTGGCCGCGCAGTACCTAAACCGACAACAACAACATCAGGTTACTCAAGACCTGCAACTCAGCCAAAATATCCAGACTGGGTTCAAATCCCAGCTCCAGCAACCGGTAAACCTCTACTTGATTCAAGGAGATGCCCAGCGTCTTACCGAGGCCAATCAAGGGGTACAACTGCTGATGGAACTGCTGGCTCCCCTGCCCTCAGAACTCACGGAAACCACGCTGACTCAACTAACCGCTTTCAAGCGAAAGCTCAGTGGTGACTATCTCAGTGCCGGGAAACTCGCCGGAGATCCTCGAGGACTGCTATCAAACTCGGAACGAAATCTATTGGCCTATGGCCGCTATCTGAGCCAGTACGCTGTCAGCCATTATCAAGCCAATCCTCATGCCGCAAAGGATCTGCTCACCGCCAGCCACCAATTGCCTGAGCTGGTGTATCAGTTGCGACAACTCACCGGCTTATCCCAGCTGACCCAAGCTCAAAACAGCACCGCCTTGACCCAGCAGCTGCAACAATTGGAGTCTTGGTCGGCAGCCTTGGCATCCCTACCGCTACTGGGCATTCAAGACAGCGCCGAAGAGGACGACCTGCTTAGTTTCGATGACGATGACCTAAGCGATGTGGGAGCGGAGTTCCAAGACGAGCTGGTTAGCCTCGGAAAACGTTACCGCCAGGAGCTGCGTTCGACCAAAGACAACCTGATCCGCATTCGCACCATGCGCCACGATCTGGAACAGGAGGTTGCGCAACTTGAACACGGCCTTGCCGCACTCGAACAGCAGCGGCAACAGCGCTCCGACACCCTCAACCTGCAGCTGCAATCGCTGATGAGTACCATCATTGCCGCGCTGGTGGTATTCGCGCTGATCAGCGTCTGGGTACAATATCGCATCGCCGTAAAGCCACTAACCGAACTTCAAAAGGCATTTCAGCGACTGGTACAAAGCGGCCGCCGTCAACCCTTAGCCACCAGCCAAAGCAACAGTGAAACCAACCAAATTGCCATTCAATTTAATCGGTTACTCGAACAAATGGCGCAGCGGGAAACCGACAACCAGCAACAGATGGCAGACGTATCCGAGCGCCTCAGTCATCTGGTTGCCGAGATGAGCGAACTGGCAAACTTGGCAGACACCCAGCAACATCAAGTGGCTCACGCTCGAGGAGCCAGCAGTGAACTGGATCGTTTGGCCACCGAGGTGGTCGATGCCTCCAGCTCAGTGGTCGAAGGGGCCAAAGAAACCAACAAGGCCATGACTCAGGGGTTAAGCCAGATCACCAACCTCGCCGCCCTCTCCAACCAGACAGAGGATGAAGTTGAGGTAAGCCTTCAGGCCCTAGAGCGACTGAGTGGCTCGGTAACCAATGTCACCAACATCATCGATTCCATCAGCGCCATTGCGGAGCAAACCAACCTATTGGCGCTGAACGCTGCCATTGAAGCCGCCCGAGCTGGCGAACAGGGGCGAGGTTTTGCGGTGGTTGCAGACGAAGTGCGAAACCTCTCCACCCGCACCCAGCAATCCCTTAATGAGATTTTGACCATTTTGAATCAGCTCAATGCGTCTAAAACCGATCTTCAAGGGCACATGGAACGCATCCAAACCACCGCGTCACAACAGGTCTGTGAATCAAGCAAGCTTAAGGCCGCACTGGAAACCGCACGCGCGTTAGCAGAGCAAGCGGCAGTGGCCTCAAGGCAGTCATCGGTGAGTGCTCAGCTTCAAGCGGAGCAGTTGCATGAGTTTGACCAACAGATGGCCTCCCTCAATAGCTGTGGGCAGGAATCTCAGCAGCAGAACCAGCGCATCGCCACTGAGGTAAAACGTCAGGCAGATAACATCACGCAGATTCTGACCCAGGCAAACGTCTAAAGCTGAGCAGCTGTGGTTGTGAGCGCCGATACGCGGCGAAAACTCCTTGCAAAACCGATTTAGGCTGGCATAACTGCCAGCCTAATCGGCCATAAAACGTTGCCAAGTGTGGCAGTGTAAAACAGTGAATCTCTCCGGGGTGATCGGCAATCATCTGCGTAATTAGCTCAGATGCGATCCGCTGATGACGATAACTTGGGGCAACCCACACGCCGCGCAAAATCCACTGCCCCTCCATGGGGGACAGCCTTGCGGTGGCAATCAGGGTGCCTTGGTCTCTCACCGCCCAAACTTTATCATGGCGCTTGCAGCGGTCACCTTGCCCTTGAGCCTTGTAGAAACGGTCAATAAGCGGATAAGCAACCACCTCAACGGATTCGATGTAAATGCTAGGCTCGGACACCCTCGGAAACTCCTATACTGATACCAACCTGAATAAATATCTGGTCACTATTGCTCGCGAAATTTTATGGGGTTGGAATCAATTCAATTTTCTTGCGAGACAGATTGTGAGAACCACGTGCAATTGTGTCTCACGCTTTAATTGAACGAATTTACTCATCGCACTAGACGGAACACTGACTTGTCCAAATTGGTACAAGGCTCTGCTTGAAAGAGGTACGCCATGGCCATTGTTGAACGGCGTCAACAAGACCGACGCCAACAAGCCGACCGACGCTCCGAAGCCAGAGAGGGCGAACAGGAACGTCGACAGTTGGGCAGACGCAGCTACGACAAGCTGCCAACGCGCCCAAGATAAGCATTAAAGCGCCGCTTTTACATAGACGTCGAAGCGGTTCTTTTTGGTCTCTATCGCCATGGTAGGCTTCTGATTATCTAAGTAATCGGCGTAGTCTGGCCGCTTCACCACCACCCGCTTTCCAGCCAAGGCCAACGCGGGTGCCAACAAGGCATCGGCGTCATCATCGCTGCCCACCAACTGCTGGAATACCCGCATCTCCTTTTTCACCAGGGCCGATTTGGCTCGGTGGGGATACATGGGGTCTAGGTACACCACCTCAACCTCTTCAGAGATGGCCGCCAGTGCTTCGATGCTGTTCCCCGGCGCCAACTGCATCCGCTGCTGCGCCCAAGGGCCAATCTCGCTATCTGCATGGGCTCGCCGCAAGCCATCTTCCAACAGTGCTGCCACCACAGGGTGGCGCTCAACCATCATCACCTTGCACCCTAAACTCGCCAATACGAAGCTGTCTCGTCCTAGGCCTGCGGTGCCATCCACCACCACAGGGTTAGCTCCACTTTTCAAGCCCACGGCCTTGGCAATCGCTTGGCCACGACCGCCACCGAATTTGCGCCGATGAGCACTGGCACCACTGACAAAGTCCACCGAAATGGCCCCCATCTTCGGCTGCTCCCGCAGACGCAAACAGAGTTGGTCGCCCTCAAATCCTAACCAAAACGGCGAGTTGGAGTCGTGTTGCAGCTGCCAACGCTCGGCAATGTCAGAAATGGAGCTGGGTGCGGCGGGATCATCGGCGAGAAAAATGGAAAACATGGGCTATCACAGCAAGGAATAATGACCGCAATTATACCAAGCATTCTCAGATGGGGTACACGAGTTACACCGGCATAAAAAAACCGCCAATTAAGGCGGTTTTTAGGGATCCAGATTTCAGTTACGCTGCGTCGAACTCAAACACCGGTTGCTCAATCAGGCCTTGTCCTACTTCGATGGCCGGTTGACAACGGTTTAACCACTCGCCACCTTTCATCTCAGGACCACCCGCGCAACGAACGATGTCCGCCAAAACGCTATAGAACTCATCCTGCTCAGTCATGATGGCACACGGCATTAGGGTCTGACGGGACGTCTGTAATTGACGACCCAGAGCAGACGCACGACCACGGGCGATCAAGCGAGCACGCTCAGTCTCGGTGCTGGTAAAGCCCTCTTCGTGAGCTTGTAACAACGCCGCTTCCAGCTGCTTATCAAAAGCAAGCGAGGCATCACGCAGTGCTGCAATGCGCTTATCCGCAGCACGGCGCCACAGGTCGCTGTAGCATACCAATAGCTCCAGTTGAGCCAGAATTTCATCATGAGCCAGACGCTGTTGCTCCAGCATAAGCAGAGACACGAAACGCTCGTAACCAGATAGCTCCATCTCAGCAACCTTGGCAACGAAATCATCTCGACGAGTCAGACCAACCTGAACCAAAGCCGCCATCATATCTTCTTTGCTGATGAAGTGGCCGTACAGAGTACCGACTGAGCACTCTGCCGCTCGGGCTACGTCTGCCATGCGGAAATCCAGTGCACCTTTGTTGCTGGCGGTATTGAGGGCAGCTAACAGAATTCTGGTTTCCCTTACCTTGTATAAATCCGACTTACTCATTTCCTTAAAAACTCCTGTTGTGCTTTCTACGACGCGCTATGGGCACTCAGGCTATCTAATCAAAATTCAATCGCTGCTTCTGAAACATAGATCACATATACAATTGTACTATTTTATATATAACAACAAGTTGCAAAATAAACTCGAACGAATCATGACCTAAATCAATAATCGCAAGTGAATTTCGTTCTAGGGAATTCAAATTTCATTTAACTGAAATTCACTCAAGCCAATGACTGGGGTTCAATATCATTACGATTTAGGTAACAACAATATTGCTCCGAAAGTAAAAAGGGCCGATAAATATCGGCCCTTTTGTCATAAATTTTAGTGCTACGCGGCAATGCCACTGTGCCTCAATAGGGCATCAATTTGCGGCTCTCGCCCTCGGAATCGGGTAAACAGCGCCATCGGCTCTTCACTGCCACCACGCTCCAAGATGCAATTTAAGAAATCGGCGCCAGTTGAGGTATTAAAAACCCCCTCCTCTTCGAATCGACTGAACGCATCCGCAGATAACACTTCCGCCCACTTGTAACTGTAATAACCGGCAGCATAACCACCTGCGAATATATGACTAAAGCCATGTTGGAAACGATTAAATTCCGGCGCTTTGATCACCGATACCTGATTTCGCACTTCATCCAAGGTTTGCTGAATGCGATCGCCCTTGTCTGAGGCGTATTCTAAATGCAGACGGAAATCGAACAGAGAGAATTCCAGCTGGCGTACCATCATCATGGCACTCTGGTAGTTTTTCGCCGCCAGCATCTTGTCCAGCATCGCCTTTGGCAGTGGCTCACCGGTTTCAAAGTGGCCGGAGATGAAGGCTAATGCCTCCTCCTGCCAGCACCAGTTCTCTAGGAACTGACTCGGCAGCTCCACCGCATCCCAAGGCACACCGTTAATGCCGGCAACACTGCTGGCATTGACCTTAGTCAGCATGTGATGAATCCCGTGACCAAACTCATGGAACAGGGTTACCACCTCATCGTGGGTAAACAGTGCTGGCTGATCGCCTACCGGGCCATTGAAGTTACAGGTCAAGTAAGCCACTGGGGTTTGAAGCTCACCACTACCCAAGGTACGGCGGCCGCGACAATCGTCCATCCAAGCGCCGCCTCGTTTGTTTTGACGAGCATAAAGATCCAGATAGAAGCTGCCTCGAAGTTCGCCTTCGGCATCGTGAATGTCGAAGAAGCGCACATCTTTATGCCAAGTATCTACACCGGACACTTCCGACACCTTCACCTTAAACAGCTTCTCGACCGTGGTGAACAAACCAGATAACGCCTGCTGCTCAGGGAAATAGGGGCGGAGCATTTCATCGGAGATGTCATACAGGTGATGTTTCTGTTTCTCAGCAAAATAGCCGATGTCCCAGGCGTTCAGGGATTCCGCACCATGGTGCTCTTTGGCGTATTTGGTCAGGTTGGCCAACTCTTGCTTCGCCTGAGGGCGAGAGCGCAGTGCCAGCTCATTCAAAAACTCCACCACCTGCTGTGGGCTTTGGGCCATTTTGGTGGCCAAACTGGTTTCCGCGTAGTTTTCAAAGCCAAGCAGCTGCGCCAATTCATGTTTTAGCGACAGCATTTCGGCCATCAGAGGGCCGTTATCGAACTCACCGGCATTGGGGCCAACATCGGAAGCTCGAGTGCTGAACGCGGTATACACCTCTCGGCGAAGCTCGGCATCGTCGGCATAGGTCATGACCGCGAGGTAAGATGGGAACTCCAAGGTGATCAGATACCCTTCCTGACCGCGCTGCTCTGCGGTTTGACGGGCCGCAGCGATGGCGCTCTCCGGTAAGCCAGACAACGCACTCACATCGTCAACCAACTTGGTCCAAGCGTTAGTGGCATCCAGAACCTGGTTGGAATACTGGCTGGATAACTCAGACAAACGCATCTTAATTTCGCCATAACGCGTCTGCTTATCGTCGTCCAAGCCGATGCCTGACAACTCGAAGTCTCGCAGGGCGTTGTCGATAACCTTTTGCTGCTCAGTGGTGAGTTTTTCAAACTCATCAGACTGTTTCAAAGAAACATAGGCTTGATACAAACCCTTATTTTGCCCCACCCAGGTGCCATACTCAGACAGTGCCGGTAGGCAAGCATCGTGAGCCGCTCGTAGCTCTTCGTTGCTAACTACTGAGTTCATGTGGCTCACCGGAGACCAGAGCTTACCTAGGTGATCGTCCACCTCGTCCAATGGCTCCACTAGGTTTTCCCAGGTATAGCCACCAGTTTGGGCCACTACCTGTTCAACCTTTTGACGGCAGGCTGTCAAAGCCTCTTCTACCGCAGGTTGAATGTGCTCTGGTTTAATTTCAGAGAAACGAGGCAGCTGCTCAGTCTGTTGCAACGGGTTCGGCATGACGGCTCCTTTAAATGGCCAATAGCAAAGCAAAACTTAATTAAAAATAGGATGGGGGCGAATGATGGAGAACACAACCCCATAGGAAAAATCCCAAAATGGTTAAAAATTCCAAGAAACCAACAGCAAATTTAGACAAGGATCACTGAGTCAGGCCGCCGATGAATTTACTATCGCGCCCTTCTCCACTACAGAGACGCTACTATGAACTGGTCCATCACCGCAGCGATGACGCTTCTGGTTTGTGTTACAACACAGGCCGCCGAGTTAAACCTAGGGTATGACAGCAAGTACATCTCCGAAGGTCGACAGAACATCGACGGCGGCATCTTTTGGCTAGGAGCTGCCAGCACGCTAACCGACGCGCTGACCCTCAGTGCCACCTACGGCGTCGCGGCGGAAAGCCAAGATGACTACGACGAATTGGATCTTGGGATCGAATACGCGGTGGAATTCGGCGAGTTATCGACTTACGTTGGCTACAACCGACTGGAATTTATTCGAGACAGTCTCTCAGACAACGAACTCTCTGCGGGAATCGCTTATGGTGGCCTAGATTGGTTTGAACCATTCACGACCTACGTATACAGCACCCAAGCCAACGGCAGCTTTGTGGAGCTGGGGATTCAGCGACGCTTCTCTGTCACCTCAAAGCTGGACATCACCCCATACTTCATGGCCGCGTTTGATTACGGCTATGCCAGTCCAGCCCACGACGGCAGTAATCACACCACCTTTGGTGCCTGTGCCGAATACCAACTCAGCCCTCAATGGGCATTGAACCTCATTGCAGAACATCAACAAGGTCACAAAGACGTGCATCTGGATGTAGGCGACGACGACAGTCACTACTGGATGGGCGTGCATCTGATTACCAACTTCTAAGGGAACGATAACTGCAATCGAGCAAACTCACTTGCCGTGAATGCCAGTTAAGGTAAGAATTGGGGGATAACTGTTTAAAAGGACTCCCCTAATGGCACAGCAATTTGACTATATCGTTCTCGGCGCCGGTTCTGGCGGCATCGCTTCGGCTAACCGTGCCGCCATGCGTGGCGCAAAGGTGCTGCTTATTGAAGCTCAGCACCTAGGTGGAACCTGCGTAAATGTCGGTTGTGTGCCAAAAAAGGTGATGTGGTTTGGTGCCCAAATCGCTGAAGCCATTAAGCTGTATGGTCCTGATTATGGCTTTGATACCACACTCAATAGCTTTAGCTGGAGTAAATTGGTGGAAAGTCGCGAAGCCTACATCGAGCGTATCCATGGCGGTTACAATCGCGGCCTAGACGCCAATGGCGTTACCTTGGTCAATGGCTTTGGTAAGTTTGTCGACTCACGCACCATTGAGGTAAATGGCGAGCACTACACTGCGCCGCACATCCTGATTGCCACCGGCGGTCGCCCAACCATTCCAAACATTCCAGGTGCCGAACACGGCATCGACTCCAACGGCTTCTTCGAGTTGACAGAGCAGCCCAAACGCGTCGCCGTCATTGGTGCGGGCTACATTGCTGTCGAGTTGGCTGGCGTACTGCATGCTCTGGGCAGTGAAACCCACCTACTGGTTCGCAAACACGCACCGCTGCGCAGCTTTGATCCTATGGTCGTGGAAACCCTAGTAGAGCTAATGGCCCAGGAAGGCCCAACCCTTCACACCCACTCGATTCCATCAGAAGTGGTGAAAGAAACGGATGGCAGCCTGACCTTGAAGCTGGAAAATGGCAACAGCATCAACGTAGATACGCTGATCTGGGCCATTGGTCGTGAACCAGCTACCGACGTAATCAACATCGAGGCAGCGGGCGTTGAACGAGACCAATGGGGCTTCATCCCAGTAGATGAGTACCAGAACACCAATGTCGAGGGAATCTACACCGTGGGTGACATCATGGCCGGTGGCATCGAACTGACTCCCGTTGCAGTCAAAGCCGGGCGCCAACTGTCTGAACGCCTGTTTGGTGGCCAACCGAATGCCAAGATGGATTACTCACTGGTGCCCACCGTGGTATTTAGCCACCCAACTATTGGCACCATAGGTCTAACCGAGCCTCAAGCGATCGAGCAGTACGGTGAAGACAACGTTAAGGTATACACCTCAGGCTTTGCGGCCATGTACACCGCCGTTACCGCTCACCGCCAGCAGACCCAGATGAAGCTGGTTACCGCCGGCCCAGACGAGAAAATCGTGGGCTTGCACGGTATCGGCTTGGGCATGGATGAGATCCTGCAAGGCTTCGCCGTCGCCATTAAGATGGGCGCCACCAAAGCCGATTTCGATGCGACGGTGGCTCTGCACCCAACCAGCGCGGAAGAGTTTGTTACCATGCGCTAAGCACCAACAAACGCATCAAGCCACAATAAACAAAGCCGCTCGATTGAGCGGCTTTGTCATACTTGCGCCAGTCTAAATTTCATCGTATTTCGCATTTGCTCACGATTCAAAGTTCCTGCTTTTGTTACCCTATGCGCCATTTATAAGACCTGTGGCTACCCTTTTAGGTGTTCAAGACTCACAACCACGACCTGTCTGTATTGGAATCACCATCAACACCATGAAGCGTTACCCCACATCAAAACTGATCTTATTCAGTCTCATCAACCTGCCACTGTCGATGCTGATGTCACCAACAGCCGCGATACTGCCAAACTACTACCTTGAGTACACGGCGATCAGTGCCAGTGCTTTGGCAACGGTAATGCTGTTGATGCGACTGTTTGATGCGGTAACCGATCCGCTTATCGGCCTCATCAGCGACCGCTTGGGCAAACGCAAACCCCTAATGGCGGTCGGGGTTCTAATGTTGCTTGCCTCCGTCTACCCGCTGTTTCAACCCCCGAGTGATGTTGGCTTTCTGTATCTGCTGCTGTGGTATCTCACCAGCAGCTTAGGCTGGACTTTAATCGAAATCCCCCACAGTACGCTGACTGCCGCGCTCTCAGACGATTATCACGAACGCAACCGGGTCGTGGTCTGGAGACAAATGATGGGCTTTATCGGCGGCATTTTATTTATGACGATGCCGATGTTACTGGTGGGTGTTCATAAGTTCTCTCCCGACATTTTTCGGGCCATTGCGTGGGTGATCATTATTGGCCTACCCACCACGTTGTTGCTCCTTTGGCGAATCACTCCCGAAACTCATTGCAACCATCAACGGCCACACTTAATGGACTTGTGGCACCTATGGCATCAACTTCCCATTTTGCGCCATTTCATGGTAACGCAGGTGTTGTTTGGCCTTGCCACTGGTGGAATTTCTGGAATGTTCGTCATTTATGCCAACCACTACCTCAATCTTGGCGAGGATATCGCCATGATAGGCATGCCAATGCCGATCATGACGGTACTGTCATTGCCCATCTGGACGCAGGTGCTCAAGCGTATTGAAAAGCACCACGGTTTGGGGATCTCCGCACTTTTTCTAATCATCAGTTTGCTGTTTATTAGCACCATTGAGCCGGGAGAACACGCACTGAGACAGATGCAATATGGTATGGCGGCCATTGGCTGTGCTGTTGGGTTATCGTCATTAGTATTGCCTTCCATGCTCGCTGACCTTCTCGATTATGATCGTTGGCGCAATCGTCGAGAACGTGGAGCAACCCTGTTTGCCATTCAAGCACTGGTATTTAAGCTAAACCAAGGAGTGGGGGGCGCTGCAGCACTTGGGCTTGCTGTTCTGTATGGCTTCAACGGTAAAGAGGTCGCCGCGGCTGATGGCATGTTCGGGCTGCAACTTGGCTTTTTGGGTTGGCCAATCCTGTTACTGCTACCCACATTGGCTCTAATAAAAAACTACCGATTAGGTCAACAGGCCCAACAAGCATTAATACGCCGCCTCAATCGCCGAAAATCGACCAAATCAGCATAAAACAAAGCCGCTCAATCGAGCGGCGTTGTTGTGTCTGTCGCTGTTATTGAAGCGCCTGCATCAATGCCTGTGGACGGTGGCCTCGAATCACAGTGCCTTTGGCAATCACCAGTGGAATGCCGTGACCACCAAACTGAGCAAACTCGGCTGAGCCTTGAGGGTCTTGTTCCATGTCCAGCTCCACAAACTCAATCTGGTTCGCATTTAAGAAGCGTCGCGTCGCCGCACAGGCGGTGCACCACGCGGCGCTGTAGAGCACCACATCACTGTTGTGCTTGGCATTGAGCTCAGTGGCAACTCGAGCGCCCGCCCCAAGCTGATAATACGCGTAGTTCATCAGCGCCCCGGCCAATGCGACTCCCACTATCCATTTGATCATATTGCCTCCCAAAGTCGTTGCCGTTATACCGCAAATTGCAGGCAAAAAAATGTCGCCCTAAGACGACATTATTTTTCAAGCAGAAGTTCATTTTAGCCGCACAATAGTGGCGTCAACTGCTCCTGTTCGGTCATGCCTCTGAAATAGCGGCGATAACGTCCCTGTTCATCGGTGATCAGCATGATGGGCGTGGCAGGAATGCCCCCCATGTCATGCAGCAGAGCCTTCGATGCTTGGTAAGCGGGTAGCTTAACCCCAAGATCAAACAGGGTGCGCTTTAAGGCGATCTGCTTGCCGTGAACGCCCAACAACACCGTAGAAAACTGTTGTTGACACTGTTCTTGAAGCCCCGCAAACAAGCGGGCTTGCTTGATACACCAACTGCAATCCGGCTCAAAAAACATCATCGCCACCGGTTTGCCCTTCAGTGCAGTGAGATCAGTCACCTCACCACTGCGAAGGTTTTTATGCTCATAGCCCAGCAGTTGCGGAGCCTCAGCCTCTTCAGCTGCCCCTAAAACGGGCAGCCAAAGTAAGCCAGCAGCAAGCAGATATCGCCACGCTTTCATACTAGAAAGTTGCCTTCAGACCAACGTAGGCTTCACGACCACGCAGTGGACCGTAGATGTAACCTACGTCGTAGCCACCATCGGCATCGTAGAACAGCGGAGTGTCTTCGTCGCCAGCTTGAGTGTAATCAAACAGGTTGGCCACACCGGCGTACACAGAGAAGGTCTCGTTCAGCTCGTAAGCCGCACGCAGATCCATGGTGAAGTAAGACGGTGCGTCAGTGGTCTTCTTAGAAGACAGAATCACGTTACCGTTGCTATCAACTTGGTTGTAGCCTTCGTAGCCGTAATCGCTCAGGTCGCGGCTGCCGATCCAAACAACGCTAGCGTACAGTTCCCAACCGGCAACGTCATAATCAACACTGAAGGTTACACGCTCTTCGATAGGCGCGATGGCGTAAGAAGACTTAAAGGCGCTGTCGTAATCGAAGTACTCGCCAGTCAGGTTCAGAGTCAAGTCGTGAGTCACCTGATAGCCCAAAGCGATGTCGTAAGTCATCACGCTGGCGTCCTCTTCTAGCTGAGTTAGCTTAGGCACACCATCGTCGGTTTCAGTCAGGGCCGCTAGGTTTTCTACCTCGGTCCACGCAACAGAACCAGTCGCAGTGAAGTGCTCACCTTCGAAGCTCAGAGAGTAGTTAGCAGAGGTGGAACGCTCAAGGTCGTCAACGTCAATCACGAAACCTTTGGTGCCATCTAGGATGCCGTGGTCAGTTTCGAAGAACGACAGTGGCGCACGGTAACCGCGGCCGGCAGAGAAACGAGAGGTCAACTCATCGGTGTGACGATAACGCATATCCATACGAGGAGACAGGATAGACTCGTCAATTTCAGTACCTTGCTTCGCAGGGTCAATGAAATCGGCTTTAACCTGGTCATAACGCAGCGCTAGGTTCACTTCCAGCTCATCAGTGGCTTGCCAAGTATCCTGCAAGTACACACCCAAAACGTCGTAATCGAAGGAGTCTGAGGTGTAATCGGCGTTAGAGCTGCCTTGCAGCGATTGAGAGCGCATCTCTTCGGTGCGGTAATCGGCACCAAAAGTCAGCAGGTGATCATCATGAGCCACGTAGTTGAAGCGGGCATCATAGAAGTTCATGGTGTCTTCGGCGTAGTAGTCGAAGCCTTCATAGAAGGAGTCTTGCTCGTGGTCGGCGTAGCTGGCAGACAGGGTCACGTTCAGGTCATCACTGAAGTCATGCAGCCAGCTCAATGACACTTCATTACGAACGGTTTCGATCCACTCGGTGGTTTCCCAAGCTTTACCTACATAGTCGTTACGAACGTCGCCGCCTTCAAACAGCTGGGCAGAATCCACGCCGTCGTAGCTGCCAATGATTTGACTTTTGCTACCCATTTTGCCATCCGCGAAGGTTTCTCCCAGCATTGGGCCGCCAAACACTTCGGAATAGATATTGGACACGCGCAGAACAACGTTGTTGGTGTCATTCACATCGTGAGATAAGCGAGCAGTAAAGCTGCGGTTCTCTTGAGATGGGTTTTCGTTGACTTTGTTGTCGTCGTTATCCACCTGGTCGCGCTCATCGTACTGGCCGATCAGAGTCAGGCGAGTCATGCCATCTTCACTTACGCCCTTGCCCAGCAGGCTCATCTTGCGATATCCCTCTTGGCCAACAGACATATCCACTTCAGCGCCGTTTTCAATCGGCTCTTCGGTGATAACGTTGATGGTACCGCCAATGGCTTCCGGTGCAATCAGAGACGCACCAGCACCACGAGCAACTTCAATTCGAGAGATACCCGTGGTTGGGATGGCGTCCACCGCGTAGTAGCCAGAGATCATGGTATGTACTGGCAAACCATCCACCAAAATGGTGGTGTGCTCACCTTTCATGCCGTTCATCATGATGCGCTTAACACCGCACATGGAGCACTCAGCAGACACTTTTACGCCTGGCGAGTTGTCGATAGCTTCAGTGAGGTTTACCGCATTTTTGCTTTCAATCAGGTCAGAACCGATCACTTCGGTCTTCATGATGGTGTTGGCCAGAGTACCGGCCTGCTCAAGACGCTGACGTACACCGGTCACGGTAATGCGCTCAACGTTTTCGGCGGCTTCATGTTGGTGCTCGTCACCGGCGAACGCGAAATTGGGTGCCATCATCGAGATGATTAGGCTGGCAATGTATGTCTTTTTCACGACAAAGATCCTTCAGTCTTTTGACGGGGGGGGAGAAAAATAATTGCGAGGAGAATAATGAAAATGGGAACAATTCTTATTGATCCATTTCGCATAAAGGCAACAATTGCCCAACAATGTCTGAGAATGTGACTTTGGTCGCACTCCAATATTTGAAAATCAACAACTAACCCAACGACTCACAGCTTCTATACTCAAATTTCACCCAGAGGAGATTTGAGTATGTCCCATCACACTTACAAGAAGATTGAGCTAGTCGGTTCCTCCACCATTGGCATGGAAGAGGCCATCAATAACGCCTTAAAGCGGGCCCACGACTCCATCGCCAACATGCGCTGGTTTGAGGTCCAAGAGGTGCGTGGTCATATCGAAAATGGTGAGGTGGCCCATTGGCAGGTCACCCTAAAGATTGGATTTACTTTGGAAGAGTAGGCGGCGCGATAACTGCCGGTGTATCGCGCCCCAAACGAAACCTCTAAGCCTGCTTAATGCGGTTAAACAGTTCGTCCTTTAAATTGAGGCGCTTTAACTTAAGCGCCTCAATGTATTCATCAGTGGTGTTTTCAATACCCTCTTCGATACGGCGAACTTCTCGGTCTAGCTCGTGGTATTCGTTGTACATCTTATGGAAAGTGTCGTCTGAAAGGTTTAGCTCTTGGATCCGGTTAACGTAGGCGGGAAAATCATTAACCAGGCTGTGGTCTTGAACTATCATCACGCATTCCTCCATTGAAAGGTAGATAGCAATTTCATTGGCCATTTGGCTCGGTGAGACAACGGCTTAACTCAATTGTTAATATCCATTCTGCTCCCCTGATTGTGGGAGGTTGTTGATTTAGATCAGAAAAAATCTGGTTAAAATAAAATCACCACTTTTGAAAAATTTCGCCGATAAAGTCGCTAAAAATCCATCACTAGCGAAACGCTTCAACAGCGACTAGTATGGATAAAACTGTGCCCAAAACACTGAATTATGAAGAATAATCAATACATCGTCGCCTTGGATCAAGGCACCACCTCCAGCCGTTCCCTCCTTTTGAACCAGCAAGGAGAGATTGTTGGCAGCGCTCAAAGAGAGTTCACTCAGCACTACCCAAAACCAGGCTGGGTAGAACACGACGCCATTGAGATCTGGGCTAGCCAACGGGCGACCTTGACCGAATTGCTGGCCAAAACTCGCATTAGCCACCAACAAGTTGCCGCCATCGGCATCACCAATCAGCGAGAAACTACCGTGGTGTGGGATAAGGCAACAGGCCAACCTATCTACAACGCCATTGTCTGGCAATGCCGGCGCACCTCAGAGCAGTGCAAAGCGCTGAGGCCACAATGGCAGCAAACAATTCGCCACAAAACCGGACTGGTTCTCGACCCCTATTTTTCTGCGACGAAAGTGGCTTGGATTCTGGATAACGTTGAAGGAGCCAGGGAAAAAGCTGAACGAGGAGAGCTGGCCTTCGGCACCATAGATACCTGGCTTATCTGGAACCTCACCGATGGCCAAGTACACGCCACAGATGTCACCAATGCCAGCCGCACCATGTTGTTTAACATCCACAGCCTTCAGTGGGATGAGGAATTACTAACGCTATTTAACATCCCTAAATCGATGCTACCTCAGGTGAAATCCAGTAGTGATGATTTTGGTCTGGCGCAACTGGGAGCCAACCAAGTGCCTATCGGCGGTGTTGCAGGTGATCAGCAATCATCGCTGTTTGGGCAACTATGTCTACAACCAGGTATGGCAAAGAACACCTATGGCACCGGCTGTTTTCTGCTTATGAACACAGGTGAGAAACCGGTAGAGTCCGATCATGGCCTGCTCACCACCATCGCCTGCAGTTTCCCTGACAAGGTGCAATATGCCCTAGAGGGGGCCGTGTTTATGGGAGGAGCCAGTGTACAGTGGCTGCGAGATGAGTTTGGCTTGATACGCCACGCCAAAGACAGCGAATCCATGGCTCAAGAGGTTGCAGATACCCAAGGCACCTATCTGGTACCGGCGTTCACAGGCCTTGGTGCCCCTTACTGGGATCCCTTTGCTCGAGGCACCCTAGTCGGCATGACTCGAGGTACCGGAGCCAACCACATCGTCCGCGCCACCTTGGAATCCATCGCCTACCAATCCATGGATCTATTACAAGCAATGGAACAAGATGCAGGCCACCGCCTCTCTCACCTGAAGGTTGATGGTGGTGCCACCGCCAATAATTTCCTAATGCAGTTTCAAGCCGACATTCTCAACTGCGAGGTAGAGCGGCCCGCCAATGTGGAAACCACCGCCGCCGGAGCAGCCTACTTAGCGGGACTTCATATCGGCTACTGGCCTGACATTGACGCCCTTAAACAGCAGGTACAAGATGCCACTATATTCAATCCCAATATGGGTGAGGAACAGCGGCAACAATTGCAAAGTGGCTGGGAAAAAGCTCTCAAAGCAGCACGTTACTGGGCCGAGCTAAATCAGTAGAATAAGCATAATTCCCGATAAATCAGTCGAAGCTGGTGAAATAGCCGTCAGTTAGATCACGCATTTTCTTGCTAAACTTGACAGCAAACGGCTTCGAATTTTAATTTCTTCGGGTTTATCACACCCTGTTTCCGGCGGAGCCATGCAATGGAAAAGCTTTCCCTAACGACCGCAGTCGGTCGCCTGCAGACTCAGCTGGCCCAGTTGGCGCATCCAGATGCCAACTCACCATTTCTGCAGCTTGTGCAATCGATGGAATCAACCTTGTTGTTTCCATGGCTTTCTGCGCAACAACAATGGCCGCAACTGTATTGGCGCTCTCGGAATCAGGGAGAGGAGGTCGCCGCCCTTGGATGCTGCCATAAGATCCACATCGAGCAAGGCGCTCAGCAGCAACTGCAATCGTTTTATCGTCAACACTGTTGCGATAAAACCAGTGATCTTCGTTGGTATGGCGGTGTGGCCTTTGATGCCTCTCAGCCTCAGTGGCGAGACTTTGGTGCTGCGCACTTTATGTTGCCAAGACTGGAAATTCGTCAGCAAGATGACGAGGCCAAATTGATCGTGCACCTCAATACTCAGGCCGAAGATTGGCAATATGAGATTGAACAAGCACAACGATGTTTACAGCAACTAAATCCCCTCAAACCGTTACCAAGGCTGACTCCCGGGCATATACTGAGCCGCACCGACACTCCAAATCATCCCAAATGGATCGATCTGGTAGAACAGGTTACCGAGCCTAAATTCAACGCCATCACCCCTAAAGTGGTGCTGTCTCGACAAACCGAACTTAAGCTCAACAACACCCCCCACCCGTGGACGGTGCTGCACGCATGGCAACTGCTTAATCCCAACAGTTACCAGTATGGTTTTCGAGTAAACGAACAGCGCAGTTTCATTAGCTGCTCTCCAGAGAAATTGTTTATTCGCGAACACGGCGAACTGACCACAGAAGCACTGGCAGGAACCACCATCCGCGGCTTAACTCCGGAGCAAGATCAGCAACTGGCACAAGAGCTGCTGGACGACCCCAAAAACCAATATGAAAACCAGTTAGTCCGTATCCTAATCGAGCGGCAATTGCAGCCATACTGTGACTACGTAGGCACCGACGAAGCGCCGTCGATACTAAAACTTAACCACATTCAGCACCTACACCGTACAATACGAGCAGAGATCAAAGCCGACGTAGATGATCTTCAGCTTCTCAAAACACTGCACCCGACCCCAGCGGTAGGTGGTCTCCCTAGAGCGAATGCCATGGAGTTCATCGGTGAGCACGAAGGCTATGTTCGCGGTTGGTATGCCGGAGCCTGTGGTTACTTTAATGGCAAACGCAGTGAGTTCTCTGTGGCCATTCGCAGCGCTCTAATTAACGACGACAACGTGGCTCTGTTTGCCGGAGCTGGCATTGTGGGCGATTCCGACCCTGAGTCCGAATGGCAGGAGCTGGAAAACAAGTTGGCGACCATTATGGGAATTCTCAACAGTCTATGAATCAACATTCCATTGCCGACCTCAATCTATTGTGGTCAAAACTGATTCTGGAGGAGTTACACCGCCTTGGAGTGAAACACATCTGTTTGGCGCCAGGCTCCCGCTCCACTCCCCTCACTCTGGCTGCCGCCGAGCACGGTGAGTTAACCCGCCACACTCACTTCGATGAGCGAGGCTTGGCTTTCCTCGCAATGGGATTAGCCAAATCGTCTCAATCACCGGTAGCACTGGTCACAACCTCTGGAACGGCGCTGGCAAACCTCTATCCTGCGATAGTGGAAGCCTACCTGACCAAAGTACCGTTGATCTTGCTGACTGGCGACAGACCACCAGAGCTGATCGATTGTGGTGCCAACCAAGCCATCAATCAGCCAAATATTTTTGGTAGTTATGCTAAGGCATTCAATTTGCCGACACCCAGTTTGGAAATTCCGCCAACGGCGCTATTGAGCCAACTTGACCATCAACTTGCAGGGCTAGAGCAACCTCTGCACATCAACTGCATGTTCCGCGAGCCGCTTTACCCGCAACCTGAGCGAACCAACTTTGGCACCTATCTGAAGCCGCTGGCTTCTTGGCTTAGCCATAAGCATCCTTGGAACCGCATCCAGACTCAATGCCAATCCCTTGTTCCCAATACCGAACAAATCGAAGACTTTGCCAATGGCAAAGGCGTCATTGTTGCAGGTACTCTGGCACCAGAGCATCAATCAGAGCAACTGCTGACACTGGCCGATAAACTGGGCTGGCCAGTTATCGCCGATTGTCAGTCGCAGCTGCGACAACACCCTCAGGTACTAAACCACAGTGATCAACTGCTGCATAACCCAAAATGGCAACAACAGCTGGCTGAGGCGGATCGCATCTTGATGGTGGGCGCTCGTCTGCTCTCCAAACGGTTGATGAATTTCATCGACAACCACTGTTGGGCTCAATTCTGGCAACTGCTGCCCTTCCAACAGAACTTAGACCCAGGCCATAACAGCAAACAGTTGTGGTACGGAAGCGTCACCCCCTGGTTAGCCCTAGAGTGGCCCCAAGGTCGCCCTTGGCATCAATCACTGTCAGCCGCCAACACCAAACTGGAAACTCAGCTCAGACAACGGTTCGATGGAAGCAAGCAGACTGAACTATCTGCCATCCGCATTATCAGCCAATTGGCCCCCAAACAAAGCAACCTGTTTATCGGTAACAGCCTGCCGATACGACTGTTTGACAGCATCGGCACCCCTCGACATGACGCGCCGATGATCTACACCAATCGCGGCGCATCTGGCATCGATGGTCTCGTCGCCACGGCGGTGGGCATCGCCCGAGGCAATCAACAACCAACGACTCTCGTGATTGGCGATCTGTCGCTTCTGCACGACCTCAATTCTCTAGCACTGGTAAGAGACAGCGAACACCCGCTGGTTATCGTTGCCATCAACAACGATGGCGGCAACATTTTCAACCTACTGCCAGTGCCCAACGAACAACTTAGAACCGATTATTATCGACTGGGACACGGGCTGAGCTTCAAGGGGGCGGCGGAGCAATTCGAACTTACCTACCTCAATCCCAAAACCCTTGATGAGCTTAAGCAGCAGCTGACCCAAGCTTGGCAAACTCTTGGGCCCACGGTGATCGAGCTGACGGTACCCCCACAAGAATCGGCCGAATTATTATTGGAATTGGCGCAATACTGCCGTGACGACCTTAGCCTATAAGCTGTCGCTAGGATTTGGTGATACGCTCAACCAAAACAAACCCGTGCTGGTGCTACTGCATGGGTTTCTAGGTAGCACTGAAGAGTGGCAGCCTTTGATGAACTCATTGGCTGATGACTATCGCTGCGTGGCCATCGACCTCCCCGGTCATGGTCAAAGCGCTCACATTGAAGTAAATCCCCGACCAAGCGAAGACGGGTTTGAGTGCTGCTGCCGACTCATCAAAAAATCACTGTCTCAACTCAATATTCAACAATATCAAATTCTTGGGTACTCTCTGGGTGGCCGTATCGCCATGCATATGGCTCTGAATGACTCAAGCTCTATCACCCGTCTCTACCTTGAGTCAGCAAACCCTGGCCTGCCGCTATCACAGCGAGCACAACGCATTGCCAACGATCAAAAGTGGCTGAAAATTCTGACCACTCAATCAATGGTGGCCTTTTTAAACCTGTGGTATCAACAACCGGTATTCGCCAATTTAAGCGAGGACGCTCGAAATAAGATGATCGCTGAACGTGCTAAAAACCGAGCAATAAACGTAGCGAAAATCTATCAAAACACCGGTTTAGGTCTTCAGCAAGATCTGCGACCTGCCCTAGCAAAACTTGAAATGCCGGTGCACTTCTTCAGTGGCCAGCAAGACGTGAAGTTTTTCGATATTGGCGTAGAACTCAGCAACAAGCGCATCGCGAATAGCCATCACAACTTTGATTGTGGCCACAACATCCACAAAGCCCAATTTCAGCCATTTATTGATACAATCAAGAGCATTGCCAGCAACCCTTAATAGGATGTCGCACCTTGGTCGCTCACCTTTATCGCTACGCCATTCCATTTAGCAGTCCAATCGATTTCAATGGTGAGGTGATCACCACCCGCAAAGGGCTGTTACTCGCACTGCAGCACCAACAAACCACCGCCTATGGTGAAATAGCACCGCTACCTGGCTTCTCCCAAGAAACTCTGCAGCAGGCTTTGGCAGCAATCGAAGCGGTGATGCCGACGCTGGCAAACAACCCGTTAGCAGAAATCAGTACCGGTATTCCGTCAGTCGACTTTGGAGTTGGCTGCGCCCAATGGCAGTTAACGCGCCAATGCGCTCCTCGGGTTCGCCTCAAAGGGCACCCTTTGCTCGCTGGGGATTCGAAACAAATTAAATCTCGTGTACAGGCCGACTTTCCAAACGGCCACCACACTCTGAAGTTAAAAGTAGGCCGCCAAGAAATAGAGCAAGATCTTAAGCTCATCTTCGAACTGCTGGCCATTAACCCCAAGCTACGCTTTCGCCTCGATGCCAATCGCAAGTGGAGCCAAGAGCAAGCAGCGACGATTTTAGCGGCACTGCCTTTAGCAAACATCGATTACATTGAAGAGCCAACCCCTGACCTCGAGGCAAATCTAAAGTTGGTGACGCAGTTTCACTATCCACTGGCACTGGACGAAACCCTGCAACAACCTAACTACCGGTATCAGCCTATTGAAGGCGTCCATACCTTAGTGATTAAACCCAGCCTCATTGGTTCACCGCTGACCATTCAGAATCTCGTTGATCAAGCTCAGGCCGATGGCATCAAAGTGGTGCTGTCGTCAGCCTTTGAAACCAATATCGGCTTGCAGGCCATCAGCGAGCTTGCTGAGATTGTTACTCCAGAGGAAGCCCCGGGCATCGATACACTTTCTGCCTTTAGTCAGCACCTTTTAAGCAGCCAAGATGGCGAAACCGAAGCCTTAATGCTCAACCAGTTGGATTGTGTATGGCCCAAATGAAAGACCCTCTGCAGATCAGTGCCGTCACTAACCCAGATGCCATTGCCGTGGTCAATGGCGCTGAGCTCATCAGCTACCAAGCGCTAAACCAATCGGTAGATCGTTGTGCGGCTTCACTGTTAAGACAGGGAATCAAGCAAACAGAGCATATAGGCTACCTCGGTACTAATAGCCTTGAAGCAATCACCCTACTGTTTGCCTGCATCCGCATCGGCGCCCTGTTTTGCCCACTATCCACTCGTTTTCCGCAAACGCAGATTAGTGAGTTATTGGATCAGCTGGATATCGTTGCTCTATACGAATCGAAACCAGGCCGATTTGATGTTCCCTCTATTCAACGTTGGTCTAAAGAAACCGAGGAATTTCAACCAAAGCCTCTGGAATCAGGACAACCCAGTACTCTTATACTCACTTCTGGCTCTTCAGGCTTCCCTAAAGCCGCGGTGCACTCACTAGGAAACCACATCGCCTCAGCACAAGGGTCTGCGGATCAAATCCCTCTCAAACCCGGTGATGCGTGGCTAGCTTCTCTGCCGTTTTTCCACATTGGTGGCATCGCCATTGTGATCCGCTGCTTGCTTGCAGGTGCGACCGTGGTGCTGCCCAGCCATAAGTCATTAATCGACAATCTGGCCTCACACCCGATTACCCACCTTTCGCTCGTGAATGCTCAGTTGCAGCAGTTACTTCAGGAGCCTCAAGGATGTCGTTACGTCGCGAGATTACATTGTCTATTGTTAGGTGGCGGCGCCATTACTGAGTCGCTTCAATCGCAATTAAATCAACTTAACGTACCGGCATTTTGCAGCTACGGCCTGACCGAAATGGCTTCTCAAGTAACCACTGGCCGAGTCAACACCCAAGGCGTTTGTGGGCATCTACTGGCAAACAGAGAACTGCGCATAAACGAAGGCATCATTGAGGTGCGCGGTGCAACATGCTTCTTAGGTTACTATCAACAAGGCACAATTAATCAGCCTTTCGATCAAGACGGCTGGTTTAACACGAAAGATATAGGCCAGTGGGTTAACGGACAACTGAAGGTCTCAGGACGAAGCGACAACATGTTCATCAGCGGTGGTGAGAACGTTCAGCCAGAAGAGATAGAAGCGGCGTTAAAACAGCACGCAAATGTTTCCGATGCCGTCGTCATAGCTATCGATGATCCGAAATTTTCTAAGCTACCCGTAGCCATCATTAAGACCGTCACTAATGATTTTGACCAAGATGAGCTGACCGACTTTATCTGCCAACGAATTGCTCGTTTCAAACGACCTAGGCACTACTTTTCATGGTCTGAAACAATAGAAAATGAACTAAAGATCAGCCGCAAACGCGCTTTGGAATACGTAATGAGCCAGATGGGCCATTCCGAAGACCGCTAATCGCAAACCTTCATGACGCTTTGCTGGCGCAGGACGATAACCAGACACTTTCTGGTCCAATAACATCGTGTTTGGATATTTGTCAGTGCAGCTAACTCGTCAGGGACGCTGGACTCTGACGTTCGTCAGAGAAGCGGTTTCGAGGTTAGGTGATAACAGCAGGTTCATAGAAGCAGTTTCGGGCTTGGGCGATAAGGGCACGCTCATAAAATAGTTCAGAGCTTTCAGCAGACAACCATCCCCGCCCAACGCTCTGCCGGTGGACGCCGGTATCCAATGGCCTTTTCGACTTCAACAACATCGGTTCTGATATTTGCTAGTGCACAAGGGCACTGGACTCTGACGTGCGTCAGAGAGGCGGTATCGAGGTTGATCGATAACGGCAGGTTCAGAGAAGCAGTTTCGGGGTTGGGCGATAAGGGTAGGCTCATAGAATAGTTCAAAGCTTGCAGCAGACAACCATCCCTCCCAACGCCCTGCCGGCAAACGCCGGTATCCAGTGACCTTTTTTATTTTAACGACATCGAGCTCAAATGT
Organism: Ferrimonas aestuarii; assembly: GCF_005116665.1. Classification (GTDB taxonomy): domain Bacteria; phylum Pseudomonadota; class Gammaproteobacteria; order Enterobacterales; family Shewanellaceae; genus Ferrimonas; species Ferrimonas aestuarii. The sequence continues at coordinate 65 of NZ_SWCJ01000017.1, read as the reverse complement.
TTGTTGATACTGCCAACTCGTCAAGGACGCTGGGCTCTGACGTGCGTCAGAGAGGCGGTTTCGAG
>NZ_SWCJ01000016.1 GCF_005116665.1 Ferrimonas aestuarii | reverse complement strand
CCGCTCGACGCCCAGTAAATCCACCGAAGCTTCAATACTGTCGTTTCCGCTCGACTTGCATGTGTTAGGCCTGCCGCCAGCGTTCAATCTGAGCCATGATCAAACTCTTCAATTAAAAAGTTTTTTGAAGTCCGAAAACTTCGACTCAATGAATTACTGAATTAACTTGTTATAGTCACTCAGTGCAACATTGATATATGAGATATCAATCCTGCGCGAGTGCCCACACAGATTGTCTGACAAATTGTTAAAGAGCTTGCTACGAATTTTCGTCCGTAGCGGGATGCGTATGTTACGCCTCCGAGATATTAAGTCAAGAAATTTTTCGTCGAATTTCGTAGAAATCGTCACTTGGCTTACTATCTTCAACGAAGGCGGCGTTTTCTGCCGTTGCCCCCGTCGATGGATGCGCATTATAGGGGGTAATCTGACGCTGACAATAGCTAATTAGAAAATTCTCTATCGTTCGCTCACAATTCGAACCAACACGTTTAAAAAGCCAACTGCCAGTGCAATAAGGAAGCAAAAATGGGGCTATATACCTATAACCAAACCCAGCCAACCGTAGATGAGTCAGCCTTTGTAGAACAAAGTGCCGTACTCTATGGAGATATCCATCTTGATGCGGACGCCAGCATCTGGCCATTGGTCGCAGCCCGAGGGGATGTGAATCGCATCCGTATCGGTAAGCGTTCTAACATTCAAGATGGCTCGGTACTGCATGTCACACGCAGCAGTAGCAATAATGAAGCGGGCTACCCACTGCTCATTGGTGATGATGTCACCGTTGGCCACAAAGCGATGCTGCATGGCTGCCAAATTGGTAATCGCGTATTAGTCGGCATGGGGGCCATCATCTTAGACGGTGCCGTGGTTGAAGATGACGTGATGGTCGCAGCAGGCAGCTTGGTGCCTCCGGGTAAAAAACTGGAATCGGGCTTTCTTTATGTAGGTAGCCCGATTAAACAAGCCCGGCCGCTAACCGAGAAAGAGATAGCCTTCTTGAAAGTCTCCGCAGATAACTATGTTCGTCTCAAAGATGAGTACCTATCTAAATAGGGTCGTGCTGTAACCAGATTCGACCTTGAGCGTCATAGTTTTCTTCATCTATTAAGGTTTCCGCTTCGTCTTCTAGGTCGAAGCGGTATTTCTCAAAGGCTTGCCCAATCTGCAGCTCGGTTTCCAGTGGGCTTTGAGCCAGATGAGACAAGCTAGGCACACTGATGTAGCAACCAACCTGCTGACCTGAGACCATGGCGTTAAAACGGAGCCACTGCTGCTGCATGTCAATTTCAAACTGGTCATTAAAGAGAATTTGCTGGTTCATGGCGACCTCACAACTGCCGTTTAATTAAATCATAGACAGGTTGAGGGTCAGGCGTCACTCCACGCCAACGCTCAAAGCTCACCGCCGCTTGTTGAATCAACATGCCGAGGCCATCTAGGCTTTTGCTGACCCCAAGCTGCTTAGCCTGCTGCTGAAATACAGTCGGTTCGCTGCCATAGGCCATGTCGTAGCAGCACTTGGCCCGCTGAATCACATCAGCGTTAACAGGAAGCGCCGTAGAAGATAAAGAGGCCGAAGTGCCATTGATGATGAGATCAAACGCGCCATCAATCTCATCCATCGCACAACTGGAAATATCACCAAGTTCTGCAAAATGCTGAGCTAACGTCTCTGCCTTGGCTTGTGTTCTGTTAGCGACCACGATGGACTGTGGCTGTTGCTCAAACAGAGATGGAATCACCCCACGAACTGCGCCGCCGGCGCCAATCAACAAGATACGGCAGCCTTTGAGTTCAACTCCATTACGTAGCAGATCACGTACTAACCCCTCCCCGTCGGTGTTATCTCCCCACAGTTGGTCACCCTGCCAATATAGGGTGTTCACTGCACCAGAAAGTCGAGCCCTATCGGTCAGGCCATCACAGAGTTCAAACGCCTGCTGCTTAAATGGCAAGGTGACATTGGCACCCTGCCCGCCCTGGCGACGAAACTCTGCCACCGCTTGCGGGAATTGATCTTCTGCCACCAACTGTTTGTCATAGCTAAGCTGTTGCTGGGTTAGTGACGCAAATTCAGCATGAATAAGCGGGGATTTGCTATGGGCAATGGGGTTACCAAAAACGCAGTATCTGTCCATGGGTGTCATCGAATGTTTAGGTATTTCAACCATGGTGACGGCTCGCAAATTAAAAGGAAAGCCTAAAACGAAAAAGCGCCCTGATTCAGAGCGCTTAAAACCTTATGCCAACTCGTTGAGCCAATCCCGAGGTCGTAAGTAATCCTCATAGAGTTTAGCTTCTGGGCTGCCCGCTTGTGGCTGGTATTGATACTCCCAACGCACCAACGGCGGCATCGACATTAGGATGGACTCCGTTCGGCCACCGGATTGCAATCCAAATAGAGTTCCACGGTCAAAGACCAAATTGAATTCTACGTAGCGACCACGGCGGTACAGTTGGAACTGACGCTGTGCTTCGCTGTACTCATCGTGTTGACGACGCTCGACCACAGGCAGGTACGCATCTAAGAAGCCATTACCCACCGCCTGCATAAAGGCAAAGCTATCTTCGAACCCCGGCTCATTCAGATCATCAAAAAACAGGCCGCCGACACCACGAGTCTCATTACGGTGTTTTAGGAAGAAGTAGCGATCGCACCACTCTTTGTATTTCGGATAGTAATCATCCCCAAACGGCCGGCATAACGTCTCTGCAGTACGGTGCCAATGCAGCACATCTTCATCAACTGGGTAGAAAGGCGTCAGATCGAAACCTCCACCAAACCACCAGATTGGCTCAGCGCCCTCTTTCTCTGCAATGAAGAAACGAACGTTGGCATGACTGGTTGGAATATGAGGGTTGCGAGGGTGAATCACCAAAGAAACGCCCATGGCTTGAAAGCGGCACCCTTCCAGTTCTGGTCGTTGCGCCGTCGCCGACGCTGGCATCTTATCGCCAAACACGTGAGAAAAGTTAACCCCGGCTTGTTCAAACAGCCGCCCTTCGGTCAGCACTCGGCTGCGGCCACCGCCGCCCAATTCGCGCTGCCATTGGTCTTGCTGAAATTGCGCCTGACCATCAATGTCAGCCAGTTGCTCACAGATACGGTCCTGCAGCCCTAATAGAAACTGCTTAACTAATTCAATCCGTTGCTGCATGTCGTCCTCGGGGGTGGCGTTAACCGGCGCGAATCAAATCGCCTGTTATCGCATCTCTAATGGTGGAAGGCAGACGCTGCTCCCCGACCTGGCTGTCGAGGACACCGTCCAGTAGATCGCCCAATGCTTCAATGACCTCATCAACGGACGTTCCTGGAGGAAAGGTCGTGAGGTTAGCACTGGTGGAGATAATCGGTTTACCAAAGGCTTGGGTAAGCTCAGCCGCTTGCTGATGCGCGGTCACGCGAACCGCTACCGAATCAAATTGACCGGTAACCCAGCTTGGTGTTTTGGATTGGGCTGGCACGATCCAGGTGAACGGACCAGGCCAAGTAGACTCAACGCGATTCAGCTGAGCTTCGGTCAGCTGAGTGAAGTCCACATAGGGCTGAAGCTGCTGTTGGCTAGCCGCCAGCAAGATCAGCCCTTTCTCGATGGGGCGTTGCTTTATCTGCAACAAACGCATTACCGCTTGCTCATTGTCTGGGTCACAACCCAATCCAAATACAGCTTCGGTGGCATAAGCAATTACGCCACCGGATTTTAGAGCGGTGACCGCCTGATCTAGGGTAATGCGTTTACTCATCGTTTATTAGCGACCCAACTTCTCTTGCAGGGCAGCATCTTTCGCGATTACGGCTTCAGCGTTCTTCTGACGATCCGCTTTAACACGCTCAGCCATGGCATCGTCACCGATAGCCAGCAGTTGAGCAGCTAGGTAACCTGCGTTCTTAGCGCCCGCTTTACCGATAGCGACAGCGGCAACTGGAACACCACCAGGCATCATGACGGTAGACAGCAGAGCATCGTGGCCTTGAAGTGGGCCCGCATCGATTGGTACACCAATCACTGGACGAGTGGTGATACCAGCAACAGCACCAGCTAGGTGCGCAGCCAGACCGGCAGCACAGATGAATACTTTACAGCCACGCTCTTCCGCATCGGTAACGTATGCGTGAGTCGCTGCTGGAGTACGGTGTGCTGAGGTTACTTTTACTTCGAAATGGATATCAAAGCTGGAAAGCACATCTAGAGTGGACTGCATAACGGGCAGATCGGAATCTGAACCCATGAGTACTGCTACAAAAGGTGTGGTCATTGGTACTTCCTTTTTATACCGTTTTATTATGGGTAGGGTATTTCGACGGCGATTATAGCGTTTCACCTCGATATTTACACTGCCGTTGAGGACAAACTAACCTAAGTTCCCCTCGAACCTTTTTCTCAACCAGTACCCCCCAACCGCACTCAGGACAGCATTGTTGATGCGGTTTATCGTTAACAGCGTATTTACACTTAGGGTAACAACTGCATGGGTAGAAGGTTTTGCCACTTCGGTTACTTCGAGCAACCAGTTCGCCTTTTCCGCATTCAGGGCAATTTACGCCTGCCGATTCCACCTCTTCACGAACAATAAAATCGCAGTTGGGATGCGCTGTACAACCGATATAAATTCCATAACGACCGGATTTCAACGCCAACGGCTGCTCACACTTAGGGCAAAGCTGATCCTCCATCACCTCAATAATACCAACCTCTTGGTGGCTTAAGGGACGGCTGTAATCGCAACTTGGGTAACTTTGGCAGCCCAAAAATGCGCCTCGTTTGCCATTTAGTACATGGAGCTCAGAGCCACACTTAGGGCAAACTTCATATTCACGCTCAAGGGCATGTTCGTGGGCACTGAATAGACCATCGTCAATTTTGCTCATGGCCGTTAATACCTGTTCATCCAGTTAGTTAATTAATGATACCAGTGGTTGGCGGTTTTAACGCACAACAATTGCACCCGCCGCCACATCGGGATACTGTATACAAAAAATAATTCTGATAAGGAGCATCAGGTGAACCAACGCATCACCCTTTCCGCCATCGCCTCTCTGCTGTTTTTAGCAGGCTGTGCTTCCACAGCACCAACGCAAATACCCCAGAAGATAGCGCTAAGCCAAGCCAACCAAGGCGACCCAGCCCAGATAAACGAAACTCTGTTTACTCAAGCCAGTCTTGGCACTTCTCAACTGATTGAAGCCAACCAGCAGCAACCACTGCTGTTAAATCAACTGGGTTATCTGCGCACGTTTAGCTACTTCGGTGAATTAGATGAAGTGTCTGAATCCGCTCAGCAACAGTTTAATGAGGCAATGGTTGCTCTAGGTGACACCCTTAACGCAAACACCCCAAGCCTAGTTGAGCAGTGGAGCGTACTGGTGTACCGCTACTACGCCAACGAAAAATTCGATGCACCATTGGACGACATCTTCGATACTCAAATTCGATTGCTGGCTCAGTTCGAAACCACCCCGATCACCAACATTGAGCAGGAATATGCCCTGTGGGAGTTAATTCGCAGTGTTGGCCTACTGATGCACTCCACCTATCGGGAAGACAGTGACAATCCGCTCAAGCAGCAACTGTTGGCATCGAAGCTTAGCGACAGCCTACTGAAATTTGCCAGCAGCGATAACGCCATCATCAATGGCGACGACTGGCCTCTGCAAAATACTTATTGGGCACTGGCGATGTGGCAACTCAACCAAGAGGGTGATGACTGGAACCAACTGGAGGCAAAAGTCACTCCCATTGCCAAAGCCGATATCACTAAGCGTGGCGATGAGGCCAAGCAAGCCTTCACTCTGGGTTATCTGGTTAACGGTTTTTACGGTCAAGAGGCCTGTAACGAGGAGTACAGTGACTACTGCTTAATGCCTACGGAAGAGCAGATTCTGCCCATCGAGCATTATTGTTCAGACAGCTTGTTTATTCGTACTCAAGACCTGTCGCAACAGGAACTGGCAATCTCCTGTGAGAAGCTAACCTCGCAAGAGTCTAACTTCCATCATCTGCTCAACACCCACCAACAGCCGGTTGCCAACGACAACAACACCGCACTGAAAGTGGTTGTGTTTAAGAACTGGAGCCAATACAACGCCTACGGCCAGCTGCTGTATGACATTGGTACCGATAACGGTGGTATGTATATCGAGGGCACGCCACAGGCGGAAGTAAACCAAGCGACCTTTTATGCTTTCCGAGCTTGGTGGTTGGAGCCGGAATTTAAGGTATGGAACCTAAACCATGAGTACGTTCATTATCTAGATGGTCGTTTCATTAAGTACGGCGGCTTTGGCCACTTCCCCAACAGCCTAGTATGGTGGGCGGAAGGGATGGCAGAGTACATCTCCAAAGGTAACGACAACGACAAAGCTCTTCGGTTAGCCAAAGAGACGGACAAAGCCGAGCAGCCCAGTTTGGAAACCATCTTTGCCACCGAGTACAACGATGGTCTGGATCGCACCTACCGCTGGAGCTATCTGGCGATACGCTTCCTGTCAGAACATGACCTCGAAGGTCTAAACCGTTTAGGGCAGCGCCTAAAAGCCGATGACTTCGGTGGTTATGAAGCGCAGATGGCCAAATTGGCCAAACAGCATCAACCGCAATTTGAGCAATGGCTGGCTACGATCAGTTCCGAAGTTAAGGATGAGCAAGTGCAAAGCGATGACGGCATGTTGAAGCCCCACAAGCAAAATCGTTACAGCTACCGAGACTACCTCAAACCGGAGCATCTAAGCTTAGACAGTTCTCGCCTGCACTTCTGATGCGAAGTGATCCGAGATCAACAAGGGCAAGCCTAAGCTTGCCCTTTTATTTACTTATCGTAGTTTGAGATTTAGTGAATCAGACCATCGGGCTCTTCAAACACCAGATCTTCCATCTGCCGATAAGCGGTTTCATTGCCTGGAGCATTAAACAGCACCATCAGCACCACCCATTTAAGGTCATCCAGACTTAATGGCTCACCGTCGAGCTCCATCACTCGATCGATCACCATCTCGCGAGTTTCCCCACTGAGCACCTTGACCTGCTCTAGGAACAACAAGAAGCCACGGCAAGTGGTATCCAATCGCAACATCTCAGCTTCCGTGTAAACCCGCACCGTTTTAACCGGATTGGCATACAGATAGGGTTGATCCCCCGCTTCCTGCAGCGCCGCTAGCTTTTCAATCCACACTAGGGCTTTGCCAATCTCATCGGCGCGAAATCCCGCTCGGCTTAACTCCTCGGTTAGCTCTTCACGATCCAACAACAGCTCAACGTCACTCTGCACATAGGTTTCAAATAGGTACATCAGTATGTCAAACATGCGTTACCCTCCCCTAAGTCGAACATAACCACCGGGCACTTGAGCCACCCGGCCCTCGAGTTCCAGCATCAACAGCTGTTCTAGTACCTCCTCTACAGGAAGATCGCTTCGAGCTACGACAACGTCCACCGCTGTCGCCTCATAACCCACACTATCCAACAACTTAGGCAAAGGCAACTCAGTCTCAACCGCAGCTGCCTCTATCGCCTGAGGTTGCCCCATAGGCAACAGCTCCTCACTAATGTGGACCGGCTCAGTCACCAGTTTGGCACCCTGCTGAATTAAAAAGTGACAACCCGCAGCCTCTGGGTGAGCAACCGAGCCCGGTACCGCAAACACCTCGCGTCCCTGTTCAGAAGCTAAGCGAGCGGTAATGAGCGAACCCGACTTCAACCCCGCCTCCATCACCACCGTTCCATAACTTAGACCGCTGACAATACGGTTTCGTTGCGGAAAATAAGCCCGCTTCGGTTTTTCCCAAGGAGGAAACGGCGATACCAACGCCCCTTTAGTTCGAATCTGCTGGCTTAATTCATAATGCCGCTTGGGGTAACACTGAGCCAAACCACAGCCGGTTACCGCCACCGTAAGCCCCGCTTCCAACGCGCCTCGATGAGCACAGGCGTCCACGCCTTCGGCCAAACCACTGACGATCACCCAGCCTTCTGCGGCCAGTTGCCTGCTCCACTCAGCCGTGAGTTCTTTTGTGGTGACTGAGGCTCGCCGGCTGCCCACCACCGCCAGCCCAGGTCCATTAATCGCATTAAGGAGGCCCTCAACAAACAGCACTAGGGGAGGGTCAGTTATCTGTTTTAGAGCAAAAGGGTATCGCTCATCGGTGAGTGTCACCAAGTGCCGGTCGGCGGCGGACTCACACCAATCCAAGCATTGCTGAATCGCCCTTTTATCTGGCGTTGCCAACTGTTGCTGTATACGAGTGGAGACCCCAGTTAGATCCCCCGCAATGGCCCACCGCCTTAACACTGACGGCGGCGCCAATTGCAGCAGTTTAAGCTTGCCCTTTAACCCCATGCCTTTGGCCAACAGCAGTGCCAACCAATCGAAAAGGGAATCCGCCATTAAAACCGCTCCCGATCCGTGCCACTTAGAGCACGCTCGCCATACTCATTCACCGTCACTGCGATGCCAAGCCTTATGGGTTCCAAACTGCGACTGACGATGACAGCACACACCACGCCTTCGCAGTGGGTCACAACCCCTTGGCCAACCTGATGAATACTTTCCCCATCAAACTGAGAATGCCAAAAATGCACCACCTGCCCACCAACCAAAGGCAATTGAGATGACGCCCCGATATAGGCAAGGTCGCCCTTAGCCAGCAAACTCTGATTCATGGCTCCCGCAAGCAGTTCTATCTCGCCATCAGGTAATCTAGGAGAGCCTGACAACAACCGCCTGGGTACAGACATCACCTGTAGAGGCAATAACCACTGGCCGACCTCAACCTCCTGATAGCTATCCGTTAATCTCAGTTGCCGACTTGGCAGTCCCGGAGACACTTTAGCGATGGCGGTTAGCTCAAGCACCTGAGCCAACGCTTGCCCGGAGGAGTGGAGTAAACTCCGCCCTAATCGGTAAACGCCCCAAGTGGTATTGGCGGGTAAAGTATCACTGGCCAACAGCGAATCGCCGGCGCTAAAGCGCAATCGATCAGACTCCCCCGCCACCACTTTGGTTTGAAGATTCTCGTCACCATTCCAATCTAATACTAAACGGATACGCTCGACAGCACGCTGCTGCCAATTCAGGGCTAGGATGGCCGAACGTTCGGCTGAGCGTTTTGATAGCGACGGTTGTCGAATTAATTGAGGCTGGCCATCGACCCAACTCAATTTGAGTTGGTCACCAGGGTAGATAAGGTGTGGATTGGCAATTTGAGGGTTGCGCTGCCAAAGCTGCGGCCAGCGCCAAGGGGCATCCAAATAAAGCTCAGAGATGTCCCAAAGGGTATCGCCCTCCTTCACCGTGTAGCGTGAAGGAGCATCGGATTTTATCTGCAGCACCTGCGCCCCAAGATTGGCAACGAACATCAGGCACGCACTCAACACCCAGATCCGCATCCAACTTCCCTGTTGATCGCCCTAAGGTTTACGCCTAATTCCGCTGTTACTGTAAAAGGACAAGGCAAAGCGTTAAAATTAGGCTCATGACAACCTAATTATAATCAGGTTGAGTATTTTTACCGATTTTGAAGACGAGAGAACCATGGCCACTTTGGAAGTCCTGCGTTTCCCTGACGAACGCCTACGCACCGTCGCTAAGCCAGTGACAGAATTTGACGATGAGCTGCAAACCCTTATCGATGACATGTTCGATACAATGTATCACGAGAATGGAATCGGTCTGGCCGCAACTCAAGTAGATCGCCACGTGCAAGTGATCGTAATGGATCACTCCGAAGATAAAGCCGAGCCAATGGTATTTATCAACCCTAAGCTGTCGAACCTACAGGGCGCATTCACCAACGAAGAGGGCTGCCTGTCCGTTCCCGGGGTTTACGCCAAGGTGGAACGTCATGAGACCGTTACCATTGAAGCTCAGGACCGAGAAGGCAACAGCTTCACCGTAGACGCAGATGAACTGCTGTCCATCTGCATTCAGCACGAAATGGATCACCTGCTAGGCAAGCTGTTTGTCGACTATCTGTCGCCTCTGAAGCGTCAGCGCATTCGTCAAAAGCTTGAAAAGCAAGCTCGTTTAGACGCAAAACACGCCTAGGAGATGGCCTTGACCCCGTTGAAAATCGTTTTTGCCGGTACTCCGGATTTCGCCGCTCGCCACCTACAAGCCCTGATCGACAGTGAGCATCAGGTGGTTGGCGTTTACTCTCAGCCAGATCGTCCTGCCGGTCGAGGCAAGAAACTGACGGCCAGCCCAGTAAAGCTGCTGGCGCTGGAACATGACATTCCAGTCTATCAGCCGAAATCCCTGCGTCAGGAACCTGCGCAACAGGAGTTGGCAAGCCTGGATTTCGACATCATGGTGGTGGTGGCTTACGGCCTTATCTTGCCAAAAGTGGTACTAGAAACTCCTCGTCTAGGCTGCATCAACGTCCACGGCAGCCTGCTGCCTCGTTGGCGTGGCGCGGCGCCAATTCAGCGCTCTATCTGGGCTGGCGACGCCACCACTGGCGTAACCATCATGCAGATGGATGAAGGCCTAGATACCGGAGCCATGCTGCACAAGGTGGAACTGCCTATCGCTGCTGATGACACCTCAGCCAAGTTGTACGACAAGCTGGCGGAGCTGGGCCCTCAAGGCCTTTTAGAAGCGCTGGAACAGATCGCCAGCGGCAGCGCAGTAGCCGAGGTTCAAGATGACGCCGAAGCCAACTACGCCGAAAAACTCTCCAAAGAGGAAGCTCGCATCGACTGGGCTCAAGACGCGGACTTTATCGAGCGCTGCGTACGTGCCTTTAACCCTTGGCCGGTTAGCCACTTCGAAGCTGCTGAGCAGAGCATTAAATTGTGGCAAGCAGAAGTAGTGGAAAACCCAGATAACGCCGCTGCAGGCACCGTTATCCAAGCGGACAAAACGGGCTTGGTTGTTGCCTGTGGCAAACAAGCGCTGAAGCTGGAAACCATCCAGATCCCTGGTAAAAAAGCGATGGCTGCCGCCGATGTGCTGAACTCCCGAGGCGAATGGTTCCCGGTAGGTAGTCAATTGTCATGAGCAAGCGCAACCTAAGAGCCCAAGCCGCCTGGGTCATTGAGCAGGTGATCGACAATGGCCAATCACTGGCCACCTGCCTACCTCAAGCACAAAGCAAGCTAAGCAAACCTCAAGACAAAGGTATCTTGGCGGAGATCTGTTACGGCGTCATGCGCCACCTGCCGGTTCTGGACTCTCAGGTCTTAGCCTGTTTGGAAAAACCACTCAAAGGCAAAAAAAGAATCATCCACTGCCTACTTTTAGCTGGCCTATACCAGCTAAAGCACATGCGCATTAAGCAGCACGCGGTGGTGACCGAAACCGTAGAAGCCACCCGCCAGCTAAAAGCTGACGGCATGTCTGGTCTGGTAAATGGCATTTTGCGCCGTTTCTGTCGCGAACTGGACAGCCTGCAGCAGCAGAGTTTCGAAGATGACAGCCGTAAGTATCTGCACCCACGCTGGTTTATCCAGCGCTTGCGCGATGCCTACCCAGACAACTGGCAACAGATTCTCGACGCCAACAATCAGCACCCGCCCCTATGGCTGCGTAATAACCCGCAACACCAGAGCCGAGATCAGTATCTGACACTACTCGCGGAACAAGGCATCGCAGCCAGCGCCGGTAACAACGCCAACAGCCTGCGGCTACATCAACCCATGGACGTTACCCAACTGCCTGGTTTCGATAACGGCGCCATCTCGGTACAAGATCATTCCGCCCAGTGGTCAGCCTACCTGCTAGAACCTCAAGCGGGCGAGCGCGTTCTCGATGCCTGTGCCGCACCTGGCGGCAAAACCTGCCACCTACTGGAAACTCAGCCTGAGCTAACCGAAGTGGTGGCTCTGGATATTGATGACCGACGTCTGGCCCGCGTGCAGCAAAACCTGGATCGCATCGGCCTCAACGCCACCTTGATTGCTGGCGATGGTGCAAATCCTGACAGCTGGTGGGACGGCAAGCCCTTTGATCGCATTTTGCTGGACGCACCCTGCTCTGCCACCGGCGTGATTCGTCGCAACCCAGACAGCAAATGGCTACGCCGCAACGATGACATCGCTGCCCTAGCGGAACTGCAGCAACAAATTCTGCACGCCTGTTGGAAGATGCTGAAGCCTGGCGGCACCTTGGTTTACGCCACCTGCTCGGTATTGCCTGAAGAAAACGTGAGCCAGATCAAAACATTCCTTCAGCAACAAGCGGATGCTATGCTGCTTACCATTGCGCAGGACACGCCGGACAACCCTGGCTGGCAGTTATTGCCTCAAGCCGATGGGGGCGACGGCTTTTACTACGCCAAACTTCAAAAACAGACAGTAAGCTAATCGATGAAGATCATCATTCTTGGCGCCGGACAGGTCGGCGGAACTCTGGCGGAAAATCTGGTTGGTGAAAACAACGACATCACCATTGTCGACAGCAACCATGAGATTCTGCGAAATCTGCAGGACAAGTACGATCTCCGCGTGGTTCACGGCCAAGCCTCCCACCCGGGTGTGCTTCAGGAAGCCGGAGCCGAAGATGCAGACATGCTTATAGCGGTAACCAACTCCGACGAAACCAATATGGTGGCCTGCCATTTGGCCTACACCCTCTATGGTACTCCAACCAAGATTGCTCGAATTCGTTCTCAGCAATACATGGCTCGCCAAGATTCGCTGTTCCAAAGTGGTGGCCACGGCAACAACTTCCGTGGTCGCTTCTTCATCGATGAACTGATCGCCCCTGAACAGCTGGTAACCCAAGACATCAGGCGCCTAATTGAGTACCCCGGAGCTCTGCAGGTGGTGGAATTTGCCGAAGGCAAAGTCAGCCTGGTGGCGGTGAAAGCCTATTACGGTGGGCCGCTGGTAGGCAACGCCCTGTCAGCACTGCGGGAACACATGCCCAATATTGATACCCGGGTGGCAGCCATCTTCCGTCAAGGACGGCCAATTCTGCCTCGAGGTACCACGGTGATCGAAGCCGACGACGAGGTGTTCTTTGTCGCCGACAGTAAGCACATCCGTGCAGTCATGAGTGAGATGCAGGAGCTAGAATCCAGCTATCGCCACGTGATGATCGCCGGTGGCGGTAACATCGGTTTTGGCCTCGCCAAAGCATTGGAGCCCTACCACGACGTTAAGCTGATTGAGCGTGACCCTCAGCGGGCAGCAGTACTGTCTGAATGGCTAGACGGCACCACGGTATTCCACGGCGACGCTTCCGATCAGGAGCTGCTCACCGAAGAGCAGATCCACCAAACCGATGTCTTCATTTCGGTAACCAACGATGACGAAGCCAACATCATGTCAGCCCTGCTGGCCAAGCGCTTGGGCGCCAAAAAAGTGATGGTGCTGATTCAGCGAGAAGCCTATGTGGATCTGGTCAAAGACGCCAACATCGACATCGCCATCTCCCCCAAGCAAGCCACCATCTCGTCGCTACTGACTCACGTCCGTCAGGGGGACATCACCAACGTTTACTCCCTTCGAGGAGGCGCAACCGAAGCCATTGAAGCGGTCGCTCACGGCGATGAGCAGACCTCAAAAGTGGTTGGCAAGCAGATTCAGGATATCAAGCTGCCACCGGGCACCACCATTGGTGCCGTCGTACGCAAGGATGAAGTGTTGATCGCTCATGACCGCACCGTTATCGAAACCGATGACCATGTGATCATGTTCCTCGTGGATAAGAAGTACATTACCGAGGTCGAGCGACTGTTCCAGCCAAGTGCGTTGTTCATCTAAGTCATGATCAACTTACGACCGCTGACCTTCCTGCTGGGGCTGTTTTTAGCCGCAGTGGCACTGTTGATGTGGGTGCCTGCCGGCGTGTCCCTCTACCACAATGAGGGACTCACCGCCGATTTCATCAAGGCATCCCTGTTTACCTTCACCGCGGCCGCCATCGCCATCTCCGGCGGGCAGCGCAGCCAGATAAAACTCAGTACCCGCGACCTCTACCTGTTCACCACCTTTACTTGGGTTGTGGTGTCCATTTTCGCGGCACTGCCGTTCACCTTCTACCACGGCATCACCTATACCGATGCCTTCTTTGAAACCATGTCAGGGATCACCACCACTGGCTCCACAGTACTCTCGGGACTGGACAACACCGCTTGGTCAATCTTGATCTGGCGCTCACTGCTGCAGTGGGTGGGTGGCATCGGCTTCATTGTCATGGGCGTAGCCATCTTCCCCATGCTCAACGTTGGCGGCATGCGCCTGTTCCGTACCGAGTCTTCCGACTGGTCTGATAAATGGTTGCCTCGAACTCACCTGATTGGTCGAGAGCTGGTTAAGGTGTACTTGCTGCTCACGGCCTTGTGCTGTTTGGGTTATCTGTTATCCGGTATGACGCCATTCGAGGCGATAAACCACGCCATGACGACGCTGTCCACCGGCGGCTACTCCACCACCGACAGCTCCATGACCAACTTCAGTACCGGCGCCCACTGGAACGGCACTCTGTTTATGTGGTTGGGCGGCCTGCCGATGTTGCTGTTTGTACAAATGAAACACATGCGCAGCATCAAGGTATGGAACGACCAGCAGGTAAAAGGCTACTTATTATTCACCGTCTGTGCAGCGCTTGGCTTGGGCGTTTGGCTCAGTTCGGCTCAAGATATGCCACTGTTCGAAGCCCTGACCTTGGCTTCCTTTAACCTCGTTTCGGTGATCACCACCACTGGCTTCGCCTCCACGGATTACTCTGCATGGGGACCAGCGTTTGCCATGGTGTTCCTGTTCTTGATGTTTGTGGGCGGCTGTTCCGGCTCCACCTCAGGGGCGGTGAAAATCTTCCGGTTTCAGCTGGCATTTACCATCCTCAAAAAGGCGCTGAGATTACAGATTCACCCTAATGCCGTGATTGCTGCACGTTACAACCGCCGGGTTATTAGTGAAGACATTGTGCGCTCACTGATCAGTTTTACCCTGCTGCTGATGGCGACCATCGTGGTGGTTTCCATCTTATTGGTTGCCATGGGGGTGGATCCCATCACCAGCTTTACCGGCGCCATCACTACGGTAACCAACGTCGGCCCTGGCTTGGGTGAGGTTATTGGCCCTGCAGGAAACTTTGCCACCCTGCCCGATGGCGCTAAATGGCTATTGGCGTTCAGTATGTTGCTTGGTCGACTGGAGATCATCACCATTGCGGTGCTGCTGCTCCCCGCCTTTTGGCGTTACTGATGCCCACTCCACATACAAAAAGAGGTGCCTATCTGGCACCTCTTTTTTTCAAGTTCAATCCGCTCACGCTAGGGTAATTAGGTGGCGGCCATAAGCCTTCACGTCTTCCCAATCGGTATAATCGATCACTGAGGTTTTGTCGGTAGGGCCATTGGTGAACTTCATGATCATCTGAATCATCAAGGTGTCCAGCCAACCCCAAGATGGGTAATCCACTTTACCTGCTATTACTTTCAGATCTTGAGGCTTCCATGAGGACAGCTCCAAAAACTTCTGCATGTAACGGTTGCCTTCAACCGTGGCTTTCTCAGGCGTTCGCGCCACTACTGACAGATTAAAGAAACTGTTTGGTTTGGCGTTCCAACGCTCAGAGTGAGCTTCAACGAACGCTAAGAAACGCTTGTCATAACTGCCATAAAGCACCGGCGCACCCAGCGCCACCAGATCATAACTGTCCCAGTCTACAGACTCATGAATCGCCTCGTTGATGTCCATCATGTCGCACTGATGATTTTCATCGTGGATGGTGTTCATGATGGTGCGGGCTACGCGAGCCGTATGACCACCCTGGCTGGTGTAAAGGATCAGAATGCGTTTCAAGCGAACTCCTAAAAATCGACAATGATTGAGGTCTGTTGACCTTTTGTGCTCATTTTTGCGCCACAAATTGGCATTTTTGTTCTGTATTTAACCGCTTATGTCAGGTTAGATGGCAAACAATGGGTTTCTGAGCGCCCTACGGGTCTGACTAACGGCTTTATACCAAATGCAACAATGCTCTGTGCAGTTCAGAAGCTCTCACAAGTTCTGAATCAAGGCAGCGTTGCGAAGGAATGTAGGTACCTTTCGAACAACGCTAACGCAGAGTCGGGGCTTGTGAGGGCTTCCCGGAGGGCTGATTTAATCGGCACTCATGCTGCGTTAGTAAACCTCACTTTAGGCCCACTAGAGCTTCGCTTTACTGCCTTGCCTGAGAACCGATTAATTTCAGCTGAACCATCAGACCATTAGTGCAATTGGTATTTCTCTACGTCAAACGATTTCAACGTAGAGTCACTATGCCATCAATCGTTTTCCTTGATTAAAAGCCGTTATCCTAGACCAAATTCTCATCACTAAAGATAAACAGACCCTAATTAGCTGAGTGTAATATGGTAAAAATGTTTCCTGACCGTTTTGGTATGGATCACAAAAATCGCCATCAACCCTGATTGAAGCTTCAATTTCGCGATCCAACCCAGCTTAACAAAGCCCATGTTTGCCCTTAATATGAATGGCAAATCATCACCTTGAGGTACTCCATGGCACTAACCATAGATTTAGAATCCATGACCAGCAATGCAGAGCAGGCATCAAAACTGCTAAAAACCATTGCCAATCCTCATCGCTTGATGTTGTTGTGCCTTATTGGCAAACAGGAGCTCACTGTCAGCGAGCTCAATGAACAGGTGCCACTGAGCCAATCGGCTCTATCACAACACCTAGCGGTACTGCGCCGCGAAGGTTTGGTCAGCACCCGTAAAGAGGCACAACAGGTTTGGTATCAATTGGACAGCCCTGAGGTAGAGGCGATCATCAACCTGATGTACGACCTCTACTGCGCCAAGTAGCGCAGCTCTGAACACAAAAAAGCGAGCCTAGGCTCGCTTTTTTAATGCGTCATAGCCCCACTCTATTGGGAAGAGATGTTATCCGCGAAGGCTTCGACCTTACCCCAATCGGTAAACTCCTGATTGGTCGAAAAGTCTGTCGGGCCTTTGGTCATCCACATAATAAATCGAATGATGTGCTTATCGAAAAAGCGCAGTTGGCTGTAGTTCAGCGAACCCGCAAATACCCCTAGAGATTTGGGCTGCCACGGTGATTCCTTCAAAAACTTCTGCATGTAGGCATTGGTTTGCGGCGTGTTCTTCTCTGGCTTACGAGCCACCAGATTAACGCAGAAGAACCCTGAGTGTTTACGCGCCAATAGCCCCTGATATTGATTCACAAACGCCATCACATTGGGGCGAAACTTGCCGTAACGGATACTCGCCCCTAAAACGATGGCATCGAAATCTTCAAGCTCAGCTTTCATTGGCTCATCCAAAGAAGCCAACACCACATGGTTATCGGTAGCTTCCAATCGCCGCTGCATCCGCTTGGCTATCTTGAGCGTTTGTCCATCCACCGTTGAATACAGAATCACTATCCGTTTCATCCGTCAATGCCCCTAACTCTTCCAAAATGCCGGAGTAAATAACACCAATAAGGTAAAGATCTCCAAGCGACCAAACAACATCGCCAGAATCAGCACCCACTTAGATACATCATGAATGTCGCCGTAATGGGACGCAACCTGTCCCAAACCAGGGCCAAGGTTGTTCAAACACGCAGCCGTAGCGCTGAACGCCGAGATGTCATCCATTCCCGTTGCCAACAGCACCACCAAACAGAGGGCAAACACCGCCGCATATGCGGCGAAAAAGCCCCAAACTGCGTCGATAACTCGATCGGGAACCGCTTTATTGTTCAGGCGAATCGAGTACATGGCCCTTGGATGAACCAAACGCTTAAGTTCGCGGCCGCCCTGCTTCAAAAGCAAAATAAAACGCACCACTTTCATGCCTCCACCCGTGGAACCGGCACAACCGCCAACGAAGCTGGAGAGAATCAACAATACCGGCAGGAACAAAGGCCATTCAGAGAAACTGCCGGTACCAAAGCCTGCGGTGGTGGAGATGGATACCGCTTGGAACAGCGCGTAATCAAAGGTCGCTTCTGGAGAATCATAGATGTCTCGATTCAACAGCACTAAGAAACACAGCAGGGTTAGAATCAATTGAAACAACAGGAATACGCGGACTTCCGCATCACGCCAGTAGTTCTTGAGATTAAGACCTCGGCGGGTAAAGGCACCAAAGTGTAGACTGAAGTTAACCCCAGCAATCAGCAGAAACACCACGCAGATGGTATTGATCAGCTGGCTATCAAACTGCCCCATGGAAGCGTCATAACTGGAGAAGCCGCCAATGGAAACCGTAGAAAAGGCATGGCCAACCGCATCAAACACATTCATCCCCGCTGCCCAATAGGCGCCCGCACAGCATAGGGTTAGAGTCAGATAGATGTACCACAGTGCCTTGGCCGTTTCGGCAATTCGAGGGGTCATCTTGGCGTCTTTCACCGGACCCGGCGTTTCGCAGCGATAAAGCTGCATGCCACCAATGCCCAGCATCGGCAGTACTGCAACCGCCAAGACAATGATACCCATGCCGCCCAGCCATTGCAGCAGATGACGATAAAACAGAATCGCTTTAGGAAGGTGATCCAAACCGGTCATCACCGTCGCCCCTGTGGTGGTCAACGCCGAAAACGCCTCAAAGAAGGCGTCGCTGACACTCAACGCGGGTTGTGACGACAACAGGAAGGGAATTGCACCGATCGATCCGAGAACGGTCCAGAAAAGCACCACAATAAGAAACCCTTCCCGGGCCTTCAGCTCCTCTTTGGTGTGGCGATTGGGGTACCAAGCGATCAAGCCGATCACTAGGCTTATCACCAAGGCCTGCATGAAAGTAGAACCCTCACCATCCTTGTAGATCACCGCAATCAGCGCCGGAGGCACCATGGTTAAGCTGAATAACATCACCAGCAGGCCGATGATGCGAATGATGGAACGATATTGCATCTAAATTCTTAATTTATCACTGGTCGTCCCAATGGACTGACAATCTTCCTTGGCTGCTTTGGGCTAACTGATGTGAAAACTGCTCACAGTTAGCTTGAGGCACAGTTAGGGTATAACTTACTTGTTGTTCAAAGCTTTGGGTAATGATTTCGCCATCAAATTGACCAACCCAATGGGCCACATTGGCCTGATCGCCATATTCAGCCACCAATTGGCCCTGAATCATGGGGATGAACGGCTTAGTTTGCAACTGTTCCAAGGCCAATTTGACGCCACCAGAGTAAGCGCGTACTAACCCGCCAACCCCTAATTTAGTGCCCCCGTAATAGCGAATGACCACCACAGCAAATTGACCAACATCGGCACCAAGCACCACGTTAAGCATCGGCTTACCCGCCGAGCCAGCAGGTTCACCATCATCGCTGGCACCAATGTCTCTGGTATTTCCCGGAGGCCCGGCATTGAACGCCAGACAGTGATGACTGGCGTCAGGATGCTCCGCTCGCGCTCGCTGCTGCAATGCCCGAGCTTGCTTACCGTCGGTTACGTGAGCAACCCAGGTGATAAAGCGACTTCGCTTTATCACCTCTTCGACCTCAAGAAAGGCCGCAGGAATTTGAAAACCGCTTGCCGACATCAATCCAAGCCAAGGTCTCGAGTCATATTCTCAATCCGATTTTCGTGCACGATAACATCATCTTCGATGCGGATACCGCCAAATGGGCGCATGGCATCGATGGCGCTCTGATTAAGCATGGTACGAGCTTGTGGGCTCAATTGAGTCAGCAGTGAATCAATCACATACAGGCCCGGCTCGATGGTCAACACCATGCCAGGCTCAATCACACGGGTACAACGCAGGGCACGATGCTGCTCTGGCGCTGCCAAATGGGTTCCCTGCTCGTCCTGCATAAAGCCCGCAACATCATGCACCTGCAGACCAATTTGATGGCCTAAGCCATGGGGGAAGAACGCCGCAGTTACGCCAGATTCGATCAGTGCCTCTTCTGAGCCACTAGCCAAATTGAACTGAGCCAACATGGAAGCAACTCGCTGGTGCATATTCAGGTGCAGATCGGTGTAGCGCATGCCTGGCTTGATGCTGGCGATGATCTCCCGTTGATGTTGATCCATCACGGCAATCATCTCGGCAAAGATGCTGCTCTTATCGAAAGCGTAGGTTCGAGTAATGTCGGAGGCATAACCATGGAAGCTGGCGCCAGCATCGATTAGGAAGCTACGTAGGGATTCTGGAGTAACAGTTTCCAACTTGGTGTAATGCAAGATGGCACTGTTTTCATTGAGTGCGATGATGTTGCCATAGGGAACCTGATTCTCCCCCTGCCCAGTCGCACTGAGATAAGCCAGCTGAATCTCAAACTCACTCTTCTGGCCATAAAACGCATCGCGGGCCGCTTCATGACCACAGACAGCAATCTCACTGGCCACACGCATGCACGCCAATTCATAGTCGGTCTTGATGCTGCGATGGAAATGCAGATAGTCCAACACCGGCTGAGGGTTGCACTGAGTCATGCCCCACTCGGCCGCCAAATCAGTGTGCTCGCCAAGGTAGGCATACTGGTCAAGATTAGCAGGCAATTTAGCCTTGGCCTCAGCTGGCGTTTCAATCAACTCAATGTCGAACCCATCAGTCCAAAATTCGCTGGGAACTGGCGGCACTTTATGCCAGAAATCGACTGGACGATAGAACAGCAGCTTAGGTTTGGCTTCTGGGCGAATCACCAACCAACAGTGCGGGTTATCCGTGACAGGCAGCCAGTGTTTAAAGTGAGGGTTCACCTTAAACGGGTAGTCCATATCATCAAGAAAAATACGATGCGCCTGACCAGAGTGAATCACAAGTCCCTGAAGATTCTGGCGGCGAATGATGGTGTCACTGCGCTGAGACAGTTCTGCAATATGGCTAGCATAGAGTGGAGCTAAACGGTCCATGGCACTCTCTTTATGGTTGCGACTCTGAGAAGCGGCCAGTGTACCACAGACGCTATGCCACTAAACCTAGGGGCTGCCACACCTTGTAACGATGATCTTAAACAGGTGTTTTAAATAGGTGTTGCAATTTAATGTGACCCAAGACACACTTTGAGTAATCGGTCACCACTTGGAGCGGTGACTTTGTCGCGGTAAAAAGGAAACCAAGCATGATTTTTCAAAGCAGCACCATCAAGGTCAGCTGGCTGGAACCCGGTATCGCTAACCTGTGTTTTGATGCCGCAGGTTCAGTCAATAAGTTCGATCAAGCCACCCTCAACGATTTTGACCAAGCCCTTTCGGCTTTAGCCCAACAAGATGAGCTAAAAGGCGTTGTCATCAGCAGCGGCAAGCCCGCGTTTATTGTTGGCGCCGACATCACTGAATTCCTAGGCCTATTTGCCGCCCCGGAAGAGACGTTAGCCAACTGGGTTGTGGAAGCCAATGCCATCTTCAACAAGCTTGAAGATCTGCCAGTCCCAACCATCGCCGCCATTCGCGGTTTTGCCCTAGGTGGCGGTTGTGAAGCCATTCTTGCTTGTGACCTACGAGTGGGTGACACCACCGCCCGTATTGGCCTACCAGAAACCAAGCTGGGCATCATCCCTGGCTTCGGTGGTACCGTGCGTCTGCCTCGAGTGATCGGTGCCGATAACGCCATGGAGTGGATCACCACAGGCCAAGAAAACCGCGCCGATAAAGCGTTGGCAGTTGGCGCCCTGGATGCAGTGACCGCCCCTGAAAAACTAGAGCAAGCCGCAGTTAAGATGCTGAAGCAGGCGATCAGTAAAGAGATCGACTGGCAGGCACGCCGTCAGCGCAAGCAGCAGCCTCTCAACCTATCGCAAATTGAAGCCGCCATGTCATTCACCACCGCCAAAGGCATGGTGGCAATGAAAGCCGGTCCTCACTACCCTGCGCCTCACGCTGCCGTAGCCGTTCTAGAATCGGCCGCGGGTTTTGGCCGCGCTGAAGCTCTAAAAGCAGAAGCCGCCGCCTTTATAAAACTGGCTAAAGGCGACGTAGCTCAGGCTCTGGTTGGTATCTTCCTCAATGACCAATACGTCAAAGGCAAGGCCAAGAAAGCCGGTAAAATCGCTAAGAAAGTTGAGTCTGGTGCCGTCATCGGTGCGGGCATCATGGGTGGCGGTATCGCCTACCAGTCAGCACGCAAAGGCGTACCTGTGGTGATGAAAGACATCGCCCAACCGGCTCTGGAGCTTGGTCTTAACGAAGCCGCTAAGTTGCTTTCGAAGCAAGTTGAGCGCGGACGCATGAAACCTAGCGCCATGGCTGGGGTGCTGAACAGCATCGTACCGTCTTTGGATTACGAAGCCATTAAGCACGCCGACATCGCCGTGGAAGCGGTGGTGGAAAACGAAAAGGTGAAAGGCATTGTGCTGGCAGAGGTCGAGCAGACCATGAAAGAGGATGCCATCCTCACCTCCAACACCTCTACTATCTCCATTACCCGTCTGGCTGAAAAGCTGCAGCGCCCAGAAAACTTCTGTGGCATGCATTTCTTCAACCCGGTACACCGTATGCCGCTGGTTGAGATCATCCGTGGCGAGAAGAGCTCAGACGAAGCCATCGCCACCACCGTGGCTTACGCCGCGAAGATGGGCAAAACCCCGATTGTGGTAAATGACTGCCCAGGGTTCTTCGTTAACCGCGTACTGTTCCCCTACTTCTTCGGCTTTAACATGCTGCTGCGTGATGGCGCTGACTTCCAGCAAGTAGATAAGATCATGAGCAAGCAGTTCGGCTGGCCGATGGGTCCCGCGTACCTGCTTGACGTTGTAGGCATCGATACCGGTCACCACGCCGTTGAAGTGATGGCCGAAGGCTTCCCGACTCGCATGGGCAAAACCTTCCGCTCTGCACTGGATGTAATGTTCGACGCCGGCCGCTACGGTCAAAAGAACGGCAAAGGTTTCTTCCAGTACGCACCTGACCGCAAAGGTAAGCCAAAGAAAACCGTTGATGATGAGGCCATTGCCCTGCTGAAAGCCGAATACGGCGACAGCAAGCCATTTGATGCCGAAGAGATCATCGCCCGCACCATGATTCCGCTGATCAACGAAACCGTTCGCTGCTTAGAGGAAGGCATTGTTGCCACCCCTGCCGAAGCAGACATGGCTCTGGTGTATGGCATCGGTTTCCCTCCATTCCACGGCGGCGTATTCCGCTACCTGGATACCATGGGCTTGGACGCCTATGTGGCACTGGCAGACCGTTTCGCTCACCTAGGCGAAATGTACCAAGTAACAGACAAACTGCGTGAAATGGCCGCCAATGGCGAACGTTTCTACTCGGCTAAATAAGGAGATTGGCAATGAAACATGCGGTAATCGTCGATTGCATCCGCACCCCAATGGGTCGTTCCAAGGGTGGGGTATTCCGCAATGTTCGTGCTGAAACCCTATCAGCCGAACTGATGAAGCAACTGCTTGAGCGTAACCCTCAAGTGGATCCAGAAGAGATTGAAGACGTTATCTGGGGTTGTGTTCAGCAAACCCTAGAGCAAGGTTTTAACGTTGGTCGTAATGCCGCCCTACTGGCTGGCTTACCGAAAAGCGTAGGTGCCGTAACCGTAAACCGTTTGTGTGGCTCCTCCATGCAAGCGATTCACGATGCGGCTCGTGCCATCATGATTGGCGACGGCGACATCTTCATCGTTGGTGGTGTTGAGCACATGGGTCACGTTCCCATGAACCACGGTGTGGACTTCCACCCAGGTCTGGCCAACAACGTCGCCAAAGCCGCTGGCATGATGGGGTTGACTGCGGAGATGCTGGGCAAAATGCACGGCATCAGCCGTCAGGCTCAGGACGAATTTGGCGCGCGCTCTCACCAATTGGCTCACCAAGCCACGCTGGAAGGTCGTTTTGCCAATGAGATTGTGGCCATCAATGGTCATGACGCCGACGGCGCACTGATTCGAGTAACTGAAGACGAAGTGATTCGTCCTGAAACCACCGCAGAAAGCCTATCCACGCTGCGTCCGGTATTTGATCCAGTCAACGGCACCGTAACAGCGGGCACATCATCGGCACTGTCTGATGGAGCCTCAGCCATGCTGATGATGAGCGAAGATAAAGCCAAAGCCCTTGGCCTGCCAATTCGTGCTCGTGTTCGTTCCATGGCCATTGCTGGTTGCGATCCATCCATCATGGGTTACGGCCCAGTACCTGCGACTCACAAAGCATTAAAGCGTGCCGGTCTAACCATGAACGACATCCAGCAGGTAGAGCTAAACGAAGCTTTCGCCGCTCAATCTCTGCCTTGTGCCAAAGACTTAGGTTTGCTGGATAAGATGGATGAAATGGTAAACCTAAATGGTGGTGCCATCGCTCTGGGTCACCCGCTGGGTTGTTCCGGTGCTCGTATCTCTACCACCTTGATCAACCTGATGGAACATCGTGACGTTGAACTGGGTCTGGCGACCATGTGTATCGGTCTAGGTCAGGGTATCGCCACCGTATTTGAACGTGTCTGAACCTAAGTAGAGTTTATTCGATACTCATTAAGGGAAGCTTTGGCTTCCCTTTTTTGTGATCCTGACTGTATAAATAATGCTCAACCCAAGGCCTACCCTTGCACCTCACCATGGGGGGAGTATGATGAGCGCCCTGAAATCGATTCAACCTAGGTGGATATTTGATGACCGACCGTTTTAACGACGCCAATCATACACTCGACGCCATCGGCCTTCGCTGCCCAGAGCCAGTGATGATGGTCCGTAAAACCGTGCGCAATATGGCAGAGGGAGACACCCTACTGATCACCGCTGACGACCCATCCACCACTCGTGATATCCCTAGCTTCTGTCGCTTTATGGACCACACCTTAGTGGCCAGTCAGGTTGAACAATCCCCGTATCAATACCTGATCAAAAAAGGCAGTTGACCTAAATTCATTCAGACACACTCTTTTTCAAAAAAGCCGTTTATGACGGCTTTTTTTGATCCTAAAGGGCTAAACACTGGTGTTGGTTGATTTCATCAACTGGGTTCACTGCACAAGCTTCCTGTAAAACAATAAGCCTCTTGATAAATCGGCCCGAGTTACGGCCGCTGATAATCGGTTTTTAGTATGCTGGCCTGATAACAACAACATCAGGGAAGACCATGAAACGATTCAGCCCTCTCTTTGCCTCTCTCTTGGCCATTGGCCTGAGCTCCACCATTCACACAGTCCATGCCGAAGAAGCCACAGCCCCAAAATGGGACGTAAACAATCCACAAGCGCCCCTAAACACCATCGACATCAAAGTCGATCAGGGTACGTGGATGAATGTGGACATCAGCCCGGATGGCAACACCATTGTGTTTGACCTTTTGGGAGACATCTACACCATGCCAGCCAGTGGCGGCAAAGCCACGCCATTGGTGAAAGGCATCGCTTGGCACATGCAGCCACGCTTTAGTCCTGATGGCAAACAGATCGCCTTTACCTCGGATCAGGACGGTGGCGACAACATCTGGGTAATGAACGCCGATGGCACCAATCAACGCCCTGTAACCAGCGAAACCTTCCGCCTGCTTAACAGCCCAGCGTGGTCTCCTGATGGTCAGTATCTGGTTGGCCGTAAACACTTTACCGCCCAGCGCAGTCTCGGTGCCGGTGAAGTGTGGATGTATCACGTTCAAGGGGGCAAAGGCGTGAAGCTGACCGCCCGCCCTAATGATCAGAAAGACTTAGGCGAACCGGCTTTCTCCCCTGATGGTCGCTACATCTACTTCTCTCAAGATGCCACCCCAGGAAAGACCTTCCACTACTCCAAAGATTCAGTGAAGGGCATCTACAAGATTAAACGTTATGATCGCCAAACCGGCGAGATTGACGTGCTCATCAGCGGCACCGGCGGTGCCATTCGGCCAACCCCGAGTCCCGATGGCAAAACCTTGGCTTACATCACCAAAGATGGCTATCAGTCGGTGTTGTACCTGTATGACCTAGAATCAGGCAGCAAGCGCATGGTGTACGACAACTTGGACCGAGACATGCAGGAAACCTGGGCCATTCACGGCGTCTACCCCAACATCAGTTGGACCGACGACAGTGACGCCATCGTGTTCTGGGCTGGCGGAAAGATAAACAAACTGGATGTGGACTCTGGCACCACCAAGGTGATTCCATTCGAGGTGGAAACCACCAAACAGATCCAGCCTGTCGTTCGCTTCGAGCAAACTCTTGATACCGATCAGTTTGATGTGAAGATGTTGCGTCAGGTGCAGGTATCGCCAAACGGCAAATACGTGATATTCGAAGCACTGGGCAAACTGTGGAAGCGAGATCTTCCCAACGGCAAACCAAAGCGGCTGACTAAACAGGATGACCATTTCGAACTCTACCCGCAGTTCTCCCGTGACGGACGCTATCTGGCCTACGTAAGCTGGGACGATCAAAAGCAAGGCAGTGTTAAAGTCCGTGACCTTAAGCGAGGCAAAACCACCACCTTAACCAGCAAACCGGGTAAGTACTTAGAACCCACCTTCTCTCCTGATGGTTCAACTGTAGTATTCCGTAAAGCCCGTGGTGGTTACCTGACCCCCGCCACCTGGAGTCAGAACAGCGGCATCTACAAGGTATCTCGTAAAGGCGGCACTCCTGAGCAGATTACCGATTGGGGACAAGCGCCTCACTTCGGCAAAGACGGCAGCCGTCTCTACCTATCGACTAGAAAGGACGGCAAACCGGCCTTTGCCAGTGTTAGCTTAGATGGTTTCGAGACGCGCATTCACTTCACCTCAGATCACGCCACCGAATTCCATGTTGCTCCCGATGGCAGCCAACTGGCCTTTGCTGAGCGTTTTAAGGTGTTCCTGACGCCACTGGCTCAACACGGTGAAACCGTGCACATTGGCCCCAATGGTGGCGGCCTGCCAATAAAACAGCTGTCACAACGGGCCGGTGAGAACATCAACTGGAACCAAGATAGCAACACCCTCTATTGGAGCCTCGGCCCAGAGCTGTATCAGGTGGATGTCAGCAACCTGTTCGAATTTGGCTTTGACGGTGAAACTGAGGTGGAGATGACCGACATCGGCTTCAGCAAGCCGATGTATGTTCCACGTGGAACAACCGCCTTTGTGGGTGGCCAAGTGGTGACCATGGAAGGTGAGCAGGTTATTGAAGATGGCGTGGTGATTGTCGAAAACGACACCATCGTTGCCGTTGGTCAGCGTGATGTCGTCGAGATACCTAGCTCAGCAGAGGTGATCGACATTACCGGTAAAACCCTAATGCCGGGCCTATTTGATGCCCACGCCCACGGTGGTCAAGGCAGCAATGAGATCATCCCAGAGCAGAACCGCATCAACTACTCTAGCCTGGCCTTTGGGGTTACCAGCATTCACGATCCCTCCAACGACACCACCGAAATCTTCGCAGCCAGTGAGATGCAGAAGCACGGCGACATCGTTGGTCCCCGTATTTTCTCCACCGGCACCATCCTCTATGGTGCCAATGGCCCGGGCTACACCGCCCACATCGATAGTCTGGATGACGCCAAGTTCCACATTGAGCGTTTAAAGAAGGTTGGCGCCTTCTCGGTTAAGAGCTATAACCAGCCTCGTCGAAATCAACGCCAGCAGGTGATCACCGCCGCTCGAGAGATGGAGATGATGGTGGTACCGGAAGGCGGCAGTTTGCTGCAGCATAACCTCAGCATGATTGCCGATGGCCACACCAGCATCGAGCACTCCATTCCTGTGGCGAACATCTACAACGACATTCGTCAGTTCTGGGGCCAGAGTGAAACCGGGTATACCCCAACACTTGTAGTGGCCTTTGGGGGCATCTGGGGTGAGAACTACTGGTACAACAAAACGGAAGTGTGGAAGCACGACCGTCTCAAGCAGTATGTGCCGAAAGAGACCCTAGACGCTCGCTCCATGCGCCGAGAAAAAGCGCCAGATAACCACTACAACCACTTTAACGTGGCCCGCATCGCCAACGAGCTGCAGGACGAAGGGGTTATCTCCAACATTGGTGCTCACGGCCAGCGTGAAGGCCTGGGGGCTCACTGGGAGATCTGGATGTATCAACAAGGGGGCATGACCAATCTCGAGGCGCTGAAAACCGCCACCATTAATCCAGCCAAGCATTACGGTATGGACAAGCAGATTGGTTCCATTAAGAAGGGCAAACTAGCGGATCTGATCGTCATCGATGGTAACCCACTGCAGGACATTCGGGTCACCGACCAAGTGAGCTACACCATGGTTGGCGGCCGCCTCTACAACGCAGAGACTATGAACGAGCTCAACGGTGAGCAGCGTCAACGGCAGCCATTCTTCTTCTACATGGGCCACGACCATCAACACTAAGGTTTACCCCTAAACAACAACGCCACCCCAAAGGGTGGCGTTTTTTATGCGCTACTGCTGTTACAGCAAGCCAGCTTCGGTAGCATCGTCCACACAGGGCTGATAACTGGGGCAACTCACCAGATGATCATTAACCATCCCCACCGCCTGCATAAAGGCATAACAGATGGTGGTTCCCACAAAAGAGAATCCCGCCTTTTTTAGTGCCTTACTCATGGCGTCGGACTCGGCGCTGCGAGTAGGATACTCATCCCCGACACTTAACCGATTGTTGATCACCTCACCGCCAACGAACGACCACAGGTATTCGGTGAAATCGATCCCCTGCTGCTCCAGCGCAATGTAAGCCTTAGCGTTTTTGATGATGGAATTCACCTTAAGCCGATTACGCACAATGCCCGCATCCTGCAACAGGGTTTCCACCCTAGCTTCATCAAACTCAGCGATCTTGTATGGGTCGAACTGCTCAAACACCTCATAGTAACGAGGTGTTTTACGCAAAATGATCAACCAAGACAAGCCCGCCTGCTGGCCATCGAGGCAGAGTTTGGCAAACAGTTCTCGACCATTGGTAACCGGTCTACCCCACTGATTATCGTGATAATCGACATATTGCGGATCATCTCCGCACCATTGGCAACGTTTTTTATCCATCTATAGAGTTTCGCCCCAAAATTAGCCTACAAGCCATAAGCGCCAAGGGGTATACTAACCAACATTTCGCACAAGTTTCACGCTATTTAGCCGTATCCAGGTAGATACCCAATGAATAAGTTTGACGTAAAGACCTTCCAGGGTCTGATCCTGCAACTACAGGACTTCTGGGCTCGTCAGGGTTGTACCATCGTACAGCCGCTGGACATCGAAGTGGGAGCCGGTACCTCTCACCCAATCACCTGCCTGCGCGCCATCGGTCCTGAGCCGTTCGCCAGCGCCTATGTACAGCCTTCTCGTCGTCCTACCGACGGTCGCTATGGTGAGAACCCAAACCGCCTTCAACACTTCTACCAGTTCCAGGTCATCATCAAGCCGTCTCCGGCTGAGATTCAGGAGCTGTATCTGGAGTCTCTGCGTGAACTGGGTATCGATACCGACATCCACGACATTCGCTTCGTAGAAGACAACTGGGAAAACCCAACACTGGGTGCCTGGGGTCTGGGTTGGGAAGTTTGGCTAAACGGCATGGAAGTGACTCAGTTCACCTACTTCCAGCAGGTTGGCGGCCTAGATTGCAAACCGGTTACCGGCGAGATCACCTACGGCCTAGAGCGTTTGGCCATGTACATTCAAGGCGTAGATAACGTCTATGACCTGATCTGGTCTGATGGCCCTCTGGGTAAGACCACCTACGGCGACGTGTTCCACCAAAACGAAGTGGAGCAATCCACCTACAACTTCGAACACGCCGACGTCGACTTCCTGTTCACCTTCTTTGACCAGTGTGAAAAAGAAGCCCGTGAACTGTTGGATCTGGAAAAACCACTGCCTCTGGCAGCGTACGAACGCATCCTGAAAGCGGGCCACGCTTTCAACTTGCTGGATGCTCGCAAGGCGATTTCGGTAACCGAACGCCAGCGCTACATCCTGCGTATTCGTACCCTGACTAAAGCCGTTGCCGAAGCGTACTATGCCTCCCGTGAGGCACTGGGCTTCCCTATGTGTCAAAAGGAGCAGTGATCCACCATGGCTAACCAAACTTTCCTAGTAGAGCTGGGCACCGAAGAGTTGCCACCAAAAGCGCTGCGTACTCTGGCAGAAGCGTTCCGCAACAACCTTGTTGATGCCCTGGCTAAAGCTGAATTGAACCACGGTGACGTAGAGTGGTTCGCCTCTCCACGCCGCATGGCCGTTAAGATTGCCGATATGGCAGCTGGCCAACAGGACAAAGTCGTTGAGAAACGTGGTCCCGCCATCAAGTCAGCTTTTGATGCTGACGGCAATCCAACCAAAGCCGCCATGGGCTGGGCTCGTGGTAATGGCATCAGCGTAGAACAAGCCGAGCGCCTGGTTACCGATAAAGGCGAATGGTTGCTGCACCGCGCTGAAGTCAAAGGCAAAGCGGCCAGTGAATTGCTAAGCGATCTGGTTGCTGATGCCCTATCTAAGCTGCCTATCCCGAAAGCGATGCGTTGGGGCGACAGCGATACTCAGTTTATTCGTCCGGTGCACACCCTAACCATGCTGTTAGGCGACACCCTGATCCCAGGTGAAATCCTTGGAGTTACCAGCGGAACCACCATTAAAGGTCACCGCTTTATGGGCGAACGTCAGCTTGAGATCACCTCAGCCGATCAATACCCAACCAAGCTGTTGGAACAGGGCAAAGTGGTTGCCGATTACGAAGTCCGTAAGGCCACCATCAAAGCCGACATCGAAGCCGCTGCAGCCGAAATCGGTGGCAATGCGGATCTGGATGAAGAACTGCTAGAAGAAGTGACCTCGCTGGTTGAATGGCCGGTGGTTCTGGTTGCCTCGTTTGAGCCTGAGTTCCTTAAGGTTCCTGCCGAAGCACTGGTTTACACCATGAAAGGCGATCAGAAGTACTTCCCTGTCTACGACGACAACGGTGCCCTGCTGCCGAAGTTCATCTTTGTTTCTAACATCGAATCCAAAGACCCAGCTCAGGTTATCGATGGCAACGAGAAAGTCGTTCGCCCTCGCCTAGCCGATGCGGAGTTCTTCTTCGAGACCGATAAGAAAGAAAAATTGATCGACCAACTGCCGAAACTGGAAAGCGTATTGTTCCAGAAGCAATTGGGCACCTTGAAAGACAAAACCGATCGCATCCAAGCGCTGGCCGAGTACATTGCTGGCCAGATTGGTGCCAACACCGACCACGCTTCTCGTGCCGGCCTACTGTGTAAATGTGACCTGATGACCTCCATGGTATTTGAGTTCACCGACACCCAAGGCATCATGGGCATGCACTACGCTCGTCACGATGGCGAAGCAGAAGAAGTGGCCGTAGCTCTGAACGAGCAGTACATGCCTCGTTACAGTGGTGATGACCTACCAGCATCAGGTGTGGCTCAAGCACTGGCGCTCGCAGATAAGATGGACACCCTAGTGGGCATCTTTGGTATCGGCCAAGCACCGAAAGGCGCCGCTGACCCATTTGCCCTACGTCGTGCCGCCATTGGTGCCCTGCGTATCATCGTAGAGAAAGACCTAGAGCTAGACCTAGTTGACGTTATCGCCAAGGCCCAGGAGCTGTTCGGCGACAAGCTAACCAACGACAAGGTTGCCGATGACGTTCTTGAGTTCATGCTGGCTCGTTTCCGCGCTTGGTATCAAGACGAAGGTTACCCAGTCGACGTGATTCAAGCAGTACTGGCACTGCGCCCAAGCCGTCCTGTGGACTTTGACCGCCGAGTGAAGGCGGTACAGAGCTTCCGTCAGTTGGACGCAGCACAGGCGCTGGCAGCGGCTAATAAGCGTGTAGGTAACATCCTAGCTAAGTCCGATGCTCCAGTATCCGATTCCATCGACAGCGCTCTGCTGCAGGAAGAGGCTGAAAAGGCCCTCGCCGCGGCCATTGCCGATGCCAATGCCAAAGTGGCACCACTGTTTGCCAACAGTGACTACACCCAAGCGCTGAGCATTTTGGCCCAACTGCGTGACACCATCGATGCCTTCTTCGATAACGTTATGGTGAATGCGGAAGACCCAGCACTGAAAGCCAACCGCCTGGCGATGCTACAGCAGCTTCGCGGTTTGTTCTTACAAGCTGCTGATATTTCTCTGTTGCAGCAGTAAGTTAGCCAAGACACCTTTAAAGCCGCTCCCTGTGAGCGGCTTTTTATTTGTCTGAAGAAACTTGGGTTCGAACGAATAAGTCCCATTTTGAGAACACTGTATTCGCACGAAACAGTTTGCCTTTCCAATTTTGCAGCATAGAATGCTGAAAACCGGTGCGTACGACCACTTTTACAGGGTCAGAGTATCGGTGCATCTAAGGTCACATAAATCCCCACAGCGTCGATTCTCTTCCCCCTCTCATTCGCAGTATTCGAGATATTAATCGGGAATTGAACATGCACATTGAAGCTGACATCAAACTGGGTTTTAAAGACGTCCTGTTTCGTCCTAAGCGTTCCACACTGAGCAGCCGCTCTGCCGTCGACATCAACCGTACCTTTATCTTTAAACACGCCAAAGGCGATTGGACTGGTGTGCCTATCATCGCTGCTAACATGGACACCGTTGGTACTTTTGAGATGGCCGAAGCCTTAGCCAAGCACGGTATGTTGACCGCTCTGCACAAGCACTACAGCGAACAGCAGTGGAACGACTGGCTGGCGGATAAGGGCGACGACTTCTTTCAGCGCATCATGGTCTCTACCGGTGTGTCGCAGAATGACTTCGAAAAGCTGGGCCGCATCCTAGGGGACAACCCAAAACTTCGATTCATCTGCATCGATGTGGCCAACGGTTATCAACAGAGCTTCGTCGACTTCGTTCGCAAAGTACGAGCTCAATATCCTGATCATGTCATCGTCGCCGGCAACGTGGTTACCGGCGAGATGGTGGAAGAACTGATCATCAGTGGTGCCGACATCGTTAAGGTGGGTATTGGTCCAGGCTCAGTATGCACTACCCGAGTAAAGACCGGCGTTGGCTACCCACAGCTTTCCGCAGTGATTGAGTGTGCCGATGCTGCCCATGGTCTCGGCGGCCAAATCATCAGTGATGGCGGTTGCTCCTGTGCCGGAGACGTTTCCAAGGCCTTTGGTGGCGGTACTGACTTTGTGATGATTGGTGGCATGTTTGCCGGCCACGACCAAAGTGGCGGCGAAGTGGTAGAGAAAGATGGTAAACAGTTCCGCGCCTTCTATGGCATGAGTTCAGCCACGGCGATGGATAAGTACGCTGGCGGGGTAGCCAACTACCGAGCGTCTGAAGGTAAAACTGTTATGGTTCCCTATCGTGGTGACGTAGAGTTTACCGTTCAAGATATCCTCGGCGGCGTGCGCTCTACTTGCACTTATGTGGGCGCATCAAAGCTCAAAGAGCTGTCCCGACGCACCACCTTTATCCGAGTCCAAGAACAGGAAAACCGCATCTTTAATTGAATTGGTATGAGTGTTCCACGTGGAACACTAATTAAAACATCGAACCAATAAAAAAGGGCTTCCATTAGGAAGCCCTTTTTCGTGCACTAACGACAGTGCAGATTAAACGTCTAGGTTGGCCAGCAGTGCGTTCTGCTCAATGAAGTCACGACGAGGTTCTACCTGGTCGCCCATCAAGGTAGTGAACAACTGGTCACAGGCGATGGCATCTTCAATGGTCACTCGAAGCATGCGTCGAGCTTCTGGATCCATGGTGGTTTCCCACAGCTGCTCAGGGTTCATCTCACCCAGACCTTTATAGCGCTGAATGTACAAGCCACGCTTGGACTCATTCATCAGCCAATTCAGGCCTTGCTCAAAGGTATCGATAGCCAGCTTACGCTCACCACGACGAACGTAACCGCCCTCTTCAATCAAGTCACCAACAGCCTTACCCAGTGCCACAATGGACTGGTAATCAGGAGACTGCAGGAAGTCGTAAGTCAGCAGATACTCATGATCGATACCGTGTTGACGCAGCACCAACTTAGGCAGATGAGCGTTACGCTCAGAATCAAAGCTCACTTCGCAGCGATAGTAAGAGCCATCAGACTCACCATCATTGATGGCGGCAACTAAGGCATCACCCCAAGCCTGAATGCTAGACTCAGATTTGATCGACTCTTCGGTCAGGCCTTCTACGTAGATAAGCGCTTTTAACAGGTCTACAGGGAAACGGCGGCTTTGACGCTCAATCACCGTTTCAACACTGCGGAACTGGTTTACCAGACCTTCCAACACGGTGTCGCTGATCCCTGGGGCGTCGGCATTCACGTGCAGAGAGGACTTCTCCAGTGCCAGTGTAGTCAGGTATTCAGTCAGCGCTTCATCGTCTTTGATGTAGCGCTCTTGCTTACCCTTCTTCACTTTGTACAGTGGTGGCTGAGCAATGTAGATGTATCCGCGCTCAATCAGTTCAGGCATCTGACGATAGAAGAAGGTCAACAGCAAGGTACGAATGTGGGAGCCGTCGACGTCCGCATCGGTCATGATGATGATGTTGTGGTAACGGGTCTTCTCTGGATCGTAATCATCACGGCCGATACCACAACCTAATGCGGTAATCAGCGTAGCCACTTCCTGAGACGACAACATCTTATCGAAGCGTGCCTTCTCTACGTTTAGAATCTTACCTTTCAACGGCAGGATGGCTTGTGTCTTACGGTTACGACCCTGCTTGGCACTACCGCCCGCTGAGTCACCCTCCACAATGTAAATTTCAGAAAGCGCTGGGTCTTTCTCTTGGCAATCTGCCAACTTACCCGGCAGACCAGCAAGATCCATCGCACCTTTACGGCGAGTCATCTCACGGGCTTTACGGGCCGCTTCACGAGCACGAGCGGCATCAACAATCTTGTTAACGACTTGCTTGGCGTCGTTTGGGTTCTCCATCAGATAATCGGTAAGTTTCTCACCCATGGCCTGCTCCACTGCAGACTTCACTTCGGAGGAAACCAACTTATCTTTAGTCTGAGACGAGAACTTAGGATCCGGTACTTTAACCGAAATAACCGCCGTCAAACCTTCACGGGCATCATCACCGGTGGCGTTGGTCTTGCTCTTCTTATTGAACCCCTCTTTCTCCATGTAGGTGTTCAGAGTACGGGTCAAAGCAGAACGGAAACCAGCCAGGTGAGTACCACCATCACGCTGAGGAATGTTGTTGGTAAAGCAGTAGATGTTCTCTTGGAAACCATCGTTCCACTGCATGGACACTTCTACTGCAATGCCATCTTCACGCTCTAGATCAAAGCTAAAAGCCGTTGGGTGGATTGGGGTCTTGTTCTGGTTTAGAAACTCTACGAACGCTTGAATACCACCTTCATAGCAGAAGTGATCATTCTTGCCATCACGCTCGTCAACCAACTTGATGGAAACACCTGAGTTCAGGAACGACAGCTCACGCAGACGTTTAGCCAAGATCTCGTAATGGAATTCAATGTTGGTAAAGGTACCTGGGCTTGGCCAGAAACGGATAGAGGTACCGGTCTTGTCGGTATCGCCAATCGCCGCAACCGGTGCCTTTGGCTCACCTAGGTGATATTCCTGATGGTGTACCTTACCTTGACGACGAATGGTCAGTTCAAGCTTGTCGGACAGAGCGTTAACTACGGAAACACCTACACCGTGCAGACCGCCGGATACTTTATAGGAGTTATCATCAAATTTACCACCGGCGTGCAGTACGGTCATGATCACTTCCGCTGCAGACACACCCTCTTCTGGGTGAATGTCTACCGGAATACCGCGACCATCATCCTGTACGGACACAGAGCCATCTAGGTGAATGGTAACGATGATGTCGTTACAGTGACCTGCCAACGCCTCATCGATGGAGTTATCCACCACCTCAAACACCATGTGGTGAAGGCCGGTGCCATCATCGGTATCACCAATATACATCCCTGGACGCTTACGCACGGCGTCCAGACCTTTTAGGACCTTAATACTTGAGGAACCGTAATTTTGTTCTGACATACGCTTGTCTCTGGTTAACTATCCGTGGTGTTGATTCGACCCTGTTCCACGTGGAACATCCGCTGCCACGAAATCATGGCTAACTGTTCGGGGTCGATGGCTGTCACAAATACCTGACTGCCCGTTTGCTCCAGTTGCTGCAGTAGCAAGGTTCGTTTTTCTGAATCCAATTCTGAAGCCAAATCATCAACTAAATAAATACATTGCTTACGATGCTGCTGACTCAAGAGAACCCCTTGAGCAATCTTGAGTGCGCAAACCAACAACTTAAGCTGGCCGCGAGAAAGTACATCCTGAACCGGGATATTGTTCACTCGAAGTCTAAGGTCTGCCTTATGGGGACCCGACACGGTGTAACCCAGTTGCTTATCTCGCTGTAGCTGTTGTTTAAGTATTTGTTCTATAGGTGTTTTAGAGTCCCACCCCTGACTAAAGGATACCCTGACCTGTGCGTTGGGTAAAAACTTCCCTATTATACCCTCCAACACGCCATTTAACGAGTTTACCCATGCACGACGGCGTTCGGTCAACTCATTGCTGTAATGGGCAAACTGCTGGTCCCAAATCGCAATCTGACGGTCGTCCGCTTGTGCTCGCAAAAGCTGATTACGTTGCTTCAGTAATCGACGACTGCGAGCCCAGATAAGGTGAAAATGGGGGTCGCTGTGAAACGCCCCCCAATCGATATATTCACGACGCGCCTTAGGCCCATCCAATAACAACGCAAAGCTCTCTGGCGTGATCAACTGCAGTGGCAGTAACTTTGCCAGCTCAGCCACCTTTTCAGGCTTATCACCATTTACCTTAATGGTGACGTCGCCTTGCCGAGTTCGCCGTAAGCCTACTTTATCTTGTTCACCAATACGGCAAAACAGGGTTAGCTGCTCCTGCTCGTATTGGATAACACGCTGCGCTTGATTACTGCGAAACGAGCGCCCTAACCCAAGAAACCAAATGGCTTCCAGCACACTGGTTTTACCGGAGCCGTTGGCACCATAAATAAGATTAAGGCCCCCGGCTGGGGTTAGTGCGGCGGCCTCAATGTTTCGAAATTGATTTATGGTTAACTGCGATATCGACATCAGAGTCGCATCGGCATCACGACGTACAGCGCCTCATCGTCTTCGACGTTTTCAAATAAGGCACTGCTGTTGGCGTCGCTCATTACCAATTTCACTTGATCACGCTTAAGGGCGTTGAGTACGTCCAGCACGTAGGAAACGTTAAAGCCGATCTCGAGGTCGCTATGGGGGAACTCCACATCCACCATCTCAACTGCCTCCTCCTGCTCTGGGTTATTGGCAGTGATCTTCAGCTCATTGTTGTCCAGGTTAAGGCGGACACCTCGGAACTTCTCATTAGACAAAATGGCTGCGCGCACGAAGGCTTGCTTCAACACCGCCCGATCGGCAATCAGAACTTTGTCGCCACCTTGAGGCAGTACTCGGCGATAGTCTGGGAAGCGACCATCCACCAGCTTCGAGGTCAAAATGGCGTCATCGGCAATGGCGCGAATATTACCGTTACCAATGCTCAGGGTGATGTCGCTGTCCTCTTCATCGAATAAGCGCACCAACTCCACAACCCCTTTGCGAGGCACGATCACCTGCTTTTGAGGCAACTCGGCATCGATATTACGATAAGCCACTGCCAAACGGTGACCATCGGTGGCCACCGTACGCAACAATTTATTGTCAGTCTCGAACAACATGCCGTTCAGGTAATAACGAACGTCTTGGTTGGCCATGGAGAACTGAGTCGCTTCAATCAGCTGTTTCAACTGACCCTGTTTTAGGGTGAACTCCATCTCATGCTGCCAATCCCCCATGTTTGGGTAATCGTCAGCAGGTAACGTGGTTAGGTTAAAGCGACTGCGACCACTGCGGATCATCAGTCGGTTTTCCTGCTGTTCAATCTGAATGTCCACCAGATCCGGTAGGCTACGACAGATGTCCAAGAACTTACGCGCAGGCACCGTGGTGCGGCCAGCAATGATTTCGCCTTCCAGCGTTGTCTGACCGATTAGTTCCACTTCCAGATCGGTTCCAGTCAACTTAAGTAAGTTATCGCTAACCTCCAAAAGCACGTTGGATAGGATCGGCAGGTTATGTCGTCTCTCCACCGCGCCTGAAACTAACTGTAAAGGCTTAAGTAAAGACTCACGGTTAATGGAAAATTTCATTGTTAGCTATCTCTTAAGAGGACAGGGTCCGAATCAAATTGGCGTAATCTTCTTTTATATCGTGACTCTCTTCACGAAGCTGCTCAATTTTTCGGCAAGCGTGCAACACCGTGGTGTGGTCGCGGCCGCCGAAGGCATCGCCAATTTCAGGCAGGCTGTGGTTGGTTAGCTCTTTAGCTAACGCCATCGCCACCTGACGCGGACGGGCAACGGAACGAGAACGGCGCTTCGACAAGATGTCGGCCACCTTAATCTTGTAGTACTCCGCTACCGTTTTCTGAATATTGTCTATGGTCACCAACTTCTCTTGCAGCGCCAGCAGGTCCCGCAGCGCTTCACGAACAAAATCGATGGTAATAGGACGACCAGTAAAGTTGGCGTTGGCGATGACGCGGTTCAACGCCCCTTCCAACTCACGAACGTTGGAACGCAGTCGCTTAGCAATAAAGAAGGCCACCTCATCAGGAAGATGAATGCTGCTCTCTTCCGCTTTGCGCATCAAGATCGCCACTCGAGTTTCCAACTCTGGTGGTTCGATGGCCACCGTCAGCCCCCAGCCAAAGCGAGACTTGAGGCGATCCTCTACCCCGTCGATCTCTTTCGGATAACGGTCGGAGGTCAAAATGATCTGATGATTGCCTTCCAGCAACGCGTTAAAGGTGTGGAAGAACTCCTCTTGGGAGCGATCTTTATTCGCAAAGAACTGAATGTCATCGATCAGCAAAGCGTCAACGCTGCGGTAGTAACGCTTAAATTCGGCAATGGCGTTATTTTGCAGCGCTCGCACCATATCCTGAACGAAACGCTCAGAATGCATGTAAACGATCTTGGCATTGGGATTGTTTTTGAGGATGCCGTTACCCACCGCATGCAGCAAGTGAGTCTTACCTAAACCGGTGCCCCCATAAAGGAACAATGGGTTGTAAGCGCCACCAGGGTTATCGGCAACCTGAGTCGCTGCCGCACGGGCCAATTGGTTAGACTTACCTTCAACGAAGTTATCAAACTGGTAGGTTCGATTCATATTACTGCGGCCGGCGGCATTAGGATTGACCGGGGCAGGCTCACTGCTTGGCATCGGTGCGGGAGCAGAAGCAGGAATCGGAGCGGGTTGACTGGCTGCACGAGGTTGTTGCGGCTGGCTAGGAACCGCTGGAGCTCGACTGCCAATATCAAATTTCAATATTGGCGCTTGATCGCCCAAAGTGGCTTGGAAGAAACGGTTTATCTGATCCAAATACTTATCGCGTACCCAATCCAATACAAAGCGGTTAGGTGCATATAAGGTTAATGTTTGATCGTCGAACTCTGCCTGCAGGGGTCGAATCCACATACTAAACTGCTGCGCGGGTAGCTCCTCTTGCAGGGACGCTACACATTGCTGCCAAACAGACAAAGTCACCGTAAATACTCCGAAATCAATCTTTACCAAAGGATCAATTCTACCGCTCCCGACCGGTGATAGCTAGTGATTTACCTAAGTTATCCCCAATTCCGATCCTAGATCTTGATCCCTAAAATCAATCACAAAAGATCAAAAAGATCCTGATCAAAACCCACATTTATCAAGCACTGGAAAGGGATCGCAAAAATCCGTATACTCCGTTGCCATTCGATCCGATCGCGATCGGGTTGTCTATATCTTGGGGTGAACACACAGTGTTATCCACAAGAACTGGGGGTGACGAAAAAATCTCACCTTCAGTTTGACTAATGAGGTCGAGTTTTAGTAAAATTCGGCCTCTTTTTTGAACCGATTCCACCGCATTAGCGGGAGTCGAAGCTTAACTTAACGGTAATGAAGCTATGAAACGTACTTTTCAACCGAGCGTACTAAAGCGTAAGCGTAACCACGGCTTCCGTGCTCGTATGGCCACTAAAGCTGGTCGTCAAATCTTGGCACGTCGCCGCGCCAAAGGCCGTGCACGTCTGTCTGCTTAATCTTTTTTGATTATGCAAGGCGCATCAGTGGTGCGTTATACCTTTGAGCGGGAGTTACGTTTGTTAACTCCCGCTCAATTTAAATCTGTCTTTGCTAATCCCGTCCGGGCAGCACACCCTCATTTGACTCTTCTCGCCATTCCTAATGAATTAGCCCATCCGCGGCTAGGCCTTACTGTGGCTAAAAAGCACGTCAAAAAAGCCTGTCAACGAAATCGCATCAAGCGCATCGTTCGCGATGAATTCCGTCTTCATCAACACCGTTTGCCCAATGTCGACATAGTTGCCATTGCTAAGAAAGGTGTGGATGATCTCGACAAAGCTGCTATCCACAAGTTGACTGAGAAGCTTTTTAAAAAGCTGACAAAGAGATGCAACAGCTCCTCATAGGGTTAATCCGACTTTATCAAAAGTGGATTAGTCCTCTGCTAGGACCAAATTGCCGCTTTCAACCAACTTGTTCGCATTATGCGATTGAGGCCATCAAAGTACATGGCTGTTTCAAAGGAAGTTGGTTAGCATTAAGACGCATAGTAAAGTGTCACCCTTTGCACCCGGGTGGACGCGATCCCGTACCTCCATCTAAATAAGGTAGAGCTTAACCGGTCATGGAATCTCAACGTAATCTACTTTTGGTAGGTCTGTTGTTTGTCAGCTTCTTGCTGTGGCAACAATGGCACTTAGACCAGAACCCACAACCAGCCCCTCAGCAAACCGCTGAGCAGGCATCAAACCACAGTGTGCCTTCTAGCACCGGCGGCGACACTTTACCTCAAGTGAGCACCAGCGAAGGTAAGCTTGTTACCGTCACCACTGACACTTTACAACTGACCATCGATACTCAAGGTGGTGATATTGTAGAGGCTCAGCTGTTGAAGTTCCCTCTGGAGCAAGGTAGCGAAGAACCTCTGAAACTGTTCCAACGCCACAACGGCTACAACTACGTAGCTCGTAGCGGCTTGATCGGTGCTCAAGGCCCAGATTCCTCTGGCACTCGCCCGGTGTTCGCCACCGAAAGCGATGAGTACAAGCTAAATGGTGCCGAGCAACTGGTCGTTCCGATGACCTTCGTTGACGCCAACGGCATCCAATTCGAAAAACGCTTCATCTTCACCCAAGGCAAATATGATGTCCGGGTTGAATATGTGGTGAATAACCAGTCAACAACCAACGCCTCCATGCAGTTCTTCGGTGAACTTCGCCAGAGCATCACCGCAGAGGAAGGCAGCATGATGATGCCGACCTATCGTGGTGCGGCCTACAGCACCGCGGATACTCGCTACTCAAAGTATGACTTTGAAGACATGCAGGATCGCGCTCTAGTAGAAGCAACTGCCGGTGGTTGGGTAGCCATGCTGCAGCACTACTTCGTGTCCGCTTGGATTCCGGTGGCCGATCAGCAAAACACTCTGTACTCCAAGATCTACGGCAATGAAGGTGCCATTGGCGTTAAACAGCCACTGACCGTCATTCCTGCAGGCGCCACCATGACCATTGGTAGCGAAATGTACGTAGGTCCTAAGAATCAGGATGCCCTGTCTCAACTTTCAGAAACTCTGAACCTGGTGGTTGATTACGGTTGGTTGTGGTTCATCGCTCAGCCTCTGCACTGGCTGCTGATGGCTCTGCAATCTGTGGTTGTGAACTGGGGTGTGGCCATTATCGGTATTACCCTGCTGGTTCGTGGCGCACTGTACCCACTTACCAAAGCTCAATACACCTCCATGGCGAAGATGCGTAATCTGCAGCCTAAGATGGAAGAGCTTAAGAAGAAGTTCGGCGACGACCGTCAGCGCCTAAGCCAAGGCATGATGGAGCTGTACCAGAAAGAGAAAGTGAACCCAATGGGTGGCTGTCTGCCAATGTTGCTGCAGTTCCCTATCTTCATCGCCTTCTACTGGGTACTGCTGGAAAGTGTTGAACTGCGTCAGGCTCCATTTATGCTGTGGATCACCGATCTTTCCGTTAAAGATCCGTACTACATCCTGCCGATTCTGATGGGTATCTCCATGTTCATCATGCAGAAGATGCAGCCGATGTCTCCAGGCATGGATCCAATGCAGCAGAAGATGATGCAATACATGCCAGTTATCTTCACTGTGTTCTTCCTGTGGTTCCCATCCGGCCTAGTACTGTACTGGTTGGTAGGTAACCTGGTTGCCATCACCCAGCAGAAGTTTATCTACGCCTCTCTTGCGAAACAGGGCATTAAATAACCCCTAGCAAAGATTGGTGAAAAGGCGGCATTGATGCCGCCTTTTTTTGTACACTATTGAAAACCTTTTTAATGCAAAAGCCTATGACTCCCACAGACACCATTGTGGCTCAAGCCACCGCTACCGGCCGTGGTGGCGTTGGCATCGTACGGATTTCCGGTCCCAACGTCGAAGCCATTGCCAAACAGTTACTGCCTCGCGTGCCTAAAGTTCGCTACGCTGACTACCTGCCGTTCATGGACAGCGATGGCCAACAACTGGATCAGGGCATTGCCCTGCTCTTCAAGGCTCCAAACTCCTTCACTGGCGAGGACGTTTTGGAGCTTCAAGGCCACGGCGGTCCCGTGGTGCTGGACATGCTACAACGGGCCATCATCAATACCGGCTTGGCCCGCACAGCCAAGCCAGGGGAGTTCTCTGAGCGCGCATTTTTGAACGACAAGATGGATCTGGCTCAAGCGGAAGCCATCGCAGACTTGATCGAGGCCTCCTCAGAACAAGCCGCACGCAGTGCCCTAAAGTCGATGCAGGGCGAGTTCTCCAAAGAGGTGATGGATCTGGTCGAGAAACTCACCGTATTGCGCATCTATGTCGAAGCGGCCATCGACTTCCCCGATGAAGAGGTCGATTTCCTTTCTGACGGCAAAATTGATGCGGATTTGCGACAAGTGCAAGATCAACTGGCCACAGTGCGTGCCAGTGCCCGTCAAGGCGCGCTGATGCGTGAAGGGATGAAAGTGGTGATTGCGGGTCGACCTAATGCCGGTAAATCCAGCTTGCTTAATGCCCTCGCCGGTCGTGAGTCAGCCATTGTTACTGACATCGCTGGTACCACTCGTGATGTGCTTAGAGAGCATATCCACATTGATGGCATGCCACTGCACATCATCGATACTGCCGGTCTTCGGGAAGCCAGTGACGAAGTTGAACGCATCGGTATCGAGCGAGCTTGGGAGGAGATTGAGCAGGCCGATCGCGTTCTGTTGATGATCGATTCCACTGAAACCAATGAGATCGACCCGATGCAGATCTGGCCCGAATTCATGGCGCGTCTACCAAAAGAGATGGGACTAACCATCATCCGTAATAAGGTCGATCTCACCGGCGAAGATCAACTGACAGAAGATGACCACCAGTTCCCGCTGTTTAAACTATCCGCCAAAACCGGTGACGGTATGGAAGCGCTTCGACATCACCTGAAAGCCTGTATGGGCTACCAGGGGTCAGGAGAAGGCGGCTTTATGGCTAGAGGTCGTCACCTAGAAGCCTTAGCCGCTGCCGATGCCCACCTCGTGATGGGACGCGAACAGCTTGAGGTCTTCCAAGCGGGAGAATTGCTGGCGGAGGAACTTCGAATGGCGCAGCAAGCGCTTACGGAGATCACCGGAGAGTTCAGCTCCGACGATCTGCTGGGCAGAATCTTCTCATCCTTCTGCATTGGTAAATAGACTGAGGCAGTCTACATAATCACAGTTAAGCCCGCTTTATGCGGGCTTTTTTATGCCTCTATTCTCACCGAAATCCCAGCTCTATAATGGAGTGACATTCACCAGTAGGAACACCACTATGACCACAACTGCCGTCATCGTCGGAACCACATTAGGTAACGCAGAAGCTGTTTCCGATGAACTGATTGAGCTGTTAAATGACAACGGCATCGACACAGAACAGTACCTAGAGCCTGAGTTGAATCAGGTGATCGAACACCAAAACTGGCTCGTTGTGACCTCAACTCACGGGGCAGGAGAACTGCCAGATAACCTACATAAGCTGTTTTCTGAGCTGGAAACTGCCGATCTTTCCAGCATTCGATTCGCCATTTGCGGCATTGGTGACTCCAGCTACGATACCTTTTGCCAAGCGGCTTCTTTACTTGATCACAGGCTAACCCAGCAAGGTGCCACTGCGCTTGTGAATAAGATCGAGATCGATGTACAAGCGGTGGATCTCCCAGAAGATCAGGCATTAGAGTGGATCCAACCTCTGATCTCCCTGTTGAAGTCTTGATCGTTATACACAATAGATCCAAGGTTACTCACAGAAACAACACTAATTAACAGGTGTTTGTGCATAACCTTGGATCAAACTGCGATCTTATCGGGGATTAATTCACACCCTCGATCTAAAGCGATCTAGCCTGTGTATAAAACAGCGATCTAACCCCACCTTATACGGCCTTTGATCCGGATCTACTCACAGGGATCGATCGCACTTAAGATCCTGATCGTTATGATAAATACTGACTTAACCACAGAAAACGGCCTCTATAAGAGTAAAAATAATAAAGATCTTATATATAGATCTTTATGATCTATTAGCTTTTCACCAAGATCTCTCAGACTAAAAATTGCACTTTTCTCTCCACTAGAAGCGGTGCTAGAATGCACCGCTTTTTTTAGACCAATCCGATCCAGAGGGTAAATATAGATGCAGGCTCAAGAGCGTTATGACGTCATTGTGGTAGGCGGAGGCCATGCAG
Source organism: Ferrimonas aestuarii (assembly GCF_005116665.1). Classification (GTDB taxonomy): domain Bacteria; phylum Pseudomonadota; class Gammaproteobacteria; order Enterobacterales; family Shewanellaceae; genus Ferrimonas; species Ferrimonas aestuarii. Next base: position 70,032 of record NZ_SWCJ01000016.1, on the reverse strand, counting down.
GTACCGAAGCCGCATTAGCCAGTGCTCGCATGGGCGTAAAAACCCTACTACTCACACACAACCTTGATACGCTGGGTCAGATGTCCTGCAACCCTGCGATCGGTGGGATCGGAAAAGGTCATCTAGTTAAAGAGATCGATGCGTTAGGCGGGGCCATGGCATTGGCAACGGATCGCGCTGGTATTCAGTTTCGTACTCTAAATGCCTCTAAAGGCCCTGCAGTACGGGCAACTCGCGCCCAAACCGACCGTGCTCTGTATCGCCAAGCGATCCAACAGATCTTATTTGCTCAAGATAATTTAACGATCTTCCAGCAAGCGGTTGATGATCTTGTGGTTGAACAGGATCGCGTTGTTGGTGTAGTAACCCAGGCTGGAGTGCGTTTTGATGCGACTACCGTCGTATTAACGGTTGGTACCTTCCTAGGGGGTCAGATCCACATTGGCTTAGACAACTACCAAGGCGGTCGTGCCGGAGATCCACCTTCTAATGCATTGGCTCGTCGTCTTCGAGAACTGCCGTTCCGTGTTGATCGACTGAAAACCGGCACGCCAGCTCGTTTGGATACTCGCACATTGGACTACTCGGTAATGCAAGCTCAGCCGGGTGATACCCCGATTCCAACCGTGTCTTTCATTGGCAAAGCATCGGATCACCCACAGCAGATCCCGTGTTACATCACTCACACCAATGAGCGTACTCACGAGATCATTCGATCCAATTTGGATCGTAGCCCAATGTACGCTGGCGTCATTGAAGGGGTTGGTCCTCGTTATTGCCCGTCAATTGAAGACAAGGTGATGCGCTTTGCCGACAAAAACAGCCACCAAATTTTTGTGGAGCCAGAAGGGCTAAACAGCATCGAGATCTATCCAAACGGCATCTCAACCTCGCTACCGTTTGATGTACAGCTGAAGCTGATCCGCTCAATTACCGGTTTTGAACAGGCACAGATTCTGCGTCCAGGTTACGCCATCGAGTACGATTTCTTCGATCCTCGCGACCTAAAATCCAGCTTGGAAACCCGTTTCATTGATGGCCTGTTCTTCGCTGGACAGATCAACGGCACCACCGGCTACGAAGAAGCGGGCGCTCAAGGGTTGCTGGCTGGCCTTAATGCCGCTCGCAAAGTGAAAGAGCTGGAAGCGTGGGCGCCGAAGCGGGATCAAGCTTATCTAGGTGTATTGGTTGACGATCTGTCCACCTTGGGCACCAAAGAACCGTACCGGATGTTTACCTCTCGTGCCGAATATCGCTTGCTGCTTCGTGAAGATAACGCCGATCTACGCTTAACCCCTGAGGGTCGTGAGCTGGGTCTGGTGGACGATCATCGCTGGGCGGCATTTAACGAGAAAGTGGAAGCCATTGAGCAGGAGAAACAACGTCTGCGTAGCACCTACGTTCAGAAAACCGGTGTTCAAGCGGATGAGCTCAACCCACAACTGAAGACGCCACTGTCTCGAGAAGCGAACCTTGAGGAGCTGATTCGTCGACCTGAATTGACCTACGCTCAGTTGATGCAGGTTTCCGATGTTGGCCCGGGTCTGAGCGATCCAAAGGCCGCTGAGCAGGTAGAGATTCAGATCAAATACGCCGGCTACATTGAGCGCCAGAAAGATGAGATCGCCAAAACTCAGCGCAATGAGCAAACCAAATTGCCTGAAGATATGGATTACAGTCAGGTATCTGGCCTCTCCAATGAGGTGGTTGCCAAGCTCAAATCTCACAAACCAGAAACTCTGGGAGCGGCTTCTCGTATCTCTGGAATTACCCCTGCGGCCATCTCTCTGCTGCTGGTTTACCTCAAAAAACACGGTTTACTACGAAAAACCGCGTAACCATCCCCACGCGGGGCTTTCCAAGCCCCGCTTCGCACCGCATAATAAACCGTTTATCATTGTTTCAATCCAAAGGGTATCAACACGTGTTAGCCACTAGGCTTGCAGAGTTGGTTGCGCAAACCGATCTGCCTTTGTCCTCCGAACAGCAGCAACAACTGGTGAAGTTGGTTGAACTGCTCAACAAATGGAATAAGGCCTATAACCTGACCTCCATCCGTGATCCCAAGCAGATGTTGGTGAGTCACATCATGGACAGCATTGTGGTCGGCCCACACCTGCAAGGAAAACGCTTTATCGATGTGGGCACCGGCCCAGGTCTTCCAGGATTGCCACTGGCAATCTGCAATCCAGATAAAGAGTTTGTATTGTTAGATAGCCTTGGAAAACGTATTCGATTCATCACCACCGTGGTACACAGTTTAGGGTTGAAAAATGTCACCCCTGTACAGAGCCGGGTGGAGGAGTATCAACCTGAGCAGAAGTTCGATGGCGTGTTGAGCCGAGCTTTTGCCTCACTGAACGATATGTTGAGCTGGTGTCATCACTTACCGGATGATAACGGCCACTTCTATGCCCTAAAGGGGCAACTTGATCCGGAAGAGATGCAGGCCATTCCTGCAGGATTTGAGATTCTTCAACAGCAGGAGCTGCTGGTGCCAGAGTTGGACGCTCAGCGTCACCTGGTGATGGTCAAGAAACAGAGTAATTAAATTGGGGATCCATTCATGGCTAGAGTGATTGCTGTTGCAAACCAGAAAGGGGGCGTAGGTAAAACCACTACCTGTGTGAACTTAGCCGCCTCTTTGGCCGCCACCCGTCGCCGGGTGTTGCTGGTCGATTTGGATCCACAGGGCAACGCCACCATGGGGAGCGGTGTCGACAAATACGAAGTGGAGTATTCCGCTTACGATCTGCTGGTTGAGGAAACCCCAGCCAAAGAGGTCATCGTTAAAGATACCAACGGTAAATACGATCTGATCGCTGCCAACGCCGACGTGACCGCTGCCGAAATTAAGCTTATGGAGTTTTTTGCGCGCGAAGTGCGTTTAAGAAATGCCCTAGCGGAAGTTCAGGACGATTACGACTTTATCTTTATCGACTGTCCGCCATCGCTGAATATGCTGACCGTGAATGCCATGGGCGCCGCCGATTCGGTGCTGGTGCCGATGCAGTGCGAGTATTATGCCCTTGAGGGATTAACCGCATTGATTGACACCATCAGTAAGCTTGCGGCGGTGGTGAACCCAGATTTGGCCATTGAGGGTATCTTGCGTACCATGTACGACCCACGTAATCGCTTGGCCAATGACGTTTCCGATCAGCTAAAACAGCATTTTGGCGATAAGGTGTATCGCACCGTTATCCCTCGGAACGTTCGACTGGCTGAAGCGCCAAGCTTCGGCGCACCAGCGATCTATTATGACAAAAGCAGTGCTGGCGCTAAGGCGTACTTGGCCTTAGCTGGCGAGATGTTACGCCGAGCCGAACGCACTGAACCACAAGCCGAAGAGGTCTAAAGGAACACCATGTCTGCAGCAAAGAAACGAGGTTTGGGGAAAGGCTTGGATGCCCTATTGGGCAGCAGCAAGTCGGTGGTGGAAAAGCAGAAACCCGCTGAGCCCCAGCCTACTCCTGAGATCTCTGTACCGGTTGAGGCGCCGTCGGACGGTGCCTTGGTAAAGATCCGATTGGAGCGTTTGCAGCGTGGCGTTTACCAGCCTCGTCGCGACATGTCACCGGAAGCCCTTGATGAGTTGGCCGAGTCCATTCGTAATCAAGGCATATTGCAGCCGATTGTCATCCGCCCTATTGGTGATGAGCGTTATGAGATTCTGGCTGGGGAACGCCGCTGGCGAGCGGCTCAGATAGCTGGGCTGGATCTGGTGCCTTGCATTATCAAAGAGGTGGAAGACGAAGCCGCCGTGGCCATCGCCCTGATTGAAAACATTCAGCGCGAAAACCTCAATGCCATGGAGGAAGCCATTGCGCTGCAGCGGTTGGCGGATGAGTTTGAGATGACTCATGCCGAAGTCGCTCAGGCCGTTGGTAAGTCTCGAGCCACCATCTCTAACCTGCTTCGATTGAATAACCTCAACGATGAGGTGAAAACTCTGCTGGAGCATGGCGATATCGAGATGGGGCATGCCCGAGCGCTCTTGGCTTTGGAAGGCGATGAGCAGACTATGGCTGCCCGTACGGTTGTGGCGAAGGGACTAACGGTTCGTGATACTGAAAAACTGGTGTCAAAACAGCAGCAACCTAAAGCGGAAAAGCCGGCTAAGACTGTAGACCCGGATGTAAGCCGATTGCTGAATCAGTTGACCGAGCACCTAGGTGCTAAGGTTGATATTCAGCAAGGGACTAAGGGCAAAGGTAAGCTGGTGATCAGCTACGATGACCTCGAACAGCTCGATGGTATTCTAAGTCGCGTTATGGCCAATTAAGAAAAAACCTCCTTCGGGAGGTTTTTTTGTGGTTGTGATCCTAACCACAAACTCGATTTTTCTTCCTTGGTAGTGCCCTAAACACCATTACGGTCAAAATGTCCAATTGAGCGTAATTTAAATTATAAATACGTTTATAAACATCAGAATAAATCGCATAAATAAAAAATTTGCGGAGTAAATGCACAGTATTTGGTTCGAATCCGAATCGTTATAACTGCTGTTTGTTGATCAATAACTAATATGACTGTCATGGTGTGAATTAACTCCGTATGGGTCCACTGCTGCTAAGGATCTAGGTCACAGTTTTCGCGGGTGGGTTTGGTTGCATCGTCAAGGTAAGTAGGTATACTTTCGCTTGCTTTTAGGCAGATCGTGGTAAGTAAAAACCACCTTCTTATTAAAGATTACGGAGTCAAAGCGTTGAGACGAGATCCCAGACGCAAAGGGAGACTGACCGCATATCGGTTGGTTGCCTGCCAAGCAGCGGTGGTAGCTCTGATTAGTACGCTTTGTTTCGTACTGTGGGGAGAACAGATGGCACTGTCAGCCTTAATGGGTGGCTGTGTGGCTGTTGTGCCCCACTTCGTATTCGCAATCCTCACCTTCTCTCCTCGTTGGGAAAAGGTAACCGGTAATGTGGTCAACGCCTTTTACCGGGGAGAAGCGATTAAACTGATGCTAACCGTAACTCTGTTCGTGCTGGCATTTGCAGTGGTCAAATCGGACCCACGGGCCCTATTTGGCAGCTACATTTCGGCACTTTTGGTGTTATGGATGGCACCTTTGTTGTTTCAACGAAAACATTTGGGATGAATCATGGCTGCTAATCCGCAGGAGTATATCGTCCACCACCTTCAAAACGCGCAAATGTGTATGGTCGACGGCAACGTCGCCTTTAACCATGCGTGTCACGAAGCTGGTTTCTGGACTTGGAACATTGATTCGTTGCTGTTTTCGGTTGGGCTCGGCATTTTCTTCCTTTGGTTGTTCCGTCGCGTCGGTGTTAAAGCCACAACAGGCGTCCCTGGTAAGCTGCAATGCTTTATCGAGATGATTGTTGAGTTTGTTGACACTAGCGTTAAAGAATCATTCCACGGCAAGAATAAGCTAATCGCACCTTTGGCTCTGACCATTTTCGTCTGGGTTTTCCTGATGAACTTGATGGATCTGATCCCGGTTGACCTGTTACCTCTGGCGGCTTCCGCTGCGGGCGCAGACTACCTGAAGGTTGTACCTTCAACGGATCTGAACATCACGTTGGCCATGAGCTTCAGCGTCTTCCTTCTGATGGTGTTCTACAGCATCAAAGTGAAGGGCGTGTCCGGGTTCGCTAAGGAGCTGACGCTCCAGCCGTTTAACAACAAGTTAATGATCCCCTTTAACTTCCTGCTTGAGACTGTAAGTCTGCTCTCCAAACCTGTGTCCTTGGGCCTTCGACTATTCGGCAACATGTACGCGGGCGAGCTGATCTTTATTCTTATTGCTCTTATGTATACCGGTAATGCGGCCATCGGCGCCTTGGGCGGCGTGGCACAGATTGCTTGGGCAATCTTCCACATTCTGGTAATTACACTGCAGGCGTTTATCTTCATGATGCTGACGATTGTGTACCTCAGCATGGCTCATGAAGATCATTAATTAATTAATAAGTAATACTTTTTTAAAACTGGAGAATACGATGACTGCTATTGCTGTTGCTCTGTTGATTGGCCTGGGTGCCCTGGGTACTGCTATCGGTTTCGGTCTGTTGGGTGGTAAGTTCCTTGAGTCTGTAGGTCGTCAGCCTGAAATGACCCCTGCACTGCAAACCAAAATGTTCATCATGGCAGGTCTGTTGGATGCGGTACCAATGATCGGTGTTGGTATTGGTCTGTACATCCTGTTCGTTGTTGGTGTTTAAGGCGACCCTTTAATCCAATGTCTACGCGTTTCGGAGTACCGAAACCGACTTTGAATGGGTTTTGAGGAGGAGCCGTTGTGAGTATCAACGCGACTTTTATTGGTCAGATGATCGCCTTTATTGTTTTTGTCTGGTTCTGCATGAAGTATGTATGGCCACCTTTGATGGCTGCCATCGAAGCACGACAGAAAACAATCGCGGATGGTCTGGCAAACGCTGACCGTGCATCAAAAGATCTTGAGCTGGCTCAAGCAGACATCAGCGACAAGCTGAAAGATGCTAAAGCACAAGCTGGCGAGATCATTGAGCAAGCCAACAAGCGTAAAGCGCAAATTGTCGACGAAGCTAAGGAAGAAGCGGAAGCTGAGCGTGCGAAAATCATCGCTCAGGGTCACGCAGAAATCGAAGCCGAGCGTAACCGTGCCAAAGAAGCTCTGCGTAAGCAGGTAGCTGTTCTGGCCATCGCCGGTGCTGAGAAGATCATTGAGCGTACCATCGACGCTGACGCACATAGCGACATCGTTGAAAAATTGGCCGCGGAGCTTTAATAGGGGAAAGGGCATATGTCTGAACTGACTACTGTTGCACGCCCCTATGCCAAAGCTGCATTTGAGTTTGCGGTAGAGCATCAAGCCGTTGAGGCGTGGCAATCCCAACTGGATTTCGCTGCCGAAGTAGCAAAAAACGATGCAATTACTGATCTGTTGTCTGGCGCCATTGGGGTTGAGCAGGTTTCCGAGATCTTTATTAAGGTCTGCGGCGAAAACCTGAACGACCATGGACAAAACCTGATTAAGGTGATGGCTGAAAATGGACGTCTAACTGCACTGCCAGCAGTGGCGGCTCTGTTTAAAGAGTTGGCCGACGAGCACGCAAGCGTAGTTGAAGCCGATGTGGTTTCAGCAACAGAACTAAATGAACAGCAACTGCAGAGCATTACTGAAACGCTAGAAAAGAAACTGGCACGTAAAGTAAAGCTCAACAGCAGTGTTGATCCGCAGCTTATCGCCGGTGTTGTTATCAGCGCTGGTGACTTGGTCATTGATGGCTCGGTCCGCGGTAAATTAAACCGCATGGCCGATACGCTGCAATCCTAACGGGGATTTAAGCATGCAACTGAATTCAACTGAAATCAGTGAACTGATCAAACAACGTATTGAACAGTTCAATGTTGTCAACGAAGCTCGCAATGAAGGTACCATCGTATCTGTAAGCGACGGTATTATCCGCATCCACGGCCTGGCCGACGTGATGCAGGGTGAAATGATTGAGCTTCCTGGCAACCGTTTCGCTATCGCACTGAACTTGGAGCGTGACTCCGTTGGTGCCGTAGTTATGGGCCCATACGCCGATCTGGCTGAGGGCATCAAGGTTAAGTCCACTGGCCGTATTCTGGAAGTTCCAGTTGGTCGTGGTCTGCTGGGCCGTGTTGTTAACACTTTGGGTGAGCCAATTGATGGCAAAGGCCCAATCGACAACGACGGTTTCTCACCGGTAGAAGTGATTGCACCTGGCGTAATTGAGCGTGAAGGTGTATCTCAGCCGGTACAGACTGGTTATAAGTCTGTTGACTCCATGATTCCAATCGGCCGTGGCCAGCGTGAGCTGATCATTGGTGACCGTCAGACCGGTAAAACCGCTCTGGCCATCGATGCAATCATCAACCAGCGTGACTCTGGCATCTTCTCTGTATACGTTGCGATTGGCCAGAAGGCCTCTACCATCGCTAACGTAGTACGTAAGCTGGAAGAGCACGATGCACTGAAGAACACCATCGTGGTTGTTGCTTCTGCATCTGAGTCTGCTGCACTGCAGTACCTGGCACCATATTCTGGTTGTGCCATGGGTGAATACTTCCGTGACCGCGGTGAAGATGCTCTGATCGTATACGATGACCTGTCTAAGCAGGCTGTTGCTTACCGTCAGATCTCTCTGCTTCTGAAGCGCCCACCAGGCCGTGAAGCATACCCAGGTGACGTATTCTACCTCCACAGCCGTCTGCTGGAGCGTGCTGCTCGTGTAAACGCTGACTACGTAGAAAAGTTCACTAACGGTGAAGTGAAAGGTAAGACCGGTTCTCTGACCGCCCTGCCAATCATTGAAACCCAAGCGGGTGACGTATCTGCATTCGTACCGACCAACGTAATTTCCATTACCGATGGTCAGATCTTCCTGGAAACCGACCTGTTTAACGCTGGCCTACGTCCTGCGGTTAACCCAGGTATCTCGGTATCTCGTGTAGGTGGTGCGGCTCAGACCAAGATCATCAAGAAGCTGTCCGGTGGTATTCGTACCGCTCTGTCTCAGTACCGCGAACTTGCTGCATTTGCTCAGTTCTCCTCTGACCTGGATGACGCCACTAAGGCGCAGCTGGATCAAGGTGAGCGTGTAACCGAGCTGATGAAGCAGAAGCAATACGCTCCTATGAGTGTTGCTGAGCAGGCCGTTGTCATCTTCGCAGCTGAAAAAGGCTTCCTGAAAACCATCGAAGTAGCAAAAATCGGTGATTTCGAAGCTGCGCTGCTCTCCTATGTGCATGCAGAACATGCCGAACTGATGAAGCTGATCGACGAGACTGGAGACTACAACTCCGACATCGAATCTCAGCTGCAAGCAGCTTTGGAAAAGTTCATTGCAACTCAGACCTGGTAACAGGGGGAGATAGAAGATGGCCGGCGCTAAAGAGATCCGTACCAAGATCGCGAGTGTAAAAAACACTCAGAAGATCACCTCTGCCATGGAGATGGTAGCTGCGTCCAAGATGCGTAAAGCTCAGGACCGCATGCACGCCAGCCGTCCATACGCAGAGAACATGCGAAAGGTGATTGGTCACGTAGCGCAGGGCTCTCTGGAATATAAGCATCCATACCTGGAAGAGCGTGAAGTTAAGAATGTCGGTTATATCGTCATCTCAACTGACCGTGGTTTGTGTGGTGGCTTGAACATCAACATGTTCAAGTCGGTAGCTAAGGCTGCCACCGAGTGGGCGGAAAAGGGCGTTAACGTCCAATACGCCGCTATCGGTTCCAAAGGCGCAGGCTTCTTCCAAAGCTTTGGTGGCGATGTTACCGCACAGGCCACTGGTCTGGGCGACGCCCCTTCCCTAACTGACCTAATTGGTTCAGTTAAGGTGATGCTGGATGCCTACAACGAGGGCAAGCTGGATCGTCTGTATCTGGTGTACAACAAGTTTGTAAACACCATGAAGCAAGACCCAGTGATCGATCAGCTTCTGCCGTTGCCGAAAGACGACACCGAAAAACGCGCTCACGCTTGGGACTACATTTATGAGCCCGATCCGAAAGCGCTGTTGGATAAACTTCTGGTTCGTTACGTCGAATCTCAGGTTTACCAAGGTGTAGTTGAGAATGTCGCGTCTGAACAGGCCGCGCGTATGGTTGCGATGAAAGCCGCAACTGATAACGCCGGAACCCTGATTGAAGACCTGCAACTGGTGTACAACAAAGCTCGTCAGGCTGCGATTACGCAGGAACTGTCTGAGATTTGTGCCGGTGCTGCGGCAGTTTAAGGCAGCGGAAACGAGATAATCAGAGGATTAATCATGAGCACAGGTACTGTCGTTCAAGTTATCGGTGCGGTAGTTGACGTGGAGTTTCCACAAGACGCCGTACCACAAGTATACGACGCCCTGCACATCGACAACGACGGCGCAAAGCTGGTGCTGGAAGTTCAGCAGCAGCTGGGTGGCGGTGTTGTTCGTACCATTGCAATGGGTGCGTCTGAAGGTCTGCGTCGCGGACTGGTAGCTACCAACACTGGTAGCGCAATTAAAGTTCCAGTTGGTACTGCGACCCTGGGTCGTATTATGAACGTACTGGGTGACCCAATCGACGAGTGTGGTGCGATTGGCGAAGATGAGCAGTGGGAAATCCACCGCGAAGCACCTAGCTACGAAGATCAGTCTTCCGAGAATGAGCTTCTGGAAACCGGCATCAAGGTAATCGACCTGGTTTGCCCATTCGCTAAGGGTGGTAAAATTGGTCTGTTCGGTGGTGCGGGTGTAGGTAAAACCGTAAACATGATGGAGCTCATCAACAACATCGCGAAGGCACACTCCGGTCTGTCTGTATTCGCTGGTGTAGGTGAGCGTACTCGTGAAGGTAACGACTTCTACTACGAGATGGCTGAGTCTGGCGTTGTAAACCTAGACGACAAAGCACAATCTAAAGTAGCGATGGTATACGGCCAGATGAACGAGCCACCAGGAAACCGCCTGCGTGTAGCTCTGACCGGTCTGACCATGGCAGAGAAGTTCCGTGACGAAGGTCGTGACGTACTGTTGTTCGTGGACAACATCTACCGTTACACCCTGGCAGGTACTGAAGTATCAGCACTGCTGGGTCGTATGCCTTCTGCGGTAGGTTACCAGCCGACTCTGGCTGAAGAGATGGGTGTTCTGCAGGAGCGTATTACCTCCACTAAGACTGGCTCCATTACTTCGGTACAGGCGGTATACGTACCTGCGGATGACTTGACTGACCCATCCCCAGCGACCACCTTTGCCCACTTGGACGCAACCGTAGTACTGAGCCGTGACATTGCTGCTCGCGGTATCTACCCTGCGATCGACCCACTGGATTCCACCTCTCGTCAGCTGGATCCACTGGTAATCGGCGTAGAGCACTATGAAGTTGCTCGTGGCGTGCAGACTAACCTGCAGCGCTACAAAGAGCTGAAAGACATCATCGCGATTCTGGGTATGGACGAACTGTCTGAAGAAGATAAGCAGACCGTTGCCCGTGCTCGTAAGATTGAGCGATTCCTGTCTCAGCCGTTCTTCGTGGCAGAAGTATTTACCGGTGCACCTGGTAAGTACGTTTCGCTGAAAGACACCATCCACGGCTTCAAAGGCATTCTGTCCGGCGAATACGATGAACTGCCTGAGCAGGCGTTCTACATGGTTGGTGGCATCGACGAAGCCGTCGAGAAAGCGAAGTCACTGTAAACCACTTCCGGGAGGATGAGATGGCAGCTATGACACTTCATTTGGATGTCGTTAGTGCGGAAGGCAGCATTTTTTCTGGTCGCGCTCAGTACCTGCAAGTTTCAGGTACCGAGGGTGAGCTAGGGATCATGGCTGGCCACACTCCACTGCTGACCGCCATCAAACCCGGTATGGTTCGCATCAGAAAGCAAGATGACAGTGAAGAGGTAATCTACCTGTCAGGTGGCATTCTCGAGGTTCAACCCGATAATGCCTCCGTGCTGGCTGATGTTGCCGTACGTGGTGAAGATATCGATGTGGAGGCTGCAGAAGCAGCCAAGCGCGCAGCCGAAGAGCAGATGGCATCCGCCTCTGCAGACATGGACTACGAAGCAGCCGCAATCGAACTGGCGAAAGCGATGGCACAACTTCGCGTTGTGGACACCATCCGCAAAGGTCTGGGCAAATAAGCCCAAGCTCGCAGCGAAAAAGGCGACCCTAGGGTCGCCTTTTTTATCGGCTAAAATTCGACGAAGTCGATAAGCCGTCCCTGCGAAGGCAGGGATCTAGAGACTTTGATTTCCAGCTCTGCTGGTCAGCTACCCTGACGAAGGTTGGGGCAGCACCTTTAAGATTCATAGCACAATGCTATTGGATACCGACGTACGTCGGCATGGCGTTTAAGGGTGAGTCTTGAGCTGACAACCCGCCGCCAGCACGGATACACTCCTTACCCGCCTCTCTGACGCACGTCAGAGCCCAGCGTCTTTAACGTTAGAGCCTTTAAAAATAGAAAATCACGACTTTCCAGCTGCAATCGGAGGGTTATCTTTGATCCACTTAGCTGGGTTACCGCCGACAACCGTATGAGGTGCCACGTCTTTGGTCACCACCGCACCGGCAGCCACTACCGCTCCTTCTCCAATGGTAACGCCGCCTAAAATTAAGCAACCGGCACCAATCCACGCGCTGTCCTCAACCACAATGGGTTTGGCGCTCTCAAAACCTTCATTGCGGCGGCCTAACTCCATATCGTGATTTACGGTAAGGAATTGGCAACGTGGACCCACGGCGACGTCGTCACCAAAGGTGATGCCACCGTGGTCCAGCATGATGCAGTCCCAGTTAACAAAGCAGCGCGCCCCTAATTTGATGTGGCGGCCATAGCAGGTGCGAAATGGCGGCTGAATGTAGGCGGTTGGGTGCAGATCTATCCCAACTTCTTTGAGTAGCTCAAAGCGCTTGTCGGCGTCCAGTTCATCATTGAATTGGCGTAGCAGCAGGTAGTTGTGCTCTCGAACTTGTTCAAGTTCATCATTGAATAGGTTGTAGCTCTCTCCGGAGCGCATGATGTCAAAAATATTCATGGTTGTTCACTATTACAGAGGGTGTTGTCTATCGAGGTACAAGATCCACAGTAGGCAGATAAAGATCATCGCAATGCCAGGGATGACCCAAAGGCTGGGTAGCGGTTTCTCTAGGTAGGCATTGATGCCGATCACGAGTACTGGCGTAAGTAGCCCATAGGCGTGGGCTGAGCCGCCGCCTACCACGATGCTGGCGGATTTAAACAGGAAGAAGGTAAACATGGTGGTGCCGATGGCCAACCAGATGATCAGCTGCCACTGTGAGTAAGTTGGTAATGACAGTTGCGGTTGCATGACTAGGATTGCCAAGGTCAACCAGAAGCAACCGCTGATCATCGACCATCCGGTAATCACCATCATGGGCTCGCTGCGATAGAGGCTTCTGAGCACCATTGGGTAGACCGCCATTAACAGGCAAGCGAGTAGAAAAATGCTGTTGCCCAAAGGCCAATCCCCAGCTAAGCGGCTCAGATGACCCTCGGTCATTACCCACAACGCGGCCAGTGCTCCCAGAAATAACGCCAGCAGCCTCTGTTTTGACAGCGGGGTTTTCCAGATTAGGTGTCCAAGAATCAAGCTGGCAATGGGCACGCCAGTATAAAGGCCGCCTAGGTGCAGTGCTGAAGCGGTCTCCCCGGAGACAAACATCAACAGGAAAAAACCAGTAATGGGGAAACTGATGAGAGCATAACGGCCAACGGAGCGCCAACCGGGCCAGTGCAGCCTATTTTGCAGCCTTAATAATAGGGCAAAGCCTAAGGCGGCAATGAGAAAGCGAAACCAGGTGGTCAATACCGGAGGGTAGTCTTGGCCAAGGGCTGCCGCTATGGGAAAGGCGGTACTGATAAGCAGTGCATAAAGAGCAAGCTGAAGGTGTGCCGTAATGACCGAATGTGATGACATGTGAATGCTCGTTCCCTCTGAGATTCAGGTGGTCAGTTTACTCCTATTTGGTGCTTAATAATTGAGTTTGTTATCGAATTTTGGATTTTTTCAGATTCATCCTCAGAGAACTGATATTCAATATCCTCGGGGTAAAGGCGCTTACGTTCCCTTAAGCTGATTTTCCTATGGGCTAACGTTATACTCAGCCCTTTGTAATTTCAGTTAAACCTTCACGGATCCCCTATGAGTTTGGAAATTGTCATCCTAGCGGCGGGTAAAGGCACTCGCATGCGCTCTAACCTGCCTAAAGTGCTTCACGGTATTGCCGGTAAGCCAATGGCTCAGCATGTTATCGATGCGGCAGCGGCGCTGTCTCCAGTTCAAACTCATTTGGTATATGGTCATGGCGCTGAGCAGCTGCAGCAAGCACTGGCGCATAATAAAGTTAGTTGGGCACTGCAGGCGGAGCAGCTAGGTACCGGTCATGCGGTCGACCAAGCATCATGGCAAGACGACAGCAAAGTGCTGGTGCTCTATGGCGATGTGCCACTGATTCAAACAGAGACTCTGTCACGTTTACTGGCGGTACAACCGGAGAATGGCATCGGTTTGTTGACCGTGAACTTAGATGACCCAACGGGTTACGGACGCATTGTGCGTGATGATACGGGTACGGTAACCGCCATTGTAGAGCACAAAGATGCCAATGAGGTGCAGCGAGCCATTGCAGAGGTGAATACCGGCATTCTGGTGGCACCGGGTAAAGCGTTGAAGCGTTGGCTGGCCAACCTGTCTAACGACAACGCTCAGGGTGAGTACTACCTCACTGATGTCATTGCCATGGCCGCAGCAGAAGGTGGCGTGGCCACTGCACAGCCTGACACTGCAATTGAAGTGGAAGGGGCCAATAATCGGGTACAGCTGGCGGCATTGGAGCGCGCATTTCAGGCTCGTGCGGCGGAGAAGGCGATGTTGGAAGGGGCGACTCTGGCCGACCCTGCCCGTTTTGACGTGCGTGGTGAGCTGATCGTGGGTCAGGACGTGTTTATCGACGTCAATGTGGTGATCCAAGGCAAAGTCGAGATCGGCAACAACGTGGTGATTGGCCCAGGCTGTGTTCTTAAAGATTGCCGCATTGGCGATGGCAGCGTGCTTAAACCCTTTACCCTAGTGGAAGATGCCACTGTGGGTGAGATCTGTACCGTCGGCCCATTTGCACGACTGCGTCCTGGCGCAGAGTTGGTGCATGACAGCCACATTGGTAACTTCGTTGAGATGAAGAAAGCCCGTTTAGGTAAAGGCTCGAAAGCTAACCACCTTGCCTACATTGGTGATGCTGATGTGGGTGAGAAAGTAAACATCGGTGCCGGAACCATCACCTGCAACTACGACGGTGCCAATAAGCACAAAACCGTGATTGAAGATAATGCCTTTATCGGTTCCGACAGCCAGTTAGTGGCGCCGGTAACCATTGGCAAAGGCGCCACTGTTGCGGCGGGCTCTACCATTACTAAGGATGTGGCTGAGGGTGAATTGGTGCTCACCCGCACTAAGCAGAAGCATCTTACTGGTTGGCAGCGGCCACAGAAGAAAAAGTAAGCAGTCACTTACTTTGTAAGGTTTATTGCGCCGCCCTTGGTTACTGCCAAGGGCGGCGTTTTTGATTTATACCAATTCAACTAAAGATCTAGTCATTATTGCTTGTTTAAATTGCCTCACTCTTCGTTGCTCAATTTGTTGTTAGAACCACTAGCAACGGCATTGAGCGTCTAGATTGAGACAATTTACTCGGCGCACTAAGCTGATCATCTCCTTAATTGAATTGGTATTACTCCTCCGCAGTTTGCTGGTTGGTCGTCGCCAATTGTGACTTTTTCATCGACTCAGCAAACCACTCTAAGCGGATATCAAACCGGTAACGGTGCTGGGGCTCTAGTGGTGCTACATCGGCATCGATCTGCTGGAACACATTGGTGGCTGGTGCCAATACCGCATCTCGGCCAAATAGATAACTCTGCTCTTTCACGATCTCCCGATAAGCTTTATTGAGCGCCCTTGCCCGCTGTGGTGAAGGCAGGATCAGTTCGGCAATGGAGCTTACGCTCTCCACTTTGGCCACATCCACGTTACCCTCAGCATCAAACCAACGGCTGAGCATCTCAGTATTTTGACGAAACTCATCGCCACCGCCCACTCGCTGCATGTAAGTCAGAAACTCACCCTGGGTTTTGCTGAGAGTTTGGTTGTCGCTAAAGCTGGGGACGTCCTGCTGAACACTTAGATCCAGATAGCCCCAACCCTGGGCACCTTCCACTTTGCGGGCAAAGGAGAATACCTGATCGATGGTGGTGCCGATGGTTTTGTGGCAACCGTTGCAGAACGCCAGTTCCTGTTGATTTTGGTGACGAAGCTCGCCAGTGTCATCTTCGATGTAGCCATTGATGGTCCAGCCAAAGTTATTGGCGATGCCTTTGTCACCAATGAAGGTGGTTTGCGGCAAGTTTTCGAATAGTTTCTCTTTACGTTCTAGGTAATAGGCGCTGCGCAGTTGTTGTGGAGTAACGTCGATGTGCTTGCGCATGTAGCGTAGCTCTTTCATTCGCGGCGCGGGCTGAATGTTACCGTGAGCATCGATGTCGATGTAGCGCACGCTGTGCAGAAATTCGGTGTCTTTGGGATACAGCATCCGGTTGAGCGGTTGATTGCTGGCATCTCCAAGGAAATGGCTCTGTCTTTGAATCTGGGTGATCTGAGGTTCTAGCTGACCATTGCCGTTGAGATCCAGTTTGAGTTTGGTTTCAGACAGAGGCGGTACGCTAAGGCTATCCTGGTCTTTGATTGTCATCTCCAGTAGGCTGAGGTTGGCCAGATAGAGATCTCTGGAGTAGTGGCCCTGATGTTCACGAAATGCTTTTGGAAGACGGATCATCACATCGCCGGTGGAGCCGTTGGTGGGCCAAAAGGTGCTGGGAAACGGTTTGTAGTTGAAGGCCACCCAGTGGCTGCCGTCCTTGGCAAAGCCAAGTTCATCAAAGGCTTGGTTAGGGTAAGCCAACTGCTCTAGTTGCAGCGGCTCTGCTGGCCATTGTTCTGAGTTGGCGCGACTCAGTAGGGTCTGATAGTTGTCTTGGCGCACATAGGCGTCAATGTCGGCGTCTGAGGTGGCCTTTATCGCGTCACGGCGATCTTTAAATAGATTCTGCCAATGGTTATTGAGGCCAAGGTCGGAGAAGTCGTAGCTTCCCTGAAGGCTGCCATCGTTCATGGTGTTGGGTCGACCATCCACATTGGTCTGGTGACAGACAAAACAGGGGTTATTTTTGCCTTCGGTTTTGGTGTAGCACTGAGGTGGAATCACCGACTCGGCGTTATAGAGGCTGTTGTGCTCTAGGTAGGCACGAGCGGGAATGTCGTCTCGCAACGCCAGTGGCGTATCGGCAGAGTCGGCAAGAACAGAGGCACTGAACACTAGCGGTAATATTATCGTTTTCATTATGTTAGACCGATTAGGATCGAAAAATCGGCCAGCCCAATAGGACTGGCCGAGGTTCACAAGTTGGCTTACTTGTTGATTGGGTTGTACATCCACAGGGTGTTGTTGGTCTGGAAACCGTCTTCACCAATCAGTAGACGACCATCGTCCATGACGATAACGTTGTCAGGCTGAGACAGTTGGTCAACGTCACAGCGGGCGGCGCCGGTTAGGCTGTCGCGATAGGTGCTGCCCATGACTACCGGTTCGATGCGGTTGACGTTGTAGTTGTCACCCAAAGGCATGCGATACACCCCGCCACAGTCTTTCACGCGGCTAGATAGCGCAATGTCCCCTTCCCCATCGATCATGGTTTTATCCAGATCGGCAATGGCAAAGTAGACGTAAGCGCTGTCGATGGTTTCGTTTTCAAAGTGAACTTTGCCGTCGATAGCCTGTTCGGCGCGTTTGGCGTTGATGTTGATGCCTTCCAGTTTACGGAACTCAGAGGTGGCACCCTTAAGGTCGGCGGCGTAGCGAGATTCTAGAAATGCGGCGCGGTCGTCCATGGGCTTGCCTGCGGTAACGGCACTACCGCCATCTGCAACGCTTGGGTAGTTGGCATCGCCATTAGCCCAAGCTTCCACGTCAGCATTGGTCATGTAGCTGGTTTCGCCTTCCACGTAATCATCGCGGTCGATACCATCGTATTCACGGATCCAGCTTTCAATCTCATCGCTGTTGCCGTGAGCCAATTCAACCCACTCAACGTCGAAACCTGTGGTTAGAGGCTCAGTCGAGCCAGCATCTTGAGTCAGTTTGGCACCGTAAAGGGTACCGGCACTCAGATCGCCTGCGGCATCGGCAACAAATTTAAACATCACGCCACCGGTATCATCCTGAGACAGGTATACGGTGCGCTGATCCGGCATGACTGTGCCATTTTCGTGTTCATAGCGACCCAAAGCGTAGTGTTTAACTGGCTTGGCTTCCCCTTTCGGATCGGTCACTTCGATGATGTAACCGTAGTCGTAAGGGTTTGGATAGCTGCCATCGAGCATCGCTTGCATGGCTGTGTCGTTAGCGTACTGTGCGTCAGGGTTGTTCCAGTCGAAGTTGGTTACCTCACCGGCGCTGGAGCCAACAATCCACTCCTCTGAACTCAGTGGCGTACCCCAAGGGGTCAGGCTACCAAAACAGTTGGCGGCGGTGCCTTTGATCTCGGAGAAGTCCAGCATCATTGCGTCGTCGATTTTCCAGGAGCCATCGGCACTCTTGCTGATCATCAAACGGCTCATGCCACCGGGAATGTGCTCCCAGTTGGTGAATAGGTAACCCTTACCCTCTTCAACAGCAACGTAAGCGTTGAAGTCAGGCATATCGGTATCGGCAACGGCAGTGTCGCCACTGAGGCTGTGAATAACACCTAAGCCTTTTGGTAATTTGCCATCTAAGGTATCGCCGTTCTGACCAATGATCTGATATTGGCCGTAGGCCGCCATGACGGTCTGCTGCTCTTTCTCAGACGCTGGCACCGGAGAATCAACCAGATCCATTGGCAGTTGGTTGAAGTTGACGCCAGTTAACACGCCCACGGTACCGCGGTTGTAGGCGGTGTCGTTATGATCGGTTTCGGTATTGGCGGAAGATGGGTGCTGCAGGTTGAAGAACAGATCACCTTCTTCGTTTAGGAAGATACCGGTTACTTCGGCGCCCAGAGGCACAGTGGCGATGCGGGTCAGTTTTCCGACCTGACCGTTTTCGCCATTGGAGCCATCTTGTCCATTTTGACCGTTCTGACCAGGGGTGCCAGCCGCACCATCGCTGCCATCATCGGCACAGCCTGATAAGACTGCCGCTAGGGTCATCGCCATCAGCGACAGTTTAAATCCCTTGTCCATAATTGATTCTCACACAGTATTTAATTATTGAATTTGAATGCGTCGATGACGCAGTAGCTGGAAGCTAAACAGTCTGTGTGTCTCTTTTGTGAAAAAAATATTGCCGTTACGGTTTGATTTTTTTGCGGCGTAAAGCGTATTCGGGGTGCTGATAGGGTTTTAAGTCGGGAAAACTTGCGACTTATGGCTTAGCAACTATACTACTTATCTTTCAAAACGAAACTTAAATTCCAATGTCGAAACGTAATACTCAACAGCGTCGTCATAACATTGTGGCGGTGGTTAATGAGGCTGGCGAGGTCAGTGTTGAGCAGTTAGCTCGTCAATTTGAAACTTCAGAAGTTACCATTCGAAAGGACTTGGCGGCATTGGAAACCAGCGGCCTGTTGTTACGTCGATTCGGTGGCGCGGTGGCGATGCCTCAGGAGGTGATTGAAGATGATCCTCTGCACAAGAGGTCGCCATTTAAAGTGGCTATCGCGCGGGCAGCTATGGCGCTGATTAGGGACCATCAACGCATTGTTATCGATAGCGGTCGAACTACCGCAGCTCTTATCCCAGAGCTTAATAACAAGCGTGGCCTAGTGGTGATGACCAATTCATTGGATGGCGCAGAGGCGCTAAGAGCATTGGAGCCTGAACCCACTATTTTGATGACCGGAGGAACCTGGGATCCCCATTCTGAATCGTTTCAGGGACAAGTGGCGGAGCAGGTGCTGCGCTCTTACGATTTTGATCAACTATTTATTGGTGCCGATGGCATCGACGTTTCACGTGGAACCACCACATTCAATGAACTGATTGGGCTGTCTCGTGTGATGGCCAGCGCTTCGAGAGAGGTGAATGTGATGGTGGAAGCGGACAAGGTTGGACGACGTATTCCCAATCTTGAACTGCCGTGGTCCGAAGTGACCAGGCTGATTACCGATTATCGTTTGGCGGACGATGTCCGCCAGCAAATTGAATTACAGGGTGTGCAGGTTATCTGTGCATCTCAACTCGAATTAGGAGCCTAATTATGTGTGGCATTGTTGGTGCAGTAGCTCAGCGTGATGTTGCTGAGATCTTGGTGGAAGGTCTGAAACGACTGGAATATCGTGGTTATGATTCAGCCGGTGTGGCGATTATTGATGGTGACAATAATCTAAATAGACTGCGTCGTTTGGGTAAGGTGCAAGAGCTTAAAAATGCGCTAGAAGCTCAGCCTTTATCTGGCGGTACTGGTATTGCCCACACTCGCTGGGCGACTCATGGAGAGCCATCTGAGCGCAACGCTCACCCTCACCAATCTAGCGGTGACATTGCGGTAGTGCATAACGGCATTATCGAAAATCACGCTCCCCTGCGTGAGCGCCTACAAGGTCTGGGTTACCAGTTTGAATCGGATACTGATACCGAAGTGATCGGTCACCTAGTCCATCACGAACTGAAATCTCACGACAGCTTGCTAGCGGCGGTTCAGGCTACCGTGAAGCAGCTGGAAGGCGCCTACGGTACTGTGATTGTGGACCGCCTTGATCCGGAGCGTATGGTGGTGGCTCGCTCCGGTAGTCCATTGGTGATCGGTTATGGTGTGGGCGAGCACTTCATCGCTTCTGATCAACTGGCTCTGCTGCCTGTAACCCGCCGCTTTGCTTTCCTTGAAGAGGGCGACGTGGCTGAGGTGACTCGCCGTGAAGTAAACATTTTTGATGCTAACGGTAATTCAGTAGAGCGTGAGGTGAAGGAGTCTGAGGTTTCCCACGAAGCCAGTGATAAAGGCCCTTATCGTCACTACATGATGAAAGAGATCCATGAGCAGCCGCTGGCACTGCAGCGCACGTTAGAGCATCGCATTGTGGGTGGCAAAATTGCCGCCGATGCCTTCGGAGAAGGCGCCGATGCACTGCTGGCCAACGTTGACCATGTACAGATCATCGCCTGTGGTACCAGTTATCACGCCGGTATGGTGGCTCGTTACTGGCTTGAGCAGCACGCAGGCGTTTCCTGTAACGTTGAGATTGCGTCTGAGTTCCGCTACCGCAAGTCCCACGTATTCCCGAACAGCTTGCTGGTCACCATCTCTCAATCCGGTGAGACTGCAGATACCCTAGCTGCCCTTCGCCTAGCCAAAGAGATGGGTTATCACTCTAGCCTAACCATCTGTAATGTACCTGGCTCCTCTTTGGTGCGTGAGTCAGACATGGCTTACATGATGAAAGCGGGTGCAGAGATTGGTGTAGCCTCTACTAAAGCCTTTACCGTGCAGCTGGCGGCGCTGCTGATGCTGACCGGTGCCATCGGTCAACATAAAGGAATGGGTGAAGCCACGCTGGCGCACCTCATTCAGAGCCTTCAGTCTCTGCCAACTAAAGTTGAGCAGGCGCTGAGCCTCAATGATGAGATTGAGGATCTGGCTGAAGATTTTGCCGATAAGCAGCATGCGCTGTTCTTAGGTCGTGGCGACCAATATCCTATCGCTATGGAAGGGGCATTGAAGCTGAAAGAGATTTCATACATCCATGCGGAAGCTTATGCTTCTGGCGAACTTAAGCATGGCCCTCTGGCCCTGATCGATGCCGACATGCCGGTTATCGTGGTGGCGCCAAACAACGAGTTGTTGGAGAAGCTGAAGTCTAATGTGGAAGAGGTGCGTGCCCGAGGCGGCTTGATGTACGTATTCGCTGATAAGCAGGCGGAGTTTGCCTCCGACGACACCATGAAGGTACTGCCAGTGCCTCATTGTGACGAGTTTATTGCACCTATCATCTACACCCTGCCTCTGCAGCTGCTGTCCTACTACGTGGCACTGATTAAAGGTACCGACGTGGATCAGCCACGTAACCTAGCGAAGTCGGTAACCGTAGAGTAAGCGCGGCAAGATCCAACGCAAACAGGAGCCCAATGGCTCCTGTTTTCGTATCTGCGGCAGTTATCACTGAATTATGACAATGCCAACTGATGGCCGCCGTGGCTTTTCTTCGCGGCTAGGTAACTGGAGTTGCCGGGTTTTAGGTGAACGCAGGTGTTTACCATGGTTTCGACCTTGATGCCGGCTTCGGTCAGTTGTTTGTTTTTACGTGGGTTGTTGGACAGCAGTCGGATGTGATCCACCCCGAGCGCTTTCAGCATTTCGGCCGCTTCGGCGAATTCGCGCTGGTCTTCACCAAAGCCCAGCTTCACGTTGGCTTCGTAGGTATTAAGCCCAGTGTCCTGAAGCACGTAAGCATCCAACTTATTGTACAAGCCGATACCGCGCCCCTCCTGACGCAGATACAGTAAGATGCCGCCTTCGGTGTGGATGCGGTTGATCGCTTCGTTCAACTGCTCGCCGCAATCACAACGAGAGGAGTGGAATACGTCTCCCGTCAGACATTCCGAGTGCATGCGAACCAGCGGAATGTTGCTACTTGGTTGGGTGCCTTTAAATCGCATGGCAACGTGCTCAAGGCCGGATTCCAGCCCAGTGAAGGAGATGATCTCCGCTTCTACTTGAGCTTCGCCAACTCTTAATGGAACGGCTTGTCTTACTTCAACCATGTGCAAACTCTCTACATCTAAACTTTTAAATCGTACGTCTTATACGTTGGTTACAGGTCATTGGATTGGGACCAGAGCCTCAGCTTGTCCAAAATATCCAGTGCCGATCGACCGAAGTCTGTCAATTCATAGGTGACTGCTACTGGGCGATCGTTTATCACTTTACGAATGACCATATTATTGGCCTCAAGTTCTTTGAGGCGCTGATCCACCATCTTTTTGCTGGCCCCGCCTAACATCCGGGATAGGTCGTTAAACCGCACTGGACCATCTTTAAGGTGGAAAATCAGTGAACCGGTCCACTTTCCGCCGATCAAGCGCATCCCTTTTTCAATGGCGCAGGGTTCAAGGCAAGGATTGACTGCTTTTTTTCTTCCGTAAGAGTCTGTTTCTACTTGGCTTCTCAAATTTACCCTCAAAAATAAACTAGGTTACTAAAAGTATACTAATTGATTAACGGCGCAAGGTTACCATAATAAACCACATCTCAACAAACCCATACAGATAGCCAAATCGCTTTAGGAGTTACGTAATGAGTCAGGTACTGATCATTAATGCCCATGAACCCTCACCCTACTCAGAGGGTAAGCTGAATGCGTCGTTGGTCGAAAAAGCCAAAACACAGCTGCAGCAAAAGGGCCACCAAGTTAGAGTGGTGACCATGCAGGATGACATTGTGGTGGAGGAACAGTTAGCCCACTTTGAATGGGCCGATCGGGTAATTCTGCAGACTCCAATCAATTGGATGACCATTCCATGGTCTTTCAAACGTTACATGGATGAGGTGTTTACCGCTGGCATGGGGGGCGCGCTCTGCCATTTTGATGGGCGAACCCAAGAAGCACCTACGAAAAACTACGGTACCGGTGGTACTCAAACTGACACCAAATACATGCTGTCGGTCACCTTTAACGCCCCCAAAGCGGCCTTTGATGACGAAGCCGAGTACCTGTTTCAGGGCAAGTCGGTGGATGATCTGCTCCTGCACATGCATGCCAATTTCCGTTTCTTTGGGATGACGGCGCTGCCAACCTTCGCCTGTTATGATGTGATGAAAAATGCCGACATCGACGGTGATTTCACCCGTTTTGATGCGCATCTTGAACAGCACTTCTAATCGATAATATTCCTAAACTAGGGCGCCAACTGGCGCCCTATTAGATTGATTCGATTATTTGGTTAACCAAAATTCCTTAGCCACAGCTGAGCTCGTTCTAGTGCATCTAAGGCTGGAACCTTAAGTTGAGGTTCCACCCCTTTGGCCTCCCAACTCTCTCCTGTTGCTGATACCACCGGCTTGATCAAGGAGAGTCGAAACACCAACTCATCGGTCACATTGCGCACTCCCACTAAGTGCCCCGCTCCCGCAGTGGTTTCCCCAATCACGAGGGCGCGTCCTTGAGCTTGAAGTACGGCAGCAAACAGCTCGGCAGCACTGGCGGTGTGATGGCTGGTAAGTAATAACAGAGGGGTATCTGCACTGATTCGTTGGGGGTTGACCGCGCTAGCGAAGTGAGTTTCCAACAGTTCATCTCCTTGGCCATAGAGTTGCCAAAGTTCGGTATTGCTACTGATCAGATGACTCAGAAAATACTGAACCAACTCTGGCGAGCCGCCAACGGTATCGCGCAGATCGATGATGATGGCATCGGCGCTGGAGAGAAAGCCCAAAGCGTGGTCTACCGTGGCCTTAGCCTCGTTATCAGGGGAAAATTTGTTGAACTTGAGGTAGCCAGTGTTGTTGGCAAGATAACTAACCTGCTCGAAACCGCCGTTGTGGGTCAATTTGCCTTGAGGGTGGGTTAATTCGTGGCTTGCCTGCTGGTTAGGTGCTTTAACGTACAAGCTCATGTGATCATCGTTTAAGGACAAACGGATGTCGCGACCGACGGACTCGGCAAACTGCGTTAGGGTATGGATATCATCATAGTCCCCTCGTTCTAACTTACTCTGCAGGTGGTGGGCTACGTCATCCACCCGGTGGGGGTTGATGTAATGGGCTCGCATCACCTCAAGGCTCTGTTCAATCAGCGCTTCTACCTTGTCGGACGCCATTGGCGCAGCGTAAGCCGTTAAGCTGGAAAGGCAGAAAATAACGACTAACAACACCAAAATGGCGTTGGAAAAAAATTTAATAACACGTTGTTTCATATGGATTCACCTTAAATTTGGGGTACACAAAGTCGGCACTGTCGGAGGCTCCGAAGCGCAAATTGGGTAAAGGTGAACTCAGTGTTCGAAGGTTAACTGCCCTCGATACAGCAGGTTTGAATCCCGCCAGCCGGAGACTCGACTCGGAGGGGCTTGCTGCTGATGAAACCAAGGTTTAGGGAGTGGAGTACTGAGCCAGAATACAACTAGGGTCAGTGCCACCCACCAGATTGGGGTTGGTAGCGCCCATTCTACGCCGGAATTTTGCCTTGGGTGGGCGAAATGAAAACCGCTGGTTGCGGCGTGGTTTAGGCTCAGCGCTGGGGCATCATGGATGCTGTCGTAACCCTGTGAACGGCTTGGTTCAAAATGGTTGGCGTCGCCGTGGATAAACAGCGACAACAGCACCACCAACAACATGGCGAGCATGCTGCTGTGCAGTTTTGATTGTTGTGCTTTGGCGATGTCCATGATTGTCCACTTAATAAGCCGTTAACCACGATCTGGGGGCGTTTTATGGCAATTCAATGGGCAAGGATAAAGCGTTAGCTTGTGATGCTTATCTGCTGGGAGGGTAATTCAACCACTGAGACTTAACTGATCCTCTAAAGAGGTAGGCTCGTAGCAGTTAACTTCACACCATGGAGGAGCGCTGGCATGAGCCATTGGAAAGTCTGGTTGGATAACGAATCTACCCCGTTGGAAGACCCTCACAGTCGGCGGTTTAATCTAGTGCGATGCCTGCCGTTTATCATGCTGCATGTTAGCGTGATTGCCGTGTTCTGGGTGCCAGCCTCGGCGTTCGCTTTGGCTATCGCCGCAGTGCTCTATGTTGTTCGGGCGTTTGCGCTCACCGCCTTTTATCATCGCTATTTCGCACACAAAGCGTTCAGAACCCACCGGTGGGTCCAGTTTGTGTTTGCTTTCATTGGTGCCAGCGCCGCCCAGCGTGGGCCATTATGGTGGAGTGGTCACCATCGCCAGCATCATGCCCACACCGATAAAGAGGGGGATCTGCACTCGCCCAAAGACGGCTTTTGGTGGAGTCACATGCTGTGGTTCACCTGCAACGCCAGTTTTGCTACGCCCTATAAACAGATTCCTGAATTCAGTCGTTTTCCCGAACTTCGTTGGTTAAATCGCTTCGATTGGGTGGCACCGCTGTCGCTGATTGCAACGCTGTTCCTAGTTGGCGAGTTGTGCGCCGCTTACCTTCCTAGTTTAAACACCGACGGAGCGCAGCTGGTGGTGTGGGGCTTTGTGGTGTCGACCTTGGCATTGCTGCACGCCACCTTGGGGGTAAACTCGCTGTGCCATCGCTTTGGCAGTCGTCGCTACGATACTGACGATATGTCCCGAAACAACTGGGTGGTGGCCTTGCTGACTTTGGGAGAGGGATGGCATAACAACCACCACAAATATCCAAAATCCGCCCGAAATGGTTTCTATTGGTGGGAGTTGGATCCAACCTTTTGGGGACTCAAAATCATGGAGCGATTGGGGCTGGTTTGGCAGTTGGCACCGGTTCCTAAGCAGGCCTACCAAACCGTCGGCGACCCCCAGTCTGAACCATAAGTTTTTCTATTGTTGGCCACCTAAAAAATTTCGTTTTACTCCAACCGATTTCGGCCCTAATATCCCGCCGTTCTTAGCCCCTGCAGAGGTTCAGGAGGGCGGGAGTTTGATTGGAGGCTGTGGTGGTCTTGTCGGAAAGTTCCCGTGCTCAATCCGGGGTTGTTGCGCCGATTGGCGGGCTGTTTTTGTTTGCGATAGCGGCAGGCTATCTGATGAGTTTGTTGCCGCTTTCTTTGCTGCCTTTAGGTATGCCTGAGGCGATGGCCGCGTGGCTGGCCAGCAGCCTCTATGGTGGCTTATTGCTGGGTGCCATGTTCATTGAGCCACTGGTTAAAAAGATTGGTCATCGCTGGTCGTTGATTTTGTCTCTGGCGGTGTTGGTGGTGACCATTGCCGTCATGTGGCTGCTGCCCTACCCCATGGTGTGGCTTGGAATGCGCCTGCTGGCGGGCATCGCCACTGCAGGGGTGTTTGTGGTGGTGGAATCTTGGCTATTGCTGGTGGAAGATGAGCGTAAGCGCGGGCTACGCCTAGGCCTCTACATGACCGCACTGTACGGCGGTAATGCGTTAGGGCAACTGCTCATCGGCCAGTTTGGATTTACTGGTTCATTGCCATTTGGGGTGGTGATGGGGTTAATGCTGTCTGCCATTGTGCCGGTGTTGGTGGCTAGAAACAGCTCGCCGCCGCCTTTGGCGTTAGAGCCTGTCGAGTCTGCGCCTCAGGTAAAGCGGGTGAGTATCTCTGCCACCATTGGGTGTTTAATCTCTGGATTGTTACTTGGGCCGATGTATGGGTTAATGCCGGTGTATCTGCATCAGCAGCCTTTGCTCGAGGGACAGACCGGCTTGATGATGGCGCTCATGGTGGTTGGCGGTATGGCGGTGCAGCCGCTGGGGAGCTGGCTCTCCAGTCGCATCGGTAAGGCGCTGCTGATGTCGATGTTCAGTCTAGTTGGAGCCCTGTCGGCGGTGCTGATGGTGCAGGCTCAGTCCTCGATGGATTTTGGCGTTGCCATGGTGTTGCTCGGGGCGTCGGCGTTTGTGCTCTACCCTATTGCGATTAATCAGGCGTGTGAGGGCGTCTCGGCCAGCAAGATTGTTCGGGTTACCCAATTGATGTTGCTGAGCTACAGCGTGGGCTCGGTGACTGGCCCGCTGTTGGCGCAAGGGGTAACGCACATCAATCTAGGCATGGCGCAGTATCTGGGCATCATCTTTCTTGCTACGGCACTTTACATGCTGATCGCGGCATTAAAGAAGATTGCACCGGTGATGCAACCGCCCAAAGGGATGGAGTGAATGAGACAGGGCAGCCAATTGGCTGCCCTTTTTGGAATTAGGGGGTTATTAGGCGCTGATACAGGCTATCTTTGAGCTCAGAACGCTGATGTTTAAGCTGATGCATGGCTTCATCACTTATTGGGCTGTCTGCCAACTCAAGCTCGCGAATCTGCTTGTCCAAAGCGTTGTAGCGGTTGTTGTCTTCGGCAAAACGGTCATCATTCGCAATCAGTTGGTGAATCTCACTTTTGTGGGCTGGAAAGTCGTGCTCAAGGGTGTGAATCTCGCCTAACATAATCGGCCTCATTGTCATAAGTGGGGAATGGTTGAATTAACTATAGCAACCTCCCATGACATTGATAATGACAGAAATAATACCAATTACATTAATGTTCTGTGCAGTTCAGAAGCCCTCAAAAGTTCTGAATCAAAGCCGCGTTGCGAACCAATGTAGCTACCTTTCGAACAATGCTAACGTAGAGTCTGGGCGTTTTAGCGCTTCCCGAAGGGCTGATTTAATCGGCCTTCATACTGCGTTAGTAACTTTCACTTTCTCTGTTCTGCATAAAAAAGGCAGCGAAATCGCTGCCTTTTCAGAGTCAGTTTCGGTTAACTGGCACCATCTTCGCTAGTGACCAGATCCTCCTCTTTCACCTTGGCTTCCTCTTTGCCTGGTAGTAGCAGGGAGCAGAGCATGGCTGTGATACCACCGGCAGAAACCGCAGTACCAAAGACGTTCTGCAACATAGGCGACAGATCCTTAAGCACTTCCGGAACGAACACCACACCCAAACCGATACCAAAGGAAACGGCAACGGTGATCACCTGCTTCCGTTGGAAGTCCACACCCGCCAGAATGCGGATGCCACTTAAGGCGATGGTGCCGAAGATGAAGGTGGTGCAGGCACCCAGAACCGGTGTAGGCAGTTGCTGGAATACCGCGCCAATGATGGGGAACAGTCCCATCACCACCAGAATGCCGCCTACCAACATGCCCACATAACGACTGGCGATACCGGTAATGGTGATCACACCGTTATTTTGGCTGAAGGTGGTGCAAGGGAAGGTTTGTAAAATGGCAGCGATAACGCAGTTAACCCCGTCACCTAAGATGCCGTTGCTGATGCGGCGGCGATACACCGGACCATCGGTGGGTTCGTCGGAGGCACGAGAGGTGGCGGTTAGGTCACCAATGGCTTCCAGCACACTCACCAGATAGATCACCATAATCGGGATGAATAGGGTGAAATCGAAGCCGATGCCATAGCGGAATGGCATGGGGAGCACGAACCAGTCGATGTGGGACAGATCTGGCGCCGATAGCTCGCCCATAACCGCTGCCATTAGGCAACCGAAGAACATACCCAACACCAACGAGGCAACCCGAAGAATCGGGTGACGCATGACGTTAAACACCAATACGATAATCAGGGTAAACAGACCGAGTCCAATGTGGCGAATATCACCAAGATCTTCTGCACCAAACCCGCCCGCCATATCGGTCACACCAATCTTGATAAGGCTCAAGCCGATCAAGGTCACCACGATGCCGGTTACGCAAGGGGTGATGATCTTCTTTAGTTTATCCAGATAGAACGACACGAAAATGATGATGAAGGAACCCGCGAAGGTCATGCCAAAGATGTTGGCAAGTAACTCCTCTTCGCTCAAACCCTGGCCTTTAAGCACAAAGCCTGCGGAGATCAGGATGGGAACGAAGGAAAAGTTAGTCCCTTGAATACTCATCAACCCAGAGCCAACCCGGCCGAAGGTGCGTGCCTGAATGAAACTGGCGATACCAGAAACAAACAGCGACATCGCCACTAAGTAAGGAAGCTGATGGGTTAGCCCCAGAGTGGAGGCAATGATGATGGGGGGAGTAATGATGGCCACAAAAGCAGCCAGAATGTGTTGCAGTGCAGCCAGGAAAGCTTTTCCTGGGGTCGGGCGGTCATGCAAACCATAAATCAGGTCAGAGCTACTCATAATCACAACTTCCTTTTTTCAAATGGGTGGAGTGAAGCAAGGCGCAAAGTGCGCCCAGCCTCACTGGATTGAGTAGATTGAAAAGGTGTTTGGGCTTATAGGGCCCAGCCGCCGGCGTAGAAGATAACCAGGGCGATGGCAATGAGAACTGTGCCTAGGTTCAGTTTGGACACCTCTTTGGAGAACAGGCGACCGATAACCAGAGTGGCAAAGCCCAGCATGATGCCGGTAACGATGTTGGAGCTCAGTACGATGAATACCGCACATACCAAGCCTGCCAAGGCATCAACGAAGTCTTCGAAGTCCAGTTTGGCGACGTTAGACAACATCAGTAGACCTACGTACATCAGAGCTGGCGCAGTGGCGTAACCAGGAACCAGATAGCTCAATGGCGCTAGGAAGATAAGTACTAGGAACAGTGCGCCAACCAGAGCCGCAGTCAGACCGGTTTTACCACCGGCAGCGGTACCCGCCGCAGATTCGATGTAAACCGCTGCAGGAGCGCCACCAGTCGCACCGGCAACGATGGAGCTGACGGAGTCGGCGGTCAGTGCTTTACCACCATTGATGATTTGACCTTTGTCATCCAGAAGACCGGCTTGGCCAGCAACCGCGCGGATGGTACCGGTTGCATCAAAGATGGCGGTCATCACCAATGCCAATACGGCGGGCAGAACCACAGGGCTCATGGCGCCCATGATGTCCATGGTGCCGAACAGGGAGTTTTCGATGCTAGGCAGCGCGAATACGCCGTGGAAAGTCACACCTGGGTCAAAGATCAGGCCCAGTACTGAGATGGCAACGATCACCATCAGGATGCCACCAGGCACTTTCAGTTTTTCCAGACCGATGATAGCTGCCAGGCCCAAAAGTGACATGATCACAGGGAATGAGGTGAAGGCACCCAGAGTTACAGGCAAACCGTCGTGTGGGTTTTTGATGATAAGACCAACACCGTTAGCTGCGATCAACAGCAGGAACAGGCCGATACCGATACCGGTACCGTGGGCGATACCCGCAGGCAGGTTATTGAGGATCCACTGGCGCACACCGGTGACGGTGATCAGAGTAAACACCACACCCATCAGGAATACGGCACCCAGAGCCACAGGGATACTGACCCCTTGGCCTAAGACCAAACTGAATGCGGTAAATGCGGTTAATGAGATGGCACAACCAATGGCCATGGGCAGGTTCACCCAAAGACCCATCAATAACGAACCGAATGCGGCCACTACACAGGTGGCGATAAACACCGCACCTTGGTCGAATCCGGCGGCGCCCAACATGTTGGGAACCACGATTACCGAGTACACCATTGCTAAGAAGGTGGTGAGACCGGCAATCAGTTCTTGACGAACGGAACTGCCACGCTCGGTAATTTTAAAGAAATTATCGAGCTTTTGGTTGAGGGTACCTGCTCCACTTGCAGGTGCGGTTTGAACATCAGACATGGTACTTCCTTTACTTTTGGTATGTAGGAGTGCAGCTATCAGCGCTTCTCTCAATACGCGCCATTAACCGCAGACCGCCTGGTTTTATTAAATTTGCCGGTGGCGAAACTACGCCACCGTTTTCGTCATCATCTAGCCTCTTTCGTAGGCCAAGCGACCATCCACATAGGTACGGTAGACCGTGCGGTCATCGCCTAGGGTGATCAGAACAAACAACAGATCCGCCAGAGACTTAGAGTTGTCCCAGCGCAGGTGCTGTAATGGGGTTGCGCAAGGATCAAGAACCACGAAGTCCGCTTCCTTGCCCACGTTAAAGTTACCGATCTGGTGATCCAGAGACAGCGACTTCGCGCCCCCCAGAGTGGCCAGATAGAAGGCTTCAAAGGCAGACAGCTTGTCTTTTTGCAGCTGCATTACCTTGTAGGCTTCGTTGAGGGTTTGCAGCATGTTGAAGGTGGTGCCGGCGCCAATGTCGGTACCCATGCCCACTTTCACTTGCTTCTTCCACGCTTCGCGTAGTTTGAATAGGCCACTGCCCAGATAGAGGTTGGAGGTTGGGCAGAAGGCGATGGCGGAATCGGTATCGTGCAGGCAGTCCCACTCGTGATCTTCCAGATGCACACAGTGAGCGAATACGCTGCGCTTACCGGTTAGGCCGTGGTGATGGTATACGTCCAGATAACCGTTTTGCTCTGGGTAGAGCTCTTTCACCCAAGCGATCTCGTTTTCGTTTTCGCACAGGTGGGTGTGCATGTAGGTGTCTGGGTATTCCTGCTTGAGGCGATGGGCGGCGTCGAGTTGTTCGGGGGTGGAGGTGGGGGCGAAACGTGGGGTGATGGCATACAGCAAACGGCCCCGTTTGTGCCACTTCTCGATCAGTGCTTTCGACTCTTCGTAGCTGCTTTCTGGGGTATCAAGCAGGTAGTCAGGCGCGTTGCGGTCCATCATTACTTTACCGGCAATGAGGCGCATGTTCAGGGTTTCGGCGCGCTCAAACAGCGCTTCAACGGATTCAGGGTGAACCGTACCGAACACCAAGGCGGTGGTGGTACCGTTACGAAGCAGTTGCTTCAAGAAGAACGAGGACATCTCACGGGCGTACTCTTTGTTCTTATAACGGCTTTCAGTTGGGAAGGTGTAGTTGTTCAGCCACTCCAGTAGCTGCTCACCATAGGCACCTACCATCTCCGCCTGTGGGTAGTGGATGTGGGTGTCGATAAAGCCAGGAACGATCAGCTTACCTTGGTAATCACGAATGCGGACACTCTTTGGAATTCTGTCCTTGCCCTCTTCCCATTCGCCGAACCAGTCGATGTGACCGTTTTTAATCAGCATTAAGCCATCTTTGATGTAGCGGGTGTTGCCCTCTACCTCTTCAGCGGTTTCTGAAGTCTGGCGAATGTCCAGAAAGGTACCGCGGATGGCCTTAATTGAATGTTCGTGTTTCATACTTACTCCTTGTCAATCCGCTTCGCCGCAAATCTCCCAAGGCGAAACCGATTGTTCAGCATTTATGTGTTTCAAGGCTCGGACGGTTTCCGAGCCTCGAAACGGTTCCCAAAGTTAAATTTTGTTTAGTCCCTTTAGGATCTTCTCAGGGGTAAAGTGCCACTCTCTGAGCCACACGCCGCAGGCGTCATGGATGGCGCTGGCGATGGCTGGAGAGGCCCCGTTTACACCAATTTCAGAGATGGATTTGGCACCAAATGGACCCACTGGATCGTCACAAGGTACTAATTTTGCTACAAATTCTTCCGGTATATCACCGATCATTGGAGCGCCATAGGACTTCAGATCACGGGTGAGAGGTTGGCCAGCTTTGTCATAGGCAATCTCTTCCGTCATGCTGTGACCGATGGCGCGCATGCTGGCACCGTAGATTTGACCTAGGGCCAGATCTGGGTTCATCGGCGTACCGCAATCCAGTAGGGCGTGGAACTTCTTCAGCTTCACTTCACCGGTACGGGTGTTGACTGCCACTTCGGCGAAGTTGGCACCGTAAGGGAAGGCAAAGTCTGAGGTGATGAAGCTGCCGGAGGTCAGTAGCTGCCCCCAACCCTTACCGCCTTCCGCTTTGTGAGCGATTTCGGCGTAGGTGATGCGGCGGCCATCTTTAGCCTGAACGGTGGCTGGGTGAACCAGTTCAACGTCGGCCAGCGTCACTTCCAATGCGTCGGCGGCGCAGGTCAGGATGCGTTCGCGCATCGCTTCCACTGCCTTCTTGGCGGCATTACCGGAGAAGCAGGTACCTGAAGAGGCGTAGGCCCCTTTATCAAACGGGCAGTGGTCGGTATCACCGGAGATAACGGTGATCTCTTCCAGTGGCATCTTCAGAGTTTCAGCGGCAATCTTGGCCACCACCAGATCCAGACCGGTACCGATATCGGCGCCACCGGAGTGAACAATCAGAGTGCCATCGGAAGCCAGTTTGGCGCGGCAGTTGGCTTGGTCGATATCTGGAATACCGGATTTCTGCTGGATGATGGCCATACCGCGGCCAACGGTCCAATCTTTGCCTAGATCCGGTTTTGGTGTATCCCAACCAAACTGTTCACGACCCATGCGCATGATGTCGTCCAGTGCACAAGAGAGTACTTTTGGCGGCTCAGTTGGCAGGTCACCTTCACCGACGGCGGCTTTGATCTTCAGCGGGTCGCCTTCGTGAACGCGGTTCTTTTCGATGATTTCGAACAGATCCATGTCCAGCTCTTTGGCAATTTCCGCCAGTATCATGGTCAGTGCGAACACCCCTTTCGGAGCGCCATAACCTTGATAAGCACCGGTAGGACAGATGTTTGAGTAGTAGGTGGTTACCTTAAAGCGCACGTTATCAATTGGATACAGTGGCAGTGACAGTGCAGGACCGTTAGAAGGTACGGTCAGTGCGTGGTTACCGTATGGGCCAGTGTTGGCCATAAAGTCCATGTCGATGGCGGTTAAGGTACCGTCTTTCTTCGCACCCACTTTCAGATTTACTTTGGCCACGTGACGGCTGGAGCAAGCGATAAACTCCTCTTCACGGGTGTAGTGCAGGTAACAAGGACGACCGGTCACGAACGCCGCATAGGCGGTTACGTCTTCAACCAAGATGTCCTGCTTGGAGCCGAAGCCACCACCTACACGCACTTTCTGAACCTGAACTTTGTTCTGCTTCACGCCAAGGAGACGAGCAACCTGGCGGCGAACGTGGAACGGTACCTGAGTGGAGGCGTGCATCACCAAGCGATCACCGTCCATGAGTGCATGGCAGATGTGAGTTTCGGTTGGGGTTTGCTGAGCCTGCTTGGACTCGTAGGTGCGCTCCAATACGATGTCGGCATCGGCAAAGCCTTGGTCGATGTCGCCAATCTTGCCCTGAACGCCGGCGGCGATGTTCTTGCGAGGCTCGCAGCCAAATGGGAAGTTGACGATCAGTTTGCCTTCACGGGGATCGGCGTTGGCATTCTGCTCATCCAGATCCGCTGGGGCTCCGGCCATAAACTCGATAGGCTCGTTGTGCACCAGTGGCGCACCTTCAGCACGGGCTTCATCGATGGTCATGACGGCTGGCAGAACGTCGTACTCGACTTCAATCAGCTTCATCGCTTCGGCGGCAATGGCTTCCGATTCGGCGATAACGCCAGCAACCCGGTCGCCCACGTGACGCATCTTCTGGCCGAACATGCGGCGATCCAGTGGCGATGGCTCAGGGGCACTTTGGCCACCTGGAGTGTATGGGGTATCTGGTGTGTTGCGATAAGTAAGAACCTTCACAACCCCTTCCAAAGCTTCTGCTTTGGTTACGTCCAGCTTACTGATGAACGCATGAGGGTGAGGGCTGCGCAAAATTTTGATGACGCAGGCGTCTTTGGCGATGAAGTCTTCTACGAAGCTTGGTTGAGCTTTCACCATCTTCACCGAGTCGGTTTTCGGCGCCACTTTACCAACCACATCCAGCTCGTCACAGAACTCTGGAGCGTACTCGGCTTTCTTTTCTGGGTTATCGCGGCGGGCAATGGCCAGCTCGATCACTTCATAGAACTGCTGGTAGCCACCATCGCGGCTGAAGATACCGGTTAGGGCATCGTCGATTTCGGCGCGGCTAGGATTGGGGATGCGTTCCAGCAGGTCGGTTAGGATCAGTGACATGGCTGGGTCGTTGTAGCCAGATTGCACGGTGCCCACATCGATCATCGCCTGTTGCACTAGGCTTAGCTGGTTCCACTCACTTAAGGATTCGGCTGTGCGAATTTCACAACCTTCTAGTTGAGCGGCAACCAGCAGTGAAGCGTTAATGATGGTGCCGTTAAACCAGATGGCATCGGATCCGGCGAAACCGAAACCGTTGTCGGAGTCACGCACTGAGTGCAAACCCAAACCATGCAGCAGGCGTTGTACATTGTCACCGGCAGCGCAGTCGACGGTGGTGGCTTTGCCATTTAGGGTAAATTGAATTTTCATCATTATTTCTCCTGCTGCGCTTGAGCCAGTAGATCCGCAATGACGACACCGGCAATGTATTTCTTGTATTCAACGCTGCCGCGCAGATCTTCGACTGGGTGAATCGCATCGGCGACGGCGGTTTCTAGCGCTTCGTCAGCCAATCCTTGGGTCTCCACATCGCGCAGGCGCAGTGGTTGTTCGGCCATGCCATCGATCACTATGATGGGGTGGTCGCAGCCGCTGGGTAGTGATACCGCAGCGGTCAGTACCGCTAAGCCTGCCGCCGAACGGGTAACCTGTTCATTGACACAGATCATCTCTGGCTCCGGCAGAATCACCGCAGTGATCAAACCGTGATGCTGACCCTGAAGATAAGTTTCCATATCGATGCGAAGGCTTTGGCCATCGATTTGCATCAACTCCAGCTGTGCTTGCAGAGCAACCAACGCAGGAATCAGGCGACGTTCAGGCTGAACCGCCGCAATTTCACCGCCTAAAGTGGCTTGATTGCGGATGTGTCGGGAATAGATAAAGCGCAGAGCGGCTTTGAGAGAGGTTGGTACGTCGGCGTGGTCCAGCAAGCTTTGCAAGCGGGTTCCTGCACCGAGTACTAAGGCACCGTCTTTGGTGTCGATGCCTGAGAGGTTGAGGCCGCTGGTTGCAATCGCAACGGGCTTAACCACCTTCGTTGGTGTGGCGTTGGCTTTGGAGCCGCCGCCTAAGAAGAATGCCTGTTCACCATGTTCTGCCTTTAGGGCAATGGCTTCGGCGACGGTAGTGGGTTGCAAGTATTGTTTGATCATATCGCTACCAATGTTTTTATGATTCTTGAATCTGTAATTGCATTAATCACGCCAAAATTAAAAATCCAGCAAATAGAAAACAGGGAGCTGTGATTCACTTCTTGATATCAGGCCTGATCGAGAAGCGTTTTCATGGTGGAAATAGGGTGACGGAGGGTTTTGATCAAAAGTGTCAGCGGCTTTCTTCAAGCATCACGCGGGTTTATATCGAATTGATACCGGAGTTTAAAAGGGGCGTTTGAGTCTCATATCAAATTGATAGTGATAGTCGTTGGGGAGAAATAGCCGTAATCAAAATTCGTTTTTTACTATTAAGTTAAGGAATTTATAGGCTTTATCTCTTATTTAAAACAAATATAAAGTTTGGTTTTTTATAGTCGGCTCAGTTATTGCAGAGGTAGGGAAAGTATGCAGATAAAACGCGCATGTCGTAATAACGAAAAAGGATACTCCCGTGGCCTCTTCAACAGTCAACATTATTATTAATGGCCAGCGCCAGGAGGTACTCAGTAATCAACGTCTGATTGACGTATTACGGGTTCAAGGCGTTGCCGTACCTGCCCTTTGTGCGGACAACCACAGTCAGCAACGGGGGCCTTGTGACCTCTGTGTCGTCGAGATCAATGGCAAGCTGGAGCGCAGCTGTGAGGTTCGACTGACCAAAGCCGTCGAGGTGGTGACCGAGTCGGAGGCCATCACTGCTCGCCGCCGTCAGGCACTGACCAAGCTGATGGAACATCATGCCGGGGATTGTGAAGCCCCCTGTAAACAAGCCTGCCCTGCCAAAGTCGACGTTCAGGGCTACCTGTACCACATCGCTCAAGGTGATTTTGCTGAGGCGATGGAGGTGGTTAAGCAGCAACTGCCGATGCCGCTCTCTATTGGTCGAGTGTGCCCAGCGTTCTGTGAAGCGGAGTGCCGCCGCAGCCTAGTGGATGAGCCGTTAGCGATTCGCCAACTGAAGCGCCACGCTGCCGACGAGCAGATGTTGATGAACGAAGAGCCCCCGTTGGCGCCCATTAAGCGCAAAACCGGTAAGCGAGTCGCCATTATTGGTGGTGGACCGGGCGGGTTGAGTACCGGTTATCACCTGACCCATGCGGGGGTAGAGGTGGATCTGTTTGAAGCGATGCCAGCCGCTGGCGGTTGGCTACGTTATGGCATCCCCGAGTATCGACTGCCCAAGAAAGTACTGGACCGGGAGATTGAGTTGATGTGCCGTGCCGGCATGTCCATTCATACCGACATGCGCTTAGGTCGAGACGTTCAGTTGGCGCAGCTTCAGGAGGATTACGACGCGGTGTGTTTGGCCCTAGGGGCGCAAAATGCCGTAGACATGCCCTACCCAGGTTCAGATCTGAAAGGGATGATTCTAGGCGTTGATTATCTGCGTGATTTCACCCTAGGTCGACCCGTAGCCATTGGCAACAAAGTGGCGGTTGTCGGTGGTGGTAACACCGCGGTGGATTGTGCTCGAACGGCGAAACGCCAAGGGGCGGATGTCACCATAATCTATCGTCGTACCAAGGCTGATATGCCCGCAGAAGAGTACGAAATCTTAGAAGCGGAACACGAAGGCATCGAGTTTATGATGCTGTCGGTACCGGTGGAAAATCAGGCCGATGACAAAGGCCGAGTCTGCAAAGTTAAGGTCGAACGGCTTGCGATGGGCGAACCGGATGATTCTGGTCGTCGTCGTCCTGTACCGACTGGTGAGTTTCAGTGGCACGAGTTTGATACCGTCATTCCGGCGGTGAGCCAGAAGCCAAATTTGGATGGTCTGCCAGAAGATGCGATTCCTCTGACTCGCTGGAGCACCGCCGATGTGGATCCTCTGACTCTGCACACCGGAGTTGGCAACCTATTTGCCATCGGTGATTTCCGTTTGGGCCCCGCAACCGCTGTGGAAGCCATTGGCGACGCCAGTCGCTGCGCCAAGTCGATTTTGCAGTACTTCAAGCAGGGACAATTCAAAGTGGACCCTGTGGCTTATAACGCCCGTAAAGCCGCCAGCTTAAAGCAGGTGGAGGAGCGTTATTTCGACCACATCCCTGAGAAAAAGCGGGCGGTGATGCCGGAGTTGGCGCTGCACGATCGTCTCACCAGTTTCAAAGAGGTGGAGCTGGGCTTTGACGCCAGTGACATTCTGGAGGAGGCGGCGCGATGCCTCTCCTGTGGCTGTCAGAAGAGCGAAGATTGTTTGCTGCGCGACTGCGCCACCGAGTACAAGATTGAAGTCACCGACGCCCCCCAGCGTCAGTATAAGATTGATGAGTCCACGCCTTTCATCCGTTTGGATCCAAACCGTTGCACCAGTTGCGGCCTCTGTGTGGAAGCCTGTCACCAGGCTGGCCATGACATCTTGAATTTCCCCGGTGGCGATACCAATGAGCGGGTACAAGTTCGCGATGGCATTGAGCTCAACAAGAGCCAATGTGCCCAGTGTGGTAACTGCATCCAGGCGTGCCCAGTGGGCGCCATTACCGCCAAAACTCAGCATCAACATGGGTTCAAACCTGAGTATCGCAAGGTTAACACCGTGTGCACCTATTGCGGTGTCGGTTGTGGCATCACTCTGCACGTGGATGACGAACACAACAAGGTGATGAAGGTGACCGGAGTTGAAGGCTCGCCGGTGAACGATGGCATGTTGTGTGTGAAGGGCCGTTTCGGTTTTGATTTCATCAACTCTCCTGAGCGCCTAACTCAGCCGCTGATTCGGGTGGATGGTGAGCTGCAGCCCGCCAGCTGGGGGGAGGCCATCGACTTGATCGCGTCTCGCATGTTGGCGCTGAAACAGAAACACGGGGGTGGCAGCATCGCCGCCCTCTCCTCAGCTAAGACCACCAACGAAGATAACTATGTGCTGCAGAAGTTTATTCGCAGCGTGGTGGGTTCCAACCACGTCGACCATTGCGCTCGGTTGTGTCACGCGTCCACCGTATCTGGGTTGGGGAAAGCCTTGGGCAGCGGTGCCATGACCAATGACATCGACAGCATCAAAGACTCAGATCTCATTCTGATCATCGGCTCCGATACCTCCAGTGCTCACCCCATCATTGCCTCTAAGATCAAGCAGGTGGTGGCCACGGGTAAAGCGCGTCTGGTGGTGATCGACCCAAGGCGCATCGATATGGTGTCCCATGCGGCGCTGCATCTGCGTCAGCGTCCAGGTACCGATGTGATGTTGCTGAACGCCATCATGCAGCAAATTTTGGTGAACGGTTGGGAAGATGAGGGCTATATCCGTCGACGCACCACCGGCTTCGCTGAGCTCAAAGCCGAGTTGATGCGTGCCGATTACGCGCTGGACAATGCCGCTGCGGTCACCGGGGTACCAGCTCATCAAATTCTGGAGTTGGCCCAGCTGATTGGCACCGCACACCACACGGCCGTGTACTACGCCATGGGCATCACCCAACACACGACGGGAACCGATAACGTGCACGCGCTGGCCAACCTGCAGCTGATGTGCGGCAACATTGGTGTGACTGGTGGCGGCATCAATCCGCTGCGTGGTCAAAGTAACGTACAAGGCGCCTGTGACATGGGGGCTCTGCCCACCTACTTCCCCGGCTATCAGAAACTGTCTGATCCGGAAATGGTGGCCAAGTTTGAACGCCACTGGCAGTGTGAACTGCCTAAGCACAAAGGCTTGGCATTGACCGAGATGATTGGTGCCATGATTGAGCGTGAGCTCAAGTGCCTGTACGTCATGGGGGAAAATCCGGTGCTGTCGGATCCGGATCAGGCCCACGTAATCAAGGCCCTTGAGAGTCTGGACTTCCTGGTGGTTCAGGACATCTTTCTAACGGAAACGGCTCAACTGGCGGACGTGGTTCTGCCCGCCTACAGCTTTGCTGAGAAGATTGGTCACTTCACCAACACCGAGCGCCGAGTTCAGCGTTTGCGTCCGGCGGTTATCGCTCCGGGACAGGCGCGCCGAGATTGGAGCATCATTCAGTCTCTGGCTCAGGCAATGGGCGCTGAGTGGCGCTATCTGGATGAGTGCGACATCACCGCAGAGATCTGCGAAGTCACCCCAAGCTACGCCGGATTGACTTGGGATCGCCTGTCTAACCAAGGGTTGCATTGGCCCTGCCCTGATACGGATCACCCTGGCACGCCAGTACTGCACCGTTTCCGTTTTGCAGGCATGGCACAAGCGAAGTTTAAAGCCACCCCATTTAGGGCGGCGGCGGAGTTGCCTTGCGATGAATACCCGCTGATTCTGACGACGGGGCGCGATCTGGCTCAGTTCCACACCGGCACCATGACTCGGAAAACGCCGGGGCTGGAGGCGTTGGCGGGACCTAAGGTGGCGATCTCCGTGGATGATGCCATTCGCCTCGGAGTCAACAATAGTCAGCGAATTCGAGTGATCACCCGTCGTGGTCAGGTGGAGGCTCCAGCATTCATCACCAAGAAGATGCAGCCTGGCGTGGTGTTCATGCCG
Organism: Ferrimonas aestuarii; assembly: GCF_005116665.1. Taxonomy (GTDB): domain Bacteria; phylum Pseudomonadota; class Gammaproteobacteria; order Enterobacterales; family Shewanellaceae; genus Ferrimonas; species Ferrimonas aestuarii. The sequence goes on along the minus strand of NZ_SWCJ01000016.1, from coordinate 29,625 downwards.
TTCCATTTTGCGGAAGCGGCGGCCAATGTGTTGACCAACCCCGCTTTGGATCCGGAAGCCAAAATTCCAGAATACAAAGTGTGCGCGGTGAAATTGGAGGTGGTGGAACCCGCAACGGCTTAGGCATCGATAAGCTCTAGAGTGTGGCCGGGATTCAATACCAATCGCACTAATGGTCTGTTCATTCAGCTGAAGTTAATCGGTTCTCAGACAAGGCAGTAAAGCGAAGCTCTAGTGGTTCTAAAGTGAGATTTACTAACGCAGTATGAGGGTCGATTAAATCAGCCCTCCGGGAAGCCCTCACAAGCCCTGACTCTGCGTTAGCGTTGTTCGAAAGGTACCTACATTCCTTCGCAACGCTGCCTTGATTCAGAACTTGTGAGGGCTTCTGAACTGCACATAACATTAATGTGATTGGTATTAGGCCCGGCTTTGTTGTTTTGGAAGCCTTTTGACCAAAAACATCAGTGAGTGTTGTGGAAGTGTGACACTGGATCCTTAATTGAGAATGCCACACCCTAAGTCATGATGGTCGATATCTGGTGGTGACGCCGCCGCCACCGTTAGTTTCTGTGAGTGCCGCTCAGCACTATTTTGCTCAGATGCCCGATTTTGAAACAGTATCTCGTGTCTTAGTCAGCTTAAAGAATTGATAAAAAAACGCCTCCACTTTGGGAGGCGTTTTTGATTCGGGTCGGGTTTACTGCTGCAATTGCTCCATCCAATGTTTGAGCAGATTCAGACTGGCGCGGCGGCGATACTCCGCGGTGGAACGCTGATCATCGATGGGGTGCAATAGCGCATCGTAGCTGCCCAAAAGCTGCTCCATATCGACCTCTTCTGGCTTACAACCGATGAGGCTGAGTTCGATGTCGCGATTACGTACCACGGTCGGGGCGACGGCACCGAACGCAATACGCCAATCTTCCAGTGCGCCACTGTCATCGAATCTAGCCAGTGCGGCCACCGACAGTTTCGACAGGGCGTTTGCCGCGCGGGTCCCCACCTTGTGATACATGGAGTGGTGGCAAGGAATGCGGGCTATTTCCACTTGAGTCAGCATTTCGCCAGGCTGCAAGATGGTTTTTCCTGGGCCGATAATGAACTCATCGATGGGCAGCCAGCGCTCACCATTGACGTTTTGCAGGCACACTTTGGCGTCTAGCAACGTCAGGGCAGGCAGGGAGTCTGCCGCGGGTGAGGCGTTCACGATGTTGCCGCCAATGGTGGCCACGTTGCGCAGCGCCGGTGCGGCGATCTGATGCAGTGCCTGCACCAGATTGCGGGGCAGTGCGGTGTGCTCCACCAACTGTGCCAACCGGCAACCAGCACCAATGCGGATGCTGTTTTCATAGACCTCGATCTGCTGCAGCTCCTCAATGGCATCCACGAACAGGATGGCGTTGTGGGGCTTGAGTTCGTGAACCATAAGATCGGTTCCGCCAGCAAAGATCAGCGTTGGTTCGGCATTGAGTTGCGCCAGCGCTGGGGCTAATGTGCTGGGTCTGAGTTCGGTTACCATAGTCCTTTCCCCCGTTTCAGAGCGATATGGGCAGCGTCGATGATCATGCCGTAGCCGGTGCATCGACATAGGTTGCCGGACAGGGCTTCACGAATCTGGTCATCGGTTGGGTAGCGGTTTTCGTTGAGCAGCGCATACAACGCCAGCACCATGCCTGGGCTGCAGAAGCCGCACTGAACCCCTTTGGCTTCAAGTAGTGCTTCGATGAGGCAACGGCCCTTGTCGGTTTCCCGCAAGCCTTCCAGTGTCATTACCTCGGCCCCTTCCAGTTGCGCACTGGCCAGCAGACAGCTGTTGACCAGCTTGTCATTGACCAAGATAGAGCAAGCACCGCACTCCCCTTCCCCACAGCCCTCTTTGCAGGCACTGAGGTTGAGGCGTTCTCTGAGCAGTTCCAGCACCGACATGGTGGCGGAGATCTCCAGCGATTGTGGCTGGTGATTTAGGGTGAAATTAAGCTTCATAGCACGCCTCCATCAGCGACTCTGGGGTAACCGGAATGGCCTGAATGGAGCGGCTAAGAGCGTGCTCTACGGCGTTAACCAACGCCGCTGCAGCACCATTGTGAGTGAGTTCGCCGCCACCTTTGGCGCCCAGTGGCCCATAGTCATAAGGGTTGTCCACCAGCTCACTGTGGATGTGAGGCACATCCATGGAGGTTGGGATGGTGTAATCGGCCATGGTGGTTTGGGCAAAGCGACCATCGGCGGTCAGTTGCAGCTTCTCCAAGCTGCCGTAACCCATGGCTTGCACCATGCCGCCATCGATCTGGCCTTTGAACACCTCAGGGTCGATCGCTTTACCGATGTCGAATACGCCCCAGGCGTCGACAATCTTGATCTCATAGGTGACCGGGTCTATCTCCACCTCTAAGGCGTTAATGCCGTAACTGGTGACCTGATAGGCGTTGCCGATGAATTTTTCCTGATCCCAGTTGTGGTAATCGGGCTTTTCGTACACCTCTTCGATGCATTGGGCTAGGCCGCTGCACCAGTTTTGCTTCATCTTCTTGGCCGCTTTCTCAAGCAGGTAGCCCACAATTACGATGGAGCGAGAGGCCACCGTTGGTCCAGAATCGGGCACGATGCCAGTGTCCGGGTGATAGTAGTTCACTGTCTCCAGTGGCACGTTGAGGGTGCGACTGACGATCTTACGGAAGGTCAGCGACAGGCCCTGGCCAATGTCGGTATTGGAGGCGTGGATGTGCAGGGTATCGTCGCTGTTTTTCAGTAGCCTCACCTTCGCTTTTACTAAGGTGTCTTCCAGATCGCCGGCAAAGCCACAGCCGTGTTGGAACAGCGCCATGCCGATGCCGCGCAGCTTTTGGTTGTCCCCAGCTTTACCGAAGCTGGCGCGTTTCTGAAGATAACCACTGGAGCGAGTGATCTTCTCCAGCATGGTTTCCAGCACCAGATTTTGATGCATGGGGGCACCAGTGAGTGAGGTGGAGTCGCTGTTGAGCAGGTGAGCCTGTTTGAAAGCGACCGGGTCTTGGCCCACTTTTTTGGCCAGGTGACTCATGTGAGTCTCCATGGCAAAGCAGTTTTGTGGTGCTCCAAAGCCTCGGAATGCGCCGTTGGGCACCGTATTCAGCGCCCAAGCACGCCCTTTCACCTGAACATTGGGGATGTCATAGACGTTGGTGGCGGTGCTCATGGAGCGCTGCAACACAATGCCGGACAGAGTGAAATAGGCACCGCCGTTGACCTCAACATTGATCTCCATGGCGACGATTTTGCCGTCGTCATTGAGGCCGGTACGGTAGTGGATTCTTAGTGGGTGGCGTTTGGAGGTGCAGGCGATGTCTTCCTGACGATCCAGAATCAATCTTACTGGCTGTTTGAGGGCGTTGACCGCCACCGCCAGTGGACCGGCTAGCACATCTGGCCAATCCTCTTTGCCGCCAAAGGCGCCGCCGGTGGGGCACTGGCGAACTTGAACGTCGTCTGAGGCCAGTACGGTGTGCATGGTGTGATGCACATACCAAGGGCACTGCATGGTGCCTTCGATGGTGACCTTGCCATCTTCGATGTAGCCCACCAAACCCTGAGTTTCTAAGTAGGTGTGCTCTTGGTGACCGGTATTGAGGGTCTCCTCTACGATGGTGGTGGCCTGTGCCCAGCCAGCGTCCAAATCGCCTTTGTTGATCTGGTTGTGGTCGAATAGGTTGCCATCTTCCAAGATGGTGGGGTGTTGCTGCGCCATCGCATCGTCTAGGGTGAGAATCGGTGGCTGCGGCTGGTAATCGACCTGTATCTGCGACAGCAGTTGATCAATCACCTTTAAATCTGGGCCTACCAGTAGGCCGATCGGCTGACCAACATAGCGCACTTCATCTTCGGCGAAGGCGGGCATGTCGGTACGAACATTGGGAATGACATTGTCACCGGGAATGTCTTTGGCGCTGAAGAAGGCGTAGCCTTCTGGTAAGGGGGGCGCATTCAATTCTCGGATGCGTCCTCGCGGACAGCTGGAGCGGAAGAACCGAGCATGAAGCAGGTTGGGGTAACTGCGGTCGGCTATAAACTTGGCCTCGCCTGTGGCTTCGGCCCATTTAAAGTTGTTGTTAATCGCTTCCATAACAATGCCTTTCCTTAATGAGAGCAGTGCATTAGAAAAAATGGCTACCTCCCCCAGGACGTAGCCATTTTGCTTTTCGATCTGTTAATCCAGTTGATCCATCCTCTGCCAGATGCCCTTGGCTACCTTGCGGGCTTCGGCATAGATTGGCTCGATATCAAATGGGAATTGACGGTCTTCCAGTACCATCTGGCCCTCTACCATCACGGAGTGGACGTTGCCTTGGTTCAAGGCGAAGGCGAAGTGACCCGGCAGGTTGTCGCCGACCAGTGGGGTTGGTGCGGTGTAATCACAGATGGTCAGATCGGCTTTGTAACCGACTTCCAGACGACCGAACTTGGCGCCGAAGTTACGGGCCAGCAGTTCGTTACCGTTGTAGAGGTGACGCAGGAAGCTGTCAGGCCACATTGGACCACGGTCATCACGATGCTTGAAGAAGGCAAACTTCAGCTCTTCGAACATGTCGGCACCAATTCCATCGGTACCCAGAGCCACGTTCTTCAGCTTGGTCAACTGGCTGTTGTAACCCACGCCGTTGTTCATGTTGGAGCGAGCGTTGTGCACTAGGAATGCATCGCGCTGGTTAAGGATGTTGATGTCGTTTTCTGACAGGAACAGCCCGTGAGCCAGCAGGGTTTTGTCGTTGATCAGGCCAAAGCCATCTAAACGTTCGACGATGTCTTTGCCGTAGATGTGGTGGCTGTGGCTGACGTCATACAGATCTTCGGCGGCGTGAATGTGCAGGCCACGTCCGGTGGCTTTGACCGCTTCGGCCATCATCGCCATGCCTTCGTCACGCACGGTAAAGGGAGCGTGGGCACCGATGTGGGCTTCCACTAAGTAAGGGCTGGTGCCCGCAGCGCGCTCGGCGTCGATCAGCTTAGCGAAGTTGATGTTCTCTTCCACGCCCGCCTGCAGTTCCGCCAAACCGCCGTTGCGGTCAGTGGTTTCAAAACAGGTCATGCCGCGCAGACCGGCTTTGAGGAAGCCTTTACGCAGGGTATTCAGAGAGCCGGCGATGTAGTTCGGTGACGCATGGTGATCGATCACCGAGGTACAACCGCTGCGAATCGCTTCCAGAGAGCAGATCAGGCCGCTGTAGTAGAGGGACTCTTCATCCAGTGCGCGGTCGAGGCGCCACCACAGGTTTTTCAGGGTGGAGATGAAGTCAGGACAAGGCTTGATGTCGGCCATGATGCCGCGAGCCAGCCCGGAGTAGAAGTGGTTGTGGGAGCAGACGATGCCGGGCATCACCAGTTTGCCAGCCATCTCTTTGACTTGGGCGTCTGGGTATTGGCTGCTGAGGTTGCTGCCCACGGCAACAATTTTATCGCCGTCGATAACGATGTCGACGCCTTCGGTGACCTGAGCGGGTTCAAACTGAACCGCGGTGGCGTTCTTTAGGATCAGCATGAGCGGATATCCTTATATTGATGAGGGCGAGCCAGAGGCTCGCCGCTGTGATTTCAGTCCTTGTAAGAGCTGGGTTACAGCTCTACAGGGCCCAGCAGGTAGCTGTGCTTCTGATGGACGAATTGGATGATCTTGGCCATGTCGGTAATGTCATCAGGCTGGCCTTCAATCTGACCTTGGTCATTGATGGTCAGGTTATGGATGGCATCCCCTTGACGAACCAGAACTTGCTCACCGTTAACGAAGAAGCCAGGGTTGTTACTGTCATGGAAATCCTCTTCCAGGCTGAAGATGGTGACCTTCTCTTCGTATGGCTTGCTGTCCCATGGGCAGAAGCGACCACAGTTACCACACTCGTTACAGTAGGCATCCAGGTGCAGGGTCTGGAACGGGTTGTCGAAGCCAGGTACCGGCAGTGAGATGTTGGCGCGGTTCGGGCACACATCCACACACTTGCTGCAGATGTAGGAGCATTCCAGACAGCGTCCTGCTTCCTGCTCGATGAAGGCGTCTTCTTGATCGGAATTCACCATCTCTGTTGGGATGATGCCTTTACGGGCATACACTTCCTGAGCTCGGGTTGCAGAGTAGTGAGTCAGAGGCTTATAGCGCTGCTCTTCACGCTCCAGAATGGTTTCTGCAGCTTTATGAGCACCGGCAATGGCACCAACGATGTTGGATGGACCGGTGTGGGCATCCCCCATCAGGAACACGTTTTCAACACCGGTTTCGCAGGTCTCTTCGTTCACCTGAGGCCAGCCATCTTCACCCATAGGCACGCCCATCTTGGTGAGGACGTCACGGTTGGTCTGCTCACCCACGGCGGTGATCAGTGCATCCACTTTCAGGTCGATGGTGCGGTCGGTAGCCACAGGACGACGACGGCCGCCAGCATCGGCTTCACCCAGCTCCATTTCGCGAACGGTCAGAGTACCGTCTGCCGTGAAGCGCTCTGGGTTGCTGAGGAACATGAACTGAACGCCATCTTCCACGGCTTCATCGTACTCCTCTTTGTAAGCCGGCATCTCGGCGATGGTACGACGATACACGATGGTGACTTTGTCAACGCCATCCACTTTCAGTGCCGCACGGGCGCTGTCCATGGCGGTGTTACCGGCACCCACAACCACAACGTGCTTGCCAAGTTCTGGCGCATTGCCGTCGTTGTAGGCTTTTAGGAAGTGCAGTGATTTATGGATGTTGGTGTTGCCACCTTCCAGCTTCATTGGGTTGCCCTTATCGGCACCAATGCCCAGACAGATGTACTCGAAGCCTTGGGCTTTTAGCTCATCAATCGTCAGGTTGGGGTTACAGCCATACTCGAAGTTAACGCCGTGCTTGGTGACAAAGTCGATGTCGTGCTCGATGGCTTCCGCTGGAATACGGAAGTGCGGGATGATGTTCTTAACCACACCACCAGCGTTCTTCTCTTTCTCGAATACGGTCACTGGGTGGCCAAGACGAGTTAGGAAGTAGGCTGCAGATAGGCCCGCAGGACCGGCACCCAATACCGCAACTGGGTGTTTCTCTTGGATGATAGCCTGACGCCAGTTGGCTTCATACTCATTCCAACCCTTCTTGAGGGCTATGCGCTTCATCTCACGGATGTTTACCGCACCTTCGTAGTCTCGACGGGTACAGTTGAACTGGCACTGGTGATCACAGATGTGGCCAGTGATGGATGGCAACGGGTTGCGGGCGTAGATAAGTTCCAGAGCTTCGCCGTACTTCTTCTGACCCATCAGGCGCAGGTATTCAGGGATGTCTTGGCTGATTGGGCACGCGGTCACACATGGGGCCACGTAGCAATCGGTCAGAGGCACCAGTTTGTTGATGCGGATCTCTTCTGGGCCACGCCACTCTTTCTGGGTGTAGTTGGCCACCAGAGATTTCTCTGCCAGCGCGGTGAGCTTGTCGAGATCGATGCCTTGATGGTTCCAGTCATCGCTGCTGTCCAGTTCACGGGCGCAGTCAGTCAGACGTAAGTAGCCACCAGGCTTGAGTAGATCCGTCGCCATGGTGATTGGGCGAATGCCGGTTTCGAAGATCTCTTTGATGTTGAGCTTGGACGCACCACCAGAGTAGGAGATCGGCAGCTGACCGTTAAACTCGTCAGACAGCACCTTGGCCACGTTGATGGACAGTGGGAACAGGGCTCGACCAGACATGTACATCTCATCGCCAGGCAGTACGCCCTTGGCGTTGATGGTACCTAGGGTGTTAGTAAGCTTAACGCCGAAACCCAGACCTTTCTCTTTGCCTAAATCCACCAAGCGATGCAGCATCGCTTTGGCGTCTGCCAGTTGCAGATCGTGGGAGAAAGACTCTTCACTCAGGCCAATATAGTCAAAGCCAGCGTTGTCCAGAATCTCACGAACTTTGTGGTAGCCCAGCAGAGTTGGGTTCAGTTTCACGAAGGTGTTGATGCCCTTCTCTTCCAGCATGTAGCGGCAGATGGCTTCGATTTCGTGTGGAGGGCAACCGTGCATGGTAGACAGGGTCACGCCCTCTACCAAGCGGCTTGGGATCAGGTCAGGTAGGCGCTGTAGACGCTTGATGCAATCTTCATCTAACTCTAGGCGCTCTAGGTAAGCGGTGTTGCTTACGTACTCACGCAGCTCTTCGATGTGAGTTTTGAATACGGGGTGTTCGCTGGCGTCCATCATGCTGTCGATGAAGGTCTGCATTGGCACAGTCTTAATGCCAGCCAGATCGTAGCCCACACTCATGTTGAAGATGAACGACTTGGCTTCGCCTTCGAAGCGAGGGTCGAAGATCTCTTCCATCAAGTACAGAGCAATCCACGCTTTTACGTATTCATCGAAGGCTTTAGGAAGGGTGTACTCAGTAGACCATTCGGTATTGAAGCATTCATCTTCCGCATCAATACAGGGCTTTTCGATTTCGAGGGTGTCCATCTTCTGGACGGTTTTCAGCTCCATGAAGCGGCCGCCCGCCAACCATGAGGTGACGATGTTTTGGCTAAGCTGGGTGTGAGGGCCTGCCGCAGGACCTAAGGGGGTCTCACAGCGCTCACCGAAGACGCTGATACTGCGGTCATCTTGTTTCTTATAGAACTGCGCCTCTGGGATACCGAAGATTGACCGGTTTTGTTGGTATTCTTCGAATATCCGGTTCAACAGTTCGGTAAAAGGCAACGGACGCATGAGGTCACTCATCATATTCTCCTTGGCGATTCGGCTTGCCAGATTTGAACGCTGATGAACTTCTGGCTAGCAAATAGGTTGTCCAAGAAGGAATTTGCAACTACCTTGCCAAAATTAAATTAAAGAATATTCAGAGCCCCATAGAATTAGCCAAACTTCGATGGGAATAAGGTTTTTGTTGTTATCGAGTAAGAAGTTTCGATAAATAAATCCCCAGCGGAATCCACTGATAATGAGCTATCAAAATTGCGCTAGTGACACTATCAATATGATATTGATAGTCGATAATTTTATTTTTAATTGAAATTAATTCTTATTTGCGTTGTGGTGTTTAATTAATTCTTGATAACGCTCTGGCGTGTCCACATCCCATAAAACGCCCTCATCGTTTACTTCCACAAACTTTGGTTGCAACTGTTTAAGTTGCCATTTCATTGAGTATTTCTGCTGGTTGGCTGTGGCTGCCAAGATACTGGGAATGGCGGTGCTAGGCAGCAGCACCGGATGGCCCTTTTCGCCTTGATAACTGGGCATCACTGGGTGTTGGCATCGATGTTGCCACAACCTGTGGTACGTGGTGGGCGCAATTCGAGGAAGATCCCCATGGGCGATGAAGCAAAACTCGCTCTCTACCTGTGCTAGACCCCGTTGAATTGAGCCAAACAACCCCCGTTTAAACTCTGGGTTGTGAATCAAAGTAATGGCGGGGTGGGGTTGATATCGTTGCTGTAATTGCTCGCCATTATGGCCGGTAACCAGAATGACTCGGCTGCAAAAATGCAAAGCATTCTCGATGCTTGTATCGAGAATGGTGCGGTCCCCATAGGGAAGCATCATCTTCCATTGGCCCATTCTGGATGACAGGCCAGCGGCGGTGATAACACAGTCTACCGATGCGGAGGCATCCATGTGCTTGGACTCAGATTTAGCAGACATTTTCGGGGCTCCTGATACCCAACTCATCGCCCTGACTGGGGGCGGAGGGAAAACTTCATTGGCGCTGAGGTTAGCGCAACAAGCATGCCAACAAGGGTTGTCGGTGCTGGTATCGACAACCACCAAGATGTATCACCCCAAACCGGATCAGTTTGATGCCATTGCCATCCATTCTGACCCAGATACTTTGTGGCAGCAACTGAGGCCAATCCCAGGAAAATCTGCTTTTGTTGCCTGCTCTTATGATGCCAAGACCAATAAAGTATCTGGGTTTGCTCCTTCCATTTTTGATCAAGCCAAATTCGAACAAAAATTTGATCTGATTCTCATTGAAGCCGATGGCGCTAAACGTTTGCCCATAAAAGCGCCTTCGGGGCATGAACCTTGCATTCCACTCAGTAGCGATACGGTTTTTCAGTTGATGGGTGCCGATGCCCTGATGGCACCCTTAGGACCAGAACTGGTTCACCGTTGGCCAAGATTTGCGGAGATTACCGGTGCCCAATTGGGGCAAACGTTATCGACAGCGCATCTGCAGCGGTTGCTCAATCATCCCGAAGGGGGATTCAAAGCAGCTCCGAAGTCGGCCAGAAAGATCTGGGTGGTGAACAAAGTCGATGAGATTAATGGCGATCTCGATACTTGGGCCCATTCAGTTATCGCAGGGGCAGACTTGATTGATGAGTGCTGGCTGACCTCGACATTGACGGCCAACTTCATCGTCAAACGCATACTAAAAACTAGATTGAATCGGATGTGACCATGAGCCTATTTGCGAAAGCCGCCGAACTCGAGCAACAGAACCAACCCTTTGCCTTAGCTACCATTACGGAGACCAAGGGATCTGCCCCCCGACACAATGGACAGATGATCGTTGAACAAAATGGTGCCATTCACGGAACCGTGGGTGGTGGCATGATTGAGCGCCACATCATTGAGCAAGCGTTGGAGGCCATTCAGGCGGGTGAAGCCCGTCAGATCAGTGGCCGCATGGCTCGCAGTGGGCCCGATGCTATGGACATGGACTGTGGTGGTGCCATGAGCGTGCATATTGCTGTGCATGGCATCTATCCACGATTGTTTCTGATTGGTGCGGGCCACGTAAACCGTGCCATTGCTCATAATGCCGCTCGGTTGGGGTTCGAGGTGATTGTGGCCGATGCCTATGCCGAGTCTTTGGCTGAGCACCACTTCCCTGCCGGCACCAAGCGCGTTCTCGGCGACACCATGCTGGATGCCATCAACAAATTGGACATCGATGCCCATAGTTACGTCATCATTGCCACCAATCACCAAGATGGCCAGGCGATGGATGTGGTGGCGCAGATGACCACCCGTTACACCGGTTTGCTGGGCAGTAAGCGCAAGGTGCAAACCTTGTTCAATGGCTTGCGCAAACAGGGCGTCAGCGAAGAGCAACTCAACTTCATCCACTCACCTGTAGGTTTTAAAATTGGCGCAGAAACCCCAGAGGAGATCGCCATCAGCGTGATGGCGGAAGTGCTGTTGGTTCGCAACTGTGGTGAGGGTGCGGTGGCGTCGCAGATGAAGGACGATCCCCGCTTAAAACGCAATAAGTTGGTGTACGTTCGTGGTGCTGGTGACATGGCCACCGGGGTGGCACTTCGTCTGCATAACTCTGGTTATCAGGTGGTGATGTCTGACATCGAGAAGCCGACCGCCATTCGTCGCAGTGTCGCGTTTGCTCAAGCGATTTTTGATGGCCAAACCGTGGTCGAAGGGGTGACGGCTCAATTGGCTAAGAGCTGCAGTGACGTATTCAATGTGTTAGAGCAAAATCGCATCGCGGTGGTGGTGGATCCGGAAACCAAACTTTTGAGCCGCCTGCGCCCTCAGTATGTGGTGGATGCCATTTTGGCTAAGCGAAATCTGGGAACCACCAAGACCATGGCGCCGGTGACCATCGGTCTAGGCCCAGGTTTTACCGCCGGTGAAGATGTACACGCGGTAATTGAAACCAACCGAGGCCACCATCTAGGCCGCATTTTGTATCAAGGTAAGACCGCGGCAAACACGGGTATTCCAGGTAACATCAGTGGTTACACCCACGAGCGGGTGCTGCGTGCTCCGGCGGCAGGCACCATGATTAATAAGGTAAAATTGGGTGACATCGTCGCCGAAGGGGATCTGATTGCTCAAGTGGGCGACCATAAGGTGGTGGCACCTCTGTCGGGTATGGTTAGAGGGCTGCTTACCGATGGCCTCGAGGTCACCGAAGGCTTTAAAATCGGCGATATTGACCCGCGTGGTGAAGACGCTGATTTCACTACGGTGTCAGATAAAGCACGAGCAATCTCTGGTAGTGTGCTGGAAGCTATGATGGCGCTCTCAAAATAGAATTAAATCGTAAATAAGGGTATCGAGAGATGCCCTTTTTAGTTATTAATCGTTTGTATTAAGTTTTGAAAAAATAATTCTGTTTATCATTTAAAATCACTTCGTATTTATTGCTCTTATCACTTAATACGGTTGGTCTCATAAACATTGATGTTAGAGGTTACGCGTGAAGATTAAGACCAAAATTTTATTAACCACTTCGATTGCGTTTGCAGTCAGTCTTATCTTAGTAGTTTTAGTTAACGGTTATCTCTTTAATGATTTAACTCAAAAGCGGCTGCAACAGCGCGAGTTTCCGGCCCAGTTGGGGATGCTGGCGGAGGGGGTGTCGCGTAACTTGGCTGAACCATTGGCGGTTACGGATATATTGAGTATTACGCCGCAAGTCGTTCACTTCTTGGAAGATGGCGAGCCCAGTGACAGTTTACCGGTATTAAAAGAATATCTCTTGTCTGTTAAACAGCGTCACCAAGCAATTGCGACGTTTGTTATCTCTACCGAAACGGGAAGTTATTACACAGAAGCCGGACTTAATCGAGTAATTAGAAAGAATGATGGTCGCAATGATTGGTTCTTCCAATTTCTTGATACCGGACTTCCCTATGAGTTAACCCTGGACGTGGATGATGTCACCGGCGTTCCCTCTTTGTTTATTAATCACCTTGTAAACGATGCCAAGGGCAACGTCATCGGTGTCACTGGCATTGGCCTGTCTCTGGCCGGCGTCAGTGAGATGATCAAAGGCTTTAAGGTGGGTGAAGCGGGCCAAGTGCTGATGGTGGATAGCCAGGGCATCATCAAGCTTCATGGTGACAATCAGTGGATTGGCAAGCCGCTCACTGAATTTCGCCAGTTGGATCCCAGTGCATTGCTGACTCCCCATGGTGAGCAGTTGGTGAAGGCGAGTAGCGGCTCAGAAACCAGCTTAATGTTGGCCAAACTGGTGCCCTCTCTGGGGTGGTATCTGGTGGTGGACATGCCGGAGTCGGAAGTCTATCGCGGCATTGAAAAGGCGCAGCTGAGCTCGATCTCCGTTGGCGCTGGCTTGGCTTTGGCGTTCATTCTGTTTACTACCTTGCTGATTACTAAGTTGTTTGCCCCTATTGATCGGGTGGCGGAGAAGTTGGAAGAAATTGCCGCCGGTGGTGCCGATCTGACTCAGCGTCTGGACGTGGCGAATGACGATGAGTTAGGCCGCTTAGCTCAGGGTTACAACCAATTTGTGGAAGCGCTGGCGCAGATGCTATTGCAGGTGAAGCTGCGCAGTGAGGAGCTGCATGAGCTGGTTGCGGTGTTGACTCAGGAGCTGAATGACATCCGTCACCACATTACCAATCAGCAACGACAGACGGATCAAGTGGCGTCGGCTATGGAGGAGATGGGTGCCACAGTGGCTGAAATTGCTGAGAATGCTGGCGGTGCCGCCGATAGTGCTCGAGAGGCCGACGATGGTTTGCAGGAGGGCAATCAGCAACTGCAATCCACCTTGAGTCAGGTCAGTTTGATTGAAAGCCAATCTCACTCGACTGAGGAGTCGGTGCAGGAGCTGGCGGACAAAGCTCGCTCTATCGATACCGTGTTGGAGGTGATCAGTGGCGTGGCCGAGCAAACCAACTTATTGGCATTGAATGCCTCCATTGAGGCGGCTCGAGCTGGCGAACACGGCCGCGGGTTCGCAGTGGTGGCCGATGAAGTTCGTGCGTTGGCCAACCGTAGCCATGAATCCACAGAGCAGATTCGCGCCATCATTGAGGAGCTACAAACCACCGCTCAACGAGTGGCGGGCGAGATGAATACCAACGTCTCCCTGTCGGTTGAGGGTAAGAGCTCGGCGACTGAGTCCAGTGAAAAGCTCAGCGGCATCAGCGTCGCGGTGGCCAAGATGAATGACATCAACACTCAGATCGCGGCGGTGACGCAGCAGCAATCGGTGGCAGTCAATGAGATGAACCGTTTGGTCACCGACATCGCCATTGGTGCTCAGAAGAGTTTGGACAATACCGAATTGGCTAGCGAACGTTGCAACAGCCTCAATGAGCAGGCGGAAGTGATGCACACCTTGGTGAATCGCTTTAAGTTGTCATAGCCTCTTGGTGACAACGGAAATGGCCGCTCTTTGGAGCGGCCATTTTTTTGGCTTATCTACCTGTAAAACGTATAAGCCTTACCGAGCTGGGTATAATTTGTACCGGCCTAAGTTAGGTAGCATGGACTCAAGTTAATGATTTCCAGTTAGGAGCACGTCATGAGTCAAGCTGTTTGGACCCCAGCCCAGATCGAACCTCAACAAGGTCGAGTTATTTTGGTGACCGGTGCCACCAGTGGTATTGGTTTAGAGACCGCCAGAGTGTTGGCAGCCAAAGGAGCCGATGTCATTATCGGTGCCCGCAATATTCCGAAAGCCGAAGGGGTGATCGCTAAGATAAAGGCCCAACATGCGAACGCTAAATTGCATCTGTATCCGCTGGACCTAACTTCGCTGACTTCGGTGGCCAACTTCACCCAGCAGGTAACGACTCACTTCGAACGTCTCGATGTACTGATTAATAATGCGGGCATCATGGCCTGTCCTGAGGGGCGAACCGAAGATGGGTTTGAGCTGCAATTTGGTACCAACCACCTGGGCCATTTCGCCATGACCATGGGGTTATTGCCACTAATCAAAAGCACTGAAGGCGCGCGGGTTGTGGTGCTCTCTAGCTTGGCTCATTACTTTGGCAAGTTGGATTTGAGCGATCTTAATTGGCGTGCCCGTAAGTACAATAAGAACCGAGCCTACGGTGATAGCAAGCTGTCTAATCTCTATTTTGCTTATGAGTTGGATCGACGGTTTAAGGCCGAGGGCATTGATGTGAGAGTAACCGCCGCCCACCCAGGTTGGACGGCAACCGAGCTTCAACGTCATACCGGCTTGGTTGAGCGATTGAATGGTTGGTTTGCTCAAGGGGTGGAGATGGGAGCCCAGCCTACCCTGCGCGCCGGTTTCGATGACTCCGCTCAAAGTGGCGATTTCTTTGGCCCTTCTAAACACTTTGAGCTTCACGGTGCGCCCGTTAGAGTGTCCTCCAACAAGCGCTCCATGGATCGCAATGTGGCTCAGCAGTTGTGGCTTCAGTCAGAGCAATTGACGGGCTGTTACTATCAGTAATGGGGTGAGTAAAATGTCTGAGTTGATGGTGCTCGATAGCATTGCTCAAATACACCGCTGGATGCGCCGAGGGGCGGCATCACACCCGTTGGTGGCCGTCATTCGTCACTGTCACTTGCCGGCGGTGGACCCGTCGATGAGGTTTCGCAGTGAGCTGTATATGATCTCCCTAAAAGGCAGTGTTAGTGGCTCCATGGGCTACGGTCGCAGCCGTTACGATTTTGAAGCGGGTACCATGACCTTCTTCGCACCGGGTCAGGTGATGCAAGCTCATACCATGGACGCCAATTTCGACACTGAAGGCTGGAGTGTGGCCTTCCATCCAGATCTGATACGTCGACATCCCCTAGGTAAACGCATAAATCAGTTCAGTTTCTTTGGTTATGAGGTCAATGAAGCGCTGCATCTGTCAGAGGCGGAGCGTCGCAGTATGAGTGAGTTGGTGGACAAGATTGAGCGTGAGCTTAATCAGGCCATCGACCGCCATACGCAACATTTGCTGTGCAGCAACATCGAGCTGATGTTGGATTATTGCCACCGTTACTACGACCGTCAGTTCTATACCCGCACCAATCAAAGTGATGAGCTGGTACAGCGGTTTGAGTCGCTGCTGCGAGACTACTTCGATCAAAAGCGGATGTTGGATCAGGGGTTACCCAGTGTGGCCTACTGTGCGGAATCCTTGGCCATCTCTGCGAATTACCTTGGGGATTTGCTAAAGAAAGAGACCGGGTTAAATGCCCGCGAACACATCCATCAACACGTGATTGAGCGTGCCAAAACCGCCCTACTGGGAACGAGTCACAGCATCAGCCAAGTGGCTTATGATCTCGGCTTCGACTATCCCGCGCACTTCACTAAATTATTCAAGAATCAAACGGGGATGAGTCCATCGGAGTTTCGCAAACATTGAAGGGCATGAACTAAGGGTTAAGTACAGGGGTAACCGTTGCAGGAATGCTTGGTTATTGCGTTCCAAAACAGGTCGATATAACTGTTCTGGATGGGTTGATGAATCGGTCACAGTTTGACCTTTAGGTTCACTATTGACCAGTTTGCGGCCATTCTTGCTCTCTTTTGGGTGAATCGGCTGACTTAGGATGGAGTCACATCGACGGCACAACAAAATCGATTGTTCCGCCGATGTTGATAAATAAATCAATAAGGAAAAGATGATGACTCCTAACCTATCAGGCTTACCGCTTAAGGTGGTAAGTGCTGCGTTCGCATTGTCCCTGCTAAGCGCATGTAATAGCGATAATGACGATGATGCAATCATTCCCGAAAATGCCGCTCCCATTGCCAACCCAGTCGATGCTGAAGCCAAAGTTGGCAGCACTAAGTTAATTGATGCCTTAATCAACGATACCGACGCCGATGGCGACGCTTTAACGTTGCACAACGTTGAGTTGACCGAGGGCGAAGGTATTGCGTCAATTCAGGACAACCAAATTCGGTTTGAAGCCACCATGGCGGGTACTACGGTGCTGAGTTACCAGATCAATGATGGTAACGGAGGCGAGGCCGGCTCTACAGTGACCATCACCGTGACTGCCGAAAGCCTGAGCTACGTTGGCTCTGATCGTTGTTTACTGTGCCACAGAGACAAGTCCAGCTATCTAGAAACTGGGCACAATTTTAAATTGACCAAAGTTAATGGAAAGGCACCTCAGTACCCATTTACCTCCATCGATGGCTCGGTCGACTTTCTCAATGTTGATAACTCTCTGGGTAACCCGAGCGGCTGGCAAGACATCAGCTACGTGATTGGTGGTTATAAAAGTAGCGCGATGTTTATAGACCAAAATGGTTACATCATGGCGGGTGATAAAGCAGGAACCGGTCTGGCTCCGAAAGGTGAGAGTGTCAGTGAGAGCATGATTTGGCCTTATCACCCTGGTGATACTCCAGACAGTCATGGTTTCGATTACTGTGGCCGTTGCCATACGACGGGGTGGCAGGACACCACCACGGCACTGCACGATGACCGCAATCCAAACCGACAGAACGACATGCCGGGAATGGGCGGAACCTTTGCATTAACCGGCATTCAGTGTGAGGCCTGCCATGGTGCCGGTTCGAAGCACATCAAATCACCATCTAAGCAGAACATCACTAAAGATGCGGCTCCACGCATGACCGATGACTATCTGGCGGATGATATGGGCTTTGGCCTCGCCATTGCTTGTTCCGAATGCCACACCGTAGATGATTCGTTGAAACGGTATCCGGACTATGTGTCTCCTAAAAATGAGATTTTTGGTGGTGATTCTCAAGGCGGTCGTATGACGGTAAAAGAGGGGCGTCGTGATGGTCGAGGTGGTCGTCATGCGGCAGATACCTTGCTGGGGACCGACCCTGACACCGGCGAAGCAGTCGGGGTGAAGAAGCACTTCCGATGCTCAACGTGTCATAACCCCCACATGTCTGAACACTACCAGAACGAACCGGGTCATGAAGGCGCTATGGTTAGACAGTGTAGCGACTGTCACACGATGGAGTTTGAAGAGCCGGTTCATGGCATGGCTCAGTGTGTCGACTGCCATATGCCTGGCTCATCGCACATGTTCCAAATTGATTTGTCAGCCCCTTCTGACGATCCTCATCACTTCTCCGCCGATGGCGATTACAACAAGCCGTGGTTGCGTGCTTATGACAGTTGCCAAGGGTGTCACCCGAGTGATTATGACGAACGTGCAGCCCGTGTCGGAAAAGTACACCGCTAAGCGCTAGTTAACCATTGCTGGCGAGTCTATAAATCGGGTGTCGATCAGCGCCCGATTTTTTATTTTCCAATCGTTTATTTGAATGTGTGGGCCATATTTCATTGCCAATAGCCTAGCAAGCGATTGTTGGAACTCTAGGGACTATTGATTGGAGTCGATGTTAGATGATTGGAGTCGATGTTGGATAGGGCCAACTGTTGATAGTTTTCTCGATACACCGTTGGGGTCACGCCATGGTGACGCTTGAAGTAGCGAACGAAGTTGGTGGTGTCGTCAAACCCCAGTTCGAAGGCGATCGATTGAATGGTACCGCCACTCATTGATAGCTTACGGGTAATTTCCAGATTCAATCGAAAGTCGATCAGCTGTTTACTGGTTTGTCCGCAGCAGTGTTTGCACAGTTGATTGAGGGCTTTAAAGCTCATGTGCAGTTGATTGGCGTAGTCTTTGGCCTCGCGATTGTGGCTGAACTGCTGCTCGACCAGATTCAGAAAGCCATTAAAACGATGTCGCTGGGTGTCATTGATGTTGAGACTGTGCTCACGGCGATGGGCGGCCAATTTAGTGAGTAGGGCAGAAAACAGCAGCTGCACAACAACGGGATCGTCTTTGGCGTGTGTAATGGCAACACTGGATTCACGCAACAGGGTTTGGCAACTTTGGTTGAGCAGTTCGGGTAATTGCACCACAGGCTGATGCGCCAAACTGAGGTGGAAAGGCACAAAGTAGGAGTTACGAAAGTTAGCGGCCACTTCTGAGAAGAAGTTGGGGGTGATGTTGACCAGTTTTCCCTGAGGTTGGTCGTTGGCATCAAAGGCATGTGCTTGCCCTTGGTTGATGAAGATGACACAGCCATCTTGATAAGGATAATCGACGCCATTGATCTGATGACTACCCTGCCCTGTCTCAATGTAGATGAAGCAAAAGTAGCTTACTTGATGTGGCAAATAGGGGCTGAAATTATATCGATTGAGGCGAGCTCGAAACCGTTCTAAGTCCACCACTTCGATGCCGTAATTGTCAGATTTACCGGTTCGATACTGAACCATGGGCAAGTCATTGGTGGAAGTCAAAACAACCTCAAAAAAGGGCCTAACGGCGTTAGACCCAGTGTAACTTAGTTCTTAATTTGCTCAATCATGACTATATGATCTTTGCCGTGCTCGTTATTGAAAGCGATCAGGTATCGTTGCTTTTTTGGGGGCGTTCATCATCATTTCCCGTGATATATCCGGCTGTTTTTACGTTTCTTAAAGTAAAACTTATGAAGGGCTTGGCACAGGTCAGGAGTGTCTTAAGGATGGTCAAAAACGTACCTGAACTTGGGAGTGTGAAGCGGATCGGAGGCGGTTCGTTTTTGCTGGTCGAGGTGCACAAAAAAGCCCTCTGGCAGCAGAGGGCAATAAGGCTTAGGACGTGCCTTAAACTGGAGTCCTGTTTAGGCGGTTAAGCGTGTACACAGGTACCGGCTTTTTCATCCAGAATGTCTACGCCCTGATCCAAGGCGCCAATGTAGGCACGGCCACCTGAGTTGGCAAAGTCGCTGGCGGCTTCCACTTTTGGACCCATAGAGCCTGCAGGGAAATCGTATTGGGCTAGGTCCGCAGTGCTTACCTGGCGCAGGGCGGTCTGCTCTGGGGTTCCCCAGTTCAGGTAAACCGCGTCGGCGTCGGTTAGGATAAGTAGCTTGTCAGCGTTCAACTCTTTGGCCAACAAGGTGGCGGCCAAATCTTTATCGATCACCCCTTCAACGCCGCGGTAGTTACCTTCCTCTTTACATACAGGAATGCCACCGCCGCCACAGCAGATCACGATGTGGCGAGCATCAAGTAGGGCATCAATGGCGGGTTTATCGACGATGGTTTGTGGCTTAGGAGAGGCCACAACGCGACGCATGTACTCGCCATCTTGCTTCATGATCCAGTTGTTCTGACGCGCCATCACGGCTGCTTCTTGCTGGTCGTAGATAGGGCCAACGAATTTGGTTGGATCCAGCATACTTGGATCTTGAGGATCCACTTCGATGCGAGTCAGCAGGGTGGCTACTGGCACTTTAGGCAGGCGGTTTTGCAGCTCTTGAGCCAGCATGTAGCCGATCATGCCTTCGCTTTCGGCTCCCAGAACATCCAGCGGATAGGGAGCAACCTTGTTGTAGGCTAGGTTTTGCAGAGCCAATAGGCCAACCTGTGGGCCGTTACCATGAACGATCACCACTTTGTATTTTTTAGAGATTTCGACGATGGCGTCCACGGCCAACTTGACGTTTTGCATCTGGTTGGCGAACGACGGTGAGTCACCTCGACGAAGAAGCGCGTTACCGCCAAGGGCGATCACAGCTGTGGGTTTCATGGGTACTCCTTAAAATTAGTGTAATTCGACTATCGGGTTGAAAGGCTGACGGTGAAGGAATTGGCCTTGACCGGCATGTCCTAAGAATTGGCCATCTTTGGCGACGATCTGTCCTCGCAACAGGGTCATGGTGAGCTTGCCTTTGAGCTTCATTCCCTCATAGGGGCTGTAGTCGCAAGCGTCATGCAGTTCGCTGTGGCGATGGATGCTGTCGGCGGCAGGATCGATGAGGATGAGGTCTGCATCACTGCCGACCGCCAGACAGCCTTTTTTCGGGTATAGGCCAAATAACTTGGCGGGGTTGGTGCTGGTCAGCGCTACGAAGCGTTCTAGTGTGATGCGACCTTGCATCACCCCTTCGGAGAACAGCACCGGAATTCGAGCTTCAACGCCGGGCATGCCATTGGGGCAGCGCGTGAAATCGGCGTGTTGAGGCTGCTTCTGTTGTTGATATAGGAAGGAGCAGTGATCCGTGGCAACGGTATCGATCTGTCCTTGCTCTAATCCCACCCAGAGTTTGTCGCACTCGGCTTGCGGGCGCAGTGGTGGGCTTAAGATGAATTTGGTGGCGTCCTCTCTGGTGTAGACGGTTTCGTTCAGCGTCAGGTATTGAGGACAGGTTTCTACCCAGACCGGTTGCTGTTGGCCTCGTGCGAGATTGAGGTAATCCAGACCTAATCCGTTGGAGAGGTGCACGATGTAAAGCGGTGCGTTGTCGGCCAGCTTAGCCAGATTGATCATCCGAGCAATGGCTTCGGCTTCGCACTCAAGGGGGCGGCTAACGCCATGGTATTTGGGCGCGGTTTTGCCCTGCTCCACCAACTTACTGCGACGAGCGGCGATGGCGGCGTCGTTCTCCGGATGCACCGTGGTGAGTGCTCCGACTTGGTTGAGGCGTTCTAGGGCTTTAAATACATCTTCGTCACCGAGCTTGTAGCCGTAGGTGAGGTAGAGTTTGAAACTGGAGATGCCCTCTTCGGTGACCATGGCGGCCATCTCGTCGAGAATGTCATCGTTAATGTGTTGAATCACGCCGTGGAAGCTGTAGTCAGCAACGGCGTTGTCTTTGGCGTGAGCTTTATACACCTCAAGTTGATGGTGCAAGCTGCAGCCTTTGGGGCCAAACCCCATGTGGTCAACAATGGTGGTGGTACCACCACAGACGGCACTGCGGGTGCCGGTGAAGAAGTCATCGCAGCTACGAGCGATGCCTACGTCGATATTAAAATGGGTATGAACGTCGATGCCGCCGGGCAGCACCAGCTGGCCGGAGGCATCGATAACAGTGGCTTGGGGGTGGGCAGCGGCATCGATGTGGTCCGCGATGGCGGCAATCTTGCCATCGATGATCAACATATCTTGATGCGACTGCCCGCTAGCGCGAACCAGAGTGCCGTGTTTAATCAGTGCGTCGTTGTTAAAGTTGGGTCTGGACACGCTAACCTCCTCGCCGTTTTCTTGGCTTACTTAGCTTGAGCTTGCTTAGCTAGGTACATCTGAGGAATCACTGCGTACATTGCGGCGCAGGTAACCAGATGATCTTTCCAAGTCTTCTCGTTTGGAGCGTGAGCTTCTGGCTCTTTACCAGGACCGAAGCCGATGACTGGAATGCCGTGACGACCCATGATGGATACGCCGTTGGTAGAGAAGGTCCAGCGGTTCACGTTAGGCTTCTTGTCGAACAGCAGTTCGTAGCAAGATTCCAGAGTCTTAGTGGCCACGTGCTCTTCGTCGATCTTCCACGCTGGGAAGTAGCACTCAGTTGGGTAAACCAGACCGGTGTAAGCAGGACGGTCGTAGTTGTACATGGACACTTTGGCGTCGAACTTCTTCACTGCAGGCAGGTTAGCAATCTCTTCGATGGCACCTTCCCAAGTTTCACCCCAGGTCAGACGACGGTCGATGGAGATGGCGCAGCTGTCAGCTACCGCACAACGGCTAGGAGAGGTGTAGAACACTTCGGATACGGTCAGAGTACCTTTACCCAGGAAGTCGTCGTCGCCCAGGTTGCCGGCCAACTCTTCGATTTCACCTAGGATGTGGCCCATCTTGAAGATGGCGTTAGAGCCACGCTCTGGAGCAGAACCGTGGCAAGAAACACCCGCTACATCAACGCGAATCTCCATACGGCCACGCTGGCCACGGTAGATTTGGCAATCGGTAGGCTCGGTAGAAACTACGAACTCAGGACGGATCTTGCTCTCTTCGATGATGTACTGCCAGCACAGACCATCACAGTCTTCTTCCTGAACGGTACCGGTTACCAGCAGGGTGTACTCATCTTCTAGGCCCAGATCTTTGATGATCTTGCCAGCGTAAACCATAGAGGCCATGCCGCCCTCTTGGTCAGAAGCACCACGGCCACCGATCACTTCGTCATCTTCCATACCTTGATATGGGTCGAACTCCCAGTTGTCCATGTTACCCACACCTACGGTATCGATGTGTGCATCCATAGCGATCAGGTGAGGACCGTGACCAATCCAGCCAAGTACGTTACCCATTGGGTCGATCTCAACTTTGTCGAAACCAACCTTTTCCATCTCTTCTTTGATGCGAAGAACGACTTTCTCTTCATCACAGCTTTCGCTTGGGATGGCGATCATGTCGCGTAGGAACTTGGTCATGTCGGCTTTGTAGTCTTGGGCTTTGGCTAAGACTTTGTCGAAAGGAATTTGAGTTGTCATAATTATTCTCCTGACCGGGGCCCCTGCCCCGGCGTGTTATTTTTAGTAAAAATTTGAATTAGATGGCGTGCTTGCCTTCCCAAACCACTTCACGGTAATGCACTGGATCGGTGTCACCTTCGGTGTTGATCACCAAGATCACGGAGTCTTTATCCAGGCCCATCTGTTGGTAGAAAGCATCACGGTTCGGGTGGCTGTCGACGGCAACAAGGAAGCCTGCGCCAACGGCACCGGATTCACCGGAAACCACACGTGGGTCATTGCCAAGAGGGTTGCCCAAAACGCGCATACCTAGAGCAGCAACCTTATCTTGGCAAGACACAAACTGAGTGGCGCAATCGCGCAGTACAGGCCAGCCAATAGGGTTTGGCTCACCGCACGCTAGACCAACCATGATGGTGTCTAGATCGCCGTCCACATTGACCATTTCACCCTGTTCGCTGATACCGGAGCGGTAGATGCAATCGGCTTGCTCAGGCTCGAGGATGATCGATTTGATGCCGTTGGCACCGTACTTGTTGGTTAGGTAACCCAGAGCGCCACCGGCCAGTGCGCCTACGCCCGCTTGCAGCAGTACGTGGGTTGGCTTTTCGATGTTCATCTCTGCCATCTGATCTACCGCTTCGGCAACCAGAGTGGTGTAACCCTGCATAATCCAGGTTGGGATCTCGGTGTAACCTTCCCAAGCGGTGTCCTGCACCACTTTCCAGCCGTTCTCATCGGCGGTTTTGATCGCCAGACGAACGGTATCGTCGTAGTTCATGTCGGTAACAATGCACTCGGCGCCCAGTTTGCGGATGTTGTCCACACGCTCTTGTGCTGCGCCTTTTGGCATGTATACCACTGCGCCTTGGCCTAGCTGATTGGCTGCCCAGGCAACGCCACGACCGTGGTTGCCATCGGTGGCGGTGGCAAAGGTCATGGGTTCTTTAATGTCGGTTTTTAGCTTGTCGAAGCTGAAATCGTTAATGTCGATGTTGTATTCCTGACACAGCAGACGGGCGATGGCGTAAGCGCCACCCAGCATCTTGAATGCGCACAGGTCGAAACGTTGGGATTCGTCTTTTACGAGTACTTTGCCCACGCCGATGCTCTTGGCCAGGTTATCCAGCGGCTGCAGGGGAGTGGGTTGATAACCTTCCACTTGTTTATGGAAGTTACGAGCTTTTTCAGCTTCTTCTACGGAGAATAGAGGCGACAAGGTGCCGTTGAAGTGGCGGTTGTCGGCGATCTCCATTTTGAGAGTAAATGTAGACATGGGCCTGGCCTTGTAAGAGTTGGCGGGGCGAACCCCGCCGGGATTGGAGATAATTACTTAACGCGCTTGTCGGCTTCTTTCAGAAGCTGTTCCAGCACCAGAGCAGGCTCTTTGTACTTACGGTTCATGATCATTGCGGCGATGATGTAAGGCTTCCAGCTTGCTTCTTTGTAGGTTTCGATGCGGTACTTCTCGAATACGCCTTCGGTTACTTCACCCTCTTCACAAGATACGCCGGTGATGTCTGCAGGTAGGCAGTGCATGTACAGCGCTTCGCCGCCTTTGGTCAGCTTCATCTTCTCTTCGGTGCAGTGCCAATCTTTGTGGTTGGCGTTCTGAGCCAGACACTCTTGCTCAAGGGCTTTCAGGCCAGCTTGATCGTTAGCGCGCAGCAGGTCAGTACGCTTGCCCATTACGTGGTAAGGTGCCCAAGATTTTGGATATACGATGTCGGCGTCTTTGAACGCTTCGTCCATGGTGTTCACTTGAGTGAAGCTACCGCCAGACAGTTCAGCGTTTTTCTTCGCTTCTTCTACTACTTCAGGGATCAGGTCGTAACCTTCTGGGTGAGCCAGAGTCACGTCCATGCCGAAGCGAGTCATCAGGCCGATGATGCCTTGAGGCACAGACAGAGGCTTACCGTAGCTAGGGCTGTAAGCCCAAGTCATTGCAATCTTCTTACCTTTCAGCTCTTCCAGAGAACCGAAGTGCTCTTGCAGCCATGCCAAGTCAGCCATGGACTGAGTTGGGTGGTCGATGTCACACTGCAGGTTAACCAAAGCAGGACGCTGTGGCAGTACGCCTTCTTTGAAACCTTCGTCCAGAGCTTCACCCACTTCACGCATGTAAGCGTTACCGGCACCTAGGTACATGTCATCACGGATACCGATGGCGTCAGCACAGAAGGAGATCATGTTGGCGGTTTCACGAACGGTTTCACCGTGAGCAATCTGAGACTTGCCTTCGTCTAGGTCTTGTTGGGCCAGACCCAGCATGTTCAGCGCAGACGCGTAAGAGAAACGAGTACGAGTGGAGTTGTCACGGAAAAGGGAGATGCCTAGACCGTTATTAAATACGTTGGTGTTGATGTTTTCGTTACGTAGAGTTTTTAATACTTCAGCGGTTTTAAGTACTTTTTCTAATTCTTCTGGAGTTTGTTCCCAAGTAAGCAGGAAATCTTTTTCGCTTAAGTTAGACTCTAATTCTTTAATTTCTTTGATTAACTTTTCTACGTTGCTCATAAGTATATTCCATTTCTTTATGTCGGGGCTCTTTAATAACAAAGAGCAGATTTGTGAGGTTGCCTTGTTGGTAATCGGAGGCTGTCTGCTCACTGTTATCCAACTTTTGTGCCAAAGATTTGAATCACTTTTTAAATCGGCTTAAATGATTGATTTTAATGGTTTTTGATGGGGCGCTTTGTGGGTGGCTGAACTGAATGGAATTCAAGAGGCCGAAATGAAGAGAAAATATCAATGTTGATAGCAGCCAAAATGATACCCAGCATAAGCGTGTGTATCAGAATGATATTAGAGAATAAATACACAGATATATGGGTGCTTTTTGTGATCTTGCTCTGCGAATAACCGCAAGCCATCGGTAGAATGGAAAGGCTGAATGTGCCGTTTAGTTTTTATTCAGCTTTGTTTAGATAACTTGTATGCTGTTCAATGTATATGACCTCTAAGTAGGCTGAAGTGTCGGGTGACCATGAATAGAAAACTCTCTAACGCATCGGAGTTGATGCAGGTACAAACCACCATCTTGAAGTTTACCAAGATGCTGTCGACGGTCTTGGATGTGGACGCGGAGGTGGTGGATGCCAATTTAGTACGGATTGCTGGTACCGGACCATGCAATAGATTGCTGGGAAAGAAACTGACCAGCAGTGCGCGCCTGTTTAAGTATGTGTTAGAGACAGGTCAGGACAAGGTGGTAATCCACGCTCGCCAAGATGCACTGTGCGCCGATTGCAATTGCCGAGACAACTGTCGGGAAAAGGCGTTTCTTGGTGTCCCCATTATGATGGAAGCGCGCTGCATTGGAGTGATAAGCCTAGTGGCTTTCACAGACGAGCAGCAGCAGCGCATTCACGATAACCTGCAGATCTTTACCGATTACGTTCGCCATATTGCTCAGATCTTTGTGGCAAAGGTGGTGGAGGAATCCCGAAGTCATAGCGCCATTGATCGTATCTTTATGAGCTTGATAGATCATATGGATCAAGGGGTGCTGGTTCTGGATGAAGACGATCATGTGCTTATGGGCAATGAAAAGGCCCTGTGTCAATTGGGTCTGCACAGCAGCGATATCGAATCTGAGCAGATCCTGATTAAAGCCCTAACGACCCATGCCGAAGGGCATCAGCAGCACATTATTACCATTGGTAAGCGACAGGAATTGGTTATCGGTCAGTTCCACGAAATCCAAGGCTGTCAGTTGTTCCTGATGGCCTTTTTTCAACCCAATAGCCAGTTGGAAACTGCACCGGATGCCGACACTACATTAAGTAATGTGGTGGGAGACTGTCGTCCGATGAAAGCGATCAAACACCTCATCTCTCGTATTGCTGACAGCCCATCCAGTGTGCTGATTCACGGTGAAAGCGGGACTGGTAAAGAGGTAATTGCTAGCGCCATTCACCAGAGCAGTCAGCGTAAGTCCAAACCTTTCATTGCCATCAACTGTGCTGCCATTCCAGAGCAGCTTCTGGAAAGCGAGCTGTTTGGTTATGTAAAAGGCGCGTTTACCGGAGCTTCCTCCAACGGTAAAACCGGTCTTATCCGTGCTGCGGATAAAGGCACCCTATTCCTTGATGAAATTGGCGACATGCCATTGGCGTTGCAAGCTAAGCTACTGCGAGTGCTGGAGTCTCGTGAGGTGATGCCCATTGGGGCGAGTAAACCGGTTCCGGTCGACATTCGCGTGGTTTCCGCGACCAACCAAGATTTCCAGCAGATGATCACCGAAGGCAAGTTCCGTCAGGACCTCTATTATCGCCTCAATGTAATCCCAATGTTCCTCCCTGCCCTACGAGAACGCGATGGCGACATAAACCTGTTGTTGCATCGATTCTTGGAGATCCACAGCCAGAAGATTGGCGTGAGTTATCCAGGGGTTTCTGATGAGGTGCTGTGGGCGCTGAATCATTACCAATGGCCAGGTAACGTGCGGGAGCTGAGCAACCTAGTGGAGTACTTGGTGAACGTGGTGCCCACGGGTGAGATGATCGATACCGACCTGCTACCTCCTTACATCCAAGCGCCCGAATTGCCGGTTCAATCGCAAACCGAGACCAGTGCAACCATCAGTATTAATAAAGAAGATGCCAGCCTACAGGACATGGAAGCGCAGTTGATTAAATCAACCCTAGCTCGGGTGCAAAACCGCAAGATGGCAGCCAAAGAGCTTGGTATCGGTATCGCAACTCTCTACAGAAAGATCAAAAAGTACGGCCTAAACAACATAGAGTACTGATGTTATTAGACTTTAGTCTTATGGTTGAATTTTATTGATCTCGTTACTGATTGTTTGTTAGGGAAAACTGATATACTGCGGCGAGTAGTAAACATGGAAAGGTTTTGCTGTTATGGCTGGTCCACGTAATGACGCACCTGCTCGCCCTATTAAGGTTCAAGCTGCGGATCCCCGCAAATTAGATCGCTTTAATCCTCGTAACCCCATCTACGTCCGTAAGTCGTCCGGTGAATGGACCAACTTACGACGCAAGATGGGTTGGGTGTTTATGGCGTTCTTCCTTCTTATTCCCTGGATTCCCTGGGGAGACCGTCCCGCTATCTTGTTTGAGTTAGCGTCCCGTAAGTTCTATGTGTTTGATCTGGTGATTTGGCCTCAAGACCTGATGGTGTTGGCCTTCCTCTTTATGATCGCCGCATTCGCCCTGTTCTTCTTTACCACCTATTTAGGTCGAGTCTGGTGTGGTTATACCTGCCCGCAAACCATCTGGACCTTCATCTTTATCTGGATAGAAGAGAAGATAGAGGGCGCGCGCAACAAGCGAATAAAGTTAGATAAAGCGCCATGGAATACTGAAAAGGTAATAAAGAAGACCAGCAAGCACCTTGCTTGGTTTCTGGTTGCCCTAGGCACCTCACTGGCGTTTATCTCCTATTTCTATCCGGCCACTGAACTCTATATCGATTTCTTTACCGGTCAGGCCAGTGGTACTGCGTACTTCTGGACACTGTTCTTCACTTTCGCCACCTATGGTAATGCGGGTTGGATGCGCGAGATCATGTGCCTGCACATGTGCCCTTATGCTCGATTCCAATCGGTGATGTTTGATAAAGACACTTACCTAGTTGGCTACGACGCGACTCGCGGAGAAACTCGCGGTCCTCGTGGTCGTAAGCAAGACCCGAAAGCCATGGGCTTGGGTGACTGCATCGACTGTAACCTCTGCGTACAGGTTTGTCCTACGGGCATCGATATTCGTAATGGCCTCCAGTACGAATGCATTAACTGCGGCGTATGTGCAGAAACCTGCGATGACGTTATGGGTAAGATGGGTTATGACAAAGGCCTTATTAGCTACACGACCGAGCGACAGTTAGAGGGCGGCTCCAGTAAAGTGATGCGGCCTAAGTTAGTTGGTTATGGCGCGGCATTGATTGTCATGTGTATCGCGTTCGTGTTTATGGTTAACGCCATTAAGCCGTTAGCCCTCGATGTGCTTCGTGACCGTAATATGCTGTACCGAGAAACCAACGCTGGCCTGATTGAAAACGTCTACACCCTGAAGGTCATGAATAAGAGTGAGAAGGCGGTCAACTTCGATCTGTCCCTCACCGGCTTAGATGACTTTAAATGGATAGGGCCACAACAACTATTGGTCGATGCTGGTGAGGTAGCCAGTTTGCCAATCTCCATTGCGGTCGATCCCTTCGATTTGAAGATGCCAATCATGGATGTTCAGTTCCATTTGAAAGCAAACATCAACAATGAAGAGTTTAGTGATCAGCAAGATTCCCGATTTATTGGGGCTGGTGGCCGATAATCACTCGTAAAAGATGCAGAAATTGACCCTTTGGGTCAATTTCTGGTCTGACGAAACAAAATGACAAGTTTTCACTTGCGTAACCAAATTCTCTCCCTATAATGCACTTCCTGTCGACGGGGCACAGCGGCTTAGAAAACAAGGCGCTAGGCAACGGTTTGACTCCCAAATCACGGTTTTGAATTAACTTTTACTGATTGAAGTAAAAACTTAAAAAATCGCTTGACGGGAAACGAGGAAAGCGTAGAATGCGCAGCCTCAGCAACGGGAACCACGGTTCAAGTTGCAATGCTCTTTAAAGCGCTGCGGCGTTAAGAGCTCGCTCTTTAAAAATTAAATCAGACAATCTGTGTGGGCACTCGCGCAGGATTGATATCTCATATATCAATGTTGCACTGAGTGACTATAACAAGTTAATTCAGTAATTCATTGAGTCGGAATTTTCGGATTCCAAAAAACTTTTT
>NZ_SWCJ01000015.1 GCF_005116665.1 Ferrimonas aestuarii | reverse complement strand
CTCAATAGGAAAGGTAAGCTGCGACATCGAAACGGCTGGTGGCTGGTGAGTGGTTTTGTTTGGCGATGAAACTCTAACCTAACCAGCCGTTTCTGTATCTATTCCCCGCTCATCCGCGAAGAACCATAAAAAAGCCCGAGGCGATACCAAGCACACTAATGTGATTGGTATTTGAACTGGCTCCTCAGGCTTTCAGGGAAAAAGGGATTGCTTTGCACTTTCGTCAGTTTGCATCACACGGATAGGCAAAGTTCCCAGGTTTTTTGCTACTTATTCTCAGTTTATGTCCATTGGGCCCGCTCTTCGGCGCGGTCCTTAAATACCCAAAAATGACTCAAGGCAAAATTAGACACCGTTCCGGCACCGATGCCTAAAACCAGTGACAGCTGAGGCCCAAGATAGACCAGTTCGAACCACATCATGGCCAGCGAGAACACCGCAAAGTTTGGTAGCGCCGACATTAGCGCCGCACTTAGAGCTTTACGCCATTGATTGCTCGCTCTGCCATGTTGACGCTCAGCAAAGGTAAACAGCCGATTGCCAATCCAAGTGGTGGACGCTGCGGCCACAAACGCCAGAGCCCGCGCCACGAAGTAATCCAGCGTAAGTCCCGCCGTCAATGCGGTGAACAGGGTGATGTCCACCGCAAATCCGCTAACGCCGACGATGGCAAATTTAATCCAGGTTGGCATCAGGCTGACACTCCAATAGCTGACGCTTACGGCGCTGCTCCAATACCGTGCACTGCTGGTTTTCCAACCCCAGTTGTTGCCAGTTCCAATCGGAAGGGATGGCAAGCAAGTACCTTTGAACCGTCGGCAGTTCATCAATACTTTCTGCAAACTGCGCTCGGCCATCGGAGTAATATTGAGCCGAGAATGGCCGTTTGTGCAGGTAGTACAGCGGCGTTTGCGGCTGATAATGCCCTGCCAACAGAGACTTATCCGAGCGCTCAGGTCCAACCTTGACGTTCATCACCGCCACGGCGATCAGCAAGATCACCGGGGTAATCATGCCCACTTTAGTCAGCCAGCCCCAATCTCGTTGGGCCGCCAATGACGCACACAGCAAAGCCAATGCCGGAATTCCGGGCAAAATGTAGGCGGGTAAAATGTTGCCCGCGAAGGTAAACAAAATCAGCGGAGACAGCATCCAACACAGCAGATAACTCTGCCACGCCGAAACGCCTGACGCTGGCTTATCGGCCTTACGTTGACGCCACCATAGCAACGGCAATATCAGCGACCACGGGAAGGCTGAACTGAGCCAATAGATCCAGATGGTCCCCCGAGGTTGGTCATGAGCACTGCCGTATAGATCGCCCTGCCAGCCTGACTCCACAAAGCGCAGGTAGTGCTCACCAACGATGAAATAATCCAGAAAACCGGGAGTGGCTTTCTCTGCCGCCAGATACCAAGGGCCGGCAATCACGAACATGGCGGCGGTGCCGGTAAGCAGCGGAAAGCGCTGCCACAACACCTTGAATGCCCCAAGGCCGTGTTGAATCAACAACCATGGACCAACCGCCAGCCCCATCAGCACAATGATGAGCGGCCCCTTAGCCAGCAACCCAATGGCGAGTCCAACAAACCCCAGATACCCCGCTCGGTAGTTGCCCTGCCAGCCAAGGTAGAACCCGATCATGGCGATGGTCATGCCCAGAGTCAGCGCCATGTCGGTCATGATGGCGCCAGCGGCAATACTGAAGATCACCGTAGTGGCCAGAGTCATCATCGCCAGCGCCGCACTGCTGCGCTCCCGGCGGGCAATCCAGCCAACCAGAGCCACAATCATTGCCGCAGCGAGCCAATGAGGCAGGCGCAGCGCAAACTCACTCATGCCTAGTAGCGAGGCCGAACCGGCGCTCATCCAAGTATGCAGTGGCGGTTTACCCCAAAATGGCACGCCAATGTCGAATTGAGGCGTCAACCAGTTGTCGGTCATCACCATCAGTTTGGCCATGTAACCGTAGCGAGCTTCGGTGGTGTCGGTGAGCGGGTAAGCTCCGAGCGACAACAAACGTACCGCCATCGCCAACAACATCACCGACAGCAGGGGGTGTTTTTTAATCCAACTCATGAACGGCGAGCCTCAAGGGATACCACAGAGCTCACCCCATCCTGGTGGCTGACTTCGCGAACTAAATATTGCGGGCGCTGTTTCACTTCCATCACCACCCGACCAAGGTATTCACCAATCAAGCCTAAGGCCAACAACTGAATACCACCTAAAAGCAGCTGAACCACCATCATTGACGGATAGCCGGATACGGCCTCGCCAAAAATCAGGGTTTTCGCCACCACCCACGCGCCGTAAGCAAACGCACTAAAAGCAGTAACCAGACCGCACCACGTAGCCAAACGCAGGGGGCGGATGCTGAATGAGGAGATTCCATCCATGGCGAAAGAGAACAGCTTGCCATAATTCCACTTAGTCTCGCCGACGGCGCGAGGATCGCGGTCAAACTCTAAGGTGGTCTGCTTAAATCCAGGCCAAGCAAACAGGCCTTTCATGTAGCGGTTGGTCTCAGGAAGCTGATTGATGTGATCCACCACTTGTCGACTCATCAAGCGGAAATCACCCACGTTTTCAGGAATCGGCACATCCGATGCCCAGTTCATCACCTTGTAGAAGCTGCCCGCGGTAAAGCGCTTAAACCAGCTCTCTCCCAAGCGCTCCCGGCGTTTCATGTTGACCACATCAACACCGCCGCGCCATGCCTCTAACATTTGGGGAATCAGCTCTGGCGGATCTTGCAGATCCGCGTCAATCAAGATAACCGCTTCGCCTCGGCTCTGCTGCAGGCCCGCACTCATGGCCGCTTCTTTGCCGAAATTACGACTTAAGGTAATGCCCACATGATCACTGGAGGAGCTTGGCAATGATTGCACCAACTCCCAGCTGTTGTCTTTACTGCCATCATCGATGTAGATGATTTCACAACGCTCCGGGATGGCATCCAGCACCTGAGTCAAACGCTTATGGGTGTAGGCAAGCCCTTCGGATTCATTGTAGACCGGTACAATAACCGATAATATCAGGGGACGTTTTTGTGCCCCTTGCGGCTGTGCTTTGATCATGTAAGTACCTGCTTGTAGTCGATTTCGGCGCAAGCGCCTGAATAATTGCTTACATGTTAAGGAGCCACCTGTGAAATTAATGTCATCCACAACTTTTTCACGGGGCCAAAATACAATGATCGTAACTCTACCTTGGTGACCTCCAGATGAACTCTCTCTCCAAATGCAAAATCCTTCTCGTGGAAGACAATCGAGACATCGCCGGCATTCTGTTCGACTACTTTGAAGCCCTAGATGTGGAGCTGGATTACGCCGATAACGGTGTTTTGGGGTTGGAGCTGGCCACCAATAACGATTTTGATGCCATCATTTTGGATCTGATGCTACCGCGCATGGACGGCTTTGAGGTGTGCAAACGCCTACGTGAAGCGGGCAATACCACCCCGGTCTTAATGCTGACCGCACTTAGCGACCGCGGTGATACCCTTTCAGGCTTTGAGTGTGGTGCCGATGACTACCTCACCAAACCCTTTGATATCGACATTGTTGAAGTGCGCTTGTTGGCGCTTATTCGCCGTTATCGAGGGCAGTTGGCCACCAGCACCATCGTGGTGGGCGATCTTGAGATCGACACCAAGGCCAGAACCGCCAGCCGCCAAGGCCAGCGCTTGGCCCTGAATCCCACGACCTATAAAATTCTCAATGTGTTGGCGACCGCCAGCCCAGATCTGGTGACCAGAGATCAGCTTACCGATGCCATTTGGGGCGACGCACCGCCAAACAACGACGTGCTTCGTAGCCACATCTATCAGCTTCGAAATCAGTTGGATAAACCCTTTGCGACGCCGCTTTTGATCACCGTACCCAAAGTCGGCTTCCGTTTGGACACCCCGAAATGATCATCAAGGCTTTTCGTAACGTGCGCTCAATGAGCGCTCGGCTGATGGCGCTGTTCATCGGTTTCGCCCTGCTGCTCGGGATCTCAATCCAGCTTCTGTTCAG
Organism: Ferrimonas aestuarii; assembly: GCF_005116665.1. Classification (GTDB taxonomy): domain Bacteria; phylum Pseudomonadota; class Gammaproteobacteria; order Enterobacterales; family Shewanellaceae; genus Ferrimonas; species Ferrimonas aestuarii. The sequence goes on along the minus strand of NZ_SWCJ01000015.1, from coordinate 113,895 downwards.
CTACACCTTCCACCTCGGGGAGGATACGGTTAACGCCCAGATGAACATGATGGCGCAAGAGGTGGCATTATCCCGTTACCTGACCGGCGCCACCGGTCCGCTGCCCATCGACCGCATCACCTACGCTTACGACCGCCTCGATGACGTGCCGGAGTTTGTGCCGCGGGAATACCTTGAGCTGGAGGAGTTTGCCGAAGAGCTGCACCCAGAATTTGGCTCGGTATTTTTATCGGTTACCCACTTCACCAAAAATGGCGTGCGTTACCCATTGGTGCTGGTTTCCAAAATCGAAGCGGTAGAGATGAGCGAAGATGAAGAGGTAGTGCTGACTCTCATCGTGTTGGCCGTCACCTTAGTGGTGCTGGCGATATCCGGTTTCATTCTGGCAATGCTCACGCGCCGCCTAATTCAGCCCCTTAAGGAGATCAGCGAGCAATTGCAGCAGGCCGCCGTCGACCCCAAGTTTGAGATCACGGTGGAATCCACTGCCGCCAAAGAATTTATCGAGCTCACCGACTCCATCAATCACTACCGCCATGAACTGAACCTGCGGGTTCAGCGAGAGCAAGCCTTTGCCCGCTACGCCAGTCACGAGCTTAAAACGCCCCTGACCATCGTCAACGGCGCCGCCAAACTGCTGGGACGCTCCACCAAAGAGGAGTTCTTGAAGCGGCAGAAAAACCGCATCTTAGAAGCCACCTACGGCATGCAAACCATGGTGGATGCCCTGCTCTCTCTTGTGAAGTATGAGCGTGACGATACCCCAAACCTGTGGCGTAAAATCGAGCGTGAAGAGTTGGAAGAGTTGGTGGAAAGTGAGATGGCTGGTACCGCCAACAAGCCCATCGAACTGAAATTGAAGGCCGTCGACGAGCCCTGGACTCAGGCAGAGCCCGCAGTCGTTAAGATGATTCTCGGCAACCTGATTCGAAATGCTCTGGGCGCCACCGCCGAGGGCGTTGTCGAGCTAAAGAGTTTGGGCAATACCATCACGGTAACCGACCAAGGGCCGGGGCTTGATCAGGCCACCTGTGGCGGCCACGGCCTAGGTCTGATGATTGTGGAAGATCTGTGTCAGCGCTATGGTTGGCAGATGGAGCTTGCCAATGGCGAACAGGGAGGCTGTGTGGCCACCCTGACCTTGCCTGAACCCTCTAACCCGAAAACTGCGCTTTGATCTCCAGCACTTGAGGCAAGCAATTTAGAAACAGCTTAACCAAACTGGGGTCAAAATGGCTGCCCGCGTGGGCTTCGATGAAGCTCACCGCGTCCTCCACCGACCACGCTCTTTTGTAGGGTCTAACGGAGGTCAGGGCATCGAACACATCGGCAATGGCCACAATCCGCGCCGACAGTGGAATCGCCTCGGCTTTCAAGCCATTGGGATACCCACTGCCGTCCCACTTTTCGTGATGAGCCAAGGCGATCTCCCGCGCCATCACCAGCAGCTCTGAGGTGTGATTGGCCAAGATATCGGCGCCATACTCCGAGTGGCGTTTCATCTCCTCCCACTCTTCACCATCTAGACGCTCCGGCTTTCTTAAGATGGCGTCCACAATGCCGATTTTGCCAATGTCGTGCATGGGAGAGGCGTGAAACAGCAGTTCGGTCCAATACTCGTCACCGCTTAGCTGCTCGGCAATCAAGCGAGAATAGTGGCTCATGCGAATGACGTGCAGGCCGGTTTCGTTGTCTTTGTACTCCGCGGCTCGGCCGAGGGTTTGGATCACCGACAACCGGCTGTCGTGAAGCTCTTTGGTGGTTTCAGACACTTGGCGCTTGAGCTCCTGATTCTGGTCAAACAGCGCCAGTTGAGTCCGAACGCGCATCTTCACCAAGGTTGGGTTGATGGGCTTGGTGATGTAATCCACCGCCCCCAACTGTAACCCTTTGGTTTCATCCTCTACGGCGATTTTTGCAGTGACAAAGATCACCGGAATATGCCGGGTTCTGGGGTTTGATTTCAGCCGGCGACACACCTCAAACCCATCCATCTCCGGCATCATCACATCCAACAGAATCATGCTGGGCTGGGGCGTTTTGTCGGCAATTTTCAGCGCCTTTTCCCCACTGGTTGCGGCCTTCACCTTGTAGTCGTCCCGAAGCACTGCCGACAGCAGGTTGATGTTCTCCGGATTATCGTCCACCACCAATAACGTTAAGCTGTCCACCTACCCCTCCAGCACCCATTGGTTGTCTGAGGCCAACTGCCGCAGCCGCTCCAGAGCCAGCTCAAAATCAAACTGCTCTGCCGCATCAGCAATTTTAGTCAATTTGCGCTTAATTGATGGGTCTTGCTCCTGAGTGATCAGCTCATCCAGCAGCTCCACCGCTTCGGTATCGTCGTCACCGAGCAGTTGGTTCAGGTGTTTAAGTAGCTCATGACGCTCGTTTTGTAAGTTCACCATCGATTGCCGAGGCTGCGCTTTTTTGGCTCTAAGGAAGCCATCGATACTTTGGCAAAAGCCAATCAGGGCGGTATCCAGCTTTACCAAGATGTCGTTGGCGCGCTCCGGCGGTGTCGACTCAAGTTGCAGCGCCAGCTCGCCAATCTGGGTTGCTCCCAAATTGCCCGCTACGCCTTTCAAGGTATGAGCCGCGTGCTTGCCCTGCTCTGGGTTAAGCGTGCGATAACGCTCAACAAAATCACGATGTTCTTGAGCAAAATGGCGCAATAACTTGGAGATCAGCGCCTCGTTAGATTGGGTGATGGTTTGCAGGTGCTCCACATCAAGGTGCTCAGACAGCCGCTCTAACGAACCGATATCGCCACTGACCGGAGTCGAGACGTTACTAACCTTTGCCTCTACTTCTATGTCGTTGTTGGCCTTCGGCTCAATCCAGCGGCCTAAGGTGGCAAACATCTCCTTAATGTCGATGGGCTTACCGATGTGATCGTTCATGCCCGCATCTAAGGCTCGCTTAAGATCCCGGCTCATCACGTTGGCGGTCATGGCGATAATCGGCAGCGCCTGCCACTGGTCATTGCTGCGGATCTGCTCCGTGGCCAGATACCCATCCATGACCGGCATCTGCACGTCCATTAAGATCAGATCAAACTGGCTATCCTTAGCCAAATAATCCAGCGCCTGTTGACCATCGCCACAGACCACCACCTCAATGCCGCTGCGATTGAGTAACTCTTTAGCCAGCTCCTGATTAATCTCATTGTCTTCCACCAGCATCACCCGAGCGCCGCGAAGCTTGGCCCGAAGATCTGCCGTTTTGATGCGCCGCTCTGAGCGTTTCACATTACTGACGATGGCATGACCGCGCGCCTCACCAATGGCATCCAGCAAGCTTGATGGGGTGATAGGCTTGCTCAGTACGCCATCCAGTCGCTGACCATGATCCAGCCCCTCCTGAATCGCTTCTTCACGGCCATAGGCGGTAACCATGATGACGCGAGTATCACTATCCGGATGCTGGCGCTGAAACCGCGCAACCGACTCAAAGCCGTCTAACTGGGGCATCTTCCAATCCACAAACAGCAGCTCGCAGGCGTGATCCGCTAACCACGCCAATGCCGCCGTGGCCGAGTCAAAGCTGGTCACCTGCATACCAAGGCTTTCAAGCATGGTTTGCAGAATCTGCCGCGCCGCGTCGTTATCATCCACCACCACCGCCGTGCGATCTTTAAGTAGGTGTTCATCAAATTCGGTGCGCTTCGCCGGGTTCTGCTGCAGCACAAATTCGGCGGTAAACGCAAAAATACTGCCCTTGCCATGTTGGCTTTGAACCTCAATCTCGCCACCCATCAGTTCGGTCAGGGTTTTACTGATGGTTAACCCCAAGCCGGTGCCGCCATACTTACGAGTGGTGGAGCTGTCCGCTTGGCTGAACGCTTGGAACAGCCGCTGCTGCTGCTCTTGCGTCATGCCGATGCCGGTGTCGATCACCTCAAACTTAAGTCGCACACTGGCATCGCTGCCGCCAGCCAAACTGACTCGTAGGACGATCTCCCCCGCCTCGGTAAACTTAATGGCGTTGTTGCCCAAATTGGTCAGCACCTGCCCAAGGCGAAGTGGATCGCCAATGAGCGCTTGGGGCACATCGGAGCCAACGTCGAACAGCAGCTCGAGCCCCTTCTCTTCCGCTTTCAGGGCAATTAAGTTGGAGAGGGATGAGAACACGTCATCCAGATAAAACGGCGTCGATTCCAGCGCCATCTTGCCCGCTTCAATCTTTGAAAAATCCAGAATGTCATTGATGATGCCGAGTAGAGATTCGGCGGAGCGATGCACCTTATCGATGTAGGAGCGCTGCTTGCGGGACAGCTCGGTTTCCAAAGCCAGATAGGACATGCCGATGATGGCATTCATGGGCGTTCGAATTTCATGGCTCATGTTGGCCAGAAACTCACTTTTGGCTTTAGAAGCTTGCTCGGCGTCACGCTTGGCATCCGCCAAGTCCCGCTCCATGGCTTTGCGCTCAGTGATGTCACTGAACACCACCACCGCGCCCAAGATCTGCCCCTGCTTGGTGATGGGGTGAGTGGCGTACTCGGCGCTAAATACCTCGCCATCTTTTCGTCGAAGCAGCAGCTCATCGCTGTAGCGAATTTCGCCGGACAACAGGGTACTGGCCAGTAAGCTGGGAGCAGGAGGGCCGATCGGTTGTTGCCGCGTCAGCAAGGTTGATTCAAACGGCTGAGCCACCAATTCCGACTCGGCGTATCCGAGAATGGTCAGCGCCGCGGGATTAACAAAGTTGATGTTCCCAGCAATATCACAGCCCAATATGCCTCGGCCCACCGAACTGAGCAGCAGCCGTACCTTCTCTTCGGAATCGCTCAACTCCGCCGTACGCTGTTTTACTCGCCGGTCCAGATCTGACTTTGCCCGAGCCAATTTTAAGTTGGCGTTTTTACCCAGATTTAAGGTAAACAGAATCGCGGCAATAGCGCAGATGAGCGTGCTGCCCAACACCAGTGCGAGGGTGGAACGCAGCGCATGGAAGGAGACCAGCGCTTCCGCTTCATCCATCTCGGTAGTCAAACCGATGCCAAGCAGATCGCTCCACTTCCACACCCCAACCACCGGTACGCCGCGATAATCTCGATAGCCCTCTAGGGAATAACCGTCCTGACCAAGGGCGATACTGGCTGCCATCTTGGTGAGGGGGCGATGGCCAGCAATGGCAGGTTCCCCCAGAGTCAGATCCGCTCCTGGATCTCGCACCGAAAAGGCTCGCATGCTGGTGCGCCCGGGCTGAAGCTGGCCCGAGGCAATCAGCATCGCTTCAAAGCGGCTTTTGGAGAGCAGCAGTCCGGAACGGTCAATGACGTAAGTCTCTCCGGTCTCTCCCACTCGCCCAGATTGAATCAGATCATTGAAGTCCTTTTTAGGATCCAAACGCTCCGCCAATACGGCGATCACCTTGCCATAGCGATTAAAGATGGGCACCGACACAAACATCTCGAATTCATTTGGGGTCTGGGAGGGCAGCGGCGGCACAAACAGGCTTTGCCCCGAGGTCATCTGAGCGAAGCGTTTGGGTTGACGACGAGCAATCAAATTTATCTGCCCCAACGCTTGGTCGGTGTTGGCGGCAATATTGATGCCATCAAGGTCAATCAGGTAGAACCCCAAATCCCCCAAAATGCTGTTGAGAGAGGTGAGCTGCTGCCGCAGCACGCCCTGCTCAGGTGCGCTGACGAGCGCCTCGGCAGTGGTGTCAACCTCAAGCAAGCGATCCACCACTCCAACAAACTCCGGATTTCGAGTCACCAAGGCCAATGCCTGTTGGTGGCTACCCACCAAGTTCTCTAGGTTCTCCACCACTGACGTGGCAATGACCTCCAGCGAGATGTGGGTACGCTCCTTCAGCACCTCTTTGTTGTAATCCAGCATCAAACTGCTCATGGCGATCACAAAGGTGACAAAGGCACCAAGCCCAATCAGCACCAGTTGGCCAAATCGCGGCGAACCAAACTGCAGCTCCGCTCGCTCGGAATGCACATAGCGCTGCAGCAGTTTGGCCACCAACAGCAGGAAAGCGATAACCAGCACCAACAGCAGAGTTAGCCAGCGCAGATCGTCAAATGCCGAGGAATCATCCGGTCGGGGAGCACCGCTAATAAACCATTGGTTTTGAATCACCCGCTTCTCTTCGCTGGTGATGGCGTCCATCCCCTTTTGCAAAATGCTGGCCAGAAGCGGCTGGTCGCTGCGGGTGAAAAAATAGAGCGGAATGTCTTCGAAACTGTCTTGATAAATCCCTTTCAGACCGCCCATCAGCGAGTCATTGAGGGTTTGTTCCACCACCACCTGAGCTTCAAACAGCGCATCGGCTTCGCCGTTTAACACCTTATTGATGGCACCCAACAGATCGTCTGCGGCCACCAATTCAATCTCTGGAAATCGCTTCTGAATTCGGCCCCAACTCTCATAACCGGCAACCAAAGCCAAGCGCTTACCCTTGAGATCTCTAAAGCCGTTTATCTCCTGATTATTGGCTTTAATGTAGAGAAACTCTTTAACATCATAAAAAGGCTGACTAAACAGACCGTAATCTTGCCGCTCCTCGGCAAAGTAGATGGCAGGCAGAACGTCTAAACTGCGCTGACGAATGCCGCTTAACAGCTCCAGCCAGGGGCGCTCCTCATAATGAAATTTCAGGCCAGTTTTTTGAGAGATAAGCTCCAGATAGCCAAAGGTGACGCCCCCCGGCTCGCCGTTGTCCTGCATGTAGAACACCGGCTTCCAATCGGAAACGCCCACCGCCACACTTTGATGGCCCGCCAGCCAAGCGCGTTCCGCCTCAGTTAACTCGAGCGCAGACGCCGGGGCCAGCACAAGACTGGCCCAACAGAACATCCACGCTAACCACGTTCGCATAGCCAGAGGCTACCGAAGCTTATAAACCAAGGAGATACCGCCGCCATACAGACTGCTGTCGTAGAAGCGGATGTCAGAATCGGACTCCACGTAGGTCAAACTAAAACGCGCCTCCCAATTCTCGAACCCCAAAGGGTTGTGCCAGAAGCCGATGGCATTGATGCCGTACTCGTCGGCATCGGCTTTGCGATCGTAAACCGGGTTATCTTGGTCATAATCTCGACTGCCAACATAGCCGGTAGTAGTGAAACTGTAGGCTTTGCTGATGAACACATAGGTCACCTGAAAGCCTTTGCCATCGCCCTTTTCTGCGCCGCCATCACGATCGCGGATATTGTAACTGATGGCCGGAATCAACTGTTGGCGTTGGCTTAATTGCCAGCGGGCATAGAGCTCCAGATAGTGGTTGTTGCCGTCCCGTTCCAGCAATTGGGTTTCATCATCACTGATGCGAGAGGTCAAAATCAGCGAATCGCCGGCGATGTCGTTGTCCACATCGATTTTACGGAAGCTGTAGTTGGCACCGACGGTGGAGCCAGCAATGCCATCCCAAGAGAGCCTCACCCCTCGGGAATCACGGTCGGTTCGTCCACGCTCACCCAGGTTGTAGGGGTCATCCCACACCTTGGTCGGCACCGTTGAAAACAGCGCACTTAAGCCAACAATGCCCCAGTCGCCCACCCGTTGGCGCACACCCAGTTGCTGGGTCCAATCCAAGCGCACTTGGTCTTGAATCAGGTTACCCAAAAACAGCTGCGTACCGCTGTCGCCGAAGGTGTAGCGCAGATCCACCACCGGCTGTGGCCACCAATCGCCTGTGGTTTCTGGTGCCGCATTCAAGCCATCGCCGTTACGATCCCCAAGATCTCGCAATCCATTGCCAGCCACAAAATTGGACTGCAGTTCATAGTAACCCATGCCAGCACCGGCATAACCGCTCCAACCACTCTCTTTTGGGATGGCCAGAAAATCCGCGGCGAGCAGGGGCTGACAGGCTAACGCTGCCACTGCAACAGTCAGTTTTGCTTTCATCATCACTCCATGGTTTTGCCTAATTAGCTCAATATTTTGAGTATAGTCAGCACCACCCAGCGCGCTGGGTTAAAACTCAAATGCGAGTGATTCCAATTTCCGTGATTAAACTCCTTTTAAATCTGAAACTAGACTGATAGCATCCGAAAATATCCAATTGAGAAATACCCTCTTAGATGAAACGCTTGATGATACTCATAGTGCTGACGCTACTTAGCCAGACCGCCAATGCGGTGCTGGAAGGTCGTCATGTGCATTTTGGTGACACCATCGAGCTGCATTTCGACAACGCTCAGCACAACCAAGTTGGCCACCACAGCCACGATGAAGGTGAGCATAAGCACGCCGAAGGGGAAAGCTGCCTGCACCATCACTGCAGCGCTGGCCACTTTGGCGTCATTGTAAAATCACCACTTATTAGCTCAGGTTGTGAGCCTAAACCCCACTGGCGCACGCTGGACTACACCGGTGAAATTGCTCCGCCCCTCGACCGGCCTCCCATCGCCTGACTCCTACTTCAATCTGATTTGAGCTTTACACCACCGTCTTGTTAGGCGGCCGTTGCCCGTGCCTGCGCGTTAGCCCTTTGCTGGCTTTTGGCGGTACCCGGGGTTTACGGGGCCAAAGTGACGGGCCAGAGCAACGAGCTCTAGAGCAACCTCAATCAGATTGACTCTGTTTTCCAAATCGAACGTTTGTTTTGAACTCAGCCCAAGCGCTGAGTCGGACCAGTCAGATAAAGCTGATGGCCGCCAAATGCGATCAGGTGCTGATTCTGATTGGTCTCAAAGTAGGAACAGGTTATGTCTACCCTTTGTTTACGCACTGCCTTACTGGCCGTGAGCGTGAGCGCTGCCATGTCGGTCAGCGCCCACCAAGCCGCTGGCGTAACGCAAACCCAGCTATCTGAGTTTGCCGCCAGTGCCTTGGCCCAGCTTGATGCCTTGCCGGAAATCCAAGCTCAGAAAGCCCAACTGGCTGCCGCCGAGTTGGCCACCCACACCGCGGAACAGCCGCTGTATAACCCAGAGCTCTCCTTTGATGTGGAGAGCATCGGCCACGATACCGACCCTGAGGATTACACCCTGTCGGTGTCCCAAGCCATCGATTGGGCCGACAAACGCGGCTATCGCAGCCGCAGCGCTCAGTTGCTGGCACTGTCAGCCCAAACCGAATACCAACTGGCCCGAAATCAGGCGCTGGCAACCTTGCTCACTGCTTGGGTTAACCTGCGCCAAGCCGGTGAACTCGACGGCTACGCTCAGCTTCAGTTTGAGCGTACCGAGGCCATGTTAGCGCTTGCCAAACAGATGGCGAACGCTGGCGAATTAGCACCCCTGGACAGCCAACTGCTGCAGTTGGAGCTGGCTCGCATCAGCGCCAATCGCTCCGATGCCAAAGTGGCCCTCGCTCAAGCTCAGCGTGGCCTGAAACTGGCCGGAGGCGACACCGCCCTTGCGATGCCTGCCATCACCCAAGGAGCAACTCTGCCCTCCACCGAAGTCACGCCGCAATTGGCACCGATGAAGACCCAATATCAGCAAGTGTTGGCGGCACGGGCGCAGTTCGAGTTATCCAAAGTGGAAGCCAAGGCCGACCCCAGCGTTAGCCTTGGGGCAAAAGCCAACAAAGACGACACCAGTTTCCAGCTTGGGGTATCGATGCCCTTAAACGTGAGAAACCAGTACCAAGGAGAGATCGCCGAAGCCAATCAGCAGATTGTGGTGGCGGAGAAACAATACCTCGCCAGCCAGCGCAATCTAAAGATCAACTTAGATGCCTTAAAAACCCAATATCTGGCGGTCGCCAGCAGTTTGCGCCAATGGCAACAACTGACCCAAGACTCTCTGGGTGACAGCCAAGGGCTATTAGAGCGCCTATGGCGCGCCGGAGAACTGCCCACCAGCCAGTACCTGCAATCACAGCAGCAGCTCACCGATACCTATGCCGCCGGTAGCGAGCTCAGCGCCGAAAAGGCCAGCTTGTGGATTGAGATGATGGCCGAACGTGGCGAACTGGAAAGCTGGCTGCAAGCGCACGCCAGCCAAAGCGGAATTTAAGGAAACCTTTTGATGAATATGGCACTAACAACAACCAAAATCACTGCGGTAGCCGCCGCCCTTATGTTGGCATTTGGCTCCGCCTACTCCATCGCTGGCGACGGCCATGACCACGGCCCGGCACAAGCGAATTCACAAACTAAAGTACAATCTAAAGCTCAAACCCCAGCAGAAACCCAGTCTGCGCTGTTTGCCGCCGATAGTGACCATCAAGTTGATGATCACGACCACGACGGTGCCCCCCATCAGGAAAGCGGCGATCACCAGCATGGCGACCAAGATGATGTTCATGACGATGACCATGGTCACGGCAGCGAAAGCGATGTTCATGGCGAAGAGGAAGAGGGGCACGATCACAGCGAAGAGGGCCTACACCTAAGCGCCCAGCAAAGCGTCATGGCAGGCATTGTGGTGTCTACCGTGGTGGAATCCCACTTCAACTTTACTCAGCCGATTCCAGCGCAGCTGCTCACCAACCCCAACCTGACCAGCCAACTGTCGCTGCCGGTGGATGCCAGAGTGATCGCCCGTCACGTCAATCCGGGGCAAGAGGTGCATCAAGGAGATGCCCTGCTCACTCTGGCCTCTAGCGCCATTGCTGATGCACAGGGGCAATACCTGTTGGCCGAAGCGGAGTGGCAGCGGGTGCAATCCCTTGGCAAAAAAGCCATCTCTGCCAGCCGCTTCCAGCAAGCGCGCATCGACGTGGAAACCAGCCTGCAGAACCTGTTGGCCTTGGGCATGACCCAAACCCAAATCGATAAGCTAAACGAACCCAGCACCCGACTTGGCCAGTTCACCCTGCTAGCGCCCCATGGGGGCACCGTGCAGCAAGACAACTCGGTGATGCAGCAAAACCTGCCCGCACTGACCCCGTTGATGGTACTTACCAACGAGAAGGTGTTGTGGGCCAACGCTCAGCTGTCGCCCAGTCAATCGGGCTCGGTTCATATTGGCCAAACCCTGTCGCTGCAGGTGGAAGATCAGCTGTATCAAGCCAAGGTGATTGGCCGCGACCATCAACTGGATGCCCAAACCCGCACCGAATCGCTGCGCCTTGAGGTGCAAAACCCAGATCATCGGCTGCATGTTGGCCAGTTTGCCACCGCATATCTGTGCCAGAACCACCGCACCGGCATCGTAGTTCCGGACTCGGCCTTAAGCCGAGGTGCCGACGGCGACTGGGTGGTGTACCTCTATGATGGCGAGTCCTACCAAGCCACCGAGGTCACGGTGCTGGACTCCATGGCCAAGCAGAACCTGATTGCTGGCATCCCCATGGGCAGCCAGGTGGTGACCGAAGGCGCGTTCTTCCTCACCTCTGAGCTGAATAAGTCCGGCCTAGACATCCACAACCACTAATAGGACCGCATATGCTTAATTCGCTTATCGCATCAGCGGTTCGTAACCGACTGATCGTACTTATTGCGCTGATCGCCACCCTATTTGGAGTGGTGGCGATGCTGCCCAAGCTCAACTTGGATGCCTTTCCTGACGTCACCAACGTGCAGGTAACGGTAAACACCCAAGCGGAAGGGCTGGCCTCAGAAGAGGTGGAGCAGCTTATCACCTACCCCATCGAAGGCTCCATGTACTCGCTGCCAGCGGTCACCGAGGTGCGCTCGCTTTCTCGAACCGGCCTGTCTGTGGTCACCGTGGTGTTCGAAGAGGGAACCGACATCTACTTTGCTCGCCAACAGGTGTTCGAGCAGCTGCAAGCGGCTCAGGAGAGCATTCCCGATGGCGTGGGCACCCCAGAGATGGGGCCAAACACCTCCGGCTTAGGTCAGGTGTATCAATACTTGCTTCGAGCGGAACCTGGCAGCGGCTATGACGCCATGGACCTGCGTGGCCTCAACGACTATCTGGTCAAGCTGATGCTGATGCCGGTGGAAGGGGTCACTCAGGTGCTCTCATTTGGCGGCGAAGTGCGCCAATATCAGGTGCAGCTGGATCCCACCAAGATGCAGGCCTACGGGCTAACGCTGGACGACGTGCAGCAAACCCTTGAGGGCAACAACCGCAACACCGGCGGCTGGTTTATGCCCAGAGGCAATGAGCAGTTTGTGGTGCGTGGCTATGGTTTTATTCCCAGCGGCGAAGCGGGCCTGACCGCCATCGAACTGCTGCCACTTAAAGCGATCAACGGCACCCCGATCACCATCGATGACATCGCCGAGGTGAAGTTTGGCAGTGAAATTCGAGTAGGGGCAGTATCGATGACTCGTCGAGACGACAATGGCGAGGTGCAGCAGCTCGGTGAAGTGGTCTCCGGCGTGGTGCTAAAGCGCATGGGCGCCAACACCAAGGCCACCATCGACGACATCTCCGCTCGTATTCCACTGATCCAGCAGGCGCTGCCACAGGGCGTAACCTTTGAGCCCTACTACGACAACGCCGATCTGGTGAGCAAAGCGGTGAAAACCGTGCGCGATGCCCTGCTGATCGCCTTTGGCTTCATCATTGTGATTTTGGCGCTGTTCCTACTAAATCTCAGAGCCACCACCTTGGTGCTGCTGTCGATTCCGGTCTCCATCGGCATTGCCCTAATGGTAATGGCCTACTTCGGCGCCTCCGCCAACCTGATGTCTTTAGGTGGTTTAGCCGTGGCCATCGGCATGCTGGTGGACGGCTCAGTGGTGATGGTGGAGAACATCTTCAAACACCTGAGCCAGTCGGATGACAGCCAAAACTCTCGCCACAGCATCAGCGATCGAGTCAAAGCCGCAGCCCAAGAGGTAGCCAGCCCAGTGTTCTTCGCCACCACCATCATCATTGTGGTGTTTGCGCCGCTGTTCACTCTAGAAGGGGTGGAAGGCAAGATGTTCCAGCCGATGGCGGTCAGCATCATTTTGGCGATGATCTCCGCCCTCATCGTGGCGCTGTTGGTGGTGCCAGCACTGGCCACCATGCTGTTTAAAAACGGCGTCCGTTTCCGTCAAAGCCCGGTTGTTACGCCCCTTGAACGTGGCTATCGAAACCTGCTCAACGTGGTTATCGACAAACCCAAAGCGGTGATGGCAGCGGCGATTATCGCCTTTGTGGGCACCATGAGCCTGGTTCCCAACTTGGGTACAGAGTTTGTGCCAGAGCTTGAGGAAGGCACCATCAACATTCGGGTGACCCTTGCACCTACGGCCAACCTCAACACCTCACTTAACATCGTGGCGCCCAAGCTGGAATCGATTCTGATGAGCTTCCCTGAGGTGGAGTACGCCCTAAGCCGTGTTGGTGCGGCCGAGCTGGGCGGCGACCCAGAGCCCATCAACAACATCGAGATCTACGTCGGCCTAAAACCAGTCTCCCAGTGGACCACCGCCGAAGATCGCTTTGAGCTGCAGCGCATCATGAACGAACGTCTAAGTGTGTTCCCCGGTTTGCTCTACACCTTCTCCCAGCCCATCGCCACCCGAGTGGACGAGCTGCTATCTGGGGTACGTGCCCAACTGGCAGTGAAGCTGTTTGGCCCGGATCTGCAGGTGCTGGCTGAAAAGGGCAAGCAGATTGAAAATCTGGTGAAACAGATTGACGGGGCGGTGGATGTCTCCATGGAGCAGATCCAGGGCGAACTGCAACTGGTGGTGCGCCCCAATCGAGACAAGCTGGCCCGCTATGGCATCAGTGTCGATCAAGTGCTGCAACTGGTGTCTGACGGCATCGGTGGCCGAGCCGCCGGTCAGGTGATCGACGGCAACGCCCGTTACGACATTCAGCTTCGCTACGCCAAGCAGTTCCGTGACAGCCCAGAGAAGCTAGCCAACCTGCTTATCTTCGCCCCCGATGGCAGCCAAGTTCGCCTTGGGGATGTGGCCGACATCGGCATGGAGAGTGCGCCGCCAAACATCCGCCGTGATGACGTGCAGCGCCGAGTGGTGATTCAGGCCAACGTTTCTGGCCGAGACATGGGCTCAGTGGTGGACGACATCTACGCCACGGTCAACGCCAATGCCGACCTGCCCGCAGGCTACGCCGTTAAAGTGGGTGGCCAATATGAAAGCCAGCAGCGGGCGCAGCAGCGCTTAACGGTGGTGGTGCCAATCTCCATCGCTCTAATCGCCCTGCTGCTCTACTTCTCCTTCGGCAGCATTCAGCAGTCACTGCTGGTTATGGCCAACGTGCCGCTGGCACTGATTGGCGGCGTATTGGCGCTGCTGTTCACCGGAACCTATCTGTCGGTGCCCAGCTCCATCGGTTTTATCACCCTATTCGGTGTGGCGGTGCTAAACGGCGTAGTGCTGGTGGACGCCATTAACCAGCGGGTTCGCGCCGGTGAAGCGGTGGCCATTGCCGCCTTTGAAGGAGCCATCAGCCGCCTGCGACCGGTATTGATGACCGCCCTCACCTCGGCCTTGGGACTGATTCCGGTCATTCTCTCTACCGGCGTTGGCTCAGAGGTGCAACGGCCGCTGGCGATTGTGATCATCGGCGGCTTGGTAACCTCCACCGCCCTAACCCTGTTGGTACTGCCAACCCTATATAAACGCTTTCCCGCTAAGCTGGGTTAGTCGTTTAAAGCAATGCTAACCACAAACGCCCTCGGTTGAGGGCGTTTTTTATCTATAAATCCGTCACTTCGTATTTTTGTATCCAGATTACGTAGATTCGTTTACCGACTCTCAAGCCGTTAGCCCATAGGATGTAACTGTACCTTTGATAAGCCCACTTGACTGCGATGCTAGTAGCCTTCTGTTTGCGACACTAGCAAGTCGGGGGCTTCACTCTTCCAATAATCATAACTAGGCAGTACCCGTGAAACGTACACTCGCAGCATTTCTAGCCTTAGGGCTAATAGCAACAACCGCCAATCTTGCCCAAGCTCATGAATTGGATCACTCAGATAACGATTCCACCATTAAGCTTGTTGAACCCCAAATTGACGAGTCAGCGACACTGCGCCAAGCACTGCAGAATCGAAAATCGGTACGTAAATTTGCAAATAGGCCCATCGAAGCTCAGGACTTAAGCAACCTGTTGTGGGCCGCTGCAGGCATCAACCGTGACAATGGTGGCCGCACCGTACCGCTACTTGGTGATATCGCCATCTATGTTGCCATGGAGCAAGGTACCTATCACTATCAAGCTGAAGAACATCAGCTGCAACAGGTACTGTCTGAAGATATTCGTGGCCGCTTATCAGC
Source organism: Ferrimonas aestuarii (assembly GCF_005116665.1). GTDB lineage: Bacteria > Pseudomonadota > Gammaproteobacteria > Enterobacterales > Shewanellaceae > Ferrimonas > Ferrimonas aestuarii. The sequence goes on along the minus strand of NZ_SWCJ01000015.1, from coordinate 98,826 downwards.
ACAGAAAGTCGTTGGCACTGCACCAGTGGTATTCATCATGACCATCGACGATGCGTCGTTCTCTGATGGGATGAAGCGAGCGATGGAAAAAGCCCACGGCATGGACTTCTATTACGGCAACCAAGTGGCGTTTTCTACTCAGAATATCTACCTGTATGCGGGAACCAACGATATGAATGCCGTAGTCATTGGCGGCGTTCATCGAGACAAGATTGACCAGATGCTGAAGTTAAAAGATGGCCATCACGCCTACCTGGTTCAGTTAGTTGGCTATAAAAAATAGATAAGCGCAGTTCCAAGGTAAATGATCTAACGATGCAATCAGACACAGGCATTTCGCTCTCCCCCAGGGTGGCCAGCGTCGTTAGATTTTGCCACTACCTAGACTGCTGCTTATCCCCCCTCTTGTGCGGACCTGTGCGACGAAGCAAAGTGACTCTCTCCTTTCCCTGCTGAGACAACTGCAGCTAACTCGCACAGAGTCTGCCCAAGCTAGCTTGTTTCCGTCATGCCAGTGATTTGATGCCCTCTCGCCTCCAATTGGCAGTGAGGGCCTTTTTACATCAATTAAAAAGATAACAAAGCCCACCTAATCGAGCACTGTTCGTTAACTAAAGCCAACTATGGCCAATTTCCTACAAAAATCCGTGACTTATACGGTTGTTATTCGTCTGCATTAGCTCAAGAATAGTCTTATAAATCAGTATCTTTCATCCTTGTCTGCGCAACAAGGATATGGCGGAGCTTGCCTAGAATTTTTAGGTGAAAAACAAGAAAGTCCGAGTATTTAGGCTTTGGCGGTTAGCGGTCATTTACTGAATAGAGCTCAGATGGGGTGTTTGAGCTGGTTGGTGAAGGCGAGAGGCTTGGATCATTAGGCTATAGAAGATCTATTGACTCTTATCCGCCTCCCTGACGAATGTCAGGGTCCAGAGTCTTTGGATCTGAGCAGATGTTACTGAAGGCAATACTGCGAAAATCTACAGGTATAACTCGTCTAAGCGAATAAATGGAGAAAGTGAGCCAAAGCTAAACTAGAAAACTCACTTTCTCGACATTAGAATCTCGGGAAATCAAAGAGTTAAGACTTAGAAAACCGAATTATATAGACCCATATAAACACGGGAACATTATTTAAAGGTTGGATTCTACCGCAAGGGATTGTTACATAGGGGTTATAAGACCGATAAGTAATAATGTGACTTCGGACTTACTAGGAATTCGACATAATATACTGTTAGCTAGCACAACAGAGGATTAAACATGTTAGAACAGTTGGAAAGCCTTTGGTCAGAATATACAACGATCGATGTTCCTGAATTAAAGGGTGTACGCTTACGCCGTGCGTCATCTCGTAAGAAAGCTAGCATTTTATTATATCCACCCAAACAACCAATAGGTGAATTTCGTATGCTATCAAATATAGATGTTCACTGCGGTTGGGAATGCCCTGTAAATCTCAGGTGGGCTAAAGGCTTAAACATAAATGAACAAAGTGAAACTTTACGAGATATTCAACTGAAAGCGTTGGAAAATGCAGTAGGTGCTGGTCAGTATCCATATTTATTATGGTTCTACAGAGAAAAATCCCCAAAGAAAAGAGCTATTTACACCGACAGTGTTGGCGCTAGTTTTATCAAGTTAAATAGTGTGTGGCAGGTCGTATATAACTGTAGAGAGCTTGGTACATTAGTCGGGGCACAAGGCCATAAAGGAGAGGCCGTGGACTATGAAAAATTGCCTCCCAATGCATATTTTGTGGTAATGGAGAATGAGGCAGTAGCTCGTCGTCACTCTGCTAGCTAACAAATTGCTCAAGAGTGACATCTAACCTTTGGCATTTTTGGTTCGGTCGGCTTCAGTGTTTACGAGGCTTTGCTTGGGTTTCGTGGTAGGTTAGCTGCACCTTAGCAAGGCGTTAGCCGAGTACATCATCATTATCGAGTAAAATATGGAAATATTAAAAACAACAGCAAAAAGTGCACCAATCCCAACAATTGCAGCTTTTGTTGCTTATACGGTCTTACCTAAATTAATTGAAACAGATATAAGCACAAACAACCTGATTATTATTTCAATCTTGACATTCCTCGTTATATTTTCAGTTCTTTTTTATGGTATTGCTAGTAAAAAGCCACAAAGTCATGCTAGTGACGCAATTAGTGGAAACGAAGCCAGTGATTTAGAGACAGAAACTGGAGATATATTTATTGGGGATAAGTCCTCATCAACAGGTGAGATATCCAACAATAAGATAACAAAAGCAAAAACTAAAAAAGGCGATATTTTCATAGGAAGAAAACGATAGCACAATGGAAAAAAGAAAACTGCTGATGGAACTCCTTGCTGATCAAGTTGAGTCTATAAATGAAAAAAATCAGACAATATCTGAAAACCAAATAAGCAATGTTAGCACAGACAATGGTGATATATTTATTGGTTCTAAAGATACGCAATACAAATTAAACTTTGAGCCTCCCCAGGTAAATCCGGAACAAATATTACTTCTTGTTGATAGATATAAAAATGTTGATTGTGAAAGCAAAGAATTCATAGCCATCAAGGAAGAGTTAGAAGAGTACCAAACGCCAAGACCAGGAAGAAAAATCATAGGACTTGAGAATAAACTTAAAGCGGGAAACAGAGAAGATTTAATCCCAACAGCAAAGGAATACAAAAAGAAATTTGCCAGTAGATTAATGCGCTATGAACTATGCACTCACACATCAGCCATACATCTCAACATAATGGGGAAAATTGAGGAGAAGTTTAACTCTACAATAATCCCAATGATTGAAAGCAAGACAGATCAAAATGTAATAGATTTAGCTATTTCAAAATTGATTATTGAACCTCTTGCTGATGAAGTATCAGCAGCTGACCCAACATTAACACCTAAACAAGTTAGAGGGATGATGTATCTTTTAACCGGAAATTGCTTTCTTCAATGGTGAAGCCATGATTTTATACCACCCAACAAAAGATATTTATCACACCCAATACAGAATCATAAGCATTCTTCTATCTACCAAAGAATTACCTAAAGAAAAGTTACGTCTTCTCGATTTTTACTATAACTTTCCGCACTTCATAAGCGAAATACAGCCGTGGCCGTCAGATATAAAAGAGTACAAAATAAAGAAGGGAGCGATACCAGAACCATTTGAAAAAATATCAAATAAAAAAAGAGTTTTTTTCCAAATGACTGAAGTATTCAATACAGCCGTTGGCCTCCTAGTTGCTAAAGATATAGTAAAAGTATCAGGAGAGAACAGGAATATATCACTAAAACAAGAAAATATCCCGAGTCAGTTAATACATGAAATAAGCGAAGACCTTTTTATTAAAACCTCTGCATTCAAAACCATAGTATCTGGATTAGCAAAAACAAACTGGAGTGGTCCGCAAGGATTAAAAAAACGTTCCGGACTTTTAGAGTTTAAGTATGATGAATAACACAAAACTAATTATCGATAGAGTAGTAATCCACTCAGGGATAAAGTCTGTTTATGATGAGACTTTTCACTCCGGTTTAAATGTTATTCGCGGTGACAATGGTACCGGTAAGTCCACTATCATGGAGTTGATATCTTATGGGCTTGGAGGCGACATCAAGAAGAACAGTTGGAAAAGAGAGGCCTTAGATTGCACATCGATCACAATAGCATTAAAAATAAATAGAAAGCCCTATGTTTTTAAAAGATTAATCGAGAAAGAAACTAGCAAACCATTTATTCAAATTTTCGAAGGAAAATACGAATCAGCATTACAGTCACCTGAAGGTTGGACAACTTATAAGAACAAAAAAAGTGATATTAGAAAAAGCTATTCCATGCAAATTTTCAGCTTGCTTGGCTTGGAACAACACGTAACAGAAGAAAATGACTCTTTAACTATTCATCAGATGCTTCGATTGTTATATATCGACCAAGATACACCTGCATCGAAAATATTTAGAACAGAGCCATTCATTTACGATACTGAATCGATGCGTAAAGCCATTGGCGAGTATTTTTTCGGCTTCGATAACCTGGAAGCACACTCAATCAGGCAAGAGCTATATCGAGCAGAAAAGAATTTCAAGAAAATAGATGATGAACTGAAAACCATATACGCAGTCTTAGGGCAAACCAATATAAAGGTATCCATAGAAGAAATAGAAAACAATATACAATCACTAAATCGTGATCTTCAAGAAATATCAAATAAGAGAATAAAACTCAGAGAAACTACCTCAAATACTTCAACTACTGAGGTTAACAAAGAAATTTTTAGAATACAGAAGCAAATTGATAAGCAAGCAGGTATTATCAATGAGACTGAGTCCGACTACATAGCTGTCAATTATGAAATATCAGAAAGCATTGATTTTTTAAAAGCTCTAGAAATCCGTGCAACATCTTTAAAAGTATCCAAAACAACCTACAACTGCCTTCACGATATTGATTTTAGGTATTGCCCTAGTTGTCATAGCGAGATAATTAAAGACAAACATAATAATAGCTGTTCTTTGTGCAAATCTGAAAACACCTCAAGCACACTAGAAGATACCTACATTGAATCTTTAAATCAGATTGACTTTCAAATTTCTGAATCACAAGAAATACTAAAAACCCAAAAAGATTTGAAATCTAGTCTTAGCGCAAAAATAAAGAAAGAAAAAGAGCTACTTAACCGTCTCAAAATAGATCTTAATAAGATAAGTACAACATCAAGTGATTACGAAGCTTTAATAACAAAACTAGCAGCTGAAGAAGGCTTCATTCTTTCACAAATTGAAAACCATCGAGACAAAATAGATCTGGCAGAGAAACTAGATCTAAAAAGAAAAGAAAAGAACAGACTCCAAGAAGAAATAACCAAAAAACAAGACAAGCTAAATATTTTAGAGGCAAGAAGAGAACAAAGAGTTAGATTTGTTAGAAATAACATCTCTGAAAAAGTAGTCTCAATATTAAAGCGAGATGGTGGAGTTGAGAAAGACTTCGATAAAGCCCAAAGATTCGATTTCGACTTTGCATCAGACAGCTTGAGGCTCGATGACAGGGCAAATTTTTCGGCAAGCTCAAATGTGGTATTGAAAAATACTTTTCATTTGGCATCATTATTCACTGCGATAAATGATGATGGATTTAGACTACCCTGCTTCTCAATGTTTGATAACATTGAAGATAAAGGAATGAGAGAGGAAAGAAGCCAAAATTTCCAAAAAATAATTGTGGAACTTTGTAATGATATAAAAGATGATTTCCAAATCATAATGACTACTTCAATGGTCGATAAGACACTAAATAATGATCAATATGGTGTAGGTCAATATTATCAAAAAGGAACCCACACTCTGAACTTTCAGAGTTAATTGCCAGTATTGTTCGGCTAACAAGAAAATCCAGGTGACGCCTACGGCGCACCTGATTTAGGCGTTGATATGATTCCTCCTGTCAATAGGCACAGGGCTACACATACTGGGTTTTAAATCCAGCATAATCGCCCTGATGAGTGAACCAAAAGCAAGCTAATGATCGGCGGTTGACCTTGCTGATATCCGCAGGCTGGTTACCGCATTACTTGTTTGCGCAGCTTCTGTAGACACCCATCTTTAGCGACTATAAAGATCAATGGCTTAGGGTAGAATCACATCCAGGAAAGGCGCTCCTTTGAGCGCCCTACTCTATTGTCTGGTGTTCATCAGACCGTATAAAACCTTCCTAGTTAGAGCTCGGTAGTATCAACCACGGTTGCGGTCTGAGACGCCTGCATTACAGCTTCTATAAGCTGTTCCACCTCGTCCTTGGTATCAAACATGTCACTCATGGCCAAAATGTCTGAGCGAGACATGCTGCCGTTGATGGACAGAACAAAATAGAAGCTGTCTTCCAAATCCATCTCGAGGATCTTGTAGTTCGATTTGCTACGAGCATACTCTTTGATGTTCTCAACCCTTTCTGCGGCGTCATCTTTGGCAGACACCAAACCCACGCACAGGCTCTGGCCTTCATGTTTTAGTGCGACGTTTACGCCATCCCCAAAGCGTGGATTGAAGATTTCATATTGAGAGGTGGATAAATTCTGTTCCATCAACAGGTCCTTGATTTTTAAACTGCGACAATTCGAACCTAAGCTCAAGCTAGATAATATAACAAAATTAGATAGTTATACTCAATTTAGAGAAAGGGGACACTGGGCATGGTTTTTAAAACCATTAAAGTCAAAACCAAGGACGCTGGGCTCTGATGTTCGTCAGGGAATCATCGGAGGGTTTGCAGGTGTCTGGAGGCTTTGCGTTATCGACTGTGCCCTCCCAACGCTTTGCCGGCGAACACCGGTATCCAGTGGCATTTCTAAAAGTTCAAGCTCAAGGACACTAGGCCCTGACGTGCGTCAGGGAATCATCTGAGGGTTTGCAGATGCTTGGAGGGTTTGCGTTATCGGCCGAGCCCTCCCAACGCTTTGCCGGCGAACGCCGGTATCCAGTGACGTTTCTGAATTCAAAACCAAGGACACTGGGCCCTGACGTTCGTCAGGGAATCACCTGAGGGTTTGCAGGTGCTTGGAGGATTTACGTTATCGACTGAGCCCTCCCAACGCTTTGCCGGCGCACGCCGGTTGCCAGTGGCTTTTTCTAATGACGCTGGGCCCTGATGTGCATCAGGGAATCATCGGAGGGTTTACAGGTGCTTGGAGGATTTACGTTATCGACCGAGCCCTCACTTCCGATATAAGACCAATATTAAATACAGAAAAGCCCCGATCGAATCGGGGCTTGTCTCTTTTTCTGTGCAATTGACTAGCTAATATGGCCAGTGGCTTCGAAGGTTTCCAGCTTGGCCATGTAGGGCTGCAGATCGCCAATGTTGTCTTTAATCCACTGGCTGTTGTAGTAGGTATCCAGATAACGCTCGCCGCTGTCACAAAGAAGGGTCACGATAGAACCTGTTTCGCCACGGGCTTTCATCTCGCTGGCCAGCTGCAACACACCATACAAGTTAGTACCAGTAGAAGCGCCGACTTTGCGACCGAGGATCTTTTCCAGCCAATGGGCAGTGGCTACAGACGCTGCATCGGGTACGGTGCGCATCTCGTCCACCACGCCAGGAATGAAGCTAGGCTCCACTCGAGGACGTCCAATGCCCTCAATTTTACTGCCACAATCGCAAGTGATATTGAGATTACCAGTCTTAAAATAGTCATGAAAAACCGAGTTTTCAGGGTCTACAACCAACAACTTAGTGTCATGTTTCTGGTAGCGAATGAAACGGCCAATGGTCGCGGAGGTGCCGCCAGTACCTGGGCTCATGACAATCCAAGCTGGAACCGGATGGTCTTCCAGTTCCATTTGGCTGAAGATGGCATTGGCGATGTTGTTGTTACCCCGCCAATCGGTGGCGCGTTCAGCGAAAGTAAACTGATCCATGTAGTGCCCGTTTAACTCTTTCGCCAGACGATGCGATTCGGCATAGATCTGATCGGAGCGATCAACCAGATGGGCCTGACCACCATAAAACTCAATTTGCTCAATCTTTTTACGAGCTGTGCCTTTGGGCATGACCGCAATAAACGGTAAGCCAAGCAAACGGGCAAAGTAGGCTTCCGATACTGCGGTGCTGCCGGAAGAGGACTCAATAATGGTGGTTTCAGGACCGACCCAACCATTACAGATGGCGTATAGAAACAGGGAACGCGCCAAACGGTGCTTCAATGAACCGGTTGGGTGTGTACTTTCATCTTTCAAATAGATGTCGATGCCATCAACGCTAGGCAGATCCAGTTTGATCAGGTGAGTATCAGCACTGCGCTGGTAATCCGCTTCAATCTTGCGAACGGCATTGTTGATCCAGTTATGGTCAGTACACATGGGGCTTATTCCTTCAAATTCGTTATGCCCATAATTTAGCTACTTAACCAGGGAAAAACTTTGCCTTTTTCACTGCATAAAAACTAGAATGGAGAAAAATTTCCTACAGAAGCACACTTATGGGAACCGGACTGGATAAAACCGACCGCAAGATACTTTCCTTGCTGCAGCAAGATGGCACCTTGTCACTGAACGAGTTGGCAGAGGCGGTCAATCTCACCACTACGCCCTGTTGGAAACGGCTGAAAAAACTAGAGGAATCAGGCGTTATTGAAAAGCGGGTGGCACTGCTGAATCCTGAAAAGCTGGATCTCTCCTTTACCGCCTTTGTGATGATCAAAACCAGCAACCACTCCCACGAATGGTACAGCCGCTTTGTGGCCACCGCGTCGGACTTTCCCGAGGTGATGGAATTTTACCGCATGGCGGGAGAATACGATTACATGATGAAAGTTGTGGTCAAAGACATGCAGTGTTTCGATGGCTTCTATAAAAAATTGGTGAATTCGGTGGAGGGCATCTCTAACGTCACCTCCACCTTTGCCATGGAGCCGTTGAAATACACTACTGCATTGCCCCTCTCAGGGGAGTGATGAATCGCTCTGATACCTAGTGTTTGCTGCGCACGTCGGTAGCCAATGGCTTTTCGGTTTTCAAATTCAAGGGCGCTGGGCCCTGACGTGCGTCAGGGAATTGTTGGAAGGTCTTTTCGATGAGCGCAGACTTTACGTTACCGTCCGTCCCAACGTTTTGCCGGCGAACGCCGGTATCCAGTGGCGTTTCTAAGTTCAAAACCAAAGGACGCTGGGCCATGACGTGCGTCAGGGAGTCGTTGGAGGGTCTTTTCGGTGAGCGCAGACTTTATGTTACCGACCGCCCCTCCCAACGCTTTGCCTGTGAACGCCGGTAGCCAGTGGCTTTTTCTAAGCGCAAAATCAAGGGCGCTGGGCCCTGACGTGCGTCAGGGAATCGTTGGAAGGTCTTTTCGGTAAGCGCAGACTTTACACAATCGGCCGCCCCTCCCAACGCTTTGCCGGCACACGCCGGTATCCAGCGGCGTTTCTAAGTTCAAAACCAAAGGACGCTGGGCCATGACGTGCGTCAGGGAATTGTTGGAAGGTCTTTTCGGTAAGCGCAGACTTTACACAATCGGCCGCCCCTTCCAACGCTTTGCCGGCGAACGCCGGTAGCCAGTGGTATTATTTTTGCGCTTACATTGTTGACGGTGAATATTGCTGCAGTGATGCAATTCTCATTAACGCTGTACCTATTACTTTATAATCATCAGCGACTTAGACTAACTTTCCGGAACAAGGCTCCCCATGAAGACCACTCCTCCTATGTTGATGCTTAGCTTACTTGGCGGCTGCGCCTCGTTGAGCACGCCTTCTCCTACGGTGACCTGCAGCGAGCAGGCAGTAAACAGCTCCTTTGTCCACGATGGACTCACCTATCTGGTGGTCGACAATGACAGCATTCGCGATCAAGACAACTTGGAGGCCTTGGCATTGGGTGAAATCCGCTTTTGCACCACAAAGGTGACTGATCTCAGGCGCCTGTTCTACATGATGAGAGAGTTCAACCAACCGATTGGGGATTGGGACACCAGCAACGTGACCGATATGGAACTGCTGTTCCAGCATGCCAGTTCCTTTAATCAACCAATCAATCACTGGGATACCTCGAATGTTGAATGGATGCGCGGCACATTTTACGCCGCGGAGTCCTTCAATCAACCCATCGACAATTGGGATCTATCAAAGGTAAACTCAGTCCGTTCTATGTTTTGGGCGGCGTACTCATTCAACCAACCGCTGGCAAAATGGGACATGAGCCATATCAATGATCTGGGCGGCATGTTCAAAAGTGCTTGGTCGTTTAATCAGCCGATAAATAGCTGGGACACCAGTAATGTCACAGACGCCAAGTGGATGTTCCGAGATGCCAGTAAATTCAACCAACCGCTCGATAAATGGAATACCAGCAAAATAACCAATATGTCAGGCATGTTTTTCCGCGCTACTGAATTTGATCAGGATCTGTCTCGGTGGGATGTCAGTAAAGCGGTCGATTTTGACGGCTTTGATTTAGAAAGTGGCTTGAGTGAAGGCCATATTCCGCCAGCATTTTCAGAGTCTCAGGGTAGCCTAAGCCAATAAGGCAACACCTCGAAAGGCGCTGGGCCCTGACGTGCGTCAGGGAATCATCGGAGGGTTTGCAGACGCTTGGTGGCTTTGCGTTATCAGTCGAGCCCTCTCAACGCCGGTAGCAAGTGGCTTAACGAATCAACAGCAAATATCATCCCACAGGTCTCTCCAGTATGGATTTGATGCTTCTATCAACTCAATTTTCCATGCTCTACGCCAGTTTTTTAACTGGCGCTCACATAGTAACGCGTCGGCCATCTCTTGGTGCGCTTCAAAATACACCAATAGCTTTAAGTTATGCTGTTTACTGAAGCTATCTACAAATTGATTATTATGTTGCCATATACGCTGATGAAGGTTAGACGTAACACCGACATAGAGCGTTCCGTTGCGGTGGTTCGATAGCATGTAAACGCAGGGAGTCCTTTCCATAGCGTATCCTTTCGATTCAGTGGATATTTCAATATAGCCAACAGCCAAAAGGCAGCATTGATAAGCTCTACTATGGTCGGTATCCAGTGGCATTGCTTGTGCTTTAATGGGCTTTGTTGCTGTACATGATGTCACCCACATTCAGCCCCGCGGCGGTCGCTAGGGTCTTATTATCAATCATGCCGGAAGCATTAAGCCCATGTCGGATCTGATACTGCTTAATCGCATCCACAAATTGCGGCGTCGCCACATCTCGATTTTGAAGAGGATCATAAGCCACAGGGTCAAGATCCTCAGCCACTTGCAGATACTTAGCAAAAGATTCAAGGGCAGAAACCTGCTGCTGCTTAGCAATACTGACATCGGCAGTACGAGCAGCAATCTCATTGGAAGCCAATGCCGCAGCGGCAAAGTCACCTTGAGCGATAAAGTAATCTCGATTCTGAATTAGGTTGGCGTATAGGGGCTTCCAGGTTACCCGAAGCGCCACGGTCTCCATGCCCTTCACGCAGCGAGCCACGCCATTTTCATACAGATCGCTCTTAGGCTTAGCGATGACCAGTTCCCCCACACTGCAGTCACTGGCTGAAACAAACACCCCATCGGGATTGGTATCGCCTTTATGGTTATTGACGTCTTTGAAATAGATGCCGGAAGAGACGCCATTGTTAGAATCGTCTTTCACCTCAATTTTCTGGTCGGCCTGAGCAAAAAACGATAACAGGGACAAAGCAATAAACGGCAATCTAGTCATCACGATTGGCCTCCGTACGCGCTGATGATAACGACATAAAATAGAACAAGGCGATGACGATCGCTAAGCCCAGCGAGATCAGGGTAATCAGCACCTCATTTCTCACTAGGGTGGTTTTAAGGTTACGCTGTTCAAATAGCGTCGCCACTTCGGATTTTTGAAGTACAGCAAAGGGTTGCGAGGTGCCCTTCACCGCCAATATCGCCGTATGTTCCCAGTGAGGATGAAAATCCAGCCCCCGTATCTCAAAGCCGTTATTGCTGCACATCTCTAACACATCCCCTTTAATCGCCGGCGTTTTTGACAGCAGTCGTGAGCCGCTAATGGTGGAGCCTGAGCCAGGAGGGTAAACAAATGATACCGACACGCCCTTGAGCAACTTGGTGTCAGACAGATTTTGCATTGAAACCAGTAGGTAATTGAGATCATTATCATTTATCGCCGAGCGATCGACGCAGCTTAGCGCAAATGCCCGCATCTTTTGGCTCCATTTTCGATATTCAGACTCATCCATCCAGCGATAGTGATACTCGATAAGCGGGGTGTTGGTAGCTGAAGCGATGAGCTCTTTGGCACTCCATGTGATAAACACCAAGAGCAATCCCAATACAATTGGCGTGTCAGTCATTCTAAAAATGTTGTTAGTGAACACTGCGCTCTCCCTCTATTGAGTAAACCACCCAAACCCAAAATCATCACCGGAAATCATCAACCTATCTCTTAGCTTGCAGGCTCTCTAGCGGTCAAGGCCCGAATCCATAGGGTCAAAGTCTGCCTTCGGCGTAAGCGTTCCTCCCTTTCATACTCCAAGACCTAACCCAGATTTGCCTTACAACATCTCAGCCCAAAAAGCTTGATAATGTTAAGAAAACTAACGATGTTAGGAAAAAACAACCGGGGTCGCGGTTTGAACTCCAGCAGTCATTAGGGAAGTGTGTATGAGCTCGAACCAAAATAGTGGTGGATTAACCCGAGTATTGGATGGCATTGAAAAGGTCGGCAATAAACTGCCGGATCCCGCAGTGCTGTTCCTAATATTGATGGCATTGGTGTGGGCCATCTCCGCTCTGCTTTCAAGCGTCAGCTTCACGGAAATTGACCCTCGAAGCGGCGCGCCAGTGGTGATCACCAACTTGCTAACCGCCGATGCCTTAACCTCGTTTTTAACCAATCTGGTCGGCACTTTCACCGCCTTCGCCCCTCTCGGAGTGGTGTTGGTTTCAATGCTCGGCGTTGGTGTGGCTGAGCACTCAGGCTTTATCAACACCGCCTTGAAGAAGATGCTTAAGGTGACACCAGCCAAGCTTATCACTCCAGCGGTTGCGGTAGTCGGCATCGTCTCCCACACCGCCACCGACGCGGGTTACGTGGTGGTGATTCCACTGGCTGGGGTGATCTTCTATGCCATGGGGCGTCACCCTATCGCCGGAATCATGGCGGCATTTGCAGGCGTCTCCGGCGGCTTTTGCGCCAACTTTATCCCGTCTGCCATCGATCCATTGCTGCAATCCTTCACTGAAGCTGCGGCCAAGACCATCGATCCCAATATCGCCCTTAACCCGTTAAACAACTGGTTTTTTGCCGCGTCATCCACCATCCCGATTATTTTGATCATCTGGTATCTCACCGACAAAGTAATGGAGCCACGACTAGTAAAGTCCACGCCCCTTAACAAGGATATCGACGCGCCACAGATGGATGAGATCTCAACTAAAGAGAATCGTGCCTTTCGTTGGGCCAGTGTGGCCATGTTGGCCGCAATGGTCTTAATCGCACTGGCCGCCCTGCCGGAGAACTCCACCTTAAGAGACGCTAACGGCTCTTTAGCAAGCTTTAGCGCTCCGCTCATGAAATCCATTGTGCCGCTGATTTTTATCTTTTTTGTGGTTCCTGGCGTGGTATTTGGCTACCTAACCGGTGAGTTCAAAAAGTCTGCCGATGTTATTAAAGCGATGAGCAAGTCGATGGAAGGGATGGGCGCCTACATTGTAATGGCGTTCTTCTGCGCTCAGTTTATCGCGGCATTTTCCTCCTCAAACCTGGGCGTGCTGATTGCGGTAAAAGGTGCAGCTTTCCTAGAAGCCCTTGGAATGCCAGCAACCGTTACCATTGTTGGCCTAGTTGCGTTAGTTGGCTTTGTGAACCTGTTTATGGGCAGCGCCTCAGCCAAGTGGGCACTGATTGGCCCAGTGTTGGTGCCCATGCTGATGCAGCTCAATATCTCGCCGGATCTGTCTCAGGCCGCCTATCGAATTGGCGACTCCTCCACCAACATCATCACCCCTCTGATGCCCTACTTCCCGCTGGTGGTGGTCTATTGCCAGAAGTACGTAAAAAACACCGGCATCGGCACCCTAATCGCGGCCATGTTGCCCTACTCGGTGGCGCTGCTACTCTGCTGGACCCTGTGGCTACTGCTCTATTGGAGCCTTGGCCTACCATTAGGCTTAAACGCCAGTTACACCTACGGCGTGTAGTGACTCTGGGCGGGCTGACTTACGCCTCACCAAATATGCCCCTAACCACAAATCAGGCCCGGTTGTTCCGGGCCTAGATTCATGCTCAGCACATTGTTTTATATCAAATTATTTCCAAGTTCTCGGTTGAGATGTTGGTGATTATTGATACCATCTCACCTCAGTTTTTGGCACTGCGTTTAACGTAAAGCCGCCATATTTTGCTGAACATACTACCAACTTAAATAGCGACCTAATCGTCATTCAGGTTGGTATAACGCCGGCTTTTCGCGTTTACGAAGCCATTTGCACACTACCCTTTTCTTGCAGTGACAACAGCCTATGACCTTTCCTTACCAGCTTAAAGCCATCTCATTGAGCTACGTGGGTGGTATCCATATTCAGGTAATTGAACCCGGTGAAACGCCTAACGTGGTGTTTCAATGGGAACTGCCTGAAACCAAAGAAAATAGCCTCTCTTTGTTGGCCCCCCTCGATCAACATCGATTTGTGGCCACCACAGAAACGGGCAAGGTGTTTGTTGTCGACTGCGCCAGCCAGGTGGTCTCTCAAGTGGCAAACCTGAGCTGCCGGCCCTTCTCTGGCCACTGGCTTGATGCCGACCAGCAGCAAATTTGGATAGCAGCGCACTTTAGCAGCAAACAGCTGACCGGTCTCAAATTGGCCTGCCTCTGCCTAAACAGCGGCGATCTGTTGTGCCACTGGCCCATAGAGGAGTCCGATATTGAGCTGGAAACCCTCACCCAAACCGAGGATGGGCAATTCAGCTTCTACGGCCTTCACCACAAGGCAGGTTACAAGTTTCGCAGTCACTTCCTGTACCGCATCGACCCAAGTAACGGCGCCCAACACAAGCTGCCTCTAGACAGTAAACCGGTCCCCGTTGACATCGCGATTCGTCCTTGGCTGTTTCAGGATAAGGAGCGTGGGCTGATTGCTCTTCCCTATGCAGACTGCCTGCAAAAAACGGAAGATGGCCAGTACGAGTATGAGCTGCAGCTTATTGATCTCAACCGCAACCAAATTCTGTGGACCAAATCAGTCAGACCATTTTCGTTAGAACAGATCACCGATTATGACGAAGAGGAGACGGAAGCGGCGCTGGATCGGATCGCATCAGGCAAGTACGCCCACACCGATAATGAGCATTGGCAAACCCTGATTAGCTGCCTAACCGGCGTGTGGTTTGATCCCGCTAAAGATGAAATGTGGCTTGGCTGGCAGGACTGCACATTGCAGTGCATCAGCCTAAATGGTGAACAGGTAAGCCCGCTTTACGCCGTTGGCACCCAAAGCCGAGATGGCAGCATCAATAAACCTTGGGATTTTGACCTTGACCGATTGGCCGTCATCAACCGCAAGCACAATGATCTATTTCTGGCTTACGGCTTCGAGCTGGAGGAGCACCTACAGGTGACCGTTCCAGATACGCAAAAATCAGAAGTTGAGCAAGATGAGCCTCAATGGCTAGTGGCGAAATCCACAACGCCAGCGCCCCTTGTCATCCCTGACCTGGTGCAATCTCAGCCAAGCCTCAACGGTTGCATTCACCTTTGCTGCTACGATCTGGAAACCGAATCTGGCAAACGGCAGATACTCGACAGACTGTTGATCCTGCTACCCATGATCGAAACGGCCATGGCGGGCACTCCTGAAAAAGAAGGTCTGTTTAGCCGCTTATTGAGCAGAGGAAAACCGCAGTCCGGCACCGTTCAGCCGCTGTATTTCGCATTCAGTGACGGCTTAGGCCGAGCACAAAGCGAAGAGCAGTTTTTCTACGCCGCTTCGGTTAATCCAGAGCTTCAGCCGTTAGTGGCAGAGGCGGTTAAAATATTCAGTCAATGGTCAATCGCCAGCAACGTCAGTGGCTATGAAGCTGAGCCACCGCTGGCCATCGCCGTCAGCAGTTTGAGTACAAACCCTGACTATCTGCCCCTATTAGCGCAGTATTTTAATGCCATTGGCGGCGGCGAGGATGTGCATGGATTTCATATCAACTACACCTTGGCCACCATTCGCGAAGAACACGCCGACACCCAAGCATTAACTGAGTTTTTGGCCGCTGTGCCTTGGCCGTACAATGACGCAGAGTTCAAAAAGCCGATGAAAGATCCCTACGATGAATGGGATGACGATGAGTAACAGGTTATAGAAAAACCAAAGCTTCCCCAGCACGCCCTGCTGGGGAAGTGGCTACTTAGCTACTTATATATATGACTGCTCTCTTTTACTACAGTCGCCTTAATGGGGTAATCCAACTTGGTAATCACTCGGTTGACAAAAAGTCCTGCTCCACCGCAAATTGAGCTGCTGCCATCGAGAAATATCATCCCTGCCTGCTCACCGAAGTTAACTGAAAACCGATAGCAGTGCTGCCCCCACAACTCTCCCTGCTCGTCGGTAATGTAGAGCTGATCAAGCTGGTACTGCTTCTCTATCACGCTGACCATTTCATAAGGCGTGCTGATGGTGGACGGAGTCGCTCGATTGACCGTCAGTACCTCAAACCTTGGCCAGTGAGCCATGCCCTCACTTTGGTATTTGTCTGCATCTCTGTCCATTCCCAGTCTGTCGGGTTGATTCTCCACAAAACGGATACAGGCAAGCTCATACAAAAGCTCATTCTGATTCTGCCAAGATGATGGAATGGCACTCATGTATTCGTAACCGGCAACAGGGCACTGAATCGCCGGCGTGTATGCCTGCGACAGCGACTTCTTGCAACTGGTTAAATTGGCTTGAAGTGCTTTTTGCACCCGAGGTTCATGGCGGCCCTCATCACTCACCATAAAAGTTGCGTAAACCTCATCTCCTAGCGCCAAACACCCCAAGGGATTGCCAATTTTATTGCGATAAAGCATCAGGTCGCTTATCAGCCACAACCCCTGATTGAAATGGGCGTCATCGGTTTGTGACATGGCGTAATAATCGCACTGCTCCTGATAGTAGCGAGACAAAACCTTGGCAGCGCCCTGTTGATCCCCGCTTTTGTATAGCGCTAAGCCCTCAGCTCTAACCTGTTTTATCTCCGCATCACTGCAATTGGCGTAGCTAAATCCGGAGACCAGCATTAGCGCCAAAATCATCAAATTACTGACGGCTCTCATTATTTTCCTAGGGTTGATATTGGGCATTCAGGGACGGAAGTATAACCATTTTGAAACTTTGTAATCACGGGAAATGCCTTACCAGTAGAGATAGCCCTCACTTTCAGTAAGCTGCTCTAACAGAACTGGTTACCTTTTCGTCAGCGAGTACGGGCAACGAGTGGCCTTTTCTAAAAGCAAAATTAAGGACACTGGGCCCTGATGTGCATCAGGGAGGCTAAATCTACCACCGCAATTGAATCCATGTTTGCCGGCGAACGCCGGTAGCCAGTGGCCTTTCTAAGCTCAAATTCAAGGACACGGGCCCTGACGTGCGTCAGGGAAGCCAAATCTACCACCGCAATTAAATCCATGTTTGCCGGCGCACGCCGGTATCTAGTGGCCTTTTCTAAGCTCAGACCCAAAGACACTGGGCCCTGATGTGCGTCAGGGAATCGTTGGAAGGTCTTTTCGGTGAGCGCAGACTTTGCGATATCAACCGAGCCTCCCCAACGTTTTGCCGGCGAACGCCGATAGCCAGAGTCTTTTCAAAAATCAAAATCAAGGACACTGGGCCCTGATGTGCATCAGGGAGTCGTTGGAGGGTTTGCACAGCACCTTAGCGAGCATCAGGGGTAGCTAGTTCTAACTTAGCAATTGAACAATCTAACTTTTGCCTATCCATCAGAATTCAGGCAGGTTCTACCTATGGATATCAGGGAAGAAAATGTTATGAACCACAACCTAATAAAAAACGGATTTCTCGCTTCGGGAATCATCAACGTCGGCGGCATGTTGCTGTTCAGCAAAGGGCTGTCAAATGAACTGTTAATGGCAACAGACCCAGTGCTGTTCTCCTTGCCAGGCTGCCTGTCTATCATATTGTGGGGCTTAGCCTACATCGCCTGTCGAAACGCGGTATTTACCGCCCCTTACATCGCCCTCGTGTTTGCCCTTGAGAAGCTGCTGTACGTAGTAATCTGGGGAATCTGGCTGTCGCAATTTGGCCACACTCTGCCACACCTCTTTGAACAAGACCTGCTTACCGGGCTGTTTTATGCCATTTATGGTGCCAACGATGCTCTGTTTATGCTGCTGTTTATCTACGCTTTTGTAAAAATCAAAGGCCAGCAGCGTCAAGCCAAACAGATGACTTAACTGCCGTTATCGAGGCACCCCAACAAGCGAGTCTCTCTAAAATATGCGGCTTTGAAACGGGTGCCCTCTTTAGTTGATGCTTACCTACAACATTGACTCACACTCAAGTGCTAATTCTGCGACCAAACCAGCAAAGTTCCGATTAATTCTCACAAGTCACACAAAATCCATTGCTCCTGAGTTTATGTTTAATTTACTGTATTATAAGTAATTTATTTGAACCAACGACAAAGAGAGCATTATGTCAGCTTACAAAGAGTACAAGGTAGTCCACATCGTGGAAGGCGGTTGCGGTACCATTTTTCTGGGGGCGAGCGGTTTACCGGTACAAAAAATGGAGTCAGAATTAAACAAATACGCGCAAGATGGCTGGCAAGTTGTGTTTCAAGTGATCGAGCAGAAGCGTTTCCTGCTGTTTTGGAAGCGTGAAGCCGTGATCATCACTCTAGGTCGATAACCTTGCTGCAAAGTCTATCTTTGCGATTGATCCGCCGCTATCAAGCCAGCGGTGGATCAAAGCGACTTCTCAACATCGAGTGTAATTTCGAACCATCATGTTCCGAATACACCAAACAGTGCATCGAGAAATACGGTGCCATCAAGGGGTGGCGTTTGGGCTTGGCACGCATCAAACGATGCAACCAGCCAGATTTGGTCGACAAAATTATTGATGAGGTGCCCTAATGCAGCTACTTCAGCCCATCGAAGTTATCGAGCAACAAGAAGAACTCATGCGAGCGCAGGTAAATGCGCTACCGGCGGCACAAAGAAAACAGTACTTTGTAGAGCAAAGTAAGCAGTTAAAAGATCCCGATACCTATGCAACGCTCAATTGGTTGTTCCTAGGTGGCATCCATCACTTGTACCTCCGTCGTTATGGATTGTTCTTTATTGAGATCACCCTGTTGCTGTGCAGTGCCATTGCGATTTGGCAAGGCTTTGATCAAGCCGCCTTCGTGATATGCGCGGTAGTCATCTATGAATTGCCACAGCTGTTTTTCTCGCAAAGAATCGCCCGCCGATACAACTTGCAGCAATCAGCGTTGATCTTTCAGCAGATCACCGGCCACGCCGCAAAGCTTGATAATTAAGAGTTCGCCTTTGTGACAACACCATCACATCAGAATAACGCCCTAAAGCTCTGCGATTAACGGCTTTGGCGATGATGCTTGGGTGTTTACCGCCTGTCCTAATCAAAAGCCAACTGGCTAAAAACATCTTGGCAACGAATCCTTCTCTACAAAGGCCAGCACCGAACTCATTTACCAAAAAAGCCCTTGGTAATCTCTTACCAAGGGCAACATTTCATGAAACGGAAAGCGGTAATCTAATCCGCTTAGGCTGCTTGTTCACTTGCAACTGGGGCTGGAGTGCGAATCAAGTAGTCAAATGCCCCCAAGCTGGCTTTGGCGCCCTCGCCCATGGCGATGATGATCTGCTTGTACGGCACGGTAGTTACGTCGCCGGCGGCGAACACGCCACTTAAGCTGGTGGCACCATGAGCGTCAACTTCAATCTCACCGCGGGATGATAGCGCCACTTTAGAGTCTTTGAGCCACTCACTGTTTGGCACCAAACCAATCTGCACAAAGATACCTGACAGTGCTAATTGCTTTAGCTCGCCGCTGGTGCGGTCTTTGTACTCAAGGCCCGTCACCCGAGTGCCATCCCCCAATACCTGAGTGGTCTCAGCCAAAGTGATGATCTCAATATTGGCGGTGGCGTTGGCTTTATCTATCAGTACTTGGTCAGCACGCAGGGTATCGGCAAACTCAAGCACGGTCACATGCTCAACAATACCTGCAAGATCGATGGCCGCTTCAATGCCGGAGTTACCGCCACCAATTACCGCCGTGCGCTTGCCTTTGAACAGCGGGCCATCACAGTGAGGGCAGTAAGCCACACCTTTGTTGCGATACTCCTGCTCTCCCGGCACGTTCATTTCGCGCCAGCGGGCACCGGTTGAGGTGATCACGCTGCGGGCTTTGAGCACTGCGCCGCTTTCCAACTCAACGTGGATGTAACCATCGCTGGTCTCTTCTGCGCCGATGATGTTGGCTGCACGCTGCTCGGTCATCACCTCAACGCCATACTCTTTGACGTGCTCTTCTAGGCTGGCAACCAGTTTAGGCCCAGTGGTAGCTTTAACAGAGATGAAGTTCTCAATGGCCATGGTGTCTTGCACTTGACCGCCAAAGCGGTCGGCAACCACGCCAGTGCGAATGCCTTTACGAGCGGCATAGATGGCTGCAGAAGAACCCGCAGGACCGCCGCCAACAACAAGCACATCAAATGGGGCCTGTTGGTTGATTTTGTCTGCTTTCTTAGCGGCAGCACCACGGTCTACTTTATTAAGAATCTCTTCTAGAGACATGCGGCCTTGACCGAATAACTCGCCATTTACGAACACGCTAGGCACCGCCATGATGTCGCGAGACTTCACCTCTTCTTGGAAGGCGGCACCGTCGATCATGGTGGTGGTGATGGCGGGGTTGATGGCCGCCATCATATTAAAGGCCTGCACGACCTCGGGGCAGTTCTGACAAGACAGTGAAATGAAGATCTCCACCTTCAACTCGTTGTCCAAAGCCGCAATCTGTTCGATGGTCTCAGCGTCCAACTTCATCGGGTGACCACCGCTGTGCAGCAATGCCAAAACTAAAGAGGTGAACTCATGCCCCATTGGCAGGCCGGCAAAGCCGATGGCGGTGCCTCTTTCTGGGCTTTCTACCACCATTTGCGGCTTTCGCTCACTAGCGTCTGCATCCGTTACCACCTCGATTTTGCTGCTTAGGCTGGCAATATCGGTGGCCAATGCATTGAGTTTTTGGGCGGTGTCGCTGTCATCCAGCGCCAGGCGCAGACGCACGTTGGTTTTCAGGTGTTCAAGGTAGCTTTTTAGCTGCTGCTTCATGGCTTGATCTAACATGGGACATCCACTCCAAAATTCGGTTTAAAATCAGATAAAAATAAAGTTCGATAAAACAAAGGGGCTGCACACCCCAGCGGAAATGAACAAAGGCCAAGGTGTGCAGTTATAACGGGGTCAGCTTAGATTTTGCCAACTAGGTCCAGAGATGGAGCCAGAGTTTCTTCACCCTCTTTCCACTTGGCTGGGCAAACTTCGCCTGGGTTATTGGCAACGTACTGAGCCGCTTTCACCTTGCGCATCAAATCTTCAGCGTCGCGGCCAATGCCTTCAGCAGTGATTTCCATCGCCTGAATCACGCCTTCTGGGTCAATCAGGAAGGTAGCGCGGTCTGCCAGGCCCTGGCCTTCACGCATTACACCGAAGTTGTTGGTGATGGTGCCGGTTTGGTCGCCTACCATGAAGTAGTTGATCTTGCCGATGGTGTCAGAGCTGTCGTGCCACGCTTTGTGGGTGAAGTGAGTGTCGGTTGATACCGAGAACACCTCAACGCCACGCTTCTGCAGCTCTTCATAGTGGTCCGCCAGATCACCCAGTTCAGTTGGGCATACGAAGGTGAAATCGGCTGGGTAGAAGAAGAACACAGACCACTTGCCTTTAACGTCCTGTTCAGTAATTTCAACGAACTCGCCTTGCTTGAATGCGGTTGCTTTGAATGGCTTGATTTCAGTGTTGATCATGAGGTAACTCCCTAGAAACTCTCGTTTAAAATGTTTTTGGAAGACACTGCGTTGTGTCGATGGAGCTATAGTGCCTCCGAACCCAAAAATATAAAAACGATTGAAATCTATCACCTCATTCGCATTTTTAGATTGAACCAGTAATTCTCTTTCCCGAGTCCAACGAACGGTCAATCGCAGCTCTGTGCTGTCTTTGTATGAAGAGAGAGGTTTGATAAGATGGCGCCGCTCATTTCATAGAACAATAATACGGTAGCTTGATGTCTCAATTGACCCGTCGCCCTCTGGATCTGCCTAGCGACGCCCCTGCGCTTTTCTCCAGCCTGCAACACCAACCCTGGGCGATGTTGCTGGACTCCTGTACGCCAGACAGTCAGCCAAGTCATCCTGATAGCCGTTTCGATATTCTCTGCGCCGATCCCATTGGTCACCTTATCTGCCGAGGAAACACCACACAAGTTCGATGGTTTGAGCAGCAGTGGCAAAGCCAAGAGGATCCCTTGGCGCTGCTGGATGAGCTCATCGCCAGAATGCCGCAATACCCAGTTCATTCCGATTCAGAGCATCATGATCTGCCCTTTGTTGGCGGCGCCGTGGGGCATTTTAGTTACGATCTTGGCCGCCGCTTTGAAGAGCTGCCCAGCCAAACTCAAGATGAGATTGAGCTGCCAGAGATGGCCATCGGTCTATTCGATTGGGCCGTAATCATCGATAAGATCGCAGGCAGTGTTGAGCTGGTTGTGCAAGGCGATGAATCAAGATGGCAACAGCGATTAGAGTGGCTTCAAAACCAAATTGACCATCACCACAGTCAAAGCCAGCCATTCGCGTTAACCAGTGCTTGGCAGCAAAATACCAGTAAAGCGGCGTACCGAGAGGCGTTCGCCAAAGTGCAAGAGTACCTGCGAGCTGGCGACTGCTATCAGATCAACCTAACTCAGAGATTCAAGGCCTCCTACCAAGGCGATGAATGGCAGGCCTATCAACAATTGCGCGCCGCCAACCAAGCCCCGTTTTCCGCGTTCATCCGCCTCCCCGATGCGGCGCTGTTGTCGGTATCGCCGGAGCGATTCCTATCGGTCGATGGCAAGCAGGTACAAACCAAGCCTATTAAGGGCACCCGCCCTCGCCATCAAGACTCACAACAAGATAAAGCCAATGCTAACGAGTTGGCGCATGCCCCTAAAGACCGGGCTGAGAACCTGATGATCGTCGATCTGCTGCGCAATGATCTTGGCCGCGCCGCCGCCCCGGGCAGCGTTCGCGTTCCTGAGCTGTTCGCCATCGAAAGCTTTGCTGCCGTACATCACCTTGTGAGCACCGTCACCGCCGAGCTTGCCGAAGGCGTGGGTGCCTGCGATCTGCTTCGTGGCGCCTTTCCCGGAGGCTCGATTACCGGTGCCCCTAAAATTCGCGCCATGGAGATCATCGAAGAGCTCGAACCCTATCGCCGCAGTCTATACTGCGGCAGCATCGGATACCTCAGTTGCCACGGCAAAATGGACACCAGCATCACCATCCGCTCTTTGGTAGCCAAACAACAAAACCTCTATTGCTGGGCGGGAGGCGGCATTGTTGCTGATTCCCAAGTCGACGCCGAGTACCAAGAGTGCTTTGATAAACTCGCGAAGATTCTACCAATACTGGAAAGCGCTGTTGGCTAACGCTTAAAAAAGTGGTTACCACGAACCAGCTACCGTTAAGCCTCCCAGCTTTGTTTAGGCGAAACGTCTGTGCCTTTGAGAATGCGGACGCCTTTGTTAAGGTAAAACCAAGTTCGCGCAAGCTAAGGAGTGCTTCTCGGTGAGGCGTCAGCAGTTTTTATCGCAATTTTCATTGGCCACCATGGGGAAAAGTGAAGACCCATTGGCACGCCACCCCCAAGCCAATCTGTTCCAACCCGCTTCGGTGCTGCTGGCGATGGAGGAGCGGGGTGACGGCTTAAATTTGCTTCTGACGCGCCGGTCCCCTCACCTTCGGCACCATGCCAACCAGATAAGTTTTCCCGGTGGAAAACAAGATGATACCGATCTTAATCTTTGGCACACCGCCACCCGAGAAGCCTGGGAAGAGGTCGGCCTGCCTCCTGAGCACCTGCACCGCATCGGTCAACTGCCAGACTTTCACACCATCAGCCGCTTTCGCATGCAGCCGCAGCTGGCTTTTATCGAACAACCATTTGCTCCCAAGCTCAGCTTGGACGAAGTATCCGAGTGCTTCTACGTGCCCCTTGGCCACCTGCTGGATCCGAACAATCGCGAATCTATGGTGGTCAGTCGTCGCGGCGGTGAACATCGGGTCTACTTTATGTTTTATCAGAACTACAAGATCTGGGGCGCCACCGCTGCCGTCATTGAGCAGTTGGTTCGCCACCTAGGCTACCCCGCCGCCAAATAACGCTGGAAACGGCACAGCTTCCGTCGCCGTTTTAGTATCAAAAACCATAATTTTCGGCCAGTTGCTGGATAATTCGGCACCCCTACCGTAAAAGTGACACGCATTGTGGTTTCAGCCCTTGAGAAACCGCTCAAGCTAGGTAAGATTGTGGGTCATGCCTTTTGGCAACAAATCTGTATTTTTTTATTAATCTCGCTGGAGAGACAACCGAGAATGAGTGTGGCAACTATCGCTGACGTCTTAAAGGGCGTCTACGCTGTCGGTAGCGAAGTAACGGTTCAGGGTTGGGTACGCACCCGCCGTGACTCCAAAGCCGGTATTTCCTTCCTAGCCGTTTATGACGGCTCCTGTTTTGATCCGATTCAAGGCGTAGTGCCTAATAATCTGAATAATTACCAGGAAGACGTGCTGCGACTGACTGCTGGCTGCTCGGTTAAAATGACCGGCGAAGTCGTAGAGTCCCCAGGAAAAGGTCAGCAATTTGAGATGGCCGTGACTGGCGTTGAAGTGGTTGGTCTGGTTGAAGATCCTGACACCTACCCAATGGCCGCCAAGCGTCACTCCATCGAATACTTGCGTGAAGTAGCTCACCTGCGCCCTCGCACCAACCTAATTGGTGCGGTTATGCGCGTGCGTAACTGCCTGTCTCAAGCAATTCACCGCTTCTACCACGAGCAGGGCTTCCTGTGGGCATCCACCCCGCTGATCACCGCTTCTGATGCGGAAGGCGCCGGTGAGATGTTCCGCGTATCCACCTTGGATCTGAACAACCTGCCTCGCACCGATAAAGGCGATGTCGATTTCGACAAAGACTTCTTCGGCAAAGAGACCTTCCTGACCGTATCCGGCCAGTTGAACGCTGAGACCTACGCCTGCGCCCTGTCTAAGGTGTACACCTTTGGTCCAACTTTCCGTGCTGAAAACTCCAACACCAGCCGTCACTTAGCGGAGTTCTGGATGGTTGAGCCGGAAGTGGCGTTTGCCGATCTGAATGACATGGCCAAACTGTCTGAAGATATGCTGAAGTACTGCTTTAACGCGGTACTTTCCGAGCGCATAGACGATCTAAAGTTCTTCGAGCAGCGCGTAAATAAAGAAGTGATCACCCGCCTTAAGTCCTTCGTAGAAGCGGACTTCGCTCAGGTTGATTACACCGACGCCATCGAGATCCTCAAAGCCTGTGGCAAAGAGTTCGAGTTCCCAGTTGAATGGGGCATCGACATGTCTTCCGAGCACGAGCGCTTCCTAGCGGAAGAGCACTTCAAAGCCCCAGTGGTTGTGAAGAACTACCCGAAAGACATCAAAGCCTTCTACATGCGCCTAAACGACGACGGCAAGACCGTTGCCGCCATGGACGTACTGGCACCAGGCATCGGTGAGATCATCGGTGGTTCTCAGCGTGAAGAGCGCTTGGACGTACTGGATCAGCGCATCGAAGAGATGGGCCTGCCAAAAGAAGATATGTACTGGTACCGCGACCTGCGACGTTACGGCACCGTGCCTCACGCCGGCTTCGGCTTGGGCTTCGAGCGTCTGGTAAGCTACGTAACCGGTGTTGCTAACATCCGTGACGTAATCCCATTCCCGCGTGCGCCGCGTACCGCTAACTTCTAAATCCCATTTAGAAGCGCAATAGAAACCCGCCCCTTCGGCGGGTTTTTTTATTGAATTTTGACTCGCCAAATCTCGCTCACTAATGGCCAGTTAGTCAGACCTAAAAAACCACCTCATTCCTTCGTTCCAAGCAATCGGATATTTCTCTTAAGCACCCTAACGTAATGTGATCTGACGCAACTTTTGACGGCGGCATATCACTATAATCATCACAAATATTTTATATCAATCACATTAATGCTGTGTGCAGTTCAGAAGCCCTCAGAAGTTCTGAATCAAGGCAGCGTTGCGAAGGAATGGTGGAGTCCTTTCGAACAACGCTAACGCAGAGTCAGGGCTTGTGAGCGCTTCCCGAAGGGCTGATTTAATCGGTCATCATGCTGCGTAGTAAGCCTCACTTCAGAGCCACTAGAGCTTCACTTTACTGCCTTGTCTGAGAACCGATTAAGTTCAGCTGAATGAGCAGATCATTAGTTTGATTGGTATTACCCATCACATAACAACAAATAGCGCTACTGCAACGAGAAACATCGATGTCCCAGGTTACCCAACTAGAGCCACAGCACGACACCCAACCGCAAGCCTCTACCCCGGAATTCCCAATCAGTCAGCCTAAATTTCGCGTTGAGCACGATCTGCTCGGTGAGCGCGAAGTCCCGAATGATTGTTACTATGGCATTCACACCATTCGCGCCATGGAGAACTTCCAGATCTCAGGCAGCAGCATCAATGACGTGCCCGAGTTTATTCGCGGCATGGTGCAAGTAAAGAAAGCCGCTGCCATGGCCAATCGCGACCTGCAAGCCATACCCAATGCCGTTGCCAATAAGATCATCAGCGCCTGTGACCGCATTTTGGACGATGGCCTGTGCATGGATCAGTTCCCGTCGGATCTGTTCCAAGGGGGGGCTGGAACATCGGTCAACATGAACACCAATGAGGTGGTGGCCAACCTTGCTCTTGAATTGATGGGCGAAGACAAAGGCAGCTACCATCTGGTTAACCCTAACGACCACGTAAACCACAGCCAATCCACCAACTGCGCCTACCCCACCGGTTTTCGCATTGCCCTGCTGGCTTCCATCGATGCCCTGACTGCGGAATTCGAGCAGCTTCAGCACAGTTTTGCCGCCAAGGGCGACCAGTTCTCTGACGTATTGAAGATGGGGCGTACCCAGCTTCAGGATGCGGTGCCGATGTCCGTCGGTCAGGAGTTTATGGCCTTTGCTGAGCTGATTCAGGAAGAGATCAAAAACTTAAACCACACCGTGACCCTGCTGCACGAAGTCAACCTAGGCGCTACCGCCATCGGCACGGGCCTAAACACGCCAACAGGTTACAGTGAACTGGCCATTGAGCACCTTGCGGCCATCACCGAGCGTCCTCTAACCAAGGCCAATAACATGATTGAAGCCACTTCAGATTGTGGCGCCTTCGTGATGTTGCAAGCGGCACTAAAACGCACTGCGGTGAAGCTATCTAAGATCTGTAACGATCTGCGCCTGCTCTCCTCAGGTCCTCGTACCGGCCTTAAAGAGATCAACCTTCCAGAGCGCCAAGCGGGCTCCTCCATCATGCCCGCCAAGGTAAACCCCGTTATTCCTGAGGTGGTTAACCAAGTTTGTTTTAAGGTGATCGGTAACGACATGACCGTCACCATGGCCGCCGAAGCGGGTCAGCTGCAACTTAACGTAATGGAGCCAGTGATTGGCCAAGCTCTGTTCGAGTCCATCAAGCTGCTTAACAATGCCAGCATCAGTCTGCGCACCAAATGTGTGGATGGCATTACCGTCAATGCAGAGCGCTGCTTAGAGCACGTGATGAACTCCATCGGCATCATCACCTACCTAAACCCGATCATCGGCCATCACGAAGGTGACATCGTTGGCAAGATCTGCGCCGAAACCGGCAAAGGGGTGAAAGAGGTGGTACTTGAGCGTGGACTTCTGACCGAAGCCGAACTGGATGCCATCTTCTCGGTAGAGAATTTGATTCACCCGGCCTACTCCGGAAAGCGTTACGACTAACTGAATAGTTATTGAGCACCTTTTGCCCTACGAAAGGTGCTCTTCGTCGAAATAAGCCTGACTGAAATACCTTTCTTACTGGCATTGATCACAAAATTCACATAGCAATGTCACACCGTAACATCTGTTACAAATTACGCCTTGTATTCACTATCCATTCAATTTCCATTCAGTTACAGTGTCATCCGACAGACCCGTTTTAAACGGCTTCACAAACAAAAAAGTGCCTACTTCACGTCAAGATGACTCGAGAAAGTCACTGGGTAGGACAACAACAATTAAGCAAAGGAATCTAAAATGTTTCGCCACTCCATTCTGGCCGGAGCCATTGTGCTATCGTTAGCGGCCTGTTCTGAACAACACGCTACCGCCCCTGTGAACGACAGCGCCCAAGCCACCGAGACCGTGGCGCCAGCAGTAATGCAACTGGCCGATACCAACCCATTCAAGTTTGAAAGCACGCTGCCTTATCACGCGCCAAACTTCACCATCATCAAAGATGAGCACTTCAAACCTGCGTTTGAAGTGGGCATGGCGGAGCACATGGCTGAAATTGATGCCATTGCCAACAATCCAGAGCCAGCCACCTTCGACAACACCATCAAAGCGATGGAGCAATCTGGTGAAGTACTGGGTCGAGTTTCATCTGTGTTCTTCAACCTAAATGGCAGCGACAGCAACCAACTGCGCCGCGATCTGTCTACCGAGATGGGTCCAAAACTGGCTGAGCACAGTGACAACATCCACATGAACCCGAAACTGTTCGCTCGTGTGGAAACCCTATATAACCAGCGCAGTGGCTTAGGGCTGGACGCTGAGTCTCTGCGCCTGCTGGAAATCAGCTACGACAACTTCGTTCGTGCCGGTGCCAAGCTGGATGAATCACAGCAGAAACAGGTTCGAGCTTTGAACAAGCGCCTGTCTGAGCTGACCAATGCCTTCGGACAAAATCTGCTGGCCTCCTCAAAGGCAATCCCCGTTTTGGTGACCGACAAAGCCGAACTGAGTGGCCTGCCTGAAGGACAGATTCACGCCGCAGAACTGGCTGCAGAAGCGGCAGGCAAAGAGGGTTACCTACTGACCCTAACCAACACCACTCGTCAGGGCGTTCTAGAGCAACTAGACAATCGTGACCTGCGTGAGCGCGTGTGGAAAGCCTCTGCCACTCGTAACACCTCTGGTGAAAGCGACAACCGCCCTATCGTCAAGGAGCTGGTAAAACTGCGTGCGCAGAAGGCCGAGCTGTTTGGCTTTAACAATTGGGCCGAGTACAAGCTGCAAAACCAGATGGCGAAGAAGCCTGAAGCCGTTATGGATCTGCTGGGCTCCATGGCGCCTAAGGTCACCACCAACGCCATGGCAGAAGCCCAAGAAATTGAAAAGATGATTAAAGCCGAAGGTGGCAACTTTAAGGTTGAGCCTTGGGATTGGCTGTACTACGCCGAGAAAGTGCGTCAGCAAAAATTCAACATCGATCAGCAAGAAGTGGCGCAATACTTCGAGTTTGACCGCGTGTTGGAAGATGGCGTGTTCTACACCATGAACCGCCTGTTTGGCATCAGCTTCAAGAAGCGTCCAGACATCCCCGCCTACCACCCAGACGTTGTGGTTTATGAGATGTTCAACGAAGACGGCTCCGCTCTGGGTCTGTTCTACGCCGATTACTTTGCCCGTGAAGGCAAGCGCGGCGGTGCTTGGATGAGCAACTTTGTTGATCAGTCACACCTAAATGGCAACAAGCCGGTAGTAATCAACGTCATGAACATCGAAAAGGCGGCTCCAGGCCAGCCTCAGTTGGTGAACTACGACGAAGCCACTACCATGTTCCACGAATTTGGTCACGGCCTACACGGTGCGTTCTCAAACGTAAACTACGCCAGCTTGTCCGGCGCCAACACCCCTCGCGATTTTGTTGAGTTCCCATCGACCTTCCAGGAAGATTGGGCAGCCAACCCAGAGGTGATCGCCAACTACGCTAAGCATCAGGAAACCGGCCAGCCGATCCCAGACGCTTTGCTGAAGAAAGTACTGGCAGCCAACAACTTCAACCAAGGCTTCAACACCTTGGAATACCTGTCTGCTGCCCTGCTGGACATGGAGTGGCACTCACTACCAGCCAATGCCGAGATTGGCGACGTCGAAGCCTTTGAAGCCAAGGCTCTAGAAAAGCACGGCATCAACCTTGCCGCCATTCCTCCTCGCTACAAGTCAGCCTACTTCGCTCACGTGTTTGCCGGTGGCTACAGCGCGGGTTACTACGCCTACATGTGGAGTGAAATCCTCGCCGCCGATGCCTTTAGCTACATGGGCACCAAAGGTGGCCTAAGCCGCGAGCAGGGTCAAATCTTCCGCGATAAGATTCTGTCTGTGGGTAACTCAAAAGATCTGATGGAAGCCTACAAAGACTTCCGTGGTCAGGCACCTGAGTCTACCGCACTGCTAGAGCGCCGCGGCATCGCCCTGTAAGGCAACCCATTCCCAACCGAAGCAAAGGTCAGCGTAATGCTGGCCTTTTTTGATCTTTCCCATTGACTTAAACCTAACTTGAAGTTTTAAGCTGCCTGCCATCGTTAACTGGATGGACTCTTCACCCATGAATCTAAACGCATTTTTAACTCGCATTGGCTACACGGCCGACCGTACCCCAAACCTTGCCAATCTGAATAGATTGCAGCGCCAGTTCCTGTTGCACATCCCATTTGAGAACCTGGATATTCACCAAGGCATTCCTCTCAACTTCGACAGCTCACCGGTATTTCACAAGCTCGTCGCATCAAAACGTGGCGGCGTCTGCTATGAAAATAATGCGCTGTTCTACGATGCACTAACGGCCTTAGGCTACGAGGTTAAGTTCTTGGGCGCAGAGATGTGCAGTGACAGGCCCCTTAGGCAGTTTTACGATCATATGTCGCTAAAGGTCACCATCGACAATCAGCACTATTTGGTGGATGTGGGCAATGGTCGCCATTTTGGAGCCCCGGTAGCCTTCAGTGGCCATCAGATAAGTCGCAGCGAAGGGTTTCAGTATCGAATCGATGAGTATGATACCGCTCATCTTGCGCTCTATTACCGCGATGAGTCAGAGCCCAACAGCCCTTGGCAACCTAGATTCGTCTTTGTAAAAACGCCGGTTAGCCGCCGCAGCTTTCTGGACGCCTGTCACCGCACACAAACCTCGCCAGAGTCGCACTTTACTCAATCCAAAGTGATCACTCAACTCACCCCAACCGGTCGCATCAGCTTGTCTCAGTCTGAGGAGGCAACCAAATTCACGGTCACCACCGATGGCCAAAAGCAGGAGCAATCCATAGACGCAGACCAGTTCAACCAGTACCTTAGACAGTACTTTCAGATCACTCTGCTGAATGGATAAAACGGCCAACAAGGAGTTCGCCCATGCACAAAAGTCGCCTCGCCGCCTTTGTTATTGATAATCAGGTGGATGACATTGAAGAAGCCAATCAGTTTTGGGAACGCGCCCTAGGAATGCCCTGTCGCCGCTCAGACGATGAGTGGGCGGAGCGCTATGCCAGCCTTGAAGCGCCAGCCAGTCAGCCTCAGATGTTGATCCAGAAAGTCAGTCACCCCAGCCGCATACACATGGACATCGAAACCGACAACATTGACGCAGAAGTGCAACGGCTACTCGAACTAGGGGCCATTGTCGTCGAGCGCTTCCCCCGCTGGGTGGTAATGGAAGCGCCCACCAAACACCGCTTCTGCGTAGTGCACCCCCAACGCAGTGACTTTGACAGCTCCGAAGATGTGAACTGCTGGAACTAGCCACCACTAAAGTGGCTAATTCGGTTCCAAAGGGTATAGCTGGACTCAAAGTGCATCAGCAGCACCAACACCAGTATGGCTAAGGGCGGAAGGATCATGGCGTAGATCAGCGCCAATCGTTCCCACATCATGTGCATAAACACCGCCACAATTAGCCCGGCTTTAAGTGCCATGAACACAATGATCAGCCCCCACCGAAGCATACCCTGCAGCTGCATGTAATCGACGGTGTAGGACAATGCACTTAATAAGAACAGCAAAAACCAGATCTTAAAATAGACCCCGATAGGATGCACCGCCGGTTTCGGTGGCTGCGCTTGCTGATTATCAACATTTTGATGTTGCATACCGCCTCCTACCACAGATAGAAAAAGGCAAAGATAAATACCCACACCAGATCCACGAAGTGCCAATAGAGCCCGGTGTTCTCAACGATGCTGTAGTCGCCCTTGGCCTCATAATCTCCACGCTTCACTTTCAGAGCCACGATAATAAGCAGCAGCACTCCAATGGAAACGTGCAGCCCATGAAAGCCGGTAATCATGAAAAATGCGGCGCCAAACTGAGGCGCGCCCATGGGGTTTTCCCAAGGGCGAACCCCATCTTCGATAAGTTTGCTCCACTCAAAGGCTTGCATGCCAACGAAACTGGCGCCCAAGATCGCCGTAATTAACATCAAGTTCGCAGCCAACTTTGGGTTACGCCGATAGCCATAATTCACCGCCAAGGCCATGGTGCCGCTGGAGGTGATCAGAATAAACGTCATGATGGCGATCAGCAGCAGAGGTACACTGGTGCCCATTACCTCTAGGGCAAACACCTCCGACGTCAGTGGCCAAGGCTCAACACTTGAACTTCGAGCAACCATATACCCCACCAGAAAACTGCCAAACACAAAGGTGTCGCTCAGCAGAAAAATCCACATCATCGCCTTGCCCCAAGGCACCTGAAACGCTTGTTTATCTGCAGCCCAATCTTGGATAAATTCTGAGTTTTTCATCATTCACTGACCTCGATGCCGCACAGCGCCGCCAGCAGCTTATAGGTCGCTGGCGGGCAACTGATCAATGCAAACAACACACACCAAAGTAGAAACAGATAATGCCAATATCGAGTCAACAACTTGAGACGCAAGGTATTCAGCCCGCCCCACAAACTTGGCAGCAACCAACAGCACACCCCGATAGCCACCAACAGATGCAGTGCGTGCAGCCCCGTGAGCAAAAAATAGAACCCTGCCGATGGCCCGCTGCGAATGCCAAAGCCGGCATCAGCAAACCCTTGCCATACCTGCCATTGACCAACCATAAACGCCAGCGCTAACGTCAGCGCCGCCGCCAGCAATACAAGCTGTACGGCACTTTGGCGATGTTGAGAGGGAAACTCATTGGCCAGTTGCAACACGGCACTGGACGCCAATAACGAGCAGGTATTGATCCACAGTGGCCTTAACTCAAACAGCGGCTGCCACGGCTGCTCTGTAAGCGGTGCCCAATCCGGCGATTGCGACCGCATAATGGCTGACAGCATAAACAGCACAAACAGCGAGCTTATCACCGCTAAGGTTACCCAAAGCCCTACCGCGCCTGCGCTACGATGGCATGTCTTAGGAGCAAATCCACCGGTTTCCCAAGGCTTTTCAGCCAAGGTCCCAATAACGCCCCTAACGTTAACTCGGCTCATG
This sequence comes from Ferrimonas aestuarii, assembly GCF_005116665.1. Lineage (GTDB taxonomy): Bacteria > Pseudomonadota > Gammaproteobacteria > Enterobacterales > Shewanellaceae > Ferrimonas > Ferrimonas aestuarii. The sequence continues at coordinate 65,803 of NZ_SWCJ01000015.1, read as the reverse complement.
AATTGGCCCTCCCTCGTTAGCGGCACCTTGGTGACCATCACTGTCCGCTTCGGTTTGAGACTGGATTAATTGGGGCCAAGGATCGGTTTGCACCACCATGTCACCAGAGTGGCCGGGAAGGTGATAATCGTAAGGCCAGCGATACACCACTGGCAGCGAAGGGCCCCAGTTGCCATGGCCTGGAGGCAAGGTTGGCGTTTGCCACTCCAGCGAGGCAGACTCCCAAGGGTTGGGGTTGGCCTTTCGACCTTTGAAATAGCTCCAGCCTAAATTGAATAGAAACAGCAACTGCGCTGCGGCCACCACAAAGGCGGCAATACTGATAAAGGCATTGATGGCATGGGCTTCAGGGGGAATAAACTCATAGTTATCGTAGGCATAGTAACGCCTTGGCAATCCCAAAACGCCAAGGTAGTGCATGGGGAAATAGATGGCCCAGGTTCCGATAAAGGTTAACCAGAAGTGCCATTTCCCCAAGGCATCGTTGAGCATTCTGCCGGTAACGCTGGGGTACCAAAAATAGAGCCCACCAAAGATCACCAAAATCGGGGCGACGCCCATTACCATGTGAAAATGCGCCACCACAAAGTAGGTATCCGACAGCGGCAAGTCCACCACCACATTGCCGAGGAACAGCCCGGTCATGCCACCAAACACAAAGGTCATTACAAAGGCGATGGAAAAAAGCATCGGCACCGTCATTCGCACGTTACCTCGCCACAGGGTCAGCACCCAGTTGTACACCTTGATGGCGGTGGGCACGGCGATGATCAGCGTGGATACCGCAAAGAAGAATCCAAAATAGGGGTTCATGCCGGACACATACATGTGATGCGCCCACACCACAAAACTCAGGGCGCCAATGATGACAATGGCCCACACCATCATTCGATAACCAAAAATGGTTTTGCGAGCATTGACGCTGATGAGATCCGACACAATACCAAAAGCAGGCAGCGCCACGATATACACCTCTGGGTGACCGAAAAACCAGAACAGGTGTTGAAATAAAATGGGGCTCCCGCCAGAAAAATCGGTCGCCTGCCCTAATGAGATCAGCTCCGGCATAAAAAAGCTGGTTCCAAGCAACTTATCAAATAGCATCATCACCGCGCTCACAAACAGCGCCGGGAAGGCCAACAACGCCATCACCGTGGCCATAAAAATGCCCCATACGGTTAATGGCATCCGCATTAGGGTCATGCCACGGGTTCTTGCCTGAAGTACCGTGGTGACGTAATTAAGCCCCCCCATGGTGGCCGCCACAATAAACACCGCCAGCGACACCAGCATCAACACTATGCCACCATCCACACCAGGAGTGCCGGGCAAAATCGCCTGAGGCGGATACAATGTCCAACCCGCGCCGGTGGGGCCGCCTGTCACAAAAAAGCTGGCCATCAAAATCAGCACCGCCAACAGATAGGTCCAGTAACTGAGCATATTAAGAAACGGGAACACCATATCTCTGGCACCAACCATCAATGGAATCAGGTAGTTACCAAAGCCACCTAAAAACAGCGCCGTTAACAGGTACACCACCATGATCATGCCGTGCATGGTGATCATCTGGTAGTACGACGAGGGGTCAATAAAATCAAACTGCCCCGGGAACCCCAGTTGCAGCCGCATTAGCAGGGATAACACCAAGGCCACCAAGCCCACCGCGATGGCCGTTAAGGTGTATTGAATGGCGATAACTTTATGGTCTTGGCTAAACACATACCTTTGCCAAAACCCTGTTGGCGCGGGATGGTCACCATGATCCAAATCGGTAAATGCAGCTTGCGACGGCTCACTCATGGGTTACTCCCCTTCTCCGCCAAGGTTTTTATGTAGGTGATCAAGGCGTTGATCTCAGCCTCAGTTAACGGCTGAGCAGGCATGATCGCGCCGTAGCCTTGAACCAACTCACTATTGGGCTCAGAGATGGCCCGCCTCAAATAGGCCTCATCTGCAATCACGCGCTCCCCTGAGGCCAGTGGCCGTTCGCGGCCAAATAGCCCCAACCAAGTCGGTCCAAGGCTATGACCGCCATCAACGCTATGACAGGCGATGCAGCCCTTGGTGGTGACGAGCTGCTTGCCATCCACCGGCGCTGAGGGGCCACTTTGTTTTACACTCTCCGGGGGTGGTTTACTGATGGGCGCACTGGGCTGAGCAGAATTTGGCAATGGCGATACCACGCCGCCTTGCTCTTTGATGTAGGTGATCAGGGCGGAAAGTTGAAGCTCAGACAAAGGATAGGCTGGCATCACATTGGCGTAGCCCTTAACAATTTTGGCTCCCGGGTTGGTGATCGACTCCGCCAAATAGGCGTCGTCGGCCACAACCTCGCTGCCATCACTGAGGAGCTCAGTTTTGCCATAAAGCCCCTTCCAACTGGGCGCCAATGGGCTGTCCTTAAACCCATGACAGGCCATGCAGCCTTGAGATTCGGCTAGAGCTTGCCCCTCTTGAGCTTGGGCCGATAAGGGGTTGGCCAATGACGCGCTAACACTACTTAACGTCCCTTGAGCGAAACTTGGCAGCTCATCAAGCCACCGGATAAAGTGATCCACTGGCTCAACTACGACCGCACCGCGCATATTGAAATGGCCAACGCCGCAGAGCTCCGCACAGAGAATCTCAAATCGGCCCAACTCCGTTGGCGTAAGCCACAACGAAGAGACAATGCCTGGCACCGCATCCATCTTGTTGCGAAATTGAGGCACATAAAAATCATGAAGCACGTCTTTGGAACGCAGTTTTAGGTGCACCGGCCTGTCGATAGGCAGATGAAGTTCATTGCTGGTCACCAGTTTGTCATCTTGACCCGCAGGATCCGTTGGATCGATGCCAAACGGATTGGTCGGCGAGATGCGCTTGATGTCGGTTTTCCCCAGCAAGCCGTCATCACCTGCAAGACGAAACTGCCAACGCCACTGCTCTGCCAGCACCTCCACTTCATGGGCATCCTCTGGCACACTCACCACATCAGAGTAAACATACAACCCGGGCACCAGCATTAAGGTGATGCCAATGGCCGTGGCGCCAGTTAGCCAATACTCCAGCTTTTTGTCTTCAGGTTGGTATTCGGATTTTGCGTCTTGGCGATAGCGGTATCGATACAGCGTCCACGCCATGAACAGCACCACAGCGATAAACACGACGCCAGTGATGATAAGCGTAATAACGATGGTGGTGTCGATGTCACCCCAGTTGGAGGCCAGCGCAGGCAACTGCCAGTTTCCAGCGAAGTGAAACCACAGAGAAGCGACCAACAACAGAACGAGCACCACGGCCAGAATCATACGCGCCACCTACACTGCTCTCGCAGGATAATCGGCAACTTTCCCAGTCCCTTGGCGCATTCGCCGACGTGCTGCTCAACGAGCAGTGAAAAGAGGGTTAAAAAATTTTGCTGTTGGTCTTAAACCCTAGATGGCGATCATTAATTCTGCCACTACGAGTTGCCAAAACGCGTAATGTCTTCCACAAAAAACGCCACCCCCATGACCAATTTTTGCCTTTGTTTGTCACTTAACAGCGCATGCCGGTGAAGACGCAAAGCCGCATTGGCTAAGGTGATTTGGTGAAGGTTAATGTCACTTTCCAAAAGTAATTTTCGGCACTGGTGCTTCAGCCCCCCTTCGACTTGCTGATGCCAAGGAACTTCCGGATGATCATCAGGGTCTTCGGACAGACGATAACCTTGAAGGTAGACCTCGGTGACCGCCTTAATAAACCTCACCTCCCCCAGAGTTTGTCGGTGAGTCAGCAGGCCATTTAAGGTGATCCAGTGATGGCCGAAAAAGCCCGGGTGCTCAATGATCGAGTCAATCATTACGGGCAACGATTTCGAAGACCTCAGCGTCTCCCCGTGGGCTTTAGGCAGCGGCCCCGGTGAGGCTTGAGGAAGATGAAAGCTGGTGACGGTAAACTCGGTAAAGCGCTCGATAAAGCGGCAGCGTTGCCGTTCGTTATCGATTAAGGGCCAAGCTTCGATAAAGGAAAACAGTATGGTCCAGCGATGGCCTAAATCATCAAAGCCTTCACTGGCCTGCTGCAGATAGTGAGCAAACACCACCTTTGCCCCCTGCTCTTCAAACCATTGAGCCATGGTGAAATAGACAAAGGGAAACACCCCTCGGTTTAGCATAAACTGGCGCCTTCTTGGCAGTACCTCAACCTGATGCTTTGCCTGATAGAGAGTGTCTGTCGCCACCATAGGTTCAGAGTTCAGCAACTGCGCGATTTGAGCCACCTCCTCCTTCGAAAGCGCCAGCTCATCGATAAGATTGGGCATGGCCAGATAGCACTTAATGCTATGCTGCTGCACCACCGCGGCGACTCGGCTCAGCACCGAATCCAAGCTCATCCCGCTCTCTAACGTCATAACGCATTCCCTGTCATTATGTAAACTTATTTACTTATATAATCAGTTGCAACGTGGAATAGCAAATACAAAAAAGCCGGCTAACACAGCCGGCTTTCATCGTTTTGGGGGTGTAACTACACAGAGACGTGTCGCAATGCTTCCGCTGAAAGATCGCTGATAAGCTGCCAATCGCCGTCACGAACCGCTTCGGTAGGTGCCACCCAACTGCCGCCAACACAGGCCACGTTGCTCAGAGCCAAGTAGTCTTTGCAGTTGTTTAAACCGATACCACCGGTTGGGCAGAAGGTCAGCTTGGTCAATGGGCCGCCTAGGGATTTGATCGCTTTTACGCCGCCACTGGCCTCTGCCGGGAAGAACTTCAAGTGGGTGTAGCCATAATCCATCGCTTTCATGGCGTCGGAGACCGATGCCACACCTGGGATCAGTGGGATGCTGCCCTTAGCGCCTGCTTCCAGTAGGGCACTGGTCACTCCGGGGCTAATGGCAAACTGTGCACCCGCTTCGGTCACCTGTTGCAACTGCAACGGGTTCAGAACGGTTCCTGCCCCCACTAGGGCTTCCGGCACCTCTGAGCGGATCAGTCGAATCGCTTCAAGGGCACACTCGGTACGTAAGGTCACTTCCAAAATTCGGATGCCACCAGCCACCAGCGCTTTCGCCAGCGGCACCGCTTGATCAAGCTGTTCAATCACCATCACCGGCACCACAGGGCTTGTGGCGAAGACATCGGCAGATTGTAGGTTCCAGTTTTCCATATAAGTCCTCGACTTAATCTAACAGTGCCGATGCGCCCGTTTCTGGGCTAGACAGCAGCTTACGCATATTCTTAAACAGTTCGCGACCAAGGCCTTCGTCGTTATCACGAAGATCCTTCTCAGGCACAGTGCGAGATTCGATTTCTACTTCGTCCACCAGCAGCTCAAGGATACCGGTCTTGGCGTCCAGACGAACCAGATCGCCCTCCTTCACTTTAGCCAGCAATCCGCCATCAAGGGCTTCTGGGCTAACGTGAATGGCAGCCGGCACTTTACCGGAAGCGCCAGACATACGGCCGTCGGTAACCAGCGCTACTTTGAAACCTTGGTCTTGGAGCACACCCAGTGGTGGCAACAGCTTGTGCAGCTCAGGCATACCGTTGGCCTGAGGGCCTTGGTAACGCACAATGGCAACGAAATCTTGATTCAATTCGCCATCTTGGAACGCCTTGGTCAGCGCAGCTTGAGACTCAAAGATCTTAGCCGGCGCTTCGATCACCTGATGCTCTTCAGCAACGGCAGAGGTCTTGATCACCGCTCGTCCCAAATTGCCTTTCACTAGGTTCATGCCGCCATTTGGCAGGAACGGGCGATCCACAGGACGCAGAATTTCGTCATCTCCTGAGGCTTCAGGGATTGGGTTCCACACCACTTTACCGTCAACCAGTTCCGGTTTTTCAGTGTAGCGCTCAAGACCATAGCCCGCGGCAGTATGCACGTCATCGTGAAGCAGGCCACCACGGCGCAGCTCACGAATCAGGAATGCCATGCCACCGGCTTGGTGGAAGTGGTTGATGTCAGCCTGTCCATTTGGATAAACACGAGCCAACAGTGGCGTTACCGCAGATAGCTCGGCGAAATCCTGCCAATCCACGATGATGCCCGCAGCACGAGCCGCAGCCACAATGTGCATGGTTAAGTTGGTGGAGCCACCGGTAGCCAGCAGTGCCACGATGCCGTTAACCACGCTCTTTTCATCCACAATCTTATACAGTGGCGTAAAGCCATCACCCGGCTGAGCCATGCGGCACACCTGCTGGCTTGCCAGCTTAGTCAGGGCCAGACGCAGAGGACTGGTTGGATTCACGAACGACGAGCCCGGCAGTTGCAGACCCATGGCCTCAAGAACCAACTGGTTGGAGTTGGCGGTGCCGTAAAAGGTACAAGTACCAGGGCTATGGTAGGACGCGGACTCGGCTTTGAGCAGGTCATCATCGCTGACCTTACCTTGAGCATACTCCTGACGAACCTTGGCTTTCTCTTTATTTGGAAGGCCAGATGGCATAGGACCGGCTGGCACAAACAGGGTGGGCAGGTAACCAAAGCTCATGGCGCCCATCAGCAGTCCGGGAACAATCTTGTCACAGATCCCCAGCATCAATGAGCCATCAAACATGGCGTGGGATAAGCCAACCGAGGTGGCCATGGCGATCACATCCCGAGACATCAGGCTGAGCTCCATGCCCGGCTGACCTTGGGTCACGCCATCACACATCGCTGGAACGCCGCCCGCCACCTGAGCCACGGAGCCTACCTCACGGCAAGCTTCTTTGATGATGTCAGGGTAGACACCATAAGGCTGGTGCGCCGACAACATGTCGTTGTAGGCGGTCGTGATGGCGATATTGGACTTATTAAAGTGCGACAGCGTGTCCTTTTCCTGCTTACCACAGCTCGCAAAGCCGTGAGCAAGGTTTGAGCAAGAGAGCGCTTCACGCTGAACCCCTTTCTCCTGCTGTTTTAGCATACGAGCCAAGTAGGCCTGACGGCGCGCTTGGCTGCGCTGGACGATACGCTCGGTTACCGCAGTAATGGTGGCGTGGGTCATGAATTTTTGCTCCAGTAAACATCAACGGGCGTGTTGCGCTGCTTCAGCACGGCGCGGATGGGCATCGCCATCACATCGTCTGAGCTTAGTGCCTGTTCCAGCACTTGCTGCTTGGCCTCACCCTGAAGGTGCAGATAAATTTGGCGACTGTTAAGCAGTGCGGACAGCGACAGTGACAATCGGCCATGAGGTGCCGTAGTCGGGTGCACCGCAAGACACATCGCCTCGGTTTCCAGCCCCTGGGTCAATTGCTCAGAGCAGGGGAATAACGATGCGGTATGACCGTCGTTACCCATACCAAGAATCACCACATCAAAAGGTCGTGGCAGATTCGACAGCACTTCGGTAGTCATCTGCACACCCTGCTCTGGCGTGGAGTGGATGTTCTTCAGGCCGCGAAACTTGGCCGATGCGGCGCGGTTGACCAGAAGATGCTCGCGAACCAAGCGTTCATTGGAGTCTGCGTGTTCAGGGGATACCCAGCGCTCATCCGCTAAGGTGACGAACACCTCTTGCCAGTCAATCGCTTGCGTTGATAGAGCCGCAAATAGCTTCAATGGCGTACTGCCACCGGAGAGCACCAATGAGGCGCTGCCCTTTTTGTCTACCGACTCTTGCAGCTGGGCAGCAATCTTCTTCGCCAACACCTGAGCCAACTCTGGCGCGGTGTCGAAGGTTTTCAATACGGGGAGGCTTATCATATTACTCATCCCAAGAGCGGCCGTCTTTGGTGATCAGCGCTACAGAGGCTACCGGCCCCCAAGTGCCTGCAGGGTAAGCTTTTGGCAGCTCGTGTGAGTCACCCCAAGCACGGAGAATTGAATCACACCAAGTCCACGCCTGCTCCACTTCATCACGACGAACAAACAGCGACTGGTTACCCAACATGCACTCTAACAGCAGTCGTTCGTATGCATCGGCAACGCGCTGATCTTTGAAGGTGTCGGAGAAGGACAGATCCAACTTGGTGGTTTGCAGACGCTGGGTTTCATCCAGACCTGGTACCTTGTTCATCATCTGAATCTCAACCCCTTCGTGAGGCTGCAGACGGATGGTGAGCTTGTTTGGTGGCAGTTGGCGATAACTGTCGCGATACAGGTTGTGAGGTGGGTTCTTAAAGTACACCACAATTTCGGAGCACTTAAACGGCATCCGCTTACCGGTTCGCAGATAGAACGGCACGCCGGACCAGCGCCAGTTATCGATATCCACTCGAAGCGCCGCAAAGGTTTCCGTGTCTGAGTTGAGGTTTGCCCCCTCCTCTTCTAGGTAACCGGGGACTGGCTGGCCTTTAAGGAAGCCGGCCGAGTACTGACCGCGAACGGTGGTATCGAACACGTTGTTAGCATTGATAGGACGCAGTGACTTTAAGACTTTCACCTTCTCATCACGAATGGAGTCCGCATCCAGATTGACCGGAGGGTCCATGGCCACCAAAGACAACACCTGCAGCAGGTGGTTTTGGATCATGTCTCGCATCTGGCCCGCTTGGTCGAAATAGCTCCAGCGGCCTTCGATGCCCACCTCTTCAGCCACGGTGATCTGCACATGATCGATGGTACGGTTGTCCCACTTCGAGGCAAACAGTGAGTTGGCAAAACGCAGTGCCACCAAGTTCTGAACGGTTTCTTTACCTAAGTAGTGGTCAATACGGTAGATCTGATTCTCTTCGAAGAACTCCGCCACTTGATCGTTGATCACCTTGGAGGACTCAAGGTCATGACCAATGGGTTTTTCTAGAACAACACGGGTGGAGGAGGTAATCAGAGAGCTGGAATGCAAACAGCGGCAGATGGCGCCATAAATAGAAGGGGGAGTCGCGAAATAGTTCACCATGACATTGTCTGGGGCGGATTGCCGCAGTTCATGGAACTGTTGGTAACCTTCTGGCTGGGTGAAATCCATGGAGAGATAGTGACAGCGCTTAAGCAGACGCTGAAGAACGTCGTCATCCACGGCTTCTTTAAGGAATTGACCTAGGGAAGCGCGGATGGCCTCCAGGTACTCCTCTTGACTCATCTCCTGACGAGCTACCCCAAGAATGCGAGTGCCGTCATGCAACAAGCCAGCTTTATCTAACTGGTACAGAGAGGGGATCAGCTTACGGCGAGCTAAATCGCCGCTGGTACCAAAGAGCACGAAATCGCACGGCTTTGCCACCGAGCCGGTAAAGTGGGTCACTATCCAACTCCTATCATCAACTAATGCTATCGCATTGTTTTTGTAAATTTACTACATTAAAGAGAATAATTTTCGAGATTGCAACGGCGGAGTGCACTGAAATGCTAGATAATTTACAACTTCGTTTGTAAACTATTGAGAACTGCATAATTCGGTTTAGCCGCAAGCCGCTCAGTTTCGTCATCGACTGACCCTTATTATAGGACGTGAGTGGCTCCATATTGCAGCCATCTTCTCGGTAAACTGGGCGAAAGATCGCATGAATACACTAGAAAAAATACAATCAAATTTAAGCAACTTCAGTAAGTCCGAGCGCAAAGTAGCGGAAGTCATCTTAACCTCTCCCCAAACCGCTATCCATGCCAGCATCGCGACTCTCGCGAAAATGGCTGACGTCAGCGAACCTACGGTAAACCGCTTCTGTCGCCGCTTAGACACTAAGGGCTTTCCAGATTTTAAGCTACATCTAGCACAAAGTCTGGCAAATGGAACGCCTTACGTCTCCCGTCACGTCGATGAAGACGACGGTCCAGACTCCTACACCAACAAGATATTTGAGTCCTCTATGGCTGCGCTCGACACCGCACGCCAGTCCGTGGATCCGATGGCGGTCAATCGCGCTGTTGATATCTTAACTCAAGCTCAGCACATCTCCTTCTTCGGCTTGGGGGCCTCCTCCTCCGTTGCCCACGATGCGCAGAACAAATTCTTCCGCTTCAACGTACCAGTGACCTGTTTTGATGACGTGTTGATGATGCGCATGAGCTGCATCAACGCCACCACAGGTTCGGTACTGGTGCTGTTCTCCCACACCGGGCGAACCAAAGCCATGGTAGAGGTTGCTAAACTGGCTCGGGATAACAACGCTCAGGTCATCGCAATCACCGCCAAAGACAGCCCGCTGGCTCGAGAAGCCACCTTAGCGATAACCGTAGAAGTGCCTGAAGACACCGACATGTTTATCCCTATGGCGTCGCGCCTGGCCCACCTAACCGTAATCGATGTGCTGGCAACTGGCTTTACGCTGCGCCGCGGACCACGCTTCCGTGACAGCCTGAAGCGGGTAAAAGAAGCGATTCGAGAGTCTCGTTTCGAGAAACCGTCGCACATTTAACACGCACACCTCAAAGTCTGTGCCGCAGTTTAACAAGAACTGCGGCATTTTTTTTCTTATAGCGACTACACTTTTCATCAATATTGGCAGTTTTAGGGTCTTGACCTTGCACTAGGTCACATTTTTGTATTGAACCTACACCTATAATTTGTGTAAGTTTCTTTCAAAATGAACTTTTATCGACTACGGTAAGTTCCAAATTTTTTTTTTATTTTTTATTTCGAGCCTGAATTCTGTATGGAGTCACCTATGCTCAGAAGAACCAAAATCGTAACTACTCTTGGCCCAGCAACCGACCGCGACGGTAATCTTGAAAAGATCATCAAGGCCGGCGCTAACGTAGTTCGAATGAACTTCTCCCACGGCAGCCCTGAAGATCACGTTAAGCGTGCTAATGAAGTGCGTGAACTTGCCGCTAAACACGGTAAGCACGTGGCCATTCTTGGCGATCTGCAAGGCCCGAAAATTCGTGTGTCTACTTTCAAAGATGGCAAAGTGCAGCTGCCTATGGGCCACACTTTCATCTTGGACAGCGATCTGCCTAAAGGCGAAGGCGATGAAAACCAAGTTGGTCTGGACTACAAAAACCTGCCACAAGACGTTGATACCGGCGACATCCTGCTTCTGGATGACGGCCGCGTACAACTGCGTGTAGAGAAAGTAGAAGGCAACAAGGTAATCACTTCCGTTACCGTTGCTGGTCCTCTGTCCAACAACAAGGGCATCAACAAGCAAGGCGGTGGTCTATCCGCTGCGGCGCTGACCGACAAAGATAAAGCAGACATCAAAACTGCGGCTTTGATCGAAGTTGATTACCTAGCGGTTTCTTTCCCTCGTACCGGTGAAGATCTGCACTACGCTCGTGAACTGGCTCGTGAAGCTGGCTGTAACGCCCACATCGTTGCCAAAGTTGAGCGTGCAGAAGCCGTTGCCACTGACGAAGCGATGGATGACGTAATTCTGGCCTCCGACGCCGTTATGGTTGCTCGTGGTGATCTGGGCGTTGAGATCGGCGATGCCGAGCTGATGGGCGTGCAGAAGAAGCTGATTGCTCGTTGTCGTCAACTGAACCGCGTTGTTATCACTGCGACTCAAATGATGGAGTCCATGATCACCAGCCCAATGCCAACTCGTGCTGAAGTGATGGACGTAGCTAACGCCGTTCTTGATGGTACTGACGCGGTGATGCTGTCTGCTGAAACTGCTGCGGGTGACTTCCCAGAAGAGACCGTTGCCGCAATGGCAAGTGTGTGTATCGGTGCTGAGAAGAACCCACGCGTTAAGGTATCTAAGCACCGTCTGGATGAGCGCTTCAAAACCGTTGAAGAGACCGTTGCTCTGGCGACCATGTATGCTGCAAACCACTTGGAAGGCGTAAAAGCCATTGTTGCCCTGACCGAGTCTGGTAACACGCCAATGATCATGAGCCGCATCACCTCAAGCCTGCCAATCATTGCCCTGTCTCGTCACGAAGGCACTCTGGCTCGTATGGCTCTGTACCGTGGTGTGTACCCAGTGAAGTTTGACTCCACTCAACACGAACCTGGCCATCTAGTTAGCGCTGCCATCTCTGAAATCAAGAATGCAGGCCTGCTAGAGAGCGGCGATCTGGTTCTGGTGACTAAGGGTGACATGATGGAAACCATCGGTGGCACCAACACTACCAAGGTTGTAGTGGTTGAATAATCGTTATATTTCCCTGTAACGATAAAGGGTTAGCCAATGGCTAACCCTTTTTTATGCCGTGGCAGAATGGACTAAACAACATTCACAGCCAAACAGCCGAAACACTTGCCTTCACCTCGCCTCATTAAGCCGTCCATCAACGTTAACGACGGCACACTCAACGCTGAGAAAATTCGGCCACCTCACAAAGCGGAGATCATTGGGGACAAGGCCGCTCGCTTTAGTTTGTCTAAAGCTAATGAAACCATTGATGGCTTAACTGACTGGCTTTATGTTGCAACACTTGGAACCAAGTTAGCTCCGCCGCATGCAGTTGATGCTGTGGATCCAAGCCGATGATGCAGTCATTAAAGATACCGCGCGCTGTCTCATAGCTCTCCTGAGCCCGCAGATTATCTCCCAGTTCACCAGCCATCAACTCATCTTCTAGATCGATGTCGTAATGCCGTAATAGCGGGTGGTCCAGCTGCATCTGGTTGGCTTGCAGCTCGTCAATAAAGGCAAGCGGAATCGTATGAAACACCTTTTCTGCACTTAAGGCCTGTTGAGGATCATTGCCTCGTTTGGCCTTCATGTAGCGCTCAAAATAGTGCAGATACATCGGGATAAAATGGCGATACAGCACTTTCTCTGTGACGGATTTCTCCACTAGGTGGGAATCGAGATCTAACCAAGCCCATCGGTCCATGTTTGCAGTCCTCTCGCATCTAAGCTCTCCGAAAGAATGCGACAGAGAGGTGACCGATACCGTGATCAGGATCAATCAAGTTTCCGATTTTGTTATCTGGATCCAGATTCACTCCTAAATAGGTAGAAACACTAGGAGTTTTACCAGCATAAAAAAGGCCAGCAAACGCTGGCCTTCTAAACTGGTCTTTTTAATTACAACGAGGCGAACTCATCCACGTGAATGGCGGTAAGACGAAGCTTCCAAGCGCGCTGTAATTGCTCGGCTTGTGCAGAGCTTATCACGTCCTCATCGGCAGCAAGGTCGATGAGTTCTGGCGTGATTGCCTGCTTAGGCAGCTTGCCTTTCTTCATCGCCTTTTTAATCAGCGCGATCACAGGCTGCATCTCACTTAAGGCCACAAACGCCGACTCCACCTCAGAGATACCATCTTCATGGCCTTCCGGCAGCGCACACAGGTGAGTAATGCGCTCTCGTACCACGTTTGGCTTAGCAACTGTCTGGCACACCGCTTGAGCCAATGCGTCTTTCGGCATGCAGAAATGGTTGCCAACGGGGAAGATAAGCAGTTTCGCCAGCCACGCCATAGGACGAGATGGGAAGTTTCGAATCACCTCTTCCAAAGCATTTGCCGCTTCATAGCAGCACTTTTCGACGCTGTAGTGCACCAATGGCAGGTCGCCCTGCTGACGTCCTTCGGCCTCAAAGTGACGCAGCACGGCAGACGCCAAATACAGTTGACTGAGCACATCGCCAAGGCGAGCGGAGATCATCTCTTTCTGTTTCAAACTGCCACCTAAGGTGGCCATGGCCAGATCCGACATCAGCGCCAAGTTGGCACTCAAGCGGCTCAGATTGCGGTAGTGACGCCCCGTCTCACCGGCAACCGGCGTGCTTTGGATGCGAGAGCCTGTCAGTGCGCTGAGCAAGGACACGCCTGCATTTCTGGCGCCATACAACATATGGGAGAACAGCAGGCCATCAAACACCTTAAGCGCCTTGTCGCTGTCTTCCATCGCCACCGCTTCCATCTCTGAAAGCACATAAGGGTGACAACGGGTAGCACCTTGGCCAAAGATCATCAGATTTCGAGTTAAGATGTTGGCCCCTTCCACCGTGATGGAGACCGGCTGCGCCATGTATTGGTTGCCCAAGTAGTTCTTTGGCCCCAACTGAATGCCTTTGCCCCCATGAATGTCCATGGCGTCGTTAATGATCTGACGGCCAATTTCAGTCATGTGATACTTAGCGATGGCGGTTACCACCGATGGCTTCTGCTTCATATCGATGGCGCCGACGGTGAATTTACGCGCCGCTTCCAATAAGTAGGTGTTTGCAGTAATGCGCGCCAGCGCTTCCTGCACCCCTTCAAACTGACCAATGTTGACACCAAACTGTTGACGCACGCCACAATACGCAGAGGTGGTTCGCGTGGCCACATGGCCTGCAGAGGTTGCCAGTGCCGGCAGAGAGATGCCTCGACCTGCTGACAAACACTCAACTAGCATACGCCAACCTCGGCCAGCGTAATCTTGGCCACCGATGATCCAGTCCAGCGGAATAAACACGTCCTTTCCGCGGGTGGTACCGTTCATAAACGACATATTCAAAGGGTTATGGCGATTGCCAAGCTCCACTCCAGGGTGGGAAGCTGGGATCAGCGCACAGGTAATGCCAATCTCTTTCTTATCGCCTAGCAATCCATCGGGATCGCGCATCTTAAATGCCAATCCAAGTACGGTCGCCACAGGAGCAAGGGTGATGTAACGCTTCTCCCAGTTCAACCTCAGGCCAAGTACCTGTTCGCCTTCGTATTCGCCCATGCACACCACGCCACTGTCGGGAATGGCACCGGCATCGGAGCCCGCTTCAGGCCCAGTCAACGCAAAACAGGGAACTTCGGTCCCATCGGCAAGGCCAGGTAACCAGCGCTGCTTCTGCTCTTCGGTACCGTAGTGAGACAGCAGCTCACCGGGGCCTAAGGAGTTTGGCACCATAACGGTGATGGCTGCGGTTAGCGAACGACTGGCGATGCGCGCCACAATGGTCGACGCGCCCAACGCCGAGAATTCAAGACCACCGTAGCTTTTCGGGATGATCATTGAGAAGAAGCGCTCCTTCTTCAGATAATCCCACACCTCAGGAGCCAAGTCTTTGTTCTCTACCGTCGCATGGTCGTCCAACATGCGCAGCAAGGTGTCGACCTGATTGTCGATAAAGGCTTTCTCGGCATCGCTCAACTGGCCTTGAGGCATGTTGTGCAACTGCTGCCAATCCGGCTTTCCTGAAAACAGCTCGCCGTCCCACCAGACGGTACCCGCTTCCATCGCTTCCCGCTCTGTTTGTGACAGCGGTGGCAGCACTTTCTTAAAGAAGCCAAAAATCGGCTTACTGATAATCTGTCGACGCACGTCAGTGATGCCAAACAGCACAATGACGGCAATGATCAATAGCAGTATGAGAGTCATGACAGTTCCTTAACCTTATTCCCTGACCACCTAGGTGCTGGCGCAACCACGCCAGCGGCCACATAGGGAATCAGTCGTTTGATCACTGACTCCACATCGTTATTTTGAGAAAAATCTGCATGGGCGATGTCGTTTAACGCTTCAAACGACGCCATGGTGAATACCACAGTCCCTAGAGTGAAGTGCAAGCGCCAAAACAGCTCCGCAGCATCGATGTCGTTATCCACTTGGTGAATCAACGCCACGATAAGCTCCAGAGGCTGGCCATAATGGGTAGTCACAAACCAACGCAGGTGACCTTGGCTTTCAATATAACCACGCCCCAGCAACTGCAGAAAGATGCTTGACCCTTTCGGGCGCACGGAGTCTAACGACAGCAATGGCTGCACCAAGCTTTCGAAGATCTCATTCACCGTCAGATTGTCCCGACCTTGCAACCGTTTCAATTCCACCGCAGAGGCTGGCATAAAGGTATCCAGATAACGCGCCAATACTGCTTGGATCAGTTCCTTCTTCGAGCCAAAGTGGTAATTGACTGAAGCCAGATTCACTTCCGCCTTACTGGTAATGAGGCGCAATGATGTGTCTGCAAATCCTCGTTCTGCAAATAGACGCTCCGCGGCATCCAAAATGCGGGATTTTGTCCCTTGCTTGTTAGACATACTTGCGCCTTTCCGATTAAAACACTTGTTTTAACTTACTCGCGACGCTGATTTTTGTCAAAGCGTGATCGAGGCCAATGTTTAATTTTTCTGGGTACGCCAGTAACTTAACCGCCGAGGTTTTGAAGTTTGTTCTCAACTCATACTACCTCTTTATGAGTATTTGGCGTCAAAATTCCCCCTTCCCTGTTTCATTACAACAGCTTAACATTGGCACTTTATAATGATCCGCAAAGGACGATGCGATGAAACTCACTAAGCCCAGTGTCTTAGCTCCGCTATTAACCACCCCAATTCTGTTGGCCTGTTCGCCGGCCCCGCAGACCGAAACCACCAAGCCCACCAGCGCTGAATTTGTGGCTGCTGCCGAAGCCGATCTGGCTCAAGAGATTGAGCGCGCAGGCCGCGCCGCCTGGATCTACAGCAACTTCATCACCGAAGATACCGCCGCACTCGCTTCAGAGGCTGAGCAGGTTTTCAATGACAAAGCGGTGAAATACGCCAGTGAAGCCGCCAATGTCGATGCAAGCAGCCTTAACGACACTGATAAACGCAAATTGGAGATTCTGGGGCGCACCATCACCCTGCCCGCTCCCCAAAACGCGGAGAAAAGCAGTGAGCTAGCGCAAATCAACTCAGAGCTGAACGGCATGTACGGAAAGGGGCGTTACTGCTTTAGTGATGGTCGTTGCCTGAGCCAACCGGAGATCTCCAGCCTGATGTCCACCTCCACCAATGCCGACGAACTGCTTGAGGTATGGCAAGGGTGGCGCGAGATCAGCAAACCGATGCGTCCGCTGTTTACTCGCCAAGTCGAGTTAGCCAACGAAGGGGCAAAAGAGTTGGGCTACGCCAACGTCAGCGAGTTGTGGCAGTCCAAGTACGACATGCCTGCACCGGAGTTTCCTAAAGAGCTGGATCGCTTATGGGGTGAAGTAAAACCCTTGTATGACGCACTGCATTGCTATGTTCGCGGCGAATTGGGTGAACAGTATGGCACCGACGTCATCCCTCAAGACGGCATGATTCCAGCTCACCTGCTGGGCAATCTGTGGTCACAGCAATGGGGTAACGTCTACGACTTGGTGGCTCCTGAGGGCAGCGCGCCAAGTTATGACTTAACTAAAATTTTGGCTGAGCACAACTACGACGAGATCAAAATGGTAGAGCAAGCGGAAAGCTTCTTTACCTCGCTAGGCTTTGAGCCTTTGCCACAAACCTTCTGGGATCGTTCACTGTTTATCGAACCTAAAGACCGCGACGTGGTGTGTCACGCCAGTGCTTGGGATCTGGATAACGAAGACGACATCCGCATCAAGATGTGCATCCAGAAGAACGCTGAGGACTTTGTGGTCATTCACCATGAACTGGGCCATAACATCTACCAGCGTGCGTACAAACACCAGCCATTCCTGTTTAAAGACAGCGCCAATGACGGCTTCCACGAAGCCATCGGTGATACCATCGCCCTGTCTATTACCCCTGAGTACCTGCAGCAGATTGGCCTGCTTGAGGATCTGCCAAGTAAAGAGAGCGACATCGGCCTACTACTGCGCCAAGCCCTGGACAAGGTCGCGTTCTTGCCCTTTGGTTTGATGATCGATCAGTGGCGCTGGAAGGTCTACAGCGGTGAGATCACCCCTGAGAACTACAACCAAGCCTGGTGGGAGATGCGAGCAAAGTATCAAGGCATCACCTCTCCGGTTGCCCGTAGCGAAGAGGATTTTGATCCGGGAGCCAAGTACCACGTTCCAGCAAGTGTGCCATATACCCGCTACTTCCTAGCGCACATTCTCCAGTTCCAGTTCCATCAAGCGTTGTGTGAAACTGCGGGCTTCGAAGGGGATATCCATCGCTGCACCATCTATGGCAATGAAAAGGCCGGTCAACAATTGGCAAGCATGCTGGAAGCTGGCGCTTCCAAACCTTGGCCTGAAGCGTTGGCGATGGTCACCGGCACCAAGCAGATGAGTGGCCAGCCACTGCTGGACTACTTTGCACCGCTGCAAACCTGGCTAGACGAGCAAAACAGCAGCGCCAACCGCCAGTGCGGCTGGTAACCTGACACTGACCGGCTACTCCCTCTAGGCAGTAGCCGGTTAGGCAAACTTTGACTGGGCAATCTGCCAAGGTAGAGTTTCAGTAAGCGCGAGCATGCGCTCCTCACCCCAAGCTCGATTAAGCTCGGCCAACACCGTACTCAATTGCGGACTGCGCTTATCCTGTCGATGGCTGTCGCTGGCCAGATAATCAAACAATCCCCCTTGCATCAATTGCGTTGCCGCCGCCTTTGCTCCCTCACCAAAGTCACCGGTAAATGCGCCGACGGTGCCCTGAAGCAGTGCCCCCGCGTGCTTTAGATCCTGCGCCAAACTCAGGTGCGCCATCACTTCGCGATTGCGCTCAGGATGCGCAATGACCGGTTGAACCTGCTGCTGAGTCAGCCACCGAATCAGCTCAATCGTACCCGCTGGCACCTGACTGTAGGGCATCTCCAATAACAGCACTGGCTTACCGTTTAACTGACCTATAGTGGGCAGTTTTTGCCACGCTGTGCCCATCAGCAGCTCCGGAGCGATGCGCACTTCAGCCCCTAGCGCCAACTGTAGGGGCAACGCTCTCGACTTAACGGCAGCCTGAAAGGCCTCAAACACTGGGGTGAGAGATTCGAGGCTATTGGGGTAGTGGCGCAGATTAATGTGCGGGGTTAACACCATATGAGTGATGCCACAGGCCACCGCCATTCCCGCCATTTCAAGGGCTTCCTCAAGGGTTCGAGCTCCGTCATCCACCTCTGGCAACATGTGGCTATGAAGATCGATCATGCTTTCTCCGTGCCCGTACCGTAGTAACTCTGATAACGCTTGTAGTTAGTGAGCTCTTTGGGGACGCCATTTAAGATCACTCCATCGACACGAACCTGTGCCGCAAACAACCGAGCGATGGAGCGCTTAATGAGCTCGCTGCGCACCTTATTGCTTTTAACCACGTACACCGTGGAATCCACACAGCGGGAGATCACTAAGGCATCACTGACCACATCCACCGGAGCGGTATCGATCACCACTCGATCATAGCGGCCCTTAAGTTGTTCAACCAAATGGGTAAATGCAGTGGATGCGATAAGCTCTAATGGCGTGCTTACCATGGCGCCAGCCACCATCACATCCAGCTGAGAGTCCGGAACACGATAAACGCAGTCTTCCAATTTATGGGTCCCCGTCAACATGTTCGACAGCCCGGGTTTGTAGGCGGGAAGCCCCAACATCTTGCCCATTACCGGCTTTCGCAGATCCGCTTCGATTAGGATCACTCGCTCAAGCTGAGACATCGCTAACGACAAATTAAACGAGGCGGTGGATTTGCCCTCGCCTGGGGCGGTTGAGGTCACGCATAAGCTGTTGCCGCTGTCTTCCAAATGACTCAGCAGGTATCCGGTTCGCACGGTTCGCCAAGCTTCTGCAAACCCTGAAGCCTGCTTAGAGAAGAAGGTCTTATAATCCAAACGGCCTTTGGTTTTCTGCAGCGGAATCACGCCGAGTAACTTAGCCGCCAATTTGCTTTCAACCTGATTGCCATCGGTGATGGTGTCGGTCAAGGCACTGTGAATCAGGGCCACCACGCAAGCAAACAGAAATGAGAGAAACACCGCCGCGATGGCAATTAGCTTCTTCTTAGGCTTAGCAGGATACAGTGGGGGCTCAGCATTATCGGTGAAGCGGGCATGGGCCGCGTCAAAATCGGCCACCGCTCCGGTTTCCTTCATGCGATTTAAGAAGGTTTCGTAGATTCGGCGGTTGGACTCCACCTCTCGCTGGAGCTCTCGATACTCCACCTCAACGCGGTTTTGGTCCTGATACTTATCTTTGAGTTGATTCATCTGCCGCTCAAGGCCAGCGACATTGGCGTTGATGGAGTTGTAGTCCTGCTCGATGCCAGTTACCAGTTTGCGTACCTGAGTGCGCATGTTGGCGCGCACCTCAGCCAATTGCGCCTTGGCCGCAATCATCTTGTTGTGTTTAGGGCCATAACGCTTAGACAGCTCCGCAACGTTACTGGCGGCGGCCACCTCGGCCTTTTTTACTTCTTGAATGACTCGGTGGCCGCTGATCTCCGCCAGCCCATCTAAACTGTCGATGTTGCTGGTGCCCTTCTGGCGCACCACGTTCAGCAGCGAGCGCGCCTCATCACGGCGCTGTCTGGCCAAAGACAACTGCGCCGTCAGCTCATTCATCTCCACACTGGCCAGCCCCAGACTGCCGTCAATCTCAAGCAGACCCTCTCGTTCTCTGAAGTTTTGCAAACGTTCCTCAGACAAGCGCAAACTGACCAGCAACTCATCCAGACGCGCGCTGAGCCATTCCGAGGCTTTACGGGTCACCGCCAGCTTGGCATCCAGATGATTCTCGATGTAGATCTCGCCCATGGTATTGGCCACCAGGGCGGCAAATTTAGGGTCATTGGCATAAAAACCGATATCAACCAGTTGGGTATTCACCACCGGCGATACCGTCAGGCGCTGCTTAAAGGTTTCCAGCAACATCTGCTTTTTAAACTCCAGATTTTTCCCTTCGCCGTCATCACTAAATAAGCCGGGAACCCAATCTAGGTAGGGCTTGACCGATGCCTCAAATGCGGCGGTGTCTTCAGGTAAAACAGGAGATAGCACCCGTTGCCACAGCGGCGGTTTATCGGTAGCAAACTCAGGATGAAACTGCAGGTCCAACCGCTCGATGACTCGCTCAGCCAGCTTTCTGGACTTGATGATCTCAAACTGGGTCTGCAGGTACTCTTTTCGGGAGGAGTCCAAGCCATAAACGTCATCAAATGAGACCGCTTTCGCTTGTTCCGACTCAATCAGCAGGCGCGCCTTGGCTTTGTAAAACGGCGTCATCTGCAGCAGCACCATGACCACCAGCGCACTGACCAGACCGGTGAAAAAGATGATCGGCCACTTGTAGCGCCACAACACAGCGAAGTATTGGGTAAGGTCAATGTCTTTCTCTTTGGAGAACAGTTCCTTCTCCACCGATATCGCCATGTTTGACATCCTAAGTTCCTAATCAAATTGGGCGTAGAATGACCAACGCAAAGACCAAGCCCGCCAACGACGCGCCTGACTCGAAGGTGATTTCATGCCATCAAAGCTAAACTTGCCCTAAAAGAAACTGTCCTTTATCAAGATTGAGTCATCCGGTTTGATGCTGGTGGACATGTTGGCTTTGAATTTACTTTCACGACCGCCAGCCATCCGCGTCACCGTCATCTTGTCTTGAGAAGCTCGCTCAGTGAGACCGCCCGCTAACGCCACGGCACGCTCTAAGGTTAACCCCGGCTGATAGGGGTAGCCTCCGGGGTTTTTCACTTCGCCATAAATATAGAAAGGTCGATACTCGAGAATGCTCACATGCACGCTGGGGTTGATGAGGTAATCCCCTTTGAGGCCACCGATCAGCCGCTGCTCTAACTGGCTTACCGTTAACCCCTTTATTTTGATGCTGCCCAGATAGGGGTAATTGATAACGCCGGATTCCCCCAATCGCGTTTCCAGCGTCAGATCCTCTTCCCCATACACATGGATTGAGATGGTATCGCCCGAGCTCAGGGCGTAGTCTGAGCTGGCAGACACC
The DNA here is from genome assembly GCF_005116665.1 of Ferrimonas aestuarii. GTDB lineage: Bacteria > Pseudomonadota > Gammaproteobacteria > Enterobacterales > Shewanellaceae > Ferrimonas > Ferrimonas aestuarii. The sequence continues at coordinate 44,410 of NZ_SWCJ01000015.1, read as the reverse complement.
GCTGCTGAGAACACACTCAGCAACAGCGCCAGCACCACGCCGCTACAGCGCAATTCGAGTCGACAGAAGCCAAACACTCTTGTCATATTCCACCTGCTGCAGATCAGAACTGTGGTCGGAGTAGGCGTAGCTGAATTCAGTCACTAACCAGCGACGCCAGGCGTACTCAAGGCCGACTCGCATGGTCCACTCCTCGTCATCGCGATCAATACCGGTATAGCTCTCATCCAGATATTGAAGGTCAAAGTTGGTGGCCATGCGCTCACGCCACTTATGATGCCAGTTCAGCTGATAACTTTGCTCTTCCACATAATCACCGAAGGTATCTGGGTCTTTGGCTTGGTTACCCGTGGTGAACTCAAACGTCGAATAACTGCGAGGCTTCCATACCACTCTGGCCTCCCAAGCGAGACCATCAAAGTCTTCACGGTCACCGTCGTCAAAATCGCGATTTTCATAACCGACTTTGACCTCCCCAATGGTGTTCGAGGTGGCCTCCCATTTCACACCGCCAAGTAAGGTTTGAGTAAAGCTGTCACGGCTGCCGGTCGCATCACTGCGGTCGTAAGTTTTATCCTCCCCTAACCACTGCAGCACAATGGAGGTCTTTTGCGACAATCGCCAATATCCGGTGATCGAACCTAACACCGCATCGTAGTCACGAAAATCGGAAATGGGCTCAAAATTGGTGTAATCCTTCTGGTAATACCCCAACATAAAATCCGCATTGAGTTTGGCCGTAGGAATACCAAAACCATAGGTGGCGGAAACATCCTGCACATCAAACTCGGCGACTTCATTGACGTTGTTGCCATTGCCCTCGGTAATGCCTTTACCGCGAGCTTCGTGATCTCGGCGATAGGTGTAGTTAAAATCCAGGCGATGGCGGCGGGTAAAGTCGTGGCTAAGATCCACCTTAAATCGATGGTCGGTGTAATCATCTTCACTGCTGGAGAAGTAGTTGCCATCGGTGAGCAGGTAGCCAATTTTATAGCTGGTCACCTCATTTCCCGCATGCAGCAAAAACTCAGGCGCCAGCTCCAAAAACCAGCTGTCAGTTTCATCGCTGTTGGTGTGAGCAGTGTTATCATCAAACCCTACTGCGGCCCGAAGTTGCGGTGTCAATTTCCAACCGGTCCCCAGCTCCATGTTCGCCGGCTTGTACACGTCGATGGTTGCGAAAGCTGGCCACGACATTGCAACAACGAAAATCCCATAACGTGGTTTCATCATACCCATTCCTTAGTAAGCATTCGCTCCGGTAAACCCTTGGCGAATTGTTTTAAAGACAATGCGCAGATCCAGCCAAACCGACCAATTTCGAATGTAGGCCAGATCAAACTCCAAGCGCTTCTCCATCTTTTCCAGTGTGTCCGTTTCCCCTCGCCAACCATTTACCTGCGCCCAACCCGTAATCCCCGGTTTCATGTAGTGACGTAACATGTAGCCGTTAATTAAACTCCGGTACTCTTCGTTGTGAGCAACCGCATGAGGTCTGGGGCCAACAACGGACATTTGACCCTGTAAGACATTAAAAAACTGAGGTAACTCGTCCAACGAGGTCTTTCTAAGTAAAGCACCAAATCGAGTCACCCGTGGATCATCTTTGGTCGCTTGCACGACTTTGGTGCCATTCTCCATGGTATTCATGGTGCGAAACTTCCAGACCATGATCTTGCGACCATCAAGGCCATAACGATATTGCTTAAACAGCACCGGTCCCGGCGAAGTTAGCTTAATACCAATTGATATCAATAACATAGGTATCGACACTAAGGTCAGGATCGCACAAGACAGGGCGATATCCTCCACCCGCTTTAACCAGCTGGATAGGCCATCTAAGGGAAAGTCGTAAACACTCAGAGTTTGAATTTCGCCCACTTCATGCCATCTCGCGTGCAGCAGGTTATAGATAAAGAAATCAGGAAGGATGTGGATGGCTGCAGTGCTGTCACTGCAGTCGATTAAGATCTCATTGATGCGCTTTTCCGCTCGCATTGGCATGGCGATATACAGCACATCCAAAGCACCGCTTTTGGCAAGTTTGATCGCATAATCAACATTGCCCAATAGCGCCTTGCCCTGCTCATCCTCCACCTCGATTCGTTCTGGGGCGCGATCATCAAAAAAGCCCACTAAGCGAATTCCTAATTGTGGGTTCTCTTCCAAGTTCTTAGCTAGCGCGATTCCGGAGCGAGTGATGCCAAGAATGGCGGCGGTCTGCACATTAAAGCCGCGGCGGCGCAGCGAAAAGATCGCCTGTCGGCTAAACAAGCGCAGCAGCACCAACATGGCCGCCCCCACAAACAACCAATAAACCAAAATTGACTCAGTCAATGGCACTCGTTCTGGTACCACAGAGGCACACACCATCAACCACACAATGGTCAGCAGCCATGCCGCAATATTGGTGGTAATCAGTTCCTTAAATCGAGTGGAACGCCATGAGCGATAAAGCGCCAACGATTCGGCAAAAAAGAGGTAACCCGCGATGCCCATGATGGTGACCAGCATCTCATGGGCTGCTATCTGCGCACCGGCGAGCTTGAGCGCCAATTGAAATCCGAGGTGAACGATGCAGATATCTGCCAACCGAAACAGCAGAGCAAAGCCGTGAGATTGAGGATGAACGGCGCTCTGATGGTTACGACCTGAATTAATGCTATCGGACATAATTTATCCCCGCCCCAAATACAGTATCAATGACACATTCATCTACTACTGGCGCAATATTGCGACCAGCTCGCGGGTCTTGCGTCGCATGAGCTCGGCATCGCCAACAGACTCTACGTTAAGCCGCACTACCGGCTCGGTATTTGAGCTTCGTAAATTGAACCGCCAACGACCTTCGGAGCCATTGAAACTCATACTTAGTCCATCGGTAAGGTCCACCGATTCAGCGCTACGGCTGAAGCTCTCTTTCACAGAACTGATGGCCACTTTGGGCTCTGCAATTTTGAAGTTTAGCTCTCCAGATGAAGGATATTGCGAAATGGCCTCAGATACGCACTGGGACAAGCTTTGATTGCGGATGCTCAGCAGCTGCAGCACCAACAGCCAGGGGATCATGCCGCTGTCGCAGTAATGGAACTCTTTAAAGTAGTGATGGGCACTCATCTCACCGCCATACACCGCATCTTCGCTGCGCATTCGCTCCTTGATGAAGGCATGACCCGTTTTGGACATCACCGCTTGACCAGACATGGCCTCAGCAATCGCTTGGGTATTCCAAATGAGCCGAGGGTCGTGAATCACTTTGGCGCCCGGATGGCGGTGCAAGAACGCTTGCGCCAGCAGACCGACAATGTAATACCCTTCGATAAACTCCCCCTGTTCATCAAATAGGAAGCAGCGGTCAAAATCGCCATCCCAAGCGATGCCCATGTCCGCCCCCGATTTCTTCACTGCATCACAGGTCACGCTGCGACACTCCGGCAACAGTGGATTAGGGATACCATTGGGAAATTGGCCATCGGGCTGGTGATGCACCTTAATAAACTCAATGGGCACTTCTAAACGCGCAAATTCAGCCTCAATGGCATCAATAACGTGTCCCGCCGCCCCATTACCGGCGTTTACCACCAACTTAAACGGCCTCAACTGGGCCAAATCCACATAGGTCAGCAGGTGGGCCACGTAGTCAGGAAGCAAATTTTGCTGCCGATAACGACCGCGCTGCTCTGAGGAAACCGCCTCAAAGCGATTCTCCTCCGCCAATCGCTGTATCTCCCGTAAACCGGTATCGCCCGAGATGGGACGGCTTTGTTGTCGCACCAACTTCATGCCATTGAAGTCGATGGGGTTGTGAGACGCAGTGACCTCAATACCGCCGTCAACGCCAAGGTGTGCCGTGGCAAAGTAGATCTCTTCGGTACCGACCATGCCGATGTCGATAACGTCACTGCCGCCATCCAAAAGCCCCTCGGCCAAAGCCAGCTTTAACGGCTCAGAGGTTAATCTGACGTCGCCACCAATCACCACACTTTGCGGCTGAAGATACTGAGCGAAGGCTCGGCCGATGCGATACGCAATGGCGTCATTGAGTTCGCGCCCCAGTTGGCCTCGAATGTCGTAAGCCTTAAAACAGGTTAATTTTTCCATCAGCAGCGCCCATATTTGTCGTCAAAGCGGATGATGTCATCCTCACCCAGATAGGAGCCGGATTGCACCTCAATCAGCTCCAGCGGCACTTTGCCGGGGTTTTCTAAGGCATGCACCACCCCGATGGGAATGAAGGTGGACTCGTTTTCCGTTACCAGAAAGGTACGCTCGCCATTGGTGACTTTGGCGGTGCCAGACACCACCACCCAGTGTTCGGCACGATGGTGATGCATCTGTACGCTCAATTTGGCGCCAGGCTCGACTCGGATGTGCTTCACCTGATACCGCTCGCCGTTATCGATAGAATCGTACTTACCCCAGGGGCGATAGACCTTGCGATGATTGATCACCTCGCTTCGGCCCTGAGCCTTTAAGGTCTCCACCAGATGTTTCACCTGATGAGCTTGGGTACGGTCGGCGACCAACAACACATCCGGAGTATCCACCACGATCAGGTTTTCAAGCCCGATGCCCACCACCAGCTTCTCTCGGCTTCGAAGGAGGCTGTTTTTACAGTTTTCCAGCATCACCTCACCGTGGGTGGCATTGCCATCCTCGTCTTTGGCTGATACCTCCCACAGCGCCGACCAGGCACCGATGTCGTTCCACTGCGCATCCAGCGGCATCACAAGCGCGTCTTGAGTCTGCTCCATCACCGCATAATCGATGGACTCAGACGGGCAATGGCTAAACGCTTCCGCGTCTAAGCGAATGAAGTCCATGTCTTGGGTGGGGGCTAAGGTAGCTAATTGGCAAGCATCAAAGATATCTTTTCGATATCGCTCAAGCTCTCTGAGGTACTGGCTGGCTCTCACCAGAAAAATGCCAGCATTCCAGTAATATCCACCATCGGCAAGATAGGCCGCTGCAGTAGGCTCATTGGGTTTTTCAACGAATTGCGCCACCTGATAACCGCCCTGCTCCGCCGCACCCCGTTGAATGTAGCCATACCCAGTGTGGGGACTGGTAGGCACAATGCCAAAGGTCACCATCTTTCCTGCTTGGGCCGCAGGAATGGCAGATTCAATGGCGTCCACCAAAGCTTGAGGCTTGCCAATGACGTGATCTGCCGCCAATACCAAGAGTAAAGGGTCGTCCTCAGCAAACAGGGCCGACACCGCCATGGCCGGCGCGGTATTGCGGCCACAAGGCTCAAGCACAATTTTTCCGCGGCGATGACAACGCCTGAGCTGTTCAGCAACAATAAAACGATGGTCTTCGTTGCAGATGATGATCGGCTCATCGCAAGCAAGAGGATCCAACCGCTCTAGCGTTTTTTGCATCAAGCTTTGTTCATCAACCAGGGCGAGAAACTGTTTCGGGAAAAGCGTTCGAGACAGGGGCCATAACCGAGTCCCGGAGCCGCCTGCCAAAATTACGGGAACTATGCGAGCCATCTTCCAATACCATCCGTTAGAAAATCGGCGCTACCATGAGCGCGGGTTCCAGTGTCAATTAAGCATAGAATAGTTCCTGAAAATTAGAGGCTTGATTCGCAATAAAGCGATCCTCTTGGTCTACACTCAAAAGGTTTCCGACGTCAAAAGCCGTGATAACGGCATCGGTTTTAGGGAAGGCTGAGTGAGAAAAAACATCACACTGTCGTTTATTGATCAGGGACTGGTTAGCGCATTCAATTTCGCCTTGAATCTAGTGCTGATTAAATGGTGGGCGCCCGAAGAGTTCGGTCTATTTTCGCTAATTTTCGCGATTAGCTTTGTGCTAATGAGCCTGCAAAATGCGCTGATTAATACCCCATACGCCGTATTAGTTCCCGCTTCAGAACACCCTCACGCTTTACGTCATACCTTAAGCCACGCCAACCTCTATTTTGTACTCGTTATCACCGTAAGCCTTGGGGTGCTGCTCACCTTTATCACGCCGTTATCCAGCCAAATCAGTGCCATCAGCATTGCCGCCTTTATTGGCACTCGGCTTCTAAGGGAATACCTTCGAAGCCGCTGGAGTTCAGAGCTGGAATTTAAGCCCGTACTCAAAGTGGATGTGGCTTTTTCATTGTTGATGCTAGTAACTGTTGCAGGGTTAAGCCTGAACAACGCCAACACGCTCATTAATCTAGAGACGCTGCTTTGGGTACTCACCACTTGCCAGCTGCTGAGCGTGTTGACCTTACTCAACCTTGAAAGAAAATTGCTAGTGAGCCTGCCGCTTAAACTCTCAATTCCCGGCTACGCCGCCATCTGGGAGCAGTCTCGGTGGTCACTGGTGGGCGTGACCACCACCGAGCTTCAAAACCGAGGCTATGTCTTTGTGGTTGGTGCGGTATTTGGGCCCGCAAGCCTCGGCCTAATTCAAGCCGCAAGAGTCTTTTTTGGCCCACTAAGCATCATTGCCGGAGCCTGGACTCGAGTGGCTAAGCCAACATTGGCAAGGCTATTTAGCAAACAGCAATACGATGAATTCACCAAGTCGCTGATTCAAGCTGGCATCGCCTTTACGCTGTTCAATCTCGTCTTGGCGCTGACGCTGTATCTGCTTTGGCCATGGCTCAAGTCCACCTTTTTTAATAGCGCCTACGAGCAGATCGGCTTTGTGGTCGCTCAGTGGGCACTGGTGACCCTATTTTTCCAACTGCGCGCCACCACCAGCGTGGGCTTACAAGCGCAGAATCGATTCAAAGAGCTGGCCATGGCCACCGTGTGGGGGGCTGGCGCGGCGATGACATCCCTTGGGATTCTCAGCCTATTAGGTAACGACTCTTGGGTGGTCATGTCGGTCTTTGTTGGCGAGAGTGTTGCCCTGCTCTATCTAATTAAACTATTGCGACAATTTGCCCCTCAACGCATCGATGGGGTATCTGAAGATGTTTGATAGCCTGCTTTCCCGCTTTGTTCAGGCCGATGTGCGAGAGTTCACTCTCAACAATCGCCTCGCCATCGTCCTCATCACCTTGGTTATCGCTTCCAGCTTTGGGGTGTTAACGCCGGATCTGGAGGCCGCGGTTGAACTGGAAGATCTCGAGCTTGATCAACACGCCAGCTCAACCTCTTCGGGAAACCGGTTCAATCAACTGTTTTGGATAACGCTAATGGGGATATCGATATTCAGTATCCTTCGGGATCCGATGCGCTTTCGCAGACTTATCTTCAACCAATGGCCATTGCTGCTACTGATCGCCGTAGCCACAACCAGCGTTCTGTGGGCCATCGCCCCCGGCATCGCATTTCGCCGCAGCATTCTTCTTATCTGCGTTGCCACCAGTATTTTTACTGGCATCTGCTATCTGCGCAGCCCCTATCAGATTCCGCTCATCGTTTACCGAGTTGGTACATTGGGGCTAGGGCTAAACATCCTTGCCATCGGCCTAGGCAGTTTCGATATTGAAGGCTATTTCTATGGCATTCATGGCCATAAAAATGTGTTGGGGGCCGTAGCGCTCATGGCACTGTTTTTTGGATTTGCAGCCAGAGCTTTCAACAAAAGCCAAATTAACTCCCTATTTAACACCCTCTACCTGCTTGGCTGGTTTGGAATCTTACTCATCTCGGTCTCCAAAACCTCCATCGCATTGTTCTTCTTAGTTCCCGGACTGGTGTTTGGGGCACAGTTTTTAGCGCGAAACTTTCGCATTAATTTAGGCCTATTGATGTTATCGACCACCCTGACTCTTGTGGGCATCGTCATGATCATCTTGCTCTACAGCGACCTGCATATTAAGCAATTTTTAGAGTTATTTGTGGCCGATGCCGGCTTTACCGGTCGAGACTTCATCTGGGCGTTTCTGCTAGATCAGATAGACAAACACTGGTATCTGGGCCACGGTTACGGCTCGTTTTGGGGGATAGGCATCCACTCACCAAACATCGTTTATGGACGAGGCTTTTTGACCCTGTTGAATCAAGGGCACAACGGCTATCTGGATCTGTGGGCCAAGCTGGGTATTTTAGGCATTAGCATCTACGCCATCGTATTGGTGCAATTTTCGCGGCAATCAGGCTATATCCAAGATTTATATCCAGGTTTATTTACCCTCTGCTGGATCCTACTACTCTTAACCCTACTGCATAACATCACTGAAAGCAGCATCATGCGCGGCGGCCACTCACTGTGGGTGATACAGCTGCTGATCATCGGATTGATTGCTCGACTGGCCATGGACAAGGAGAAGTACGCATAATGACTGAGGTAACCATCTGCCTTTGCACCTACAAGCGTGCACAACTTTTGGACACACTCGAAAGCATCGAAGCCCAGCAGCTCCCCGATGGCGTGACGCTCTCCCTATCCATTGCCGACAACGATGCCGCAGGCAGCGGCGGTGCCATCGTTGACGCATTTAAAAAACAGAGCCGCATACCGATTCACTATGAAGTTCAGCCAGAAAAAAACATCTCAGTGGCTCGAAACACCACCGTCAGAAACGCCAGTGGTGACTGGCTGGTGTTTATTGATGACGATGAGATTGCCCAGCCTGACTGGATTGCACAGCTACTTGATTGCGCAACGCGCTTTGATGCCGATGTGGTCCTAGGCAGCGTTCAAATTGACTACCCAGAACACTCCCCACAATGGATTGTCGATGGCGACCTATTCAAAAAACACACGGCTCCCACTGGCACTGAGGTGACAGTGGGATCCACTTGTAATGCCCTCGTCAGGCGCAGTCGGCTGCCACACCCAAGTGCCCCATTCGATTTGCAATATGGCATTACTGGCGGCGGTGACACCCACTTCTTTAACCGCATCCACAAAGGCGGCGGCAAGATAGTCACCTGCCGAGAAGCGGTGGTCTCAGAAACCGTGGAAGACAACCGCCTCAACACCGATTATTTAAAACGCAAAGCCACCCGCATTGGCGAAACCTATGCAGTGATCTTCTTTAGCTCACTGCCTCCAATGCAGCGCATTGGTCATTGCCTAAGAGCTGCTCTTCAGGCCGCTGTCGCCGGTCTGCTGGCTCTGCTGACCTCCCCCTTTGGCAAAGCCCGCAGTTTTCGATACGTCATGATGATGATGGCCAATTGGGGCAAGGTTCGGTTCTTCTTCAATACCCCACCGGTCGAAATTTACAAATAGGGTTGCTATGAAACTTGTCCACGTCATTAGGCAGTTCGCTCCCGCCATTGGTGGGCTTGAGAACTTCGTAAAATCCCTTGCTCTGGAACAGATAAAGCAAGGGTTTGAGGTGAAAGTGGTCACCCTCAACCGCCAGTTTCACCAGTCCGGTAGTCTGCTTGCTGATACTGAGACCATCGACGGCATTTCAGTGGTTCGCATTCCCTATCGTGGCAGCTACAAGTACCCCATCGCTCCAAGCGTGTTGTCCCAGGTTGCAGACGCCGACCTCATCCACGTACACGGCGTTGATTTTTTTTGCGACTTTCTGGCACTCACCCGTATCTGGCATCGCAAACCCATGGTGCTCTCCACCCACGGTGGTTTTTTCCATACACCCTACGCGAGTCGATTTAAGACCTTGTTTTTCCACGGCATCACCCGTTTTAGCGTTCAGGCCTATCAGCGGCTATTCGCCTGCTCCGACAACGACTACCGCCACTTCTACAAACTGGGGCACAGCCAGTTACACCTAGTGGAAAATGGCGTCGACACCACCAAGTTTGCCGATGCTGGAGCGGTAGATTGTCAGCCCCATATGGTGTTCATCGGCCGATTCTCACAAAACAAAGGAATACTCAAGCTGCTGGCTGCCTTTAATCAGCTCAAAAAGCAACATCCCCAATGGCAACTAAGCCTCATCGGTAAAGACTGGGACAATCAGCTGCAACTGATTCAGCAGTTCATCAGCGGCCACCAACTTAACGATTCGGTGCACCTGTTAATTGAAGCCAGCGACCAGGAGATCAGTGACCACCTATCGAAAGTCAGCTACCTTGCAAGCGCTTCTGAATACGAAGGCTTTGGTCTCACGGTCATCGAAGGGATGGCCGCTGGGCTATTGCCTTTGGTATCCGACATTCCAAGCTTTAAGGCCATCGTGTCCCAAGCAAAATTGGGCCAAGTTGTTGATTACCAATCGCCCCATCAGGCGGCTGAACAGATTGCCAGTTACCACCAGCACAGACTGGAGGATTACCCCGAAGTTAGGCAGGCCGCAATAGCAGCATCCTCCCAATACGCATGGCCTCAGGTCGCGGAACGTTTTACTTCGTTATATCCAAAAGTCGGCAATCAACCACGCCAGATTCAAGGCGTTAAGATGGATCGTCGAAATGGCGATGAGTTGGTCGCCGAATTGGATCGCCATATAGATGCCAACAGCCAACTTCAACTCGCTTTTGCCAATGCTCACACCATCAACCTGTCTAGAGACGACAATGAGCTAAAGCAGATCCTCAACGACTCACTGGTGGTGAACGACGGTCTCGGAGTGAACATCGCCAGTCGCTGGAAATATGGCTCAGGTTTTGTCGAAAACCTCAATGGCACCGACTTTGTGCCGAGATACCTACAGCAAAGTCAGCGGCACTTGAGGGTCTTTCTCCTCGGAGCCACCGAAGCCAATGTGGCACGCTGCTTTGAAACCTGGCAACAACAGTACCCTAGGCACTCTTGGGTTGGTTACCACCACGGTTTTGAACCCGCCAGTCAACAGGTTGCGCTTTGCCAACGAATCAAAGATTCCGGTGCCAACTTAGTCATTGTTGCCATGGGAAACCCTCTTCAGGAGCGTTGGTTAGCCGAGCACCTAAGCGACACCGGCGCCAACATCGGCATCGGCGTTGGTGCCCTGTTTGATTTTACCGCCAACGCCGTTCCTAGAGCCCCTAGCTGGATACGGCGCTTACGCTGCGAATGGATATTTCGACTGGTTCAAGAGCCCAAACGGATGTGGCGACGCTACATTTTGGGCAACATCACTTTCCTCTATTTCGCATTTAGGGACAAAGCATGAGCACTAATTCGATGAAGCGCGTATTGCACCTGGCCGTGGAGTACCCTTCGCGAAATCGGAAGCACAACACGCCGGCAGTTCGCCACTTTATCCAAGCCAACCCTAAGGTTGACTACCGTGTGTTCGCCCTTCGGCGAACTGCAAACCCGTTTAAATGCAACCTGCTTGAGGGCGATGGTTATGGTGATGACAAAGTCACCTCCATGCGCTATTGGGGTCTCCCGGGAGGCGTGCTGCTGTTTCTGAGCATGACCATCGTAGCTTGGCGCATCCATAAACAGATAAAGCAGTCCGGTGTTAACTTTCACCTAATTCATGCTCACAAGATGGCATTTGAAGGTCTGGCCGGTTGGTGGCTCTCTAAATGGCTAAATCTGCCTCTGGCGCTGTCTGTACGCGGCGAAGCAGAATCCAAAATTCTTAGATATAAACCCCATTACACGCCCTTGCTGCAATCGATGCTCGCGCGAACCGATCATCTATTCTACGTATCCGCTTGGTTTAAGCCGGTGATTAATGGCCGCTTCAAAGTTGCTAAGGAGAAGCAAAGCCTGCTGCCAAATTTTGTTAGCCGGCGGCACTGGTGCCCCAAACAGAGCTTTAATGCCGATCATCTGGTTTCAGTGATGGATCTGAATGTCTATGAAAAAAAGGGCTTGCCAGTCCTACTGGCAGCGATAGCACAGTTAGCCAACACCCGGCCAGAGCTCAAACTGGATATCATCGGCGGTGGCTCTGAAGCTAATGTCGCATTAGTGAATAAATTAATTACTCGCTTAAAGATTGAAAACCAAGTGAGTCTGTTAGGTAAGATAGACAACCAGCAGTTGCTCAACCGATTTGGTGACTATGCTGCAATGGTGCTCCCCAGTCGCAATGAAACCTTTGGCATGGTCTACGTGGAAGCCCTGCTAAGTGGCGTCCCCATTTTGCACTCAAGCCACACCGGTATTGACGGTTTTCTAGAGGGGATCTCAGCTCGCGTTATTGCTGATCCTAAACAAGTCGACTCTGTGGCCAGCGCCCTGAACCAGTTGTTAGACAAACAACATGACTTTCGAATGTGGCTTATCGATAATCACCACAAAGTTGCCGCCCGCTTCGACAGGGCCCCCTACATTGAGCACTACAACCAGTGCTTTAATCTCACTAACGACGAGGCACCAGCAGCTGAAAGTAATGCTTGTACTTCCAAAGTTGAATCAGCGCCCTCAACCCCAAGTAAGCCAGAATCACCAATGACGGCGCCGAGGTGAGCTCAGCCAAGGTCAACGCTCCTTGCCCCCAAAGTAGGCTGACCAACACGGCAAACATCAAGCCATTAATCAGATGCTCCGGCATGCCTTTGCGATCGGCGCCAAAGCGATACGCCACATAGGGAATCCACTTCGACAAGGTGCAAGTTACGATAAAGAGAGCCCCTACGGTCGAGGTGGCAAAAATCAACAAATAACCGCCATTTCGACCCAACTGCAGCAACAGCATCGGGATCAGCCGCCCCTTCTCAGTCAAGCGGTTGAACCACGCAAACACCGCTCTCACGGCCAGAACGAAACTGATAAAAACAAGATAAACCGCGCCAAACGCCGCCGCGCCCTCTAACTGAAAATAGCCCGGAATAAAGCTTGGACCCTGAGCTGCCAGCCACGCCGGAGGAGCGGTTAAAAGCAGAGTGAAAAACCAAGCGAAACTTGGTCGAAACCCTTGGCCAAACAGCGAAAACTCCTTACTTATCTTCGGTTTCTCTTCAAACTTCGCACCTAAATTATCGTTTTCAAAATACCCAATTTCATAGGCGGTAAAATAGGCAATAACAAAACCGAACAGGGCCACCGCAGTATAAAGCGGATAGGGGTTTATTAATGCAAAGGCGAGGATGAGGGTCAGGTAATCATGACCAAGAATCGCTCGAGTAAAGTAAGACTCCGTCGGCCGCTTGACCTTTTTCAAGTACACAAAGGGCAACATTGGCGACATGCCTGCGCGAATCTCCACAGACTCCGGCCACTGACATAGCCACGCATCTTGGCACTGCAATAACAGATCCTTGTCCATCTTGCTGTCGGTAACACAGGCGCCGTGAGTCACCCGTTTAGAACCGATCAATGCTGAAGCTGCCGCCGCTTTGCCTGACATGCGCAGCTGGGCAGCGGTGGTTAAATTAGAGCTGACCAAGAGATTGGAGCCGAGATTGATCTCATCCAAAATCGGTTGAAGCACGAAATCAAAGCCATAGCTGACCACAAACACCTTGCCTTTGTGACGCATCAATGTCTGGTAGAGAGGCTGATTTAGATATTGATCAACAAGTGATTTCGCCTGCTGTTGCCATTGCCGTTTGGCCATCGGATTTAGCCATAAACCGCAGCGAACTCGGTAAAGGTCTCGATAGTGCTTACCTTTACTGCCATGGAGCCAGCGCCAAGGTTTTAGCATATCCATGATCTGCAGCACGATTGCCACCACAACCGAGCGCGCGGCCAATTCAATAAACTGCTCTGTGGAGTTTGTTAGCCAAAGAGTATCGTCAAAATCGACCAAAATTTCCTGCCGCTCAGGAAGTTGACTGACCCCTTCAATGACCGCCTCTGGCGCGGTTAATCCATTTTTCTTTAAGTGCTTGCGATGAAGAAACTCATCCATTCCCAAAACATGATTGTCCATCCACACATACCACTCTGACTGACTCAGTTGATCAAAGTGTAGACCCAGTTGCTTCGCTTCATCAGCCATCACTGATGAGTTTTTAATCACAAAAGCCAAAAATTAACATAATTTTTACACCGCAAAACCGGCTGACAACTAAAGACAATTTCGTTGTCAATTACCTGCAAGCAGAAATAGCCCCGAGATTCGATTGTTATTTACACACCCCTTGTGCATTATGCGGCCACTTGAGCCGTGAATTTGGCTCACTTAAACTCCATTCCGACTGGAATGGTACATCCACGACAGCAGACAAAGGCAAACTCAGCGAAAGCTGAGGACGCAATATCACCGGTCTAAAGATCACCTTGTGATCCATGACAGCGGGATTACCTCATGTCGATGGTTGGACGATTATTACCGAGCTCCGTTAGAGAGCCAGTACGCCCTACCGTCATCTCTTTGTCTGCCGAATAGTTGAGGCAATTGATGACAATTCGGCATAACCCTTCATTGAAGCAAAAGGATTTTGCAAAGCGCACGGCGGCCATTCTACTTAGTGGCTTGTTCCTTCAATACACCCCTGCAGCAACGGCAACCGATTCCGCCTATTTTAACGGCCAGAACGCCTATGCAGAGATCCCAACTTGGCGCCCTACCGGTAAATTCAAGGTTGTTGCGTGGCTGGCTGAACTGGACAGCAACAGTGGCAACCGCAACATTTTGCTCAGTGACGCATCCAGTCACGAGTTTCTTTCATTTACCCACAACAACATTCAAGGTCGCTGGGGCAATGAGTATCCTGGCATCTGGGGCAAATTTGATTTTGCCCAAAGCCGCTACATCGAACTTGAGATCGATTTTGGCCGCCTAACCGCCAGCGATGGCAACAACACTCACAGCATCAGTAATGGCGCCATCGATCCAACCGCCTCGGCCTACCAGTGGCTATTTCGCCGTGGTGGCAACGACTTCTCTCAAGGGGCAATTCAAGGGTTGGCTCTGATCGACCTTGGCAATCCCGCTAACTCAAAAGCGTTTGCATTCGATCAAACCCACGGGCTGGTGGAAGTTGGTGGCAACAGCGATGTGGATGCACTCATTAACGTCGACGGCAGTGACTGGCGACAAGGGCCACACACCATCGTCAACCCTGCTCCAGATCACTTTGATGACGCCCAGTGGGATGCGGCATTTAACGGCGGAAGCGGTGAGGAGCCGGGTGAACCCGAGCCTCCACAAACCGGCAGCGCCACCGCAGTAACGTTCAGTGGCGACAAAGCCTATGGGCAGATCGCCCCGTGGCAAGCCAAAGGCAAATTCCGACTGCAAGCTTACCTAACGGATATGAATCCCGATGCCGGAGCTCGCAACATCCTGCTAAGCTGCTCTCAAAGCAAGGAGTTTCTCTCATTCACTCACACCACCGTTCAAGGTCAGTGGGGCAGCGAGTACCCAGGTGTTTACGGCAAATTTGCCTTTAATCAAACCCAGTATATCGACATCATTGTTGATAACGGCCAGATGACCATCAGTGATGGCATCACCACCCACACCGTCAAAGACGCAGCCATCAACCCAAGCTCTGTGCATTATGACTATTTAATGCGCCGTGGTAGTAATGATTACTCTCAAGTTGGGCTCCAAGCGTTGGTTTTAACCGATCTGGCGGACACCACTAACTCTCGCGCCTACGGATTCGATAGTGAAATTGGTCTGGTTGAAGTCAACGGCAATAACGATAACAGCCTGCACAATGTAGCTAGCAGTGACTACCAAGCAGGCGTGCACACCATCACCAATCCTGACAGCAGCATCTTTGACGATGCCCAGTGGCAAGCCATTTTCGGTGGCAGTGACGTAACGGATCCTGAGCCTCCTGTAGAGCCTGAACCACCTACAGAGCCCGAGCAGCCGGTCGAGCCAACGCCGCAAAGTAATCAAGCGGCCTACTTTGATGGCAGCAACAACTACGCTCAGATCCCCAGCTGGCAGCCAAAGGGCAAGTACAAGGTTATCGCTTACCTAACGGATCTTGAAGATAACTCAGGCACGCGCACTCACCTTATTAGCTCCTCCAAAAGTGGCGAGTTCTTAGGATTTACCCACAACAACGTGCAGGGGCAATGGGGCGGTGATTATCCGGGAATCTGGGGCAAATTTGATTTCAATGCCTCAAAGTACCTAGAGATCACCGTTGAGCAAGGCAAGATGACCGCCAGCGATGGCAATACGGCCGCTACGGTAAACTCTGCCAGCATCAACCCAACGCAGGTTAGTTACGACTGGCTGTATCGCCGCAACGGCAGCTACTCCGAGGGCGGACTACAAGCGCTGATTTTGATGGATTATGCCGATCCATCTAACTCTCGTTCCTATGCATTTTCAGACAGCGGCGAGATGGTGGAAGTAAACGGTAATGATGGCGAGCTTAATAACTTTAGTGACGGCGACTGGCAACAAACGCTGCACAGCATTACCAATCCAGATCCCGAGCACTTCTCACAAGAGCAGTGGGATCAAGTGTATGCGCCTGATGACAGCGGCCCTGAGGAACCGGAGCCACCGGTTGAACCTGAACCACCAACAGAGCCTGAGCCGCCAACTGACCCCACCGACCCAGATCCACAGGTGGACATCTTGCTGGGCGACAACGCTCGAGCCGTTGCCTTTGATGGCAACAGCGGCTACCTAAGCTTTGATAGCTGGAAAGCCAGCGGCGACTATCGTGTGGTAGCTTGGCTGCAGCAGATGGCGGATAACGCCACCACCTATGTGGTCAGCGACGCCAATAGCTATTTTGCGGTCACTGCGAATTCGGCCAGCGCTCGTTTCAATGGCTCTGTGGTACAGTTTGACAGCAACTTTGATTTTGCGGGTCGCGGCTACATTGAGTTTAGCGTCGGCGACGATGAGCTGACCGTCTCCGATGGCAAAACCGAACAGACCATTCGAAACAGTGCCATCAATGCCGTGAGCTTTAGCCAAGCGATGCGTTATCAAAACAGTTACAGCCAAGGTAAGCTGCAGGCACTGGCGCTCATCGATTACGGCAATGACGCCCAGGTACATAGCTTTAGCTTTAACGCCAATGGTCAGATTATCGAGTCCAGCGAGCAGAACAATGACATTGCACGATTGCACAACATCGGCAGCAATGATTTTGTGAGTATCGACACCAACGTCAGCGCCCCAACGGCCATTTTGGCAAGCCAAGCCCAGTGGGATTCGAAGTTTGAGAGTACTTATAAAAACGGCAGACCACTGCTGGATCGTACCGACGGTAACGATGCCAAAAAGTTTGCCTGGGAAGGTCACTACTGGCTTCGCAGTTACCTGACGATGGCCAAAGCCTATCAGGATGACAAGTACTTAGACTATGCGGTCGAACTGATTGACCATATGTTTAACTACACCGACGAAGCCCGTGTGGCCCGTGGCGAGCTCGACCTTAAAGCTCAGCCTTACGATCTGGCACCAAAGAAGTTCTTGAACGAGCGCGGTACTGCCGCTCCAGGGTGGCGTCGTCCCTATAACGGCTGGCGCATCGAAGTACTGAGTGATGGTCAGATCCTAAATGCCATCAGTCGCGTCGCTGATTACATCTTGAGTGAAGGTAAAACCCAGTACAGCGCCAAAGCGATGGATTATTTGACCAAAGCTGAGCGCATCATTCGTAGCCATGACAGCTCTTACAGCAACACTAAGAACAGTGCGATCCAAGGCTCGTACTTCTATGTGAACTATAAGAATTCTGACTACGGTGATTCGGGCCTGTTCTCCAACCCAATGCCATTTAACCACGACATGACCATGGGCATCGCCCTCATGTACGTAAACAAATGGACACAAGGTGGAGTGTACGATTTTGAACGCAAAGTGAGCGACATCGTTGGCTTCTTTACCGATCACATGATCTACAACAGCGACGGTACCTGCACCTGGAACTACGCCTACGATGTGGGGGGCAATAACAAGCTGGAAGACGTTAATCACGCCCACTTGGACGTTGGCTTTATGGTGGCGGCTTACCATGAAGGCTACCTAACTGACGACACAGAGATGAAGTGTTTGGCGAAAACACTGACCAACAAAGTGTTTAAGGCAGGCGGCATCATCAGCTACGACGTAGAGGGCAACAGCATCAGCGGCCGCTGGGATCAAATTGCCACCGGTTACGACTGGTCAGAGCTGCAGCCTTGGGACGATCGCATCCTGCAGATGAACCAACACAGCCTGCGCCAATATGGCCAACTGACCTGGTACCGTCCATACCTAGCCTGGGCCAAAGTACTCTACTGGCAACAGCAGCAGTAATCCGAAAAAAAAGGGTCGCAAACGCGACCCTTTTTCTATCTGTTTCATCCATTACAGACGGTAGGCAAAGTTCAGGCTCAGATTACGCTCTTTACCCGGCATACCACCAAGGAACATCGCCTTTTCGTAGTACTCTTCGTCAAAGACGTTGTTCAGGTTCACCTGCAGTCTCCAATCGCCCATGTCATAGCTGGCACCTAAATCCACCTTGGTGTAAGCGGGCACGTGGCCATCAGGAATGCCGAAAGAAGCCGAGTGAGTGCTGCGCTCATCTTCATAGGTTACGCCCAGGCTCCAGTCGATCACACTTGGCAGAGCAAACCAATCTGACGAATAGGTTACCCAAGCACGAGCGGCAACCTTTGGCACCCCTTTCTGAGGTTGATCATAGGTGCTGCCGGTGGGATCTTTCTTATCACGAGCATCCTGATACATGGCATTGACGTTGACTTTCCACTGCTCATTGATGTGAGCATTGACGTCAAGCTCAACCCCTTTGGTCTCCTCCTCACCATCGTAAACATACTGGTCAACGATTGGGTCGGTTTCATCCCACAGTGGATGGGTGTAACGCAGGTTCGTTCTCGAGGTTTCAAAGACCACCAGAGAGGCCAACAGCTGATCATCAAACGCCTTATAGCGGATGCCCAGATCGTTACTGATCGACTCGGCGTCTTTGCGGTCGCTGTCATCGCCGGACACACTGCCCAAAATGCTGTAGGCGGTACGTCCCTTAGAGTGGTTAACAAAGATAGACAGGTTATCCGTTGGCATGTAAGTCAAGCCAAGGTTGTAAGTTGTGCCATTATCTTTGGTATCTTCTTCAGGCTTTGGCTCCGCTCGGCTTGAGCTGTAGCGAGGGTCAACCCCAAGATGCTGATAGCGCTGTTCAATCTCGTTGAATGCCACCCCAATACGTGTGGTCAATCCCCAATCAAAATAGGCCACATGCTGAATTCCGACGCCCCAGGCACTGACATTCTTATTGTAGTTTTGGGTCATCAGAGGGTCGTAATCATCGAAATTGCCCGTCGGCCAATTTGGATTGCGAATGTCGTAGATGTAAGGCAATTGACCTTGATAGATCTGATTGCCCTCTTTATCGGTAATCACCTTGTCGGCGTCGTAGATGGAGTTCTGTTTAAAGCGAATCTCGCGATCTTCGTAGTTGGCGTTCACCAAAATCTCGTTATCTAGATCGCCTAGGGTGAAATCGTAACGCAAGTCCGCAAAGTACTGCCAAGAGGACTCATCCGCTTCCACTTTACGGTACTCTTGACGACGAGCGGCATACGGGTAGATCACCCCATCTTCCACCAGTGGCGCACGAGGATCCGCGTTGATGGTGCCGCGGCGATTCCAGTACACGTAGTTATAAGCACCAGTTTGACGCACAAATCCGGTGTCATAGTCACGGTATTGCAGCTGCTGATTCAAAAACAGATTCGGCGTGAAGTGGATGTTGTGAGTCAACTTAAAGCGAAGCTCCTCGCCTTTATTGTCCTGAGACATTGGCGACATCAAGCTGGTGTCGCCCAGATCCATAGGCTCGGCGCCATCACCGGCGGAAAGTGACTCAGCCAGCGCTTTGCGCTGCTCGTCCGTAAGCTGCAACCCTTTACCGTTAGGATCGTTAATCAGATCTTCCCAAGTCACATCTTCTGGCGCTTTACCACCGGTAGAGGCGGCGTTGTAGATTCGAATTGGGTGGCCGATGGAGTCAACGCCGATGGAATCATCGATGTAAGCCACGGAGAACATCAAATCCTGATCGTCACCAATCAGTTTTTTCAACGAGGCATAAATCTCATCCCGATCGGTACCGATGTCTCGAAAGCCATCGCTTCGAGCTGACTTAGCAACAATACGGTATGCCAACGAATCGCTCAGGCCGCCGGTAGAATCCAAACCCAACGAGTAGGTATCCCATGCACCCAGCTCAACATCAATCTCATGGTTGGACTCAAACTCGGGCTTCTTCTCAATCAGGTTAATCACCCCACCTGCACTGCCCATGCCATACAAACCCGTTGCAGGGCCCTTGAGCACCTCTACGGATTCGACGTTGGTCATTGAACGAGTCGGGTTAAAGGTGTTCCCCAGACCCGCACCACCGTACATGCCATCATAGGTGTAGTTTGCACCCAATCCTCGGATCTGCAGGTTGTCACCAATGCCGTAGTTGTTACCAGCTTGAGTCAAGCCACTGACGTTACGAATCAGTTCTTGCAGATCATTGGCTCCCTGCGCTCGAATCAACTCTTCATCAACCACGACCACCGCCGCAGGTGTTTCCATCAGAGACATATCCGACTTAGTGGCAAGGCCCGAGTTCATCACCACATGGTTTTGACGGCCGTAAACCGTAATGCGCTCAGGCATCTCGGCGGTAGATTCTTCAGCCATCGCCAAGGAGGGAGACAGCGCAGCGGTACACGCCAGCGCCAAGATTGAATAACGAAACTGCATCATTGTAATCCTATGTAAATTTCGAGCGAACGATAATCACTCCTATTTACAATTGCAATATCAATGTTGTTTAGTTTGATGCAAATCAACCACACCTTTTAACCGCAGTGAAATATTTCGCCCATAAGAACCATTTACCTCGGCTTAAATAAGTCAAAATTCATACCAAAGTTGTTTACAAATGGTTCGATTCATCGAGCCCAGTGGTCAAAACGAAGCCAATTTACCTCAATAAAATTTTCCCCAAAAAAATTTGCCGGACAATCCTCTGAATATGAGGGTGATAATTAAGGGATGCGACAAAAAACCCGACGTGACAGCGCATAAGCGGCAGAGTAAATCACTACAATCAGGCAAGCATGGAAAACTAAAAACCCAATCAAGTACAACTAATCATTAGAATCAAGGCGATTGTTCACCCAATTTAGCCAAGGTGAACAATGCTTGGAAAATGCAAAGACAGCAGGTAGGAGAGCCAAGGCAATGTCCCCGATGCCATCAAAGTGCCAAATGCCACCAAAACGGCAGAGAAAACAGGCATCAGCGTGCGCCCGATGCGACTTAGTTTGGGGATAAAACGACGTAAACGCTCAAAGTAAAACGCCATCAGCAGAAACGGAACCACAAACCCCGCAGCATACAAACTCAACATCAAGTTGCCCATAAAGGCATTGGACTCCACCGCCCCATAGGCGATGATCGCACTGAGTATGGGGCCAGCGCAGGGAGAGCGCCCGAACGCAAACGCAGCGCCTAAACCAAAGCAGGCCACCGCGCTCTTAGGGCGTGCACTGGGTGTGCCCGCACAGGTTCTACATGAACGATGTCTACCGCGCCAATAGGACACCATCGTCATCAGGCCAAAACCGGCAATGAATAATCCAGCCCCCACCTGAAACTGCGTTTGGTAGTGCCACATAAACCGCGCCAGATACCGGGCTCCAACCCCGAGAGCAATGAAAAAACTCAGTAATCCAGCAACAAACCACAAGCTGTAACCAATGGAATGGCGGCTGTGGCTAACGCCCTGTTGTTTGTGACCGCCAATAAAAGAGAGGTACCCCGGTAACAAAATTAACGAACATGGAGAGAGAAACGACACAACGCCCCCCACAAAAGCCCCAAGGGCGCCGACCGTCGCTATGTCTATCACGAAATCAATTCCCTACCATTCATCACGCGTCGGTATCGACATCAGTTTGCGTGGATTCAGTCATCACCGATTCCAAGGCAAATGCCAGAGAGTCCAGAACTCCCACACCGCTGTGAACCCCTCCTTCGGTCGCCTTCGCGGATTTACTGCGAATAAGGTAGCCGGCGTACCCATTATCTTCCGTGGCTGGCACCCCATTCACATGAACCGTAAAAATCCCAATCTCACTGATCAGATCGTCCACCACCTGAGTGCGTGCCTGTCTCACCACCAGAGCCGCCGACGGACGCGGCACCGGCTGTATACGCCGCATCAATGCCCAAGACGGATAATCCGCTACTGACAGTGACTGCAACCGAGGCAAGATCGCCTCATCGAATAAGCAGTGACCGCCGCCCTCTCTCTGGTTTTTAAGCACCCAATCGCTACTTCGCTGAGCCTGAAACCAGTTAATGTTCGCAAGCGTCACCGGGCGAATATCCCCCAAGACCGCTTTAACCAATTTCGCCTCATCAATGTCTAAACCAAAGCGGGAAAAACAGTCGATAGGCATCGCTGCCAATAGGGTTTGCACACGTTTGCTGGTCGCCAACTGCTGACTGACCGTGGCATTAACGGCCACTCGATGACGCTCAATCTGCATTCTGGTTAGCGCCAGCTTTTCGCAGCAATCCTGTTCACTGTCGCTAGGGGAAACGTAATCTTGATACTGATATCCCGCTCTTAAGTACACAAAATCGATGCTACCAACCCCATCCAACATCAACCGTTGTCCAGCTCCCGTCGATAACGCATGGCTAAGGTCATCAAAACTGCGGCGCACGGATTGAATGCCGCGGCGATGCAGTGCCTGCTCCAGTAAGTGCTGGTCATAGACGTTATCTTCGTTCTCTTGCACCACCATTAGAAAGCGAACCGGCCCTTCATCGGCATGCTCTCGCTTTATCTGATGACTTGCCAAGGCAATGCCGTCAGCCAAACCGGTAATCGCCCGATTGGCCACTAACGGCCCTTGATGCGCACTCAACCAGTCACCAAAGGCTTCTGACCACTGTTGCGATAGATACTGATGCAGCTGATGAATCCGCTGCCCAAATGGCCCCATTCCCGCCGCAATGCCATTAAACTCAATTAATTGCGGCCCACGAACTTGGTCATCCATAAAATCGGACCGCATCATCAATACCGGCAATCTAGGGGCATCAGCAAGTTGTTTTTCCATTGCCAACAAGGCTCTGAAAAACGGGTCTCCATCGGCAACCGGCTCAATGGCCTGAATCAAAAACGCGGTATCTTCCGAGATGGCGTGGATAAGTTTGGCCAGCACCGGCGAACTATGACGAATGCGCTCAAACCGAGCCTGCTCAATCACACTAGGGGTAAAACTGAAAGGCACCTGGGTCGCAACGGCGGCGGAACTCTTGAACGCCAAGCCATTGGATAGCCCCCACTCCACCGCCTCTTGAACGGCTCGCTGAGTCATTGAATTAGACATCTTGTTTGATACCGCTTTGTAAATGATGGGCTGGTGAATTCTGGGCGCTGCAGCGAATACAGCGACCTCGGTGAAAAATGGCGTAATCGTTTTGTTGCAGCTGGCACCAGGGTTCATCGGTCAGTGGCTGGGTGGCCACCAAGGAGATAACATCCTGCTCCTGATATTCCGCTGCCAGATTTTGGCTGCCGACGCCGTCGGTAAATTCCACGGAGGCAAAAGGTGCCGTCCGCGTAACCCAAGACAACTTGGTGGCGCAAAAGGCCAACAGGTATTCGCCGTCACTGAGCAGCATATTAAAAACCCCCAGAGTACTAAGGTAAGCCGCTTTCGTGGCCACAAACTCCATCAGTTCCAGGGTATCGCTCGGCGGAGTAACAAAGGTTGTTTTCATCTGATTAAGCAGCCAACAGAACGCCTGCTCACTGTCGGTTTGCCCCAGCGGGTGATGGTCACCGGTATCCAACTGTTCAAACGCATCCAATTGGCCATTGTGGGCATAGTTCCAGCAGCGCCCCCATAGCTCACGAGTAAAGGGGTGAGTGTTTTCCATGCTGACAGAGCCGCGATTGGCATCTCGAATGTGAGCCAAGACCAGCTGGCTGGGGAAAGGCTGCTGTTTTACAAACTCCGACGTTTTTGAGCAGCAGCAAGGATCCGTATCTTTAAAGGTTCGACAACCTCGCCCTTGCTCTCCCTCATAGAAGGTGACGCCCCAACCATCTTTATGGGGGCCGCTGTTGCCCCCTCGCTCTGCCAATACAGAAAACACCTTACGGGAAGAGATCGCCACATTGGCACTCACCCCTAGAAGCTCACACATGACCAACCTCACCATCGGTTAACCTTCGAAGCCCGCGAGCCATAAGGACAATACGCGGAGTCTCAAATTAAACTTCGAAGAAACTAGAAATATAAAACTGATTTTTACGACTTCGCCAGACACTGTCAAGGGATTTAGGCCTGAATTACGCCCACTGATAATTTGAATTGTTTAGGTTATAAGCCTGCCTCGCCTGGTTTATCGAAGGGGAAAAAAATCAGTCACGAGCCAGCTGTGAACTCAATCACTGTTCTTACCCTGCTACGGAAAACCACTATATGGCTCAAATCCACGATTAATTAGTCTGCTAGTAAAGGTCATCAAGACCCATTGCAGAATAATCAATCTACGAGTTAGGAGCCCTCCATGGCAGAACATACTCACCACCTTCGCTACACCCTTACCGCAGCTGCCCTGCTCAGCCTTTTGGCCACTGGCTGTGCCTCTCAAGCGCCACAGGGAAAGTACGTTGATGGTATCCACCAAGTTTCCGGCAAGGGTAAGAAAAGCGAAATCACCCTTGAAGTCGAAGTTAAAGACGGCAGCATTCAAAATGCAGTTACCAAGTCCCATAAAGAGACCGAGTCTCTATATCTCAATGCGGAGCGTCTACTGCCTCAGATCGTAAAAAACAACGGCCATGAAGGTATCGATGCGGTTTCAGGCTCTACCTACTCCTCCAACGGCATTCTGGAGGCGGTCAACAAACTGCCAAGAACCGATGGTTCAAAACCTGAATACCAAAGCGTTGGCGCATCAGAAAAACAGCAGGATGAGTTCAAGTTGAAGTGGTCCATTCAACCACAGCTTGGTTTGATTAAGGGCGACTACTACTACGAGGAAGCTCGCTTTCGTCAGGGGCATCTTGGCAGCATGATCATTGTGCTGGACAGCGCCAATCCAGAGGACGTGATTCTGGCTGAATTTAAGGAGAGCGGCCGTCCAAACTACTACACTCGCTTGTATCAAGACGTGCCCAAACGTATGTCTGAGTACAACTTCTCCATGGGCAAAAAGAAAGGCACCGCCTGGGTTCAATCGGCACTCACTATGGAAAAGATGATGGTCGAAAAAGATAAGCTGACCTTCGAGCCTAACCCAGATTACGACCCGAAACTGGCCAACAAGCTGAATCAGCCAAACCGTCTGAAATACCTAGAGCTGGACATCGTTGCAGGCGCCTCTAACTCCATTCAGCAATCGATGGTACCGCTAACCGCCAAGATCTACGATCGCATTAACGATGGCGGCACCACACTGCGGATGTATCAGAACGCTGAGAAGATGCTTGATAGCAAAGGCCGCTGGACCGGCCTGACCTCAGTACTGCGCTTTGTGGTAGATACCGGCAGCCAAGAGATTGTTGACGTCTACTACGATGAGATCTTTGCCGACTCCAAGTCAGAGATCCGCGACGCTTCCCTGAAGAAGTACTACCGTCAATCCAAATATGACTCCATCAACTACATCGAACCCGCCCGAATTGGCTTTAACGTCATGTTCGATGGTTTAAACGCTCACGTGAAAAACGGCGGCTCCATTTTCGACATCAACGATCTGCCCGCAACCGGAGACAGCGGCAGCTACGCTCAAACCGGCTTTACCAAGCGTTCAGATTCATGGGATCGCTACTTAGAACAGGCCCAGTTGCTCTACAAAGAGATGCGGGCAGACAAGGTGGTTCGCAGCCACAACTAACCCCAAAAGCGAGGCTGGTTTTTCCAGCCTCGTTTGCTTCGTCAAAGGTCTTACTATGACTCCACTCCCAAAATTCTCTTTGGCCGCTATTGGCCTCATCGCCGCTCTTAGTTCCCCTGTGGCCACTGCCCAATCTGAGCCCTTAAATACTAACTTGTGCCAACAGCACGGTCTCATCCAAACTCTGGATGATCGCACCGTGCTCTACACCCTGGACTATTTTGGAACCTCCATTGGCATCGAGATATTCGATGCAGGTACCGCTGATGCCCAAGCGGCTTTATGCCACTCTCTGCAATTGATAAAGCGCTATCACCAATTGGCATCGGATTACAGTACCTATACAGGCGTGACCAACATTAAGTCTCTCAATCTAGCGCCAACACAAACCCATCACGTCGAACCTGAACTATTTGAGCTGATAGAAATGGGCATTCAGTGGCATGAGATCTCCAAAGGCTATTTCAATATCGCCATCGGCCCTGTGGTTCAACTTTGGCGTCAGCAGCGATTTACATGTGAACAGCAAGATGGAGTCCACTGCGCCATCCCGTCCCAACAAGCCTTAGAAGAAGCTGCTACCCACACAAAAATTTCCAATATCACGCTGGATAAAACCAACCACAGCGTCACCATGGCCGACGGCATGAGCCTAGATATGGGCGGTATCGCCAAAGGTTGGATGGTGGAAAAGGTGCTTAATTACCTCAAGCATCAAGGCGTGCGCTCCGTGGTGATTAATGCAGGTGGTAACATTCGCCATTTTGGTCAGCACCCACAAGAGCGTGCCTTTGTCACCGCCATTGAAAATCCAGTTTGTCGCAAACACCAATTCCAACTGCCTGGCTGCGACCAACTGCCTATTCGCTATAGCGAGGTCATTAAGGGGGAAGATATCACCGTAGTGACCAGCGGCAACTACCTTAAGTACTATCAAGTAGGTGACAGGGAATATCACCACATCATCGATCCCACTACGCTCTACCCAAAACAGGGTGGTGTAGCGACCTCTGTAGTGCTGTCCAGCAACCATGTGTTTGCGGATGTACTCTCCACAACTCTCTTTCTTATGCCCACCAAGCAAGCTCAAGCGCTCGCCGAAAGCCTCCCTTATTTGGAAGCGATGTGGACACTGGATGAGTCAGGTAATCGCCTCTATAGCTCAGGCTTCTCTCGCTACACTCAACAATAACCAACCCTAATGGCTTTCAATCGCTCCAGTTGAAAGCCCCCTCCACCTATAGCAAGGCAGCCCCTAAAACACGGCGGCAACAGCCGGCCGCAGTCCCCATCAACCATCGACCGCTAAACGCTGTTAATCATCAGCCCGCTCAACAAGCTTGAATGCCAGATGCAAAAAAGCCCCAGCAACGGAGAACGGTTGCTGGGGCTTTGTCATCACACAATTTAGAAATCGAAACGAAGGCCGACGCTGGTTACCGTGTCATCAAACTCACTGTAATCATCCACCGAGAATTGGCCAACTTCGGTGTGCAGACGCAGCTGTTTGGAGAAGAAGTACTCAGCACCTAACGCCCACTGGCTAACGGTTGGTGCCGTTTCAATGCTGTCACCATGCTTGCCATAGACTCGGCCGGCAATTTTACCGGTACCAGAGTCATCTTCACCATACTGAGCTTTCAGTTTCCAGCCGCCCAGTTTGTAGGTGGTACTTAGGATGTAGCCAAAACCATCTCGCCCCTCATAACCCGCAGCATTTGGGTTTACCAGTTCAGACTGCTGCATGATGGTGCCAAAGGTCCAGTTGTCTAGCTTGTAATGGGCCACAACACGAGTGGCCTCTATGTCCTCAACCCCATCACTGTAGGCAGCAGCAAGGTAGAGGTTGGAGTGACGGAACTTCTTATCACCATAGGTAACCGCTAACTGGTAGTTCCCATTGTCTTTACGAGGATCATTATCGTTGTAGTAGTCGTCTTCCAGAATCAAACTAGCACCAAACTGCACGCCACTAAATACACTGCTGCGATACTCCAAAGAGTCTCCGTGGCGCTTATCACCAGCAAAAAGGCGATCGTGCTTGGTGCTGTAATTATCAAAAGCGTCTGCAAAACCTTTGGTCATCTTAAACACAGGGTCGATGCGGCCAAAGGCGATGGATCCTAACGTCGTATGCTTTAAACCTGCGTATGTTGGGCGAGACGATACCGTATCTTTCGTCTGGTCATCGCCATTCAATCCCACTTCAGCACGATAGAAGAACGCCAGCTGATCATTGATTGGCACTTCACCACGAATACCAACACGGGTGAAGTTGTTCTCCATCGTGGTACCGGACTTACCATCGTGGGTGGCCGAGCCAGAATCACTATTCGTAATCGAATAGTCGATTCGACCATAAAACTGCAGTTCATCCGCTTGAACACCAGTGCCAGCAACGGCTGCCAACAGACCTAACGCAATGGGGGTGAGTTTCATCATTACTCCTCGTGGGCCTTCGCCCTATACTTATCAATCGGTCATTGCAAAGAGAGCCACTGCAATCCTTACTGGCTACTTTCTTCGGCTCACCCTTCCCGGTGAGTCATGCTTTGCGGTTGACCACAGTTCATCAAAGCCGCTGCTTAGCCGATATAGTGGTTTTCCGTATGTCGAGGGTTAAGGTGAACCACCTCACATTCCAAGCCCAAGCTGGCCGCTAAACTGTATTCATTGACAAAATCTGTTCCCATTGACGTGATTAATAAACTGCTAATACCGCTGCTACTGATACTGCTGGCCCAGCCTTTCACCCTCGCCGCCAAAGAGCGAGTACGGATGGCAGTGTTGGCCTTTGATGATCCGGTCAAAGTACGTCAGCGCTGGCAACCCACGGTGGATTACCTTAATCAGCACCTACCGCAGCATCAGTTGGTGCTAGTGGCGCTGCGACCTCATCAGGTAGACCGGTTAGTGGAGAATCAGGCCTTTGACTTTTTCATTGGTAACGCCGTCAAAACCCTGCAACTCAAGCAGCGTCACGGCACCAGCCAACTGTTAACTCTTAAACCACTTAACGGCCGCAACCCAGCACTAGCCGTGGGCTCTGCCGTTGTCATGCGAGCCAACCATCAAGTGGATGATTGGCGAGCACTGCAGTCACTTCAGATAGTCTCAGTGGGCCAACAAGCGTTTGGCGGCTTTATCGCCTTTTGGCGGGAGATTGACCAACATGGATTGTCGCCCTTAAGCGACTTTCCCTACCTCAAATTTATCGGTTACCCGCAGTCCAAGCTGCTGCATAGCGTCATCAGTGGCAGCGCCGATGCCGCCATTGTCCCGACCTGCCTGCTGGAAAGCATGGAAGCGAGCAATCTAATTGCGAAAGGTGAGCTCACCGTGGTACTGCAACAATCCAGTGACAGCCCCTGTGCCACCAGTACCCAGCTCTACCCTTACTCCGCTCTGTCCGCTTTAGGTCATGCCGAACAGGCCTTAGCACGACAAGTGACTCGGCTGCTTCTCGACCTACACCCTCAAGACGACGCCGCCGTCACCGGCCGTTATGGCGGCTGGACAGTACCGGTAGATAACCGCGAAGTTTACGCCCTACTTAAAGACATCCAGCTTTGGCCTTTCGACCTAGAGCTAACCGACTTCTGGCCAGAGCTACTGCCCTATCTAGCCGCCATTGCCGCCCTAGCTCTACTAGCCTACTTGCACCATCTTCGAGTTAGGGCCTTGGTAACTCGCCGTACAGCCCAGCTTAGGCAGGAAATTGACGATCATCGCCTCACTCAAGAGAACCTAGAGCAACAACAGCGAGGATTTTACAAAGCACAGCGGGTTCTGCTAACAGGAGAGATGGCCTCAGGCATCGCTCACGAACTGAATCAACCACTGGCCAGCATTCGTTACCTCACCCAAGGTTGCCAATATCGACTGGAATCAGAGGTAATTAACAAAGATGAGCTGCATCAAGGGCTACAAAGGGTCGGAGAACAAACCGAACGAGCGCGGCAGATCATTCAAAAATTGCGGGATTTCTGTGCCCATAACTCAGAAGCAACTGCCGTTGATATGGTTGAACTCGTTAAAGACACCTTGACGCTGATGGCCCCCGACTGTCGTCATAATAGCTGCCATATTGATCTTGAATATGATCAAAAAACATTGATCATTCAGGGCGACCCAACACTGCTGAAACAAGTCCTAGTCAACTTGATGCGTAACGGCATGGAAGCTATGCAAGATCAGCCTAAAGCCGAGCGTAAACTCAAGGTTAGTCTTACCAGCGACACCTCGTGGTTAACATTAAAAGTGCAAGATAAGGGACCTCAAATCTCCCAAGAAAAACTTGCGCGCCTGTTTCTGCCCTTTGAAAGTGATAAGCCGCAAGGACTTGGACTGGGCATGACCATCTGCAAGCGCATTATTGAAGAGCATCAAGGTCAAATTGAGGCGTGCTCATGCCCTCAAGGTCTGACATTGATCTGCCGACTCCCACTAAGGAAAGCCTCATGAGCTCTATTTTTCTAGTCGATGACGACCATGACGTACGTGAAGCACTTCAGTGGATGCTGGATGCTAAAGGTATCACCTCACAAGGCTTTAGCAGTGCCCGCGAGTTTTTGGACTCTATCGCCCCAGAAACCACTGGGGTGGCCATCTTAGATATCGAGATGCCCGGCATGGATGGCTTGGCACTGCAACAGGAGCTCAGCCGCCGTCATAGTCGCCTGTCGGTACTTATCTTGACCGGTCATGCCAACGTTCCCAGAGCAGTCAGTGCTCTGAAAGCAGGCGCTCTGGACTTTCTCGAAAAACCAGTTAATCCAGATAGGTTGCTACCATTAATAGAAAAAGGATTGTCGCTGTCTGAAGAAAAAAGCCACGACGGCCTTAAAGCCGCGCAATGGCAACAACGAATAGACGCGCTAACCGAAAGGGAAACCCAATTGATGCTGTTGGTAATAGAAGGTAAAACGAACAAAGAGATCTGCGACAAGCTATTCATCGCCCAACGGACAGTCGAAATTCACCGTCATAATCTACTCAAAAAAATGGGCGTTAAAAATGCCGCTGAACTGGCATTTTTAGTAGGGAAAAATCAGTTTTAATCTCCCACTCTCCTTAACGAAAAGCATTGTTCTTCAATACGAAAAAAGCGCCCCGAGGGGCGCTTTTCCGATAGAGTTATCTAATTAGGCTGTGTGAGGGGACCTAATTAGAACTCTACTTTAACAGGCCATTCTTTCTGAACACGCTCTTCCAAGAATTTCTTCTTCTCAGCGTCTAGCTTAGCTTTGTCCAGACCGATAGCAGCTTGAGCAGCGGCTTTGGTGGAGTAATCAGGGTAAGTCACCTTGGTTACACCGTGCTTAGCCAGTACCTTCTTCAGCTTAGCGCGAGCTTCGATGGCGTTTTCTTTCGCAGTACCCAGCGTTTCAACGGCCAACTCAGGGTTGTGAGCGTGGATACCGTGTGAAGCGATGGAGTAATCCCAACGCCACTGAGCGTGACGGATGTCCTGCAGAGCAGCCTTCATCTCAGCTTCAGTCGCACCGGCTTTCCAAGCTTCACCCGCTTCGAAGTGAGCCTTAACAAGCTCGTCTTCTGCAGCCAGTTTGGCAGTTTCAACTTCGTGCTTTTGAGCCGCAAGAGCGTCAACCAGTTCTTGCTTGGTGTCGTGACAACCAGAGCAAGTTGCATCGAAGTTGTCGATGGCGTTGCCAACGTTGTGCTTGGTAAACTCTTTACCAGATGCATTTTCAACTTTCGGCATGTGACAATCGATACAGGTCACGTCCATTTCAGCGTGCATACTGGAAGACCAAGTTTCCCACTCAGGGTGCTGGGCTTTCAGCATTGGCGCTTTAGAAACTTTGTGAGTCCAATCTTTGAAACCCAGAGCATCGTAGTAGGCCAGAATTTCGTCTGCACCCATACCGCCGTTCCAAGGGAACTTCACTTTCTTGCTGTCAGTACCGTCGAAGTAGTATTCAACGTGACATTGACCACAGGCCATTGCAGACTGAATGTTCTCTTCTTGATCTTCAAACTTCTGGCCAGAAGCAGCAAATGCGCGCATTGCGAATGGACGCTGAGGCATCGCTTTGCCGGTTTCGGCATCGTGACAGTCGGCACAACCAATTACGTTGCCCATCTCGTCACCCCAAGCACCCCATTTCTTGCTGGAGAACTCGCCTTCGCCCACTTTGTCGTACATGCGCATCAGGTCAGGAGTCTTACAGCCCCAGCAGCTGGCAGCCATAGGGCCGTCAGTATCGGTCATTGGACCACCGGTACGCAGAGTGCGAATGTTATCGATCAATGCGTAGTAGTGACCACGAGGCTTGTTGTAGTCTTTAGAGAAACCGTAGCCGGCCCACAGAATCACCAGATTTGGATCTTCCGCCAGCGCGTCAGTCAGTTCATCGTCGTCCTTAGTGGTTGCCCAAGAGTTGTACTGTTCAGGGTACTTCTCTTTCCAGGTCAGGTTGTTGGCATCTTCAGGCTTGTTTTTAGCCACTGCGCCGCCAGCAATTGCGGCTGCGGTCATGGCAATAAGCAGTTTGTTCATCGCTTTCATCTCGTCCTCTCCTAGAGGCTTTTTATCTCTCAGGTACATGATAGATAAGCCAAGAATCCGTATGCATACCCCTTAAGGAGTATTCAAACCAAAAGCTGTTTCAGATCAAATTTTTAGCTAAAACCAGACATGATGCCGAAAGAGTTTCACTAACGAATTTATCGATTTATATCAAACGCTTATGACACCACCACAACCTTACTGGCCTTTCGATACTGAACGCGCCACCCGTTCCAGCGTGGCAATTCCCAGCGTTTCGGTCCTGATTTGCGGGTTCCGCTCACATACTCTAGCTCCACAATTTTGCGTCGATAGAGATACTGCACCCTAATTTTTAGCTCAGGTAGCACCAAATTACGAGGGTATTTTTCGTCGAATTCGGATCGTTGCCAGTAGGGAATTCCTACAAATTTAAGATCTTGTGGTTCAATTAGCTCAATATCATCAAAGCCTAACACTCCCAAGTCAGTAAGCGTTGTGGTTAACCAGGCTTCCGGCGTCGAGATAGGTTGCGGATTCTCCTCACAAAGTCCCAAATTAACCCAAAGCTGATACGCATCGATGTCCTGTTGAAGCTCAGCGTACAGCCCTGGGAAAATTCGCTCCTCCTTAATGGCGGTCACCAACAGCGGAATCACATTTTGATTTTCTAATCGTTCGCTCACTCGGCCAATCTCCCGCCCCGCATAGTGCAAAGGAATCACCAAGGTTGCCCCATCTTCTTGCAGCTCCCCAGGCTGAGCCTGACCAATACCGGCGTCAATCAGCTCAGCCAGCGTCACCGGTGCCAGACAGGTACCGAGGTTCAAAGTCTGTTTTACCCCTTTACCCGGCAGGGCGAATTGATCGAAGACCACCGCGGCTTCCGCTCTATCCTCAAGTCGGCTATCGCGGCCAAGTTGCACTTCGCTAAAGCCATTCCCCAGTGCCTGACGACGTTTCGCGCGGCGAACAAAGGCCAAGTCCGGCTGAGCACTGAGCACCTCCCTTAACCAAGGTTTACGCTGGTAGGGGGTGGCTACCGACAACTGGGGCAGCGCCAATGCGGCTCGAATCTGATCCGACAGTTGCCGCGCTTCCTTTAACAGCATCGCATCGGCAATGAGCGCTTCAGGCAAAGGCCGGCGCAACAGTTCAATTAAGGTGGTGGCATCGCAACAGAGAGGTTGCCACTGTTTTAGCGCCTCAACTCCCTCAGCTGAACTTGGTGGCTGCCACAGCCGTTGCCCCAAGCTTAGCGCCGACGCCAGATCCACCATAGCCTCTCGGTGGGGCTGATTGGTCATGGCCGTAATAAGGTGGGCAAATAGGGTATCGATGGGCAGTGGATACAATGCCTTGCCATGCTCCGTCACCCTCCCCTGCTCATCGATCGCCTGCATCTGCAGCAGCTTATCTTTGGCAATCGCAAGGGACTTCTCTGGCAAGCCATCCACAAAACCCAGCTCAGACAGAACAGCGCCAGAGCATGCTGCCGCCAGCATCGGTTCGACCAACTCCTCTCGCTGCATCTCCGGTGGCGTCAACGCTTCCATCGGCGCAAACTGCCCCCACAATCGAAAACAGCTGCCCGCTTGCACTCGACCGGCGCGGCCGCTGCGCTGAGCGGCACTGGCGCTTGAGATACGATGCAATCCCAACACCGTACGCCCATTACGCTGATGAGTTCGGC
Source organism: Ferrimonas aestuarii (assembly GCF_005116665.1). GTDB lineage: Bacteria > Pseudomonadota > Gammaproteobacteria > Enterobacterales > Shewanellaceae > Ferrimonas > Ferrimonas aestuarii. Next base: position 10,630 of record NZ_SWCJ01000015.1, on the reverse strand, counting down.
GCTCAAGACCAGAATCGATAACGCAGGTCACCCCAGGAATGGTCAGTGAGGTTTCCGCCACGTTCGTCGCCAGTATCACCCGTCGTTTTGAACCTTGGGTTAGCGCAGCCCGCTGCGCCTCATTACTGGCGCCGCCGTGCAGAGGCACCAGATGCAGATCCAGCCCCTTTAACTGGCTTTGGCATTGAGCAATCTCTTTTTTCCCCGGCAAAAACACCAAGATGTCCCCTGGCGTTTCGTCGATGGCGCGCTCAACGGCGGCCTTAACTCTGGACTCCAGCCCTCGCACGTCCGCAAGCTGACGGCTGTCTTGAGCTAAATAGGAGATGGCCACATCAAATTGGCGGCCGTCTGCCACCAGACGCTCACCGCCCAAATAGTTGGCCAAGCGCGCGCCATCAATGGTGGCGGAAGTCAAAATTAGCTTATGTTTCTGTTGCCGCTTTAACAGCGCCAGCAGCAGATCCGTATCCCAGCGGCGCTCATGAAATTCATCGATGATCACCACATCAAAATCGCTTAATTCCGTTTCACTCAGCCAGCGCAGCGCCACACCTGGGGTGACGAACGCCACCTGAGTCTGTTCATCCACGGTGGACTCAAAACGGATGGCATGACCAATAATGAGCTCAGACTGACTGTTTAAGTAATCAGACAGCGCCAAACAAGCCACTCGCCGAGGCTCCACCACCAGCACTCGGCCGGTCTCTGCCGCCCAAAGGGGCAATCGAGTGGACTTACCTGAGCCGGTTTGCGACTCCACCACGAGGTGACTTCGTGTTAAAGCCTGATGAAATTCAGCGTAGAGGGCGTCGATGGGAAGGGAGTTTGGTGTCGGCATGGCAATGGTAAAACAGTCTTAGTTGGCGGCCAGTGTACCTCAATCCCGACAACTGAGGTTGCAGTTTTGCCCTCACAGGTTACCCTTGGCCTCTTTGATTTTAGGTTGCTACTGCTTTTTGTTATGTCTGTCTGGTCTCTCTATCTGGTGCGCACCGCCAGCAACCATCTTTATACTGGCATCACCACCGAGGTCGAGCGCCGCTTTAGTCAGCATCAAAACGGCACTGGTGCCAAAGCGCTTCGCGGGAAAGGGCCATTGAGCTTAGCTTTTTGCATTGAGGTGGGCGATCGCAGCGCCGCCTCAAAACTGGAATACGCCATCAAGCAGCTCTCTAAAAAAGACAAAGAGCAAATAGTGAAGTGCCAGCAACTGCCTGAGGCGCTGACCTGCTACCTGCAAACAACCGCCGAGCCGCCGCAACCCTGAAACTTGCCTGCCCCCTACTCCCTAACTGGGCAAGGCATAACGCTTTCCTAGAATAACCATCAAAATGCCGCCGAGTATGATCAGCGCCGATGTCATTAATCGTAAATCGATGGCTTCGCCAACAAAGATAACTCCGCCTAACGCGGCAATGACCGGCACCGACAGCTGCACCACCGCCGCTTGTACCGCCGAGATCTGCCTGAGCACTTGATACCAGATGGCATAACCAAGCCCCGACATCAACGCGCCAGACGCCAAGGCCAAGGCGACGCCTTTACTAGACAGCACCGCAACCTCAGCCGTTGCCATCGTCAGCACCAGCAGCATCGGCATGGTTCGAACGAAGTTATGCATGGTATCGCTGAGCGGGTCGGTTGAACCGCGCCCAGCAAGGGTGTAGAGCCCCCAGGCGATGCCAGATATCGACATCAATACCAAGCCCTTCAGTGAAGGGGTCGCCAGCTCAGGGGCAACCAGATACACAAAGCCAGCAAACGCAGCAATAGTCCCAAGCCACTCCGTCCAATGCAACTTGGTGCCCTTTAGCGCACTCAACAGCAGCATGGTGATCTGCACCGCAGCAAATAGGATCAGAGCGCCAGTTGCCGTCTGCAGACTTAAATACGCGTATGAAAAACACAGGGCGTATAGAAACAGGGCCAGCGAGGCACGCCAACTGCCTTTGGCGTCATCAACAGAGGCCTTTTTTGTCGAGTAGCTCACCCAGTAGTGCAGCACCACTAGGGTGACGGCACCAGAGAGTAGTCGTATGGAGGTGAAACTAGCTGGATCAATGATGCCGCTGCCCAGCGCCATGCGGCACACAATGGAGTTTCCAGCAAAGGCAATCAGGGAGGTGAGCGTGAGAACAACCGCTTTCATACTTGAGTTAACTTGGCGCCTAAAGGGTAAATTATCAAAGGGGTAACAGCATAGAGTATTCCACAATGTTGGGGTTTCACCTTAAAGGCTTATGGTCTTAGCCATAACCTAAAGGCATCGATATCACCTGCCGTTCATTGGCATCGACTTCAGTCGCGCAAGCCCTACAATAGGCAGTCTCAAATCAAAAAATTATCAGGGAAGTACAACATGGCATTTCGAGTTTACCTGTCAGGAGAGATTCATTCCGACTGGCGTCAACGGATCATTGATGCCTGCAAGGCAAAGCAGGTCGAGGTAGAGTTTGTGTCGCCCAATACGGATCACGAATCCAGTGACGCCGCTGGGGATTGCCTCGGAGCAGAAACCCAAAACTTTTGGCGAGACCACAAATCCGCCAAGGTGAACGCCATCCGCATCCAAACCGCGATTCAATCCTGCGACTTGGCGATCATCCGCTTTGGCAACAAGTACAAACAGTGGAACGCCGCCTTCGACGCTGGCTTTTGCGCCGCGCTGGGCAAACCCTACCTCACGCTGCATGATGAAGAGTTGATTCATGCCCTTAAAGAGGTGGACGCCGCCGCCAATGGCTGGGCAACCACCCCAGAGCAAATTGTCGAGATTTTGGACTATACCCTGCGTTAATCTGAGCAGCCACCGATGCAGCCTGAACGGGTTAATGCAAAAACCTCGGCAAAAACTATCCCGCTCAGGCTGAGTCATCACGGCAAAGGCAAACGCAGCCCCAACCGTTAACTACTTTGGCTGCTGTTCAGGTTTGTCTTGGTACTTATCAAACCAAGCCAAGATGTAACCCACTTTGCGCGCCAAGTTCGACGGCTTTGCGGCAATGCCGTGGTACGCCCCTTGAATTCGCACCAACGCACTTTCAACCCCCTGCAAACGCAAAGCGCCGTAGTATTGCTCACTTTCGGCCATCGGCGTGCGCACATCCAGCTCACCGGTAAGCACCATGGTTGGCGTGGTTACATTGCCCACTAGAGACAGTGGCGAGCGGCGCCAGTACTGCTGGTAATCATTCCAGGGCAGATCGCTAAACCAATATTTGGTCATGTAGGTGTAGATGTCTGAGGTGCCAATCATGCTGACCCAATTGATCACCGGCTTGGCCACTACCGCCGCCTTAAATCGATCGGTATTGCCGATGATCCACGCGGTTAGCACCCCACCACCGGAGCCACCGGTGACAAACAGGTTTTGGGTATCCACGTAGCCTTTGGCAATCACCGCGTCCACCATGTCCATCAGATCGTTGTAATCTTCAGACGGGTAATTTTTATCAATCAGGTTCGCAAATTCAGCCCCTTGGGACGTTGACCCTCTCGGGTTGCCATACACCACCACATAACCGGCGGCGGCAAATAGCTGCGCTTCTGCGGAGAACTCAGGACCGTACGCGGTATGGGGGCCACCATGAATCTCAAGGATAAGCGGGTATTTTTTGCTCGGGTCAAAGTGTGGCGGGGTGACCACCCACGCGTTTAGATCCCGTGCATCGACGCTGCTTTTGATCTGAAGTAGCTCAGGCTGGTTCAAGGTTTTGTGATCAAACAGGTCACTGTTTAGGTCAGTCAATGACTGCACCTTGCCGCGACGAGACACCACCGCCAGATCCGCTGGGCGCACACCCGTAGAGTGAGTGAAAACTATGCGGCCATCATCCAGCACATCGTAATGGCCAGAGGTATACGGCCGGCCAATGCTCAAGCCCCCCAGGGCATCGGTTTTAACTGAGATTTTGCCCTTTAGGTTCACATAAGCAACGTGCTTTTTGCCCATGTCATCAAAACTAAAGTACACCCCTTTGCCGTTATCCGCCCACTTAAGATCCCCCACGGAACGGTCTAACTTTGGGGTTAAACTGGTGATGTTCGCACCATCAAGATCCATAACGTACAGCTGATTCACCTGCATCGCCTGGCCGTTATCTTCATAACCAACAAACGCCAGCTTATCCCCCTTAGGGCTCATTAACGGGCTTTGTTCAGGGCCGCTGGCATCGGTCAACGGTGACACTTCACTGGTAGCAACATCGATGCTCAGCAGATCGCTGTTCAGTACATCAAAATCCGAGTCCTCGCGAATGTTGGCGGAAACAATGACTTGCTTGCCATTGGGATGCCATGCAATTGACCCAGTGTAATCATTGGGTCCAAAGGTAATCTGCCTAGGGGTGCCGCCAATCGAAGGCACAACGTACAGCTGCATATTGCCCGGACGCTTCATTCCCAAGCCATCTCGTTGAAATAGGGTTTGATCGATGTAATGGGCATCGTCGGCCCACTTCGCGCCTTCGGGCTTAAAATCTAAGCTGAATAGGGGGTTGGCTTTGGTGGGGGTAAACATGGAAAAAGCAAGCTGCTTACCGTCTGGAGAAAAGCTCAAATGAGTGGGGGTTTTGGCAACGTCAGTGACTCGGGTGGTGTTGCCACTGGCGAGATCGCTAAGATAGATCTGTATCTGTCCCTCTTTGCTCGACAGGTAAGCCATCTTTTTGCCATCAGGAGAAAACAGCGGATTAAAATGGTTTTTGGTATCCGATAGCAGTGGCATTGGGTCACTGCCATCCAACGCCACCGTCCACAAATTGGTGCGCACCCCATCGGTCATAATGTCCATGCTGCTGCGCTGAAATAGGACTCGCTCGCCATCCGGCATCACTACCGGATTGGCGGCGTACTCAAGATTAAACAGATCCTTTAACTCAAGGTATGACGACGGTGTATGTTGCTCTGCGGCCACCGATGCACTAACGCCCATTACCGCGGCCATCGCCACGGCACTAAAAACCCTCTTCCCCATCATGTTGATGCCCTTTTTATAGTGATTCATTCCATTGTTATTTGGCTCATCGACGCAAGCCTTTAGCCAGCAGGCCATGACCTACTGGGAACGAATTAAGGTACGGCAAGGCACCGTTTACGGCATCAACAAATTTGTTAGAAAGTCTGTTTTTTTAATGGCTTGGGGAGTGAAGAATAAAGTGTGAGAGTTGAGAGAGTCAAAGTCCCATGAGAGGGCAAGTGAGGTCTACGGTCATCGGCACCATTTGGCTTTGCTCATGGCTTACCACAAGCAAAGCCGATACACCGGGAGTTAAGCCATACTCGCTTTGAGCTCCAAAGCTTGTTCAAGCAACTCTCGGCTCTCTTTAACAACGATCTCATCTTGATCTTCTTCAATCACAACATTCAATTGAAGGATGGCTTGCTCAAGGTTTTCAAGGCTCTCCTGATCTAGCACGCCGACATACTCTTCCGCCAGGTAGAAATAGGTCTCCGCGAGATCATACTTGTGCTTCGCCGTTGGTTGCAGTTCGATGATTTTTTTACAGATGTCGATGCACTCACCATTGATGCCTTGAGTTGACGTCAGCGACATGTAGAGGTTCAAACAGGCAATGTTATCTGGCTCAATCGCTAGCGCCTGCTCCATCAACTCTGCCCCGCCCACGTCGTCGATATCCAAGTGCAAGTAAAGCGAGGCTTTCTCTGCATAGGCCGCAACGAACTTAGGATCCAGCTCGATGGCTTTTTCGAAATCTGCAATGGCTTGATCGCTATCGCCGTACTCCAGATGAACCAACTTTTCCTTGTTGTAGGTGTAAATGGCACCATGAATAAGCCCGCGCTGGTAATAAGCTTGTGCGCAATTGGGATTCTGCAGCAGATAAGCATCAACAAGGGCTAATCGAGAAGATTCTGGATGCAATTTTAGAGTGTCGAGAAAGTGGTTAAATGATTCCATGTGCGGCGCCATTGAGTAGATAAAACATTACAGGGCAGCCATTAAACAGGGTGAACGCGAGATTGTCCACCTTGTTTTATTAACTAAAAGTCATGAAAATCAATGAAATAGGTTAAAAATAGTATTACAGTCGCAGCGCCTATCGCTGCGGCCAAGCAAGCTCCCTTCACAACTTCATCCTTTTACTCACAACAGGTCACAACTGGTCACTACAATGAAGCTAGCAATCCATTTCATTTCGCCGAGAGACTGTCGTTCTGATTACCCGCGTTTTCACAGGCTGCTGTGACACCTCAGCCCAACGATATTGGGGAAGAACGACAACAAGCCAACTTTAAGCCACTGTTGGGACTGATGGTGTGCAAGCCTGAAAAACGGCTTAAACGAAAAGCCAATCATGAAGTAACCGTCCCGGCATTAAAGCAAACGTACCCGCAACAAGCATGCCTCCGACATATAAGGCCACCATACTCATTTTGTGTCTTTTGATGTTGCCGTTTTTGGCTGAAAAATACGCCACAGGAACCGCATAAATCGTTAAAAAACTCAGTAAATGAATAAACCCAAAGTGCCCTAATACCAATGAACCCACTTGAGCTTCCATAAAAAGAGATGTGGTTGCCGAAAAAAGCATCAGAATCATATAGACTCTTCCGAGCCTTTTATGGCTTGGAGTACCCTTTTTCGTAAAGATCAGATAAGTGCCAATTAAGAATGCAGGAACAACAGTGACAAGATGGATATAGGCAAGTTCAAGATAACTCACGAATTAATACTCCTTATTTTTTTCATAAGCCATTGATATTTAAAAATTAATGACAACCCACCTCCTTGGCGGGCGCCCTCTGCTTAGCTTTAATTGTTGAAATACCAGCGACATGACGGTGGTCAACTTCATGTTCGTCTTAACGCACTGTTCTTCGAAATCTCAGAGATGTAGCGCTTCCTGTCCAGTTTTGGCTACAATTGCACGCTTTATGCTTATAGGTGCGTTAAGCTGGCTTAGGATTACATAGTTTCGAGATTTTACAATGTCCTTATGAAAGATTTTTCTAAGAATTTCTTACTGGTACAAATTGCTGTTTATCGTAGAATCGAAATATTCATTTAAGGGAATTAACAATGTTGGTTAGAAACAACTCTTACAAAGCTCTATTTTATGGGAATGCCCAAAGCATTCCGAAACAAAACCCTAAGATCTCGTCGATGTGGTTTGCTAAAAATGATGAACCGTTTGACCATGCCCCTATCGAAACGGAACTCAACATTAAGTTCCCTGAACTATTTCTATCGTTCATAAAAGAGTGTGGCGGCTTTTACTTTGATCACAGCTGTAATTACTCTTACCCCTGTGCACCAGATGACATGAGCAAATCCCTGTCGATCGGTTTCGATATTGTTGACAACAAACATACGAAAAATATCAAATTTACACTATTTGACGGTTTTTACCTACCGGGTAGTGCAAGCTACTACAATGATAAAGAAACCTTAGATGAGTGCTTTAGCTCTGGTGAATATGATAAAGAGCTTGATGGGCGTGATTGGCGTAAGCTGATACCTTTCGCAAATGATAACGGAGATCTTTTGTGTCTAGACTTTAACGTAAAAGATGAACCCGAAGTCGTTTATATAACTTATGACGGCGTCGATATCTTTCCCGCTCTGACTAGCTTTGAACGTCTATTAATTGAACTAGATTACTAAGGTCTGTTTATCTTTCGTGTGCTTGCTTCGTAGCAGGTTGGATTTAAGTGGAAATTAGTAAGACAGGGGCTGTGACAGCTTATCTAACGATGTTGAGTGCCCCACTAAATCGGGTCAAATTCAAGTTGATCTTGAACAGCTTGTTAGGGTTACTTTATCAGCTCAAAATTATTTATATACTTACTGATATCAACTGTTTTATTAAGCATGAATTTACCTTCATTAATTGAAACCCTGATAGATATAGTATTCGTATCTTTAATTGCACCAGTATTTATAAAAGTCGCAACAACAGAGCTAGGTAATATTACATAATCATGGTGAAAGTGAGAATTCATAAATCTGCGACACAATAAGACATAAAACGTAGGACTTTGGTCATTATTTTCGAATATGTGCTTCTTAATTGAAAAACTAAAACCGCTCGCAGATTCAGATGCGGTTTTGACTTGGATATGGAAATACCTATTACTTTTAGATGCAACTAGATCAATCCCTTCATCAACTGTCATTATTGCAGCGTTGTAACCACGAAATAGTAATTCACTTAAAACGGCATGCTCACCAGCCGCGCCGACAAAATTAGAGCTTGGGGCTTCAATAGGTTGTATAGCTACATGTTGAATTGAATTTGATCGAAATTTTTTAGCTTTATAAATGCCTCGTTTAAAGGAGCCATTTTTATTTTTGACTTTTGAGAATCGCGATTTTGATTTTTTGCTTCTGAACTCAGTCGACAATCGACTCGATAGTTTTGCGGACAGCGAATCTGCATCAATTTTTAGGTTTTGGTATTTTTCCAAAATCAATAAGGCTATTTCATCTACATGTAACCCTTTAGGATTATCTTTCAATATTTCTAATGCCATTTCTGCAATATAAGACATGTAACTCCTTGTAACCCTAACGCTCCACTTAGCGGGAGCAGACTGCCCGGCTATACTCTGCGAGGCACGAGTAAAAGCCAGCCTGGTTGAAATCCGTCTTTAGTGCCTTTTTAACTTGAAGCACTATTATTTTGTTTCTGAAGTTCGGCCTCTAGCCTAGCTACTCGCTCTTCTAGAATCTCAATTCGCTTGTCGGCTCCCTTGAGTTCCCTTACGTCTTCAATGAGCTGCCGAGGATCTACAAAATAGTTCATTACTAACATTAAGATCCCAAAGGCGATCATGAACGATACTAATTCCCACATACCCTAAATTCCCTCTACGAAGTTCCGCTTCAATTTAATGCCTTGCTAAGGTGCCGCTAACACCACGAAAGCCAAGAAAATCAACCGTAGTCACTAAACTCAACCGAAACAAAAATGCCAAAAGTTAGCCGTCACTCTTGAGCAATTTGTTAGGTTCACTTTTGACAATGTTTGGGTTTTCTATACCCAAAGAATTATAGTGATGTTGAACTAGTGGGGCAATTACATTCTCAATATATTCATCAAATGCACTTGAAGGAAGTTTTCCGAACCTTTTATTTATTCTTGCAATTCTATGCCCAACATCTTTTGTAGTACTTCTACCAGATAGCTTTGCCAGTTTTAACAATCCAACTTCAAGATCGTTGAGAGCTTCATTAAACATGAAACCTTTCACATTTGAAAGAAGTGCCTCTTCTTCATCCGAGCTAATTTTTTCTGAGGCAATAGTATCTATATACGAAAGAAGATTTATTAGCATATCATTTTTGTTTAAGTCAAATGCAAGCATTGGATATATTCCAGCTAATTCCTTTACGGATGATTTATATGCTTTCAAAGAGTGACCATCTAAAGATTCGCGATTTCCCATCATCATTGGAATTGATTTCACCATACCTTGCTTTATTAATTTCTTCTCTTTATCCTCTATGCTTTCTGCAGGAAACCGTATTTTTATCTCTTCTATTAATTGGTTTAAGAATGAATCAGAATTACTAAACTTTAGCATAGCTACTAGAGACCAGACGTCTAGTAATTGAAACAATGACTCGTTGACCTTTTCTTTTAATTCTCTTTTTTCTCGAAATAAATATCCAGTCGAACTGATCAATCCACCCAAAACCGCTCCTAATATTACTGATAGTATTTTTATGTCCATATATTCTAAAATTCTCCTTACTTGATAGGTGAACCTAACGCTCCACTTAGCAGGAACAGGCTGGCCGGCTATTCTTTGCGACGTACGAGCGGATCCGGCCCGTCTGGAATTATCTTAAACGCTTTGTTATACTTTTAGTTGCCACAGCGACCAAAGGACTCCTCCCGCAGTAAGCACAGCAACAATTAAACTAAACACCATTACTTTTACTTCAACCTTTCTAGAGCTTATTTCAGTGTTAGAGCTTCTATCTATCGATTTCACTAGCTTTCTTGAGCCTCTGTTTTGATCAAATACCGCTAGAAACAAGTGATTAGTTACGATTGCAAAAAGCAAAGAACCAAAAAACACCCAAAGCCCTTTCTCAACATTTTTATCAATAAAGACGAATTGAACCGTAATAAATCCAGCAGAACCTAAGGCTGTATCTGAAAATAACCTAGCTACCCAATGCGAGTATTTATAAAAGCAATTGTCATGCTCAAACCAAAGTAACAATAAGATCAATATCGGAAGTATTATTGCAGTAACCGCTATGCCATAAAATAGATTAATAACAGTCGCATTACCTTCTATAAAGTCAGTTGATATACCCGTTACGCTACAAAACAACAAAAGAAACAAACTTGCTATTGTCCATATAACAAGCGGACTAGGATCAATTCGAGGGAAGTTTTTCTTAATAAAAAGTCGCATATTTTTCCTTAAAGTATAACGCTCCACTTAGCGGGAGCAGTCTGCCCGGTTAAAATCCGCGAGGCACGAGCAGAGCCGGGCTGGCTGAAATCCGCCTACAGTGCATTGTATGGATAATAACGACTCAATTCGGGTAAGGTGAGGCCCAGACTTTAGCTGCAACTAAAGTTCTCTAATCGGCAGTTCGATACAGTGATGGCTCCTCTATCGAGAGACCGATAACAAGTAAGAA
>NZ_SWCJ01000014.1 GCF_005116665.1 Ferrimonas aestuarii | reverse complement strand
GGCTCGAGGGGATGAACAACAAAATCAAATTGATTAAGCGCATGGCTTACGGCTACCGGGACACTGAGTACTTTTTCTTGAAGATAAAATCAGCATTCCCCGGAGATCCGCGATGAACCTTTTTTAACATCAACCCCTACTGAGGCTGATAGGCCTTAGTGCCCCACAGTGGCACCGTAGACAGGCTGTGTTTGTAACTGCCCTTCGTCTCTTTGGTGCTGTAGGCAATGTAGAGCAAAGTTTGATTATCAGCATCTAAGATACGTCTAATCTTCAATGACTTAAATAGAATGCTCTTGGACTTCTTAAACACCACCTCTCCGGATTTGCTGCGGTCAATGGCAGCAATCATCTCAGGGGTGATCTCACCGGTTTGACGGCAGGCAATACCCATGTCACTGGGATCGGCAACGTCCAGATCCGCTTCGATGTTGGAGATGTGGCAGGTCACCCCGGTCACAATGGGGTCAGTCAACACCTCAACTTTAATGTCTTTGGTGGTGAACAAACCTAAGGAGACGTCTGCCACTTCATTGTTATCGCAGCCCGTTAACCCCAGCGCCAAAGCGGCTGCCGCCAATCCCGTTGCCCATCTGCTCATCATTACTCCGGTTTTAATCGTACGATATTTTGTTCGTCAAACTGATGTTTAAGCACGTCTTTGGACAGGTGGTTGATGTTGCCATCTTTTCCCACCGTAAGGTGCTGATTATCTTGATTGTGCTTTGATTGCCACACAATCATCGCCTGCATTGCGGCTTCTCGCTGTTCATCGGTCAGTGGCGTGCCATCACCCCACTTTCCCAACTCAACCGCAGTTTGCAGCTTCTCCGCCGTTTCGGCGTCCATTGTCTGGGCTAAGGTTTTAAAATCCATAGTTAACCTCTGTTATGCAGTGCTACGCGCACCCGAGTGATCAAGTAACCAACAAAGCCACAGGTCATCAGTCCGATGCCCACTGGCTGACGCCAATTTTGCGCCGCTTCGCCGCCCCAGAACCACAGTGCCGCACCGCCCACAAACGAGAGCAATGACAGGAAGCTGTGATTGAGAAGTTGAGTTTTCTTATTGATCGCCGCAATGCGCTGGGCACTCTCAATCTTTTCCGTGGAGCCTGACATGTCCACCTTACAGTGGGTGCAGGTTTTGGCTTTATCCGAAATCCGCTTACCGCAAGCGGGACAATCGATTAGCGCCATGAACTCTCCTAAATTATTGTTGTTATACGAATGCGCCGCCCACTATTACAGAGGCGGCGCATAAGGTAAAGCACAAAAAGCTAGGGCTTAATCCGGTTGCTTATCTCCATTTGGGCTCGGCTGTCCCGCGCCCCCCTTGGCAAAGTAACTGGTTACGGTTTGCTTCATCTCTTTAGAGAGCAGCAAGATGCCAAAGAGGTTGGGTAAGGTCATCAACACAATGGACACTGCCGCTAAGTTCCATACAACGGTAGTATCGGCCACCGCCGCCACCATAAAGCCCGCCACGTAGAACACGCGGTAAGTCAGAACCCAGCGGCTACCAAACAGGTAAGTTACCGCTCGGTCGCCGTAGTAGGACCACGCAATGGCAGTAGAGAAAGCGAACAGCAGCAGGCCGATGGACACCACATACTGACCATACTCACCGAAATACCCTTTGGTAAAGGCCTTAGTAGTCAGTTCTGCCGAGTGAATCAGCGACAGCCCCGAGATGGTAACGTCCAGATCCACCGGTTTGCCATTGGCAATTTCAAGGTTACCGGTGAATGGGAACCCTTTCACGGCGTAGGTCACCTCTTCGGCGACCGAACGCGCCGCCACAATGGTGAAATCCTCATTAACCGCTTCACCATCGCGAACCACGATGACGCCGTTGTAGGTCTCGACCTCACTGTCTTTACCAACAAGATAGTTAAACAGCTGTTGACGGTCGCCATCGTTGCTGTCGGTGTAATGGCCTTGAACGTACTCAATGTCCGCTTGCTGGAAGCTATTGTGGTGTTTCTCAGTCCACACGCCGGAGGAGAGAATCACCATCCCAGTCAAGGTACAAACGATGATGGTGTCGATAAAGGGTTCAAGAATCGACACCATGCCTTCTGACACAGGCTCATGACCTTTAGCCGACGCGTGGGCGATGGGCGCACTACCCTGACCCGCTTCGTTAGAGAACAGGCCTCGGTTTACACCGCGGTTAAAGGCATAAGCAAAGGTCGCACCCAAGAAACCGCCGGTGGCAGCGGAGCCGGTAAAGGCATCGGCGAATACGGCAGCCATGGAAGGCAATAGATTGTCGATGTTGTAGAAGATCACCGCCAATGCGCCGATGACGTAGATAACCGACATCGCCGGAACCAACGTCGAGGTCACTTTGGCGATGCGGCTAATGCCGCCTAGAATCACCAGAGCCAGAAGAATGGAGAGTACGCCGCCGGTAACCATAGGAGCAATACCAAAGGTGGCTTCCATGCTGACAGCAATGTTATTCACCTGAGGCATGTTGCCCGTACCAAAGGAGCTGACAATGGTGGCAAAGGCGAAGATCACCGCCAGCCATTTCATATTAAGGCCTTTATCCATGAAGTACATGGGGCCACCGGCCATGGTGCCATCTTCAGTCTGTTCACGGTATTTGTGCGATAGGGTCACTTCCACAAACTTGGTGGTCATCCCCAAAAATGCCGTCATCCACATCCAAAACAGCGCCGCTGGGCCACCTAAGAAGATAGCTAGGCCCACGCCGCCGATATTACCTGTGCCCACCGTACCGGACAGCGCCGTCGACAACGCTTGGAAATGGCTGGTATCACCGGGCGCTTTCTTATCGGTGTACTTACCGGTAACGATCCCCCAAGCTCGGCCAAAGTAACGAATCTGTGGAAAGCCTAGATACACAGTGAAAAACAGGCCTACTCCCAACAGCACCCAAGGAAACCACGGCGCTGAGCCCAGCACCCCATCCAACATCAATAGTAAATCGTTGATTGCCTGCAAAACGCTATCCTTTTTCGTTATATGTCGACCTATCCTGGCCGTGTTTCATCATCCTCTAACCCTATCAACAACCAAGGTCAGGGCTCAAGACAGCCCCATTACCGCACCAGCTTGCAATATGCGGCACAGGAAAGCACATCCAGTGTTATATATGGGATATTAGATATAAGTCGGTAGTTATTCCCCAACCAACCCGTAACTTAGGTCGATTACTTTTTATTCAACCCGCCCCATGTAACGCTCAAAAAAAACACAGCGGAGCAATTCCCCTTAAAGCCTTAGGCCAATCTAGGTACACTGTAATCAGTATCGAAACCAACAGATCCCCAAGGGCATTGAATGATCATTGAAAACAGTGCGGTTGTTACCATCGCGTACACCCTAAAACTGGAAGACGGCACCCTAGTTGACGCCGTAGGCAGTGATGACCCCGTCATCTACGAACACGGACAAGGCCAGCTAGCAGATGGTTTAGAGCAAGTGCTACTCGGCCATAAGAAAGGGGATGAGCTAAAGGTAACATTGACGCCAGATCTGGCTTTTGGTGATCACGACCCACAGATGGTTCAACAGGTACCTAAAGAGGTGATCAAGGGCGTTGACGAGCTGGAAGTGGGCATGCAGATTGCCGCTGACACCGACCAAGGTCCAATGGAGCTAACGCTGACCGCCATTGATGGCGACACCATCACCTTAGATGCCAACCATCCACTGGCTGGCAAGACGGTGATCTTCGAAGTGAGCATTTGCGACGTTCAGCCTGCCGACGGCAGCGCTGCTTTGCAGTAAAAGGCTTACCACCCAAAAGCCAACGTTAATCGTTGGCTTTTTACACCCCGTAATATCCCAGATACATCGACAGCATCCATTCAGGTAGATACCCCACCCGCTTGCTCACGATCTGCCCATCTGCATCCAAAATCAGATAGGTAGGAAATGCCACAACATCGAGATAGTCGGCCAACTGCCTACTGCCCAATAACACCTCAACTTGAGTGTCACTTTGCGCCACAAACGCTGTTACCTCCTCCACCGATGCGTAACTTAATGCAATGGGGGTAACCCTTAGCCCTTGCTGCTGCCAACTTTCAATATGGGGAAACGTAAACTGACAGATTCGGCACCATGGTGCGAACAGATACACCAACCTAGGTTTGCCAACAGCCACGGCAACCTCTTCATCGCTAATCTGACCGGCGCTTAACTGAGGCAAGCTCAGTGGTGGCAGTTGTAACGACGCCGGCTGCATCATCTGAGCCCTGAGCCATCCCCCAGCCCATAACGCCCCCAGAAGCACCAAAGCCCAAATGATAAGGGATTTAAATCGATCCACCATCGTACTCATCTTACTCATCCACCGAATGACTCGACGCCACCCACTTAGGTGCCTTGCCCCCTGTGGGGTGACGAAGATGATCATCTTTCACCTCAAACCAAGGCAAAGCGTCATCCGTGTAGATGTGGTAGTTGGGCGCAATGTCATCGGCATCATCAAGGGAGGTGATGGCCAAGGTGGTGTACTGAGGGTAATCCAAATGACGATAGGTCAAGCAGCTGCCACAGCGGTTGCAAAATCCGCGTCGTATTTTCTCAGAGGAAGCGTACTCCGTCACTGTTCCTGACAGCCAATGTACCTGCTCAGCGTTAAAGTCCATCCAAGCGGTTACCGGCGCTCCGGAGACTCGGCGACATTGACCGCAGTGGCAATAGTCCGCAGCAAAAGGATCCCCATCAAGCTGATATCGAATCGCCCCACACAAACAGCCCCCCTGTCGTTGTTTACCGCTCACACTGCCTCCTATGATTGCCTGATTAAACAGCGCCATTAATTCACACTCAGCTCTTCCAGATCAAGCGCCAAAGCTTTACTGGGTATTACTGATAACACCTAAATAAAGAAGAACCCAACTGAGTATCTCCCCTTAGCGCAACCATCGGGTATTTCCAACGTCTGTTTGTCCATCACCCATAACCATGATTACTTTTGAGCCAAAAACCACATGAATAATGCTCACCACATCAGTCACAAATTTGCACCTCAACCAATAATTGGCATATGCCAATTATTGCATCCCCCAAAGTTATTGGCATATGCTATTTACTATCCAGTGAGCCTTTGCTTCTGGTGAAGGGTGACCGCGTTTAAGTTTTGACGTTGCTGCATTCATGCACCGACGAACAAGCGATACAACAACAGTACACCCTAAGAACACTGCATCCAGTATGAGGATTCGCTGATGCCACGACCGAAAAAATGCCGCCGCATCTGTGGACGAGCGCCATACAGCTGCTTTAAGCCCAACGGTGTGCCAATGACAGAGCTAACCGAGATCAAGCTGCTTCCTGAAGAGTTTGAAGCCTTAAGGCTTGCCGATCTTGAGGGGCTAAGCCAGCTAGATGCCGCAAAGCAGATGCAGGTATCACGACAAACCTTTGGCAACATCATTGCCAAAGCCAGAAATAAGGTCGCGCAGTGCTTGGTTAATGGCCAAGCGCTGACGATGCAAATCGAGGAATAACACATGATTTACGCAATTCCCGCCCGTGGAGACAACATCGATAATCACTGGATGCGAGCCGAAGAGATCGCCGTCGTCGACAGCATGACCATGCAGATAACTCGCCTCCCCCTGGCCAAAAATGGTGAAGCCACCTGTAAAAGCAAAAGCGCCCTGTTAGCAGCATTAAAAGAGTTTGACGTGTCTCGAGTGTACGTGCGCAACATCGGCCAATGTGCGCTGGGAAAACTGCTTAAAGCCAACATTGAAGTGATGCAGTTAGACAGCAAAACCAACATCACCAACGCCACTTCAGCCCAGGGTAAATTACTGACCGAGGCCGAACAGGGCCGCGTTCCGCCGAAGCATCAGGGAAAATCGGGTCACAGTTGCAGCGGTCATAGCTGCAGCGGCCATCATCATGCCCCTTCATTGGCCCCAGTGACGCAGACCAAGTCAGGAAAAATTAAAGGCTTCCTACCCTTCTAAGAAGCCCGTTAACCGCGCTCGAACGGGGGGTTCGAGCGCGGTTAACAACACCCGAAGCTACTCTCCATCAGACGGCTTAGCTTGATTAGTTGCCTGACTCAGCTGAGTTAACGCAACCAGTAAAACAATTGTCGCCATCAGATGAAAGCCCGCATGCCAGTATCTTTCTACGAAAATAAGCAGCCCGATGACCAGCGTACTCTCGCCGATGATGATTTTCTGTAACGTGCCCAAAGAGTATCCTCTAAAATTGCCGATGCATTAACTCCCTGTCACCGGAAGCCCTTTGACGATCTTGATTGGGGCTCATCTCCTATCTCTGCTTCTAACTCCGAAACTCGCCGTTCAAGATGATCAATGCGGCTATCAGTTCCTCTTAGAGACTTTATATCTTCAAACAGTTGTCTCGGTTCAACAAAATAGCCAATCATCACCATCAATATTGTCGTCGACCCCATAAATACCAATAGATCCCACATCTACCTCTCCTATTCAGCACCACCACCATGACGCTGTAAACCTGGGGCAAACCGCTATTATTGATTACGCGTACATTGCTTTATGATGCTGACAACACGGCTGCATTATTTATTATCAGCCTCAGTTTTTTTCTGTTTTTTATTACACTGAATACGGTCTTCAGGGTGTCCATGAGAGCAAGGCTCTGAAATCTCCCCCACCACCAAAGCCGCACCGACATAAAGCGCAGCTTCTTTAGGGTCGTGACTGGTAACCGGTGGGAAATAATCCTCAATTATTGCCTGGGTACTGCACCCCGAAAGCGTTACTACGACAGCCATCATTAGTGTTTTTTTCATTGCTCGTCCTTAAACTGTTTATGAACTCAATTCTGCTGTAACGCTCTAGTTTGAATCAATTAGCTCCAATTTAACGTGCCAGTTTCCTAAATAGCCACTCCAGAGGTCCCTCTTTAAACGCGCCTAACCACAGTGCGCTGAAAATAGTGCCACCTAAACAAAATAGCAATGCACTCACAAGAGATGACGCAATATCTTGCCCTTCTAACCAGCCCAACTGCTCTAGCAGCCCCATTCCCAATACGACGTGTGCCACATAGAGCGTCAAAGCGAGCCGGCCAGTTTGACTCAACCACTGAATAGGTGCGCGATTTTGATACTTATCAGCAAAGTAGAGGCTGGCAACCAACACCATCACCGAGGAGCAGGTCGCAGAAACCATATACTGGGGCAAAGGCGGAATAATCGACACCGACAACAGAAACTCCACCTCCTCTGCAGTTAAGCCAACGGAATGTCCGTTCCCTACCTCCATTCTAATAACGTAAAACAGCGTCTCGGTGAGTAGTAAAACGGTCAAGGCTACTGAAAATAATCGCACTCGAATCGATGCTTGAGACAAGTCCAATCGCCCAAGCCACATGCCAAATACCAAAAACGCCGCCCAGGGAAATACTGGATGAAAACCGTTAAAAAACAGATGACGAACCATGCCATCTAGAGTCCAAAAATGACGGTATTGGAAACTGTCCCAGTCCCAATTGGCCCCATAGTCAACAATGAGCATGAGCAGCGGAAAGGCAAGCACCACACCCACCGCGACAGCCAGTAACGTTCGTTGAGGGGAAAACAGCAATGGCACGGCGAATAGGAAGTAGATCCCATAAAAATGCAAAATGTCCGCTTCCCATATTGGGGTGTAGAGCAGTCCCACCAAAAACAACAGTAATCCTCGTTTCGCCACCCGCCTTCTTGCCAGATTGATTAAGTTCGCGCTGCCTTCGATTCGAGCCCGCTTTGCGAGCATCGAAATCCCAACCCCAGCAAGCATCACAAACAAAGCCGAAGATCGCCCCTCAAACAGAGTTGAGAATCCAAGCAATAGGCTATTTCCGGAATCGGCGCTCATGGCAATCTTAAAGTTCACGATTACCATGCCGAAAATGGCCAGCGCTCTGGCAACATCAAATCCAAGAACTCGTTGATTCACTTTACCAGTTGTCCCTATGCAGTTTTCATTAATTTTGTTTACCTAAATCACTTTCGATCTGCCGTCATCAATCGATAAGTACCTACCGCATAGCCAGTACCGATAAACAGGCAAATAAGTGAGGTAATCATCATAAACGTCATCTTATCGGCCAGTTCTTGCATGTATGGGCTATCACTAACCAGCACCACAGGAATGGCGAGAGCGCCACGAAGCAAAAATATTGAAGCAATGCCCGCCAATACGATTTTTCGCAGTGGAAGTTTAGGAAGCAAACCCGCTCCAGAAAGCCCGTAAACAGACCAAGTTGCCAGCACAGCGGCAATGGTGGCGGTAATTAGTGTGGGATAGCTGCTGCCCTGCTCACTCAAGATTGCCATGGCCTCACCTGCCCCGAAAAAACGATACCAATCCGCCCCGCCCAATAGAATCATGATGTG
This sequence comes from Ferrimonas aestuarii, assembly GCF_005116665.1. Classification (GTDB taxonomy): domain Bacteria; phylum Pseudomonadota; class Gammaproteobacteria; order Enterobacterales; family Shewanellaceae; genus Ferrimonas; species Ferrimonas aestuarii. The sequence goes on along the minus strand of NZ_SWCJ01000014.1, from coordinate 122,150 downwards.
CAGCAAAGAGGCCATTCCAACCATGCCTGCGGCCAGCTTAAGTAGAATCATCGGTTTTATCCTTTAACTCAGTTCTCTAAAGTGCTCGTCGGAGAAGCCGTTTCCCTCGGCCCCCGTATCACCAACCAAGATTAACAATCGCCAGTGAATCGCTGCATAAGCTGCCTGATTTGGCCGTCGAATACCACCGAAGTTACTCCTGATAAGCTTCCGCGACGAACCAGACTTACAACAAACGTCGGTTTTAATATTGGCTTGATCAAGACCACACAACCATCTCTGCTATTTATCGAAGATAAGCCTCGAACGTGGTCGCCGTCACTGGCACCACTGGCCGTGAGAGATCCGCCAGCGAGATAAAGCGCCATTGGCCATTTGCCAAATTGGCTTGTAAAGCAACCAAGGTCTAATTAACTGTTAAAGATAAGAAAATTCTGTTCCCCCTACTTTTTGTCCGTTTATTCGAATTGTTGCGATAAAAACAGTTCCATCGACTCCCTTTACGGCTAGGTAGCCGCCGATTGCCCCGAGCAGAATCTGGCGTTTGGATTAGACTCTACAGCGCTAAAGGCCGCAAATATGAACGAAAACACAAGTTTATCCGCTCGTTAGGCCTTTTCAGGGACGAAATAGCAACACAGAAAACTCTCTGTGTAACGGAGCATTCATGAGTAAAAATCAAACTAGTGATCAGCTGCAGGGACTTCCCATGTCTCACTTGATTGGTGGGCCTCTGTCGGCACTGTGTGAAGGCCAAGCGCAGCTCGCTCGAACCACCAAGGACTTTATCGAAGACGTTGGTTTAACTGAAGATCAACAGCTGCGTATGATTGAGTTTAGCTACCACACTCCGGTAGAGATCCCTAAAGCCGACGGCGACGTACAGCTGGCAATGCAGAAAAACCAGGTGCAACTGCCGCTTATCTCCATCGTGTCTGTTCCCAACCTTCAGGTCGAAAGCGCCGACATCAACTTCACCATGGAGGTGAAATCCAGCCGTTATGTAGAGCGTCATAACCAACAACAATCAAACTCTGATGCCGCCCCAAAACGCGATGCCGCCACCCTACCCTTTGAGCAGCGCAAGCGCACCGTCCTCAGTGGTAGCGTGACCAGCAACAACCGCAGCCAAACCGCGGCCACTTTTGACATAAAAATTAAGGCTCGCCAACAAGCGCAGCCAGAAGGGTTGTCTCGCATTATGGACATGCTCCACAAAACCATTGCGCCTATCCAAGTCGGTGAACCCAAGCCCATTAAACCCGTTCAGGAGTAAGCCATGAAACTGCATGATCTTGTAGAGTCAATTATGGACTCCGTCAGTGAAGCGCAATCTCGCGTTGAGCAGCAGAATATCGAAAACCTGCTGCAGTACTTTGACCATAACGAGAAAGACGACAGCTTAACGCCGAAATCCATCGAGCTTAAATTTCCCAATGCGCAAGTCGATCAGAATGGCGAAACCATGATGGAAAATGGGGCGCCCATTATGGAACATCAAAGTGTGCACGTTCCCCTTCTTTCCATGCTTCAACTTAACCCAATCAAAATCAAAGATATGTCAGTTCAGTTTGATGTGGAGCTTGGTGATATTGAAACCGTTAAAGCCCCTCCGGAAGCCGACTCTGGCAAATCGATGTTCTCAAAACTGTTGAATCGCGAACAATCACGAAAAATCATGAACACCGATATCAACGGCTCGTCAGGTTTCGGCCGCAAGAAAGGCCGAAATGCGGAGGTGACTATCACCTTCGAAAGCGGAGAGCTTCCAGAGGGCTACCTCAAAGTGAATAGCCACCTGATGAAGCTGTTTTAATTCAAAGGAAGGAAAAATTCCATGTCTGATTTAGTGAAAATGTCCGATCAATTCCAAGGCTTGCCGATGGAAAACCTGATTGGTGGCCCGCTGAGTGCGGCCTGCGATTCTCAAATTACCCTAGCCCGCGCCACCTCGGATTTCATTGAAACCGTTGGCTTCGAAACCAATGCCACCACTAAGAAGAAAGAGGTGCGCATGGTGAACTTCGCTTTCTCCAAGCCGGAGGAAGTGGTAAAGCCTGACGGTTCAGTTGAAGTGCAAAAGCGCGACTACGAAGTAAAAGTTCCTTTCATCTCAATCGTCTCTGTGCCTACCCTACAGGTGGATAACGTTGATGTTTCCTTCAATATGGAAGTGAAATCGTCATTCTCTGAAACCTCTAAAAAAGACATGAAAGCCTCACTGGAAGCTGAAGCCACCTACAACGCTGGTCTGTTCAAGGTACGCGCTAAAGTGCAAGGTTCCGTGGCCTCTTCTAAAGAGACTCAACGTAAAAGCGATAACAGCGCCAAATACGCAGTACGCGTAACCGCCAAGCAGTCGGGTACCCCTGAGGGCCTATCTCGCGTACTGGACATTCTGCAGCAGTCCATTGCTCCAACTCCAGCTGATTCCCCTGCCGCTGCGCCCTCAGGCAGCTAACCACTAAAAAGGAGACTGCGGTGATCACTTCTCAATCCCACAGCGAAACGTTCGACCTTACCAATGTGTCTTTTGTGCATCGCATTGTGGTGGGCAGTGTTGACCCGCAGTCTATTCCCTCCGATGCTCAAAAAGCTGAGCAGATGGAGATGCTAAACCGCTGCCTAAGCGAATCTCCAAAAGGCAAAATCCTCGGCATGGAGCGCAGCTTCTCCATTCTCAGAATCGGCGAACACCAGGTGGTTTTAGAGCAAGTCGCCTACCACCTCGGCTTTGTACGTAAACCCTACTGGCTGATCGAAGAGGAAAACGCCAAAAAGCGCGCCAAACCCCAATTCGACATCGACCCAGATAAAGTCAACGACATCATCGATATGTAACTCCACATCGAACAGTTTCCGTTGATCAGCCATTGGAGCACAACCAATAGTGAAGGCTACTGCTCCTTATACTGACTGTGATCAAGACGCTCAGCAGACAGTTCCCCTTCCGCATTCAGCAGATAGTGATAGTGGCATACGCCACTGCAACTGGGGCATTCCGCTGCGGCCATCAATACACACCGGTTACCCGCAACCGTAGCCATACGGCCTTTAATCAAGGGAAGTTCAATCATGTCGCCGCAATGGTCGCACTCGGCGTTGAAGCCATTGAAGGCGGCACCATTGTCGAAGGTGTAAGGTAACTCATCCGTAAGGGGGGGAAGCAGAGTCCATTCCATTTGTGGGCTGACTTGGCTCATCACTGCCACCTCAGTAAGCAAATGGAAGCGGTAAGTTTAGCCAATCTCTGCGGGTTAAAAGGAGTTATTTTGAAGAATTTGAGAGGTTTGGGGTTACGCTCGTTACCAAACGCAACCTCAACTAAGACAACTTAAAATGAGTGCAACGCCAAACGGTTCCCCTCTGAGTCGAGGATGATCGCACGATGTCCCCAACGGCCTAAAGGATGAATCCCCTCAAGTACCGCTCCCCCCATGTCGGTGACTCGGTCCACCGCTTGTGCTAAGCGTCCGTAGACATTCAGGTAGATAAGCGGCCCTTGCTGACTAGTGATGCGGATCTCATCCACCATCAAACAACCACCATTACCGAACTCTGAGCGAATAAGGCCATAGCGAATACCGTCAATCACTTCACTTACCACATCGGTGTCCAACACACGGGCATAGAAGGCGATAGCGCGGTCTAAATCTACAACGGGAATGTCAAACCAAACAGATAAGTTGTAGTTGATATTAAATGACTCTACTGGGTTGACGTCCATATTATTACCCCTAGTTTAAATCTCTATCACTTGAATTCCATTCTTCCTTAAAACCGAGTGAATACCAAGAAAAAACAGCAGATAGTAAGAAATAACTAGGAAAATCAAGCAGTATCTAATTAGCTGCTCTTGGCAAGCCATTCGTCTAGCTTTGAGGCAAACAACTTGCGATCCGATTGACTTAAAGGTGGTGGTCCAGAGCTCTCCAAACCGCTGGCTCGCATGGTATCCATAAAATCACGCATATTCAGCCGAGCGCCGATATTGGCGGTGGTATACAGTTCCCCTCTGGGATTGAGTGCCAATGCGCCCTTCTCAATCACTTCCGCCGCCAAAGGGATATCCGCCGTAATAATCAGATCTCCCGCTTCACAACGTTGTACGATTTCATGATCGGCCACATCGAAGCCCTTGGGCACCACAATGGAGCGAATGTAAGCCGAAGGCGGGGTACGCATACTGTGATTGGCAATCAGCACCAGCGAAGTTTGAGTGCGTTCGGCTGCACGGAACAGTATCTCTTTGATCACCCCAGGGCAGGCATCGGCGTCGACGTAAATGGTCACAGACATCTCTCTTAAACAAATGAGCTGCCATCATACCAGCTTTTATTCAACTCTTACTCCTGTGCAATAACGGCATACTTTCGAACTCCCTCTCCCCCAGCTATCGGTTTCTGACACCGCTTGACCGAGACCAACACCAAGCTAAAAGCCCTGCCCCTTTACGCATAACGGTGTATAATCCCGCCTCACTTTTTGATTCCGTAGCTCATTTTGCAGGCAACTATGACCGTAGAGAACTTTGACCCAAGTCAAAACCAACCTAAGGCCGTTCAACCCAACACCACCCACGCCACCAAAGTGGCACCGGATATGGGCCAAGGCAGTGGCACCCGTATTGGATTTATCTCCTTGGGTTGCCCAAAAAACTTGGTGGACAGCGAGCGCATTCTGACTCAGCTGCGCACCGAAGGTTATGACGTGGTCAACTCCTACGAGGGTGCCGATCTGGTGATCGTAAACACCTGTGGCTTTATCGACAGCGCCGTGCAGGAATCCTTAGATACCATTGGCGAGGCCTTGAAAGAGAATGGCAAGGTTATCGTTACCGGCTGTCTGGGTGCCAAAGAGGATGAGATCCGCGAAGTTCACCCGAAAGTACTGGGCATTACCGGACCTCATGCCTATGAGATGGTATTGGAACAGGTGCACAACCATCTGCCAAAACCCGACCTCAACCCGCTAACGTCTCTGATCCCAGATCACGGCGTTAAGTTGACTCCCCGTCATTACGCTTATCTAAAGATCTCAGAGGGCTGCAACAACCGCTGTACTTTCTGCATCATCCCCGCGCTCCGAGGCGATCTGGTTAGCCGCCCAATTGGTGAGATTTTGGATGAAGCCAAGCGCCTTAAAGCGGCAGGTGTAAAAGAGCTTCTGGTGATCAGCCAAGACACCAGTGCCTATGGCGTGGACGTCAAATACAAGACCGCATTCTGGGACGGCATGCCGGTGAAAACCAACATGAAAGTCCTGTGTGAAAAACTGGCTGAGATGGGGATCTGGGTGCGTCTGCACTACGTTTACCCATACCCTCATGTGGATGACATTATTCCATTGATGGCAGAAGGAAAGATTCTGCCTTATCTGGACATTCCGTTCCAACACGCCGCGCCCCGTGTACTCAAAGCGATGAAACGTCCAGGCAAAGCTGAACGCACACTGGAACAGATCAAGAAATGGCGCCAGATCTGTCCTGAGTTGGTGATTCGCTCCACCTTCATCGTCGGCTTCCCAGGTGAAACCGAAGAGGATTTCCAGTTGCTACTGGACTGGATGGAAGAAGCACAACTCGACCGTGTTGGCGCCTTTAAATACAGCCCTGTTGAGGGCGCTGTGGCCAACGATCTGGCTGAGCTCATCGATGAAGAGGTGATGGAAGACCGTTACCAGCGCTTCATGCAGATGGCCGCTCGAATCAGCGCCGAGCGCCTGCAAGCTCGCGTAGGCAGTGAAATGCGAGTCATTGTTGACGAGCTCAATGATGAAGGTGCCGTTGCTCGTGCCTACACCGATGCGCCAGAGATCGATGGAAAGGTAATTCTTGGAGGCGAATTTGACGTGGAAGTTGGCCAAATGGTGTGGGCTTCCATTGAATTTGCCAATGAGTATGACCTGTACGCCACCATCGTTCGCGACGAAAACGACGAAATTGAAGATCTAGGCTAATACAGATAACGCTCTGATTTACGAAAACGGCAGCCTATGGCTGCCGTTACTCAGACTCTTAGGCCCAACAGCCCCTAATTCGCCCTCACTGTACAACCACCGCACTCAAATGACGGGAGCCTTGACGGCTCGTAAACGCAACCGTTACGCCAACCCCACTGGATTTAGCTTGTTGAAGTAACTGCTCCTGTTTGTCGTCCAATTCGCTCGGTGCGTAAAGGTAGTTCGTTAAGGTACCCGCTTTGGCGCTAATAGGAATACGGCCATATTCATTGGAGCTGATCGCAACCTGAACAAGGTTGTTATCAAGTTGGGTGATCTCACTAACAAAGCCACTAATTAAGCACATACTATTAAATTCAGTGACCGCCTTTATCACCGGCGTACGGGCAGCTCGTTCATCAAGAGGTAGCGCCGGTTCATTTTTTTCAAAATTCCATGGCTGTGAGGGAGTACGGTTATGTCCAACCGCAACGGAATAGAGACCAAAACCATCATTATCCCAATAATAATTGGGAAAACCGCAGGCGATTGGGCCACCAAACCATGTGTAATTATTCGGCGGAACTAAGCCCGTCGCACCAGCACCACCATCTGGTTTATTTGGGCCCTTAGCTTTGGGGCAGCTTTGGTTTTTAACAATATTGTACTCCGATTGATCCCACCACTCATCGCAAAACTCAAAATAGCACACCCCTAAGTTCAACTGTTCCGCATAAGCTTGGGGCAACATCGAGTCCAACACCTTAGCTACACGGGTTTGCGTCTCTTGCGTCGACATAATCTCAACCGGCACCAAGGTGTTAGCGGTGGTTCTAGAGGTAGAGGGGAAACCATATTCGGTAAGAATGACTGGCTTTAATGCCTTGCCGACTAATGTGGCATAGCCCTTAGCGTTATTAGAGCCACCGAATACCGAACTAAAACTCTGAGGCTGATAACTGTTCACCCCCCAGAAATCCACACTCGGGCATGCTGCCATTTCGGTCTCACACAATCGAGGGATTTTCGGGTCATCATGGTTGGCAATGCCAACTAATTTATCTGGTGCAGCCGCTTTGGCTTTCGCCGCCATGGATTCAATTTGCCTCCACCAATACTGTTTTTTCTCGGCATCACGAGAGTAGGTATCGACAGTATTATTGTCGACCTCATTGGCGATCACAAACCCCATCACAGCGGGGTGTTGCCCTAGAGCAGTGAGTGTTTGTGTAAGATTATCTTCCCACCAACTGGCTCCAAGTTGGGGTGACTGTCCATAGTCAAACAATGTCGGTGGTAATGGGAACCCCACTAATACGAACAGCTCAAGCTCGAAGCAGGCATCCAAAAACGCTTGGTGGGTATAGACTGTATCGGCATTATACTCAGTGGGCAACTGCTTGCTTAGCATGCTGTAAACCCTGATGGTATTTACTCCGAGCGCTTTAATTTTTTTTAAATCACTACGCCAAGTTTGCTCCCAACTGGTAATTGTGGCTGCCCCTGCTTGATAGGTATCCCAAAACCAATCACCACAATTAGCCCCCTCCTTATTGGAAGCACCTATCGGACAAGGAGAGTAGCAGATCCCTTTAATTCTAAACTGAGTCTGCGCAGATTGATTGCTGATGCAGGTTAAAGCCGCCACCGGCCCTGCCGAAGTTACAGTAACCGAACAACGCCATTGAGTACGATGGTCACTCATAAACACCTCCTGTGTTTCTAATTAAAAATCCATTTGACGGCGTATTACCCGCCATAATTGCCAGTTAAGTTTGGAACAGCTGCAGTGATCTTCAAGGTATTAAAAAGAACAACGGCAGCCCTTGGGCTGCCGTTGTTCTATCTGGTGATAGTGCTCTACTCACTAACTGGCTAGAGGCCACTGAGAGCGAAGCTGTCTCGGTGTACAGCCATACCATTTTTGGCAAGCGCGTCCAAAACTGCTCTCATCCTCGAAACCCAGAAGCAAAGTCAGCTCCTGCAAGCTGACGTACTCAAACTTCAGATAGCTGTTGAGCAGCATCCTCCGAGCCTCGACCTGAATCTTCTTTAGAGTTTTGTCTTTGCTTGCCAAACGGCGCTGCAAAGTCTGGCAACCGATTCCCATCTGCGAGGCCACCGCTTTGCTTTGAATCTTGCCCGCAGGCAGCGCGTTCAGCAGCACCGACAACGCCCGTTCACCGTCGCATTCACTGGACGACAATCGGCGGATGTTGGTTAGAACGTCTTGCTCATAAAACTGCCACACGCCATCGGCAAGGGGCTTAAACTGCAAACTGGCCTGGCCGCGGCCAATCACCAGGGTGTTCGATTGAGCTGGAATCACCTGTGCGCCGAACTGTTTAGCCCAGCAATGAGCTTGTTCATCAGGCTGCTTTAGCTGAATGGAGGTAACGTTAATCGATTGGCGACTCGCCAAATGGGCAACCGTCAGCAGCAACTGCCACTGAGTTAAAATCATCGACAGGGGCTGAGGAAGATCACTATCTAAGTGGATTAGCAGCAGATCCTCTTTGGTTTCCACCGACATGGTCTGCGGTCCAAACGCGTGGGTGAAACTTGCCATGCGTTCACAGGCTTGCAGCAAATTATCGCAACTGACCATCGCCCGCAGCATGGGATTGAATCGGCCACTACCACAGAGGTGACTCAAAGACAGGGCTAATTGCGCCGGAGGAAGCTGTTGCTCCATGCTTCGCCATAGCTGCAGATATTGTTCACCTTTGACGGTGGCACTGGGGTTACCCAGACTGCATTTCGTCAGTTTGGCTTCCGATTCCAAGCGTGGCAGATCAAAACCGATGGCATCGAATGCCAGCTGCCAACGAAAATCTAAGGGGTATCTTACCGGCACTTAAGGCCTCCATTACCTCTAGGGGACTCCTATAGAAATACGCCAAGGTTGTTGCTCAAGCAAGCCAAACTGTACCTAAGCAACACATGGCCGCGCAATTATACTAACTGGATCACAAAACGAAACAGGCAACCCGAAGATTGCCTGTAATTAAGTTTCACAAAATGTCATGAAGCGCCTGATTGTTCACATCTTTGTTATCAATTAGGCCGCTTGTTCCTCATCGCGTAATGCCCGGCGCAAAATCTTACCGACGTTGGTCTTAGGCAACTCGTCACGGAACTCGATGATTTTCGGAATCTTATAGCCAGTCAGGTGCTGCTTACAGTGAGCAATAATGGAGTCTTTGTCGGTGTTTTTACTCGTCACCACAAACACCTTCACCACCTCTCCGGACACTTCATTGGGCACCCCGATGGCCGCAGCCTCAACAACCGCATCGTGCATCACCACCACATCTTCAATTTCATTGGGGAACACATTGAAACCAGAGACCAAAATCATGTCTTTCTTACGATCCACAATTTTGAAGAAGCCACGGTCATCCATGGTGGCAATGTCGCCGGTGGACAGCCAACCGTCATCGTCAATCACCTCCGCGGTCGCTTCCGGACGCTGCCAGTAACCTTTCATCACCTGTGGGCCGTGGATCTGAAGCTCACCGCGCTCCCCATGAGGTACCTCATTACCATCCTCATCGATCAATCGAATGGAACACGATGGCAATGGCAAACCGATGGTGCCGTCATACCCTTTAGAATCATAAGGTGCCACAGAAGCCACTGGAGCACTCTCGGTCAACCCGTAGCCCTCAAGCAGGCGCGCCCCCGTGGTTTCCTGCCAGCGAGAGGCCACCGCTTGTTGAACCGCCATGCCGCCACCAAGGGCCACTTTCAGCTTGCTGAAGTCCAGATCCGAAAATCCAGGGGTGTTCAGCAGTCCATTAAACAAGGTGTTTACCCCAGTAATGGCCGTAAACGGGTACTTGGCGATGATCTTCACAAACTCCGGCATATCCCTTGGGTTGGTGATCATCAAGTTGGTGCCGCCCAATTTCATGAACGTCAGGCAGTTACAGGTCAGCGCGAAGATGTGATACAGCGGCAGAGCGGTAACCACCATCTCCTCGCCCTCTTCCAGGGTTGGACCAATCCAGCTGCTTACCTGCTCTAGGTTCGCCAGCATATTGCGATGGGTCAGAATCGCCCCTTTGGCTACGCCAGTGGTGCCTCCGGTGTACTGAAGAAATGCGGTGCTTTCGCTGTCGATGGTCGGTTTATTGAAAGGAATTCGGCTACCGCGCTTGATGGCGGCGTTCATGCTGATGGCATCAGGAAGATCATATTTGGGAATCATCTTCTTGACGTGCTTAACCACTAGGTTTACCAGCGACCGTTTTGGCCAAGATAGGCGGTCCCCTAGGTTGGTAAGAATGACATGTTCAACCGGCGTTTCTGCCACTACCTCTTCCAAGGTGGCGGCAAAGTTTGAAACAACGACAATGGCTTTTGCGCCGCTGTCGGTCAGTTGATGTTTTAATTCGCGCGCGGTGTACAGCGGGTTAACGTTTACCACCACCAATCCAGCTCGCAGCACACCAAACAGTGCGATGGGGTACTGCAGCAGATTTGGCATCATGATGGCGACGCGGTCACCTGGACTTAACTTCAAATCCTGTTGAAGGTAGGCCGCAAAGTCTCGACTTTGTTTATCCAGCTCTTCGTATGTAATGGTACGTCCCATGTTGATAAACGCATCACGGCTTGAAAAGCGCGATACCGACTGCTCAAACAGATCAACTACCGATGAATATCTATCCGCATCAATCTCTTGAGGCACCCCTGCTGGGTAGCTGGATAGCCACACCTTATCCATGTTGTCGCTCCTTCTCCAGACGGCTTATCCATGCCGTTTTACATTCGACTTGTTTCGCTTTTTAAACGGTTATTGTGACCATAATCACACAAGATCATGGTGATGTCAGCCCCAAAACCACATTGAATTAACAAGAAACACAAGCACTTAACCCTAGAAACGAAGTGGTACGACCAGACAGGTTGTTGATAATTAAACATTCATTTGGAACATTTGTTTAAAGCAAGCGCTCTAAAAAAGCCTGAACCACTAAAAAAGCGACACCTCCCTAGGGGAAATGTCGCTCATAAAAATTCGTTCTTTTAGAATGCTTTTTCTACAACGTCAGCTCAGAAAGGGCGTTTGAAACTAAATCGCCTCGCCAACCCTGCAAAATAATCGGTAAGCTCTCTGTTGGCGCAAATCGCCACTTTAGATACTGCTGCACCAGCTTTTTCGATGCCAGCATCTCACTGGCCACCTGATGCTCCTCAGAGAGCGCCAGTAGCAGCTTTCGCACCTTCTTGGCAGCATCACGAAACTCTGGATCCGCGTTCAATGGATCCACCGGCGGGGGCGGATTATCCACATTCGCGGCGGCAACTGCATTGATGATGTTGCGACCATGGCGCTGGACATCTCGTTCAGTCAGACAATCAAGCTGAGCCAAGTAGCCAATGGAGTGAGGTGCTCGTTTAGCAATTTGAAGCAACGCGGCGTCTTTAATGACAAAATTCAGTGCCAGATCCCGCTGCTGCGCGACCTTTAACCGCCACGCCGCCAATGATTGTAAAATGGCCAACTGCTCTGGGCGAAGCTGATAGGCATTTTTTACCTTCAAGTAGGCGTAATCTGGGTTCACTGGAGACAGGCGATCCGAGGTCAATCGCTGACCCTCTTGCAGTAGCCAAGAGTGACGGCCAAGGGTTTGAATCTCCTCATCCATCATTCGGTACACTTTCAGCAAGTAGAACACATCCGCCGCCGCGTAGTTGAGCTGCTTATCTGATAGAGGCCGACGCAGCCAATCGGTGCGCGCTTCGCCTTTATCCAGCTCAATGTCCAGATAGGCTTGAACCAGCTTGCCATAGCCCATGGCGCCGCCTTTATTGAGCAGCACTCCTGCAACCTGAGTATCAAACAGCGGTTTGGGTTGCACTTTGCCCTGCTGCGCGAAGATCTCCAGATCTTCACTGCAAGAGTGCAACACCTTAACCACCGACTCATCTTCCAATAGCTGCCAAAAAGGCGTCAGATCGGAAATCGCTAATGGGTCCACCAAGGCCAAGGTGGTGCCATCGAATATCTGAATCAAACCAAGCTGGGCATACAGAGTTCGCGTTCGAACAAACTCGGTATCCAGCGCTACCGCATCGTGCTGGCGACACTGCTGGCACAGCTGCGCCAACTGGTCATCGTTATCAATCCACTGCCAATCAAGATTCATCGGCTACGCCTTCTTTAACTCTTCTTCGCGCAGCTCACGGCGCAGAATTTTACCCACGTTGGTTTTCGGCAGCTCGTCTCTGAACTCCACCAGCTTAGGCACCTTGTATCCGGTTAACTCTTTCCGGCAATGGGCGATCACCTCTTTGTCGGTCAGGGTTGGGTCTTTCGCTACCACGAACACTTTAACCAGTTCACCTGATACTTCGTGAGGCACCCCAACGGCGGCCACTTCCAGAACTTTCGGGTGGCTGGCCACCACGTCTTCCACTTCATTAGGGAATACGTTAAAGCCGGAGACCAGAATCATGTCTTTCTTACGATCAACAATAAAGAACTGACCTTTCTCATCCATGTAGCCGATGTCGCCGGTATAGAGCCAGCCTTCACCGGTCATCACTTTGGCCGTCTCTTCCGGGCGCTGCCAATAGCCTTTCATCACCTGCGGGCCCCGCACTTGAAGCTCACCTACCTCGCCTTGAGGCAAAGGCTCACCAGCTTCATCAACGGCGCGCATATCAGTAGAGGGCAAAGGCAACCCGATGGCTCCGGTATACTCCTGCTGATTGTAAGTTCCCGCAGCGGCAACCGGCGAGCACTCCGTCAGGCCATAACCTTCGATCAGCGGAATTCCCGTTACCTGTTTCCACTTTTCAGCAACCGCGCGCTGCACCGCCATGCCACCGCCAATGGTGAGTTTGAACTCGCTGAAATTGGCATTTTTAAACTCATCTTGGTTCAGCAAGCCGTTAAACAGAGTGTTGACTCCGGTTAAGGCGGTAAACGGGTACTTTTTCAGATCGCTAATAAACGAAGCCATGTCTCGAGGGTTGGTGATAAGCAGATTTTGACCACCCAGCTTCAAGAACAGCAGCAAATTCACGGTGTTGGCAAACACATGATAGAGAGGCAGTGGCGTCACCACCAGCTCCTCGCCGTCTTTCAAGATACCGCCGAAATGAGCGTTGGCCTGCAACATGTTTGAGATCAAAGAGCGATGAGTCAGCATGGCGCCTTTGGCCACACCGGTGGTACCACCGGTGTACTGCAAAATGGCGATGTCTTCACTGGCAATGCTCGGCTTGACGTACTGCATACGGCGGCCACGGGACAGCGCTTTGCGCATGGAGATCGCATAGGGAAGATGGTATTTCGGCACCATCTTCTTCACGTACTGCACCACGAAGTTGACCACGGTGCGTTTCGGGGCCGACAGATGATCGCCAATTTTGGTCAGAATCACGTGCTCGACCGGCGTATCGTCCACAATCTGCTGCAGGCTCTGACCAAAGTTGGTTACCAACACAATGGCTTTGGCACCGGCATCACAGAGTTGATGCTTGAGCTCTCGGGGGGTGTAGAGAGGGTTGACGTTAACCGCCACCATGCCAGCACGCAGCACGCCCAGCAGCGCCACTGGGTACTGCAGCAGGTTCGGCATCATAATGGCGACTCGATCGCCCTTTTGCAGTTTCAGGTCATTTTGCAGATAAGCCGCAAATGCTCGGCTCTGCTCTTCCACGCGGCGATAGGTCAACACCGCCCCCATGTTGATGAAGGCCACCTGATCGGCGTACTTCTGGCAACTCTGCTCAAAAAGATCCAGCAAGTTACGGTATTGGTCAGGATTAATCTCTGCCGGCACGTCCGCCGGATAGCTGTTTAGCCACGCCTTTTCCACTCTGTTCTCCTTTGCATCGAACAGGACTACTGTTAGAGCTGTTTGCATCGCCCTGCCACTGCAAAGCGAGTGAATTCTAATAAGTTTGCTAATTTTAGCGATCGCACCGACGAAACACAGCGTTTGGCGGCGCGTTCGACGAAATTTTAAGCCAATTCGGCCAAAATAAATCGTGAAAGGGCTTCAGGGTGCTCCATGTGGCAGTGGTGACCACCAGGGATGGTTTGCATCCGAGCCTGTTTAAACCAATTTTGTCGCTCAGGCCATCGGGCTTTTAACTCCTCAAAGCCTTGCTCGCCCAAGACCACCAGCATCGATGAGGTCAACTCTGACATCAACGAGGCCGCTTGCGCCTCGGTCATCATCCAAGCGGAGCGCACTCTCAGCCGCGGATCCGAGCGCCAGCTCCACCGGCCATCGTCCCCTTGGCAAAGATTCCGATCCATAAGCAGTTTCGCCAAGGGCAATGCAAATCCACCCGCCGCAGCCCGTGCTTGATACAAGGCATCGAGACTGGCGTAACTGCCCGTCGAACTTGGCTTGTCTCGGCTTTCAAAGCCGCGCCTTAAGTTCGGTGCGGTATCTTTCTCGGTTGCCGTTAAGGGACCTAAAGCCTCGACTACCACGAGCTTATCAACCCAGTCGGGGTACAGAGCCGCGAACGCTTTGGCAAGAATGCCCCCCATGGAGTGCCCCAGCAGCAGCGCCGGTGGTTGATTCAACATGGGCCACAGCAGCTTCAGCTCATACAGGTAATCGAGAAAATGATAAAAGTTCCCTGGGTTACGATTATCCGAATGGCCGTGACCAGGAAATTCCAACGCCAGCACTTGATACCCTTGCCGCACCAGATACGGGGCCAAAGGGGCGAAACTGTTACCGTTATCCAACCAGCCATGCAAGCAGACAACAAGCGGAGCGTCTGCCTCTCCCCAGTGTAATGCGGTCAATCGAATGTGTGGCAATGTAAACGACACTTCCGTTGGCGGCAGCAAGGTTGCCATAACTCCCCCTTAGTTGTCCTGACGGCAAACGCAAAAACTCCAACCAGACTAACTGGTTGGAGCAGTTACGTTATTGTTTATAAAATCAGATCTCTGGCTTGTAGAACTTAAGCGTCATGCGATCAGACTCGCCAATGGCTAAGTATTTCTCGCGATCTTTCTCTTTTAAGCGCAGGCTTGGCGGCAGCGTCCATACGCCTCGCTCGTAATCTTTGGTGTCTTTTGGATTGGCATTAATTTCCGATTTGGCCGCCAGCTTAAAGCCAACTTTTTTCGCCAGAGCGATAACCTCGGCTTCATCCATGTAACCAGACTCCGCTGGCATCTGTGCAGTGCCGCGGTGTTCAACCACGCCAAACACGCCACCAGGGGTGAGCACCTCAAAAGCCGATTGGAACACGGTTTCCATCTTGCCTTTCATCGCCCAGTTATGAAGGTTTCTAAAGGTCAGCACCATATCAGCGCTGGCTTCCACGCCTAAGTCTGGAGACAAGCTTGGGTCGAAGTTAATCACCTTGGTGTTGCCGTAGATCTCTGGGTTATCTTTGACCTTCTGCAGATAGCGCTTACCGGCGTTTTTATAGAAATTCACCGTCTGCTTATCGCTGGTGTCGAAGTTGGCCGCCACGAACTGACCGTTATCTTTCAGATAAGGCGCAATAATTTCGCTGTACCAGCCACCGCCAGGCCAAAGCTCAATCACCGTCATGTCGGGATGGATACCGAAGAACGACAAAGTTTGCGCGGGATTACGATACGGGTTTCGGGCGATGTTTTTCTCGCTTCGATGCTCCCCTTGAGCAAACTGCTGCAGCTTGGCATCAACGTCTGAATCACTGCCATGGGCCCAAGCGGCACCACTTAACAGCAAGGTAGGTATAAGAAGCGCAGTGCGCAGAAAGGGTTTCATATCCATGAGTCCTATTGTCCTTAGTGTCGGGCTCTACGCTACTGACTTTTCATAGGAATTCAAAGGTTACGAAAAAGAAAAAAGTTTCTAAACGTAAAGATCGACGCCAATCATCGCTTGCAGATCTTGTCGCAGTTGATGATTGGACATCTCTTGATAGGCATTAATGGCCGCCGATTCCGAGTGATCATTAACCAGCTGTGCCCTGCCCGCCTGAAACTGTTGCCAGGTTTGGGCATCCGCTGGCACCACTAGCTGGGTGCGAACCGGCGTGGCAACCTCCTCTACGGCCACCGCCTGCCCACGGCGAAGCGGCTGCTTCTCCGGTAAGCTTTGGGGCTGTAAACCAACGGGTTGCAACATCTATCGATTCCTCAGACAACGTATTTCAGCAGTGGTGTTATTTGCCAGGGGCTTTCTTCCAAGCCACGTTATCCCGTAGATAAACCGGCTCGACGCTCTCCAGTGGCTGCGCAAACCCTTTAGAAAACAGAGATAAGGCTAGCGGTACCATCATCTTAGCACTTGGCAGACGACATTGGCCATCTAGGTTTAGGCGACCGTTATCCAGAAGTTCTGGGTAGGTTTCAAAACCGGTCCCCACGGCGGTGAGATCCTCACCCTGTATCAGCGGCAATGCCATAACCGCATCAGGGGCGATCACCAATTCCTGCTCAATCAGTGTGGCTAGGCCGTCAACGTTTTCATAACGGCCCACGTAGACTTCTCCCATGCGGGCATCAATGGCAGCAATCACGGTTTTAGCACCGTTATCCATTGCCCCTTGCGCCATGGCCGCTAAGTTTGAGATCGGCAGTACCGGCAGTTCAGCGCCCAGCGCCATGCCCTGCATCATTGAGGTACCGATGCGGATACCCGTAAAGCTTCCAGGGCCGCGACCAAAACCGATGGCATCCAGATCCTCAAGAACTACACCGGCATCGTCCAGCAACTGCTTCACAAACGGCAGGATCTTTTGGCTATGCTCGCGAGGCGCTTCCTCACACAAACTGGTCACGTTGCCATCAATCACTAGTGCCGCTGAGCAGTTTTCGGTGGCGGTATCGATGATAAGGATCTTCTCTGACATTACTGTTCTCGTAACTGTGTTAACTTAATTAATGCGTTGTCCAACTCGCGAGTGCGGCTCATGGCCGGCAAGCTGGCTAAAAACTGTTGGCCATAGGGCCGGTGCACCAAACGGGCATCCCCAATGACCAACACCCCATGATCCTGTTCACTGCGGATAAGGCGACCCACGCCCTGTTTAAGCGCCAAGATCGCCTGTGGCAGTTGCACTGTGGTAAAGGGATCTTGGCCACTGCGTTCACAAGCATTGACTCGAGCGCGAGCCAGCGGATCGTCCGGAGACACAAAGGGCAATTTGTCGATCATAACACAGCACAGGCCTCGGCCTCTAACGTCAACCCCTTCCCAAAATGCGCTTGTCCCCAACAAAACGGCATTGCCATAGGCATGATAACGATGCAAAAGCTGCCGCTTAGAGTCCATCCCTTGAACCAACAGCGGCCGCGTCTGCAGCCGACTGAGCCGCTCTCCCACCTGATGCATCATGTGATAACTGGTAAACAGCAAAAAGGTGCGGCCATCGGCGGCATTGATTAGCTTGTCGGCGATCTCAGTAAGCTGATCTGCCATGCGAGCATCATGGGGCTCGTACAATCCTCGAGGCACACACATCAGCGCCTGTTTTTGATAATTAAACGGGCTGTCCAAGGTTAAGGTAGTGGCGCTATCTAACGCCATCTGCTTGGTAAAATAACTGAAGTTACCATCAACTTGCAGGGTTGCTGAAGTAAACAGCCAGGCGCAGTGGTACTGGTTATAGAGCTCGGTTAACTTGTCTCTCACTGACAGCGGCGTTGACACCAGACTAAAGCCCTGATTGCGCCGTTCGAGCAGGTAGACTTGAGACGGTTCTGGCTTGATGAAATGCTCCACAATCCCCTGAAGCCGAGCACTGCGTTCATAACAGTTGTCTGCCAACTCATCACGACCGATGTGAAAGCCCAGCTCCTTCGTCAGCCTCGCCAACGCAGTGGCCACGCCGCCCAAGGTGTAGATAACCGATTCTACCTTTACCAGCTCCAACCAGTTGCTAATGCCAAATTTACTCAGGGCCTCGGCGAGGTCATCACTCCAACTGATAAGATCGTCTGCTTTAGTTTCCAGAGACTTACAATCCTTCAGTAGCTGATACAGCCGCTTTACATCCCGAGCCAAATACACCAGTGAACTGGAGTTAAATCGCTCACCGAAGCGGTTAAGCGCAATATCGGGCAACTGGTGGGCCTCATCAAACATGATCCAATCGAGTTTCGGCAGCAGCTCACCAAAGCCGGTCTCTTTGAGGCTAGAATCAGCAAAAAACAGATGGTGGTTGATCACCACCACGTCCGCCGCCAGCGCCTTCGCGCGAGCACGTTTTAAGAAACAGCGCTCAAACTCTGGGCATTTCTGCCCAAGGCAGTTGTCGTTGGTGGAGGTCACCTTACGAAGAATTGGCGCGTCTTCCGCCAGTGAGTCCATCTCCGCCATGTCGCCGGTGCTGGTGCCATTGGCCCAGCTGCGAATGCGGATCATCTGATCCATCTCGATGGGGGTTTGGTTTTCCGGATCCGCCAGATGACGACCAAGGTGATGAGGGCATAGATAATTGCCTCGGCCTTTTAACAGCGCCACCTTGCAACCGGCCTCAATTAGAGGCAAAAGTGCGGGAACGTCTTTGAAAAACAACTGATCTTGCAGGTTTTTGGTTCCAGTGGAGATGGCCACCTTTTTGCCGCTTAACAGCGCAGGCAGCAAGTAGGCAAAGGTCTTGCCAATGCCCGTACCCGCCTCGGCCACCAAAACCTGTCTTGGCTTAGTGTGATTGGCGATCGCCTTAGCCAACTGCTGTTGTGACTTGCGATAGCGAAACTGATTCAGCTTGTCCGCCAGCATGCCATCTCGGCTAAACGCCTGCTCTATCTTGGTGGGGAAACGGGCCATGAAACGTCTTTAGGAAAAATGGGGTCGCCATTATGCCACAGTGGTTGCTTACCACCAGAAGCCAACTGTTTGGATAATTAAAAATAGACAATTATCCGTCGCTGCCAATCAGTTACCTGTCTCAGCCAAGCATCAGAACCCACTTTGCTGCGCCAAACTCAGCAATGCTAAAAAACTTTACATTGGCAGTTGCAATTCTAAAAAGCCTGTTTTAGCTTAAAAGCACGACCTAAATTTGGTCACCCTATTTTTACTTTGCTGACAAGAGGTCAGCAAACTTAAAGGAATCAAGCAATGCCAATGTTTACTGCGCTACATCATCACCATTCCATGCGGTAGCCTTTGGCATTTCGCTGGAAGGCTGCTGTTTAAACGGCACCTCCAGCGGTTTCAACCTGAAAACACGCAAAAACCCTGGAGCAAGTGCCAGGGTTTTTCGCTTTTTAACAGGATTGAAACAGATGACACTAAACCAAACCTCAAACCAACAACTTGGCCAAGCCACCCCAAACACTCAGGCTCGCCTGCGTATCGCCATCCAAAAGTCGGGACGACTGGCCGATGAGTGCGCCACCCTGTTCAAAGGCGCAGGCTTAAAACTCAACCTTCGTGACCAGCGCCTGTTAAGCCACTGCCAAAACCTGCCTATCGACATACTTCGTGTTCGCGATGACGACATTCCTGGATTGGTAATGGACGGCGTAGTCGACCTTGGCATTGTGGGTGAAAACGTACTGGAAGAGGAACGCCTTGAGCGCTGTGCCACCAATCGCAGTGCCGAGTTTGCCACTCTGCGCCGTTTGGACTTTGGCGGCTGTCGCCTCTCCATCGCCATCGATAAAGACGCTCAATACCAAGGGCCCCAGTCCCTAGCTGGCACCCGTATTGCCACCACCTACCCTTACCTGCTGCAGCGCTACTTAGACAACGCCGGCGTGAATGCCAGCAGCTGCATGCTCAAAGGCTCGGTGGAGGTCGCCCCTCGAGCGGGATTAGCAGACTCCATCTGCGACCTAGTCAGCACAGGCGCAACCCTCGAAGCCAATGGCCTTAAGGAAGCAGAGGTGATCTTCCGCTCCAAAGCCACTCTAATTCAAAGCACCAAAGTACTGGATACCGCCACCCAAGAGCTGGTGGACAAACTGCTGACTCGCATCAATGGCGTGATTCAAGCCAAAGAGAGCAAGTACATCATGCTGCACGCCCCCAAGGCGCAGCTGGAACAGGTGATCTCCCTGCTGCCTGGTGCCGAAAACCCAACAATCTTGCCATTGGCCGACGACAAAGAGCGAGTGGCACTGCACGCAGTAAGCTCAGAAACCCTATTCTGGGACACCATGGAGGAGCTAAAAGCCCTAGGTGCCAGCTCAATTTTAGTGTTGCCCATTGAAAAGATGCTGGGATAAGAGAGCCGTTATGACCATGCAAACCTTTGTTTGGAATACTCAAGACCCAGCGCAGCAGCGTGCTCTGCTGGCACGCGCTGAACAGGTGCAAAGCCAAGATCTTAGTAAGGCGGTGTCCGAGATTTTGTCCCAGGTAAAACGTCAAGGTGACCAAGCGCTTATCGAACTGAGCCAACGTTTTGATGGGAGGGCGCCAGAGTCGCTGGTAATGAATAGCGACCAGTTAGCCGAGCAAGGCGCTCGCATCGCCCTAGAACTGAAACAAGCCATTGATGCCGCCATCGACAACTTAGAGCAGTTTCACCGTGCTCAGGCATTTACCACGGTGAAGGTGGAGACTCAGCCTGGTGTATTTTGCGAGCTTCGAAGTGAAGCCATTGAACGAGTTGGCCTTTATGTACCCGGCGGCAGTGCCCCTTTGGTGTCCTCAGTATTGATGCAAGCGCTGCCGGCGCGCATCGCTGGCTGCAGCGTTCGAGTGATGGCCACACCACCGCCGGTCAATGACGCCATCTGTTATGCGGCCTGGCGCTGCGGCGTTACCGCCCTCTATCCCATTGGCGGTGCCCAAGGGGTAGCCGCCATGGCCTATGGCACCGACACCGTGGCTAAGGTTGATAAGATCTTTGGTCCGGGCAACCGTTTTGTCACCGAAGCCAAGACTCAAGTCAGCCAACAAGGATGCGCCATCGACATGCCCGCAGGGCCATCGGAAGTGTTGGTGATTGCCGATGACGATGCCAGTCCAGCCTTTGTAGCGGCGGACTTATTGTCCCAAGCAGAGCACGGCGAAGACAGTCAGGCGATGCTCGTCTGCCTATCCCAAGGGTTTGCGGATACGGTGTTAACCGAAGTCGAAAGCCAACTGGCGGCGCTTACTCGCTCTGAAACCGCTCGCACCGCCCTGTCCCAAAGCCGAATCCTCATCTGTGAAAATCTGGATGAGGCGTGCGAGATAAGTAACGCCTATGGCCCAGAGCACCTGATTGTGAACACCGGCAATCCCAGATCCCTGCTGCCTAAACTGCGTGCCGCAGGCTCCATCTTCTTAGGGCCGTGGTCACCGGAGTCCGTCGGCGATTACGCCAGTGGCACCAACCACGTGCTGCCGACTTATGGAGCGGCACGCAGCGCCTCCAGCCTGTCTTTGGCGGATTTTTGTCGCCGCTACACCGTACAGGAGTTAACCCCAAAGGGGCTGGATAATTTGGCACAAATCGTAATGACGCTGGCTGAAGCAGAAGGGCTGGACGCCCACCGCAACGCGGTCGCCATCCGTTTGCAAGCCGGGAACGCCGTTTAGGAAGCACAATGATGACTCAAACCGATAATTACAATCTTGCTCAACGCCTGTGTCGCCCAGAACTTCGAGAGCTGGTGCCCTACGCCTCGGCGCGCCGGGAAGCCTCTGGTGGCGAAGTGTGGCTCAATGCCAATGAAAACCCGTTTTGCAATGCCGCTCTGCAAGGGGTCAACCGTTACCCGGATTGTCAGCCCGAGGAGCTTCGAAACCGCTATGCCACCTATGCAGGCCTAAACGCTAATCAGGTACTGATCACCCGTGGCGCCGACGAAGGCATTGAGCTGCTGATCCGCACCTTCTGCGTACCCGGCAAAGACAAAGTCGTGAGTCTCACCCCAAGTTACGGCATGTATCGCATCAGCGCTGTGACTTGCGGTGTGCAGTTCGACGCCGTGGAGTGGGAATCGGGCTATAGGCTGCCCCAAAGGCTCTATCAAGCAGGTCAAGACGCCAAATTGGTGTTTGTGTGTAACCCCAATAACCCAACCGGCACCTTGGTGCCCGTAGAAGAGCTCATCAAGCTAGCAAAGGCCCTGCCAGACACCCTTGTCGTGATTGATGAAGCCTACATCGAGTTTTGCCCAGAGCAAACCATGGCTGACGAATTAGCTCAGCTAGCCAATCTCGTGGTACTGCGCACCCTGTCAAAAGCCTTTGCGCTCGCCGGTGCTCGCTGCGGGTTTGTGCTTGCCAGTGAGGACGTGATTAGCCTGCTGGAGAAGGTCATTGCCCCCTATCCGGTGCCGCTGCCGGTAGCAAGCCTTGCAGAGGAAACCCTGTCAAACTTCGGCATTCGTCGTATGCAAAGCCAAGTCAGTCAACTCAACGCCCGGCGGTTGGAGCTCTGTCAGAGGTTATCAGCTCTTGCCATGGTCAAAGAGGTGCTGCCATCAGCCAGTAACTTTGTGATTTTCAATGTGGGCGATGCCGAGCTTAGCCAACAGATTCTCTCCTTACTTGCCCAAAAAGGAATACTAATCCGTGCCTACAGCGCCCTGCCCGGCTGGCTGCGAATCAGCATCGGCTCAGACGGCGAGATGACTCAACTGTACCAAGCGCTTAAACAGTTAGACTCCCAATGCAGTCAACAACCGGCGCAAAAACAGACACAAGAACAACAACAGGAAACGCAATCATGACTCAACCCATCCTCTTTATTGACCGAGACGGTACTCTGGTGGAGGAACCGGCCACCGACAAGCAACTGGACTCTCTGGAAAAACTGGTGTTTGAGCCCGGCGTGGTTCCGGCGCTACTGTCACTGCAGCAGGCTGGCTATCGTTTGGTGATGGTTTCCAATCAAGATGGTTTGGGTACCGACAGCTTTCCCAAAGACACCTTTGATGCGCCCCACGACGCCATGATGGCGCTGTTCACCAGCCAAGGGATTCGTTTTGACGATGTGCTTATCTGCCCGCACTTCGATGACGATAACTGCAGTTGCCGCAAGCCCAAGTTGGGGTTGGTTCGAGACTACTTGACCCAAGGCAAAGTGGACTTCACCCGCTCGGCCGTGATTGGCGATCGCCAAACGGATCTGCAACTGGCCGAGGCCATGGGCGTAACAGGCATTCGCTATGACCGAGACCTCTTTGGCTGGGATAAGGTGGTGGCGAGGCTGACGCAAACCGAGCGCCAAGCCACAGTTCGGCGCACCACCAAAGAGACCGATATCGAGGTAAGCGTCGATCTGGATAACAAAGGTCAAGTCAGCATCAATACCGGACTTGGCTTTTTCGACCACATGCTGGAGCAGATCGCCACCCACGGCGGCTTTAACATGACTCTTTCCATGAAGGGCGACTATCACATCGACGAGCACCACAGTGTTGAAGACGTGGCGCTGACTCTGGGGCAAGCCCTCAAACAAGCGCTGGGTGATAAACGAGGCATCGGCCGCTTCGGTTTTGCCCTGCCGATGGATGAAACCGGCGCCCAGTGCCTACTCGATCTCTCAGGGCGTCCATTTATGAAATTTACCGGCCAGTTTACCCGTGACAAAGTCGGCGAGCTTAGCACCGAGATGGTGCCGCACTTTTTCCGCTCACTGGCCGACAGCTTAGGTGCCACCTTGCACCTCACGGTGGATGGCGACAACGAACACCACAAAGTGGAAGCGCTGTTTAAAGTCTTCGGTCGCACCTTGCGCCAAGCGATTCGCATTGAGGGCAGCGAACTGCCCTCCTCCAAAGGAGTGCTGTAGTGACACAGGTATTAAGCTCAAACGCAGTCACCATCATCGATACCGGCTGCGCCAACTTAAGCTCGGTGCGTTTTGCGCTAGAGCGCATCGGTGCCACGGTTACCGTAACCCGAGACCTTAATGTGATTGCTGCCAGCCCAAGGGTCATTCTTCCTGGCGTTGGTAGCGCACAGGCGGGCATGGCTGCCCTAAATCAAACCGGGGTACTCGACCTGTTACCTAGCCTGACTCAGCCGGTGCTTGGGATCTGCCTTGGTATGCAGATGCTTGGCATTAGCAGTGAGGAAAGTGCGGTGACCGAAAGCAGCAATGACGCCATCGATACCACCGTGCTCACCGGCATCGTGCCCTTTACCATAGAGGCACTGAAAAGCGGCGGCATGCCCCTGCCCCACATGGGTTGGAACACCCTTGAGGTGGACGACCACCCACTGTTTCAAGGCATTAACGATGGCGAGTACGTCTACTTTGTTCACAGCTATGGCGCGCTGCTGCCATCAGATAAGCCAAACGCAAATGCTGATGTGACCATCGCTAAATGCACCTATGGCCACCCCTTTGCCGCTGCCGTGGCACAGGATAACTTTATGGGCGTGCAGTTTCACCCGGAGCGTAGCGGTCAAGTCGGCGCTAAAATTTTGAAAAATTTCATGGAGATGAAAGGATGATCATTCCAGCAATCGATCTTATTGACGGTCAAGTGGTGCGCCTTAAGAAAGGCGATTTTAATCAAGTCACCAATTTCGATGCCGATCCTCTAGCACAGCTTCGCGCCTATCAGGACGCTGGCTCTTCGCTGCTGCACATTGTTGATCTCGATGGCGCTAAGGATCCCGATAAGCGCCAGCTCGACACTCTCACTCGATTGGTGGCGAATCTAAACTGCCCCGTGCAGGTTGGCGGGGGCATTCGCAGTCTCGAGGAGGTGACGGCGCTGCTCGATCTTGGGGTGAATAAAGTCGTTATCGGTTCGCTGGCCGCCAAACACCCAGAGCTGGTGGCGGGCTGGATCACCGAGCTTGGCCCAGAGCGCATCACCGTGGCACTGGATCTGCTTTTGGATGACAACGGCAATGCTCAGGTTGCTACCCACGGTTGGCAGCAAGGCTCGGGCAAATTAATTGAAGAGGTACTGACTCCCTTAAGAGCCGGCGGCCTCAAGCATGTGCTGTGTACCGACATCGACCGCGATGGCATGTTGACCGGCCCGAATGTGGCGCTGTATCAAAAGCTGGTATCTCAGTATCCGGAAATCCGCTGGCAGGCCTCCGGTGGCATTGCCGAACTCAGTGATCTTCGCGCCCTTAAATCCATTGGCATTGGTGGCATTATCATCGGTAAGGCGCTGCTAACGGGACGATTCACCATTGAGGAGGCGCTGTCATGCTGGCAAGACGATCAATAACCTGCGAACTCAGCAATCAGGGGCGTCTTCACCGCTGGCAACCAAAGCAAACGGAGACGTGCGCCGCCAAGCGTCTGTCGCACGGCAGAACCGGCATCCGAAAATGCAGCGACACTGGGGGAACAACGCCATGCTAGCCAAACGAATCATCCCCTGTCTGGATGTGAAATCGGGACAAGTGGTCAAGGGAGTGCAATTTCGCAACCACCAGGTGGTGGGAGACATCTTGGATCTAGCCAGTCGCTACGCGCAAGAAGGCGCAGACGAGCTGGTGTTTTACGACATCACCGCCTCCAGCGACGGACGTACCGTCGATAAAAGCTGGGTAAGCGCCGTAGCCGAGCGTTTAGACATTCCGTTTTGTGTTGCTGGGGGCATCCGCACCCTTGACGATGCCCAGCAAATTCTGGCCGATGGCGCCGATAAGATCTCGGTGAACTCCCCCGCGCTGGCGGATCCTAGCCTTATCAACCGCCTGAACGACACCTTTGGTCGTCAGTGTGTGGTGGTCGGCATCGATTCTTGGTTCGATAAGGCCAGTGGCAGTTACAAGGTATATCAGTTTACCGGCGATGAAACCGCTACCCGACAAACCCAATGGTTCACTCAAGACTGGGCACAAGAGGTGGAAAAACGGGGTGCGGGAGAGATTGTGCTGAATGTGATGAATCAAGATGGCGTGCGTCAGGGCTATGACATCAAGCAGCTGTCTGCGGTTCGCCAAGTCACCAATCTGCCGCTGATCGCCTCCGGCGGAGCCGGCGCCATGGAGCACTTTTATGACGTATTCACTGAGGCCAGAGTCGATGGCGCCCTAGCCGCTTCGGTGTTTCACAAACAGATCATCGACATTCAACAACTAAAGCACTACCTAAAACAACAAGGGGTTGAGACACGCTTATGACCACACTATCAATTGATTGGGCCAAGATGGACAACCTAGTGCCCGTAGTGGTTCAAGATTATCGCAGTGGCCAAGTATTGATGCTCGGCTACATGAACCCTGAGGCGATGGCGGTAACCATTGAAACCAAGAAAGTTACCTTCTACAGCCGCTCAAAACAGCGCCTGTGGACCAAAGGCGAAAGCTCAGGCAACGTATTAACCTTGGTTGAGATAGGCACCGACTGCGATAACGACGCCATCTTAATTCAAGCGGTTCCCGAGGGGCCAACTTGTCACCTAGGCAATACCAGCTGCTTTTTAGAAAACCAGCCATTTTTAGGCCAGTTGGCCAGCCTAGTTCACGCCCGCCGTGATAGCGAACCTCAAAGCAGCTATACCGCCAGTTTGCTGCAGGGCAATCCCAGACGCGTCGCCCAAAAAGTCGGTGAAGAGGGCGTTGAAGTGGCACTGGCCGCCGCCACGAATGATAAGCAAAATCTCATCGATGAAACCGCCGATCTGCTGTACCACCTAACGGTACTACTCGAACAGCAACAACTGCCGATGACTCAGGTGATCGACAAGTTGATTGAGCGCCATAAGTAGAAACGGGACTAAGGCTTAGCCATCAATAACAATAAGGCCAGCAATCGCTGGCCTTAATTTTCCTTGCTATTCACAAGGGGTGATTTAGTTCTTCTGCTGCCAAGCAACCGCTTCTAAAGTTTTGATTTTATCAATCATATGTTGATCAAATTCTGCTTTAGCTAGGGGTGGAACCACTAAGGTGGTGATCTGCTTTAATTCAGCTTGGGCAAGCTCCCCAAGCTGAATATGCTCGATACGACGGGTCTCTAATGGTGAAGTCGCCGCCTCATAAAGAATCACATCGTGATCCAGTGGGTAATAAGTGGCAAGTTTATCAACTAGCAACTGAACATAGGTCGGGTTTGTTTCATACCAAGTTCCCGTCAAATCACCGACCACACCGGGTTGCCACAAAATCAACAAAGAGGTGTTATCAATGAGCTTCTTTTGAATGAGAAACTTAGTACTCTCCATCGATTGTTCACCGTCTGTTGCCGGATCCATCTCTAAGTCGGCAAACAAACAATCCGATGCGCAGATACCCGGCTCAACAGTCGCAGTGAAGCCCTCCTCGCGAACCAAGTTGATTGCCTTTTTCGCGACACAAGCAAACACCATTGGATGACCGTAAAAGATTGCCGCTACTTGCTTACCCATCTTAACCTGAGCATGAATAGCTGCAGCCATATCATCGTATGTCTGGGATGAGGCCTTCCCCTTACCTCCCCCTTCGCCATACTCTAAGGTCAAATCGATAAACTCTTTGCTCATTGACTTAATCAACTGAATGCTCAAGTGACTGGAAGGCGCAGCCAATACCACATCGGCGTTTTCAATAATTGAACGTACACGTGCAGTCATCTGACCACCTAAACGCATACCGGATCCCGCACAAACTAAACTTCCTTTTAAACTATTTTCCATTAAAAATCTCTTATCCTTACTTTTTCTAGAAACTCATTATTATGATCAATATTCAGCTGAACCAAATTTACTAATTGAATATAACTCTGAGATTAAAGCCTTAGCACAATTGATCCAACAATTATAAAGCAATGTTTAGACACAGTAATTATTTAAAAAATACTTCGTATCCATCCACTGCTCTTTCATCTTTAGTTTTGATAAGGATCGGTTGTTTTATAAACAGTTCCCATAATCAGAAACTCAGAATTTTGAACACCTATAGCCTTTGCAATTTGTACCTTATCTCCGCTCTGCACGGCAACAATTTCTTCAGTATTCAAGCCATAGGCTAACATCAGGTTTGAGCTATGCTGTTGATGTAATTCAACGAACTGTGGATTGCTATCTAGCTCATTTAAATAATTCAGTACAGTTGATTCGGTTCGAACCGAACTGGAGTCAACGCATGGCGCACCCGTAGGCACTACTGCGCCAGTGGCAATTAGTGCAGCTAACAATGAAGACATAATATCATCTTTCATTTATATGACTTTTATTAATCGACTAAAGTAATTCATCTTTTTCATCATAAACTAACCGTATCATTTCAGCATAATTTAATACATAATGATTGCTTCTCAACAAACTAAAATCATTAAAGACAAATTTTTACACCGCAGTAATCCTGGCTTTTTCAAGCTCTCCATAATTTGACGAAATACAGTTTCTCCCCTTAGATTTAGCGGCATAAAGACATCGATCCGACTCGACTAAAAGTTTATTTAAACTATCCACTTCGCCATTAATTTCAGAAACACCAAAACTCGCAGTTATAACTAGCATTGAAGATATGTCTTTTGTATTAATTTTTTCCAATGCCTCTCGGCAACGTTCAGCTAAAACTAAAGCTTGACTTAGTTCAGAGTTCGGCAAGCAAATAATAAACTCCTCCCCCCCCAATCGTCCAACAAAGTCATTTTCTCGAATATTTAACTTAATAGTTTTTATAACAGTCAGCAAAACCCAATCACCAACACTATGACCAAATCTATCATTTATTGATTTGAAATTATCTAAATCAAATGTAACTATCGAGAAATTTTCTCCATTTTCTTTACAAGCTTTAAGCTTTTTCCTAGCTAAAGAAAGCACACTCGATCTAGATATTGCTCCAGTAAGAAAGTCCGTATCTAACGACTTTTTCATTCTGATTTTTTGCCTTACTAAAAGATATATTACTAACGTTAGTATGAGGATTCCAGCAAAAGCAGAAAATACAGCAACTCTAAAAACTTTTTTCTGTGAATTTAAAACTTCTCTTTCTAAGATTAAATTTTCATTCGATAGACTTAACTTGGAAATTTGATGCTCCAACTCTTTAGCTCGGATTTTATGACTGTTAAATAGTCTCGATTTTTCAACCAATTCTCTTTCAAATTCTTTTTGGTTATCAATTAAGATTTTGGCGTAATAAAGTGCAGCCTCACTATCTCCGGTAATCAAACTAACTTTAAACAAACCATCCAACCCATCAATCATGAATTGATAATCACCTTTATCACTAGATCTAGAATAGGCAGATTGGTATAGATTATAGGCTCTTTCAATGTTGTCTGTCTGTAAGTAGTATTCAGCCAAAAACAACTCTAATTCAAAAAACTCTCTGGGTGAACTTGATACTTCAAGGTTGTCATACATGGAAATCAATCTAGCAATACCATCAAAATCAGAATTCAATTTATTATTGCTAATTTGAATCAAAGGTGTAATCAATTCAATTATGAAACGATCATTTATCTCGCCACAATACCTTATTGCCGCACTCTTATTTTTAATTATTTCTGGGAACCTCTTTAATCTGAATAAATTTTTAATAGCCCTTGAAGTTCCATAGCATAATATCTCCGACGACCTAGATTCATAACCTTCCTGTATTATCATCTCCGACAAAAGGTATGATTCCTCAAACATGTACAAACTCTCATAAACATCAGCTATTGAGTGATAAGCAAGAGATTTCAATTTAGGTTCGTTTATGTTTGGAAGAATTTCAGTAACTTTACTTGTATAATAGAGGGCCTTTTCCAAGTTTCCTAGGTTGACGTATGACTCAGTAAGTTGATAATAAGCACCCACTTTTATGTTATCTTCAGCTTTATCCCATTCATAGGAGTTCAATAACTTAATTCTACCTTTAAAATCTCCCCAAAGGCTAAGGTAGTATGATTTTGCAAAAATTAGTTTTTGCTTTTCGCTCAAAGATAACTTGCGTTTCTCAAATAATTCCAACTCACGCTTTACTTTACTTTTATCTCTATAATCAAGGCTATACAAGCTATCAAGGCTTAGATCATTCGCAGATGAAAAGTGCGATAAAAATACAATTAAGATCGTAGTTACAAAGCGCACTTTCATCTTTACCAACTTAATCCTGGTTAACGTCGGTGACTCTTGCCGTAATCCCTTTGATAATAGCCTCCGCATCCTCCACTCCAGCAGCCTTGGCGATTTGTGTCTTATCCCCACTCATCACCGCCGCGATCTCTTCACTATTCAGGCCATACGCCTTCATGGAAGACTCAGTGTCTTTATCGTGGGCGGCTTTCAGATCTGGGTTAGAATCCAATTCATTGAGGTAATCAAGCAGCTTTGACATTGTCAGTCCCTTAAGTTGGTGCATTTACTAGGAGATTCACTTCTCCTTTATGTGATTAAGGTCAATCATATCAATAGGGTGTGACATTGGTAAAGCAGTTTTTAACACCAAATTAACACCATTTCTGGCGTAACACCCCGCGTAGTCGACAATACAAAGTAAAAAGCCCCGACCGATGGTCGGGGCTGTAGCAGTGACTGTTGAGACGTGATGTCAACTCAGCCTGGCAACTGTTGTTGTGCTATGTTGCCGTTGTTATTGTCTGACGTCCTGTCACGAAAAGGTCATATAGAGACCTTAGTCATCACCTCAAATTATGCTTCCGGTGACTTTAGCTAAAAAGGTCGAAATCGCCGGATTCGATCTGCTCTTTGAGCGCTTCGTAATCAGATGCCTTAAGACCAGTTAGCTCAAAACCGTGAAATTGACGCTGCAAGTTGGCATGGGTCGACTCCAGGCGTTGACACATCTGCCCTTCCGCAATCTCGATAGCCGAATCAGCCGTTTCCGCTTGTACTTCAAATTGTTCAAAATGAAAACCGATGAAATTGTCTTCCTGATCCATTTCATTAGCTCGGCCAATAACTACGTAGTCCACTTTTTTAATCCTTCCACCCAGAATTTCACTATAAGTTATATTCTTTATTCTTTAATTGAAAGCACTATATTTTCACGTTAATAAACAATACTTTATTAGTAAAGTTGTTCTAATACACTAAAAAATAATCAGAAATTCGCTGAAGATCAGATTCGGATCACTAATTACCATCGCATTATGTAATTAAATTTCAGGCATATTATTTTCAATAATATCAATACGTTGGCAATCACTTGTCTGAAACTAAATTCTTAAGTACCTAATACTATTAATAAATAGTATCGTAGTTGATGGCATAAGGTTATCTTCATAACTTATGAACCAATTCACAATTTTACTATTCGATTATTTTAAAGGTAACAAAATATATATTGTTGTTTTACTTTATAAAATTAGAATACAAAATTATAAGTTGTTATTTATTATAAAATTTTTTAACTCATCAGTTAGTTGCAAGTGATCATGATCACAATCTGTCATGAGAACCTTGACGAGTTAATGATAATGATTATCATTAAGATCAGTGACACAAAGTCAGTTCAAGGAGATGAACCATGCTATTTACCATTGATGCCAACTTAGAATCCAATCAGCCCCACCTAACCCTCATCCACACTCGCTCTGGACGCCATGTTCTGGAACTCGCTTCAGCAAGGCTACAGATGTTGCTTGAAAGCGGCATTGTGGCCGTCGAAGACCTTAGCTCAACCAATCCCAAGCAACTTCAAGAAGTCGCTTGGGAGCTACTGCTGTTTGATTCTTCACTGCCAGATATCGAGCGAATTGCGCAGCTAGAGGCGTGACGAATGACTAATACAGGCGGGACTCGCCCTCTTGGCGAGTCTGAAGCACTTTTAGGAACCACATGTATTGGCAAGGATGTGCCGCGATTATCCGCTCCATCTCTTGATTAAGCAGCTCAGCTTCTTCCTGCTTGGTCATCGATTCAGGCAACTCCAGCGGCGCACTGACATTCAATTGCATTTTGGCCTCATTCGGCGCGATGTCGATTGCCAGAGGAAGCACCACCGCATTACCACAGCGAGCCAAACGGCCAATCACAGGTAGCGTGGCTTTGTGCGTTGCAAAAAACGGCGCAAATACGCTCTTTTCTGGTCCGTGGTCCTGATCAGGAAGATAAAGGAAACATTCGCCACGACGAAGCCCTTGTACCAAAGTTCTCAGGCCCGCATCTCGATGGTAAACCGTTCCGCCCCAACGACGCCGCTGCTTGCAAGTGAACCAGTTAAACACCGGGTTCTTATGGTGCTTAACCATGCCCATCATAGGTAGACCTAACGCAGACAGTCGAGCACCAGCAAACTCGATTCCGATAAGATGCGGCACCAAAAACACGATTGGTTTTCCCTGGTCCCGTGCCCGTTCGATATGCTCAATACCATTAATATTAATGGCACTTTCAATGTCTTTACGACGATGACACGCCAAGGCTCCCATACCCAAACCGACCCGTAGGAAATTGAAGATCATCGCATCGATGATCTTATCTCGTTCAGATTCGGGCATATTAGGAAAGCAAGCTTTCAGGTTTGCATGGGTAATCCGCTTTGGCTTCTTACCCACTTTACGCAGAATCGGCACACAGCCTTTGGCTATCATCCGCCGTGCACGATTAGGGATCAGTGCCGTCGATGCCATCATCAAAACGGCAATCCAACTCGCCCAATACTTTGGGGCCAACATAGCCCGGCAAAATTTAACTTCGTAAGGCTGATTTAAATGAATAGAGGACGACATAAAGCTTAACGCACCACAACTTGTTAACAATCACTCTACCGAAAGGCAGGTGTTGCCTCAAACGATAACTGAAAAGAGTTCATATTTTTGTGAAAAATCGATCTCTTTTTGACCATAAAAGGTCAACTTAGTTCTCTGTATGTCGCTTGAATATTTTACATTAGTGCCGTTTATAGGGATCAGGCTCACCTTCAGGGCGACTTTGCAGCACTTTTAAAATCCACATGTACTGCTCTGGGCGAGGCGTAATCAACGCTTCGATCTCTTCGTTCATTCGCCTTGCATCTTGAGCCAGATCGCCAGTTGGCAGGTCTAACATCGGCGGGCGAATGATGCCTTGAAACTTTTGCCGCTGTCGATCGTAATTTGCCACCATTGGGATCACCACCGCATTGGTGGCCTCGATCATTCGTCCTAGCCCCGGCAAGGTGGCTTTGTGGGTGCCAAAAAACGGCACGTATTCGCTGCGTTTCATGCCATGATCTTGGTCTGGCAAATAGTAGGCACTGTAGCCCTCGTTAATCGCGCCTAAAAGGCACTTAATGCCCGCACCTCGGCCAAAGATCTTGCCTCCATAACGGATGCGTCCCTTCTGCATCAGATAATCAATAAACTCATTTTTTTGAGGGTTGACCATGGTGGTCATGGGATAGCCTCGAGAGGCCAGCAGCACGCCGGGAAAATCGATAAACCAGGTATGAGGCACCATAAAGATGATCGGCTGTCCCGACTCAAGATAGGGCGTAATGTGCTCTTCACCAATTAACTCGGTGTGTTTTTCCAAGTATCGAGAACTGCGCACAATGAGGGTGGCACTGGCTGTCAATGACATGCCGATATGCTTAAACATCTCATCCAGTACCGCTTCCCGCTTCGTTTCGCTCCACTGAGGAAAACAGAGCGACAAGTTCACTCGCGCACGCACTCGGGTTCGTGGGTTTCTCTTACCCATACGAAACCCTATCTGGGCGCCGATAAAGTCTCGGACTCTGGCTGGTAACCAAGCGCAGATCACCGCAAACACCACGTACAGCCAAACGCCCCAATATTTGGGTGCTAAGAACTTAGTTTTGAATGTTGGACGGTGCTCAAAATTAGTTTGGGGGGAGGTCAAAGCTACACTCTATCTGTAAAACGGCATCCCTGAGGCTCGGCAGCAAGCCTATCTCTTTGAGGAAGAGCAATAAATGGCTTCAGTCAATCCGGTGACCGCATGCGAATTATGGCTAGAAATTATAACAGTGACGGCATCAAAAAAAAGTGGAAGCGGCAGAGGATTTAATCACTCCGCCGCTTTTTGCTGAAAAGCTAGCCAACGCGGTGCTCAATCACACTGGCACGAACAATGTTGTCATGAATCGGGCAGCGATGGCAGGTTAGCTCCAGTAGCTCCTGCTTTTGTGCCTCGGTGATGTCAGCATCAATGTCGGCGACGATGGAAAAAGACTTAAAACCAACCGGGTCGTCAGTCGGCTTACCCGCTAATCCCGCCGGGTTCAACGTGGCTTCAATATGAACATCGATGCCTTTTAGGTCAATTTTCATGTCACGAGCCACCATCTTTGCAATAGCGGAGATGCAGCCGCCAAGGGAAAACAGGAAGGTTTCCAGCGGGTTTGCTCCCTCATCTCCACCGCTTGGCTGGTCTATCACCAACTGATGCTGTCGAATCTGGGAAGTCACCTTCCAGCTGTTGCCCATTGATGTGGAGACTTTATAAACTTTATCCGCCATAACAACCTCATATATCGGTAAATTAGAAAATTCTAAATTATAGTAAGACAACCATCCCTCGGTGACAACTGCATTTTGACTTTATGGCCATAGTGTTAGATGCTGCCAGCACATTTCGCTAAAACCAACGATTACTGCAGTCTATGTCGTCAACCGAATCTCTCCCTAAAGTAGGAATAGGCATCATCATTCGTCGCAACGATGGCCACATCCTCATCGGCAAGCGTAAAGGCAGCCATGCTCCCTACTACTCCATTCCCGGCGGGCATCTAGAGCTTGGCGAAACCTTCGAGCAAACCGCCATTAGGGAGGTGATGGAGGAAACCGGCCTGACCATTACCGATCCTATGGTTATTGCCATTACAAACAACCTTCGCACCTATCGTGAGGAGGGCAAGCACTATGTCTCCGTAGTATTGCTAGCAGAGCACGGTGGTGGCGCACCCATCAACCGCGAGCCTGATCGCTGCGAAGGGTGGCAATGGGTCGATCCCAACCATCTGCCAATGCCTCACTTTGATGCCAGCGAGCAAAGCATTGCCTGCTACCTTCAAGGCGTTCACTACCTAAAGGCCTAACCCTCGGCCACTACTTCAGTATTTGGGCGGCGGCTGCCCTTCCCCAGAGTTGATATAGCTCGTCGCTGGGGTGGAAACCATCCCTAGCCAACGGTGACGACACCACATGGCGAGTCAAGTCCAATTGAGAGGCGGCGGGCTTGTCATCGAGAAGCTGCTTCAATAGCGCATTTTTATGCTCCGCCTGCTGACCTAAAACCCACCGTAGGGGCTGTGGCAAAGAGGGAAATCGCCCAAGAGGCGGAATGGCGGTAAAGATCACCTGTTTGCAGCCATACTTGCCAAGCAATAGCTCAAGCAGATCCGTCTGTAGTGCCAACCACTTCTGTGTGCCCACTCCCCGAGTGATGTCATTGACCCCGAGGGAAATAAGCGCCACATCAAACGTCTCCGGACGTCGATTTTGCAAGTATCTGAGCATTTTGGCTGAGGTTAAGCCACTTCTGGCGATGATGCGCCAGCTAAAATTGTTGTGATTTTGCTGCTCAAGGGCTTCAACCAACTGGCCACTCAGTGCTTGAGACTGCTCATCAACCCCCACTCCCGCCGCAGCAGAATCTCCTAAAATCAATATCCTGAGATTGCTCTCGTCGCCGCAGCGCCCCTTCCGTTTGCCTTTGGCTGCCGGTAATCGCAAGATATTTCGCCTTACCCACAGCCCCTGCATGACCATAATCGGCAACATCAGCACCATTAATACTTGTCGAGTCACGCTCATCCTATCTTTCCCGTTTTATCCCTGTAACTGGTTGGTAAACCGGCGCTATTACGCGCACTGATGCTTCCAAAACTCACTGTCATAATGTTGCATGGCACGCAGATAGAAGCCTTGCCGCCGTTGGTGATACGCCCTGTAAATACGATTGAGCTGGTGTTGATACCGCTGCCATTGCAAACCGTCCTCCTGCGGCTGGGCGTTTAGGTAGGTTGTAGCCAGCTGATGAGCCGTCGCCATGGCATTAAAGATACCTTGAGACGAGATGGGGTCAAAGCTTAACGCCGCATCACCACAAGCAGCCCAACCGTCCCCGTAAGCCTGTTTTAGATAGCCTCCTCTGGCATCACTTAGCGTTAGAGCCGATGGGTCGAATAGACTGGGGTCGATAAACTGGCTGATTAATGCGGTATCAGACAACTGGCTGCGCCATAGGCCGTCAGTTTGCCTCAAGCGTTTCGCCTGTGGCATGTGAGTATGATAGATGGCCAGCCACTTTCGGCTTGGCAACTGAGCGCCATACCACCAACCGGTTTCATCGCTCTCAATGAGGGTTTTGCCAACCGCGGCGTGCCCATCTTTTACCGCCTCTGATAACGACCACGCCGCCATTAACGGGCTCGTCGTTTGGCGTTCCACTCCCAATAGCCGAACTAAAGCGCCGTTTCTGCCACTGGCATCAATAACAAATGCCGCTTGAAGCCGCTGGCCGTCATCTAAGGTCAGCTGCCACTGTTCAGACTGGCGAGTCGCAGCTTGTAAACGACCTTGATGGGCGTTCGCACCGGCCGCCATCGCTTTAGTTAGCAGCTGCTGCTCAAAACGGCAACGATCCAAACGCCACCCCATCCCACCAGGCTGAGTGAAGGCATCTTGGCTCAATCGCTCATCACACCACAGTGTCTCAGAGCCACTTATTGGCATATGATGGCACTCATCTAGCCCATCAAAATCGGTGGCAGACAGCAGCGCTGCCATGGCGCTTGGTACTGACTCGCCAACTTTATGTGTACTGAGTTCCAGCGGATCCACAATCACAACGTTCACGTGGCACCGTGCCAATATTGCCGCAGCAACGGTGCCAGCAGGGCCAGCACCGATCACTGCAATATCACAGTGAATCAAACAATTATCCCTTTGTTGGTTTACGACGACGCAGCGCCACCGCATGTTGCCACTGCTGCTTACTTGCCCAGCCAGCCTGCTCTAGCTTATGTTCAAGCTCGCTAGCCCTTTGGGCTAATGGCGTGGAGGCATCCGATTTTAGCGTGGTGGCCAGCTCGGAAGCCGCTTGCTGATAACGTGCATTTTCAACGTAGATCACCGGAGGAAAATCGGGATCATTGTCCAATCCGGGCCGAGCTTCGATGATCCCCTGCTCAGCAAAGTGGGCGACCATTCTCTCCATCACCTGAGCCACGGACGGTACCTTACCGGTCTCCAGAGGACGGTCGATAAAGCGGTTCCAGCTGGCCCTCTCGTTGTAAGCCATGATCCGCACCTCTCTCGGAAGCTCCGTATTCATCACCACCTGATAAGCCTCTTCGGTCAAAACGGTATTCGGAACCCGTGCCGGCCAAAAACTTGGCAGATAAAGGTCATAATCGGGATCATAGCCAGAGCGGCAAAACGCGGTGTCTCCCTGCCAAGGCAAGCCCATCCACCGGGTTAAGCCGCCAGCAATCTGGGCGTAAAGGGGCCCATCCGGAGCTAAGGCGCTGCGTTGGGTCAGTGTGTCACCGTAGGCATTGAGCGCTTCTCCTGACTCGTTGGGCCGAATTCGAAACGGTTTTTGATACATGCTGGCGTGGCGCATCGGCCAGGTCAGCTCACAGCCGGGGTGAAAGGCATCGGCAAGGCAGAAGGTCATCGCGGCGCGATCAAGCATGTGTGGCTGTTCTGACACCGCTACCTGCTCAAGACGACGGGGCGGCTCGTAGTCTGCCTCCCAATCATTAACAAAATCCCCCGCTGCCCAGCGTGTTAAGTGCAGCTGTTGTAGTGACGGTAAGGCCAACATGGTCTCGGGAGAGTCGCTAAACAGATCGCCACCAAAATCATCGCCATACAACCACGGCCACAGCCTAGGTTCATTATCTTTTGGAAGGTGGGGACGAAACGCGTTTAGGATCTGGTTGCGCAGTTCACCATAGGGATCGATCACTTTGACTTTCGCAGATGAGGGCCGAGCAGATCCCAGAGGCACCTGTGCCAATTTGGCGATGAAGGCGGGATTGTCAAAGTCCATGGGACAGCCCTTGCCATACATGGCAGCAAAGCCCTTATTTACCCACTGCAAGTTGGAAAAGCGCTTAAGCAGGGGCAACACATCCTGAGTAAAGCAAGTTTGTTGGGGAACGCCATACCAGCCATTTTCCGTATACAAGTCCACCATCAGATCATACATGGTGCGCCAACTGGTTAGCTGAGGCGCGTAATTTGGTGGTGTGGTTACAACCCATGCGCCCTCCACCGGAATGGATCGTCCCTCAATTTCCACGTCCGCATTCACTGGGCCGTCGGACATATCGTCGTACCAATCGGCGGCATTATTAAAGGAATCGGGATCTTTCGCTTTAAAAGGCGGTTTTCCTGAGGGGGAAGCCGATTTTCCGTAACCACCTAAAAACAGAAGCCTGCCTTCACTGTCGGTTTGCAGCTCACCAAGGTAAACCTCATTTCCCTTAAATTTACCGCTGTCGAAACGAAATGCGGGTCCTTGCTGAGATACGCCGCTGATCTCTCGGCTGCCAGGATCAATAACCAACTCGTGTCTATCTTGGTCTTTTATCTTAGGGTTTCTGCGAGTAACCGAAAGTGACTCGGCGCTGGGAATGTCCATCGCCTGAATGAAGTGGAACCAGTTGGCTTTGCGGTTGGCCACATGCACCCGCCAACGAATGTCCGCCTCTTTCGCGGTTAATTCACGGACAACCTCACCAAGCGCGTTATAACCATAGATACGAAAACGCGCCGCTTGGCGTTTCAGCTTCTGATCGGATGTTCGATAAAAACCCGGCTCTTGAGGAAGTGGTTCGGCAACTTCCGGCCCGATGAAAAACGCCTCCTCCGCATCCCCCACTCGAGCAACCCCAATCCCCGGGTAGATGGCCGCGCGCACGATCTCATTAGACTGACCGTTATCGCTGTCTTTAGACGATTTAGGCTTAGATTGCTTTTTTTGACTATTCACTTAACAACTCCTTTTGTTAAATCAAATCTTTAATGTGGCCAACATAACAGCTTTACCCACACTCCACTAACGCCAGCGGCGAAGCTGTTGGTATCCATTTTCAATTCTATTGGGCTTATTGGTACGGAGGCTACCGACATTCCCCTATTCGGTTGCCAGAATTTACCTCAACGGCATTCATAAACTGCAAAGCCAAACGAGCAATAAAAAAGGCGAGCCATTTGGCTCGCCTTTTAATCAGATTGGATCAGAAGTTAGACGTTCTCTAACTCCAAATCTTCCACTCTGGCTTTCAACTTCTGACCTGGACGGAAGGTCACCACACGACGTGCCGAAATTGGGATATCCTCTCCCGTTTTCGGGTTACGGCCTGGGCGCTCGTTTTTTTCCCGCAGTTCGAAGTTACCAAAACCTGACAGTTTCACTTGCTCACCGCACTCAAGGGCTAAGCGAATTTCTTCGAAATACGCTTCAACCAGATCCTTGGCATCCTTTTTGTGCAAGCCAAGTGCTTCGGTCAGGTGTTCTGCCATATCGGCTTTGGTTAACGCCATGGTATCAATCCCTCAGCTGTGCATTGAACTCTGTATTTAGAGCTGCAACGATGGTCTCTACGGCGTCGGCAATATCTTGCTCTTCCAAGGTACGCTCGACATCCTGTAAGGTCAGGGCGATCGCCAGACTCTTCTGGCCCTCATCGATACCCTTACCTCGGTATACATCGAACAAGTTTACGCCAACTAGTTGTTTTACGCCAACTTTCTTGATCAGGCTTGTTACGTCACCCGCACCTACCTGCTCATCAACCACGATGGCGATGTCACGGCGGCTAGCCGTAAACTTAGACACAGGGCTAGCCTCTGGCACCTGACGGGTCTCGATGGCAGCCATCTCTAGCTCAAACACCAAGGTACGACCGTTTAGGCCCAGCTTCTTCTCATGTTGAGGGTGTACTGCCCCCATCACGCCAACCACTTTACCATCTTTAACGATATCAGCGCTTTGGCCTGGGTGAAGAGCTGGATTACTGCTCTTTTGGAAGCTAAAGGCGTCGGCGTTGTTAGTCAAGGCCAACAGCGCTTCTACGTCACCTTTTAGGTCGAAGAAATCCACACCGCGGCTTTCCAGCTGCCAATGTTCATCGCTAGCTTGACCTGCGATCACGCCAGCAATCATCTGCTCCTGACGGATGCCGTTTTCTGCCGCTTCATCAGGAATAAAACGAAGGCCAGTTTCAAACAGGCGAACGCGAGATTGCTGGCGCGCTTGGTTGTAAGCAACGGAGCCCAGCAGGCCAGTCCACAGAGACAGGCGCATCGCAGACATCTCAGAAGAGATCGGATTTGGCAGAATCAGTGGCTCAACACCCGGGTGCAGCAGAGATTGCAGCTTAGGCTCAACGAAGCTGTAGGTGATCGCTTCCTGATAACCGCGATCCACAAACAGGCTGCGCATGCGCTTAGCTGGCAGGTTCGCCTCTTTCTGCTCCGGCATCTCTAGAGCCGCAATTGGCGCTAGATTAGGAATGTTGTTGTAGCCATAGATACGAGCCACCTCTTCAATCAGGTCTTGCTCGATGGCCATGTCGAAACGCCAGCTTGGGGCTTTAGCAACCCAGCCGCCTTCGATGGTATCAACGTCGCAGCCCAAACGAGTCAGGATCTCCACCACGTCTTCATCACAGATGTGATGGCCCAGCAGGTCGTTCAGCTTGCTACGACGCAAGGTGATGGTAGCCGCTTTAGGTAGATGTGCTTCAGATGCCACTTCCACCACAGGGCCCACTTCACCGCCACAGATGTCGATAAGCAGTGCAGTAGCACGCTCCATGGCATCCGCTTGCAGTTTAGGATCCACACCGCGCTCATAACGGTGAGACGCATCGGTGTGCAGACCGTAGGAGCGAGCACGGCCCAAGATGGCCAGCGGTGCGAAGAACGCACACTCCAGCAGCACGTTTTGGGTATCGCCGTTTACGCCACTGTGGTCACCACCGAAGATGCCCGCCAGAGCCAGAGGACCGTTGTTGTCGGCAATCAGCAGGGTGTCGTCTTTTGGCTCACACTCGTTTCCATCCAGCAAAGTGAACTTGTCACCGGCTTTGGCCATGCGAACCTGAATGTCGCCACTCAGCTTATCCAGATCGAACGCATGCATCGGCTGACCCAGCTCCAACATCACGTAAGCGGTGATGTCGACAATGGCGTCGATAGAGCGAATGCCACCACGGCGCAGTTTTTCCTGCATCCACAGTGGGGTTGGCGCTTTCACGTCCACGTTCTTAATCACGCGGCCCAAGTAACGCGGGCACTGCTCTGGTGCGTCTACCTTGATGCCGATGGCATCATCAATGGTGGCTGCTACAGGGGAGATTTCTGGGGCAGTGACCGGCAGGCGGTTCAGTACGCCTACTTCGCGAGCCAAACCAGACAGGCCGAAGCAATCCGCACGGTTGGCGGTCAAATCCACTTCGATGATGCTGTCATCAAGCTGCAGGAACTCACGGAAATCGGTACCGATGACCGCATCCGCAGGCAGCTCCATGATGCCATCGCTCTCTACGTCGATGCCCAGCTCCGAGTAGGAACACAGCATGCCGTGAGAAGGCTGACCACGCAGCTTCGCTTTCTTAATTTTAAAGTTACCTGGCAGAACCGCACCCACGGTAGCCACGGCCACTTTCAGGCCCAAACGGCAGTTTGGTGCACCACACACGATGTCCAGCAGCGCTTCGCCGCCCACATTCACTTTGGTTACACGCAGTTTGTCGGCATCTGGGTGCTGGCCACATTCAACCACTTCACCCACAACCACGCCGGAGAACTCACCGGCTACCGCTTCTACGCCGTCCACTTCCAGGCCGGCCATGGAGATCTGCTCACTGAGCTCATCGGTTGAAATCGCAGGGCTTACCCACTCGCGCAACCAAGATTCACTGAATTTCATTGCTGGCCTCTTATTGGAACTGTTTTAGGAAACGAAGATCGTTCTCGAAGAACGAACGCAGGTCGTTCACGCCGTAGCGAAGCATCGCCAGACGCTCAACACCCATACCAAAGGCGAAACCAGAGTAGATTTCAGGATCGATGTTTACCGCACGCAGCACGTTCGGGTGAACCATGCCACAGCCCAGTACTTCCAGCCATTTGCCATTCTTA
This sequence comes from Ferrimonas aestuarii, assembly GCF_005116665.1. Classification (GTDB taxonomy): domain Bacteria; phylum Pseudomonadota; class Gammaproteobacteria; order Enterobacterales; family Shewanellaceae; genus Ferrimonas; species Ferrimonas aestuarii. The sequence continues at coordinate 80,360 of NZ_SWCJ01000014.1, read as the reverse complement.
CCCATCACGTCCACTTCCGCAGAAGGCTCAGTGAATGGGAAGTAGGAAGGACGGAAACGCACCTGCAGATCTTCTTCAAAGAAGTTACGCAGGAACTGGTTAATCACCCCTTTCAGCTCAGCAAAGCTTACCTTCTCGGTCACCACCAAGCCTTCTACCTGATGGAACATTGGCGTGTGGGTTTGATCGTAATCGTTACGGTACACACGGCCTGGGCAGATGATGCGAATGGGTGGCTGCTGCTTTTCCATGCTGCGGATCTGTACGCCACTGGTGTGGGTACGCAGCATCAACTCAGGGTTGAAAAAGAAAGTATCGTGATCAGCACGGGCTGGGTGATGCGCAGGAATGTTCAGGGCATCAAAGTTGTGGAAGTTGTCTTCCACTTCTGGACCGGTGCTTACGGAGAAGCCGATCTCAGAGAAAAACTGTTCAATACGCTCGATGGTGCGAGTCACTGGGTGCAGACCACCAGTGGCAAGCTTGCGTCCAGGAGCGGTGACGTCGATGGCTTCCTCAGCCAATTTGGCGTTCAACGCTTCGGTTTGCAGGGCTTCAATACGGGCATGCAGAGCACGTTGCACCTGCTGTTTGCCTTCGTTAATAGCTTGGCCTGCTTTTGGCTTCTCTTCCGGTGGAAGGGAGCCTAAAGATTTCATTAGAGCGGTAATCTCGCCCTTCTTACCCAGGAACTGAACCCGGATATCATCAAGCGCTTTCAGGTCGCTGGCGGCGTCGACCGCTGCCAGTCCTTTAGCGACAATTTCTGCTAATTGCTGCATGGTAGTTTTTCTCTGTTCCAACCGCGAATAAGGGGGGAAAGGGTTTTATCGAAACGTTCAATTGTACTTTATTGTGGAGATCATAAAAACCGTAATTTACTGACATTTGCCCGTAAATCACACTATCTGAGCGATTGGTTGGCAGCCTGACTAAAGTATTGAGGGAAAAGCGAGCTTGTTGCTGTCAATCTTAGTAGCCATGAACCGGATTTTTAATTGGGAAACAGCGCTTTTTCCAACCAAGCCACACTGCTACACTGAAGCTCTGTCCACGGGTAAATCCAATTCAAAACTGAGGTACCGTGAAGCTACTAGGGAGCCATGCCATGACCACACTCGATGCCCATGCCGCATCCCATTACCATGCGCTGACCCACACCAATATGGGTACCGACGTGACGGTGCGCGCCATCCGTAGCGAAGACAAATACGCCATTTTGGATCTCTACCCTACTCTGTCTCCTCGAACCCTCTACATGCGCTTCTTTCGCGTCATCGATGCCCCCAACCTTGAGGAGATCAGCCGCTACACCGACATCGACTTTGCCACCCAACTGGCTTTTGTCATTGAGCTTGGCCCAAGCAAACAGCTGGTGGCGGCTGGGCGCCTCATCCGCGCGACCGAGCAATCCAAAGTGGCGGAGTTATCCTGCTTGGTGGTGGATGACTACCAAAACAAAGGCATCGGCAGCGTGTTAGTCAGAGAGCTGTTTGAGCAGGGGCGATATTGGGGCGTCGAGCAGGTCATTGCGCTGGTACACAGTGAAAATCACCCCATGCTGCGGCTGCTTAAATCTCAAGGTTACCCCTGTGAGATGCTATACGATGAGGGTGAGTTCACCGTAACGCTAGACATTCACCACGAACCGAGCAGCGACAACCGCTTTAGTTACCGCAGTAGCTTAGGCGCAATGCACCAAGGGATCTAACCAGCCACTACTACAACCAAAGGCGCGACAACAGCCGCTCTTTGGCAACCGTTGCAATGACCTCTCTTGTACAAACTCCACCCTGCATCTGCAGCCCATAAAAAAGGCTTCGAGACAATGAGCTCCCGAAGCCAAAACCCACGAGGGTCGATGATGGGTTGTCAGGTTGTATCAACCTCAATAAGGCAAGCTTGAACCTAGGGTGTAGAAACCTGGATAACCAAGTGGATGCCCCTTTTTGGTTTTAACTTGCTTCAGGAGCCTTGATGCCAAATAGCAAGCTGTAGCAGACGGGTAGCACCACTAGCGTCAGCAAGGTTGCAAACCCTAAACCGAAGAAGATCACTACCGCCAGTGACTGAAAAAACGCATCGGTTAGCAGTGGCAACATCCCCAGCATGGTGGTCAGCGCCGCCATGGTTACTGGGCGGACCCGGCTCACGGATGAATCGATCACCGCTTGATACGGCGACTTTCCCTGAGATTGTTCAAGGTTTATCTGGTCCACCAGTACGATGCCATTTTTAATGATCATGCCACTGAGACTCAAAATGCCCAGAATGGCGAGAAAGCTGAGTGCGGCATCGAACACCAACAGGCCCGCGGCGACACCGACCATGGATAAAGGTACGCAGATCCAGATCGCCAGTGATTGTCGTATCGAATTAAACAACAGTACCGTAATCACAAACATGGCCAGATAACCAAACGGCGCTGAGGATTGAACGCTCTCATTGGCTTCGGTGGACATCTCATATTCGCCGCCCCACTCCAGTTGATATCCTTCCGGCAGTTCAATGGCTTCAACTTTTGCCCTAATTTTGGAGAGTAAGGCATCCGACGTGGCCCCAGAGCCAATGGCGGGATCGGCCATCACGGTGATGACCCGTTTGCGATCCCGGCGCATAATAATGGGATCTTCCCATTGTGCATCAAATGACGTAACCACCTGCCCCACAGGAACGAAGGTATTGTTGGTGCTGCTCCACACCTGCAGCTTGTCTAAGCTGTCCAAATCTAAGCGTTCTGACGATGGCGAGCGTGCCACAATCGGCAATTGGTGGGAGCCATCCCGGTACAGCCCCACGGTCTGACCACTGAAATTTCGCAGCAAAGCCGCATCTAAGTCCTGTTTGCTCACACCGGCGCTGCGGGCACGCATCAAGTCGAGCTCAGGCCGCATCAACAAGGTTTGATTTCGCCAATTGTGGCGCACGTTGTCCGCCAACGGTTCATTGCGTAAAACCCGCTCTGCCTGGGCTGCCAGTTCTCGTAATACGTACGGGTCATCGCCATAGAACCTAGCTTCAATACGCGCCGCTGGGTTTGGCCCATTTTGCAGTGTTTTCAGTCGATATTGCGCCTGAGGAAACTGATCCCGTAACCAGACTTGCAGCACCGGCATTTGGGCTCGCATGCTTTCAAGGGAGTCCATCTCTATCAATAACTGCCCGTAGGCGGCGTAGGTTTTCTCTGGCACATAATCCAACACAAATCGCTGCGCCCCTTGCCCAATCACCGCTGTCATGTTGCTCATTCCGGAAGGTTGTAGCGCCTCTTTCTCAAGCAACTTCTGTTCAATCTCAGCAACAAGGCGCTGGGTATGCAGAATGTCGGTGCCTTCCGGCATCCAGATGTCCACCATAAACATCGGCGTACTCGAAGGGGGAAAGAACACGTTTTTTACCTTCGACATGCCCAAACTGGCCAAAGCCATCATAGCCACCACCACGAGTGCCGTTGCCAAACGGTGATGAATGGCAACATCCAGCACTTTGCGGTAGATGGCATAGCCAACGCCCTGATAAAGCGCTTGCTGCTCAGATTGCTCCTGATTTTTAAACAACAGGTGGCAGAAAAACGGCGTGATGGTTATCGCGGTTAACCAACTGATGGACAACGAGAGCAACAAAATGGTGAATAGGGAGCCACAGAACTCTCCAGAGGCATCATCAGACAAGCCGATGGGCGCAAAGGCGATGATGGCGATGGCGGTGGCTCCGAGCAGGGGCCACTGAGTCTGACTGACGATACGCTTGGCCGCTTCTAGCCGAGTTAAGCCCTTTCGAAGCCCCACTAAAATGCCGTCGGTAACCACAATGGCGTTATCAACCAACATCCCCAGTGCAATGATCAGAGCACCCAAAGAGATCGATTGCAGCTGCACCCCGAGTAGCTTCATGCCAATAAAGGTACCCAAAATGGTGATCAGCAACACCGCTCCCATCAACATGCCGGAGCGAGCTCCCATGGTAATTAGCAGCACCACGATAACGATCACAACGGACGAAGCGAGGTTAACCAGAAACCCACTAACCGACTTATCAACTAGGGCACCTTGGTTGTACATTGGAGTTAATGTCATCCCAAGGGGCATTGAGCCCTGTAACTGTTCTAGCCTGTCGCTAATTGCCTGTGACACGTCGACCACATTGACGCCGGAGGCAAATGAGATCCCAATAGACAGTGCCGGCGCCCCTTGACTGCGATAGAGAGTCTGTGGGCTGTCTGAGGTCGACTTATACACCTTGGCAATATCACCAAGATAGACCCGCTCAGTGCTGCCTGGGGGACTGACTAACACCCGCTCCAATTCCCCTACATCGGTGAACTCCCCAGTAGAGTGCAGCCGAATCCGATTACCATCAAGCAGCGCTCGACCACCATTGGATACCCCATTTTGAGTTTGCAGCAAACCATAAAGGTAATCCGGATTTAGCCCAAGCGCAGCAAGCTTCTGCTGGCTAAATTCCACCATCACTTGCTCTTGAACTCGGCCCTCAACCACCACCTTTTTAACCCCAGGCACTAACACTAATTCTCGGCGGAGGTAATCAGCCTGATTGCCCAGCTCTCGGTTGCTGTAAGCGTCACCAGTTAGGGTAAACAGGTAACCGTACACATCTGAAAAATCATCGATGATCATTGGCGCATTCACCCCTTGAGGCAACGTCATCGCCTTATCGTTGACTCGGCGGCGCAGCTCATCCCAAATCTGAGGCAATTGCGTCTTGTCGTAGATGTCCTCCATCTCCACTTCAATCTGTGATACTCCTGCGGTATTGATGGAGGTCACGTGTTTCAGCTGCGACATCTGCTGGATGGCATCTTCTAAAGCCAAGGTCACCTCTTCCTCGACTTGCTGTGCCGAAGCCCCTGGATACTGGGTGATCACCAACGCGTTTTTGATGGTAAATTCCGGCATCTCCAGTTGGCCCAACTTGGTAAAAGAGAGTACGCCCCCCACCGTTAGCAGCACCACAACCAACCAACTGATGACATGATTTCGAATGCTGTATTCAGCAATATTCATCGTTAAATCCCCCGCGGCCAGCTCAGAGCCTTGACCTGTTGATCAGGACTTAGAAGCGCTATGCCGGAGGCGACAATCTGGGTTCCCGCTTCGAGGCCAGCGGTGATCTCAATCCCCTTGCCATTCAATTTGCCTAGGGTGACGGAATGAGGCGAGACTCGACCAGTGGCGGGGTTAAACACCCACACTTGCGCTTGGTGAGCCGCATCATCACGCTCTACCGCATCGATGGGAACCACCACCGACGCAGCGGAGCTCATGAGTAAGCGGCTGCGGTCGATGCCCACTTCGGCGCTCATGCCCGCTATCACATTCAACCCCACAGGCGGGGTCATCGCGTAGGTCACTTCATAGGTCTGACTGCCGGTGCTGGCAACACTGCTGTGCTCCATGTAAGTCAACGGCATTGGCTGAGTTTCGCCACTAGGCAGTTCAAAGCGAGCAAAGGCTCGCATCTGCTCTCCCAGACTGCTGGGCTCGGTTTGAATAAGCAGCGACTCAGGTATTTGAGCTTTCAGCTCCATAAGGTCGTCCCGCTGTAAGGTCAAAATCACCTGAGTCGCCTGAACCATTTGATAATTATCGGTGTGTACCTTAGCCACAACACCAGAGAAGGGGGCGGTAATCTGAGTGTATTCAAGTTGATTTTTCGCCAACGCCAATGCGGCCTTTGAGGATTTCAGCTGCGCCTTAGCGACGTCGACTTCAGCCGGAGAGATGAGATTATTCTCAAGCAGTTTCTGTTTTCGGCGATGATCCAATTGAGCCAGCTCATAATCGGCCTCGGCATTCGCCAACGAATGCCGAGCGTCTCGGTCATCCAGTTGTGCCAATACCTGGCCCTTATCAACCTGCTGCCCCTCCTTTAACGCCAGCTCGGTCAAAACGCCACTGACACGAAACGCCAGTTCTGCGGGCTTATGGGCAGCAACGACCGCCGGAAAATAACGAATCTTGTCTGCCGCCGACTGCACCTCAATCAGTTTGACCGGTCGAATCACGTCCTGATGAGCCTTTTCTGTCTCCTTACAGCCACTCAAAAGCGTCATAACGGCCACACTTACCACCGTCAACATCAATCTCTTTGTTACCACCTAATGTCACCTTCATCGATTTACTGCTGTTGCGACCATTATGAGAAGCGTTACAATCCCAAACAACAGGACTTACCGGAACCAAAGGTTTCGATATTCGGAACAAAAAAGGCGATAAATGCCATTGAGCAAAGAGACTGAATGTGAGTAGCCAATGAAAACCGAAGACATCAAACTATTTCATATTATTGTGGATTCCGGCAGTTTGGTCCGCGCTGCCGACCTACTGTCGCTGCCAAAATCCAATCTCAGTAGGAGGCTTAAAGGCTTAGAGGAGGAGATCAACGCGCACCTATTTCATCGTAGCTCTCGAACCTTGACCCTAACCGAAAAAGGCCAACTGTTTTACCAAGAAACCAAATCGATGGTCGCCGATTGGGACAATCTGCTGCAACGTCTAGACAGCAACGCATTCGAACTCACCGGCCACCTGCGAATTCAAGTTTTACCCTTACCAGAAATTGTGCACCTGCTCGACGGCATCCACGAATTTATGGCGCTTAACCCCAAAGTTACCGTGGAGGTTATTACCCATGCGCAAGAGACGAACTTAATTGAAAATCACATCGATGTGGCATTTCGCGTGGGGGATCAGTTGGAAGATTCAAGCCTGATCGCTCGACCTTTGAAGCAGGTAGACTTTGGCTGCTATGCCAGTCCTTGCTACCTAAACCAACACCCAACACCCAAACGGATTTCGGATCTGGAAGCGCACCGGTTTATTCAATGGCGACAGCCAAACGGTAAGTTAATTAAAGATGTGTTTCAGGAAGGCTTCACCCAGAACACCAAAAGCAGGCTAACCGTCAATCACCCCGAGCACTTACTGCATGCAGGGCTAAAAGGCGCGGGACTATTTTTCTACCCAAGGCATATCGGCAACCAACTGGTAAAGCAAGGGCTACTGGTTGCCTTACTCCCTGAGTTAACCCCAATGAAGAGTACTGGTTGGCTGGTTTACCCTAATAAGAAAGCACTTTCGAATGCCGCCGCTCAGTTTATCGACTTCATCACCAAAGAAGCCGAACTGATTAACTTCAATACCGTGCTTAGCCCCTACAGTGGCCTCACTCAAATTATCGATAGCAACTAAGCACCAACTCTAGGCTGAGCTCAATCTTTGAGTTCAGCCCTTTATTCAGGGCAATGGTGACGAATAAGCCCTCTACTCCCCTTCCACGCCCATCAGCTTACGATAGTCATGAACCGATGCATAAAATTGCTGGCGTTCACTCTTATCCACGGCGGTGGCTTTCGGGATCTTAGCCGTGAGTGCATTGACTGGGCGGCCATTGATGTGAAACTCATAGTGAAGGTGGGCGCCAGTGACCCGGCCTGTGGCCCCAGACAAGCCGATGCGCTGGCCACGAGTAACGCGTTGACCTTTACGAACTTGCACTTTTGACATGTGCAGATAACGGGTGCGGTAACGGCTGCCGTGATCAATCACCACATACCGGCCCGCATAGGGGTGGTTTTCCACTCGGGTTACCACGCCATCCCCCGCTGCGAGCAGCGGCGTGCCACTTGGCAAAGCCCAATCGGTGCCATTGTGAGGTTTCACCCGTCCGGTCACTGGATGCAGGCGTCGAGGATTGAAGTTATCGCTTATGCGGTAGTTGCCATTAAAGGGTCTGCTCAAAAACGCGTTCTGGAGGCTACCGCCTTCGCCATCGTAAAACTGACCATCGGTATGGCGGAATGCTTCCACATGCTTATCGCCACGGCTAAAGCTTACCGCCAACACTTCGCGATTGCCGGTGAACTCGTCTTCCACAAATTGCGACTGACGAACTACGCCAAATTTGTCACCGGCGCGCAGATCGCGGCGGAAGTTAAACTTATCTTTAAACAGGTTGGCGATGGTAGCCACATCGTTGGCACTGAGGCCCACTTCGCTGGCCACTTTGGAGAAGCTGCCATGCACCTCTCCGGTAATCGACTCAGCACGCCACTGCCCCTCAAGGCGGATCTCTTCCACTTCAAACCCATCTTCCACCCGAGTAAAACGCACTTTATGAGCTGGATTGAATGCCAACTCCAGCGCCATCAGCTTGTTATCGGCTTCATCAAGCCAGAAACCTAATCGGTTTCCCGGCCTTAGGGTATCCAAAGCCAGCACCGCATAATCCGCTTCCAGCACTTGATACATCTGAGCTTGGCTAATATCCAAATAAGAGAAGATGCCGCTTAGGCTGTCGCCTTCAGCAATTTCATAGATAAGGGTGGCTGGAATCTCAACGTCGGCGGTTGATTCCGGAGCTTGCCACTCGCTGCTGGTCAGTTGTGGCAGCCGAATCTTACTGTAAGGCTGCTGGGCCCCGCTCCAGAGCATCGCAGCCAGTACAACACCGGCCCCGAGGCCGATAAGCAATGGCTTATTATTATCGAGCTTTATGGCTCTGAGTTGTTGGCGCACCTTGCCCCCAAAAACAGTAATGATTTTCGATTTTAATCACCGCACGATGCCAAGTTAGGCTGCCGCTGTCAAAAAACGGAAAAAAAGTTTAGATCTGCCGCACAGTGTTAAATCGCTGTAATATGCGAATTAAGCAGGCTTTTTCAGCAAAAGATGGGTATATCGTCCCAGATCGCGAAACACCGGCTGATCACAATAGAGCAGCTCCAGTTGCGTCAACTCCTCGAGGCGATTCTCCTGCATCGACTTATCGCGAAGGTAGTCATGAATCACCCGCACCCCGACCTGACGCTCTAACACCAAGCCCGCCTGTTGCAGCAGATGGATAATCTCTTGATTATCGAACCCATGCTTAGGCGCCAGTTTGACCTTCTTTTTGCCATGCACCATGGCATGACCTAGATTATCAAAGTTACCGCACACCAGATTGTGCATCTCCATGCCGCGGTAGTTGAAGAACATCAGCGACAGCATGCCACCTGGGGCGATGCGAGGAATCAACTCTAAAATGGTCTGCTGCGGATGCTCTAACCACTCCATCACCGCATGACAAAGTACCAATGGGTACTGCTGTTGATGCTCGGTTGCCAAAGCTTGAATTGGCAGATTGAGCGTGGTTAACCGCTCGGCCACCCCGGATTGCTCGGCATTGGTTTTAGCAATGGCCAGCATATTCGCTGACAGGTCGCACAAGGTGATGTCATGGCCCATGGCGGCTAACTGCAAAGAGAGTTGTCCCTGACCGCCCCCAGCATCCAGTAATGAACAGCCCTTGGGTATTTTTGGCAACGCGTGCTCTAGCAATTCGCGCATCACCACCGCTTGGCGCAACTTACCCTTACTGCTGTCATAAATGTTGCGGGCAAATTTGTCTGCCCGGGTATCAAAATTAACGTCGGCCACGGCCTACCCTCACAAAATCAATGCTTGCCATTGTCGACATCTCCGATGCGCTGTAAAGGGGATTTTTCGTTACTCGCACGGTACTTTTAATTCGACCAACAATTTGCAGGGTTAATGACCCCAAAGTTGCCGATTTCTGCAGCGCCCGTCCGATTTTGCCGCACCTATTCAGCCCCAAAGCTCCCTACACCTTGCCTCAACCGTCCATCACACCTACAATCCGCGCCATGACAGCTAGTGTGGAAAAAACAATGACTAATAGCGTGGTTTTGGTAAAAGGCCGAGAGAAGTCTCTGCTACGTCGCCATCCTTGGGTATTCTCAAAAGGCATTAAGAAGGTGAACGGCAAGCCAGGTCTTGGCCAGACCGTTGATGTGCTGTCCCATGACGGTCGCTGGCTAGGCAAAGGCGCCTACTCTCCTGAGTCGCAGATCCGAGTTCGGATGTGGAGCTTTGACCAAAACGAAGAGATCGATCGCGAATTCTTTAAACGCCGCATTGAGCGAGCTCAGCAAGGTCGGGATCTCCTGCCACACCAAGACCGCGTGACTGGCTACCGTCTGGTGGCGGCAGAGTCTGACGGGCTGCCAGGGATCACCATCGATCGCTTTGAAAATGTGTTGGTGTGCCAACTGCTTAGTGCCGGTGCCGACTTTTGGCGCGGTGATCTGATCTCAGTATTAGGTGAACTCTACCCTGAATGCGCCATCTATGAGCGCTCTGACGTCGATGTTCGTAAAAAAGAGGGGCTGGTGCCCACCTCAGGCCTGCTAAAAGGTGAACTGCCACCACAGCCGATGACCATTGAAGAAAATGGTCTGAAACTGCTGGTTGACGTGGTCAGCGGACACAAGACCGGTTACTACCTGGATCAGCGCGACAACCGCCTTGCCTCCAGCCGCTACACCAAGGGCAAAACCGTATTGAACTGTTTTAGCTACACCGGTGGCTTTGGTACCTACGCCCTCAAGGCCGGTGCCGCCAAGGTTGTGAATGCCGACGTATCTGGTCCGGCATTGGCACTGGCTAAGCAAAATGCGCAGCTCAATCAACTGGATCTGTCCAAGGTTGAGTTTTTAGAAGCGGACGTATTTAAGTTACTTCGCGAATACCGAGACAACGGCACCAAGTTTGATGTGATCATTCTCGACCCACCAAAATTTGCCGACAGCAAAGCCCAGCTTATGGGAGCGTGTCGTGGCTATAAAGACATCAACATGGTGGCGATGCAGATTCTGAATCCCGGCGGTACCCTACTGACCTACTCCTGCTCCGGCCTAATGGACGCCAATCTGTTCCAGAAGATCGTGGCCGACGCCGCCGTAGATGCTGGCAAAGACGCGCAGATCATCGAGCGCTTGAGTCAAGCGGGAGATCATCCCATCGGCAGCGCCTTCCCAGAAGGTTTCTACCTGAAAGGCTTGGCCGTCCGAGTGTGGTAATTGCCGCCTAATACAGCACAAAAAAGCGCTCTGAAGAGCGCTTTTTTTATGTCAGTCGAATGGCCAGACTGGAAGTTATTACTGAATAGCCTGGGCCAAACTCGCGGCATCGCCAACGGCAATGGATTCAGAGGCGGTTATTAACCACACCTTAGCTTCATGGCGCTCAAGTTCCGCTAGAAACGTATTGTCGACAAGGCAGATTGGGTAATCCCGCTTTTTCAGTGCTGGCTTCACAAACCAAGAGAAGATCAAACCCGGTACCTTGCTGCGATCTACCACATAGAGCAGTTGCTGGCGAGCGAGGGTTGGCTGTTTATCCAGTACGCTGAGCACCATTTCACTGCCCGCCTGATCGTGGCTCACAATTAACATTGGCGCCCCTTGGCATTGCAGTTGGTGCTGTGTCTGAAAACGACTAAGCCCTTCCGGCTCAACAGGCGTCGCCCAAGCGCCGCAGGCAATCCCCAACAACAGGGCACAACCGGTTCGAATCATCTTTATCATGGCGCCAGCATAGCCAGTGCCTCCATGGGTTGCCAAAACAAAGTGCGAGACTGAGACTCACCTCTAATGACAGTGGCCGCTATTGTGACACTGAGCCAAAAACTGACTCAGATCCCAAGCGATGGACTCGACCTGTACACCCAAGCCTAAATGATGCTCATACAGGCGCAGCACCGATTGAATATTATGGCTATCAAACTGTTCAAATCGAGACGAAGCGATCCACAAATCAAAAGCCAGTGCCGACTCAAGCTCACCAAGGCTACTTAAGGTCCGTTGTGGTAGTAACTGTTGCAGCATCAGACTGACATCGGCCATCTGATGGCTGATCAGGCGAGGCGTAAAGTGCAAATTTGAGTTCAGGCTGAAGTGATGCGTGTCCATCGCCAGCGCTCCTTTGAGTCGATAATCACGCCCATGCTACTGAAGATCTTACCGTCACAGGCCGAGAGGGATCACAAAACCGGTAAGGGATCAAAACCTGAGACCATAGTAGTAGCGTTAACCTGTGACTGTGATTAGACTAAAAACACGCTTTTGATCGAACCTTTCATTCCATGCTTTTTATTTCTGATATCCATGGCTGCTTGCCCGCGCTTGAGAAAGCGCTGTTTTGGGCCGAACGCCTGCAAGCCAAACACCTTATCGTATTAGGTGATGTCCTTAACCACGGCCCACGAAACCCGGTTCCCGATGGCTATCAACCAGCCAAGGTCGCCGAGCTATTGAACCAGTATGCCGATCGCATCTTGGCGGTTCGTGGAAATTGCGACAGCGAAGTGGATCAGATGTTGTGTGAGTTCCCACTTCTGGCGGATTACAACAACCTGCTGCTTGGTGGCAAACGAGCGTTTGTTACTCATGGGCACCTTTGGAATGAAAACAAGCTGCCACCATTAGGCAGCGGAGATATTTTTTGCTTTGGTCATAGTCACTTACCCATGGCAATGTGGCAAAATGACAAGCTGATGTTCAACCCAGGCTCCATCACTTTGCCCAAAGGTGGCCATCCACCGAGTTTGGGGCATTTTGATGGCAATGCTCTGCGGGTTTTGGATCTCGACGGTAACCTCCTACAACAGGCATCGATAAATGAACATTGAACAGCTTTTGTCCAAGCTACCTGAATTTGGGCACAACATGACTCAATTTGCCCGTCGCTTGGGCTTGGTCCAGGCTGGGCTAACGGTGGATCACATTGCCCTGAGAGTAACGGAGAAGCAGGATGCGGATCATCTGCTTACCCAGTTTAAAAAACGCGGCAAAATACTGTCAGACAAGATCATTAACGGTCGCCCCATCTACCTGATTGAACTGGATGAACCGCTTAACGTGGCGGATTGGCAGGTGTCGGTGGTTGAGCTGCCCTTCCCCGATGGTCGCAAACGCCGCGACGGTTGGGAGCACCTCGAATTTGTATTGCCCTGTGAGGCAATCACCGCCGATCAGATGCTAAAGGCCGTCAGACAACTGCCTGTGATTACCGCTAAATGGCCGGTGATTCAAGACAGTACCTTAGGGATTGAAGTAAAAACCAGCGATTCCAAAGCCGATGATGAGCCGGTGGCTAACCCCACGGTCTCCTTTAAACAGGAGCAGCTCACCATCAAACTTCACCCCTATGACATCCGCCAGGTCATCGGCGCCATGCCGGTCTAGCCTTGGTATTCAGTAATCGCCTTTTGCATCCGGCTTAAGGCGATTTGAAGCCGAGACTTAGGGCAGGCAAAATTCAGACGCACGAAACCTCTGCTGCCAAAGTCCGCGCCGCAGGACAAGCCAACCCCATAGCTTTCAAACACCTTAACCGGATCAGCCCAGCCTAGTGCCCGGCAATCTATCCACGCCAGATAGGTCGCCTGAGGTGTCATCAAGGTCAATTGCGGCATCGCCCCCAGTTTCCCATCAATCTCTAACCAGTTATTCCAAAGATACTCTCTCAAACTGTCCAGCCATGGCTCACCATGTCGATACGCCGCTTCCATGGCAGTAATGGCCAGTACATTATGCGCCGGAGCAAAACCGGAAAGACGCTGTTTTAAAGCCAGTCTCTGCTCTGAATTTGGCACAATGGCAAACGCTTGAGGTAACCCCGCCAGGTTAAAGCTCTTACCCGACGACACCAACACTGCCGCCTTATCATCTGGGCCGATGTAGTTCAGCAGCGAGCGGTGTTGATTGCCCGGCATGATCAGATCCCCATGGATCTCATCACTGATGATCTCAAAGCCGTAGCGCCGACTGAGCGCCACAAGCTGCTTCAATTCCTCTTCAGTCCAGATGGTGCCCCCTGGGTTATGGGGGTTACACAAAATGAACCCGTCCATCCCTTGCTGCGCCGCTGTTTCAAGCTGAGCCAAAGGCATCGGGAATACACGTTTCCCCGCTTCTTCATGAGCTTCCAGCGCGATGGCTACCGACTCAATCTTGAGATTTGCCGCCACCTGAGCGATAGGCGGATAACTTGGGGTGAAATAGCCCACTTTGGAAAACCCTTGGGCCAGATAGTTAAATCCTGGCACAACCGCCGGCACAGAGACCAGGTGGCTTTGCGCCACACTCACCTGCCAACGCCTAGCTAACCAGTCACAGATTACCCCTTTGGTTTCATTGGAGATAACCCCATACCCATACACCGGATGGGCGGCTCGCTTTGCGATGGCGTCGACCACAGGATCAGGAATGGCAAAATCCATATCTGCAACCCACATGGGTAGCACCGACTCATCTTGGTAGCGCTGCCATTTCAGGCTGTCACTACCACGTCTCTCAATTAATGAATCCCAATGCATTGCATCCTCGTTTACACGACTTTTCTACTTGCTGGCCCTATAATGCCGCCTATCACTATTTTTTACAGCCAGTTATATGAAATTGGATATTAAAACCTTTGCCAAAGGGATGGCCATGGGCGCCGCGGATGTGGTTCCCGGTGTCTCCGGCGGCACCATTGCTTTTATTACCGGTATCTACGATACCCTGCTCGAAAGTATTCGTCGCATTAACCCAAGCCTTATCGGCCTATGGCGCAAACAAGGATTGGCTGCGGCGTGGAAGCACATCAATGGCAGCTTCCTCGTTACTCTGGTTACCGGTATCGGCATTAGCATCGCGACCTTTGCCAAGGTGATCTCCTACCTATTGGTTCATGAACCCATCGGGCTTTGGAGCTTTTTCTTTGGGCTAATTCTGATCTCCATTGTGCACATCGGAAAGCAGGTTCAGTGGAGTCCAGTCACAGCGGTGTCGCTGTTGGTGGGAACTGCATTTGCTTACACCATCTCGGTGGCCAGCCCATTGGCGCTCGACCCGACCCCACTCAATATTCTAATTGGGGGCATGATTGCAATCTGCGCGATGATTTTGCCCGGGATTTCAGGCAGTTTTATCCTGTTGCTGTTGGGGCTGTACGCGCCGGTTTTGGGAGCAATCACCGGTCGAGAGTTCGACATTATCGGCATTTTTCTGGTTGGCGCGGTTCTGGGAATCTTGAGTTTCTCCCACGTTCTGTCGTTCCTATTAAAACGATTTCACGGAGCAACTCTGGCTTTTCTTACCGGTCTGCTTATCGGCACCCTAGGTAAGATCTGGCCATGGAAGCAAACCTTAACTTGGCGAACCAACTCCAAAGGGGAGCAGGTGCCACTGCTTCAGGAAAACCTAACGCCAACTCAGTTCGAGCAGCTAACCGGCGATCATAGCCAACTGATGCTGGCCATCGCCTGTGCCGTTGTCGGCTTTACTCTGGTGCTGATTCTGGAAAAATTCGGTCAACGAGACTCGAACTAAAATCTGTTCATCTTCGATGTTTAAATTTACTTATAGAACAACGACTTTTCATTAAGGAAAACAAAAAGTCAGCAGATCCAAAAAACGATTAAAAAAAGGGGCGAACCGTGAAGTTCGCCCCTTGTTTATTTCATGTCCCGTCCTACCAGTTACCCAACTCTTTCGCTTTTAACCCCATGGCATCAAGTACCTGCTGATCCCAATTGGGCTTTGAGATGGGAGGAATCACTAAAGTACTGAAGCCATAAAGCTCCGCTGAAGCCAGGTCAGACAATGGCAACCACTCTTGACGACTGCCATCTAAGGCGTGAATGGCCGCCTCATAAATACACACCTTATGCTCTGCTGGATACCAGCGCTTAAGCTTGTCCACCAAATGTTGAATGTTCTCATCTTTAGTTCGATGCAGTTCTTTAATGGACACATCTCCGGCCAGAGAGATCTGCCACAACACCAGACAAGTCGTTGGCGCAATATTAATGTCGTACATCAGCAGATGGGTCGCCTCATAGTGCTGAATGCCGTTACGACCAGGATCAATTTCTAAATCGGCCACTAGGCAAGAGTCGGCACCGACGGCAGCATGAAACTGGGCTCGTCCACCTAACTCTCTGGTTTCATCCACACACCATTTGGGAAAATCAGCAAACACTCTAGGGTGGCCATACATGGCCAACGCCACGTTTTTTCCTGCCGCCACCGCCGACATCACCTCATCTTTCATCGCCAGATAGGCTCGGTGGCGGTTAGGTTGTTCGTGATAGTGCCGCTGAATCGAGAAACTGTTTGGGTTCAGTCCCTCAATGTACGCTTCAGCTATGCTGGAGGACTGCCCGTAATAGACGATATCAGCGCTGCGAATGATTGATTCGGTTCGCTGTGTTGTTTGCATTGGCACGTTGATGCCAACGCCGACAACGTCTAAGGCTCCAATTCTTGCTTCCATTGCTCCACCTGTTGCTGTTGTTGCTGCTTACGTGCTTCCCTGCCCGCACGTTCAACTGATTGCGTAATCTCCTTAAGATCAAATGGTTGATCTCTACGACGTCTGAGATCAGTTTCCGCTTTAATCAAAAGCTCGTTGATAGGTAACTGTTTATGATGACCGGACACGCCAAAGCTGATCACTAACGCATCATTGAGTTGCTCCGGATTCTGCATTGCCAAAGTTTGAGCGAATAAATTTTCGGCAAACTCTGCTGCCCCTTGTTGGGAAATTCCACCGCAGCATATGGCGAATACCGAACCACTGACTCGGCCTAACTGCATTTGATCGTCGATTTTCCGACGGAGAAGCGTAGACACCTCAGTTAGGATTTGATCGCCCACTTCATAACCATACTCTTGATTGATCTCATGCAGTTGCTCAACCTTTACCAACACCATCGCCATAGGGGTGCTGGGATCAAGCGGCGCCATCATCTGTCGACAATCAGCCATCCAGCGATTCTTTGGCGGCGCCATTGTGATTGGGTCTTTAGATGCTTGCTCAACGTGACGAAGCTTACTTAGCAAGCTTAACCTAGAGCGATATAACCAATACAACACACCAATAATGGTAAGCATCAGTACCAGTAAAACTGCAAACCGAGTATTTTGATCAATCTCTCGCTCTTGGTTTTTATCAACAAGCTGCTTAAGATCAATGTTAAATTCAGATTGCATCTTTATTCTATGCTGAGCGACCAATTTTTGTTGTTGTTGGAAGCTATATCGCTCTTGTGCAAAAGAGTGTTTGCGCCAATAATCAGCCGCAAGTTCGTAATCTTTCTCGTCAGTTGCAACTTTTGCTAAATACTTTAATGCAAGAGAGCGAAAATTAAATGTATTTCTATGAGCAAAATCGCTTAACAATTGATCTGCGGCCCATTTAACTTTCTCAAACTCACCGAGCCCGTAGTATATTTCTAACATTTCTCTTAAAATATACCAACGTTCTGAACTAGGATCTTCACTCTCGAAGTGATGCATCGATTCCTCAAGTAGATCTCTAGCCTTTTCATAATCATTATTAAATTTTGCTAAACTAGAGTTAGTGACCAAAAGAATTGATTTATTTGTCGAATCGATTCCAATGCACTCTTCATTTGCCTTTGGCACCCATGTTTCCGTACCAACAATATCATTTGATTCGGACGCAATAGATGCTAAACCTAAATAATATTGACACCTGAACATTGGGCTTTCAGTCGCAACATCTTTATTAACAGCAGTCGCCATCTCTTTTGCAAGCGATGTATCCCCCATAGTAACCATCATAGATGCCAAATTCATAAACACCATGTTTACTAAAGGATCTTCCAAATTCAAGTACCGGCTTCGGTAATATTCTAAAACCGTCTCATAAGCCTCCAACTCTCGATCCAAGTGAGATAGAGAAATCATCTTGACTGAAATTGCTGAAGCGTATGTTCTGGTATCATTCAGGCGCGCAGCACACCTTAAGGCATCATTAGCCGAAACCAATGCGTTAGTGCGTTGAGCCAGCCTGAAGTAAGTGACAGCCTTTGCTCTGATTAATATGCACTGTTCTTGCGAATTCGGTTCGGCCAAGAGTAAACGGTCATAAACTATCTGAAGAGCTTTGCTTGCCGGATAGTCATATAACTTTCTAACCAACGAATCATCATATTCAGATCCGCTGGCTAAAACAGGTATAAAAGTGACTAAAACCAAATACAATTTTAGCCACTTAGAAGTACAAATCACTAGTTAGAAATCCCAACGAAATTAGGAAGTGTAAAAATTTCAACTAGCTTTTTATCGCCCACTTTGGAGAATTTTGCATCGGATAATTTCAAGACTTCAGACTTAGCTTCCATATCCAAACCCAATTCATCCATAACCAGATCAGGGTTTACATTAAAACGCTGATGGAGGTCTGCGTCTAAGCCGAGTTTAATTAACAGCTGTGTTGCTTGATGGTTCATGTCACACTCCTTGTGGCAATCATTATTAGTCAATAAGAGTTTGCTGAAAACTATGTAAGAGATTGACCATATACTCTTTGAATATCAATCACATCCATGCGAAAGTCACCAGCAATTTGATGCTAGCAACTTCCGCCAGAACGCTCAACGACAAATTTGTAAAATCCGCGTTCTTTTGACGTTTCTATTTTTTCCTCGGCATTGGCGGTACCAATAATGCGGGGTCCAAACGCTCCCCATACCAGTTAATGCGCCAATCTAGATGAGGCCCAGTCACTCGGCCCGTAGCACCGATTTCAGCCACCACCTGCCCCTGCTTTACCTTGGTACCCACTTCAACCAACAACTTCGACAGATGAAGAAAGCTGCTAGAGACACCATAGCCATGATCGATGATCATTGTGCCACCGGAAAAAAACATATCTGGTACCGCTAGGGTGATAACGCCATCTGCCGGCGCCACCACGCTTGTGCCTGTGGGTCCAGCAACGTCCACTCCAAAGTGAGGACGTTTTGGTACGCCATTGTAAATACGCTGGCTACCATACACCCCAGTAATAGGCCCCTGCGCCGGCCAAATAAAGCTAGACTGCCATGCCATCAGATCGGAATCGGTAGCTCGTGCAGCCTTCACCTGCGCAGAGTCTTGACGTGAACGCTTAATGGCGGCCTCATCCGGCTCCATGATCTTTTTGGCGATGCCCTCAATACGCTGCAACCGGTACTCTCGCTTCGCCAATTGGATGGGCTGCTCCACTACCTTGCCCGACGGGGTTTCCACCTTCAACGTGTGAGTAAGCTCTGCATCGCGACCAAATCCAAACACCACTCCGCCATTGTCGGCCACACGAATCGATTGACCATTCAACCAGACTTGACTGCCAGGTTCGACCGAGGTGCGTATCAATGACCCTTGAGTCAGTTGCCCCTCCAGTTCCACAGCTTGTGCCAAAAGGCTAAAAAAAACAGACGAAAAAACAATAAATAAACGTAATAACATTCCAAGTCCTTATAGGCGAGTTGCCCCAGTCTCCGCTATTATAGGTGGCGAATGTACCCATACAAGAACCAAGGGCCTGACATGACAACCACCTTAATAAAAAATGCCACCCTGTTAAACGAAGGCATCCGCCAGCAAAGTGATCTGCTGATTGCTCAAGGCCGAATTGCTAAAATTGGCCAGAACCTAACTGCGCCAGATGGCGCGCAGGTAATCGATGCAACGGGCAAATTGCTGATCCCCGGGATGATTGATGACCAGGTACACTTCAGGGAACCAGGTTTAACCCAAAAAGGCAGCATGGCAACGGAATCCCGCGCCGCAGTTGCCGGCGGCATCACCAGCTTCATGGAGATGCCAAATGTAAACCCACAAACCACCAATGCCGCCGCACTGGAAGCCAAATACGACCGCGCTGCGCAGGTCTCGGTCGCCAACTACGCGTTCTATCTCGGTGCTACCAACGATAACCTAGAAGAGATCAAAAACTTAGATCCTCAGGCCGCCTGTGGCATTAAGATCTTTATGGGTGCCTCAACAGGCAACATGTTGGTCGATAACCGCGAAACACTGGAAGCCATTTTCGCCAACGCCAAGGTGCCAATTGCCACCCACTGCGAAGATACGCCGATGATTGCCGCTAACGAAGAGGCTGCCAAGGCCAAATTTGGTGATGCGGTGCCTATGAAGCTTCATGGCGAAATTCGCTCTCGTGAAGCATGCATCAAGTCGACCAAAACAGCCATTGAACTGGCCAAAGCTCACGGCACTCGACTGCACGTACTGCACATTACCACCGCAGAAGAGCTGGCGCTGTTCGAAGCCAATAAATCCCTCGATAGCCTCTCCAGTGCCAATATCACTGCGGAAGCTTGTGTCCATCACCTCTACTACAGTGACAAAGATTACGACACCTTGGGTGCGCAAATTAAGTGTAACCCGTCGGTGAAAACCGAGCGGGATCGCGCTGCCATTGTGGACGCGGTAAAGCGGGACGTCATCGACATCATCGCCACCGACCACGCCCCACACACTTGGGAAGAGAAACAAAATACCTACTTCAAAGCACCATCGGGTGTGCCTCTGGTTCAACATGCACTGCAATCACTGTTCGAGCACTACCATAATGGCGATCTGTCCCTTGAGACCATCGTTCAGAAAACCAGCCACGCCGTAGCCGAGCGTTTTAACCTGAAAGATCGGGGTTACCTGCGTGAAGGTTATTGGGCAGACTTGGTGTTGGTGGATCTGGATAAGCCATACACGGTGTCCAAAGACAACATCCTGTATAAATGCAACTGGTCGTCCTTTGAAGGCCACACCTTCCGCTCATCCATCGAAAGCACTTGGGTTGGCGGCATTCGAGTCTTTGATGGTAGCAACGCCACCAGCGAGCCAGTTGGTCAACGGCTTCAGTTTGACCGCTGATATTTAGATGCAAAAAAGGCCACCCTTGAGGTGGCCTTTTTAATGGGTTGCGTTTTATAACGAACCGCCCTGCTCGCCGTGTTCAGCGTAATCCAGCGACGGGCCTTGATAGGTATGATGCCAAAACCCTGTTTTCGGGTAGGTCTCAAGCTCAACCAGCTCGCCATTATCAACCCGTTGGCGCAACGAGTTCCAGATCTGTTTGCCCTCTGGGCTTAAACGATAATGGTATTTATATTCAGGGTGCTTCAGCATCAAAATGCTTTTAATTGCAGGAAGATACTCTTTAGAGACAAACTCCATGGGCAGATCGAGCTGGTAGTGTTTACCCTGAATATTCATGACTGTGGCTTTGCCCATCACCGGACCCGCCAGATACTCACCGACAGGAACCTTAAAGCAGATCTCAAAATCATCGGCGGTGACATTAGCCACTAATTCGTTAGCCAAAAGTGTGCGAGGTTCTTGGACAGAATCATTGCTTGCACAGCCAGCTAGGGCCGTTAAAAGGGCTAAGGCTACCAGTATGCGCATTTGCCGCTCCTTAATCAGTTAAGTAGTACTCGATGGTTGAAACCACTCTTACTTTTTTAATGTGAGGCGTCGTCGAATCGCGGTCGCGGATCGAAAACACCCCTTGCTGAGCGCGGCGAATTTTTCCTAATACACTGTCGGAATCTTGAGCAAAACGTTGAGCTACTTCTCGACCATTACGGGTCGCTTGCTCAATCATTTCAGGCTTCAGCTCGTTTAACCCAGTGAATAGAAATTCCGTTCGCGCGTTATAATCTTCGGAAGCCAGATTAACCCCCTGCTTAGCTAACTGCAATAACTGCTGCCGTGCCGAAATCACAGTTTGAACTTTACTCGTATAAAGCGTCAGAGTTACGCTGCCACTGTAACGAAGAGGCGAATTTTCTCCATATGACTGCGCTAACTTGTCGACGATCTGAGGCGTACTCAGGGTAATTTCTGACTCGGGAAAACCAAGATTAAGGAGGTAGGCTCGAACCTTTTGAGACTGCCCCTCCAAAGACTGATAAATGCCCTCTAAGTCATTGCCAGCACTAGTCATTCGAATCGGCCAAATGGCCGTGGTCGCGTCCACTTCGCGCTCAGCCAGCCCCTTAACCACCACGGTTCGTTCCATCGATTTAAACGCCAGCATGCCGTTGGTTACAATGGCACTGGCACCAATAAACGCCAACAAGATACTGATTCCAAGAATTACCGTATTTTTGGTAGACATAATTTACTCACCGCAATCAATTTATACGCCATTCTAGGTATGGTTAACCACATAGTCCAGATACGAAAAAGCCAGCAGCTAGCTGGCTTTTTCTATATTTTTCAAAATACTGATTTAAAAAATCAGGTGAGCCATGCCCGCAATCACTGGCAGAGAGATTACGGTACGAAGCAGGAAGATAATGAACATCTCTAGCAAATTTACCGGAATCTTACTACCCAACAACAGCGCACCCACTTCAGACAAGAAGATAAGCTGAGTTACAGACAGTGCCGCGACCACAAAGCGGGTCATCTCACTGTCGAAACTGGCAGCGATAATTGATGGGATAAACATATCCACAAAGCCCACTACCATGGTTTCTGATGCTGGCTGCGCCAGTGGAACCTGAAGCAGCTCAAGGAAAGGAACGAATGGCATTCCCAACCAAGTGAAAATTGGCGTGTATTCAGACACAATCAAGCCAATGGTACCGACCGCCATGACCACAGGCAGTACGCCAAACACCATGTCCAATGCGTTCTTAACGCTCACTTTAGCCACGGAAGCAACGCTGTCAATTTTGCTAGTGACGGTCAACGCATTTTGCAGACCGTAAGAGAGAACCGATTGACCTTCTGGCACCACTTCGGTGTCGACCAGACGCTTGCTGCCATCAATAAGCAGGTCTTTCTTGTTAGACAGAGGCGGAAGGCGCGGCACGATGATCGCCACAATAACACCAGCCAAACATACGGTAGCGTAAAACGGGATAAACAGATGTTCCAGTTTAACTTGGGCAATCACCACCAATGAAAAGCTGATGGAAACCGCAGAGAACGTGGTGCCAATTACCGCGGCTTCACGCTGAGTGTAACGCTTCTCTTCGTATTGCTTGCTGGACATCAAAATACCAACACTGCCATCACCTAGCCAAGACGCCATACAATCGATAGCGGAGCGGCCAGGAAGGTTAAACAGTGGGCGCATTACGCGGGTTAGCAAGCTGCCAATCATCTCAAGCAAACCAAAGTGAGTCAGCAGCGGCAACAATAAGCCAGCGAAAATGAACACCGCCAGCAAAGAAGGCATCAGCTCGGCGAACACAAAACTGCCGGTATTGTCACTGATTACCGCCTCTGGGCCAACGCCAGCAACCACCATAGCAACGAATGCCGCTCCAATTACACGGGTCGCGGCCCAGCCTGCGGAAATATTGAAGATATCGTTAAACATCTCATTACTCAGCAACGCCTTCGGCTTAAACACGCTTGCCACGATGGTGAAAATCGCAGAGACGATCAAAACCGCAGCCACAACGGTGCCCGCACTGCCACCCAATGCGGATAACAGGGCATCCTTTAAGACAGCAATGGGAATGGTCAAGCCACCCTCAAACATCATTGGCGTCATAAACAGGAAAATGCCCAACAGAGAAGGCAGGACGAACAGCAGCATATTACGGCTGCTTTTCAACTCAGACAGTTGTGGTGTTTGCTTTTGCATAACCCGCACCTTAGGTATTCATATTCGAAATCCGCCGGATTCCGAATAGTTATTCACAATATTCGATTTGCTGCGCAGACTATCTTAGAGAAAGGGCAATGTAAATTACAAATTCACTAAGCATGCATAAAAAACCACTCGAAAACGCTATTTTTACATTTTTGTACATCGAGATAGCATTTTGCCTAGCCCCGTTGGCCTAGATTATGCCCAACTGGCAAGCCAATGATCGCGCCGTTAAAACCAACCAGCCGACTCAATTGAAGCAAGAGGTGCTGCTGACATTAGCGCCAACAACCCACCTCGCAACAACGTAAGAACCGCCAAAGATCGTTAAGGGCCACAAGTGATAGTGATCAGAGTGCCAGTCTGGTTGTTACTGCAAATCAAATTCAAAAAAAAGGGCCTGATGTTTGCCATCAGGCCCTCACAAATGTGATTTTTATCACGCTTTGGTGCGTCTTTGCAATTGATCCAGCAGATTTGGCGGCACACCTTGAATCGTTAAGGTGTCATTTGCTGGATTCCACACCACGCGCTCGCCAAGATGCTGAGCATCAAAGCTAATGGAAACGCCACCGCCGGTACCAGAAAACTTTTTCAGTTGGCGCAAGGTGCTGGAATCACCGGGGAAGGACTCTTCCAGATCATACTCACCGGCAGAGGTGAATTGATAGAAGTCCTCCGCACCGCGGTCGGCAAACTCATCAGCAATGTCTTTTAGCATCACCTCACCGCCAGAATCGATCTGAGTCTTGCAGTAATCAAATACCGCATCGCGACACCCCTGCTGCTCGCCCTTATCCAGATCCGTCGTTGCTACGTAGTCTTCTAACGCCTGAACCAGCTCTTTGTTTTGAACTTTGGCATTAACGCCTTCGATGCAGCCCATGAAATCAAGGAAGAAATCAGCCACCTTGCGACCCGCGCGACCCTTTACAAAGGAGATGTACTTCTTCGACGTGGGATCCGCCTGCATCTCAGTAAGGTCAATGCGCGCCGCCAGTTGCAAGTTAGACAGGTCTAGGTGCTCCGATCCCATCACTTCCATCTCTTGGGAAACCGACACACTCGGTTTTGGAGACATCAATGCCACAAACAGGTAGTCACAAGCCATATGGTTGTACGCCGCCATCAGCAGATAACCGCCGGTGGCAAAATCGTATTTGCTCAGTTCAGTTTCAAGCAACTGACCGGCTTTCCCGCTTAACTCAACAAAACCCAGGTTACCGCTGCGCCACTCAAGCAGCGCCTCTTTAAAGGCGTCATTTGGTTCACCATCGCCCTCGGGCACCCCAAAGTGGCCAAAGCCTTTACCCGCTTTAGCGGTGTATAAGCGATGAAGTTCGCCGAGCAACTCGTCCAGCGCTTCAGTGTGATTTAATGGCTGCGGACGCAACTTACAGGTCAGTTGCCCCTCAGGATTTCGCTGAACGCCATGCAGGATGGCCTGATCGATTTTTAACATCGTGTTCCTAGGGTTAGTGGTTAGCTTTGAATTGGGCTATTATACTGCGCCTTGATTCTATTACTAAGTTAACCTCACAGGAAATCGAATGGCGATTCTGTCTAAATACAGCAATGATGAAGTAGAAACCTTGCTGAACCAATTGATCTTGGTCCTTGAGAAAAATGAGACCCCAACCGATCTCGCCCTAATGGTTTTAGGTAACTGCGCCACCGATATCATCAACCGCAACGTTGCCCCTGGCTCCCGTAAACGTTTGGCCGAACAGTTCGGTCAGGCCCTGCTGGCGTCTATCGACACCCGCGCTGACGCCTAATGCCTAAGGCACTGACGCGTTATCCGCGCCAGTGTTTTTGATGCAGCGCACTTTGGGTTCCTAAGGATCTGGGAACCCTGCTAGCTCTCTCTGAATGTAAAGCTCACCCCACATTAAGCTAGCTAACTGGAATTTAAGCGGTTTTCCGCTTAGGATAAACTCCATAACTCTGGCAGAAAACTGAATTCATGTACGCATCTGAACTGCAGCGAGACAAAGTTTCCCGATTGGTCACTTGGGGACACTGGTTTGCCTTCTTTAATGGCATCATCGCCACCCTTATTGCCATCCGTTACGTAAAGCTACTGGGTTGGCCGGAAACCCTTCTTGCTCAAGGCTATGCCGTCATTACTCTGGTAGGGCATTTTGCCTTTGTCAGCTTCCTCGGTTATCTGCTGCTGCTGTTTCCCATCACCCTGCTTCTGCCCTACTCCAAGATATTAAGAGGCTTAGCGGCGGTGTTGGCCACCATTGCCCACACGGTGTTGGTGTATGACATCTTGGTGTTCGATCACTATCGACTTCACCTCAACCCCTTTGTGTTCGATCTGTCATTCGCGGATCTCCCGCAACTGATCAGCAACGCTTGGTTGCTTATTTTGCCTGCGGCCATGTTGGCACTGCAGCTCACCTTAGCAAATGGCCTGTGGCGACGCATCGAGCGCCTGTCTCGGAAAAACCTTGGCGGCAAGGTAACCACGGTGATGGTTGCATTGTTCCTTGGTAGCCACCTGCTGCACATCTGGGCCGATGCCAATATCTATCAGCCAATCCTAAAGCAGGACAAGATGCTGCCTCTGCACTACCCCGCAACCGCCAGAAACTTTATGGCCAAGCAGGGAATTGTTGACGAAGATACCTACATTGAACGAGTCCAAACTGCCAAGCCAACCGACCAGTTGAACTACCCGGTTGAGCCGATGCAATGCAGCGTCGAGGAAACGCCTAGCATTGTGATGGTCACCGTTGAAGCCCTGCGCCAAAACATGATCAACCAACAAACCATGCCTAAGCTGATGGCTTGGTCACAGCAGGCTCAAGTGTTCACTCAGCACTTCAGTGGCAGTAATGAAGCGGATCAAGGGATACGTTCCATGCTCTATGGCATGCTGCCCTCCTATGAAAGCTACTTAGAAGCGGATCGCAAAGCGCCCATTTTAACTCAGGAACTTAAAAAGGCCGGTTACAATCTACAAGTGCTCGGCTTCACCCAAACTCAGCAAGGGCTAAAAAACGCCATCGCTCTAGAACAAGTGAATAAGCTGCCTGAGTACCATTACGAAACCGCCGCAGAACGTGATATCAACACCACCCAACAAGCCTTAATGGCCCTGAGTATGAACAGTGGCCCAAGCTTTACCTTGATCAACTATCACGCACCGTCGGTGTACAGCACACCGGTAGGCTTTGTTGGTCTGCCAACGGTGAAGCCCAGCGAGGGATACAACGAAGCGCAAGGGGTATTGTTCAACCAGTATCGCAGCTCGCTGAACTTCCTGGATACCCTGTTGGCGAAACTACTAGAGCAGCTGCCTAAAGATACCGTGGTGATCATTACTGGTACCCATGGTCAGGAGTTCACCAGCCTGAATGATCACCTGACCCGCAATTTCTCTAATGCCACGACTCAAGTACCGCTGATGATCCGCTGGCCCAACGGTACCCAAGGTAAGGTGAACTACCAAACCAGCCATTATGCCATCGCCCCAACACTGTTAACCCAGGTATTGGGATGCACAAACTCCCCAGAACAGTACAGTTTTGGGGACACGCTCAGTGCCCCTTCCCACTCCGATTATCTGGTTATGGCGAATCGTCGTTACTTTGCTATTCGTACCGACAACTCCATCACCGTAATTGGTCGGGGCGGCGATTATCGTGTGTATGATCATCACGATAACCGAATCAGAAAAGCCAAACTGAACGCACCGGCAATGTTGTCTTTGATGAAAGAGAACCGCCGCATGTTCATCAAATAGCCCTAAAAAAATTGAGTCCGCATCAACCTGTTGATGCGGACTCTCCATAAATTATGACCGCCACACGCTTCCTAACAGGGTATCCCCAGCCTCTGCTTGATAAAGTAGAGCCGCTAATTCACGACAATCGCATCGAAGCGATCATCGCCAAACGCTACCCTCAACCACATCAGATAAAAACCGATAACGCGCTGTATCAGTACACTAAGGCGTTAAAAGATCGCTATCTAAAGCAATCGGCACCGCTTGCCAAGGCGGTATTTGATCCCAAGATCCACATCGTGAACCACGCTTTAGGTACTCACACTTACCGAGCTCGAGTGCAAGGGAAAAAGCTCAAGGTACAAAATGAAATTCGCATCGCCCGCTTGTTCCGTGACCTTCCTGAGCCCTTTCTACGTATGATTGTGGTCCACGAGCTTGCCCACATCAAAGAGAAGCAACACGACAAAGCGTTTTACAAACTCTGCCAATATATGGAGCCAGACTACCATCAGTTGGAGTTCGATCTGCGACTGCTACTGTGCCAGTTGGAATGGAATAAACAGTCTGGACGCTAGTCAGAATCGACAAGGTGACCAAGCGCCAGAGTAAAAAGATTGAAGGATGGGGCAATCATCTCGACATCCAAAGGCAAACCACTTTGATTGCACTCCTGTGCTAAAGCAAAGCCATGGAGGTAATCGACCCAGAAGCTGAGTGCATGCTCAAGCTGCTGCGATGATAAATCAAGGGGCTTCAAAGCCTGCTCAAACCGCTCGCTGAACACCTCCGCAGGGCCAAAGTCGCTCATGGTCAACAGGGTTGTTAATAAGCCGGGATAGTCCTTTAACAACGTCAGGTAACTGTGGCTCAAAGCCAACAACTGCTCCTGCCAATTCTCTGAGGCAACCGGCTGATAGATCTCCTCCATCACCGATATCGTCACCCCTTCAAGCAAAGCCGCTTTGTTGTCGAAGTAGTGGTAGATTGCCATGCCATCCACCTCCAGCGTCGCCGCCAATTTCCGAATACTTGGCACCTTCCCCTCTTGTTTAAGCATAGAGGTGGCCGCCATCAATATGCGGTCCTTAGACAGGCCCTGACCTTTTGGGCGACCTCGAGTTTTGGGCTTGACGGTCATAATTTCTCTCTCTAGAATCTCAATTTCTACATTGTAGAATAAATTTATAATTAACTCAAAGAGAGTATGCGTAATGACTAATATCGTCTATATCGGAACCAGCCTAGATGGCATGATTGCGGACCAAAACGGCGGCCTAGATTGGCTACACTGCATCCCAAATCCGGACAACGATGATCTAGGTTTTGCTGCATTCCAAGACAGCATCGACGCCATTGTCATGGGCCGAACCACCTTTGAGGTCGTCATGAGCTTTGGTGGCGAATGGCTCTATACCAAACCGGTGTTTGTGCTGAGTAATACTCTTAACCAGTTACCAGAGTCTGTGGCTGACAAGGTGGAGCTGCTTGCTGGTTCGGTAACAAAGATATCCACACAGCTACAACAGCGCGATTTTCATCGCTTGTATATCGACGGTGGACAAGTGGTTCAGCAATTCCTTGCTGCTGATGCCATCGATGAGATGATCATAACCCAGTTGCCCATTGTACTTGGGGGTGGCACACGCCTCTTTGGTGACCTAGATGCCGCCAAACACTTTGAGTTAGTCAGCAGTGAAGTCCTGCTCGGTGCTATGGTGAAAAGTCATTACCGTAAAGTGAAAAACTGAATCTCACAAAATCGATAGCCAAATCAACATCATCACGTTAGTTTTAGCTCAGATTCATTGAACCGGAGTCGGGTGTGAGCAAACGTGAAATCTTTGGCTGGGCGATGTTTGATGTTGCCAACAGCGCCTACACCACCGTGGTAATCACCGTGGTGTACAGTGCGTTTTTCATCAGCCACGTCATTCCGTCTGGCAGCGTGTGGGGCAACAGTTGGTGGGCCCTTGCAATCTCACTCTCCAGTCTGCTCGCGATGTTTCTCGCCCCTCTCATTGGCAGTTGGATCGACCTCTATGGCGGCAAAAAGCGCTGGCTAACCCTACTGATGCTAAGCTGCGCCACCGCCACCATGGGGCTCTACTTTGTACAGCCAGGAATGGTGATCTCCGCGGTGATTATTCTGGTGTTCAGCAACACCGCTTGGATGCTGTCTGAAAGCGTTTGTGCCAGCTTTCTGACTGATATCGCGCACGAAAAACAGATGGGGCTGGTGTCTGGAATCGGTTGGGGCCTTGGGTATCTGGGTGGACTGCTCAGTCTCATCCTCGTGCTATTTGGCATCATCACCGCCACCAGTGACTCTCCCGCCTACCTACACCAAAACCAGTTGGCGATGGTTGCCGTGGGGCTTTACTTCATGTTGGCATCCATACCCACCTTAATCTGGCTAAAAGAGCGCCGGCCATACACCATGGGCCAAGTACAGTGGCAAAGCCTTGCGAGTCACAGTTGGCATAGCTTTCAGGCGAGTCTCAAACTCACCCATCAACTGCCAACTCTGTATCGATTCTTTATTATCTTCACTCTCTACAGTGCAGGCATGGCAACGGTGATCAAGTTCTTCGGCATCTACGTCGAGACGGAGCTGAGCTTAAGCGCGGCAGAAAAGACCACGGTATTTTTGGCCTTACAAGTCTCCGCCTTTGTCGGTGCCCTGCTGTTTGGCTGGTTGGAATCGCGAATTGGCGCTCGCTACACCATCAGCCTGACGCTGCTATGGTGGATGGCTGGCCTCGGCTGCATTCACCAACTAATTCCCCTAAGCGGCCTCATCGGAGTGGAGATTAATACGCTGTTTATCGCCTGCACCGTCATCGCCGGAGCCGGCTTAGGCTCAACCCAAAGCGCCAGCCGCGCCTTAGTTGGTCAACTCAGCCCGAGTCAACACAGTGGCCAGTTATTTGGATATTGGGGCATGTTCTCAAGATTGGCCGCCATAATTGGCACCACCAGCTTTGCACTGGTCTCAGATCTGTTGTCATCTCAGCAGGCACTGCTGTTGGTGATGGGGTTCTTTGCGGCTGGGGCCGCCCTTATTTTAAAACTGCCCATCGACACTGGGATAGCCCAAGCGCGCTCATATCGTGACTAAGAACGAAGTTATTGAATATATTGCGAAGTTAATCGCTTTTTTTGGCGTCAAATACTAAGGTCTTGCGCGCTAATTTCAGATGGTAAAACCGAATCTACCCCCAAAAGCTTTCGAGATAATATGCAGCCATCCGGTCACCAGACCGCCTACTTGCTGTCATAAGAGGACGCTGTATGTCTCAACCAAAAAGCCAAAATGTTATGAACTGGGGCGCCGTTGCTTTTGCCGTTGTTAGCCCGATTCTGATGCTACTTTTGATTAGCGGCTTAGTAGGCTAACCCGTTCGATGGATACCGGAATCTATGATGTGGCCTTATTAATGGCAGTCGCCGTTTTTGACGCCAATGGTTGTCCCAACCCAACCGGCAGCGCAGATTCCGTTTCCTCTATTGGTGCCGCTGCGCCCTGCTGAGTCAACTGGCTCTGTTGCCACTGAACGCTCTCTTCCGCCAAGATGGCTTCGACATTAACAATCAATCGCTGCAGTAACATTGAGTCGGTGAGACCGGCTTGGGAATACTCGCCACTTCGCCCCAGAAACCGAACTTTTTCGGCTTTGAGCTTTTCGCTGATCATTCGAAAACTCAACCAATTGGTTTTGTAATCCCCCAAAGCCGAAGCGCCCCGCGACATTTACAGGGACAATCTACGGCTTTATTCTGAATCAAAGCCGATTCAACAGGGACGCGTTATGGAACCCCCCCCCCCCATCAAACCAATGATAGTTAACTCCCAGTTAATGGATTGGCAGCCCAGTCCCAGCCCAATGGTTTGGCGAAAGCGGCTCTACCACGAGGGCGAAGCTGAGTCCGGCGTTGTCACCTCCATCGTTCGCTACGACCCTGGTTCACAATTTCGGTCCCACCCACATCCGCAAGGGGAGGAGATATTGGTGCTCGAGGGTGTGTTTTCAGACGAGCATGGCGACTACCCTGCAGGCAGTTACTTGTTAAACCCAGAAGGCGTTAGCCACGCCCCCTATTCCAAAACAGGTTGCGTATTGTTTGTAAAACTCAGGCAGTATGCTGGCGAAAAGCGCCGCCACATATTACTCAACACTAACGAGCAAGAATGGCAAACAACCAATGTCAAAAACAAAAAGATTAAGCCTCTGTATCAACAAATTGGATTTAACGATACGACTCAACTGGAGCGGTTACTTGCCCAATACTCGCAGCGGCGGCATTACCCAAATGGCGCCGAAATTTTGGTGTTAAAAGGCAGTTTTCTGGATGACCATCAGCGCTATCAACAGGGCGACTGGTTAAGCCTGCCTCCAGGCTTTGCCCATCAAGTTCATTGTGATGAGGACTGCGAACTGTACTTGAAACAAGATAGGCGAAAGGAATCGGCAGCATAGTAACCAAACGGAATTGCCCGGCAACGTTCTAAGGCTCAATCTGGGGTGGTAAACTGCTATTTGGCAATGGAGAAAGAATGAACTGGGCCGCCCAACCGAAACAATAAAACGACCAATCCCCCGCCTTTACCCGCAGACGCTTTAGCTAACCCCGTAAAACGCAAAGTCCCCAGGTGCATATCACGCTGGGGGCTTGATCTTTGCTCATCAGCGCGAACGCTACTTCATTTTGTTAATGATTTCAGTGAGCTGTTGAATCTGCTGATTTTGCTTCTCAATTGTGTGAGTCAGCCCCTCAATCCGCACCTCCAGCTCATGGTTGTTATCCAGCACCATCTCATCAATAAAGATGGCGTTGGCGAGGGATAATGCGAAAAAGCTGCCGAACACTATCACCGCAATAACATAAGCTCGGATCAGGTAGTAATCTAGGCTGCCTTGCTGAACCAACGCTGGCACCTCATTCCACCCCTCTACGGTAAACAGCGAAAACACCGTGTAGCTGGCGACAAAAGGATCGGAGAAGTGACTGGGCAGAACGTTGTGGAACAGCAGATAACCACACACCGAGAAAAAAGTAAGCAGCACCAGTAACATCAAAAATACCCCACGGGAGGCCTTGATGGAGCGCCCTACCCCGGAAACCACACTCTCAACATGAGGGATCAGGCTTAAGATTCGCAACATTCGTAGCAGACGAATGATCCGCAGCGCCGTTAATGCCTGAGCGTCAGCAACGAAGAAGTGGCCCGCCACACTCAGCAACACAATAAATAGGTCGGCGACATTCATCGGTTTTTTGAAATACTCGACACCGTACTTATTGATCTTTACCCCAAGATCAATGAGGAACAGCAGATCGATAACTACCTGAATGCTCTCAACCGCCAAGGCATTGTTGACGGTTTTATCCACCACCAACAATACGCATTGCACCACAATCAGGGTACACAGCGCCTGCTCGCTTAAGCCGCGGTATTCTCGAACTCGACTGATTATTGCATTCATAAATTTCGCTACTAAAAAATAAGATCGCCGAGAGAAGAACCACCTCTCTCGGCGTTAGAGAGATAACGACAGAGTCAGTTAGGCAACCACCAGACCGTCACCGGTTTCCAACAGTGCCATGAAGTCATCCGTAGAGGTTAATTGAAGATCCACATCGAAGAACTGGGCCAGATCGTAAATCGAATCGTTCACCGGCTGCTTATTCTGGATGGCGGTTGCCATGCGAGTATTGATCTCGGCAAATCGAAGCTTATCTTGCGCCAATCGCTCCAGTGAGGCGGACTCATACGCATCAGTATTGGCTTTGATCTGCTTTACCCGCTCAGCAAAGATATCTTTAACGCGCTCTGCTCTGGCCTCGGCCTTTGCTGAGAACAGATCCAGTTTATCCAGCCCCCAAACCACCAGCGTAGACAGCAAACCGCTGATTACCGGCAGAATCAGATCGTCATATTCATCCAGCGGCGGTGGCAAATTCACGAAATAGTAAGTGGCAATGGTCGCGGTGGTGGTAGCCAACAATTTAACGATGGCGTCGCCCTTTTGAGCCGCCGACATCTGCTCACTGGGCGTGGTCAGAATCTTGATGGCACCAACAATGGCAGACCAGCCTTCAACGATGATTTTAAGAATGTTCTTAAGCATTCCCTGAACCATCTTGATCACCATCTTCAGCAGCATCTTGATAAGCTCTTCCAACTTGGCGAAGAACTGGCCTTTGGAAGCCTGTTTGAAACGCTCAATAGCCACCGTGGCCACCCGTTTAAGGCGAGCACCTATGGCGGCACCATCAGAGGTCTCTGGCGAAAACCCTGACGTTAAGCCATTTTTGAAACAATCGAACAGTTCAAATGCCAACGCTTTGAAAAATGCCGTAACGGCAGCGGACTGCACCTTGTTCTTGGCATCCCCTAGCATCTCACCGCCTAGATGAACGCCTTTTTCCAAGGTTTTATCGCGAATCAGTTTATCAACCCCTTCACGGCTGTTTTTATCCACTTCCAGCGCGCGTTGCTCTTGGGCTTTGGGCAAACGTTTTTCAAGAAATGCCAAGCGATCCTGCTGCTTTTTAGTGGCGTTGCCGGATTCAATCTCGGAGCGTAACGCCTGCTTCTCATTGACAATGTCACCGAAACTGCGGCTGCCGCCTTTGGCCGCATTCAGGCAGCCGTTAACCAGCACGTAGTTGACGTCATCGTTCATGATATCGACCATGTCCTGCTTATCCAGCAGCAAATTCCATTTATTCTCGCTGTGCACTTTCTCAAGGGAGACGACATGATCAGTCTCCGCCGTATGCAATCGCTGCTTGTCGCCCTCTTTTACCTTGCGATCGGCGTAGTGTTTGGTTTGAGCCAACTCCATTTTGTCGTTGAGCTCATTTTTACTGCGGCCAAATCGATCGCTATTTGATTCTTTGTACGCGTCCATCCGCGCCGTATCTTCATATTGGCTGCGGTTGTTTTTGTACTCGCCGCGATAATCCTCACTGATATTGAGCTTGTCAAACAGCGCCTTGGACTCCATGGTGCGGTAATACCCAGCTGCCCCTTTGGAGTAATCGACACTGCGCACCTCGTTTATGATTGAGTGAGCCGTTTCCCCTTCAGGCACCGGCATGCCGCGCTTTTTAAAGAAATCCAGGCTACTGCCGATCATGGTGCTCAAACAGGGCACAACTAAGGACTCAACCAGATCGTTTTTGTTGGCAAAATCCTCGTAGATTTTGTCCATCACCACCATCGACGACTGACGCTCGTACAGCTCGATGTCAATCAGTCTGCGACTGAGCTTCAGGGGGGACACCCCAGTGAGCTGCTTTTCCATCTCAGCCCGAGTCATGGTGGGTTGGGCATAGTGTTCCATAGACATGTCGTTTCCCTATGCCGCGTGAACCGCGAGTTTGCTGGCACTTTGATACAGAGTCTTAGCTGAGTCGATATCAGCGTCCACTGGCAGGCCTTCGTCGCTAAGATAGCCTTGGTTCGACATGTGGTTCAGCACGATCGATAGGTTAAACAGCGCATGAAACTCTTCAATGTGAGCAATGGGGATCTGTCTAAAGTCCAATCGATGAGTCATCACATTGCCGGTCGCCAGCAGCAGATGACGCTGACTTTGGATGCCATATTCAAAACGATCCAGCAACGCACTGTAGTTACCAACCAACTCATCGAAGTAGCCTTGGACCTGTTGGATGGCCTTGAGAGTGGTCTTTAGCACCACTAAGTGCGACTGCATCTTTCGAATCTCTTCGTTGATGCGCGCTTCTTCCTCTTCCACTCGCTTTAAGCTCTCTTTGGCCTGCTTACGGGAATGAAAGCCTAGGGTAAACAGATAGGATGCCACCCGTGTCCAGCTGAACTCATCAAAATTAATGGTGATGAGTTCACGCTCATGACGAATGCCCTCACTGCCTTTTATCTCCAGCACGTGCTTATCAAAGAACTCTTCAAACGGCTGCCCCTTGACGGTGACGTTATGCAAACGCTTGGCCACACGAACAAAACGATTAAAGTGGCAGTCGTAGATCTCCTGCTTGCGCTGGTTCACCTGCTCAATCTCCAAGCGAATCGATTCCGTGATTCGCTCCGAGTCTTTCTCGTAATCTGATCGAGCTTGGTCATATCGAGTTTTAATCTGCTTGTACAGGCGCTCTGCTTTTCTGGCCGTGTTTTCCCCAGTAAAGCTATGCCACGCTTTCTGAGCCTTATTTTTCACTTTATCCGCCACTTCTGACACGGTGTCTTTGATCTTATCTACCGCACGACTCACCTTAGAGGCGGCCCAACTGCCTAAACGTCCTAACATGGTTTAATCCTTCAAAACTAGGCCATAACCTTCAGCGACCAGGTCGTTCATGGCCTCAACCCAGCGCTGCAACCGCTTCTGCTCATGGCTGGAGATAGTAAACTGCTCACCCAGCTTGGCGAGGAAACTCAATTCCTGCTCACAGGCATCGCCATCGGCCAGTGCCACCCCAAACAGTTCCACCATCACCACACGCTTAATTCGTAACTCAGTGTTGGTGAAAAACTGGATAACGTTACCAATGTCGCCTTGGTGCTTTAACTGATAATCAGGCAGCGCACATTCACTGCAGAAACCGCTAAATACCCCAGCCTCTTCCGCTTGTAATTTGCCATCCAACTCCATCACGTGCTTGGCAAGCTCAAGAAACATGGCGCTCTGTTCTGGGTTTAGTTCATTCAAATACATGGTTATTTCTGCCTACAGTGTGATGGTTTGAGACTGTTGTTTGCCGTTGGTATAGGTGTACTCAATGCGCTGGCTAATCTCACCGGCGGCATTGTAGTGATAACTGAAGATCTCGCGACCAGATTCGTCGTATTCCGTACCAACTTTCGGGCTTTGGCGATCGTCAAAGATCATCTCATACTTAAGCTTGTTGTTTTCAAAGGTCTCCAGCTTGCTCTGCTTACCCTCGTGATAGGCAATTTTGGTCACCTGATTGGTGTGCTTATCTTCAATGCGAGTCACCTTGCATTCGCCCAGATATTTGATGGCATCTTCGCTTTCCACGGTAAGCTCTTGATGCTTAGCTAACTCATTGCTCAGCTCAGCCATATTATTGATGCGGATTTGTTGCACCATCTCCGCCAAACGAGCGAATTCTGACAGCTGCTGCTGACGCAGTTCAAATTTGCCACTGCGGTTATCACGGCCATTTTGCCCAATTGCATCCTGCAGAGCTTGGTTGCCTTTAAGCACAGATGCGCTCAGCTCCGCCCCTTGAGATTTGACTTCGCTGCGAAGCGAAACGTCGGTGTCGGCAAGATCTTTGCTGAGATTATTCAACTTACCCATCAACGCAGCTGCCGCCTTGGCTTGATCATCAAAACCGCGGGTTGATTCACCATGTTGCGTGGTCAGTTGGCTCAATAATTGAGACTGATTTTGAACCACTGAGCTCACCATTTGCTGATGCTGCTGAGTTGCGGTCGCAGCGTGTTCAGTAAGCTGCTGGTTCAATTTGCTGGCCTCAGCCTGAACCAACGCGGTGTGGTTATCGGCCTGCTCAGACAGCGAGGTAAGCAGAACCGACTCCAGCTTGGCAATGCTTCCCTGCAGGCGCTCCCCTTGACTGGCTACCTGAGACTGGGTGTCCTCCGCGGTATGTTGTACCGTCGATTGCAGAGCCGAGAGCACTTCAGATAGCTCAGTTTTAAACGCCTGAGAAAACTCTTTGGCAGCAACAAGCTGGGCACTCAAACTGCTCGCTTGAAGTTGCTGGACGGTTTGAGACTCCTGAACCGCTTCAAGCTGAGCTTCGAAACGTTCGTTCATCGCTTTGGTATTTTTAGAATGAAGCACGTACAACGCCAACAGCACAATTAAGTTGCTGGCACAGACAGTAGCTACGATGTGTTCAAGAGTGAATTGAATCATACAACCTCAAATAACCTGTTGGTTAGTAATGCTATTTTCATTTATGTCGTTTGTGCACAAAAAAGGCTGTGCCTACCTTCGAGTGGCCTGCAAACCGCAGAGCTACTCAGTAAATCCTGGGGTTCGCTGCATCGCGTCAAAACCGGCCAACTCGGCACGATTATCGAGATACAGCTGATACCGGAACCCCGATAACACTGCATTTTGGGAGCAATCCACGTCCCAAAGATTCAGGGTGTAATCCAACAGAGCCAGCCGGGTTTGCAGCTCAAGACAGCCATTGGTCATCCCGTAATCCAGTTCAATTACCTCATGATGATGCTCGAACTTCACTGGATGGGGCACCAACCGCAGCGTGACGCGTTGTTGCCAGCTGAGATCGTCAGCCATCAATGCGGACTCTGGCGCACGCTGGTCAACTCCAGTCACCGAACGCATTCGGGTTAACACCAAATCTTTAAACTGAGCACTGCCATCACTACCAATCTCTGCGCCTCTTACATGCCAGCGGTGGCCGTTAGAAACTATGGTGTGGGGCGCAAAACGTTTAAGGGACTCTCTCGTCAAAGACAGGTAACGAATATCCACCAGAGTTTGCTGATGAATGGCTCGGGTAATGCTGGGTAAGATGTCTGACGAGAGGTTTAATAACGCGCGGGAGCGCTGCTCAAATGGGCTATGTACCCCTTGGAAGTAACCCGCCAACGCACCTCCTTGATTACCCCACTCACCATCAATGGACATCACTGAACGATTAAACTGAGTAATCACGTAATCAGGGTTATGTTGGCACAAAGGAACAAAGTCAGAGACCCGGCGATAACGCTTCACACTGTGATCGAGTACCGGCTCAGGCTTGCCCTGCTCAGCCAACAATTGGCGATAGCGAGCGAGATCTCGCGTTGCCGCAGCCTGAGCCACACCGAAACGCTCCATCAACTCACTGCGCGCAAATTCGCCTTTAAACACTAGGCAGAAGTCGATGAACATCAGCCTTTCGATCTGTCCTTGAGTTAAGCCATCAAACATAGAAATTAATTTTCGCTTTATCAGTATGTTACTAAGTTCCCTTGAATACATGGAATCATTATGATTCCAACTTGGCAAGTTAATTTTTATCCATCAATGAAATAAACCTCATAAAATGCGACAAACTGAGAGGTGGCTAACACATTGAAATGGCGGGAAGTTAAGATTGTTCAATTAGAAAACAAGAGAGAGGAATTCGGCAAAGCCGTGGGCAACCAGCGCATTGATGCCAAGCAACCTTTCGTTCGATAACTCACTTTGCAATACCTAGCTTATCCGCTTATGTAAGCTCAAAAAAAGATAACCCTTTACGGTTAGGACTTATTGGACTGACTGATTGACAGGCTGAGGATAGACCCGACACTTTCGACAAGGAGACGGTTTATAACCCATGGTGTATTGACAGCGAGGGCAAGCTCGACGCACTTTTTCCGTTTTGGGCGCCTCAATAACAATCGGTTGAAACACCGGCTTAATACGCCGCTTCACACACGCAGCGATGGCCACTGCCACCACAACCAATCCAATCACTACCCCAAGCACGCACACCTCCAGAAAAACCCGATTCACCTTAACCAGTAAACCCAGTATTTTCTGTGAAGTACCGCGCTAACACGCCAATCACTCAAGCTGTCTCCAATTTCACGCTCGCCAGCTTTAGTTCAAAACACCAATGGCTAAGATTTTGGTCGTACATGACGGGATAATAGCTCTGCGACTTGGCCTTTTACTTGAGGCAAACTGCGATAGTGCCACAGGCGAGCTCGCGCCTCGCACCCGCTCTGTTCGGGAATAAACACCGGTGCAAGATAGACTGAGTCCTCTGAAACGCCACACATCTGGGCCTCCATCACCGTCAACTTCCACGGTTTGAACAGCTGCGGCACAGGAACGTCAATCAGTTCGGGGACCCAACGCTTAATAAAGACGCCGTGAGAGTCCTGTTCTTGCGCTTGTTTGGTCGGGTTGTAGATGCGGATGGTATTGATGCCTGTGACGGACGCCTGCATCTGAAACTGGGGATAGTGAATGCCCGGTTCAAAATCGAGAAACAGCATAGCCAGATGAGTGACTCCACTGCGCCAATCTAGATTGAGGTGATGACACAATACGCTGACCAGCATCGCCCGCATGCGAAAGTTAACGTACCCCGTGTGTTGCAAGCAGCGCATGCACGCATCAACCAAAGGCACACCTGTTTGTCCTTGGCACCACGCATCTAAGGCTTTATCACGGATCTCATAGGGAAAGTTGTCGTAGCCTGAATTCATGCATACAAACTCAATCTCATTCTGAGATTCAAATTTCTGCATGAAATGGCAATGCCAATGAAGCCGCGAGGACAGCGCAGATAAGCTGCGCCTAAACCCAGGCTGCTGCCAATGGGCCAACACTGCCTGATACACCTCCCGCAGCGACACATTGCCCCAGGCAAGATAGGGAGACATACGAGAGCAGGCCGTACGGCTCGACGTTGGACTGGAAATAGAGCGATAGTAATCTCGGCCACGCTCGCTGAAAAAACTGTCCAGCGTCTTGTTGGCCATGCTTGGCCCACCAGTTTGCATGCCGCGCTGCTTTTGCCGCCACCGCAGCGGAAGTTCAAAGCGCAGTGAGTCAGGTATTTGCGTTTGGCTAACAAACTCAGCGTCACCGAGCACGGGCGTAGCCAGTTGGGAGCGCATCACCCGATTCCAATGAGCATCCCAGCCGTCACGATTACTGGCACCTCGAATGACGGCACCATGGGCAAACTCAAACCACGGAATGCGATGATGCTGACACAATTGTTTGATGCGCTTGTCACGCTCAAAGGTCACCTTTAGACCGATCTCTTGATGAGAGTAGATCCCAGCGACATCAAAATGGCCAATCAGCTCACGCAGCGCCAATTCCGCCTCGCTGCGCATCACCAACACCTCGGTAGCATAGCCAGCAAGCCGCCGATTCAGATCGTCAATTGACTGGGCAACAAAGCGCCAGTGGCGCAGGTCATAATGCGGGTTTTCCAGCAGTTCTGGCTCAAACAGGTAGAGCAGTAACACCTGATGGCCACTCTCGATAGCGGCCTGTAATGGCTGATGATCCGTAAGGCGAAGATCTCGCTTTAACCACACAATACTGATCGGCTGCAAAATTACCCTCCTACTAAACAGGAAGATACGCGCACCTAACATTTTGGTTCAGTGATAAACGCAAGCCACTTACTGCTTACGAATTGAATAACCTAGCTCTTCCGCCTTAGTAGACCGTGTGACCTTTGGTTCACTTCCCATCGCCTCAAGGAAGGTTTGCGGGTATATTGCCTCAGCAGATCAGACTGACCTGATTTTATTGTTCACGCAGCAAGGATGTCGCCACCTATGAATACCCATACTATACAAGCCAACATTTCGGCCGAAGTACAACAAACGCAGCAATGGCTGGAGCAGATCGTCATTGGCCTAAATTTTTGCCCATTTGCCAAAAAAGAGTTTGTGCGTAATACCATAGTGTATGCTCCCACTCCGGCGACAAAATTACGTCAGGCTATGGAGGCGCTAGCTAAGCAATGTGAACTCTTAATCGCTAACCCTCAATTGGAAACCACTTTACTGATATTCACAGACGGTTTTGCTCAGTTCGAGCGATTTTTAGAATTGGTCGACGATGCCGGTGATCAGATCGTCGAGTTAGGTTATGAGGGAATTTTCCAGCTAGCCAACTTTCACCCTGACTACTTTTTCGACGATGAACCTGCCCACTCCCCTGGACACTACACTAACCGGTCTCCCTACCCTACTTTGCACATCATACGAGAGCAGAGTATGGAGAAGGTGCTAAAACAATACCCAAACCCAGAGCAAATTCCTCAGAACAATATCGCAATGACTCAAGCCAAGGGCATTGCTTATTTTGAGCAAGTGCTAAGCAGCATAAAAGGCGATTAAACCAACCCGCACGAATTCAATAAACTCTGATTTGCCTATTTTTGCTTTGATCGCTTTCTCATACTTGTCACATGGCTAAACTAAAGCGCTTTTCGAGAAATTGCAGTTTAAATAAAAACGTGCCCTGTCACTAATCACTAAAATCTAAAGTGAATAACAACCGGTTTTGACCCAAAGGCACTACCGGGGAGCGATGCACTAATCCCGCTCCCTCATTTCTAATCAAGCGCTCGCCTTTCATCTGCGCGACCTCTCTTCGGTGCAACTTCTGAAGACTGTCTTTAAATCAATACAGTCCGGAAACGCTGTCTAATTGACCATTACCCCATGGCACAGTGTGCTCCTATCAACCGCTTCATTTGGCAGCCACTGTGTTGCCACCTCATGATTGAGAGCTTAAACATACAGAGCATCAGATGCTACCCATGGATTTACTGAACAGCTCCCCACTCACTTTGGCATTCGAATTCCAAACACACCTCTTAAAGGGCAAAGCGGCGCTGTATTGGCAGATAGAGATAGATAAGCCCCCGAAACAGGTGATACAAACCACGCTTTAGTAGCCCTGGGAGCCGATTCAATAACGATGAAGACTGATACAGCATCTGGATCACCGAGGACGCTAAGACGTGGGCGCATACCCCGTGCTGTCGATCGATAAACTCCGGCCTAACCACGTCGATAATCATCACTAAGCGACGGCGATCGCTGTGATTCCATGCCGTATGAGTCTGGGCGTCGCAGAAGGTCAATGCGCGGCCCTCTTCCCAACCTCGAATGTCCGTCCCCACCTGCAGACCACAATTAGGCAGTGGTTCGGGTACCGACAACGGCAGGTGACAGCGATAGACCGCGTCGGTATCGCCTTGGTGAGGGTTGATGTTGGAGCCTGGCTCCAACACCGATAACGACGCGGACACCAAGCCGGGAATCGACTCCAGCAAGCCTACCGTTTTGGGGCAACGCTTGCAGTTGCCATGCATAGTGAATCGCCAGAAATAGAGCCCCATGGTCTTCCAATGCCGCGGCGGAAATGACATCGCCTTGTTGATGTAATAGGGGCGAAGCTGCTGCGGCCTAGATTCCGATAACGCAATCAATTCATCACGGAAGACCTGCCAGTTGTCTTCAAGGGTCTTCACCCATGGCAGGCCATCGGAGTCGTAAAACGTAGGCTGGTCACCGCTATAGCGTTCACCCAGCATGTTGTACCATGGCGTCGTCTGTGCCATCTGTTCCCCCAGTCGAATGTTGAGTTATTTCCAATATTGCCGCGTCCAACGCCTGTGCCAATTCAGAGGAATTATCGACGACAAAACGATGGCCACCCTCCACCTTCTTAAACACAAACCCTCCCTCAGTAAACTTCTGCCAGCGCCTCATCGATGCCTCATCCACCAGCGGGTCTTGAGCCGAATATACGGATGCAATTGGTACATGAAGGCGATCTTCAGTGGGTTGATAGGTTTCAAACAGTGTCAAATCGGCCCGCAGTAGCCCTATCGAACGACTGATGGCTTGCTTGCGTTCGCTTCGGTGCATTGGGCTTTCATACTTATCAAGCACGGCATCAACGAGCTGCTCATCGGCAAGCTGATGTATTGGGTGCGCCCGCTTGCCCTCAGGCGGATTGCAACCGGAGACAATCAAACCATCGATGGCCAAGCTACTGTGTCGCTCCAGTCGCTTGGCCAGCTCTGACGCTATCGCCGCACCCATGCTGTGGCCATAGATAAAACAGGGACGGCGAATATCCGTAAGTTGGGCAATGATCTGTTCCACCATCGTCTCCATCTCCACCACCGCCGATAGGTGACTCATCTCTTCTCGGCCCGGTAACTGGATACCGACCAGGTGCACCTTGCCTTCCAGCTCCGCGGCCAGTGGTTGATACGCAGTGACCCCAGAACCAGCAAAAGGCAGACAGATCAGCATGGGCTCGACTTCGGAATTTAACGGTCGTAACCAACTTTGAATCGCCGGTTCACCATCCCGAGGCTCTCCTTCCGAATCCTCATACGCAGCTCCAATAAGATTCTGATAGATAAATTCATTAACCGCCTTGATGGTCGGGTAGTTATAGGTAAGCGTGCTGGGAACCTCGAACTGAAAATAGTTCTCCAACGCCGCCGCAAAAGACAACGCCATCAGCGAGTCCATGCCCATAAAATTGAAACGTTGTTGCTCATCGATACGGTCGGCACTCTCTAACAAAGTGACCGATTTCAGCTCCAGCCGCACCGCCTTATTGATCATGGCCATCGCCTCGGCTGCGCTAGCCTGCTTGATGGCGCCGATACGGTCCTCAGTGCGAACTGCGGTTTGCTCACGGCTCTTAGTGACGTTGGCAAACGCAGATGGCTGCAAACAAAAGTCGATGAACACTTGAAAGGTATCCCAATCGTTATTGGTTATCATGCTCAGCGGTCGTTTGGCGACATAGGCCGCCTCCATCGCCTTCAAAGCCTGTTCCGGCGCCAGCAGCTGCAGCCCCAGCTTGGCCATCACCTCTCGCTCAGCCGGCTTAGCACTCATGCCTACCTCATCCCAAGGCCCCCAATCTATACACAGACTGGGCAGCCCCTGCTGGGCACGGTGAAGACTCAACATGTCCATAAACTGATTGGCCGCCGTGTAGTGGGCCAGATTCACCGAGC
Source organism: Ferrimonas aestuarii (assembly GCF_005116665.1). Taxonomy (GTDB): domain Bacteria; phylum Pseudomonadota; class Gammaproteobacteria; order Enterobacterales; family Shewanellaceae; genus Ferrimonas; species Ferrimonas aestuarii. The sequence goes on along the minus strand of NZ_SWCJ01000014.1, from coordinate 36,830 downwards.
CCCAGAAAGCCGATACCGACGAGAACAGCATAAAACAGTCTAGGTCCCGCTCTCGGGTTAACTCATGCAGCGCATAAGACGCTGAAACCTTGGTCTTCAGAGTTTCGATAAACCGCTCGCGGTCTAGATCCAATACCTTGCCGAACCAGTTCTCGCCCGCGGCGTGCACAACCCCGCGCACCGCAACTCCCTTAGCATCCAACCGAGAAAACAGCTCACTCAGGGCTTGGCTATCACGAACATCTATGGACTCGACATGAACCCTTGCGCCTCGCTGCTGCAGCTTGGTCACCTGCTCCGTGACCGCAGCATCGGGATGTTCGGCATCAATAACTGTCGGCAGGCTGCGGCGGCTGATCAGAATGAGGTCTCGACCGCCCTTGTCGACGATCCAGTCGGCCACCTTGAGTCCTAAACCGCCCAAGCCCCCAGTAATCACATAGACACCGTCGTCACGAAGCGTGGCTGCTGGTTGCGACTTCAAAGGCGCCCGTACTAGCTGCTGAACGTACTGCTGCTCCCCCCTAACGGCGATACAATGTTCAAACTCAGGGGTCACAACCTTGGCAATCACCTGGTTGGCCGCGCGCTGCGCCTCAGCATCAAGCCCGAGGTCAATCATTCCGCCACGCCAAGCCGGATTTTCTAAGAACAGGGTCTTACCGAAACCCCATAACGGAGCAGACGCCAGATCCGTCTGTGCTTCATCATCCACCGCCTGAGCACCGACTGTCACCATCCACAAAGGATGAACATACCCTTGGTCATACAACCCTTGTAGCATCGGCAATAGCAGGTTAAAGCGATTGGCTTGAGTGTCATTGAGTCGATTCAGATCCAACGTCTCGACAGCCATGCCACTTAGATTAACAACCGTCCGCCATGGCGCCGCCGCGGATCGGCTCTTGAGGTTGAAGATCCGTCCCAGAGCCTGACTCCATTCGCCGCGAGAACGCTCACCTTCAATATGGACATCGGCCTTGCGCGACCTACCCTCACCATAATGCAGCCAGAACACCGACTGATTATCCGCCTTAAGCTTGCCGATCAACGACCGAGTCAGTTCATCATCGGCACCGACGATCAGCCAGTTCATTAACTTCGATTCTACGGGCAATGACGGCAACGACGGCCCCGGTTGCCACTGCAAGCCATAATGCCAATCGGCAGTCTCATCCTTGGGTGTTGAGGTCGCACTAAAGGCGGAAAAGTCCTCTGGGGTGATGTCTTTGATCCAGTAGGGTCGCTGCCTAAACGTCAGTCCGGGCACCTGATTGGCCCGCACCACGCCTGTGGTCACCGGCTCCCAGTTAACGTCCACGCCTCGCTCATACAAACGACACAGTGTTTCTAACAAGAAGTAACTCTCCGTACGCTCGCCCTTTTTCGGGTTTAAGGTTCGCAGATAGAGCGCATCCTTACATCCCAAGGTTTCCCTTGCTCCAGCGAGAGAGCTGGCACCAGGCCCCAGTTCGATAAACTCCAGCGGCTCTCCTTTGAGGGTCGCCATCGCTGGGGAGAAAAGCACGGTGTCCCGCATGTGTCGAACCCAGTAGGCGCTGTTTGGGGCATCGTTTTTTAGATGGCCGGTTACGGTAGAGATCCAACACCGCTTCGGCGGCTGAAACTGGATGTGCTTCAGGCTATCGGCAAAAGCTTCAAGGATGGGGTCCGTGGCACTGGAGTGGAATGCCGTATTGGTTTTAAGGTAGTAGCTTTCAATACCCCGAGACTGGAACAGCACTCGCATCCGCTCCGCCTCTTGGCCGTCACCGGATATCACCGTCTTATTGGGGCTGTTAACTGCAGCGATCTGAGCCTTATCAAGATTAAGCTCGGGCTCGACCACCTCTCGAGAGGCAAAGATCACCACCATAAAGTTACCTGGCTGCAAGGTTTCGGTGAGTTGCCCTCTTCGGTACAGAATGCGCATCGCCTCTTCTGGTGTCATACAGCCCGCTAAGCACGCCACCGCATACTCACCCAAACTGTGGCCCACCATGACCTCTGGTTCAACGCCGCATGCCTGCATCAACCGTGCTAACGCATACTGAGTCGCGAACAGGATTGGTTGCAGATACAGATCGCGCCACTTGCGCGTATCCTCAATCTCAAACGCCAGTTGAGTCAGGGTAAACGGATGGTCAGCCCGTTCAACTGCCGCCACGCAGCGATCGAAACTCTCGCGAAACAGTGGAAAGCGTTGATACAGCTCCTGTCCCATTTTCAGATAATGTTCACCCTGGCCGGTAAACAACCAGGCACATTTTACCTGCTCGCGCATCGGCATGGGTTTGCGCGATGAATTCAGCCACGCCGTGAGCCTGTCTGTGACGTTGCTGCGATTCAACGCCAAGTTGGCTGTGCGATAGCGCAAATGCGAACGGCCCAAGGCAAACGATCGGCACATTTGGTAATAGGGTAGAGTTGGAAATTGGGCTAGCCAGTCTCGAACGCTTTCCACGTGGGCCGTGAGTGCGGCTTCGCTGGGTGCCGACAACACTAGCGGGTGCGGATAGATTGTAGGTTGCCCATCCGGGAGAGCCTCAACAGGCGTTGATTGTGGCGCTTTGAGGATGACATGGGCTAAGGCACCGCCAAAGCCAAAGGAACTGATTGCCGCCATACGCTCCGAAGCACAAGACCAGTCTGCCCGCTCTTGGGCTATCTGAAATCGGGTGTTATCAATGGCCAAGGCTGGGTTGACTTGGCTAATCAAGATCTGCGGGGGCACTTGTTGGTGGCGCATCATCAGCAGCACCTTGATCACGCTCGCGATCCCAGCTGCCGCCTCAAGGTGTCCGATATTGGCCTTAACCGAGCCAAGGAAACAGGGCTCATCGTCACGCTGACCATATTGCTCGACAATGGATTTGACCTCGACTGGGTCCCCAGCTGCGGTCCCGGTACCGTGAGCCTCAACGTAACTTATCTCATGACCATCGATGCCGGCTTGGCGCCGCGCCCGAGCAATCAATCGTGCCTGAGAGTCACCATTAGGATGGGTAATGCCACTACTAGCACCATCCTGGCCACTCACCGATGCTGCCACCTCGGCTAGGATGGTATCGCCATCTCGCAGCGCCGCGGAACGGCGTTTGAGCATCACCAAACCACACCCCTCTGCGCGAACATAACCGTTAGCAGAGGCATCAAAGGTTTTGCAGCGACCGTCGGGGGCCATCATGCCAAACTGGCTCAAAGTAATGGTTGGGCCAGGTGATAAGATGGCGTTAACGCCACCAACAATAGCCCGCTCACATTCGCCATTTCTTATAGACTGCACCCCCAAATGAAAGGCGGTTAACGACGATGAACACGCCGTATCCACGGTCATACTAGGTCCGTGAAAGTCGTAGAAATAGGACAGTCGATTGGCCGCTACTGAGTTGGCATTTCCCAGCCCAGAATAGGCATTAAAGGTCTCCATCCCGGAGCTAAGCTTCACCTTAGAAAGCAGGTAATCATTGGTCGAAAGGCCAACAAACACACCGGTATCCGAGCCGCGAACGTTGGCTACGGGGCAGCCACAATCCTCAAGCAAGCGCCATGAGGTTTCAAGTAACAATCGCTGTTGCGGATCCATCTCTGGCGCCTCGATGGCCGAGATAGAAAACAGTTCTGAGTCGAAGTGAGAGACCCTGTCGATAAAGCCAGCCCACTTGGTATTAAGCTTACCCGGCGTCGCTGGTGCTGGATCGTAAAACACCTCATTATTCCAGCGCTCACGGGGCACCTCAGAGATGCAATCAACCCCTTCTAAAAGGTTGTGCCAAAAGGCCTCCGGGCTGTCGGCTCCGGGGAAACGGCATGCCATGCCAACGATCACCACGGGGTCCTCATCAGAAGACTCAGACCCGACCTGCCAGTCAGTTGCAGGCAGATCATAGAGCACTCGCAGTTCACCTTGGGCGTATCGCTGACAACAGGCTTGGCGCGCAATCTTGTTGTTGGCAGTACGGGGCAATAGGCCTGCTGCGACCAACACCACCCGGTCAGGCTTGATATCGAACCCCTCGACGATCGCTGCGGAGATCTTCGCTGCCACTGCTTGGGCCCGCTCTAGGCTTAGGTGTCGGTGAGCTTCGCGAAATACCCACAATTCGTCTCCATTTGCACCTGGGTGAGACACCACCGCCGCGCCATGACCGGACTTGGTGTCAACAACAAGAGCCTCAAGATCCTCGGCGGCGTGGTTACGACCGCGAACGATAACGACGTCCTTCTTTCTGCCAGTAACAAACAGACGGCCCTGTCGCAAATACCCCAGATCGCCCGTCGGCATTTTGCCCGGCGTAGATGAGGGTTCCCTGCCGAGATAGCCAGCAGAGACTGAACAGCCCTCCACCCAGATCTCGCCAACCTCTCCGTCTGCAAGTGGTTCACCACTACTCACATCACAGATGCTTAGTTCGATGCCATCAAAGGCCGCAAATGGCAGCAGTTCGCGTGACGCGTTCGGGCCGCTTCGATAGCTTTCTACGAGAGGAATAAGCTCCGTTAATCCCTGCTTCCCTCCCGCCGCGATCAGTGTCGCCTCCGCCAACCCGTATACCGGTCGTATGGCGTTCTCAGCCATCCCCAAAGCCGCAAAACGCGCCACAAAGGCTCGTAATACCGGCATATTGACGGTTTCTGAGCCAACGCAAAGCCACTTCCAACTGCTGAGATCGCACTGATCGCTGACTTTGGCATGGCGGGCGCAGAGATCGAGAGCAAAGGTGGGTGCCGCAGCCACGTTAACCTGATATCGACTCACCGCCTCCAGCCACAAACCCGGCCGTGCGAGAAACGAACTGGGTGACAACAGTGCCGCAAATCCACCTTTGTAGAGGGTAAAAAGTAGATGTCCCACAAGGCCCATATCATGATGCAACGGCAACCATCCTGCGACGCGCAATGGCTCATCACCGCACAGTTGCTGTTCCAGACACCCAACATTGGCAATGACATTGCGGTGACTGATCATCACCGCTTTGGGTTGCGAGGTCGAGCCGGAGGTGTATTGCAGATACGCCGTCGCCTCAGATGCAGCCTCTGGTATCTTCGCAGGCTCTACCTTCAGGTAATCTAAAGCGGTGAAACTCAATACCTGCACATGGGCTAGATTATGAGCATCTAGGTGCGACCGAACCCACGCCTCTTGTCCCTCAGCCACCAACATCAATTTACCACCGTGAGCTTTGAGGGCCTGCACGCAGCGCTCTAGTCCAGTAGCCACTCGCTTATTGCGCAGCGGCGGCATCGGCGCCGGTACAAGACCAGCAAGCAAAGCCCCCCCGAATGCCAAGACAAAGTCATGTTCATCATCCACCGCCAGCAACACGGTATCTCCAGCCTCAGCGTAGCGCTGTAGTGCCGTAGCCACCTGCAGAGACTGATCGCGCAGCGCACCATAGGTCAGGCTACGTCGCTGATTACCCTTGTGATCGAGAAATGCCAGAGCCTCTCTGTCTGGATGGTGAGTTGCTGTGTGGTAAAACAGTTCGGTTACGGAGGTGACTGGGGCATCGTTAAAGGGTGTGCTGGGGCTTAAACTCGGCATCGTATCTCCCATAAAATAGCTCGCTACCAGCCGCTTACGCGACTGGAAGCGTTCATAGATAGTGAGGGTGTGTTGTTATTGTTTGTACAGAGCAAACGGTGCAATTTTGCCCTCGGCACCGGCCTTTCCGGTATTACCATTTCCTAGATTTCCACCACCGGAGCCAGCCTCACCTGGATTTCCACCCGCTCCACCTTGAGAGGGTGATGCCTCAACCGTAATGTCCAAGGTTGGGTCAGTCAGGTGGCAATAGATAGAGACATACTGCGCATCGCCGCCCGCTCCTCCAGTACCACCATCGCCGCCTTTACCGCCCTTACCCTGAGCTCCTTTAGACGCGTTGTTGTTACACCCAGTTGCGGTGTTACCTGGATTGCCTCCCTCACCACCGGTGCCACCGGTTCCACCGGTTCCCCCTTGCTGACCCGGCCCACCATAGATCTTAATGACGGTATTAACAGTAAGATCACCAAGGCTAAGGGTTCCAGCCGGGCTCGCACGGCCAGTCTTACCGGGGCTACCTGGATGCCCGGTGCCACCATCATGTCCGGTTGGGCCATTGCCCTGTTGCCTATCACAATGGTATCGACAATCGCTGCTACTATAATGATTTGTCGCATTGGCTCCTGTGCCGGTCTGTACGGCACCTTTGTCGCCAGCGGCGCCTTGAGACGCAGCAGTATCGTAGGCGGCGCCAGTAATGGTAATGATGCTTGGGTTATCAGACATGACGAGCTCCTTTAGGCCGACTGGCACTGCTGTGAATTGACAGAGAACTGGGTATTGATGATCAACTCGGAACCCGCACCGAGAACAATCTTACCGATGTTGATAAACAGCGGCTCATCACCACTAAGCACCAATTTCTTGCCCGGAGGCACAGTCAATGTCTCCATGCTGTAGGCCGTTAGAGTGCCTGGATACATGTGCTGATTAATGATACTTACCCAATCCTGAACGTCTTGCTCATCGGTGGCATTACCCAAGGCATAGGCGATGGCCGCTTCCGACATATCTTTCTTCATATCGCTTGGGATCTGCGCCTTAAGAACACTCGGATCAACCGACATCAGCTTATTGATCACCGATGGCTCCGGAGCCGGCGGCACTGGAGGCTCCTCCCCTTGACTGGGATTCTGAATATTCGGGGTTACCAGAATCTTCCTCATGTCCTCGATGGACGCTACCGACATCTTATGGGGCGTAAAGTGAGACTCCCCGGTCGAGGACATCTTCATAAGGTCAGGCACCTGAGAGTGATCCATTTTGGCAAAGGTATCAACAGTGGTGAATTCCATCGGTCCTAGACCAATACGCGCATTGATTTCAGCGAAACGAGCCCGCTGCTCTTCGGTGAGAAAATCCATTTCCCCTCTCCTATCGTGTTTAATAAAAAGAAACAACAACGTTAAACATCTCTCTAATAATTAGCCAAGGGTGTTAATAAGCAAGATCATTAGAGTATGTATTCGAGCATCTACCATTCACAAATCACTAGCTTTGAATGCAAGATATCGATAGACACATCGGTTCGCACGGAAAATATAGGACTAGTGCCACAATTAAAAACCAACGTCACGAGCTAGTTCGAAAGTTATATTCCATAAAAACAAAAAGATAGACAAAAATAAAGCACACCCAAGTAAAACTTAGTTCAATCTTATTCAATCCAGCTAATGATAACTGTACTTTTGACCTGTAAGAGATCCACCACACTTAATGACAGCGTGTTACTCAGCCCCACCAAAGTAAGGCATCTCGCACAAAACAAAGGGCTAAACTCCCCGAATAAATTAGTCACATAGACTAGGTTGGTAAGCTATACCTAGGTAGGCACCAAACGTATGCAAAATGACTTCGCACATTAATGGATTAATGTCATGGATTATCAGAAGCTCGTCAAAGAACTAAAAAGCCTCAACGTCAATGTTTCTGACAAAGCGAGAAACTACCGGGCTAGTCTGTATCTAAAAAATTTAAAAGACACCCAAACATATTTGACGAAAACCCTAGCCCAATCGAATTCTGGAATTGGCAGTAGTGCTTTTAAGTTTTGTAAAACCGCACTGCAATTTGGTGGTTTAATTCAGCAGCTTGCTGATGTGCTTGACCATTATAGTTGCCCCGCTCTTCAGGGGAACCTCAGTCCGTATTTAAAAGAAGGAAATAAAAAAACCTATTACGATTATTTTGATGACAACATCTTCGATGCTAATGACACAGTATTTGACACCAATGTGACCAAGTTTTGGAATCTAACCCCACTCTCCAGTCACGCCATCACTCAACTGGTCGACAACTTTCAGCGTAATATCAAAACCGCCTGTCAACGCGTCTATCAGGACATCACCAAGCTGGAAGCCTGCTTTGAAGGGCAGTACGACGACAACTTCAGTCTTAACTCGTTAAAGCGCATCAAATCCACCGGTTCAGACTTTCATAAAGGTGGTCAGCAGGTACTGATCCTGACCTTTGGTGCTTCAGATGAGATAGATTCGTCGCCCGCCCCATTGATCAGCAGTTTCAATGTTCAGGTGGTCTATAAGCCAGGCGATATCGAAGCCGACTGCCTCATATCCGGCAACAGTCAGGTGGTCAATAAGGTGCTTGGCAAGACCTTCATGACCAACAGCCTGTTTGAGATCTACAATCAACAGCTTACTGAACTAAAACAGCAGCAACCATCGTTTGCAGGGCTGCCTCTGGCGACCTACCGCATCCTGCCCATCGCCTATCAATCCGATAATAAAACGCCCCTGAGGCAAGCCTATGGTTACCTAGAATATCTCGATAATGATGTCTCCGGCACCTTTGCACAGATCTTCGGTTTCTACCCGTTTGCCAGTAGCGATTACCTGATTTTCAAGTCGGAGAGCAAGGAGCAGATCGTCAGTAGCTTCTACCGTCAAGCGGGCGCGATGTCAGCGGTGGCAAGCAGCTTCTCTATTATCGACTTGCATATTGAGAATGTCCGCGTTGAGACCCGTAAGCCCTACTTCATCGATATGGAGGTCTGCCTCACCAGTCCAGTGGATGACATTGAGCTCACCTCACTGCTGAAGGACAAACAGGGCGGCATCAATGGGATTTCCCTTAATTATCAGGACTTGACCTATTCCTTTAAGAACCTCCTAAAACCCGATGAGGCGGAGATTACGACAGAATATCCAGATGTCTATTATCAGAACCGCCTCTGGCAGGTCAGTCCCAAGAATCAGAAGCAACCGATCCCAGTTAACGCCAAGGTGTATCAATCCGGAGTGGCCGATGGCTTTAAGGTGTTAGAGGCGGCGCAGTCGTCAGGCAAGTTTACCCACTGGTTTCAACGATTGAACAACGTCGTGGTTCGCTATCTTCCCTGCAGCACCACCGACTTTAAGGCCATAGCTACCACGGCGTTCTTGCAAGACCCCGAGGATCAACGCAAGAAAAATCAACCCGTTAATAACGCTATCGACGACGCCTTGTTGAATAAACTTACCAACAACTTCAATAAATACAAGGAGGCGGGCAACACCCTTGCCCCTCCAGAGTTCCTCAGTTTAACCCCATCGGTAAGCCAAGCGGATTACCGGAGCCTGGACATCCCAGTGTTCTACCATCGCATCGGCTCCACAGACCTATTGGACTCCCTGGGCCAAGTCGTCGCCATCCCAGCCAATGTGACCGTGTATATCGGTAACACCCCGACCGTCGTCGCGGTCAATAGCGTCTTCACTGGTACCACCTTCTTCCAAAGCTCCCCCATGGCGACCAAGGTTCAACAAGCCCAGGTAGAGATACTCAGTAACGCCAGCAAAGCCGCCGCACGGGAGCAACTGTTGACTCAGTCAATCAGCAGCTTCTTCAGCGCCGACACCAGCAAGACCTCTGAGACTTTCCGTCCGATTAAAGCATAGGGACACGCACAATGAGCACCATAGACAAAAAAGGCGATCTTGATGCCAGTTCAGCCGGTACGCTAGAAGTTGGCGAGAAAGATACCCAGCATACGCTAAGTGCCATCATCAGTGCCGTTGACGCACTTAATATTGAAAATGGCAACCTCAGCATCAGTCCCGCAGACTTTAATCTTCCCTTTATGGACACCGTGTTTAGCCGCATGCTGAACGTGCCGTCACTCGCCTTTACCGGGGCGGCAAAATCCACCGACGACACCGAGGCCTCGATTACCGGAACCGTCGACCTATTTGGTTACACTAAGCTAAGCTGCAGCCTCAACTTCAGCAACGATGACGATAACGTGCTCGCCGCGGTATCGGCGACCCTAGCGCCGGATCAAGCCATAGCAGTGCCGCTACTTCCTTGGCTTAACACTCAATCTCCTACCATCAAGGCCTCGATTACCGAGAACATCGATATCTGCAACCTCGGGTTTGATGTCGACATCGTGCTGGAGAACAAGGACACCATTCCGGTGTCCATCAACAACCAACAAGCGGATCGGTGGCAACTCGAGATCGCCAAGGAATTCGATCAGTCGGTAACAGCCGACGATCTAGTTTACCTAGCCGGCGGTGAAACCTTGGACAGCTTCCTGCCTTCGGAGCTGACTAGCATCCTCCAAGGCATCCAGCTAGACAACCTTGACGCCAGCTTTAATACAAAGGATCACATCCTCGAGAACTTTACCAGCGCCATCACGGTAACCAACGGCTGGCCTATGGTTCCCGGCGTTGTTGAGCTCAAGCCGGGACTAGGGATCAATCTCACCATTGGCACCAGCATCAATTCCAGTGAAAACAGCTCAGAAACAGCAACGGAAACCGCCGAAACCGGATCGATAACCACCAGCATCAGCACCGCAGCCAACGTCAATGCCACCTTCTCCTTAGGTACGGTTGAGGTTCCCATCTCCATTGGGGCGAACATCGATGGCAGTACCAATCTCTGGACCTTCGGTATTCAACCGGATCAGCAGGTAATGCTACCCAGCTTTTCGGATCTTCTCGCTCTGGCTGGTGGCAACGACTTCCTGAACACCTTACCTGCAGGGTTAGCGCAGATCCCTGAGATCAACATCGATAAGTTCACGGTCGACGTGGATGTCACCAACAAACAGCTCACTGAACTGGACTTTACGGCCACTACCGCCAGCAGTTGGCCGGTAATAAGCGGCTACTTTGAAGTGAACCGCATCAGCGCCGACTTTGCCATCACCAACCTCACCACACCGGCAGAGCGACAGGTTATTGGTGATCTTTACGCGCAGTTCAATGTTGGCGACGTGCCATTGCGGTGTCAGTTGCAAAACACCCCAGAGGATCAAGACTGGAGCATCACTGCCGGTCTGACGCCAGGCTCGGTCCTTGATCTCACCCAAGTGGCCACCAATCTGTTCGAAGGCTTGGCAACCCTACCTGATGATCTGCCGAAGGTGACCTTTAATACCCTTGAGGTCATCGTCAGCCCCGAGAAGCAGACCTTCAATTTTGCCGCGGCCTCGACAGACAACTGGCAACTGCTTCCCGGCTTTGCCATCGACGGCATCGGTACCTCGTTTGACCGAACCGTTAAAGAAACAACCGCTGAAGAGGGAACCGCTAAGAAGCAAACAGCAGAACTCTCAGGTCAGATCAGTGCCACCACGGTTGTCGCAGGTATCACTCTGGACCTCGAGGCGGCGCTTAACGACGCGAAAACAGAGGGCTGGAACTTTAAGGGAACCCAGCAACCAGACAGTAAGCCCATCGGTATTGGCGATCTTATCCAGTCGCTCGCGAGTATCTTTGGCAACGTCGAACTGCCCACCATCCTAACCGGACTTACGGTTGAATCACTTGCGGTCTCTTTTAACACCACCACCAAGGACTTTGTATTCCACTGCTTGGTCAAGGATGCCGCGATTCCCGCATTGTCGCTGGCCATCGATATCGCCATCACTCACAAGAATGCCGAAGAGTACGAAAGCAAGTACTCCGGAACTGCAACCTACAAATCTGGCAGCGTCGACCTCAGCTTCGAACTCGATTTTATCAACACCGTCGCAGAGGGTGACACTAGCTCTAAGACCGTGGCCAAGTACAACGCTGAAACCCCGCCAACGCTGCAGCAGTTTCTCACCATGCTGGCAACGGACCTCGGTTGGGACGCGAATCTGCCCAAGGAACTCAACTTCGATGCCGATCTGAAGAGCATGACCCTCGAGTTCGACAAAGCGAAGAATAAACCAACCAAGATTGATGGCGCCGGGCTGTTTGACCTCTCCTTTGGCAGCGGCGACCCTTGGACCTTCTACACCAGTTACTCCAACGACACCCACTTTGATGGCAAAGACAGCCGCGCCATAGGGTCTGGCGAGGACCCCGCCTACGTCTTCGGTGCGGCGCTCAGTGGCATTCTGGATCTCTCTAAACTGCCCTTAGTCGGTCAGATCCCAGGAATCAGTGATTTCTCCATCGATAAGCTGGGCTTCTACTACACCGACGCGCCATTCACTGAAGAAAACAACAAGCTGATTTTCTCCGTTGCAGAACTCGGAACCGATACCCAGCTGCAACCGGATGCGCCGGCAGCATTTGTCAGTCAACCGGGTTTCAGCCTGATGTCGCTGTTTGGAAATCAGAGCGTTCCTGAAGACAATCAACAACCCAACGCCACGCCTCTGGGTACCTCCACTGGCACCCCAGCTGCCGGCGAAGCACCTAGCTTCAGCGACAACACCAACGTTCCGCGCAAGCCCATTAGCTGGCTGTCACTAAATAAGACCATCGGACCGGTCTCTCTCGATAAGGTTGGCCTCAGCTTTTCACTACCTTCAAAGGGCACGACCGGAGAACTGGGCATTCTCGGCCTCTACTTAGAGGGTGGCTTTGCCGTCGGTGGGCTGGCTCTGCAGCTCGATGGTTTGGGGATCTCCTTCCCACTTCCCGCACCAGGAGGGAAGCTGCAGAATCCGCTCGACGATGTCGACTTCCATCTACACGGCGCCGCCATGCAACTGCAGGAACCGGGTTTAGATATTGCCGGCGGTTTCCTATCGCTCTCCGATGATGACATCAACATGATCGGCGACTTCAGCCTAAAGGCCGGCCCCTACGGTCTCTCCGCCTACGGTGGTTTCGCCGGAGCAATCTCCGATCCCTCACTGTTCGCCTTTGTGCACTTGAACGCACCACTCGGCGGACCTCCGTTCTTCTTCGTCACCGGGGTGTCTGGTGGCTTTGGTATCAACCGAGCCTTTAAGCTGCCTACCTTTGCTGAACTGCCTACCTACCCGTTGCTGCCTAGTGCCCCTGCGGTACCCACGGCAGACGACCTGGCAGGTAAGAGTAACGAAGAAAAGCTACAAGCGATGACCGCGGCTCTGGTGGGCTTGTCGGAATACATCCCAGTTGAGAACGGCCAGTATTGGTTCGCCCTTGGCTTAGACGTGACCTCATTTGAGATGATCGAGGTCTCCGCCATTATGTCGATCTCCTTCGGCAACAGTCTGCAGTTCGCGGTAATTGGCGCCGCGGTCATGACCTTGCCAGTGAAAGAGCCAAAGCCCATTGCCTACGTGCAGATCAACTTCGAGGTATCGTACTCCTCCACCGATGAGCTGCTGGCGGTCCAAGGTGCCATCACCCCGTCGTCATTTATCTTTGACGGCTTGGCCCAGCTTCAAGGCGGTTTTGCCTTCTACACCTGGCTCAGTGGTCCTCACGCCTCAGATTTCGTCCTGACCATTGGTGGCTACAGCTCTCACTACACGCCCCCTAAACACTACCCGATGGTGCCCCGCGTTGGCCTGCGCGCCAATCTGGGCGTCGTCAACATCGTAGGCCAGTCCTATTTCGCCTTAGTGCCCAACGCGATGATGGCTGGCATGTCCGTCAACGTCACCGCCAAACTTGGCCCTATTTCGGCCTGGTTCTATGCGGGTACCGATTTTTACTTAGGCTGGAAGCCGTTCAGCTACTCCGCGGATGTCGGCATTACCCTCGGTGCCCGTTTTACCCTAAACCTGGGCTTTGTTAAGACCAAAATCACCGTCCATGTGGGTGTGATTTTGTCCTTGTGGGGTCCTGGGTTTGGTGGCAGCGCCAAGGTGGATCTGGACATCATCTCGTTCACCATCCGTTTCGGCGACAAACGCCAGCCGGTCCCCTTGGTGGGTTGGGATGACTTCAAAGACTTCTTGCCAAGCGTGCCGGTAAGTCAGCAACAGCCGGAGCCGAAACCTCTGCGGACACAGAGCTTAATGTTGGCGGCCATTGCCGATCCCAAGGCCGCCTCATCCTCGACGCCTGAGCCTTCAGAGAAACCGCTGGTCAACCTGTACATCAACACCGGTCTGTTAAAACAGTTCAGCGATAAGGATCGCATCGATGATCTAGACTGGTTAGTTGACGCCAATCAGTTTGAGATCCGCACCGAGAGCACCGCACCGTGTTCGGCGCTGAACTACAACCACGCCACCTTGGCTGACGACTACAACTACCTCAAGCCTGGCGACCTCGGCGAGCAGATCCGCTCTACCGACCATAAGGATCAGCAAGCTCCGTATTACGTCTACGAAACCCCTAAAGGCGATACACCGTGGTACGAAAACCATTACGGCACACCACCTATGGGACTGACCGACATCGAGTCATCCCATAATGTCACCTTCTACAACTACGTTAACGGCAATAAAGGCGACGCGGTGGAGGATGTGATCGTCACCCTCAATACCAGCAACGTGGCCAAGTCACTGTGGGGCAACCAGCCTGTCTCAACCAAGAACGCGCCGGCAACCGAGTCCACCATTGCCAACTCGTTGGTTGGATTAGCCTTCTCACCGATGATCTGGTCGCCCAAACGCACCACCTACATCCCCTATTACTATCTGGTATTCGATACCAACAACCTGTTCCTTGAGCCATCCGTAGCGCCGGAGATCACTGACACTTCCTTTAGTGATCCGAAACATATCTATCAAGAGATGCAGGACGGTAGCCTGTTTAAGTCAACTCAAGCCGCCCGCAGTGGCGTAGTTGATCTGTTGACGGATCTTGGCTTTGACGAACTGCAATTGGACAACGCGAGCGAGCTTAGCACTCAGGACTACGTCGCCGACCCGGTACTGGTCTACATGAGTTCAACCACTGAAACCCAACTAGGACAACGACAATAGGGCATACCATGGCAGATTCCACAACCCGACCCAGCGACGTGCAACTGTTCGCAAAAAAAGCGTCCTTCATTCAGCACAGCCTGCCCGGCCTTGAGGCTGGGGTCTATCAAATTGAGGTAAAGCAGGAGCTGAACAAATCCGACGGCAGCTCCATCTCTGAGGGGCCGCTACCAACCATCAGCAAACGTTTTGGGGTCGTCGGCCCCAAGTACGCTATCCCCACGGACGCCGTGCAATCAGAGTATCCACCGCGGGCCGCCGCTGGAGGCTTCTCTAACAGCTTGGCTCATGTGGTCCTAAACAAGGTCAAGTTGCCCTGGATTCGCTCTCCCTACCTTCCCGGCAATGAACCGGCCATTGAGGAGCGTCAATACACCACCAGCTACGGGGGCAAAGAGCACAACATCGCATACGACGATGACAAGGCGACCTGGCTGGCGGTGCTCACTATCAGCCCATCGGACATTAAAGGTGCCAACCCGACCAGTCTTATCACCCAAAACGGCAGCGCCCTTGAGCTGATTCCAGATAAGTGGAAGGCCAAAGGTGCCAACGGCACCACGCCTCAAGGCCAGCTACCGAAAAACGGTTACTCCATCTTTTCCTACACCTTGGAGCCGGGCCAACCAGCACCGCAAGCAGATACCGTCGACCCGGGTGTTGGATACAACGCTGAGACCACCTGTAATTTCATCGACATTCCCGCTAGCGTATTTAATCGCATCTGCCCCAGCATCGACGATCTTAAGATGATGGCCCATGTGCGCGCCGTAGAGACCGACGCCAAGCCCATTGCCGATGGTGCCACGTCAGAGATGCAGCAGAGCTTCTCGCTAGTAGTCGGTAATCGGTTGCCGGAAACCATGGAGGCGACACAGACCCCTCCGGCGCCACAGGAGCAACCCGCAGGCGGCAACAACATGGCGGTACTAGTATCACTAGAACATCTGGAAAATGCCCTCCGAGGGCACCCCAGCGACGGCTACTATGCCAAGAACGTTGCCACCAGTGGCTTTGTCCGGCTACCTGTGCTCCATCAATGGCAGTTCGTGTCCTGGCCAGACACCAGCTACAACTTTGTTCATATGCTCAAGGCCCTCAATGGCCGAGACCCGGATGGCCCCAATAGTGGCGAGAAGGTACCGACTCCGCAGTTTCGCAGCCCTCACCAACCGAATTACCAAGCGCCTCTGACAGAACAGCAAGCGATTGTCAGTGATATGCTACAGCTTGGGTATTCGCCGATGAACCAGTTGACCCGAGTGCCGGATATTAACGGAAAAACCACTCAACCGATCCAGACCGTATCCTGGTACCGAGGTCCGTTCGCGCCATTTCCAGTTGCCAATAAACAACAGTTCCTCTCTGGCAGTGCGGCCACCCCATCAGCACAGCAGCCACTGATCTACTCCGCCGATCAACTGCTGCGGTTTGATCCCAATGTCGGCTTGTACGACACCTCCTACGCGGCCGCATGGCAGATTGGGCAGTTGATCTCCCTACAGGATAAAAGCTTCTCCACAGAGCTATATCGGTGGAAAAAATCCACCAACCAAACCTACCGGATGATGCTTGAGGACGCAGTACTGCAAGACAGTCTGCCGGGGATGATG
This sequence comes from Ferrimonas aestuarii, assembly GCF_005116665.1. Classification (GTDB taxonomy): domain Bacteria; phylum Pseudomonadota; class Gammaproteobacteria; order Enterobacterales; family Shewanellaceae; genus Ferrimonas; species Ferrimonas aestuarii. Next base: position 20,572 of record NZ_SWCJ01000014.1, on the reverse strand, counting down.
AGCTCATTTCGAACCGCGGTGGCCTCGAACAACGCGAGCCCAACTCGCAACAAAGCCCTCTATAAGGGGGTGATGAACTTCATCGCCACCCCTAAGGCCGACTAAAGGAGCGCCCTCATGTTAAAGACCCAGAGCCAGTTCACCGATCTGGCCAGCACCCTGGCCTCTGACGGCATACCTAACGATCTACTCAATTGGATGACGCGGCTAAAGCTACTCATCGGCGTGCCATTTCACTATCTGGTCCCCAGCGAGGAGTTCCTGCCACCGGAAAGCATTCGCTTCTTTTATCTAGATCCCAACTGGACCAATGCCTTGGCTGATGGCGCTCTCAGCATTGGCCGCCACTACAACGGTGACGACACCGCCCCGCCGACCCAGCATGCTGAGATGGCGACCGGCGCGATGGCCAATGACACCACTACCATGAACCAGGTGAACTTTCGTCGTACCCAGCTAAAACAGCCCGCCCTAGAGGCGGGCTCCAACGCGCTGAATACCGTACGCACCGGTTTCTTGCTCAACTCAGAGGTGGTCAAAGGTTGGAAGACCATCGACGTCGCCGGCTACCCAAAAGGCGCGTCTCCTTACGACTACGAGAACGGCACCATTGCCAGCAGCGATGTGGCATCACTGACCATCCTCAGGCTGGTACGGCTGTCAGATAAGGTGATGCTGGGAATCTTCGAAGGAGACCTGTATGAGTTGGTATTGCACCAGCCTCCGGAGGCGATTCATTTTGGTTTCGAGCAGGTATTCACAACCAGCCAAGGTAATAAGGTATCGAAGACGCTGCGGGTACCAACAATCAACTGGGATGACCCAGATACCCAGTACGATGCCGACAGCCATCAGGACGTGGAGATAGATACGGTGTTTGCCGACCAAGACGCCCGGGTTCTGGACATGATGGCCCTGTCTCAGGGTTTGGGGGCAGCGCTGCATACCGCAGGGGTTCAAAGCAATCCAGATATTGCCGCCCCCGGTTATTACCAAGCCCATCCGAGAGACGACAACTACAAGAATCACCTACTAGCGTCGGACTTCGCCCTAGAGATGGTTCACGGGGTCGGTCTGGTCAGCTTTATCAATAGCAACGACAGCCAAGAGAGCGAAAAATAATGAACGTAATCGTGCCTATTCATGTCGAGGCCTTGAGGGTCGCTCCTTCAAGCAATCAAACCGCCAAGACCGCACTCTATGATTTTGCGCAACTTGGTCAACAACCCGCCTCCTCGCTAGGCGGGCTTATCGCCTCCAACCGTTTTGCAACCGCGCAAACCAGCCTCAACAGCGAGCCAGGGATCCATCTGCACTGGACTCTGCCCCGTAGCTATACCCGCGGTGTGCAGGATGAAGCCTCCGGTGATGTGCGCTATCCCGTCATGCCTAATCGCTGGCTAATTATCCGCTTTTTCAAGAACAAAGCTGGCAATAGCCACATTCGTCTGTGGGTGATGGAGAGTGACTCCCACACCAACCAAACCCCGGATAAAGTCAAAACGCCGACGGCGATTCCCTGGATGGACAACCCAAATGCCCTCCAAGGTGTTCAGGGCAACTACTTGGGCAAGACCATCGACCTATCTACTGGCAGTTGGAGTGAGCCTACGGATCTGCTGAAGGCACTTTCTGCCTCAGGTGGTCAGAACGGCTATTTGGGTGAAATGTTTCAAGCCACCTATGGCTACGGTGAGACCTTTACCGCATTCTACCCCAACTGCAATCAAGTGCTGGGGATCTGGGACACCCTTGACGATTGCTTTGACAACCCAGAGACTGAGCTTGAACTCAACACCGACTTCAGCGTCTCGTACGGTGTCATGGGCTGGGTCAGTGACCTCTCTACCGACGAATGCAACATCATCGTCAACCAAGCCCTAGATGCTTACAACAACATGGGTGACGATAAGCCCGACTTCAGCGACTATCTGCAGGATATCTTCGAGCAAAATCTCGGCTGGTCGCTGTCGTCATTTGACGGCATCACTCCGGACAACGCAGGCAAGATTCAAGCCGTTGCCTCCGGCATCCTGTCCGACATCGAGTGGAAAATCAAAAGCCCAGGGAACCCCAGTTACCCCACTGCAGCACCGTCGGCTGACAAGGTGCAGGTGGCCATCGGTAATAACACCGCTGAAGCCCTCTCCGCCTACCTCTCTTCAGTGGAAGCAGGCAACGCCGCACTGGATAACGGCGAAGGCGTCGACTCCAACATCGAATGGCTACTTAATGCGCTCCAGTACAACCAACTGCATGGCTTGGCTGCGGGCGAACAAGGTGTGGGTCAGTTGGAATCCTTCCTACACGGTACCGCCTTTGCTGACGTCCCCGGGGGCTATCAATGGGGCGTTAAACAGAAACACGATGCCAATCCCACCTCGGGATCATCCGCCGACAACGAGGTGCCTTTGCCCGACTATCTGTCCAAGGTATTGGCGCAGCTCAACGACAAACAACACAGTCTTGATGCCGTCCGTGATGACATCAATGGCCGTCGAAAACAGATCTTCTTCGACTGGGTCCATCACGTTACCGCGATCAATGACCACGTGCTAAACAACCCCAACGCCCTAAGCAATGACAACACTGGGGCCTTTATGGTCGATGGTCTGTTTCAACTGTTTCCGCGCTTCCTGCAAGCGGGCAACTACTCCGAAGCCGGTCAAGAAAGCAGCCCATTCTCACCTGAATGCGACAGTTTTCAGATTGAGGTTCCCGACAGTTTCCCCAGTGACGGCGGAAAAAAGCTCGCCACCTACACCTTCAATGCCAGCCCCAACGGCGCTGGAACCGCAGTGGTCAATCCGCTACTAGAATTGGGATTTGGCCTAGATCAAGCCGTTGGAGAGGCCTTTCCTACGGCAGTCTCTAGCTTACAAACCGCACAAAGGCTGCTTAGGCAAGCCAAGGTTGGAGGCAGCGATGCTGGCCAGAACATCCTCAGCGCCCAAGGTTTAGTCAAAGATGCCGCTACGGTGATGGCCATGGCTCATACTTCGATGACCGCCCTATCCAATACCAAGTCAGGTCTGTTGGCACAGGCAAAAGTCTTGCAAGACGCTCAGTCGAACCTGACCCAGTACGTCGAACCAAGCAGCGGCGTCTTCGCCAAGGATCTGCCATACACCCCAGATCCAGGCAAAGCCCCATTGCCCGCTGGCCAAAGTTACACTGGTGCCATCGGCCTCAATACCCTAGGCAACCTGAAAAGCTGGGAAGCCACGGACTCGGGCTTTATCGGCATCAAGGCTCTGATGGATCGACTCAGTGGCCAAGGCGGCAATGCTGCCAGCCCAGTAAACACTTCAGCAGCGGCTCTTTATCTCGGTTATGCCTACTTCTACGCCAACTCCAACTTGGTGTTTAAGACCTCGTCGGCCTACTACCTGCAACTGTGCGAGTATGAGATCAATCAAGCCATCGCTGCGGCATCAACCGGCTCTGCTGCTCTTGGTAGTGCGCTAACCACCTTAGGCAGTTCGACCCTGAAGACGTTTAGCAGCCAACTGGCCACCATCAGCGAACAAATCCTACCGGCGGTACTTAATGATTTAACCCAAACCCAACCGGACCTCGATGCCGCGCTCAATGACATCGACGATCTGCTGGCCTCTGCAGACGCCCAAGCGCCGTCGATTACCGCCCTTCAGCAGATGGCCAGAGATCCCGATTGGCAGAGTCTGCGAAACAGCATTGGTGAAGCGCTTGAGACCGTCGCTGGCCGTCTTGCCGACGCCCAACAGGTGACGCTATGGAATGGATTCTTAGGTAGTAAGGTCTCGTCGCTGTTTGAATTAACCGCAACGCCAGCAGATTACTACAAAGAGCCCACCGAACCGGTGATTCTATTGGCCCAATCCAAAGTCGGGGATGGGGATGACAATGACAACCCACTAAGTGACCTGGTTCGCAACGGTAAAGCGGCAGTCATCCCGTGTCGATTGAATGCAGAGATTGTTACGCCAAGTCAGCCGGTGACCTACCCTGCGCCACTGAGCCAACTGTCAACTAACCTCAATACCAAGATTCCAGGCCTATCACAAACCTTGCAAAGCTTGGCCCAGGAGCTGTATCTGTTGACGCCAGAGTTATCGAGCACTGTGACCGAGGCCGATCTCGAGCAGGCGGCGGCAGACAATCAGCAACTTCATTACAACGCCCTGCATAACGTCACGCTTTCCTCTGCCCCACAGGGGCTCAAAGGTAAGCTGCCCTATTACACGGCGTACAATTGGCGTCAGAATCGCGATCCATTCCTACCATTGTTTATCTGGTGGAATGCCGATTATCGCTTTAGTGATCAGTTTGATACCGCCACTCAGTCCTATCCGAGTGATTTCCTGGACCAATTTGAACTCGGTCAATATGAGGTTGAGCTGCAACCCTCGTCATCGGCGATCAACAACTTTAAGCCGGGAACCAGCACAAACAACTCCTTCCCCGTTCACGGTTTGATCTCACTGTCGTCTGCCGCCACCACCAGCCTGTGCGATCAAATCAGCACCTATTGCAGCCACTACCTCAATTACGACCCACAGCAAGGGGCACCGGTTAGTGGAACCGAAAACTATGACGAAAAACTCAAGTTTTATCAGGCTTACAGCGACTATAAAACGCGTAATATCCTTAGTCAGGGCTTAAGTGGATTCAATCCCGGTATCGTAACCCGTGAGCAAGAACTACAGATCCCAATCAACATCCCCCAGAATTGGACCAGCCAAGACCCCAAAACCGGATTTGGCCTGGCTTTACAGAACCTATGGCCGACGTCGTTGCTGCACGGACAATCGCTGGATTGGCCCATTGAATGGAATGACGAAGGCCCTAATCCCGATGCCTTTGCCGGTGGCAACACCAAGGCCTACTTTAACCCGCTGAGGGCGGGATTTCTCAAGCTCACTGACATCGTTTTGGTGGATGCCTTTGGACGTTCAGTCACGCTACCTAAGCCCAACCCAACCGCCGTCGCCGAGACCATGACTTCAGCGCAAACCCCGCCGGATCAACAAGGGCACAACACCTACCTTGCTCCTCGACTGGCCCAGCCTTCGCGTGTCAACTTTAACTGGCGCGCCGCCGAATCCACCAGTGGCATCAGCAGTTATCTAGAGGATGGCGACCATCCTGCTGCCTCCCCAATCTGTGGCTGGCTATGGCCCAATCACCTAGATGACTCGCTGATGCTATACGACGCCGCAGGTCGGCCAATGGGGTCACTAGGTACTCGAGAAACCAAGCTGCATTGGTTCCCCGTTCCCGGAGAAACCACGGAAAAAGGCGCCAACAACCGCGACCAGATGCAAGCCTACTTCGCCGCCAAGCAAGCCAACTCGGTTTTCGTCGACTTTGTTTGTGATTATCTGTACGCCGATAGCACTTCGGTCATCGACACCCGATTCCAGCAGTTCTTAGAGGTCACCAGAAAGGCGCAGCAGTTTATCGTCACCCCAGAGATGCAGCAAAGTGCCAGTCTTGGAGTCTTAATGGGAGAGCCCTTGGTCATTACTCAGGCGTCGATCTCAATCACTCAGAAAGGGGCACCTTTTGTCGGTCTAAACGACCGAACCTATCCCAAGTGGGATCAAAGTGGTCCTCAGTTTGCCATCAACGCCAACGAGTACATCCCATACAACTTTGGCAATTTTAATGAAGGTAATCTGAGCAATCTGGATATCCGCTGCCGCATTGGCATGGCCGAGATTCAAACCCCTAATGGCGCTAACATCCCCTACTTTAACGATGGGGTCGCCGGTTACTTCCTCGGCGAAGATTGGGGAACTCTGTATACCCCAGTCGCCATGAACAACAGTAATGGGATCACTTCTGTCGCTGCGGCTGGTACCTCGCCGCTAAACCTCAAACCCAACGGCTCTGAGGCGATGCTCACGCTCGTGATGAACCCAAGAGCCGCAGTGCATGCGACCACTGGCGTGCTGCCGATGAAACCATTGAGCATTCCACCGGAGCTGTTTGCCGACGTCTTGCAAAAGCTGCAGATCACCTTCCTAACCGCACCACTATTACGTGCCCAAACACCTCCGGCTATCCCGTTGCCAGCTGAAGCTGGCTATGACTGGTCTTGGGTGGAGATAGGCGCACCGGATCTGCCGCTGCAACCGGCCCAAGGCGTCACCAACGCCGTATTCCCGCAAAAACCACAGATGCTAGTCGACGGCTGGCTGAAATTGAACAACGCCAAGCAAACTCAAGGATGACATCATGGCTAACCTATTTGCGCTGACACTGAGCAATCCAGATATCAGCGGTGACGACAAGGCCACCATCTATACCGGACTGGATAAAGGCAACAAGCTGGATTTGACCCTGACCAATAACTCAGGCTTTGACGCCAGCTTTACCTCATCAACCAACCTGCTTATCAAGATCGCCAAGACCCTGATTGATGAGGAGGGTATTCAAGGGATCACCGTGGCAGCGCCATGGACCACTGACGGTTACTACACACCAGACAACGATCCGGATAAGTCGGATAATAAGGCGTATTACGTACTGAAACTTAAAGCACCATCAGACGGGGTTCCCTTTAAAACCGGAAGCGACAATGCCGTCACCATAAACCTCGACTCAGTGTCTCCCTCTGCTAAGGGCACCGCCAGCCTGTTTGCCTGCTATGACTTCCCCGGCATTGAGATGATCACCTCAGCAACTCTGGCCGCCTTAGCGGCACCCAATGATAACGATAAGCCGCTGCTGGGTAACGAGAATGCCTTACGAATGACGGTGCGAGTCAATGACGGCAGCGACACCAACCCTTTGGTGTTTACCGACAGTGAAATCCCGGTCACCGGCGTCAACGCCGCCGAAAACATCATCCACATCAACCTTAACTTTCAGGATCAAAACCTGCCCTCAACACATACCCAAACCGGTTTGGGCTATCTACTGGAAAGCTGGGATCCCAATAATCCACCAACCTTCCAGATCCAATTCCCCTATTTTAGTGCCAATGCCAAACTGCCAGCTCGATATGATCTAACCAACGATTTCAGCCAGGGGGACCCAAACTACAACCTGTACACCTCGGCACGAAACATCAGGTTGTCTCTGAGTGCCACAGATCCCAAGGTATTGTCCAACGACTGGTGGGAGATCATTCCACCAACCAACGATGACAATGCCCCGTTCTGGAAGGTTCAGCCCAAGACCGCCAATAGCCACGTATTTACCGGCGTAACGAAGGGAACCCACGCCTCCGGGCCATTCTTAGATCTCTACTTCAGCCATATCTATTCCAACCTTCCGATTGACCAAGACTCTCCGGAGACACTGCTGTACGTGGAGACCTATAACTTCGAAGGGTTTAATGATCGCCTAACGCAACTGCCGCTGTTCAAAGAGCCGTCGGTGAAGATCAACAAATTTAGCGGCGAGATCGATATCCAGGGTGACACCACCACCCTGCAGCTCATCTGGGATACGGAAAACACCGAGTACTGTGAGCTAACCGGCTCCAGTGAACGCTTGCTTTCCAACAACTTGAACAACCCCTTTCGTCAAACGATTAATCTCACTAAACCATTGAAGAGCAGCTACACCCTTACCGCCTTCGGCCAAAACGGCAGGTCAAAGATCCAAAAGACCATCTACATCAAGTGGAAGCAATCCTCTCGCGTCTCCCCCCAGAGCTTTGATGCACCAGGACCGCTGCAAGTGTCCCCGGATGGTGACTGGTTGTATTTGGTTAATCAACATGGGATCAAGAAACTGGATAGCTCAACCTTGGTGGCGCAGGATGAAGAATTGAATCTCGGCAGTGACTTCGCCAAGAACGTGGTGCTTAACAGCAATGGCAGCGTCGTGTACGTGGCCATTCAGGATACCCAAGGCAATGGTCGAATCTCGGCCTACGACAGCAGCTTCCAGTCGATTGACGTCAGTAGCGCCCCCGGTGGCAACGCGGCGCCGAATCTCTACCCGATGGCATTGTCGGCGGACGACAGCCAACTGGCCATCAATCAAAGCCGACCCTTAGGGCCTTCAGGCCCCAATATTCAGGGCTTTACCCCTTCAGATCTCAAGATCGTTGACGGCTCCCCTTATTCCAGCAATGACGTTCGTGGGATCGGGCTCGCCTTTGGTGACAACAACCTGTACTTCTCTGACAGTCAGGGTTTGGGCGTGCTCGACAGCAGCAGCTTTACGCCGATTGCCCACAGTCCCGTATCCATAAAATCAGACCAGACCGTCAGCTACAGTCCCGGTCCCATCGCCGTCTCGGCTGACAACAGTACCGCCGCCACCTTGGCTCTAGGCTACAACGGTGCAGACCGTGCCTTTGTCTTGTGTACCGTTGATGTCGGCTCAACGCCAATGGCACTAAAAAGCCGAAATCAGGTATTTAACGGTTTTAGTGCCAACCCTGAGGTGGTTTCAACCGGTCTTGGCTACTCCTACGACGATCAGTACCTATTCGTCTTTGGTGCCGATTATGCGGCTGGGGTTACCGACCATAACACGACTCGGTTCAGCGTGTTTAACCCCGACACCTTGCAGGAGTTATCCTGGTCACCCATCAAGGTCGATGGGCTGTTTGGCAGCATCGCCATGGCGCCCGATGGGGCAAGGATCTACGCCAGTGTGGTGAATACGAGCTCATTATCCCCAAGCGATCCGCCTATTCCTAAACCTATCACCGGTTCGGTTCGCACCTTAATTCCTTACTTTGATTAGCAAGCGCCATTATTTAACTAGCCCCAAACACCAACTCATAAAGTGTTTTGGGGCTATTTTCAGCAAGGTCAATTAATTCGGAGTACCACTGCCTCTTATTATTTTCCGGGCTGCGACACAGAAAGCCTGCCACAATCTCTATCCAACTTAACAATAACTCTCGATTTAAATTACCTAAGCGTTCATACTCATCCAAATAACAGCGCATAAAGTCTGCCAATGCTTGCCTATCTTGAATCTCGGCTTTGCCATCTTTATAGGCATGGAAGCTGACCTTGACCCAAGTTTTGGCCACGTCGGCCATTGGATCGCCACTAAACGCTCGCTGCCAATCGATGACGTAGGCCTGCCGCTGAGCCATTAAGGTATTACGAGGATTGAAGTCGCCATGACATAACATCGACGGATCGGACATCGTCTCTAATTGGCGCAACAAACGCCGCCTTCGTTGGGACTGCAAATGATTAAATCGGTCAAAGCTGCTAGAGAAAAATTGCTGTTGGCTAGGTAAAAATTCGAAGCTAGGAATCCGGTGCACCTGAGTATGCAAGCGTGCCAGTTGACGGGCTATCAACTCTCTATCCTCAACCCGCTGCTTAATGGATTTATCTACCGGCGAGGCGTCAATCCAATGATAACGAAACCCCCACTGGGATCCGAGTTGTATAGCCTCGATCAGCTTAACCGTAGCCAACGGGGTGGCCTGCAGTCGCTTCAAAACCTCCACCTCAAAATGCACCGCATCAACAGGTAAATCAGCATTATAGATTTTTACGGCATGGCCAAGCTCATTGGTATATATCCTGCCTGAAAATCCCTTATCTCGATATTCAAAACCATCCAAGCTGTCTATTTTCGTTGGATTCAATGAGTTTACAATATAGTCTTCCGCTGACATGTACCGTTCTCCAATATAGATAAACTGAACCTATAACATAGCATCTAAAAATAAAACCATCAGTCAAGTAACAATTTAATTTAACGTTCAGAGCTATTTTATTTTTCCGACTGATAATGATCTAAATAACTCCTCTTATAAACGAAGCGGATTTGTGCCTTATAAAACGGATACCATTACTGAGACGATAATGCCCGCCAGAGCCAGAACGCGCACATTTTCTGAGCACTACTAGTCAGATTTGACCCTCAGACCCAGCTGTAAACTTATACTCCCTTTTTCGGAAGCCTCGCATGCACGTCGATGCCTTTTCTCAATATTTCTCGGTGACTCAAAGCCCACGACAGTTCACCAAAATCTGGTATCCACTGTTTGTACGCTTTACCGTATGCGCCACCATCGCCCGCGTGTAAGAGTGGGAGGATATCAAGGACTTCCCTGAAGCCCATCAGGATTGGCTTAAAGGCAAGGGACTTTCCCGCGACGAGCTCCCGGCTCACTATACTATCCCAAGGGTTGTTTCCCCGAGCCTTCACAGTTCTAGGACTGCTTCTTGCAATCGGTAGCGGCTGTCAGTGCCAGTTTCGAAAGCGACCTTATCGCTATTACATCAGCTCAGAAGAGCTAATTGTCTAGCCGAAAACTCACCAAAACATCATCCAAATACGCCTCTTTTATAGGGGCGTTTTTTATGCCTTTTGTTTAAAACGGGGTTGGGGGTTTGGGGGAGTTTTGCGGTTTCATACAATCGGCCAAAAACGAAAAAACCCGCAAGCTCTTGATGAACTTGCGGGTTTCTCTGTTGAATAGTGGTCGGCCAGAGAGGATTTGAACCTCCGACCCCTGACACCCCATGACAGTGCGCTACCTGGCTGCGCTACTGGCCGACAACGAATTGGATAATACCCTGTCCGAGTAGAATTGCAAGAGCATGAAAATCAATTGCTTCAGTTTTCATCAATTGCTTACAGTTCTTAGGCAAATTCAGCCTAACCACCTAATTTTAAGCAACTTATCTATCTGGCGCCGGCAGTCTAAAGGTGTTGGTTAGCACCTTGTAGAGTTCAGTCCCCTGACGCACACTGGCGGAAGCAAAATGAAGCACTGGTATTACCGCTTCAGGCAACGTGAGCTCTCGGCCAACCTGTTGCGCGGTACCTAGGGCGTCGAAATGCCAAATTTTCGCCAACGGCTCACCCGCTGCCACAGGTTGGCCCAAGGCCGCTAAATACTCAATTTGACCACCGTAAGGGCTGTACACTGCCCGATAGTCCTTGAGTAAACAGGCGTGCAATTCCGGCGCTGAATCAGATGCTTGATACGCACTTTCTGCCAACACGCCACGATGACTCAGGTAGTTCACAATCCCCTGAGCATCGAGCTTGGCCGCGTTCATATCCAATTTTTCTTGAGATCCCAACTCCAAAGTAAAGGCATCCACCATTACCGGCAGTTTACGTCCCTGTTTCTGCATCGCTTCGCTTAGCTGCCACCATGGGCTAAAGCTGGCCTCATCCAACGCCCCGGCAAAATCACTGGGGATGATGATATTCAGTCCGATGCCAAAGTAAGGGGCATCTTCAATGGCATAAGCGGGAACATAGAGGTGGCGAGCTGAGATTGGGCCGGTATGCAGATCCAGCACAATGTCAGCCTCCAGCGCCATCTTTTGCAGCCGTAACGCCAGATGCTGGCCGCTTTTCACCCCAAAAGGCGAGGCCAGCTTATCGTCAATCTGCGCCGCCATGGCGGCGCGCAGTCTGGATGCTAATTCGGCCTCACTGGCATCGAAATGGTGATTAACCAGCTCATCAATAATGGCGGCGTCAAAATGGTATTGACGATTCCAGTTCTCACCGGTGATGGGATCAAAGCGCCCTAAAGTAAACTCTCCACTTTTTTGGTTGATACCCAGTGGGTTTGCCATGGGCACTAGGGTCACGTCTCCAAGTGGCGGCTGACGTTTAAAGGCTTCAAGCAGTTGATGAATAACGCCGTTGCCCTGTACTTCCGCGCCATGAATGTTGGCTTGAATGTAGACGCTGGGGCCCGCGCCCTGCCCCTGAATCTTAATAACGGGAACCGTAATGTCTGTCCCTGTCGCCTGTTGGCCAACCACCAACTTACTGGTTGAAATCATCATTTTCGCCGCTGCTGTGATTTTTCGGCTCAGACTAAGGGAGTGGCCAAGAAAAAGCCAATCTTTATCCTGCCGGTTTAGCAAATCGACCACAGCTGATACACTTTGGTTATTCGTATGAACACCTCGTTAGGAGAGGCCATGTCACTCGCCGATCAGCTATTAAAAGCGGGCCTGGCCGACAAGAAGTCGGTACAAAAAGCCAAGAAAGAGAAACACAAGCAACGTAAATCCAAGCAAGTGGTTACCGATGAGTCCAAAGTATTGGCAGAGCAGCGTCGCCAAGAGCAAGCTCAACGTGACCGTGAATTGAATCAGAAGAAGCAACAAGAAGCCGATGCCAAAGCAATTTTGGCGCAGATCAAGCAGCTGATTGATACCAGTAAGCAGGATCGCAGCAGAGGCGAAATTGCCTATAACTTCTCTGATAACGGCAAAATTACCAAGATTTACGTAACTGAAGCTCAGCAGCGCGGCTTGATCAATGGCCAGTTGGCCATTGTGATTCAAGGCGACAACTACGAGTTGGTACCAACTAAAGTTGCCGAGAAGATTGAACAGCGTGACGCCAGCATCGTGATTGCTCTGCCAAAAGCGGAAGTGGAGACCCCAGAAGAGGACGATCCATACGCCGATTATCAGATCCCTGATGATCTGATGTGGTAAGCCCTAGAGCCTTAAGAGCCGCCTTATTAGGCGGCTTTTTCATTTCATACGGCCCGTCACTGATTACCGCTCTTCCACTGCCACTTTCAATGCCAACATGGATACCTTTAGCTGCGATAAAGGCACTGCAAAGTTCATTCTATAAAAGTGACTGCCTTTCTCTCCAAACCAACTGCCGGGCGTTAATGCCAGCTTTGCCTTGATGGTGAGCAGCGACTTCAATGCTTCATCCTCCAAACCTAAGCCGGAAAAATTTAGCCAGATCTGATTCGTCCCCTCAGGAATGGTCACTTCAACATCAGGCAATTCAGTTTGGATAAATTGCACCAACCAATCGCGATTGTTCTGAGTGTAAGAGACAAACTGCTCAAACCACGGTTGCCCTTCTTTATAGGCGGCAATGGTGGCGTAGGTTGAAAATGCATTGCCATGATCCAGCGCCATTGAGCTCACCAAATCTTTAACGCGTTGGTAAAGACCATCGTCTTCGACATACAGATAGCCGTTAGCGATACTGTTCAGGCCAAAATTCTTCGCAGGGGAGCCCAACAGGGTAATGGCGTTGCGGTAGTCAACACTGGCAAGGCTGATGAAAGGTTTATCATCAAAGACAATATCTCCATGAACTTCATCACTAACGATCAGCACATCCCTTTGCCTAGCAAGCTCAACCAACCTGCGCATCTCATCCTTGGACCAAACTCGACCCACTGGATTGTGGGGATTGCAAAGCAGTATCATCTTTACTTTGCCACTTTGGATCTGGCTGGTTAAGTGCTCAAAATCGATCTCATAGTGGCCATTGTTCAGTGCTAATGGATTTTCAATAACCTGCCTACCCGCTGAGCTGATGAGGCGGTGAAATTGATGATACACCGGTGTCTGAATCAAAACGCCGTCACCCTCTTCAGTGAACTCTCTGATCACTAGGGCAATGGCACTCAATACTCTAGGGGTCTGCACAAATCGCTTCGGATTTAACCCGAGGCCGTGCTGGCTGCGGTTCCAGTCTGCAATCAGCTGAAACAGCGTTTCAGAATCAAACTCATAAGAAAGAGTTTGCCTATCGACTAAGTGCTGCATCGCCTGAGTAATGGGCGCTGCAACTGGAAACGCCATGTCCGCTATCCAGTAGGGAGTGACTTGGCTGGTGCCATAGATCTGATTCAACATATTGGCATCAGACTTGATGAATTTATTGCTGAGTTCGGGGTTATTTGGCTCGGTCTTAAACATTACGGCATTCCAAATCGTCTTTTGTCTGCCTTAAAGACGCTTTGCCCCTGCAAAAGACGCATAAAACTTTTTAATTATTTCGAAATTTTATGACTGCTATTGAAACTGCTGTCGAAATAGCTCAATCAACGCTTTGACTTTCTTAGGCAAAAACAGCGCTGACGGGTAGATGAGCGTGAGCTGCTGCAGCGGCTTAGTCAACTCAGGAAGCACTTCGACCAGCTCACCCGACTCTATCGACGGCTTAGAATGAACCTGAGGAATGAAGGCGACACCGTCACCATTGATTGCCAATATCCTCAATAAACTCAGATCATCGGAACGCAACGCGAGAGTTAAGCGCTCATCCAGCAACTCGGCGTTATAACGATTAGTCAGAATTCGATGGCAAGACAGCTGCTCTAAGCTTTCAATACTTGGGTGACTTGCTAAATACTTAGGTGAAGCAACGAAATGACTAAAATAGGGCAAGATTGCAAATTGCACATAGCTGTCGTCCATGACCTTCTCCGCGCTGGGTAGCAACTGCAAATCAAACGCCTCTCGGCGCAGGTCGACGCTCTCTTGACGACTCTCTATCTCCAAAGCCACATCAGGATAAAGCCGACTGTATTGGCTAATAATGGCACTTACTGGCGCAGAGCTTATTAGTGCCGCTGGGATCGCCAGCCGCAACTTACCCGACAGTTCGTGTTGATCCTCTTGAACCAACGACAACCCCTGCTCTATCTGAGTCATCGGCTCAGAGATAAGATCAAACAACCGCTTTCCCGCTTGAGTCAGTTCAATGGTTCGCGTGGTGCGGATCAGCAGTTGGCACCCCATCATTCGCTCCAACTCCTGAATGCGCCGACTCACCTTTGAGCGCTGCAGAGCGTTGGATTGCGCGGCAGCGCTGATGCCGCCATGAATTACCGTCTGAGCAAAAAGGTATAGATCATCAAAACTTGGCTTCATTGTCCTACAAATAGGTCGTATATGTTGAATCAGTCATTCTACTGAACTTTGGTCAGCTTCTCTATAATCCCGCCAATTAAGAAAAATTGGTCATCACATGTCATCAGATAAAGTATTTAAGCGCTGGATGCAAGGACTAACCGTCCTGTTTATTACCCTATTCGCCTACATTGTCATCGCCGACAGACACGCCCCGTTGACCACAGAAGGCCGAGTTCAAGGCTATGTGGTTCAGATAGCGCCAGAGGTCTCGGGCAAGGTAATTGAGGTGATGGTGACCAACAACCAACGGGTAGAGAAAGACCAGCCGCTGTTTCGCATTGATGACCGCAAGTTTCAGATCGCCTTAAACAAAGCCAAACACAGTTTGCAATCCGCTCTGGAAAAAGAGGCAACGCTCTATTCGCAACGTAAAGCGGCGATAGCCAACATCGCCAGAGCCAAAGCACAACGGATCCATGCGGAGCGAGAGTACGTTCGCCTGAGCGCCCTGTCCAAACAGAAGCTCACCTCCCAATCCAATCTGGATAGCGCGAAGGCCGAATTGGACGTTGCCAAAGCCTCACTTGCCGCCCAACAGCAAAACCTCAAAGTCATTGAGGCTCAATTGGGCGCCCACCCTGGCGAAAGTGCCGCTGTGGAGCTGGCTAAAAACGAGATCGATAAAGCGCAGCTAGATCTATCTAATACGCTGATTACTGCCCCCACTGACGGCGTGATCACTAACCTTCAGCTTCAAGCGGGCAGCATCGCCATGACCAACAGCCCAATGCTTAGCTTTATTCCAAGTCGAAGCCTTTGGGTTGCAGCGGATTTTCGAGAAAAATCGGTAGCTAAAGTCGACGGCAGCTACCAAGCATTAATCGCATTTGATGCCCTACCTGGAGAGGTTTTCCCATTCGAACTCAGCAGCCGAGACTACGGTGTTGCCGCAGCTCAGCAACTCCCGAATGGCTCACTCACCAAAGTTGAAGGCAACAACCGCTGGGTCAGAGACGCTCAGCGAACCCGAGTTAACCTATCTGCAACTGAAGCATTACCATCGCCCCTGTTTGTCGGCTCTCGCGCCACCATCGTGCTTTACCCTGAAGAGGGTCAGTTTTGGCAAGCCATGGCCAAGATGCAGATTCAGCTCGCCAGCTGGTTCCACTTCATCTACTAGTTGATTGCCAATGAAAACGCTACGGATCTGGTTCGCATGCTCACTGGCGTTAGCGGTAACCATGCTATTTGATTGGCCTTATGGTTTTTTCGCCATCTTGCTGCCGATGTTCATTCTTGGCAAAAGCGATCAGCTCAACATGCCAATGGTGATCATTGCGCTGGTGTCTGCCATCTGGACCACGCTGCAAGCCACGCTGATTGTGCAATCGCTGCAACAGCATCCACTGCTGTTAACCGCCGCAGTAGGTCTGATGATGATGGCAAAATGCATTGAGATGATGCACCCCAAAACCTTCCTGTTCGGATTTATGGGGCTGCTGGTTGGCTCCATCAGCCTCAACTACGCCAGTTATGATTTTATTAATATTGAAGAGTTTAACGTCAACCTCTGGGTTATCGCGTTAGTCAATATTGGCATCTGTTCTTTGGCGTGGTGGCTGTTTCCAACTTCAGACTCCCAGCAAGCTCCCGCGATGCCGCCAAAAAACAGTGAGCTGCACACCATTACTCAAGTGGCCACCGGTTGGTTAGTGGTGATGCTGGCATTTGTGGTGTTTCAGTTTAGCGACTTGTATGACTCAGTTTCCGCGCAGGTTTCAATCATTATCGTCTTGGTACCAATGACGCTATCGGGCTCCTGGGCGTTGGCAAAAATTCGAATCATTGGCACAGGCATTGGGTGTCTGGCGGGATTGGCGGTGCAAGTGGGCTTAGGGCCTTGGTTTAGTCATGGCCTGCTGTTCTGGTTGGCGATGACCCTTGCCATGGGGCTATTTTGTCACTGGCAAACCAAAGGGCCAGTAAAAGGCGGAATCGCTTTTTCGGCGATGTCTGCCCTAACGGTACCACTAACCACGACCCTAGTTCCTCAGCAGCAAGATGCGTTCTTCGCCATCCTGTATCGATTTAGCTCCATCTTTTTTACGGTGGTGCTCACGGTTATCGCCATTTGGATTATCGACCATGGTTTAAAGTGGTGGTTTCGCCATCATCAACCAAGCACAGCCTAAGCATCCTTTAAGCCTTGGTCGATACCGGTTTCACCGCACCATCATAGTGCTCTTTTGCCCGCTCTCGCAGCGGGCCTTTTTTACCCTCACATTCATAACTGGCAGTTAACTTAGTCGCTTTCGGGCCATCGCAAACGATGCTAGTCGCTTCCGCTCCTTTCTGCACCCTATCTCACTTTTCCAAACCTGAAAACGACAAAACCCGCCAGTTAGGCGGGTTTTTGTTGTATGGCGGAGAGATAGGGATTTGAACCCTAGAAGGGCTATTAACCCTTGCCGGTTTTCAAGACCGGTGCTTTCAACCACTCAGCCATCTCTCCAGAGCCGCCAATAGTAGTGAACTCATGGGGTGCTGTAAAGCCCTTATGGTTTAAGTGGTGACGAATGCATCAATTGAGGCCAATTCCCTGTCTGCTTGTTGATTTAATCACCGCGACTGAAGAATTTGGATAAAAACATTACCGTTTTGTTATCCAGCTCAAAGTGCCGAACATGCAGTTTAAGTATGGTGATCGGCTTAATTATAAAAATCGGAGCTGTCATGTCCCACATTAACTCTTTTCGCCTAGTCGAACACTTTCTTGAGCTGATTCAGATCGATAGTGAATCGGGCAACGAACTGGCAATCTCCGAGCACCTAGCTCAGCAACTCACTGAGCTGGGCTTCGACGTACAAAAGCGCACCGTTACTGACGCCGTAAGCAACGGGAACAACCTGTACGCCAAACTGAAAGGCAGTCTAGAAGGCAGCATTTTAATGAGCTGCCATATGGATACCGTCACGCCTGGCAACGGCATTAAGCCTGTTATTGACGACGGCATCATCCGCTCAGAAGGCAACACCATTTTAGGCGGCGACGACAAATCCGGCATCGCAGCCATCATGGAAGCCGTAAAAGCGATTCAAGAGGCCGGCCTACCCCATAAAACCATTGAACTGGCATTCACTGTGCACGAAGAAGGCGGCCTACACGGTTCTCGCCAATTTGATATCCGTGATATCGAGTCCGATTGCGCCATCGTACTGGACTCCAGCGGTGACATCGGCACCATCATCACTCAAGCGCCGGGGCAGCAGAGCTTTAAGATCACCATTACCGGCAAACCCGCCCACGCAGGCTTAGCCCCAGAGCAAGGCATCAACGCATTAACCGTAGCGTCAGAGGCCATCAGCAAAATGAATCTATCGAGAATTAACGAAGAAACTACCGCCAACATTGGTGTGGTAAAGGGCGGCAATGCCACCAATATTGTGATGCCAGAGGTGTATTTGGAAGCGGAAGCTCGCTCTTTGAATGATGAAAAGCTCAGCGCACAAGTGGCCCACATGGAAACCACCTTCCAAGATGCTGCTGACGCCCATGGTGCCCAGATTAACATTGAAAGTTGCCGAGAATACGTGGCGTATCAGATTGACGAGGCGCACCCTCTGGTCGATAGCATCAAACGCGCCTTTGAGAAGTGCGATCTGATGCCTCGCACCAAATCAACGGGAGGCGGCTCAGACGCCAACATCTTTAATGCTAAGGGGCTTACTACGGTTAACCTTGCAACAGGCATGTCTAAGGTACACACCACTGAAGAGCAGATCGCCATTGACGATCTGTTCAATATTAGCCGTTTTGTTGAGCAGTTCTTAACTCAATAAGCTAAAAATACCCACACAATGTTTGACGCGTAAGATAGCGCGTCAAACATTCCCACCGCAGTATTAACAGCCACACTAAGCACTCAGAAAGTCATCATGACTTTCTAAAATTAAGTGATTGTCAGTAAAGTCCTTCTTAAACAAAAATATTCCACTTTAACCTGTCTGCTTTTAGATTCATTCTGGAGTTTTTCAAATGGCATCCTATAAGTTTCACTTTGATCAATGGCTTAAATTTCGGTTACACGAGATCTTGCTCTGTCATTTAAATTTAATTATTTCCAGTTGTTAATTGCCACCAGTGAATCATTCTAAATCCAATTCTAATATACTAACCGATTAAAAATTGGCCACTAAATAAAATGCACGTTACCACAATGCCAATATAGACCTCCAAAGAACCTCGCTCAGTTAACAAAATCACAACACCCCATCATCAAAATCACAACCAATGTAAAATTATGTTTTATAAGGAAAATATTAGTGACCAATTGTGATTCTCACACTATGTTCACGTTGTCAATTGATTGACTTCACCGAAAAATAACTAGTGAAAGAATGGAAGCATTATGAACTCTACAACCAAGTGGTTCGCACCACTATTGCTCGGTTTAACCCTTTTTGGCTGCGGCTCCAGCAGCAGTGATAGTAATGAGACGGCCTATTTTCAACTCTACAATGCCTCACCTAACTCACCGGATCTCACCATCACATTAACAGACAGTGATGACGACGAATTTACCTACAGCAATATCAGCTTCCCAGATGCCTCTGGCTATTTCAGCCTAGAAACTCGCCACTATGATTATACTATTTCATGGGAAGACACTAATAACGACTTGATCGATATTCATCAGTCATCTTTAGACATAATCAAAGATCAGCTTCAGCTATTAGTAGTAACAGGAGATATTAATGTTCCCCAAGTCGCTCAATACGGTATTGAAATCGAAGATCTTGATGAAGACGAATATGACGACATGTTCGCGCTGCGCTTCTTGAACATAAATACCACAGCTCAAACACTGGACGTCTACATCGCCGACATCGATGAGACTTTTGAACAAGCGGTACTTCTAACTCAAGTCGACCACGAATCACTAACCGATTCAGTCTATCTGGATATCGATGATTACAAGGTGTTTATTACTAAGGAGAACGACGATGAGGTGCTGTACGAGTCTGCTGAGATCACATTCTACAGCTCGACCCAGTACATCATTATTGCCCGTGATAACGCCGGTGCAGGTACCTCCCCGCTTACGCTAGACCGACTGACCACCAGTTCTGGTGCCATTGAGTACCCTGACGTCACCGCTGAGGTCAAATTCAATGTCTACAACGCGCTTGGTTTACACGAGCTGCTGCCGGAAAACTGCGGAGTACTAGATATCGACGTACACAGCTTAAACATACAGTTCGATATCAATGAGTTAGCATTTGGGGAATTAAGCGAGCAGTTCATTGCAGAAGAAGGGGATTACACCCTCAACTTTTACGATACCGCCACGGGTACCATGATTGACAACAACCACCTGTTCTCATTAGAAGCTGACCAAAATCGCACCGTGTTCGTATACTCCCGAGAATACGAAGGCGATCCCGACAAAGATGAGCAAGATTGGTTAGAAGTCCACAGCCTAGCCGTGGACCACAGCCAACGTCAGTCGATCTACGACCATAAGATGGCCACAGTTAATTTTGTCGACGAATACAGTTACGTGACGTACTACTTTGTTCTGCCAAATGAAACCATCGATACCGCCAGCTATAGCGTATCGGTAAACTTTGGCAGCAGCAAAGAGGTATTGCTGCCTAATGCTGAATATCTTATCTATGCCGTGGCTGAGGAGTACAACACTCAATTAATCTTAGATACCATCGAACTCACGCTAGATGAAAACAGCGGTGAGTACTTCCTGTTAATTGAAGAAACTCCAGATACCAGCAGTGGCTTTACCATGAGCCATTTCCTGCAGTAGGCTCCGCGCTGCCGAAAAGGCCAACCCTAAGGTTGGCCTTTTCGATTTTTGGTGACCCGTCCTGAAATAGGTTTACACATTGGAGACCTATTATGGAAAAGGTAGAGCCCAAGCGACGCAGACGCTCGCAGCGTGATTACCCAATGGCCTTTAAATTATCTGTGGTTGAACAGGTAG
>NZ_SWCJ01000013.1 GCF_005116665.1 Ferrimonas aestuarii | reverse complement strand
GTGGGAGTTCCCATGTGAGAGTAGGTCATCGTCAGACGCCAATTTCGGTGGAGTGGTAGTTCAGTTGGTTAGAATACCGGCCTGTCACGCCGGGGGTCGCGGGTTCGAGTCCCGTCCACTCCGCCAACAATTTCGACAAACCCAGCCTTGAGCTGGGTTTTGTCGTTTCTGGCGTTTGAAAAAATATGTATACGGAGTGGACTACCCGCATAGGGTTGTACTTCGCTGGGCATTAATCGCACCTTCAGGGGTTTAACCCATCCCTGGTGCGCCGCCCGGCTCAGCATCCTGCTTCGCGTTTTTCGCGCTGCGAAACTGCGTTTCGGTCGCTCAAAACCCACTCCGCCAACAAACGAAATAGCCCTGACCTTACGGTCAGGGCTTTTTTCGTTTTTGGCGTTTGAAAATAGACAATACTCCTTTTCATAACCAATCCCGCTGAAGACGGATCTGCCTCTTTGAACCTGCTGTTATCGCTCAACCTCGAAACCGCCTCTCTGACGGACGTCAGAGTCCAGCGTTCTTAAGTGAGTGCTCTCTGATACAACAGACATTCGAGCCCAGTACTTGAATAAAGAAATGTCACTGGATACCGGCGTTCGCCGGCAGGGCGTTGGGAGGGATGGTTGGCTGCTGTAAGCTCTGAACTATTTTATGAGCCTACCCTTATCGCCCAACCCCGAAACCGCTTCTCTGACGCACGTCAGAGCCCAGTGCCCTTGACGAGTTGTCAGCATCAACAAACATTTGAGCTCGATGACATTGAATAAGAAATGTCACTGGATACCGGCGTTGGGGGGATGGTTGGCTGCTGCAAGCTATGAACTATTTTATAAGCCTACCCTTATCGCCCAACCCCGAAACTGCTTCTCTGAACTTACCGTCATCACCTAAACCCCAAAACTGCTTCTCTGAACCTGCCGTTATCACCTAACCCCAAAACTGCCTCTCTGACGAACGTCAGAGCCCAGCGTCCTTAAGTGAGTGCTCTCTGATACAACAGACACCCGAGCCCAGAACTTGACCAAGAAATGTCACTGGATACCGGCGTTCGCCGGCAAGGTGTTGGGGATGGTTGGCTGCTGCAAGCTTTGAACTAATTACCCTTATCGCCTAACCCCGAAACTGCTTCTCTGAACCTACTGTTATTGCCCAACTCCGAAACCGCTTCTCTGACGCACGTCAGAGCCCAGTGTCCTTAGAGTGCTTTTTACAGCATTGGGTGCACTCTCAAGAAGCGGGCGAAGCGGGGAATGCCATTTTCTGTGGTGCCATTGTAGCGGAAGGTGACTATGCTGCCTATTGGTGGTGGCGACGCTCTTTCGGCATCACTAAAGCCACTGCCAATCTTGAATTGCTTGCCGTCTTTGGTTTCTACCACAATAGCACCCATCATGTCGGTGTACTTGCCTTTGCCAGCGACGTGATCGATCACTAAGGCTTCATCGTCTTGATGTAGCTTGAGTTTCATCACTTGATGCGAGCGGCCAGGAAGATAGTGATTGTCTTTGTGGTGCAGCATTAAGCCTTCTGCGCCTGAGTCACTAATCCATTTTATCTTTTCATCTAATTGCTTCTGATTGCTGACTTTAAATTGCGGGATAGCTCGAATGTGGGGGCTGTTAAGCTCTCTGGTAAGTGCCTTAAGGGTTTGGTAGCGCTTTTCAAAGGGTTGCACATTGTTTGGAATGTCGAACAGGTAGAAGCCAACCTTGCGCCACTCCAGTTCGTTAGGTTGCTGGTCTCTTACTGTCGATAACAGTCGACTGAATTGCCCTCTGCCTATCCACAGTTCACCCTCCAGCTCAAAGTCGGGCAGCGATTGAGTAAACCACTTGGGTGCCATGATCTGATTGCCACTGCGACTGATTAGCTTGTCTCCGGTCCAATAGGCTCTGACGCCATCGAGTTTTTCGCTAATGAGGAACTGGCTGATGTTGGCTTGTTGCAGGTAATCGGTCGCCAGCATGATCTCCGGTGAGTCAGCTTGTACCTGAAATGGAAATACGCTGAATGCCAGTGTGGAAAACACACCTATTTTGTTATTGAGCATACAACCTCCCTGTTTGACCGCTCAGGCCATTGAGTTTAGCCGTTGTGGAAGGGTTTGAAAGCAAGTCCATTTGCTTTCTGTTGTCGCTTATTCCACTTCGCAGTTATCTCGGCTAACAAAGCTTTGCAGAACGAGCGGGCCGAACTGATCGCCGGTGTTGAGGGGAATGGAGCAGGAGGTATGAATATCTAAGGTTTGTACCTTGCCATCAGCACTAAGTAGCAGCTTGGTCTGGGCGGGTAGACGCCCAGCTCTACCTCGTTGGCCATTAGCCGTTACCGTTAGCTCGCCTCCGGTGGATACGGTGGGGGTTAGCACTAGAATGTCACGCTGGGTTTCATCTAATCGGAACTTGTGACGGAAGGTGGTCACCGAGATGGTCGGGGCATTATTAAGATCGCCGGTACACTTAAAGTCGTCACCTTGATCGTTATTGGATGCATCACAGCTGCCGCCGACATAGGTAAAGGTGAGAGTTTTAGGGCGACACTCGCAGGCATTTTCACTCACTTGCGGCGTAGACAGACCCGCGGCTAACCAGACGAACGACGCTGGGTCGACGGTTTTAGGTTCATCGGGGTTAAGGTCGCTGAGGGGATCGGTTTGCGACAATATCTCGACTTCAACGAAATCTACGCCAGCTGGAATGGGTACGTTCCGCACGTAATCATCCCACTCTTCGCCGCGGTTGCCCATCAGCACATTGACGTCTTTGATCTCATTGGCAGCGTCGTTGCCCACTCGGATGATCACCACGGAAGGGCGATCGTCACCGGTTTGGCCACTGCCTTCGACGCTGGAGACGAACATCGACAGATTAGCAAAGCGTTCACTCGTACTGGGGGCAAAATTAAACCGAACCGGCACAGTCGAACCAAGAGTTTCAGAGAACTTCACACTGCCTGGGTAATTTCGCTCCCACCATGCGGCATCGTGGCCATCGACGAGCTGCAGGCTACTGCTGGAGCCATCACTGTAGATCACCATGATACCTGCGCCATTTCGGCCATCGTCGCCAAAGTTAGGGTTAGGCAGGGCAATGAGATCCAGCCCTGAGATCAACAGGGTGTTAGTGCCCATCTGAACCAGATTGAGATCCGTGATGTCAGCGCGAATGGTGGCGCTGTAGGCGTTGTAAAAGGCGGTATCTGGGGAGCCGCCAAAGCCTTCAACGTATTCACCTATCACGGTGCCGGTGACGGGAGTAGTAACACCAGAGCCCATGCGTTCAACGTCAATGTCGACGTCGTAGGCGAGATCCTCGTCGAACACTTGCCAATACAGCAGCACTCTTTCAATGGTTTCACCTGGGTTTACATCAATGGAGATTGTGCCAGGGGTTTCTGGCAATGAATGTAGGCCTGTGCCTGAGATCCGGATTTTGCTGCCCCGTTGCAGGGCTTCTATAAGCATTTGGTTGTCAGTGGTATTAGCGATGGGGCCGAGCATCTCGTTACCCTCGGAAAGGGTGGAAGCACTGAATAATATAGAGACGCTACAGAGCAGATTTATGGCTAGCTTAGAACCGCTAGCTTTGAGTTTTGAAGGCATGAGTGGACTCCTTGCGATCGCTTGGATCGGCAATAACAGGAACGCTCAAGGAGTATAGGCAAGATATGGCCGACAATAGTCGATCTCGCAAAATTACTGGACATTTTATGAAACTGAATGCGACTGAAATTTGAAGAGACAAAGGCGTCGTGGCCAGCGATGAAAGAAGTGCTCACAATTTTCCGGCTCTACAAGGGGAGAACCTCGTAAATTATTGGTTTGATTTCAGTCAGTTTTAGATAAGCTGGATCGATTAGAGGCCAATGGTCTCGTCAGCCGAATGGGTTGATGAGAAAACGAAAATGAGGAGTCGAGATGTTCAAGCGAGGCACTATCGCAGCAATGTTGGTGTTGGCCGCAGCCGCCGCAACCGCAAAAAATAATGAATTTGCGCCCTACGGGTTCATCGATGAGATGCCCTACGCCATGGGGCAGTGCTTTAACAACATCATCGAGATTGATGGGGTTGCTGCCGATTTCGAGCTTGAAGCCACCTTCGATACCGTTTCCGCCATCGGCAAGCAGCGAACCTACAGTGGCGACCGCTGCGCGGTGTTCCTGTTTAATGACGCGGTTGTTGGCGTGATGGAAGGTTACATGGGCACCCCTGAGAAAGCCGAGTGGCTGATTAAAGATGACGGCGTGCATCTTTATGGGCCCAATGGCACCTACTCGGCGGCGATGGAATACGCTCTGTCTACTCGCGAGCATAAGAAGGTGATGTACCTGCACGACATCGAAGGTTCATTCGATGACAGCGTCAACCTAGAGGTCGCCATGACGGTGCGCCATAAAGGTTACAACACCGTATTGCCACAGGATGGTTTTGTGGCATCCGGCGGTGCCGATTTTTTCTTGGCAGGGGTAAAACGCGCGGTTGAGAACCAATACGAGTACGGTGTGCACTCCTGGGGCGCCGATGACGGCGAAGCGATGGACTTCCCTCGTAACCATCCTGTTCACCAAGAGTATCTGGAGTTTTACCGCGAACTGGGCATCAATGAATCCTTCTACTGGTTTACTCTAGAAAGCGCCCCAGCCAGTGACATCCACCTGATGAGCCGAGATGAAATGGACGGCTTTAACCTGATCAATGCCAGCTTTGAAGCCGCGATAAAGTAGTGTGTGGGGAGGTTTGGCTTTTGTTGGGCAAACCTCCTGATCTGGTTGGTTTTTTTGTGTAACTAACTGGAAAATAATATTAAATGGCGTAAATTGGTTGCCATCTATGCACCAGCTTTTGGCTTGAATCGATGGACCACGTCACCGCCAATTACTATGAGACTAATGCTGATTCGTTAGCGCAGACTTACGATGCTTTATCGTTCGAGCAGGTGCATGCGTCGTGGCAATCGTTTTGGCCCAAGCAAGATTGTCGCAGCGTGTTCGCATTGGATATCGGCGCAGGCAGTGGTCGTGATGCAAAATGGCTAGCTGCTCGAGGCGCTCAAGTAGTGGCGGTTGAGCCAACAAAGGCACTGAAAACCATTGGTGAGCTCAATACGGTTGGGCTTGCGGTGAACTGGTTGAGTGATTCACTTCCTGAGTTTTCCCAAGTGTCCAAATTGGGGATGCGCTTCGACCTGATTCTTGTAAGTGCGGTGTGGATGCACGTCCCTCATTCCGCTCGCCCGCGCGCGTTCCGCAAGCTAGCTCGGTTGCTTAATCCCGGTGGTCGATTGGTGATTTCGCTGCGTCATGGCGCTTTTGATGATGGCCGTAAGCAGTACTCGGTATCCACGCAAGAGCTAGAGACGCTGGCCAAAAAACATGGCCTAGTATTCACCCAAGTTACCGATGCTGACCGTGATGCTCTGGGGCGAGCTCAGGTGAGCTGGCAAACTGTAGTGCTAAGCAAGCCTGAAGATGGCAGCGATAACCTGACGACCATTCGTCATGTGATTCTAAATGACAGTAAGTCAGCCACTTATAAGTTGGCACTGCTCAGAACCCTGTTGCGCATTGTTGATGCTCACCCCGGCTCACTGATTGATCGCAGTGATGGCAAGGTTGCACTGCCTGCGGGCTTAGTGGCGCTGTATTGGACTCGCCAGTTTCTGCGCCTTTGCCATATTGGCAATCTGCATCAAAGCCCAAGAACTAACAGTAAGCTCGGGTTTATTAAGCAGGGTTGGCAAGCATTGATAGATCATCGCTTTGGCCCAGATGACCTGATGGTGGGGGCGTACCTTAACGAGCAGGAGGCGGATGCATTAAAGCGAACGTTTCAAGATGTGCTCAAAACCATCAAAGAGGGGCCTGTCACCTTTACCTATCGAGACAACCCGGATCAACCACTGTTTTTACTTGAGCGTCGGAGCCCCAGAGGTAAAGGGGCGGTGCTGCTAGATAACGAGTATTTCGCCAGCTTTGGCAACTTCATTTTGGATGAGAGCTTGTGGGACTGCCTGCGAACCTATCACAGCTGGATTGAGCCATTAGTAACTCAAGAGTGGGTAAATGAGATGCGCCGCTATAAGTGCAATCAGGAGCAAGAGCATCGCTCAGTTCAGCCTGTTTCCCTCGGTGATTATTATGAGCACCTGAAATGGGTGGACCCCAAACACGACACCTCCTTAATTCGCCAGAAGATGACCTCATTACACCAAGCGGGGTATCGGCTGCAAAGCGTTTGGAGTGGCGATGCGATAACGCCTCGAAGTGCCCACGTCGATCACTGCCTTCCCTTTGCCCACTGGCCTAATAACGACCGTTGGAACCTGCTACCAGCAACCAGCTCAGAGAACACCAGCAAATCGGATCGACTGCCCAATCCTAGCCGCTTAACTGAGTCTCGGTCGCGGGTGTTGGAGTGGTGGCAAGCGGCCTTTAGCGAAGAAGCCGAGCGCAACCAGTTTTTTGCACAAGCACAAGTGTCTCTGGCCAGTCTCGAATTTGGTTGTCGGGAGTTCGAAGCGGTTTATGAAGCCATGGGTCTGCAAAGTGCAGGTCTTAAGAATCGACTGCAGTTGCGGGAGTGGTAGGGTGAAGGCTTGAAAGTGTAGAGAGGAGGAAGGCGTAACACCTGAGTGTTACGCCTTTCTGTATATGGTGGCCCCTTAGGGGACTGATAAAGGCCACCAAAACCAGATAAATCAACGGGTAATCAAATAAAAATAACAAGCCGTGTTACCAACGATGTTACTAAAATGCCGAGGTAAGCTGTTGAGACCCTGAATCAGTCAAAGTCATAACTACCCTCTGCACTAGGGGAAGTGCTACTAACCTTCTGCTCCGGATTACCGTCAATGATACCTAACAATACATCGGTCGTTCTTTGCCGCCTGATATAAGACGCTAAATCCAACGAATCCGGCACGGGGTAACCGGACTCAGCTATGAATGTAGCTATCTCGACCGGTGTGTCGTCTTGCCGCTTCCGATGATGCACAACACGCTTCACTTTTCTTGCCAACTGCTTGTCCTGAGAGTCAGGCACTGAAGCAGCGTAACCTGGCCTCAATGCCTTCAGTGTCGCCGTGATGCAGTACTCGATAAGCATCGAAATCTCCTCATTCGAGAGAGATTCCGGTTTGTCATAACCGCACGATTCGGCTACGGCCTCAATTTCGGCCAAAGACAGGCCCGACAGGTGCAACTTCTTAGTTACTAGCCCAGATTCCTTACGTCTCTTGCTGACATTTCTCTGTCGCTCTTGATCAGAAACAGGCATATCCACACAGAGCCTCCTCGATACCAACTAACTGATTTTTACCCCGTCTCACCTTTCGAATCAAGAGCACAGCACCACCCGTGAGGCTCACGCGCAAATCTGCCTATAATACTGATATATATGACTTTATATCGTGAGGCTCACGAAGAAAAAGCTAAAAGCAGAAAAACTGTGAACCCGTTGCTGTCATGCACAAACAGGAGCAAAACAATGACAGACATACGGTTAATGAAACTTCGTGAGGTGTTGGGGACGACCGCACTATCAAGATCGACCCTATACCGTCTGATTTTAGCCAACAGATTCCCTGCCCCCGTAGAACTCAGTGGCCCCAGAAACGTTGCGTGGAGATCATCCGAAGTCTCCGAATGGATTGAGAGTAGACAAACCGCAAAGTGGGCACTCTGTGGAGGTAAGCAATGAACTACTCGATCTCTAGTTGGAGCGAATTCGAAAGTCATAAAGATGCTGTCAAAGAGAACAAGCGACGGATTAAATGGCTAGAGAAATCGGGGGAAAATGCATGCTGGGAGCTAGCTTCTAGGCTACGTGAGTGCATCGAAGACCAGATCGAGTGTAGAAGCCTTGCTTGTAAGGTCTGCAATCGAAACTACCGTGAGAAAATGCTTTCACAACTGCTCTGTGAAATCGAAGCTAGCGATCAGCAGTGGCAGATGATCACACTAATTGATTATGAATATGCTTGTAGCAACAAAGGTCCCAAGAGCTTTGATCTGGGAAGGTCGAAAGACAACTTAAGAAAAGCGATCTCGCGCTCTCATTTTGAAGGGCCAATCTTTGGTTGTATAGAGTTTGATTACCATGATGACCCTAAGCTCTGGCTGCCACATTATCATCTAATTTCAACTAGAACGGCAGCAAATGATTGTGCCTATAAAAAGCTAAAAAAGTTCTATAAATCAAAATCAGCGAAACATATAAGAGACGGTGTTATAGCTAAGCCTACTCATCGCCGAGACATCAGTGAATTTATTGAAGGAGTTTCCTATCCATACAAGATTATGTGGAGGAAAGTTGTTTCCTTCGAAACAAAACATGACAAAAGAACTAGGAAAGGCACTAAAAAATATGCGCTAAAAGGAACTCAGCTTTGTATCTCATTGCTGAAATTGGATAGCATTAGTAGAAGGCAAATACAATTCACATACAATCTCACGAAGCCAATCAAGGGCATCCTTGTCCGAGACACAAGAAGAAGATACTGGTAATGAACCGTATAGAAGCTACACCCATCTATATTTCGGGGTATTATAGCTATACTAACTAACAACACTACAGCAGGTTCATATTATGTGAGCCTGCTTCGCTTCTAACCCAGTTGACATCAAGGTGGAAAGGCCACAACATCCTCTATCAAAATAGATTTTTTTATATCTTGGTGATCGCAGATGGCTTACCCTAGAAATGACAACCCTCTAGAAGAATTGATCCTAGAGATCCGAGAGCAGCAAGCTCTACAGAGCCAAGCATATAAAACAATTGAACTAAACCGTACTCACCTAGCGATTCGCTCTGACTGCCAGAAAGTCATTGAGCAGACCTCAAAGAAGATACGTGAACTAAAGTTAGGCTCTAATATTTCCCCAAGAGAATATGATGTCTATATGGGAGAGCTAGAAACTAAGCTTGCTATATATGAGCTTCACAACCCTGCTCCTCAGAAACCGCAACCGTGCGCTCACAACATAACGGAATGGCGCTTGAGATATAATAGGGATAGTAGTACACGAGTTGTTGAGCAATGCCTGAGTTGTGGACGTAACCTTAGAGATAGAAGAAAGGCAGATTCACCCGGCTGGGAGCACTATCCTATATTTGACAAAAGTATCCAAAGGGTAGAAGACAACGAGTATCGGGTATGGTGCGAGAAAAGAGGTGAAGTCGTATCAGAGCATCTGAGGAATAATAGAACTTACGCCAATTTCAACAGGGAAGAATTTGTTAAGGAATATACAAAGACAAACCCTGAACCAACTTACCCTGAATACTGCGACCACCCCCAAACAGAGCTTACATTAAGAAAATTCAGCCCTAGCAACTTATCAGTTGTCGAACAATGCCAAGTATGTGGAAAACACGTCAGAAGCATTCCAAAGAAAACCGTCTTGGACATTAATAGCCTTAGCGCCTTCGACGAAAATCTTGAAGAACAAACTCGAAATATCTGGATTCAGTGGAATAATAGATTACATAATGCTTCTAAGAAAGCTAATCTAGAGAAGATAGAAGAGATAAGACGAAAAATCTCTTTGGGCGAGGTAACTGACGAAGACAGCTCAACTTTTGGCACTTACTACAATACTGAGGAGTGGAGTAAGACTAGAGATAGAATACTTAATCGAGACGAATGGCAATGCCAATCTTGTCATAAGCCTGCGCAGTGTGTGCATCATATTGTGTATGACCGATTAGGCCGCGAAAACGACCTCGACCTTATATCACTCTGCCATAATTGCCATGACGGAGTTCATGCTTATCAAGACACTCAAATGTATGGATACCGCATGACTCCATCAGAAATTATGCACTCAAGATTCTGATTCTACCAGAATGTTTTCTAGGCAATCTTTATTGGCAAAGTCTATAGTCTTTGCTGCCAACAACTGGGATATAGCGTGATAACCTTCTACGTCAGTGTTGGATGATGAAATAAATGTCTTACCTATCGGGAAGTACTTTTTATACTTTTTGATCCAAGAAACCTTCTCTGTAGTTATGAAAACAATGTCTGCCATCAACAACCGGTTGATTACTGATGGCATATACTCTTTTCTATCATAACTTGAGTCTGGGTTGCCCATTGAAAAGATAGAAACGTAATTTGATTCGACTTTCTCATTTGCTTTCTTAGAGATAGTTGATATTCCGCTAGGTAAAGAAATGGCCACTTTACAACTTGACAGATTAGCTATATTTCTCGCAGCTATTTTTTCATATTTACTTGGCCCAAGAACTACTGAAAGTCTATTCTCAATACAGAATTTTGATACGCATTTTATTTCATTACTTTCTTCTTCATCCGGTGATGAACTAGAAATAATTGTGACATCATAGCGCTCTGGGATATCACCTAATACGAATAAAGGCCTATCTGTATAGCTTTTAATTCTTTCTGGATATCTTGAGTCAACATTTTCGATCGTAGATATTTCAAGCTCACTCAACGCTTTCTTTCTGCTTTCAAAGGAAGCAAAAGTAGACTCCGCATTTACTGAGCTAATTGGCTCGAACACTAATATATCGTGCTCGAGCTCACCAAGATACTTGGAGATGAGATTTTTAACTCTATCCCAATCTAAGCCACCATGCCCACAACCCAGAGCGGGTAGCGTTATGGTTGAACGCTCTTTATCAACAAGATAGTCATGCATCCACTGCAAACCGCTCTCTATATATTCATATTCAGAAGGCTTTCTCCAGTGATCTTTCGTAGGGAAGTTAACTATCTCAAGAGCCTTGGAGAACATATCTCCCTCTTTCCATAAATGCGGCTTGCCCGGCCGTATCTCACCCAGTTTACATAAGCGAGCATACTCCTTAAACATCTCTGGAAATTTTGTTTTAAAGGCAGCAGCAACTCCTTTCCCCATGACACCAACACAATTTACTGTGTTTACTCTAACATCAGCATCATAGTCAAAGAAATCGCCTTGTTTAAATTTAATCATAAGTAGTCCCAATCACGGCAAACGCTGCATCCATTCCTCTTTACTTCTTGAAATAAAAGCGTCAAGTTGGGCACTCCAGAAGAAACAGATGGAAGATACATCAGCAGTACTAAGTGCAATCAACATTTTTAGTTGTGTCTTGCTTTTTACTGTATCAAATAATTGCTTTTCGTCTCTTCCATTACCACATATGTCACCTAGCAAATCATCATAAGCGATTAACATAAGGACTAAAGAGACAGTTTGGTCATCTAGCTTAACAAATTCTTCTTTGAGAATTCGGCGAGCCATCTTTAGTGAGCTGAAAACGTGATTATGATCTGGCTTACTCATCACATGTTTAGGCCAGCGTTCTTTTGGCCCCTTACCAATATCATGAAAATAAGCAGCTAGCTTAACTATATCTTTCAATTCATCTGAAAGTTCTTGGTATTCTGCAATGCCATCAAGCCCATTAACAACCTTACGCGTATGTTCTCCTACATCACAGTTGTGAGGAGGGTAGTTCGCCATGAGACCGTCTATATCAGAAAGTTCTTTAATCAAATTGAAGTCAGCCCCCAATTTGTCCAATGCATCTCTTACAGAGACGAACTTGGGGGTTGTAGCAGGCGGAGCCTTACAGACATCTGTTATCGCTTCATCAAGTTCTCTTTTTAACCTTTTCGGCCCAACCCCTATCAACCGACCACTCCAATCAAAATAATGGTCACTATTGATAAAAACTTTTGGAGCCCCAACACCTAAATCACGAAAAATTTTGAATAACTGGTTTGCAATTTCCTGACTCTGAACAATAAAGTGTGATACATCAGCCAAGCTCACAGATTGTTTAACCAGCAGCTCAGCCATTTTCTGGTTAGTTTCAGCAGGAGGATACGTCCATTTCCGCGAATCAATAATAGGCCAGTTAAGAGTTGTTAGCTGTTCAAGATTCTCTGAGTTATAAAAGTTAGGTGGGACTTCGGTATTAGCTGAAGCGTCTGTAAAAACAGCATCCTCTCTGCTAGTAAGAATCGTGATAGGAATAGCAAGATAAACAAGTTCATCTTGATCAACATTCCTCTTGTTGATCACCGCTAGCAACATTGGAGTTTTCTTTGCAAAGTAAAATGGTACATAGTCATGTACACAACCACCAGGATTACAGGTCACCTCCATCTCACTTCTTCTTTTTTGAATGCCCTCTTCAGCAACATTAATATGCACAATTCCTTGCCTAGCTTTCTCTGATGTGCAAAGTAATCCATTTTGAATTATTGATGCAATATTATCAATAGAAGTAAAGTGGTATGCATAACGTTCGGCTAACTCTGTTGGTACTGTCATAACTTTTCCCCGTCAACAACTAATATACTACTTCACCAATCTTAAACTAGGCTTTTTATTTGATCTGGTTGGGTTTTCATTTCGATGAACAACCTCAAAATCAAATAGCATGCTAGAAACTTCGTCATAGGGTAACGAGAGGTTTCTTGCTATATCTGAAATACCTACACCATGCTTCTTTAATATAAGAAGCATCTTACTTATAAGCTTAGAACGCTCTCGCTCGATCCCGTCTATTTCATTCGTTCTCAAGCCCAACTTACTAGCTTCGATTATAAGATTTTTGTAATGCCACTCTGTAATCGCTCCGACATTTTTCATGTGAACGATAAGCGCCATAGCCGACACTTTCCAATTTTTCTTTAGCTTTATAACATCGCTAACAGTCAAGAATCTATTAGTTCTTGAAAGTACCGTATTTTTGGGCATAAGGAAATGCGCTGCAAATGCGTCTGCTTCTCTTTCTTTATCTCTTCCCTGAACCTCATCATTTTTATGAAGAATAAGGTGAGCTAGTTCATGAGCAGCGTCAAACCGGCTTCTCTCACCAGATTTCTTTGTATTCAAAAAGACAAAAGGAATATCATTTTTCCAGAAGGAAAAAGCATCAACAGCCTGTGTGTTTTCATCTAGTGAATACACCCTAACTCCTAGTGACTCTAGAATATGCACCATGTTACTGATGCTCTTTTCACCCAGTGCTAGCTCACTTCGCAACATACTGGCTGCTAGTTCCGGGTCTTCACCTACGAGCTCAGGAAGCTTTGGCTGAACAAGCTGAAACTTACTTTCAAAATAAGAATTCAAAAGTTCACCAATAATGCCAGCGCCGATAGCAGCATGCATGTTCGATGCTTTCATTGATTTTGCAGAACGAAAAGATACACTTTTTTGTTCGATCTGATCGGTTAGCTCCCCTTCAAAGAAAAAGCTCTCCGGATAATTCAAAGCCTGCGCAAAAGCTGATACCGTTTTTTCAGGTGGTATCGATGAGCACCTTTCCTTTTCATATTCAGAAACCATGCGTGATGTCAGCCCCACCTTTTCAGATAGCGCTTTGATCGTATATTGGCGCCTTTGGCGTGCAAGCTTCAGGCGCGATGGGTTAAAAATCATCTTTCGGTACAACTTCAATATCTGGCTCTTCATTAAACTCACTTGGTGAGTTGACACGAGCCGCATCATCTAACGGTATAGGTTTAAAATAAATTCGATCTTTCCAATCAGATATCTTCACTTTCCCTTGCTTACCTGAGTCTTGAAAAGCTACTGGTAGCGACAACTCAAATCTGACTTCCTTTTTCACAAAGTCAAAGTAGTACAGCAGAACCCATGTTTGCTGTTTGTCGATGCACTCCTCTTCACTCTGATTGGCAGGTTCACCGAATAAATCAAAGCTCATCTGCCGATTGGCAGATACTTGCAACTTGGTTTCAGCACCCTTTCCATTTTTGGTTTTAGGCTGCCCATCAACTAAGCCGGTATCCTTATCTCCGCTAGTAACCAAAATGGAGAGCCCACGCTCAGGATTTATCGTTAGACACTGGCCATGCTTGTTCAGAATTTTCCAGCCGTTCGCCATCGACAGCAAGGCTTCACGAAGTGTCCTTACAGCTTCAAATGATGCGCGCGATCCCCCGGCATTAAGCGGTTCCAGCTCCGATGCAGACCGGTACTCTCGGCTTGCCTTCCACATCGCTTGTTCAACGGCGCTAGGGGAGATCCCCATTGCATCAAGCTTTTGAGAATCAGTGAGTAACTTGAACTCTTGTGATAAAACCGCTATCGCCATGTGTGGGGCCTCGTCCAGTGAAGATAGATGGTGTCGCAGTGTCTGGTTTCCGATTTTACTCTACTTTCGTAGGAAAAAACAAGAAATGCGATGGCCGTTTTTCATACTGCCCCAGACACAGCCGCTACCCTGTCTTCAGTGGCTACGCTCTGCACTTCGCGTTGTGGATGTGCTCGCCCCACCAATCCATCATTTTTCTTCTGGCTTCCAAGTACTCAGCTCGGTTGTATGCCGCCCGCACTTCATTACCATCCAAGTGCGCCAGAGCCGTTTCGATGATATCAGGGGCAAACTCTTTATCGTTCAGTATTGTGCTTGCCAGCGAGCGCAACCCATGCGCGACCAGTTCCCCTTGAAACCCCATACGTTTTAGAGCCTGATTGGCAGTTTGAGTACTGGCATGACTTAGGGGATCTCCTCGCTTAGGGAACACGTGTTCCCTGTGCCCGCTTACAGGCATCATCTCGTTAAAGAGCTTCACTGCCTGCGCTGATAGAGGAATCTTGTGTGGACGCTTCATCTTCATTCTATCTGCGGGGATCACCCAAAGAGCACCTTGCAGGTCTATCTCCTGCCACCGGGCCCCAGCTATTTCATTTGGACGAGTCATAGTATGAAGCTGCAGCTCGATCATTAAGCGTGTCTGCTTCAAGAGCGAGCCGCCATAGAGCTTACTCATCAGCTCTGGTAGACGTTCAGGGGTGAGGGAAGGCATGTTACGCGGTTTGGGTGTCTCAAAAGCTTTGTTGATACCTGTTAGATTGTTGGCATCAACAAAACCAGCATTTGCAGCAAAGGTCATCAGCTGATTCAGTGCCTGGCATAGCCGCTTAACCGTCTCGAGTGTTCCTGCGGCTTCCACGGGCCTCAGGACCTTTATCACATCCTGACGGGTGAGCTCTGTTATCGGACGTTTACCTAATGAAGGCATAATATGCAGCTCTAGCCGCCGCCATATTTTTTGTGCTTGTAGCTCTGATACCTCAGTCCGCTTCACCTTCAGCCATTGCTCTCCAATAGTCTGAAGGGTGTTTAGTTTTGCATCTCTCGAAGCCTCAAGTTGTGCCGCTTTATCTTCTACTGGATCGATGTTTTGCGCGATTAGCTTCCTCGCCTTGGCCGCCTCTTCTCTAGCTTCAGCCAAGGATACTTCCGGATAGCTACCTAAACTCATATTTGAGCGCTTGTCGCTAAATGGCTTCTTGAAGTTGAAGAGCCAGCGTTTCGAGCCAGTAGCACAGATCCTCAGCATCAAACCACCGCCATCAGCTAGGTTGTACTGCTTCCCTTTCGCTTTCGCGTTTTTAACTTGAGTGGCTGTTAGTGGGTCCGTTTTTCTAGCCATTTTGGTAACACGCTCCACACGCATTCATACTACGTGTTACTTAACGTGTGACTAAAAATGTGGGATGTCAAGGGACTAGATGGGATCTCATGGGACACAAAAAAGCCCCAAGACCATGTTTTATAAGGACTTGAGGCTTTCTTGATATGCCGCCAGCGGCTTGCTGACGTTGAAAATGGTGGCCCCTGGCGGACTTGAACCGACGACCAAGCGATTATGAGTCGCCTGCTCTAACCAACTGAGCTAAGGGGCCAAAACTGTTTTTAGTGGCGCTAAACCACGTATAGCCAGAGATTATATGCCCTGAGTTTGAGGATGTCATTAGGCAAATTCAGGGAAAATTCGTCATAGCTATCAATCGATTAAGATTTGTTCATCCCGTCCTTGGGAAGAGGTGAGGCCCTTTTGCTATTTACCCAATGCATTCAGCGGATTGGGGTATTTGAATTGGTAACCCAGCTGTTGCTTGAGCTTGTCGCAGTTAACGATGCGGTAGGGCTTGGGTGTGTCGGCGAACTCAGGGCGGGGAATGCCAGCCATGTCGCAGGAGGCGCTGTAGAGCTCGCGGCGGCTGGGGTGTTCACAGGCGCTGGCGTTAAAGGCGTCACCCCAAGCGTCTTGTTCAATGATGGCGCTAATCACGCCGATGCAGTCGTCCCGATGGATCATGTTTACCGGATCGCTGGCACCGCCTAACGGCTTG
The DNA here is from genome assembly GCF_005116665.1 of Ferrimonas aestuarii. Taxonomy (GTDB): domain Bacteria; phylum Pseudomonadota; class Gammaproteobacteria; order Enterobacterales; family Shewanellaceae; genus Ferrimonas; species Ferrimonas aestuarii. The sequence continues at coordinate 117,502 of NZ_SWCJ01000013.1, read as the reverse complement.
CCTGAGAAGTAGCGTCCCGGTTGGTAGCTGCCACCGATAAGGCCAGAGAAACGCACAATGGTGGCGTCAAAGCCTGTGGCCTTGGTGAACACCTCTTCGATGTCTAGCCATGGGGTGTCGCTGAAAGGGGATTCGATGCGCTGGGCGTCTTTCTCGGTCACCTCTTGGTTGTCTTGAGGGTAGACCGAGGTGGCACCGGTAAACAGCACCTGTTGTACCGGAGAATCAGCCAGCTTGTTGGCCAAATTCTGCAGCAGCCGCAGGTAATATTGTGGCTCGCCCTCTTGGGTGCGTGGTGGCACGGTGATGATGGCGATGTCGGCTTGAAGCAGTGGCGTAAGCTCTTGGTCGCTGTGCAGGTTCAATGCCAACGGGTGGGCTTCAATGCCTGCCTGAGTGAGGGTGTTGAGTTTACTTTCGGTGGTGGTGGAGCCTTTGACTGTGTGTCCCAACTTAGCCAGATGTTGCCCTAAAGGCAGCCCAAGCCAGCCGCAGCCAATGATAGAGATAGTTGCCATAATTGTTCTTCTTTTAAACGGATGAAGGCAGACCGAAGTCTGCCTTAGTTCGCATCACATGATGACATCACAACATCGGCTCGTTGCGCATTAAGCCGATGAGATGAGGTCAGGAGATTAAAAGTGGTAGCTCACGGACACGCCGATGTTGCGACCAGGCTGGGTGTAACGGTCCATGTAGCTGCGGCCGTCCTCGAGGCCTGCTACATCGTTCCAACGGGTGTACTTCTTATCCAGCAGGTTGAATACGCCACCACGAACCACTAGGGCGTCGGTGATGTTGTAGTAACCAATCAGATCCACAATGGCGTAGCCACCCGGTACGTATGGGTCTTGAGCTTGGCCCATCCAGTCGGTGATAGGTTCAATGTCGCCTTCGTCTTTGCCTTGGTACATGGTGATGTTCAGGCTTGAGCCCCAAACGCCATCGGCATCATCGTAGCTTAGGCCAACCACGCCGTTCAGCGGTGCAATGCTGTTGATTGGGGTGTTGTTGGTGTCGTTCTCACCGTCTGCATAGGCAACGGAGAAGTCTAATGTCAGACCTTCTGGCGCACCCAACAAGGCATCCAGCCACAGCTGAGTCTTAAATTCGACGCCCTTGATGGTGGCTTCATCGATGTTGTTGTATTGAATTTGGCCGTAAGGGTAGCTTGGGTTGCTGTAGTCTGTGGTGGATACGATGAAGTTATCGTATTGGTTGTAGAACGCCACCAGCTCTGCAGAGCCCCAGTTGTTGTTCAAACGCAGACCCAACTCGTAGGAATCACTCTCTTCGGCTTCCAGATCTGGGTTAGCCAGCAGGGCGTAGCCACGGCCGCTGTCTTCGGCGTAGTACATCTCTTTCAGGTCTGGAGAGCGGAAGCCCTGTGCGAACTGGAAGAAGGTGCTGACGTTGTCGTTGAACTTGTATACGGTGCCCAGACGCCAGGTCAGTGCATCACTGCTGTGATTTTTGAACTCATCGAAACCGCCGTGGTAGTACTCGTCAATTTCAGGCTTCATCTCGGTGTTGTCGTAACGAACGCCTGGGGTCACGGTTAGCTTGCCCAGAGTGATCTGATCTTGCAGGTAGAAGCCGTAAGTTGAAGAGCTGGCCTTAGGTGCGTAGCGAGTTACGCTGGTTGGCAGATCATTGGCATAGCTGGTGGTGTTGAGGTTTTCCAGATCGTCATCGCGGTAATCGGCGCCGTAGCTGACGTCGTGGGTGACAGAGCTCGATTTGAGTTGCTTGGCGAAGTCCACAGACAGCTGCAGGCTTTGCTCCTGGTAGTTACGAGACATGATACGGTCGGTGTTGACGCTTTTGTACCAGTTCTTCGTGACCTGATCCGACTCAGAGTCTTGATAGTTAACCTTCCAGCTCAAGCTGTCGAACATCGCCAGATTGGCTTCCCAGTCGTGGAACAGGCTAATGCGGTAGCGGCTGGATTCGTCATCGGCTTTTTGGTTGGCGTAGGTTACGCCATCTCCGCCGGGCTCGCCGTCGTTTTGTGACAGTAGGTCGCCCTCGGTGGTGGAGTCAAAGTACTCGGCAATCATGCCAACGCGGTGGGCACCGTCGTTATCAAAGATCAGTTTACCCAGCAGAGCGTTGCTGGTGTTGTCCATTGGGTCGGCTTCGGTACGGTTGTCACCAATGCCGCCTACATCGCCTGAGGTTTCGGTTTCGTCACCATCGCGGCGGGTGTACTGCAGCAATGATTCCCAGCTGCCGGTACGGTTGGCGAATACCAAGGTTTCAGAGAAGGTGTTGTCGGCACCGTCGTAGCCCACTTTCACTGAACCTGCGCTGTTATCGCCCGCTTCTAGGTAATCGGCAGGATCCTTGGTGGTGTAAGCCACAACACCACCGATGGAGTCACTGCCATAAAGGCTTGAGGCTGGGGTCTTGGTGATCTCAACCTGCTTGAGGGTATCCAGATCAACGAAGTTACGGCTGGAGCGCATGAACTCCGTACCTGAGTCGTATGCGTTAATTTGGTCAACGCCATCGACCATGATCTTGACTCGGTTACCGCTGATGCCTCGAATATTGAAATCCTGCAGACCAAAACGGCCACGGCCACTGGCCTCGACTCCTGGCTCATAGCGAACCAGTTGTGAGATGTCGGTGATCAGCTCATCGTCAATCTGCTCGGCGTTAACCACGGTCATGGCGGCGGCCACGTCTTCGGCTTTTTGGGTGGAGGTACGGCTGGCGGACACAACCACATCATCGAAAACGGTTGTCTTCGGCTGCTGTTCGGCCACGGCTTGGCTGGCAAGCACGGCCAACACGGCGGCGGCAATAGGTGCAGGTTTCATCATCGGTAACTTCCCTTAATTTAGATACTTCTCAATTTTGAGTTAGTCGGGCTCTATTTGAATGCGCATGATATTAAAAACGATTCGCATTTAGATCAATAGGTGTTCCCAGTTATTTTTGTAAAGATTCAGTCATACTCGAACGTGATTTCTTTATTAGAGAATCACCGGTGTGCCGTGGTTGGGATCGGTCACCAATGTGGGGCGGTAATGCCACACGGTTTCGATCTCATCGTCGGTCAGTACCTTGTTCGGCGCCCCTTGGCTGCGGATGGTGCCATCGTGCAGCACCACCAATTCATCGGCGTAGCGAGCGGCTTGGTTTAGGTCGTGCAGAACCGCAATGACACCCACGCCCTGTTCGTGTGCCAGCTCTTTAGCCAGGTTCAGTACACGATGCTGCTGAGCCAGATCCAGTGCCGATGTGGGCTCATCCAGTAGCAGCAAAGGTGGTTGTTTGGCCTGAGAAAGCTGGGTTAGTACCCGCGCCAGTTGTACTCGCTGTTTTTCACCGCCTGAAAGGGTTGGGTAGCGGCGATCCGCGAGGTGGCACACGTCCACTTGTTCCAAGGCATGGTCGACGATGACTCTGGCTTGTGCCTGGCTGGCTTCCAGTGGAAACAGCCCCATTTCCACTACTTCTCGAACCTTAAACGGAAAGCTCAAGCTGTTGTGTTGAGGCAACACTCCCATGTGGCGAGCAAGTTCAATCCGCTGCCACTGCGCCATCGATTTGCCGTAGAACTCCACATGCCCGGCAGCGATGGGCATCTCGCCGCAAATGGCTTTAAGCAGAGTACTTTTCCCCGCGCCATTGGGGCCCAGCAGGGCAGTGATCTTACCGGGCTGGATCGTTAAGTTGATGTCGTGCAGTAACGGCTTGTTACCGATGGCCACGTCTAAATTGTTTACGGAGAGAAAGGCCATCGGTTACCCCAAACGGTTACGTTGATTGAGCAGGAGGCTCAAGAAGAACGGCGCGCCCAAGATGGCGGTGACTAAGCCCACAGGCATCTCGGCGGGAGCCATCCAGGTTCGAGCCCCTAAATCAGCCAGCAGCAGCAGGGCGGCACCCAGTGCGGCGCTTAATGGCAGCAGGGTGCGATGATCTGGGCCAATGGCCATGCGCACCAGGTGCGGCACCACTAAGCCAACAAAGCCGATCATCCCGGCGGCAGACACCGCCACGCCCACTCCCATGGCGGTGAGCATGATGAGTTTGATTTTCAGCCGCTCGACCTCAATACCGAGGTGGCGAGCTTCCGCTTCTCCCAGTAGCAGCGCGTTCAGTGCTTGTGACTGCTTTTGGAACTGCCACATCAGAATGGCCATCACCGCACCGCAGATGGCGATACTGTGCCACTGAGCAGAAGCCAATGATCCCATGCCCCATAGGGTCAGATCTCGAAGAGCTCGGTCGTCGGCGATGTAGGTCAAAAGACCAATGCCAGCACCGGTGAGTGCGGAAATGGCCACCCCAGCGAGCAGTAACATGGTGACTGACGTGCCGTTTCGAGAATGGGCTAAACGGTACACCGCCAAAGTGGTGATTAGGCCACCGCCGAAGGCGGCGAAGGGCACAAGGTAGTCCCCAGCTGCGGGCAGCAGCACGATGCAGATGGACGCGCCTAACGCTGCTCCTGAGGAGACGCCAACAATGCCGGGGTCAGCCAGAGGGTTACGAAACAGCCCCTGCATAACTGCGCCGCACTGAGCCATCAGCGCACCAATCACCAGTGCCAGCAAGGTGCGGGGCAAACGCACATTGGCGATCACCAGTTGCTCGTGGGGCTGCAGGCTGGTGATGGGCGATTGAGTGATCGTGGCGATCAGCGCCTTTAGGCTGTCTAAAGGCGCGATGGCAAGCGGTCCCGTCGTAATTGACATTAGGCTGGCGATCATCAACGAGGCGATGAGTGGCGGCCACAACAGACGGACAGAGGAGTGCATTACTGGATCTCCACCAACTGCTTCGCCAGATCTTCACTGCTGTTGAGTGCCGATGGTCCAAGGCCTCCTAACAGCGCCGCCGTTGGCAGGTTGACGATGCGATCCTGTTTGCCTGCGGGGGTGAACTTCAGCAGCGGCAGCTTTTCAACCAGCATTTTGGCTGCATCGGCATTTTCCATGGTGGGTTTGTTGACCAGAATCAGATCCGGATTCATCGACAACAAGGTTTCTTCTGATGCGGTTTTGTAGCCATCAAATCCGGCACCGTTGCTACCACCGGCTAAGGTAATGATGCGATCCGCTGGGGTGCCGCCGCCGCCAAGTTTCGGAGCGCGGTCGCCGCGCATCAGCACAAACAGCACTTTTGGCTGGCGCTTCAGTTGGCCTTTGAGTTCATCGATGCGTTTGAGTTGCTCGTTGATCTGCTGTTTCAGCTGATCACTGACTTGGCTGTCGGTGTCCAGTAGGCTGGCCAGTGTATCGACGTTTTTCAAAAGCTGCTCGGGATCGGTGGCCTGAGGCAACACTTCAACGTCAACGTCGGCTTGGCGCACAATATCCAGTGCCGCTTTGGGGCCCATCTCTGGGCTGCCGATGATCAGATCCGGCTCCACAGACAACAGTCCTTCTGCTGACAGCGTGCGGTGATAACCCAATTTCTCCAGCTTTTCAGACTCTGGAACCATGCTGCTCATGTCCACGGCAACCAGTTTCTTGGTGGCGTCCATGGCAACAATCAGTTCGGTAATGCCGGAGCCGGCGCTGATAACACGCTCGGCGGCGCTGCTGGCAAAGCTTAGGCTGACACACAGGCTCAAACCGGCGAGTTTCATAAATGGCTTCATTGGGTTTCCTCCATCACAATTTGGGTTTGGTCTATCTGCTGTGCTTGCAGTAGCGCCAGTAATTTCATTAGGGGCTGAATGGGGGCATCCTGATCCGCTGCCACGATGACCGCCGCTTCAGGCAGGTTTTGGTGACGGGCCAGAAAGGCTGCCTTAAAGCTGTCCCACTGCTCGAATTTCTGTTGGTCTAGGGCGTAGTAGGGCTCTTGGGCCACAATGCTGATGGCGATCGATTTTGGATCTTGCAGTGAGTTCATCTGGGCATCGTTTTGCTCGGGCACATCAACAGGCAGGGTCAACAGCTGTACGTTGGCGGTGAGCAGCAGGAACACCAGCACAATAAAGATGATGTCGATGAGCGGGGTCAGATCGACCCCTTGACTGAGCCCAGGATCTGAGTCGGTTGAGCGAATCATGCCTTGATCTCCGCTGGTGAGCTTGGCGCAATGCCTTCAAGCCAGAGGTTTAGGTGATTCATGACGTGCTCTAAACGGTTGAGCTGGCGGTCAGCCCATAGGTTAAGTAGGTGTGCTCCGGCGATCGCCGGTAGGGCGATCATCAGACCGGCGGCGGTGGTGTACATTGCTAGACCCAGCCCTTCCGCCAACAGTGCCGGGCTGATGGGGCCGTCGTTGGCGCCGATGGACTCAAACATAGTGATAAGGCCAAGTACGGTGCCAAGCAGGCCCATCATCGGGCTGATGATGCCGATAACCATCAATAGCTTAAGGCCGGTAGTAAGCTGGCGGCGTTGTTTGAGAATCCACACCGCAGCAATCTCTTCACGAATGTTCTTTTCTTGGTTGGCGTGACGGATCAACATGTGGGCTCCCCGTGCCAACAGGCTGCGCCGCTCCGCCAATTCCGACTCTAGGTTTTCGCAATCGAGGGGGTCTTCGCAGCTGAGAGTTTTCAGCCAGACCTCTTTTCTGGGGGCATTTAGAACAACGGTGACACTGCGCTCAATGAGGATGATCAGTGACAGGGTAAGGCATAACAGCAATGGCCAAGCCATGATGCCAAGCAGTTCGAGATATTGGTTAAACAACGCCATTGGTAGAGCTCCGCATATCTGCAGTGTTAGGTAGAAATCAGTTCAATTGAAACCGAACAGGTACTTGAATTCTTGAAGCTTGCCCTTGACCACCCTGACTCAGGGGAGCAAAGGCCCAGTCTGAAACCGCCGCCAACGCGGCTTTATCTAAGCTGCTGTGGCCGCTGCTTTGCACCAACAGGCGCTTAACTTGTTCCCCATCTTCGTCCAGCCATACTTCGATCAGGCTGATTCCCTGCTGGCCACGTTTGCGAGCCATCTTGGGGTATTTCGGTGGCTTCGGCGGCTTAAGGAAGCTGGGTTTTTCCACGAGCTCCGGCAGCTGTTTGGTGCCCTGTTTGGCGGCTTTAGCAACGGTGGTGGGCTCAGGAGCCGGCGTTGGCTCGGGCTTGGGTTCCGGTTTGGGCTCAGTCTCAGATTCCGGCTTAGGCTCGGGTTTGGGGTCCGGCTTAGGCTCAGGTTTTGGCTTGGGTTTTGGCTTTGGCTTGGGGTCCGGCTTAGGCTCGGGTTTGGGTTCTGGCTTAGGCTCGGATTGGGGCTTTGGCGTCGGCTCAGGTTTTGGCGCCAAGGTTGCCGTTGATAGTGACAGGCTAACTTGAGAGGTGACTTGTCCTGAAGCTTGCAAAAATTCCGCCTTAGAAGGCAGAGAAGCGAGAACGCACCCTTGCAGCGTAAGGGCAGCAATAGCCGAGCAGAGATAGCGTTTAGGAGTCACGATATTTTAGGTCTTATTATCAAATTCTCCAGTAATGGTATTCTCAATGATAGATCGAATGCAAATGAAAACAATTATCGTTTGATCAAGTTCAAGGTTTCGAGTACCTTAGCTTTCGCTCAGAAATTTTTGAGATAGATTCCGCTAGATGTTGAATTTTTCGAGCTAGCAGAAACCGTTGAACGCTGCTCAGCGGTATGGAGTTGTGATGAACAGTGAATGTCAGATGGACGAGTCAATGACCGGCCGTATGAGCCCGGATCCATTGAAATTCGCCTTTGATCAAAAGCGTGGTGCCCACGCCGGTGGCATGGGAAGACCGCCGTTAGACCCAGAGCAGGTACAGCTGAAACTCAATGAGTTACTTGCCACAGGCGCCACACCAGAAAAGCGTCGCGCCCTCTACCTTCACATCCCGTTTTGCCGGGTTCGCTGTACCTTCTGCAGCTTCTTTCAATATGCATCCAGTCGTAAGTTAGTTGATAACTACTTCGAGTTACTGCTGCAGGAGATCGAGCGCAAAGGTGCCACAGCCTACGCTCAGAGCGCGCCGTTTAATGCGGTGTACATTGGTGGCGGTACGCCTACCGACTTAAGTGCAGAGCAGTTGCGCATTCTGGGGCAAACCATTCGCCGCTGTTTCCCTCTGGCAACCGATTGTGAGTTCACCCTTGAGGGGCGTTTGAATCGCTTCGACGATGCCAAATTTGAGGCCGCCATTGAGGGTGGCATTAATCGCTTCTCTTTTGGGGTGCAGAGCTTCAATACCACAGTGCGCAAAGCGGCTAAGCGTTTGGACGACCGTGACTACGTGATGTCTCGCTTGAAAGAGCTCAACCAAGCGGATTTGGCCCCCATTGTGATTGACCTGTTGTTTGGTCTGCCGTACCAGACCAAGGAGATCTGGCAGCAAGATCTCGATGACATGTTGGAGTCAGGGGTGGCGGGAGCCGATCTGTACCAGCTTATCGATCTTAAAGGCACGCCGATGCTGCGGCAGACCGAGCAGGGCGTTGCCCCAGCGCCTGCCACAACTGAGTTTAAATCCGGTCTGTATCGCATGGGCGATGCCTTTATGGCGAAACATCGCTATCGCCAACTGAGCTGTAGCCACTGGGCTCGAGATGAGCGTGAGCGCAGTTTGTATAACTCCATGGTGAAACACGGATGCGAAATTTTGCCAGTGGGCGCCGGTGCCGGCGGCAATTTTGGCGGCTATGCCAGCATGCAGCCTCGAGATCTGGAGCAATACCAAGACTTTATCGATAACAATCAGTGGCCTTCGGCGATGCTGATGCCAAAAGCGGAGAGCCCAATTAAAGCCAAGTTGGTGGGGCTGTGCGATCAAGGTGGCATTGCTCGCTACGTCATTGGTGATGACCTATTTGAGCGTGCTAAGCCGCTGTTTGCCGAGTGGCAGAAGCGTGGCTTAGCCGAATTTGATGACCACGGAGTGCATTTCACTCTGGCGGGTCGTTTTTGGCAGGTGAATATGTGTAACGGCCTGCTTAAGTTTTTTGAAGCCAATCCGCTTGAAGGCGGTTCTAAACCCAATATGGAGAGATGCGCATGAGTTCTTTACGCGCCCAAGTTGCTGAAATTATTGCAGCTAACCCAAGCCAGATGCCGGGTCAAATTGCCGCAGAGCTCGGCGTGACCGAGTTCGATGTGGTGGCTAACTTACCGCAAGAGATGGTGACCGTGATGCCCCGTGCTGAGCTGGACAACCTGATGGCCGAGCTGCCGGAGTGGGGCAATATGACCACCATTGTCTCGGTTGCTGGCAGCATCTTTGAGTTTAAAGGCAGCTTCCCAATGGGCAAGGTTGGCCACGGCTATTACAACCTAGTGACCAAAGGGGATGGCCTACACGGTCACCTAAAGCTGGACAACGTGGCCGAAGTGGCCTTGGTCAGTAAGCCGTTTATGGGCTCTGAAAGTCACAGCATTCAGTTCTTTGATGGCGATGGCGCCATCGTATTTAAAATCTACCTTGGCCGTGATCGTAAGCGTGTGCTGCTGGCGGATCAGGTAGAGCGCTTTACTGCATTGCGAAACCAGTTTTCGTAACCCGCAGTTCAAGGAGGAAAACAGATGACAGACGAAAAACAGCAGCGATTAAAAGAGCGATTGTTGCCTGAGATTGAAGAGTTTAAGCAGAGCCGTCAAACCCTGCTTCTAGCAAGTACCGATGCTGTGCATAACCCTAATGTGAGCTATGCTCCGTTTGCCTTAGCTAATGGTGGTTTTTACATCTTGATTAGCGATCTTGCTAAGCACGGTAAAAACCTTAAGCAGCAGCAAGGGCTGTCGGTGATGCTGGTCCAGGATGAGACCGAGGCTAAGTCAATATTCGCCCGTAAGCGCCTGACTTTTGAGGTGCAGGCTGAGCCGATATCTCGCGATAACGACGAGTTTGCCAAAGGCCGTGCGGCATTGATTGAACGCTTTGGTGAGATGGCCGAAAACCTCTCTGGCTTGTCGGACTTCAACATGTATAAGCTGACGCCATCTCGTGGTTTGTTTGTGAAGGGCTTTGGCCAAGCATTTCAGTTAACCGGCAGTGAATTGACCGACGTAAACTGGATGACCGGCGAGGGCAAAGGCCACGGCCACCGCATCTCCGCCTAACTTAGGTGGCATCACCTTTCGACTTTGCCGGCTCCATTTCAGCCGGGGCTGGCAAAGTCTTCCTTTCTTCCTCTCTCGTTTTCTGTGAAAGTGGTCTATTAACTTAGTTTTTGCTTGGTGTCGCCACTCGGCGAAACTGTGGTGTCACCCACTTCTGATCAATCGCTCCAACAATTGAGACTATTGATGAATTCTAAAGTAGCAAAGCCAACCTCGGTTCTTAAATGGGTCGTGTCGATGTTGGTTCCGTATAAACGTCAGGTGGTTTTTGCCAGCTTGGCTCTGTTGGTGGGCTCATTGAGTTGGCTGGCCATAGGTCAGGCGATTAAAGCCCTTGTGGATGAGGGTTTTAGCACCAGCGACAGCAGTGCCTTGAATCAAGCGATGACCATCATGTTATCCCTAGGGCTGTTGAGCGGGGTGGCGGCCTATTTCCGATTTTATTTTATGACCTGGCTTGGAGAGCGGGTCAGTGCCGAGATGCGCCGCCGGGTGTATCACCACTTGCTGTCATTGTCGCCGCAGTTTTATGAGTCCACCAAAACCGGCGAGGTGATCTCCCGCTTTACCAGTGACACCACGGTGCTGCAGAACGCCATCGGCATGAGCCTCTCCATGGCGCTGCGCTCCAGCGTCACCTTAGTGGGAGGCATGGTGTTGATGTTGGTCTCCAGCTGGCAGCTAACCCTGTACGTCTTGGTGGCGGTGCCGGTGGTGTTGGTGCCCATCAAAGTATTAGGAACAAAGGTGCGCCATTTTGCCCGGGCCAGCCAAGATAGAGTTGCTGACATTGGTGCCTATGTGGATGAGAGCCTGCATTCCATTCATACGGTGCAATCTTATGCCCATGAACAGCAGGATAAGCACCGCTTTGGTGAGCGCATCGATGAGGTGTTGGTGGCGGCGAGCAGCCGCATTCGCTATCGAGCCTTGTTGATTGCTAGCGTGATGGCCTTGAGCGTTTGCGCCATTACGGCGGTGGCCTGGATGGGGGTGTTGCAAGTTGTCGAGGGCAGCTTGTCTGCCGGTGAGCTGTCGGCTTTCATGTTTTATGCCGTGGTTACGGCAGGGGCGGTGGCCACCATCAGTGAGGTTTTGGGGGAAATTCAGCGTGCTTCCGGCGCCGGTGAGCGTTTGCTGGAGCTGCTTCATGTGGAGCCAGCGATTGTGTCGCCCCAGTCTCCGCTTGCTCTGCCAACGCCATGTCGTGGCTGCTTGAGTATTCAAGAGGTGGAGTTTGCCTACCCCAGTGTGCCAGAGCAGCCGATTTTGTCTCGATTCACTCTGGAAGTTGAGCCCGGAGAGCGGGTGGCTTTGGTGGGGCCAAGTGGAGCGGGTAAATCGACACTGTTGCAGCTGCTGCAGCGATTTTATGAGCCACAGCAAGGCCGCATTGCGCTGGATGGGGTCGACATCAGCCAGCTGGATCTTGCCAAGCTTCGTTGCCAGTTCGCCCTTGTTCCTCAAGAGCCCACCATTTTTGCGGATACGGTGCTGGGGAACATCCGGTATGGCCGCTCAGATGCCAGCGAGGCTCAGGTGCAAGCAGCGGCAGTGGCAGCCTGTGCCGATGAGTTCATTCAGGGTTTTGAGCAGGGCTATCAGACTCAACTTGGAGAGCGAGGCGTGCGCCTCTCTGGTGGTCAGAAACAGCGCATTGCTATCGCGAGAGCCCTGTTGGCTGACCGGCCTATCTTATTGTTGGATGAGGCGACCAGTGCGCTAGATGCTCGCAGTGAGCTGCTGGTTCAGCAGGCGCTGGAGCGGTTGATGGCCAATCGAACCTGTTTAATCATTGCCCATCGCTTGGCGACGGTAATCGACGCCGACCGCATTGTGGTGGTGGACAAAGGCCAGATACAAGCCATCGGCACCCATCATGAGTTGCTGGAGAGCAGCGCCTTGTATCGCGATTTCGCTGAGTTGCAGCTGGTCAGTTAGCTGGCGGACGACAGGCGGCAACGACTCAGGCAGGCTTGGTTTTTTCCCGCCGCTTTGGCGTCGTATAGGGCCAAGTCCGCTCGCTTTAAGATTTTACTCAGCGGTGCGTTATTGCCATTGCTGGCCAAGCCAATGCTCAAACTGATTGTCAGTTGGGTGTCATCAATTTCAATGGGGTGCTGTCGAACCCTGTGGCACAGCGCGTTGGCTTGTTGCAACACCTGTTCTGCGGGCGTGTGTTCGCTGAGTAGGGCGAACTCTTCTCCGCCAAGGCGAAAGACGTTGTTGGCACCAAATGAAGCTTTTAAGAGACTCACCAGCTCCACCAGTACCTTGTCACCGGATTCATGGCCGTAGCGATCGTTGATCTGTTTAAAATCATCCACGTCCACCAGCCACAGCCACATGGAGGCTTCGGTCTTGGGGCAGAAGGCCGATGCCTTAAGTCTAAGCGCCTGACGATTGAAGGCCTGAGTCAGGCTGTCGGTCAGTGCCATTTCCTCTAGCTGCAGAGCTTGCTTCTCCCTTGAGGACTCATAGATATGGGCGATCACCCACACCAGCACATAGGCAAAAATACTGTTGACGATCATCGCCATGGGCATCTCATGGCCAGGAATGAACTGCCGTAATGTGGTGATCAGCGTAACCAGTATCGCCAGCATGATGCACAGCTGAAACCCAAAGCGTTTGCCAAAGCTGAGGTAGTAAAGAAGGGGGAGCAGGGCGTTCCAGACGATCAATCCGGAAGAGGCGGTGTATTGGAAAGTAACGATGTTGATGAAGAGGGTTCCCATCACCACGCTGGCTACCCTGAAGGCCATGGATACCGGAATATTGTGGTGCAGGCGGTACGTCATGGTCAGTGCCAGAATAAACAAACCACTGTCGGCGAGGATAAACAACGAGTCTGCACGATAGCTAAAGTTAAAGATCGCCAACAGAAAAGCGCAGCTCGCAACCGCCAGACAGGCTCGCTTAAACGCTTCATCCCGCCATGCGCTGGAACTCTTTGATTGTGAAAAAGTAAATTCTTTAGGGTTTTCCATGAGCGCATAGTACAAAGAAAATACTGTACTGTGGCTAAATTTATATTTTAGTAAAACTACCGTTTGAATTTGCGCGCTTTATTTGGCTGAAGCGATGACCTCAGGCATGGGTGCGCTGGGTAAAGGCGTGACGATGAATGTAGTGCGCTAGAACAATGATGAGCCCGTAGCCTAGTAGGCAACTGACCACCACCATAGGCCAGCCGCCCCAGCTCCAGATTGGCAATAGCACAAACCCACCTAGGCTGGCACCCAAGTAGTAATGCACCAGATAGAGGGAGCTGGCTTTGGCTCGTTCAAACTGAGCGTGTTGCCCCACCCAGCTATAGGCCAGACTGTGCACTTGGAAAAAGCCGATAGAGCACAACAGCAGGCCTAGAATGATCACTTCAATGCTGTCGGCCAAGGTGATGACCGTGCCGAAAATCAGAAACAGGGCACCGGTTTGCAGCCCCGCGGGGGCAGAAAAGTAGCGCAGCCAGCGGCCAGAAAATTGAGCCGAAACACTGCCTGCCAGATAGGTGAGAAACAGCAGCGACAGTTGGGCGGCGGTCAATGACCAAGGGGCCTGGGCCAATTGAAATCCTAATACGGTATAGAGGTTTACAAATAGGCCAAAGGTGATGCCACCAATGAGATAAGCCCCGCGCAGTAGTGGGTTGCTCAGGTGGTGCTTTAGCCCTTGAATGGCGAGCCTAAGATTCGGTGCAGTTGGAGTGAAGTTGCGCTGTTTGGGCAGCAGCAGCCATAGGGCAATTCCGGCGGCAATGCTGATGGCGATCAAGATCCAAAACGGGGCCTGCCAGTGGCCAAAGAGGCTGGAGGCACCGCCAATCAGCCGGCCTCCCAAACCGCCAATGGCATTGGCGGCCACGTAGGTGCCCATGGCGCTCGCAAGGCGGGAAATGCCCACCTCTTCTGAGATCCAAGCTGCCGCTACGGCTACAAAGCCAGCCAACATTACCCCATGAATCAGACGCAAGCCGATAAACCATTGGGCGGATTGGCTGTGGATCAGCAGTAGGTTGATCACCGGTAAGCTGGCCAAAGACAGCAGCATGATGGGTCGGCGCCCCCAACTGTCTGACAACATGGCCCAAGGGATCAAAGCAATGGCCAGCGCCAGAGGCGTAGCGGCGTGCATCCAGTTGGCGTGGGCACTGTCGAGTCCGAACTGCTGAGCAAGCAGTGGCAGCATAGGCTGAGCCACATAGAGGTTACAGAACACCACCATGGCAGAAAAGATAAGAACAGATAGGGCCAAGGTATATTGGCGCCCGCTTAAAGCCGACATAGGATCAATCTACAGGAAAACTCGATTTACCTTACTCTTAATAGGGCGATGAGAGAAATTGAAATTATCAATGAAATCTTAACTTTGAACGGGGTGACATGGATTTAAGAATCGCGTTAGAGAACGCAGATTTCGCGAAAAATTTTGGCCATAATCGGCTGACAAAAAGACCAAACTGGAACACTTATGACCTCTAAGATTATTTTTGATACGGATCCTGGCATTGATGACGCCATGGCGATCTTGTATGCCCATGGCCACCCCAACATCGACCTTACTGCGATTACCACGGTGTATGGCAATGCCACCATCGACAATGCCACCCGCAATGCTTGTTATTTGAATGAGCGTTTCAATATCGGTGCGACGATTGCCAAAGGCGCCGAGGGGCCGTTAGAGCGTGACCCAGTTGGTCCGACGGTGATTGTTCATGGCGAAGAGGGCATGGGAACCGTACTGGCGCCGCAAGATCAGGCGGTCGACATCGATGCCCGCCCAGCCTATCAGTACATTTGCGAGCGCGTTCGTGCTGAGCCAGGTGAGATCACCTTGGTGGCCGTTGGCCCGCTGACCAACTTGGCATTGGCACTCAAACATGACCCTGAGATCACCAAGTTGGTGAAGCAGGTGGTGATCATGGGCGCCGCCTTTGGCGGTGATGGTCGCCGTGGCAACGTGTCTCCAGTGGCGGAAGCCAATATTCATGATGATCCCCATGCGGCCGATCAGGTGTTCACTGCCGACTGGCCGGTGGCCATCGTGGGTCTGGATGTTACCCATCAAACTTTCTTTTCAGATACCTACCTCGATGAATTAAGAGAATCCGCCGGTGAAGCTGGTGAGTTTATCTGGCAAGTCAGCCGCTACTATTTGGACTTCTATTCCCGTAAGTTGGGGCTACAGGGCTGCCATGTGCACGATCCTTCAGCGGTGGCTTACGCGGCAAATCCTGAGTGGTTTACCACTAGGTTGGGTCCAGTGCGGGTAGTGACCGACGGCCCTGCGGCGGGCATGACCATCCAAAAAACCGAGCCTGGCCGCTTCCATCACGATGGTTGGTCCGATTATCGGGAGCAGCAAGTCTGCGTTGAGGTTGATTCTGATGCGATCTTGGACGATTATCGCCGAGTCATTATTGGTTTAAGTGGCTAAGCGCCATGGTCGCTTAGTCTACGTCGTGGATTGTTTAGGGTAAGGGGAATAGATGCTCAATCGACATCATCAACCATTGTTAGCTGGTGCGCTGGCTGTCGTTGGTGGCATCGCTTCACAGTGGCTGGTGGATGCCAGTCCTCGAGTGATGTGGATGTTGAGTTGGCTGCCTTGGCTGCTGTTACCGGTAGCTTGGTTGGACAGTCGCGTCTATCGCCTAAATAAAAACAGCCTCATGGTGCTAATCTGCCTGTTGAGTTATGGCGTGATTCAACTGAGGCTGCAGGCACCTCTATCCAATCCTGACATCGAGTTGCAGTACTGGGTGCTCGGCATCGTTACTCCGCTGCTGCTGTTTCTGGCTGATTTATGGCCCGAATCTGAGCGCTTCCGTTTCAGCCATGGGGCGGCACTGCTGGCGGTCATTGTTGGCGGTTTGGAGTGGGGCGTCATTGTCCATGGTGAGCCGCTGCACCTCTGGCTCAACCAGTGGGTCACCGTCATCGGAGGGTATCCTCAACCTTGGGTGTTAACCCTGTGGACGGCACTGCTGTTGGGGTTATCGATGTTGCTGCATTATCGCCGCCGCCAAGGGGGCGATTCGTTGATTCTGCCCAGCCTCGTGGCGGTGTTATTCAGCTTGGCCTGCTTTGACGTGCCGGCCATGTCTGCCACCATCTACACGGCCCTTGGGGGCGTTTGCCTGTTTCTGCTGGCCCAACACAGTTACAACTTGGCATTTTGCGATCAACTGACTCAGGTACGTAATCGACGCAGCCTTGAGGCCTCCTTACAGCGCATGGGGCAACGGGGCATCGTGGCGATGATGGACATCGACCACTTCAAAGCATTCAACGATCGTTTTGGTCATGACGTTGGTGACGATGTGCTGCGTTTGGTGGCTCAGCAGTTGGAGACCGTAGGCCATGGTGGCAAGGTCTTTCGCTATGGTGGTGAGGAGTTCACCATCATCTTTCGCTCTTTAAATCGCCACGCCTGCATTGAGGCGCTGGAAGAGGTGCGCCAATCCATTGCCCAATATCCGTTTATGATTCGAGGTCAGGAGGAGGGCAGCCCTCAGCGGATTACTCTGTCCATCGGCATGGCACAGTGGCGTCAGGGTGCGGAAACGTCGGAGCAGGTGATCAAGCGTGCCGATGAAGCCCTGTATCAAGCCAAACAATCGGGCCGAAACTGCATTCGTGTGGATCAACCTCCGAAGCGTCCCCAACGCCGACGCGCCGCCTGAGCAGCACTGCACGGCAAGCATTCCCATTCAGTCTGAATTAGCCCTGTATTAGAGCCATTAATGTTCGGCGAAGGACAATTGCTTACACTATAGTTAGTTATTATCTGACGCTGATATCTTCCACTAAGGACGGTGGCTGTGCTCGGTAAACACCTGCCAGTCGTATTACCTTTCATTTTTCTCATTACGGCCGTCACGGCTCAGTGGCTGCCTATTGCGTCGGCTCCATGGCTTCAGGTGGCCTTGGAATATCTGCCCGTGGCGTTGTTGACGTTGGGCTGGGGCCTGAGCCGAGTCTATCAACAGTCAAAATTGAGCTTTTTACTGCTGGTGTTTGCTGGCTTTGTCAGCCTGTGGCAGTGGCTACCAGAACTAACCCTCAGGGCGGGGGCTCGGGAGATCATCTTAGTGGCGGTGTCGGTGCTGGTACTGATTTTTTTATGGATTCCAGAGCGAATGGCGGGGCTATCACGCAATTGGCAGTGCTATTCAATTCTGTTTCTGGTGGTTTTGGCTACCCATCTACTGTTGACGCTGCCTCAGTTCGGGCACCCTTTGACCATTGTGCTTCCTCATCTGCAGCCGGTGTCTTTGGCTATGGCACCAATGGCCATTATCACGGCGGTTCTGTTGATGGCCATCGTCAGCTTCTGGAAACAACTTAAGTTAACCCAAGCCGTTGGGGTAATGTTGGCACTGCACCTTATGCTCTGTTTGGTGTTTGAGCCCTCGCTTTACCACTTTCAGGTGATGGCATTGTTGGTTGCCACCTTGGTGATTGCGGGGCTGATGAGTCATAGCCATTATTTGGCGTTTTACGATGCGCTCACGGAACTTAAAAACAGGCGCAGTCTGTATCTGGCCATTAATAACTGCCCTGAGGGCTACCATCTGGCGATCATCGATATCGATTACTTCAAGCGCTTCAATGATCGCTATGGTCATGATGTTGGCGATGAAGTATTGAGGACCATTGCCATGTTGATCCGAAATCATGGCCTAGGGGCGCAGGCATTTCGACTTGGAGGGGAGGAGTTTGTGCTGCTGTTTCCGAGTATTAAACCGGAAGCCTGCGGCAAAGCCTTGTCTCAGCTTCGACGCCGCATCGCCGATTATCCCTTTATGATTCGGAGCCAAGGTGATAACGAGCCCCACCGAGAAGGCCTGACCATCAGCCTCGGACTGGCACAGCAATTTACTGCCCAAGAGAGCATTGATGAGGTGCTAAAGCGCGCTGACAATGCGCTTTATCGGGCGAAGAGTCAGGGGCGAAATCGATTGGTTATGGACGCCGACAAAGGCAAGTTCTGGGTGGTGCTGGGGCAATGAGCAGAGTTTAAAACAACTGAGCCACTGGGATTACAGCGGCTCAGCTTGTTAGTCAGGCTAAAGGCTTACCACAAGCCTTTAGCTTTGATGCGACGGGCTTTTTCCATCTGAGTGTCCATGCTCTCCTCCGGTTCTGCTGGCGCTGCATTTGGTGAGGCGGTTGCCACCTGAACCTTCAGGTTTTTCAGTTGAGCCAACAGTTTCTCCTGGCCTTGGCGCAGATTGGCCAGATCCCGCTCCAGCTCAGCAGGGTAGCCTGTTGCTGCCGGTTGTGGCTGTGCGCTTAAGCGCTCGAGTAACTGTTGCTGGGTGGCAAGTATCTGCTCCAGTTGAGGAGAGGCATCCGGCAGTGATAGCTGCTTGAGTTGCTGCTCAATGCCACCAAGATCAACGTTGGCTTCGCTCTTTGGCGCGGCCATGGCGATCTTCAGCATGGACGTTAGCTTTTGCCACTGCGCCTCAGACAGTCCGCTCTCATCGGCGTCGCTCACCCCAACTTGTTGCAGCAGCTGCTGCAGTCTGGTTAGGGTGATGCTGTCACCATTGAAGGACTGTGCAATCAGGCCAGGCAGCTGTGGTGACAGCTTCTCCATGTACAAACCGGTTAGGTAGATATCACGGTGGTAGTCGCTGCTGCGTTGCTGCTGAACTTCGGTTGCGTCCTGCCGCAGCTTCTCCCGCTCGCGCCAGCTGCGAAGGTGGCCAACGGCGAACTCGTGGTGAGTGTGCCGTTGGGGCTCCAGAATAAAACTGCATCGGATGCGCATGATATTAACCGTTACGCTGAGACAGAGGCGGGGGTAGGATCCGCCTCATGCACCTGCGGGTTGGTCACGGGTTCTGCCGCGTGATAGCAGCAGATCTCGCGAGACAGCGCTTCCTGCGGTGATTTCACCAGTACAATCTTGTCACCAAGGCTTGGGTAGGCTTCGCGGATGGCCGACTCAATCAGCATGGCGCCGCCGCCAACCAGATAGATGCGATTTGGGTTACGGGTGAAGGTTTTGGCTTCATAGGCCACTGCAGCGCCCAGTTCGTCAATCTTGTTTTCGATGCGCTCGAGTACCCAATCAAGCTTGCTTAGGTCGTTGATCACTTCGCTAACGAACTCACGGTCGTGGCGACGCTTGATAAGCTCGTTGGCAACCAGGTAACTGGCGTCACTGTCGGCGGCAGCCAGTGCTTTACGAGCGGCATTGGTGACCATGGAGACGCCGATTTCGGCGTTGCCGTACACGCCAGACACGTCTTCAAACTCACCGACAATGACGCCCATGTCTAAGGTGGTGCCACCGCAGTCGATCACCAGCGACTTGGTGTATTCGTTCACGCCGGAATCGACCAACGTTGTGAGCACGGCCGGCAGGCTTTCTGGCAGCACTTCTACGTCAACGATCTCGAATACGTCACCCTTATTCAAACTGATCTTACGCATCAGGTTGGCTTTCTTGCGGGCGATGTTTTCTTCGTTCTTTTGGCAATCGTCGGCGTTGTAGTATTCGGTTATCGGCAGGGTAACCAGAATGCTCACCGGACCGGGCTTGATGCCGGTTTGCAGCAGGGCATGATGTACGGACAACAGATTTAAGTCGTCGTACTGGAACGCCACGTGGGTGGTTGATAGCGCTTTATCAGAGGTGGCATCGTAGGTGTATTTGGTGGTGCCAATCTGGTAGTTAAAGACTTTTTTGTCGCTTAGCAGTGCGGCGCTTTTCCAATCTTTTCTAAAGGAGTTGGGCGAAGTAACGCTGCGTATTACGCCATTGTCGATCCAGCTGATTTTGACGTTGGTGGAGCCATCATCAATGGCAAATTTCACTTGGGTGGTTGACATCGGTGCATCCTGAATTAAAAAAAGCCCACGAGTGGGCTAAGGCGACAATCTTACGTCATCTCTTTAGCCAAAGTGGGTTAAAAAACGCTTTTTTATGAGCTAAGTGGTAGGTCGTTTTTCAAGGCATTGAAAAATCTGAATAATAAAAAGCCACCGACCTTTTCAGGCGGTGGCTTTGTTTAAGCTAGGGGGAGGTTACAGGGCGGCGAGTTGCTGCTTCTGCTCTTCCAGCTTGGCGATGTCACGCTTGGCTTCGTCCAGCTTGGCTTGCTCTTTGGCGACAACGGCCTCAGGCGCCTTGGCTAGGAAGCCTTGGTTGGAGAGCTTCTTCTCAACGCGCTCGGCGTCTTGAGCCAACTTGGCGATCTGCTTGTCGATACGAGCCACTTCGGCTTCAACGTCAATCAGGCCTGCCATTGGGATCAACAGTTCCATTTCGCCGATCAGCTGGGTGGTGCACATTGGCGCGTCGCCAGACAGCTCGGTGATGGACTCCAGATTCGCCAGCTTAGTCAGGAAGGTAGAGTTGGTCTCGATGCGAGCCAAGTCCTGAGCAGAGGCGTTTTTCAGCAGTACGTTCAGCGGCTTAGAAGGCGCTACGTTAAGCTCACCACGGATGTTACGTACCGCAACGATGAACTGCTTCACCCACTCCAGATCCGCATGGGCTTCCTCATTCACCAGCGCTTCATCGAAGCTTGGGAATTCACGCAGCATGATGGTGTCGGCTTCGATGCCCATCATCTTAGATACGGTTAACCAGATCTCTTCGGTGATGTATGGCATCAGTGGGTGCAGCATGCGCAGCATCCCTTCCAGCACGGTCATCAGGGTGTGGCGAGTGCCGCGTTGCTGTGCTTCACTGCCAGATTGCAGTACCGGCTTGGTCAGCTCTAGGTACCAGTCACAGAACTGGTTCCAGGTGAACTCGTAGGCGATGTTGGCGGCCATATCGAAACGGTAGCCTTCCATCGCTTCACGGATGTTTTTCACGGTGTCGTTGTACTGAGCCAGAATCCAGCGATCCGCCAGAGACAGCTCCATGTCGCCACCGCCGAAGCCACAATCGTGCTCTTCGGTGTTCATCAGTACGAAACGGCTGGCGTTCCACAGCTTGTTGGCGAAGTTACGGTAACCTTCCAGACGATTCATGTCCCAGTTGATGTCACGACCAGTGGAGGCCATGGCGGCTAGGGTGAAACGCAGGGCGTCGGTGCCGTGTGGGGCGATGCCATCCGGGAACTGCTTGCGAGTGGATTTTTCAATCTTGGCGGCCAGCTGCGGCTGCATCATGTTGCCGGTGCGCTTCTCAACCAGAGATTCCAGATCGATGCCGTCGATCATATCCAATGGGTCCAATACGTTACCTTTGGACTTGGACATCTTGTCGCCGTTCTCATCACGGATTAGGCCGGTCACGTATACGGTCTTAAACGGAACCTGTGGCTTGCCGTCTTCATCTTTGATGAAGTGCATGGTCATCATGATCATCCGGGCTACCCAGAAGAAGATGATGTCGAAACCGGTAACCAGAACGTCGGTTGGGTGGAAGGTTTTTAGGTCTTCCAAGTTATCCGGCCAACCTAGGGTGGAGAAGGTCCACAGGGCGGAGGAGAACCAGGTATCCAGTACGTCGTCGTCTTGGCGCAGAGTGACGTCGTCGGCCAGACCGTTGGCGGCACGAACTTCCGCTTCAGTGCGGCCTACGTATACTTTGCCGGACTCGTCATACCAAGCTGGGATGCGGTGACCCCACCACAGCTGACGAGAGATACACCAGTCTTGGATGTCACGCATCCAGCTGAAGTACATGTTTTCGTACTGCTGAGGCACAAATTTGATGTCGCCATTTTCTACGGCTTCGGTGGCGGTTTTCGCCAGAGGCGCCGCACGTACGTACCATTGGTCGGTCAGCATCGGTTCGATCACTACGCCACCACGGTCGCCGTAAGGCACCTGCAGGACGTGGTCTTTGATCTCTTCCAGTAGACCCAGCTCTTCGAACTCGGCAACCACGGCTTTACGGGCTTTGAAGCGCTCGAGGCCTTGGTATTTCTCAGGTAGGTCGGTGCTGTAGACGTCGGACGCTTCACCGTTGAAGTCGAACACTTCGGCGGCGTCACGGATGTCGCCGTTGAAGGTCAGGATGTTGATCATCGGCAGCTTGTTGCGCTTACCCACTTCGTAATCGTTGAAGTCGTGGGCCGGGGTGATCTTCACACAACCGGTGCCCTTCTCCATATCGGCGTGCTCGTCGGCAACGATAGGGATACGACGTCCTACGATTGGCAGCAGCAGCTCTTTACCGATCAGATCCTTGTAGCGAGGATCTTCTGGGTTTACCGCAACACCGGTATCCCCCAGCATGGTTTCTGGACGGGTGGTGGCCACGACGATGTAGTCTTTGCCGTCGGCGGTTTTCACGCCATCCGCGAGCGGGTAGCGGAAGTGCCACATGAAGCCTTTCTTTTCCTTGTTTTCTACTTCAAGGTCAGAGATGGCGGTGTGCAGTTTTGGATCCCAGTTAACCAGACGCTTACCACGGTAGATCAGGTCATCTTCGTACAGGCGTACAAACACTTCCTGAACCGCCTTGGACAGACCTTCGTCCATGGTGAAACGCTCACGATCCCAGTCTACGGACGCACCCAAACGACGCAGCTGTTGGGTGATGGTACCGCCGGACTCGGCTTTCCATTCCCATACCTTGTCGATGAAGGTTTCACGACCCAGTTCCTGACGGGTGATGCCTTGAGCCGCCAGTTTGCGCTCAACCACCATCTGGGTGGCGATACCGGCGTGGTCGGTACCCACCTGCCATAGGGTGTTTTTACCCTGCATGCGCTGGTAGCGGATCATGGTGTCCATGATGGTGTCTTGGAACGCGTGGCCCATGTGCAGGCTGCCGGTGACGTTCGGCGGCGGGATCATGATGCTGTAGGCGTCTTTGCT
The DNA here is from genome assembly GCF_005116665.1 of Ferrimonas aestuarii. Lineage (GTDB taxonomy): Bacteria > Pseudomonadota > Gammaproteobacteria > Enterobacterales > Shewanellaceae > Ferrimonas > Ferrimonas aestuarii. Next base: position 94,682 of record NZ_SWCJ01000013.1, on the reverse strand, counting down.
GGTGTCGCCGTGTGGCTTGAAGTAACCAGCTTCTTCCCAACGCTGATAATGGCGCTGTTCAATCGAGTTAGGATTGTAGGTCTTATCCATGGGGGGATCCGAAGTAAATTAAAATGAAAGCGGTTGCTTGGCGAGGTCGTGGGTGGCCAGTTCTATGCCAAGTTGGCGATAGGCACGATAACGTTCGCGAGCCACGGTCTTTGCCTCGGTAGCAACCGGTACAAAATCAAAAATTTGGCCAAAGTTTACCGCAAAATTGGGCACTTTGGCGGCTAGGTTAATTAAAACCAGGCGTTTTTTTGAGCTGGATTGGTTGCCATAGCCGATCTCCACTGGAGCGCCGCCTCGAGGCCCTTCACCTACTAGGTTGTGGGGTACGAAACGCTCTGGGTCAAACTGCCACAGAAGCTCGTCGACCTGATGGGCTTGTGCCTCATCTTCGCAGTGCAGATACAGCTGCTGACCTTTGCGATAGCATTCTGATGCCAACCAGCATGCCAGTTGCTGTTGGCGGTCGTCAGTTAACAGATAGAAAGTGGCGATCGCCATGAATCAGTCCAATCACATCAAATTTGGCATAACGGTGCATTGTATACCCTTGTAACTCCAAGATACAGGGGATGGGGATGGCGAAGTGCATAAAAAAAATCCCCCGCCGAGGCGAGGGATTGATTTGGATTATCTCTGAAATAGCAGCTCGAGTTTACTCGATCTCCATCTCACCGGCTTTGGCCAATAGGAATTGGGTCAGCAGCGGTACCGGACGACCGGTAGAACCTTTGTTGGCGCCGGATTCCCAAGCGGTACCAGCGATGTCCAGGTGGGCCCAGCTGTACTTCTTGGCAAAGCGAGACAGGAAGGCGGCGGCAGTGATGGTGCCTGCCGGACGACCACCTAGGTTGGTCATGTCGGCAAACGGGCTCTTCAGCTGCTCTTGGTAATCTTCCCACAGTGGCAGACGCCAGCAGCGGTCGCCAGCTTGCTCACCGGCGTGTTGCAGGTCGTGGGCCAGAGAGTTTTGGTTCGACAACAGGCCAGAGGCGTGCTTGCCCAGAGCAATGACACAGGCACCGGTTAGGGTGGCGGTGTCGATCACCAGCTCAGGGTCGAAACGTTCCACGTAGGTCAGGGCGTCACACAGAACCAGACGGCCTTCGGCGTCGGTGTTTAGCACCTCAACGGTTTGGCCAGACATGGTGGTAAGGATGTCGCCTGGGCGGTAGCTCTTGCCATCAGGCATGTTTTCACAACCGGCCAGTACGAAGATGATGTTGAGCTTAAGATCCAGCTCACACACGGCACGCATGGTTCCCAGAACGCCAGCGGCGCCGCCCATGTCGTACTTCATCTCGTCCATGCCTTCGCCAGGCTTGAGGCTGATGCCGCCGGAATCGAAGGTTAGGCCTTTACCTACCAGTACGATTGGACGTTGCTCGGCATCGTCGGCCCCCATGTACTTGGCCACGGTCATCATGGATTCGTTTTCACTACCACGACCAACGGCTAGGTAGCTGTTCATGCCCAGCTCTTCCATCTTCTCTTCGCCGATCACTTCGACGTTGAGTTTGCTGTACTTCTCGGCAAGTTGACGAGATTGGCTGGCCAGATAGGCGGGGTTGCAGATGTTTGGTGGCATGTTGGCCACGTCGCGGCACATCTTGCTGCCGGCGGCTACACCCAAGCCGTGAGCAATGGCTTTTTCGCCAATGGTCAGTTCACGGCGAGTCGGTACGTTGAACACCATCTTGCGCAGAGGGCGACGAGTTTCGTCTTTTTTGCTCTTTAGGGCGTCGAAGGTGTAAAGGCTGGCTTGAGTGGTTTCAATCGCCTGGCGGACTTTCCAGTAGGTGTCGCGACCTTTTACGTGCAACTCGGTCAGGAAACACACCGCTTCCATTGAACCGGTTTCATTCAAGGTGTTGATAGTTTTGGCGATAATCTGCTTGTACTGGCGCTCGTCCAGTTCACGCTCTTTGCCGCAGCCAACCAGTAGTACGCGCTCAGACAGCACGTTTGGTACATGATGCAATAGCAGCATCTGGCCCGGCTTTCCTTCAAGGTCGCCTCGGCGTAATAGGTTGCTGATGTAGCCGTCACTGATGCGGTCTAGTTGCTCGCCAATGGCGGATAAACGTCGCGGTTCGAATACACCTACTACAATGCAGGCGCTACGTTGCTTCTCAGGGCTGCCGCTTTTTACACTGAACTCCATGCCATCTCCCGGTTTCGTAAAGACAAAGCGTGTTAATTGTTAGATAATGATCCCTTTATCGGCCTCGATAGCGTCAAGGCAATGCCGGTTTTGCTAAACTGGACTGCGTTGTTGCTATTCCCTTTTTATCTTAGGGTAGAAGGCCTAGGCTGGTTACAAAACGTTTGAAAGTAACCAGTTTACTTAAATAACTTCTCGTTTCCAGAGAAATTACAAGTTTGCAAGCTGAGTTTCGCCGTTGATTATCTTTCGCTACTTGCTTAAGGAAGCCTTTAGAGCCCAGATCGCTGTGCTGGCCGTATTGGTTTCCATTTTTGTCAGTCAACAGTTTGTTCGGATCCTTGCCGATGCTGCCGAAGGCAGCCTTCCTGGTAAGTTGATCGCCACACTGGTTGCCTTGAATATGCCGGATTTGCTGGCGTTGATTTTGCCTTTGTCACTGTTTTTGGGGATTTTGTTGGCCCATGGCCGATTGTATGCCGACAGTGAGATGACGGTGTTCCACGCCGTTGGGGTGTCGGAATGGTACGTTACTCGGGTCACCATGGTGCTGGCACTGGTGATGGCACTCGTTGCCGGCTTCATCTCCATTAATGTTGCCCCCTGGGCCAAAGAGACCGAATATCAGGTTCTTGAAAAGGCGGAGTCGGAGGCTGGTTTGGCCGCATTGGTTCAAGGGCGATTCCAACAAGCGGCCAACGGCAAGGCGGTGATCTACGTTGAAGGGCTGTCCAAAGGTAAGCTGGAAAACGTATTCGTGGCCATGCTGCCTGATAACGACAGCCTAGATGGCAAAACCTCCATTGTGATTGCCGATGGTGGTGGCATCGTTGAGCAGCGCGATGGCTCTCAGCGTCTGCAGCTGACCAGCGGCACTCGATACAACATGCTCTCCGGTACTCCAGAAACTAACCTTATTGGCTTTGATCGCTATCAGATGGAGATCAAAGAGCAGGAGGTCGACAAGAAACGTCGTAAGTTATCGGCCTACTCCATGGAGCGACTGTTTGAAGAGAATACCCCCGATGCCTGGGCGGAGATCCATTGGCGTCTGGCCATTCCTATTGCCATCCCTCTGTTAACTCTGATTGCGGTGCCGATGGCGCGTACTAACGTTCGCCAAGGTAAGTTTGCCAAGATGATGCCGGCCATTTTGATGTATCTAGGCTATTTCGCTTTGATGATGGCGGGTCGTAAAGCCATTGAAGATGAAGTGATTCCAGCGGCGCTGGGGATGTGGGGCATCCACTTGGCGGCGTTGATCATTGGCGTGGTGCTCATTGGACGCAGCCGACCGGTTGGGAAGCGATTGGTGGCCAAGCTGGGAGGGGCGAAGCGATGATTAAGCTACTGGACCTCTACATCGGCCGCACTATTATCAGTACCTCAGCAATCTGCTTGCTGGTGCTGGCGGGGCTATCTGGGCTGATTAAATTTGTGGATCAGCTGCGATACGTGGGTCGCGGTACCTTCGATATCTTCGATGTTGGTTTGTACGTGCTGTTTTTGGTTCCCCGTGATATCGAGATGTTCTTCCCCATTGCCGCCATGTTGGGGGCTTTGATCGGCATCGGCATGTTGGCTTCGAGCTCAGAGCTGGTGGTGATGCAGGCAGCGGGGATGTCTAAGTTTCAGATCACCATGTCGGTGATGAAAACCGCCATCCCATTGATGTTGACCATCATGTTGGTGGGTGAGTATGTGGCGCCGGTTTCTGAAGCCACGGCACGAGAGATGAAGGCGCAGAAAGTGTCTGGGGGTAACCTCATTGGCGGCGCGAAGGGCTCTTGGGCCAAAGATGGCGATAGCTTTGTGAATATCGGAGCGGTGCAGGACACCGGTCACCTGCAAAACGTCACCATCTACCACTTCGACAAAGAAAAGCAGCTGGATAAAGTTACCTTTGCCAAGCAGGCGGTGTTCGACGGTGATGCTTGGCGCATTATCGACATCACCGATACCGACATGTCGGCCAAGCAAGTTAGCGTATCGGAGCGAGAGCAGGGGCGCTGGAAGTCGACCCTGACGCCAGACAAATTGCAGGTGGTGACTGTGGATCCGGAATCGCTATCCATTAGTGGTTTGCTGGATTATCTGGATTATCTGAAGGTCAATAATCAGGATCCTACCCGCTATGAGTTGGCGCTGTGGCGCAAGATAGGCCAACCGGTGACAGTGATGGTGATGATGCTGCTGGCGCTCTCTTTCATCTTTGGGCCGCTTCGCAGCGTGACCATGGGAGCGCGAATTTTGCTGGGGGTGGTAACCGGTTTTGGTTTCTATCTGGCCAGTGAGATCTTTGGCCCCATGAGTCTGGTGGCCAATCTGCCGCCGTTCCTCGGGGCCTTCATCCCATCGATGATTTTTGCCGCCGTGGCGATATTCCTCCTGCAGAAGCGCTAGCTAAGCGCAATGTGCAGCCAAAATAGAAAGGAGCCGGTGGCTCCTTTTTTGATGGTTTTGGGGGCGGTTATGCGCGCATCTTGTTGTAGATAAACAGGACCAACAGAGCGCCTAGGGTGGCGATCACCAAGCTGTTGAGATTAAAGCCAGTAACATCACCAAAGCCCAGTAGAGTGGAGAGGTAGCCGCCGACGAAGGCACCGCCAATACCCAGCAGAATGGTCATGAAGAAACCGCCGCCATCTTTACCGGGCATGATCCACTTGGCCAAAATGCCCACCACCAGTCCTAATAGAATCCAAGTTAAGAACCCCATGGCTACTCCTAAGTGACTAAAAGGTCACTAAAGGATAGACGCTTATCGAACTTGTGCCGTGCTACTCCCCTAGGCGGGCGCGATTTTGCTCCAGTGTCAGTTCCACTACTTCGCTGCGGCTCCAAGTGTCATGAAGTGCAACCTGAGTGCCGCCGAACAATAAGGTGATGTTCATCAAGCCAAAGCAAGAGGTGATGGCCCGAATGATTCCTTGGCGCCAGCTGATGAGGCTGCCATCGATATTTTGTACTTTAATACGCCAAGCGCGCATGCCGAGAGTCTGGCCGCTTTTTTGCCAGAAATAGCAGAAGAACAGCAGTACGCCAGCTAACTTAAATAGCTCATTGATGATGGTGTAGACCGGGCTGGCTTGAAGGGTATCGATGGCGTGTTCATGGCCAAGATCTGGCAAGATGCCATTGCTAACTAAGCCGCCAAAGATGGCAAAGAACAGCGCGCCCACCGCCATGTATACGGCTAAGCCGACTAAGCCATCGTAGACCAAGGTAGCGAGGCGGCGTTTTAGGGGCGCCCGGGGGGCATTGGCGTGGGGGTGCATCTCTCTCTCCTTGATGCCCATATTTTGGTTCAGTGTAATGAGTTTGCTGTCTTGAAAACAGTCATCGTGAAGGGGAACTGGGCATTTAGTGCCGGATTTTGCCGTGCTTGCTGGATTTGTATGCAGTTGAATCTGTTTAGGCTTGCACTCATCAAGAACATCTCTATAATGCACTGCATCAAAGCCGAGGTGGCGGAATTGGTAGACGCAGTGGATTCAAAATCCACCGGTGGTGACACCTTGAGGGTTCAAGTCCCTCTCTCGGTACCAAATACAGAGCAAAGGCCCTGACGAAAGTCGGGGCCTTTGCTTTTTGGCTTTTCCCATTTCCAGCCTTTCGGCTTGTTGTTGATGACTGTTGGATTTAACAGGTGTTTAACCAGTTATTTTCATTAGATTTATCTAATGTTATCCCTTCGCGAGACAAAGTAAGCGCCAACTTCTTATTAATACTTTGTTAAACCAGAGAATATTTGAATTCACTTCGGGATTGTTCTGTCCTCCGACCTCTCTATTTTTGATTTGAAAATAATCCACGGCTGTAACGGTGATGGAAGGGTTATGATCGGTGTTGTGAACACCTATGTAACTGTGATCTTGATCACGTGGAATTGCCAGGTTGCTTCTCTATAATGCCGAGCAAAATAGAGGGACGAAATTAGCTATTCTATTGATTTAAATATTAATTTTAGAAAAATTGAATCCGCTGTTTTCGTTCTACTAAAAAAAGCCCATGGAGCAGTAACTTGAGTTGCTTGCCCACATTCGAGGTAATCTGATGAAAACTAAATCCCTGTTGGCTGCGGCCATCTCTGTTGCACTTTTGGCTGGTTGCAACGATGACACTACCAACGTAATCACTCCCGAGCCACCTGTGGCAGCGACCGAAGTGAATATTGCGTCTTTCAACCTTTCCTTTGACCACTCTGATTTCGCAGAGCTGGGCAGCCTGATGGCTTTGACTCCTGCGGAGCAAGATACGCTGATTGCCGGTTGGGAAGATGGCAGCATCACCGACGAAGCCGAGCTTAAGCGTGCTGAAAAAGTGATTCAGATCCGCAATAACGCCACCATCATTCAGAAAACTCGTCCAGCAGTACTGCTGATGAAAGAGTTCAACAACGATGGCACAGGTGAAGATATCTCGGTTCTGCGTGGCTTCCGCCTGAACTACCTGGGTGTGCCTCAGACCTTCGAAGGCGAGCAGTTGCAGCCTATCCAATATCCGTACGCGGAAAGCTATGCCACCAATACCGGTTTGGCCATCGACTCTGATATCGATAACAACGGCACCATTGGCCTTCCGGGTGATGCCCATGGCTTTGGTAACTTCCACGGTCAATATGCTTTTGCGCTGCTGTCTCAGTTTGAAATCGATACGGCTAACAGCCGTACGTTCCAGAAGTTCTTGTGGAAAGACATGCCTGGTGAGACCAACGTGCCAGTGAACTGCGCCGAAGGGAACACCGCAGATTGGTGTGCTGATGAGACTTGGTACACCCAAGCCGAGTGGGATATCTTGCGCTTGTCTTCCAAGAACCACGTAGATGCCGTGGTTAAGGTACCGACTGCCGATGGCGAAACTAAGTCTGTGCACTTGCTGCTGTCTCACCCAACTCCGCCAATCTTCGATAAGGGCGAAGAAGCCCCTTACAACAAGATGCACAACCGTGCTGAGATCGATTTCTGGGTAGATTACATCGACGGTGCGGATTACATCTACGATGACGCTGGCGTGACCGGTGGCCTAGCAAACGGTGAAATGTTCGTGGTGATGGGCGATTTGAACGCGGATCCCCTGTCTGGTGACGGCGATCTGACTGCGATCAACGACCTGATGACCCACGACAAGGTAAACCAGTTGGCGACCTTTGGTGTGTATGCGCCTAAGTCTCTGGGCGGCCCTGAGTGCGTAGCCATTGGCGATTGCCGTGAAACCGACCTTAAGTACCCAGAGATGGTGACTTCTGTGTCGGGTTTGCGTCTGGATCACGTGATTCCATCCGCTGAACTGAACGTCGTGGACTCCGGCGTATTTTGGCCAGCCTCTTTCGAAGATGGCAGCAAGCTGATGAAAGACGCCCGTTTGACTCGCATCGATACTTGGAACCCTGGTGTGGGTAAAAACGTCAGCTCCGATCACCGTCTGGTGTGGATCAAAGCCGAGCTGTAATTTCGACGCTTAAACGAAAAACGGCTTCCCTAGGGAAGCCGTTTTTGTATCTGCAAATTACTGGCTGACAATTTGAATGTCACCTAAGGCGCGGATATAGAGTAAGGTCCCTTGCGCTTTAGAGGAGGCGATCCGATGGCTTTTGACCTGAGTTACTTTCCTAGCTCCACAAAACCATCGGCGACAATGGCGATCCCTTTTCCTCGTTGCCAAAGGCGCAAACTGTGGTGATTGGCATAGTAGGCTTGTTGATGGTCATCGCTGACCTAGGGCCTTCGACCGCTCTTTAGGCCATCGGGAGCTTCAAATAGCGTTGATACTTTACCGTCAGTCGTGACGTGTCGAACTCGGTTGTTGGCAGGGTCGAGAATATAGATAGTTGTCCTTGGATATCCAAATTCCGTTTGGAATCGCCAGTTGAGTTTGCTGTGGTGGCAATTGGTCACCATTAAAACCGTACGCATTGGTGCCCCCGTAGATGGAGATGTTACCCGACGGAGCGATAACGCGAATGGCGTGAGCATCTTTGTCGGCAATATTGGGTTTTAAAAGAGAGCGCCAGAAATGACTGGGCGTACTCTAGTGAGTTGGTGGGAAAATAGGGGGGAGCTGGCGCCCGTTGATGAGCGCCATTTTTATCGGCTTAGGCTTTTAATGCTCTAGCCAGAAACTGCTTGGTTCTGGGATCTTGAGGGGTTTCAAACAGTTGACTTGGTGGCCCCTGTTCAACGATTCGGCCACCCTCCATAAACACCACTCGGTCGGCAATCTCTCGGGCAAACTGCATTTCGTGAGTAACGATGATCATGGTTTGTTTGCGTTCGGCGAGGGTTTTAATCAGGCCCAGCACCTCATCGACCCATTCTGGATCCAGGGCGGAAGTGGGCTCATCAAACAGAATTACCTTAGAGTGAGCTGCCATGGCTCGGCCGATGCCGATGCGTTGCTGTTGGCCACCTGACAGTGACGAAGGGTAGGCGTCTTTGCGATCGATCAGGCCAATGTCGGTGAGTATCGAGGCAGCAGTGGCCATCGCTTCTGATTTTGGCTGCTTCCATACCGTAATCAGGCCCTCAGCGATGTTCTCTTGGGCGGTTTTATTGGCAAACAGAGCGTAGTTTTGAAACACAAATGCGGCTCGTTTTCTCAGCTCGATGATCGCTTTTTGATTGCTTGAGTCGGCGTTCACCCGGTGGCCATCGATCTCGATTTGGCCTTCGGTGGGCGTTTCTAAAAAGTTGATGCAGCGAAGCAGGGTCGACTTGCCGGTCCCAGATGGGCCGATAATGGCGACAATTTCACCTTCTGCGAGAGACAGGTCGATGCCCTCCAGCACGGTGTTGTCGCCGAAACGCTTGGTGAGGTTGGAGATAGCGAGCATGGGAAGTTCCTCAGTAAGCGGCGTTGAGACGCTGTTCCAGTTTGGTTTGCACAAAGGTGAACATCACCACCACCACCCAGTAGATCAGGGCGACGGCCATGAAACTCTCAAAGAAACGAAAGCTGGATGAGGCTTCCATTTGAGCTTTGGCCATGATTTCAGTCACCCCTAGGGTAAACGCCAGTGAGGTGCTTTTGATCATGTCGATGAAGTAGTTCATTAGCGACGGCAGAGCGATGCGGGATGCCTGAGGCAAAATAATGCGGCGCATGGCTTGAAGTCGGGTCATGCCGATGGCCATCGCCGCTTCAGTTTGGTGGCTGGCGATGCCGTTAATGGCGGCGCGAATCGATTCCGCCATGTAAGCAGCAAAGTGCAATGACAGACCGGCGATGGCGGCGGTGAATGCATCGATGCCTGATAGCGCTGGGATCACCTGAGGCAAACCGTAGTAGAGCAAGAACAGCTGCACTAACAGTGGTGTTCCTCGGAAAAACGAGATGAACAACCGGGCCACCCAATCGAGTACTGGAATGGTAAACACGCGGGTCAGCGCCAAGGCGAGGGACAGCCCTAGGGCTAGCACGAAGCCAATTAAGGCCATCTCCATGGTGGTGCCAAGATATTTCAGCAAAATGGGCAGCAGATCTAGGGTGTAGTTCCAATCCAGATCCATGGTGATCTCCCAGCAAACAGTGAATCGATGTAAATAAAGGTAACCCACCTTTGGCATACAAAGGTGGGTAAACAACCCAAAAGAGTAAGCGCGTCAGGCAGTCGCCCTTGGCGGGGCGTTATGGTTGGGTGATGTCAGCGTCGAACCATTTCTGTGAGATGGCTGCCAAGGTGCCGTCGGCTTTCATGGCACTCAGGGCTACGTCCACCTCATCACGCAGTTTGACTTGCTGTGGGGTGTTTAAGAACGGCATGGCATTCTCGATGGTGTCGATGGGATCGCCAGCCAGTTGAAGTGGCAGTGGCGATTCCTTAATTAGCTGAGCGGAGGAAACTCGATCCATAACAAAGGCGTCCATGCGACCGAGCGCCACGTCTTGTTCGATGTTGGTGTCGTAGGTGACGATGGTGATCGCATCGGCATTGGGTTGTTGACGCAAAATCTGCTCAAAGTTAGAGCCCAGATTTACCGCCACTTTCTTACCAGAAAGATCCGCCATCTTTTGAATGCTGTCATTACCGCGACGCACTACGATCTGAGCACCGTCGTAGACATAAGGCTGGCTGAATGCGTATTTGGCCAGACGCTCTGGGCTGATGGTGATCTGGTTAGAGATGGTGTCGACGCGGCCGGTCTCCAGCATGCCAAACAGGCCAGAAAAGGAGGCAGTAACGAACTTTACTTCGTAATCATTGCGCTTGGCGATCTCATTCCATACGTCCACTTCGAAGCCTTGCAGCTGATCGTTTTTAGAAAACGTGAATGGAAAATAGCGACCACTCATGCCCACTTTGACCTCTTGGGCTGCTTGGGCGAATGTGGCAAACATGGATAGGGTGGCAGTGATTACCGCTGCCTTGGTTAGCATGGACAACATACCTATGCTCCTAGAAATCTCAGAATTAGGAGGATTATGGGAGCAAAGGCGCTGATCTCTATATATCCAATCGATATTCCTTATATTCTTTTTAGTTATATAGCCGTTATGACTTTTACTAGTAGTTGAATTTACTGAAATAAGGCGCTGGTTGGTAACAGGAGCCGCTTTGTTTTATTGTAGATTTTTACGTCAATACAGGGAGAGGGTGATGATTCGTTTGGCTGTGATTTCAGCGGCACTGTTGTTAAGTGGCTGTAATGTGAATACCACATTCAATAAACCTTACGCGACCGAGGAGCCAACGGTGGCCACCCAAACCGTACCAGCAAAGAGTGAGCAGAAGCTGGCTCAGGGTGATGCCATGCCAAAGCCTGAGCGGCTGAGTAAGGCACCGATCTTCATTCCAAAGGTGGAAGTAGAAACCTTGATGGGGGTGGATGCCCAAGGACGATTGTTGCTTAAGTTAGCCGGGGGCAAAGTGACACCGGTGACCATTCGCGGACTGGCTCTTCCCGCCAGTCCTGGTGCCTGTAATGACGAGAAGAATGCCGTGCGTGCCTTGCAGTTTTGGTTAGGGCAGCAGCAGTGGCAACTGATAGAAGTGACTGCAGGCAGTGGCGGCGGCTATCAAGCCAGTGGGGAGTTGCTGACACAGGGGCAGTCTCAGTCGCTGCGAGAGCAGCTGTTGGCCGAAGAGCTAGCCAAGCCCCTAGGCACCGCTTGGTGCCGCTAGTTCGGGGCGGTTGACCTTTCGTACTCATTTTTGTGCTGGAACTGGGTTGCTGTGGTTTGGATTTTCTCGCCAACGATAAGCAACCCTTAGGCCTGCTGGGGCAAAGTAAAGCGGAACTCGGTTCCCTGTTGCACTTGGCTGCGAACTTCGATGACGGCCTTGTGAAGTTCGAGCAATCGTTTGGTGATGGCAAGCCCTAAACCAGAGTGCGCACTGTCACCGCGAATGCTGTTGGCGGCTTTGAAGTGGGCGTCGAAGATGTGGGGCAGGTCTGCGGCGGGAATGCCGATGCCACTGTCTGCGACCGAAACCTCCAGCCCTTGCTCTACGGCATTGAAGCGAATGCAGATGCTGTCACCGGCATCGCAGTGGCGCAGAGCATTGTCGACGAGGTTGGTAAATACCCGCTCCAGCTTTTCGATGTCGGCCATCACCATCATGGAGCCATTTTTTGGGTGCAGATCCAGCAGCACCTGTTTATCACTGGCGGCCGGCTGATATTTTTGCAGTACATCCTGAACCAGCTCGGCGATGTTCACTAGCTCAATCTGCAGTGGTACTTGAGCGCTCTCGAGCCGAGCTAACTCCATCAGCTGTTCCACCATTTTGTGAATTTTTCCTGCGTTTTGATGGGCGATCTCAACGTAGGCTGGATCTGGCTGTTGCCCCTGTTTGTGTTGCAGCAACCAGGTTTCCAAGTAGCCCTGAAGGGAGGCCAGAGGTGTGCGAATGTCGTGGCTCACGTGGGCCAGCAATTCGCGGCGCATCTCATCCACCGATTTCACCTTTTGATACTGCTGTTGCAGTTTGAGCGACAGGGCATCAAAGGCGGTGTGAATCTGATGAATTTCGGTGGCGCTGCTGTAGGCGGAATCTTTCAGTGGTAACTGGCCTGAGAACCCCTGAGTTTGCCTGTGTTCAATGTCCCCAGCTAAGCGCTGCAATGGTCGTGTTAACCAAGAGAACAGTCCGAGGCTGGTGAGCAGCAGAAACCCTGCGGTGGCAGCAATAACTAAGGTGGCCCACGTTAGCCAAGAGTGGTCATTCACTTGCGCTAACATCGAATCGTAGATTTCACCGTTAATGATGATGTAGAGGTAGCCCTGCAGATTGCCATCGAGTATTACCGGTGCCACGGAGAAGATCTTGGTGCGATCGAGTGAGCGCGGATCCGGGCCTTTCAGGGGCAGTTTTCCCGGTTGGGATAGCGCTTCGTGAATGGCGGTTAGGGGAATTCTCAAGCGCTTTATTTTGTCTGCGGGGGCTGAGTAGTTAAGTAGGGCGCCATCTGGGGAGAGCAGGTAGAATTCAAACCCTTTTCCCAGAATCATCATATTGTGAAAGGCGCGTTCAACGGCGGCTGGATCCGGTTCACCGGCCTTAAACAGTGGCCCTTCATGAACGATGTGCTCGGCCAAGGAGAAGTGCAGTCTTTGGGTGACCTCATCTTCAAATTCATGGTGCAATTGACCGCTGGCCCACACTAGGATCACGGCGAGCGTCAGGAAGCTTAACAGCTGAACCAGTGCCAGCCTTGAGAACAGTGAGTTAAATTTTGTCATTGAATTTATACCCTACGCCCCACACCGTCAGCACCAGTTTTGGATTGGCGGGGTCCCGTTCCAATTTGGCCCGTAAGCGGTTGATGTGTGAGTTTACCGTGTGCTGATAGCCGTTATGTTGATAGCCCCAAACGGCCTCAAGCAGTTGTTCGCGCTTAAACACACGCCCTGGTCGCTGAGCCAGATACCACAGCAGATCGAACTCGGTTGAGGTCAGGTCGATGTGGTCACCATTGAGCTGGGTTGAACGTTTTTCAGGATCAAGGCGCAGCGGACCTAATTGCACACTTTGGGTATCGACCGGCTGTGCCAGCAGTTGCGATCGCCTCAGGTGTGACTTTACTCTGGCCTGCAGCTCTCGAACACTAAAGGGTTTGGTCATGTAGTCATCGGCGCCAGATTCCAGCCCCACCACACGATCGATCTCAGAGGTGCGCGCCGTCAGCATCAATATGGGCGTAATGCAGCCCTCCTGCCGCAGGGATTGGCAGATACTGAGGCCATCCATACTGGGCAGCATTAGATCCAGAACGATCAGATCAAATTGGCCGGTTTTGGCCAGTTGATAACCCTGCCGACCGTCTCGGCATCGACGCACCTGGTGGTTGTTGGCTTCCAGTTGCATCGATACCAAGGCGTTGATGTCGGCATCGTCTTCAATCACTAATAGTGTGGCCATCGCTCTTCCTCTCAGCATTTTTTTACTGACAATGCTGAGTAGACCGAGCTTACTGCTGACGTATTACAGACAATCTTGCTACAGGGGCGTCAAATTTATGGGTACCGTCCAGAGCGGACTCCCCATAGCCATCTTGATTGCCCACCACACCTGGGTGTCTGGCTACGTAGTCAACGTCATCACGCATGGCATCAAACCCTGCGCCACCGCCTGCAGGCCCAGGAATGGTTGCCGCCAACTCGCTGTTACCTTCAGTACCAGCATCATAAACAGGCAGGTTGATGGTTAGGCTATCGCCGACGGCTAAACCGGACAGATCCAGATTATTGATGCCTGCAAAGGCGTCATTGGTGTTGACCAGCATACCGGCGCCGGTGAGCTTAATGTCACTCAACTGGTCGGCATACACCGTGAGTGTGACGCTATCGCTAGCACCAGGACCAACAATGCCATCGCCACTGGCTGAGTAGTAGGCACCTTGGGACTTGGCCATTGCCAGCCATTCACTGCCATTGCCAGCTTCAGCCAGCTGCTCTAAGCCAACGCTGGCGGCTTGGCCAAAGCTCCATCCAGAAGCGCTGCCATCATGGAGGTAAGCGGCCAGAGGCGAGAGTGGCTGGGCTGCCGTGAGGTTGCTGATGGTAACAGTAAACTCTGCTGTGGCCCTTGGCTCAGGGTTGGGAGCTGGGCTATTGTCGTCATCGTCGTCACAACCTGCGAGCATCAAGGCCGTGAGACCGATAAGAGCGTAATGTGCTTTCATGATGGCCCCCTTATTCTACGGTGATGGTGACGCGGGCTACCGGGTTTAACCAGCGATGGATGCGGCTGTCGACGTCACTCATGCCACCGGTCGCATTGGTATCACCTAGGTTGCCTCGGTGAATGTGCACCATCTGGTTTGGCTCGGTAGTGGCTGCGCCCGTACCGCCAGTGCCACCGCCTGTACCAGGAATGGCTGGCATACCTGGGGTACCCGGTGCGCCACCGGCACCAGCAACCAGTAGCTCGTCGTTGACTTCGGTACCCGCGTCGTAGGCATTCAAGTTGATGGTGTAAGTTCCTGCGGCTTCTGGGATTGGCCAGCTGTCCACGCCGACAAAGCCATCGTTACTGGGCAGAATCATTGCAGTAATCGACAGTACCGAGCCCATCTCTACGTTTTCAAGTACCGCGCTGGTGCTGGCAGCTGGTGCCAGTAGCCCTTCAGCTGGGTTGGCGGCTGATACCGCGTTGATGGAGTTGGCAATGGTCATTAGGCCAGAAATGTCACCGCCTTCTGCCATGGTTTGAAGCTCCGGAGAGGCGGCCTGCCCTGATTGAAACAGGTGGTAATCGCTGCTGTGGGCCGTCATCAGCAGAGGCGTGAAATAGATGCCTTGAGTTAGGTTTGTCATCTCGATGGTGACGGTTTGTGCCTGGATCATTGGGGCGGCAAGTAGGGTTGCCAGTGCCAGAGGTTTTAAGTTCATGATGTGCCATCTCCTTTTTTGAAGTCTTTGCAGTTTAGAGAGGGAATATCCACTGGCGATCACGAGTTTGTCACAAATTTATCACATCTGTTTTTTGACCTATTTTGCCCTTGAATGAGTGGTTTATTACCTTGATTCATTACAAAACTTTGAATTGAGTTTTTGCTCTAATCTGACGGTGGTTGACCGTGTTCTGTAGGTTTCAACCGGATTTTAAGATGCGAAGATACTCAGTCGAGGTTTATAAATAAAAGTTTGAGCTAAATTGTATTTTTACCAAAAAATGGGTAGGTAGTTAGTCATAAACGTGGGACAGGTAACATTCGTTTCAGTTATTCGGGCGTAGAGTAAAGTTGATCATAAATTTGGGAGTTTTTGTTATGGATCAGCACGCCGACTCGGCACTGAGATCCAGTCACTGGACATCGCCTGTTCACGCCCGGTTCCGTCAGCGCGACCA
The DNA here is from genome assembly GCF_005116665.1 of Ferrimonas aestuarii. Taxonomy (GTDB): domain Bacteria; phylum Pseudomonadota; class Gammaproteobacteria; order Enterobacterales; family Shewanellaceae; genus Ferrimonas; species Ferrimonas aestuarii. The sequence continues at coordinate 79,176 of NZ_SWCJ01000013.1, read as the reverse complement.
AGCGCTACTGAAATTAGGGGAAGCGTTAGTTAAGGAACAGGGCTTGGTTTCGTTCCGCTTCTCGGAATTGGCACCACGGGCTGGGTGTAGCGCAGGTACGCTATACAAGCATTTCAACTGTAAAGAAGACCTGCTTGTGGCCATCTTTGCGAAACACATAGAGCTTCTTACTGAGCGTCAACCTGAGCTTATCAGCGCAGAGTTGAGTCATGCGGAGCGTCTATTGGCCTTGCACCTTTATGGCGCACTGGCGATGAAGCACAGCTGCTGGAGCTTGGGCTTTAACGCCTTGGCTGGCGTTGATGGCATCATTGAACGTGTCAGTGACTATCGCCTGCAAGAGATGCAGATGTTTATTGAACAGACTCACTCAACCTCTAAACGAGTGATGGAATCAGCTCGCATTGAAAGTGAACTGACCATTACCGATGCCGAGGTGCAAGTGGCGCATCTGACTTTGGTTGCGTGCCAGCGTGGTGCCATGACCATGATTGGCAATCCGCTAATGGGAACTCGTTTGAATATCGATGACTCGCAGACTCTGTATCAGAGTTTGTCGATGGTGATCAGCAGTTTGAACTGGAAGCACCCACTGACCACCGACTCACAGCAGCGAATTTTCAGCTTAGTTGAGCAGCAACTGCAAGTGCTTGAGCAAGAGCACGAATTGGGCATTAGCCTCTAGGCTTTTACCCATCTTACTCTCAAGGGAGTTGAGGCTTGGCCTCGCGCCCTTGGGCACTTCCCCCTCTTCATACTCTTTTCAATATTAGGCTGCGTGCCGACCACTACGGTTCAAGTTGGCTGCAAACTCAGGTCGGCTGGCCAGCAGGTGTTCTCGTTGCTGCTCTGTTAGCTGCTCTTCCGGCAGTCGTAGGACTTTACGGGTGATATGACGTCGCGCCAGGGCGGCAATCTTGACTGGTGCTACCGTGCCTTCGATGGCGTACTCTTCGCTGGCACCCGCCTGAGCTAGGATGCCATGATCCAGAAGATCGGCGACGCTGTGGTGATGGATTGGCATGCGGATGCTGCTTTTTCCCTGCAGGATAAACTCTCTGAGTACGGCTCGCTCGCCATGATCCAAGGCGCCAATTTTCTCCTGAATGCGCTGTTTCATCGTTCCCTGCTGGCGCTCTTCCAGCATTTTGCTAAGACCTAGCCTGATGCCTAAAGAGAGTAAATACCCCACACAAGCCATGGCCACTAGGCCAATCGAGGCGGCATGCTGTTCAATCCATTGTTGCAGAAACAGCGACTGTGCCATCCTGAGTGGCAGCATCAGCAAAGCCAGACTTGTGACCAGCAGCCACAGCACCAGTTTATGTAGAGTGGTGGCTTGCTTGAAAAGATTCAGCGGGAAATGCCAGCGATTCATCAGTCAGTTCTCGTGTCAGGTTGTTGGCGCTAAAGGAGTTAACCGCAATTATATGCAGGTTTAGTACCAAGCTAACACCACCAATGGTGCGTTAGCTCTCTCCAGCTTCTAAGGCTGTGACACTGATACCATTTTCAGCGCTGACCTTGGAGGGGCCGAACTCTCGCTCAGTGGTGAGAGATTGGGTGCCCATCTCAATGTGAACCTGTGGAAACAAACTGTGCAGAGCTTTGACGCAGACGTGCTCAAAATAGTGCTCAATCTGTTGCTCCGTCTCGGCGAGCAATAGCTGTGCTTCACTGAGTTTGGCGCTGTTTTGCTCCTGTGCGGTTTTAAACTGTTTTACAAGGGCTTCGCGCTGCTGCTCGGTTTTATCCGCCATGGTTGGTACTCGACTGATGGCGGTGCGCAGGTTGTAACTCTGCTTCAGGAGATCCTGAGTTTTTTGATGGTATTCCTTGGCATCCTGTCGGAGCTTGGCAATGCCGAGTCCCACCTTGAGATGGCTTTGGGTGGCGGCTCGAGCACCGATGTTCAGAGCGGTTAGGGCACCTTGAACTTGGACATGCCCCCCAACCAGATCGCCTTTTTTACCGCCATCAATGCCAACTTTGAGGTCTTGGCCGCAGACCACTTGGCAGTGGATCAGTTGGGTTTGAATGTCGATGTTGCCCTTGGCACTGATCTGCGCATATTGGGCGAAGCTCAGATGAATTTCGCCATCTGCATGCAGTTTGGTGCTTAGGCTTGCGTCTGTTTTTTGGCGTCCGATGACCCCTTTAGCGACGACGATGTCGCCCCCTGCACGCAATTCGGCATTGTCGACAAAACCGTTAACGGTGATGTCACCTTCGGCGTGAACTTTCATGTCCTCTTCGACGTTGCCCTGAACAATGACGTTGCCGTGATAATTGATGTGGCCAGTGCCCACGTTAACGTCTTGCAGGGTTAGTACTTCGACGATGTCGATGCCGGATTTGGTCTCTTTTGGTTGGCCATCAATGCTGGCGAGCAGTAAGTTTGGATCATGCTTGCTGGTTTCCGTGCCTTTGCCAACTTTCAGTTTTTTGTCTTTGCCCGCTTTGGCTTTGAGCACTTCGCCAATGACGTTGTAGCCATCAAGACCGGGCTCAGGATCGTGACGACGCAGAACTTCATCCCCAGCGTGTACCATGGGGATCTCCCCCAGATCGCGCATGTCTACTTTGCCGTTTTCGAGGATTTTGGGTTGCAATAGCCGTTCGCGGTTGAGTTTTACCAAACGTTCTAGTTGCGCGTTTCTACCGTGCTGAGGTGGTCGTCCCTTGGCGATGACGGCTTTAATTTCTTTGCCGTCTTGAATGGCTTTGGCGGCGTCTAATAGCTGTTGGATGTTGTTTTTAAGCAAGCCATTATTGATCGAGAGCTGTTGCAGCTGTTCAACGAGTTCAGAAAAACCAGAACGCTTGCCACCTTGAGGCGCGGTGATGATCGCTTCCACCTGCATTTTGTCCGTGGACAGTTTCAAGCTGCATGAGCCATCAACTTGTTCGGCAATGGGAATACGTTGGGTTTGGCCCTTATTGGCACCACCTGCTTGGCGCTTTAATAGCTGCAGCGCTTTCATGACCTCATGTTCGAGGAAAGCGAATTGCCGGTATGGGGAGCGAACCAATAGCTCTTTGATCTGATCTAGGGTCACCTCTACATGGTGTTCTGGGATCAAATCAATGCATAACTTTTGATTTTCCTTATCAAAATAGAGCAGCTCGAAATCTAACATTGCGCCTTGCTTATTGTTTAAATGGCGAACAATGAGTATATCTTAATTGCTTTAAGATTAAATAGTTAATGATTTCTTCTGCTTAAGTTGGAGGAAAATGCTGAATTTGTGATGAGAGATATTTTATGCACTCGTCGAGTGGTTTTTTTCGAATGCGATTGGTCTTGTCAATGCGGGAGGGCTGCCAAGTAGAAGCAAATTCAAGACGAAAAAAAACCTCGACCTAAGGTCGAGGTTTTCAAAATCTTGGTGCAGATGGAGAGACTTGAACTCTCACGTCCTTTCGAACACTAGCACCTGAAGCTAGCGCGTCTACCAATTCCGCCACATCTGCGAATGATTTTTTAATATGGTGCGGGAGGAGAGACTTGAACTCTCACACCTTGCGATACTAGAACCTAAATCTAGCGCGTCTACCAATTCCGCCACTCCCGCATAGAGTGGTGCAGATGGAGAGACTTGAACTCTCACGTCCTTGCGGACACTAGCACCTGAAGCTAGCGCGTCTACCAATTCCGCCACATCTGCACTTAAGCTGTATCGATGAGTGGTGCAGAAGGAGAGACTTGAACTCTCACGTCCTTGCGGACACTAGCACCTGAAGCTAGCGCGTCTACCAATTCCGCCACTTCTGCTCTGCAAATACTCATCGGTACGGAGGCGCATTATAGAGAGATTCCGTTTCCCGTCAACTGCAATGTTCAAAACATTTTGCGACAGTCCAAAAAATCATCCACTGTGAGGAGGATTCTTCTGTTTTTGGTGATTTTTAATTCAATTGGTTGCGCCAACGGCCATCAGCTTCGGTTTTGATCGAAATACAACTTAAATTTGTTGTCCTGAGCCAATAGGTTTACTCGGCCAAAGGCCTTGTTCATGGCTTCACCGTAAGGCAGGTGGTGGTTAGCGACAAACAGCAGTGTGCCTCCAGGCTTTAGGTGCAGCTTGGCATTGGCAATAAAGCGCTCGGTGGTATCAAGCGTCTGCTTACCTACGTGATGGAAAGGCGGGTTGGAGATAATAAAGTCGAATTTCCCCTCAACCTCACTGAAACCGTCGGAAGCATAGACCTTAGCCTGTAAGCCATTTGCCTGCAGAGTAGCTTGGCTGCACTCAAGGGCGAAGGCGTTGATGTCGAGCATTTCCACATCGGTGTCTGGATGGGCTTGTTTGATGCTGGCACCGATAATCCCTGCGCCGCAGCCAAAATCGAGTATGCGACCGGAGAGAGGCGGCAGATGTTCAAGCAGTAATCGGGTGCCATGATCCAGGCTGCCTTCACTGAATACGCCCGGAAGACCGGCGAGATTCAGAGAGCCTTGAGGTGTGCTGATGGTGGTCGAGGAGGCGGCCAGTGCCGGGGTGGAAATACGCTGGCTCAGTCCAAACAGCAGTTGGCAGTGGGCACCACTGGCGTATTTACTGGCGTTTTCATAAAACTCGCCCATCTGCTTCAGCGCACTTTTAATGCCACCTTTATTGTCGCCAACAATGTAGGTGGGGGTGTGTTGTGGCAGCACACTGGCTAACCACTGCATGAGCTGTTTTGCCAGAGGTTTGGTTGACGGCAGATAGAGCACGGCAGCATCGATGGCAGCAAGCTTGTCAAGCTGTGGCTGACAGCCGAAATGAACCTCGAAGCCCGACTGAGTCAGTTGCCGGCTAATCAAAAAGTCGTGACTGACCAGAGTCAGCTGTTTCCCATCCTGGTTTAACACCGAAGCCAATGAGTCGGCCATTGGGTTAACAATCAGTAGATTTCGACCAAGTTCGTCGCGATGTTTGTCGAGCAAACGGCTGGGATTCAATAGATTCATAAGATGGGAAAAGTACCTGATTGATGGATTGTGGACCGACCATGGTGGATGGTGCTCGTGGAAATGGCATTAATAATCCACCGAACTTAGCCACAGAGTGTTGAGTCATCTGAAAATTATATCAAATCCTGCCTGACTCAGAAAATTGCTGTTCTACACTTGAATTGATACCCAATGAGGAGTTGGTGTGAGGGGCTGGGGATGCATAAGTTGCGACGGAGCGACTCAATGGAAGGTAAAGGGAGGCAGGGAGAATGATGGATGGAAAGCCCGCAAGAACGCTGCCTTTTGTTAGCCTTAAGTGGAAATTTGTTATCGCGTTGATCGTGATGATGACGGTGCTTTCTGTCTTATTAGGCCGTCTTGCGTTGGATCGGTTTGAGCAGCAGCGGGCGATCATGCTGGAGCAAAAAGTGGCGTTTATTCGCCAAGATTACCAGCAGACGCTGGCCCACGTGGAGCGCCGATTGCTGGTGATCGCCTCGGAGTTGTCTCACACCCATTCAGTGTCAGCGGATGCCTCCATTCAAACTCAAATAGAGCAGCATTGGCGTGACTCGCAACAAGATTGGGGTCTTGTGGGGCTGTCCCTGTATGACGTTCAGGGAAATATTGCGTTTCGCTTAGGGGCGCATCCTCTGCCTGCAGATAATTGGTTAGCGCAGCTGCAGACCGAGGGACAGCACCTATGGCGTCAGCGTTGTCGCCAGGCTTGTGTAATGGATCTTGCGACAACGGTTCGTATCGAATCGCAACCTTATCTGTTGGTGCTGGTCGCTCCGTTAATGGAGGTGCTATCGACCCTAAACCAAAATCATAATGTTGAGCTGGCGGTGCTGGGACAGGCTCATCCAAGCACTCTGAATCCTTGGGGGCGCACCATACTGAGCCTTACCAACCGTGATACCAACTACCGCACCTTGATTGCCGCATCCCGTAACTCCAGTTTCGAACAGTTCTCCGAATCGCCGGCTCAACTGGCGCTTGGGACGAACAACTGGAGTTTTTTCAGTTGGCCTTTGGATGACTTTCATCAGCTGCTGCTGTTTTTCGACAGCAGCGGCATGGAAGAAAACCAGCGGGTCTATTTCAATGATCTGGTGTTGTTTACCTTGGTCAGTGTGCTCGGCACCACCTTCATTTTCAGTTTGCTGTTTTGGCCGCCACTGGCTCGGGTGCAGCAACTGCAAAAACTGTTGCCATTGATGGCTCGGGGTGAGTATGGGCAGATCATCGACAAGATTCACAAGCCTCGATGGGGCTTTGTGGACGAGGTTGATAAGCTGGAATGGGCGACTGAGAGTACGGTGAAGCAGCTGCAAAAACTCCATGAAGAGGTGGACCGCTATACCCATGAGCTGGAGCGGTTGGCGATGATGGACACTCTGACCGGGTTGCCAAATCGCACCATGATGCATCATGAGTTGAGTAAGTCTCTGAGTAGCCTTGGGCGAACTGATGAGAAGATCGCGTTGCTGTTTCTTGACCTGGATGAGTTTAAGCGCATTAACGACACTCTAGGCCACGATGTAGGGGATGAGCTGCTGAAAACCGTGGCCAATCGCCTTAAGAAAAGCGTGCGCTCCATGGATACCGTGTGCCGCTTGGGCGGGGATGAATTTACCGTGATTGTTCGTGGCCTTGGGGAAGGCTCGAATATCCATCGAATCATCCATCAGATCTTTGTTTCGCTGCAGCAGCCGGTTCAGCTTGGCCGCCACACTCTGATTGTTACCACCAGCATCGGAGTGGTGTTCTGTGATAACCCAATGCTGCGTCCGGAGGAGCTGCTGAAGCGAGCGGATTTGGCTATGTATCAAGCCAAGCAGGCGGGCCGTTCTAATTATCGGGTGTTCGATGAGCAGATGTTGGAGCTGGCCAGCAGAAAGTTGATGTTAGAAGCGGATCTGCGGGTGGCACTGGAGGAGGGCCAAATATCCGTGAGTCTGCAGCCCATTGTTTCCATCAAAGATCAAAAAGTGGTTGGCTTTGAGTCTTTGGTGCGTTGGTATCATCCGAGCCGTGGTTTGCTGATGCCAACGGAGTTCATTCGTGACCTCGAGGGGAGCAATGAGCTGCTGACTCTAAGTGATTGGGTGCTCAAGAAGAGTCTGAATTTGATGCAGAAGCTGACTAAGATCTCCGGCACTCAGGATTTCTATGTGGCGGTGAACCTATCTCCCCATCAGTATCTGCACAGTGGGCTTGGGGAACGCATTGAATCTTTATTGAATGATCTGCAAGTCCCTCCCAGCCGATTGTTGCTGGAGTTAACTGAAGAGAGCCTGATTAAGAATCTGGATCAGGCGCTGTCGACCATGGAGCGTTTAAAAGGCATGGGCGTAAAAGTGGCCATTGATGATTTTGGCACCGGCTACTCTTCGTTGAGTTATCTCAAGCAGCTGCCCTTCGACATTCTGAAGATTGACCGCAGTTTTGTGCGTGATTTAGACAGCTCTGATGTTGACCGCAATATCGTGAATTCGGTGATCGATCTGGCTCATAACCTCAATCGTAGTGTCATCGCCGAAGGGGTAGAGAGCCATGATCAATTGCAGTATCTGCTGAAAGCCGGCTGTGATTATGCCCAGGGCTATGTGTATTCGCCGGCATTGGATGAGCAGCAGGCGGTTGAATTGATTAGGCAACTTGGCCCCGATCTCAACTGGGCTCGCATTGAATCGATCCAGTCTATCTTTCACCCTTTAAGTGGCAACCGCAGCTAAAGCCGGTCCAAATAGAAAGCCGCCACTGGTTTCGCAATCAGTGGCGGCTTTTTTATGAACTTAAAGGCGTGATTAGCCTTTCAGGCGGGCTTCCACGGCGTCGAACAGCATCTTGGTGATGTCCACATCGAAGGCCGCTTCAATTTCGCGGATGCAGGTTGGGCTGGTGACGTTGATCTCGGTAACGCGATCGCCGATCACATCCAGACCTACAAAAATCAGGCCGCGACGTTTCAGCTCAGGGCCGATGGCGCGGGCGATGGCCCAGTCGCTGTCAGTCAGTGGGCGGGCTTCACCACGACCACCGGCGGCCAGGTTGCCGCGAGTCTCTTTTCCTTGAGGAATTCGGGCTAGGCAGTAAGGAACCGGTTCACCATCGATGATCAAAATGCGCTTGTCGCCATCTTTGATTGCAGGCAGGTAGTTCTGCACCATGGTGTATTGAGTGCCGAGGTTGGTCAGGGTTTCAATAATAACGCCGAGGTTATCTCCTTCCGGTTTAACGCGAAAGATGGAGGCGCCGCCCATGCCATCAAGAGGCTTGATGATGATGTCGCCGTGCTTGTCGTGAAACTCTCGAATCTTATCGCTACGACGAGTCACCAGCGTATCGGCGGTGTAATCGCTGAACCAAGCGGTAAACAGCTTCTCGTTGCAATCACGCAGGCTTTGAGGCTTGTTGACGATCAGCGTTCCTTGCTCTTCTGCGCGCTCCAGCATGTAGGTGGCGTAGATGAACTCGGTGTCGAACGGTGGATCTTTGCGCATCAGAATGACGTCAAGATCCGCCAGTGGGCGTTCCTTTTTGTCACTTAATTGATAGTGGTTGCCCAACTCGTTTTGCACGCTCAGGCTCTGCATGCGAGCCTTGGCTTGTCCCTGTTCCATATAGAGATCGTTCATCTCCATATAATACAGTTCGTATCCACGGCTTTGAGCCGCCATCAGCATGGCAAAACTGCTGTCTTTCTTGATGTTGATGTCCGCAATGGGGTCCATCACTATGCCAAGTTTGATCATCTCGGTTCTCCTTTAGCCCAGATCGCCAAAGCGGGTCTGTAGGGCCGTAATGGCGGTCAGGGAGGCGGTCTCGGTACGCAGTACTCGAGGGCCTAATAATATGTCGACGAACTCTGCGTCACGGCCTGCTTGAATCTCTTCCGGGCTTAGTCCACCCTCGGGACCGATGAGTAGCCGAGCTTTGGTCATGGGTTCAGGCAGAGTTTGGATGCTGTAGTGCGCCCTTGGGTGCAGATTCAACTTGGTGGCGTCGGTTGCTTCTGTCATCCACTGCTGAAGTTTCATCACCGGGCGGATCAGTGGGACTCGATTGCGGCCGCACTGTTCACAGGCGGCGATGGCAATCTTCTGCCACTGAGCCAGTTTTTTATCCAAGCGATCACCCTGCAGTTTGACGCCACAGCGCTCAGACCACAGTGGGGTGATGGTATTAACCCCAAGCTCCACCGATTTTTGGATGGTGAATTCCATCTTATCACCGCGGGAGATCACCTGACCTAGGTGCAGATCCAGCGGCGATTCGTTGTCGACGCGTTGTTGGTCTAGCACTTTGACTTCGACCTGTTTTTTGCTGGCACTGATGATCTCGGCGGGGTATTGATTGCCGTCGCCGTTGAACAACTCCAGCGCTTGACCCTCCTGCATACGCAGTACTCGGCCAACGTGGTTAGCGCCGTCTTCATCGAGAAGTCGTTGGCTGCCGACGATCAGGTCGCCGGGCTGATAAATTCTAGGGACTCGCATGAGGCTCCGCTTATTAACACTGTGAGGCTACAAAAGGATTGGGCCATCCTTGCCGTTTTTCAACCAGCTTGTGTCTTTGACACTCCTGCTCGGTAGCGGGATAGAGCCGATTCCAACTTTGCATCAGCTTTAATTGAGATCCAGATAGCTTAACCTGATATTGCTGCTGCATATAGAGGTAGGTGCGGGCTATTTGGCCCCGACTGGCTTGCGGAGGCTGTACTTGGCGGCCTTTAAAGTCCACCAGCATCTGGCATTGACCATACTGGAATGGCTTCAGTCCAATGTCGGTAAAACGGAAGTTGCTGCGGTCGCCATTGACCTCACCGATGGCGGGCACCAGATTGTGCATGTCCGATTCCATCTTTTTAAATTGTGGATCCTTGCGGCAGTTCTTGCGACCACCCTGCTGCCAACATTGCAGTTGGTGGCCAAAATTCCAAGCGGGCACGACGTGCTCCCACTCGATGCGCTGAGCCCGCTTTGGCTGCTTTCGAACTTCATAGCCACAGCTATTGAGATCCGGAATCAACTTTTTACCGGAATAGGTAAAATCACAGCCGCAATAGAAGCTGGTCTGCGGCAACTCTTTGTAGATCTCGCGCAACTGCTTTTTGGCGTTATTGAAGGAGATTGGTGTTGCCACTGCGGCAGCACTCAATGACAGGCTAACTAGCCAAACCCAAAGTTTCATGGTGTTCTCGGTTGTTGTTATAGCGATTTTTTAGAATGTGTGGTGTTAGTCGGCAACGGCCATCAGGGTGTCACCGCAGCGTCGACATTGATACTGAACTTGGCCTCGTCGCACCTTGTTGTGGCGGCGAATGCTCAAATTGTGAGATTGACAGCCACAGCGATAGGCAAACTGGCGCTGCTGCACTGAGCTGACGTCAAACTGGTGTTTGGTTTTGGGCTCGACCTGAAAGATCTGCCACATGATCCCCTGCCACTCGCGGCCATGGGGGCGAACGCGACCATAAAGCTGCCAAGTCAGCAGGTGAGCCACTTCGTGGGGAACCACTTCGTTGATGAACGCCTCAAGGTTTTGCTCTAGCAGTACCGGATTAAAACGCAGCTTGTTTTGTTGCAGGTGCGCGGCGCCAGCGCTTTGTCCCCGAAGAGCAAAGCTAATCTCTGGCCGTGGAAAGGCGCGTTGTAGTTGCGATTCTGCCAGCTGATAACAGGCTTCGACTTTCCGCTGGACTTGGGTTTGGGTCATACGAGGTGTTCTAATTCGGTACCGCAATGATTACAGAAGTGGGCGTCGTGGTCGTGCCCGGTTCGATCGCAATTTTCGCAGCGTCGGAGGTCGCGGCGCAAGTTCATTTCCTGGTGAATTTGCGCGGTAAAAATACCGGTTGGCACCGCAATAACCGAATAACCGATGATCATGGTGAATGCCGCTACGAATTGCCCTAAAACGGTATGGGGACTGATGTCACCATAACCCACGGTAGTGATGGTGACAATGGCCCAATAGATGCCGGTTGGGATGCTGGTAAAGCCGTTTTTCGGCCCTTCGATGGCGTACATGATGGAGCCCATGATGCAGGCCAGCAGCAGTACAAACACAAAGAACACGGTGATCTTGCGCAGTGAGCCTTTGATGGAGCGCCATAACATGTTGGCTTCCGCCAAGTAGCGCATCGCCTTAACGATCCGAAATACCCGCATTACGCGCACCAATCTGAGCGCCAGCAGATATTGGCTGCCGGGAATCAGTAGGGCTAAGTAGGTGGGCAAAATGGCCAGCAGGTCGACGATGCCATAGAAGCTTTTGGCGTAGTGCAGTGGTTTTGGTGAAACCCAAAGCCTTACCAGATATTCGATGCTGAACAGTATGGTAAAGCCCCACTCAATGGCGAAGAAGATATCGCCATAGTCCGCCTTCAAAGGCTCGATGGAGTCCAGCATTACTACGATGACGCTGATGACAATAAGCCCAAGCAGGAGCAGATCAAATCGTTTACCGTTTGGCGTGTCAGTGCCGAAAATAACGTCAAAAATCCACTCTTTTACGCTGTTGTATTGCATGGGCTTAGTCTCGTTTCAAACTCAAAGGGCGGTGATGGCTTGAGCCAGCATGGCTTCAATTTGGGCCACAATATCTCTAGCGGTGTCCGCTTCATACTGGGCGATGCGAGGGGTGTGGATGTGGCCCAGAGGCACCGTTGAGCCCAGCAGATTGGCCAAGCGAATACTGCGGTAGCTAATTTCGTTGGAGAGGTAGCCGCCGCCTGAGCCCTGTACGGAGGTCTGCCCTTGCAGTTCCAATAGGTTATTGGCGGCAAATTTGCCTTGTTCTAGCGTTTGTACCTGATGGTTATCATTGATCTCCCAGCGGCCAATGACGCGCTGCATCGCCTCCACAGGCAATGAAAACTCCACAAACTCAGGCCCTTGCAGTGGCTTGCTTTCCAGTTGTGGCGTGATTGGGTTTTGGGCATTGGCGCCGGTGAGGATATTACGGTTTCCTGGGGCGGTGGCACTGCGGTTTAGTCCAGGAAAGCGCTCAAGGTCGAAATCGCTGCGTCCCATGGATACGGTGGTGATAAGGTCCACCGAATTGGTACTGAGATAAGGGCTTAATATGGACTCGATAAGACCATCGTCGAAATCCTCGAATCGTACCGGAATCATCACCGTCTGAATTTCAGCGGTCTTGCCGTTGAGCTCGATCACTTTGCCATCCAGTGCCAATGCAGCCAGTCCTGAAGGGTTGGATTGGTCGATGTGTCGGTCGAGCAGGAAGGGGTCAAAGCCGGTGAGCAAAATCTTAAAATCGGTGTGTTGCGTAAAGGCCAGATCGCTGATGCCTCGAGAGCTCAGTTCAAAGGCGTTTAGCGCCATGCGTCTTTGTATCGGCGAAGCTCTAAATTGAGGCGATTGCTGCTTTAGTTCACCACGAAGGGCGAGACGGCTCCAATAAAGAGGGCGGTCGTCCCAGTGTTGCTGCTGGACCCAAGTCACAGCCTCTTTCCATAGGCGATTGCCTTCGGCGTCTGCGTGAGCCAAATACGCCTGTTCATTCATGCTGGAGTTGATGGCGGAGAGGGCATCAATGCGTTCGGTGGTAAACGGATGCAACAGGTGGGGCAACTGCTGCTTAATTTGAGGAACTCGGAGTTCTTCGGCATCAAGACCCAAAGCCTGACGAGGTTGAGCGTTGCCAAGGCTAGTGCAGGACAGTGTGATAAGGCCAACGAATAGGCTAACGAGAGGCGACAACCGCATGGGATCTCCAAAGTTATGATTTTTGACTGTTGTTATGGCCTCAAGCTTAACGGATTGCTCTAAAACGAAAAAGCCCCGGCGTGAGCCAGGGCTTTGTCTCGATTCTGTCAGACCTTATAGGCCAGCGTCGGCGCGCAGCGCTTCGGCTTTGTCGGTTTGCTCCCAAGGGAACGGGGCGCGGCTAAAGTGACTGTACGCTGCGCTGTTGGGTGATGTTGCGTAGATTGGACGCTGTGGTTTATTTCGAACAGAGTCTAAAACGAAAAAGCCCCGGCGTGAGCCAGGGCTTAGTTTCGATTCTGTCAGACCTTATAGGCCAGCGTCGGCGCGCAGCGCTTCGGCTTTGTCGGTTTGCTCCCAAGGGAATTCAACGCGACCGAAGTGACCGTACGCTGCAGTCGGCGCGTAGATTGGACGCTCCAGCTTCAGCATTTCGATCAGGCCGTATGGGCGCAGGTCGAAGTGACGACGTACCAGTTCGATCAGCTTCTCTTCTGGCAGTTTGCCGGTGCCGAAGGTTTCGATGCTGATGGAGGTTGGCTCTGCGACACCGATGGCGTAGGAAACCTGAATTTCGCAGCGATCGGCTAGGCCAGCGGCAACGATGTTCTTGGCAACGTAGCGAGTGGCGTAGGCTGCAGAACGGTCTACTTTCGATGGATCTTTACCGGAGAAAGCACCGCCACCGTGACGTGCCATGCCGCCGTAGGTATCAACGATGATCTTACGACCAGTCAGGCCACAGTCACCCATTGGGCCACCGATAACGAAACGACCGGTAGGGTTGATGTGGAACTTGGTGTCTTTAGTGATCCACTCGGTAGGCAGTACCGGCTTGATGATGGTGTCCATCACGCCGTCACGCAGATCCGCAGTGGAAACGCTGTCGCAGTGCTGAGTAGACAGTACTACCGCATCGATGCCGGCAACGGTGCCATCGGCATTGTAGGCGAAGGTTACCTGAGACTTGGCATCTGGGCGCAGCCAAGGCAGAGTGCCGTTCTTACGAACTTCTGCTTGACGCTTTACCAAACGGTGAGAGTAGGTGATAGGCGCAGGCATCAGTACGTCAGTTTCGTTGCTGGCGTAGCCAAACATCAGACCTTGGTCACCAGCACCTTGCTCGCGAGGGTCAGCTTTATCTACACCTTGGTTGATGTCTGGAGACTGCTTACCGATGGCAGACAGAACCGCACAGGAGTTGGCGTCAAAACCCATGTCAGAGTGGGTGTAACCGATATCACGGATGGTTTGACGGGTTACTTCTTCGATATCAACCCAAGCGGAAGTGGTGATCTCGCCACCCACCATGACCATGCCGGTTTTAACATAGGTTTCGCAGGCTACGCGAGCTTTGGCATCTTGAGCCAGAATGGCATCCAATACGGCATCAGAGATCTGATCCGCGATTTTATCCGGATGGCCTTCAGAGACAGACTCTGAGGTAAATAGGTGACGTGCCATGGCAATCAACTCTCACATTAAATTTGGGAATAGGGTGACTACTTGCAGTTGTTAACAAGTAGACGCATCTACATCTAGACGGCTATTTTATGTATTTGCGATGCAAAATCCAGTGAAGCAGAGCATATTTTTTGCTGTAAGCCGAATTGGTTAGCCCTAATTTAGGCTAGAAAGCCCATTTAAGCGTTAGCGAATCACCACCAATCTCGGTGTTTTTGGGCATCCAAACTGATAGAGCGACAGAACTTCGCTCTAAAATCGAACTAATTTTCTGTGAGTTAGGTTTTTTTCCGGTAATGATTTGCGTCGGGCGGTGCAAACGGCGAAAATATGCACCCTCTTATTTAGACTATAACCACTAGAGATAAGCTGGAGCCAAAATGTCTTCTCGCAAAGAGCTTGCCAACGCTATCCGTGCCCTATCCATGGATGCTGTTCAACAGGCCAATTCTGGCCACCCTGGTGCCCCAATGGGGATGGCCGACATCGCCGAAGTCCTGTGGCGTGATTTCCTAAAGCACAACCCTGGCAACCCAGAATGGGCTGACCGTGACCGCTTTATTCTGTCTAACGGCCACGGCTCCATGCTGTTGTATTCTCTGCTGCATCTTAGCGGTTATGATCTGTCTATCGACGATCTGAAAAATTTCCGTCAGCTGCACTCTCGCACTCCGGGTCACCCAGAATATGGTTACGCCCCTGGTGTTGAAACCACCACTGGTCCTTTGGGTCAGGGCATCACCAATGGCGTAGGTATGGCACTGGCTGAAAAAGTGCTGGCGTCTCAGTTTAACCGTGATGGCCACGACATCGTTGATCACCACACCTATGTATTTATGGGTGACGGCTGCTTGATGGAAGGCATCTCTCACGAAGCTTGCTCTCTGGCGGGCACTTTGAAGCTGGGCAAACTGATCGCGTTCTGGGATGACAACGGCATCTCCATCGACGGTGAAGTGGAAGGTTGGTTTAGCGATGACACCCCAGCTCGTTTTGAGTCTTACGGTTGGCACGTTATCCGTGACATCGACGGTCACGATGCTGACGCCATCAAAGCAGCCATTGAAGCGGCAAAAGCGGAAAGCGACAAGCCTACTCTGCTGTGTACCCGCACCGTAATTGGTTTTGGTTCTCCAAACAAATCTGGCTCTCACGACTGCCACGGTGCCCCTCTTGGTCACGATGAAATTGCTGCTGCCCGTGAATTCCTGGGTTGGCCACACGCGCCGTTTGAGATCCCAGCTGACGTTAAGCAAGCGTGGGACGGTAACGAAGCTGGCGCTGCCAAAGAAGCAGACTGGAACACCCGTTTTGACGCCTACGCCGCTGCTCACCCAGAGCTGGCTGCAGAGCTGAAGCGTCGTCTGGCTGGCGACATGCCTGCAGACTGGGACGCTAAGGTGACTGAGTACATTGCTGATCTGCAAGCGAACTCCACCAAGGTTGCGACTCGTAAAGCGTCTCAGAACTGCCTGAACACGTTCGGCCCGATGCTGCCAGAATTCCTAGGTGGCTCTGCTGATTTGGCGCCATCTAACCTGACCATCTGGAGTGGCTCTAAGTCCATTACTCCAGAAGATGCTTCTGGCAACTACGTTCACTACGGTGTGCGTGAGTTTGGTATGAGCGCTATCATGAATGGCGTGACTCTGCACGGCGGCTTTAAGCCATACGGCGCGACCTTCCTGATGTTCATGGAATACGCCCGCAATGCCGTACGCATGGCATCGCTGATGAAGCAGCCTTCTATCTTTGTTTATACTCACGACTCTATCGGTCTGGGTGAAGATGGCCCGACTCACCAGCCGGTTGAGCAGATTGCATCTTTGCGTATGACGCCAAACATGAGCACTTGGCGTCCATGTGACTCCGTTGAGTCTGCCTACGCGTGGAAGCACGCGGTTGAGCGTAAAGATGGCCCAACTTCTCTGATCTTCTCTCGCCAAGGCCTAGCGCCAATGGCTCGTGATGCGGAGCAGTTGGCTAACGTTGCCAAAGGCGGTTATGTACTGAAAGACAGCGCAGGTACTCCAGAGCTGGTTCTGATCGCCACTGGCTCCGAAGTTGAGCTGGCAATGGGCGCTGCGGCTGAGTTGGAAGCACAGGGCAAAGCGGTTCGCGTGGTTTCCATGCCTGCTACTGATGTATTCGAAGCCCAAAGCGCAGAGTACAAAGAGTCGGTATTGCCAGCCGCTGTGACTAAGCGCGTCGCTATCGAAGCGGGTATTGCTGACTACTGGTACAAGTACGTTGGCCTGAACGGCAAGATCGTTGGCATGACCACCTTCGGTGAGTCTGCCCCTGCAGATCAGCTGTTTGAGATGTTTGGCTTCACCACTAAGAACGTGGTTGAAGTGGCCAACTCGCTGTAATCGAAAACGGTTTTGAACAATCCCCTGCTGGTCAGGGGATTTTTTTTGGCTTTTTTTCGCCTCAGGCTGGCGGTGGTATCAGCCCCTTCTACACTTTTTACTCTTTGTGGTATTCATTTTGGGATAAAGGAATTGTCACGGCAGGACGCCTAAACCTGAGAGTAGGGCTGTCGTAGATGCTTAAATCGATGGTGTTGTGGTGTAGCCAGTTTGTCGTGAGCCTTTGGCTCTGCGTTGCCGAAGTCCATGCTTTCGATGCCGTCATGCTTGATGGTCGTTCTGCGTATGCTGAGATCCCTTCGTGGCAACCTAGTGGCGAATTTAAAGTATTGGTGTGGTTTGATGGTATCGCTGCCGATGCCAATGATCGCACGGTGATATTGAATGCTTCTGGTAGCAATGAGTTCCTATCCTATACCCACACCAGTGTTCAAGGGCGCTGGGGCGGTCGCTACCCTGGCATCTATGGTAAGTTTCATTTTGACCAGACTGGCTTTGTTGAGCTGCATGTTGCCGATGGCATATTGTCGGCATCCGATGGTGAGCGTCGCGCCAGCGTGTTTGACAGTGCCATCGACCCCCTTTCTATCTCCTATGACTGGCTGTTCCGTCGCGGCTACAACGATTACGCCGAAGGGGTGATCGTTGCCGTTTTATTGATGGATCTCGGCGCGCCAAACAACTCCCGCGCCTACGGCTTTGATGATGAGCTTGGCATGGTGGAGCTTGGCGGTACCCCAACTTCGTTTCGTGGTTTTCAGTGGCGGCCGACCCAGACTCAGCCAACCAACCCAGATACGTCTCACTTTAATGAAACGGATTGGCAAGCTTGGTTTGGGGAGGATACTTTGCCAGAGCCAGAGCCAGAGCCAGAGCCAGAGCCAGAGCCAGAGCCAGAGCCAGAGCCAGAGCCAGAGCCAGAGCCAGAGCCAGAGCCAGAGCCAGAGCCAACGCCTGCACCAGAATCGCCATCGGTATTGGCATTGCAGGCACTCCGTTTCGATGGCGTTAGCCAATATGGGCAGATTCCCCCTTGGCAGCCGACAGGTAGCTTTAAAGTGGTGGCTTACCTGACTCAGCTGGCGGATAAGCCCAGTGAGCGCACTATCTTGCTGAGCTCATCCAGCAGTTCCGAATTTCTAAGTTTTACTCACGATACGATTCAGGGGCGTTGGGGCGGCAAGTACCCTGGAATCTATGGCAAGTTTGATTTTGAGCAATCTGGCTTCTTAAGTTTACGAATTTCCTTAGGGCTTCTGGAAGCGAGCGACGGAGTGGTGAGTCACCAGGTAGCATCCAGTCATATCGATCCGCTTAAGGTTCGCTACGATTGGCTATTTCGCCGTGGTTATAGTGATTTCTCTCAAGCGGCCATTCAGCTGCTGGCGTTGATTGATGAAACCAACGCCAATAACTCGCGGGTTTACAGTTTCGAACCGCAGGGAATATGGCGCTGGCAGTCGGGGTATGAGGGGCAACTCTTTGGCATGGCTGAGCCGGCGTTTGTTGCGGCAGACGCTCGCCCAGATAACCCATCTCCCCAGCAGTTTGATATCTTAGCTTGGCAGGCAGACTTTGGCTCCAGCACACTGCCCGAACCCGAACCCGAACCCGAACCCGAACCCGAACCCGAACCCGAACCCGAACCCGAACCCGAACCCGAACCCGAACCCGAACCCGAACCCGAACCCGAACCCGAACCCGAACCCGAACCCGAACCTGAACCGGTAAGTAACCTGTTATTGGGCATTGGAGCCAATGCGGTTCGCTTTAACGGCATAGATGCTTTTGGAGAGTTGGAAAACTGGGCTCCTGACGGTGGTTATCGAATCACGGCTTGGTTGCATCAGTTACCGACTCAGCCACAAGAGATAAGCTATCTCCTTAGTCATGATGGTCACAGCGATTACTTAGGGTTCAGTCATACCAGTGTTAGCGGTCGATTGGATGGGCAGAGTTTTGAACTGACGGGTTTTGACTTCAATCAAACCCAGTTATTGGACATCAAAGTGGAGCCTTGGCGAGTGCTGGCCTCCGACGGTCTACATCAGGTTGAGTGGTTGGCTGAGGTTATTGAGCCGAAAACTCATCAATGGAATCGCCTCTACCGCTACCAGCAGCAATACAGCGACGGGGCCCTGCAGGGCATCACCTTGTTCGATGGCTATAACAAAGCCAATTCACGTAACTACCGATTCCAAGGTGGGCAGGTGGTGACGCTTTCTGAAGAGGCTGCCGATTTATCGCTGGTTAATGTGGCGCCATCGGATTGGCTAGAGGTGAGAGGCAATATTGCTCTGCCTAAGGCGCAACTGGCCAACAAGCTGGAGTGGGATGCGGCGTTTATGGGCATGTATCCGATTCAAAGGCCGCTGCTAGAGGTGACTAACGGTAATGATGACAACCGTTTTGCCTGGGAGGGGCATTACTGGCTACGAGCCTATGTTGAGATGGCTCGTAACTTTGATGACGATGCTTACTTAGATTATGCGATAGAGCTTATCGACCACATGCTGGCCTACACCGATAAAGCTCGTGTGGCTCGGGGCGAGCTGGATATTGAGGCTCAGCCCTATCAGTTGGCACCCAAACCCTACTTAAATCAGCCAGGCTCTCCGGTGCCAGGGTGGCGCCGTAGCTACAAAGGTTGGCGCTCAGAGCCATTGAATGATGGCATGATCGTCTCAGGTATCTTAATGGTGGTGGACTACATATTCACTGCCGGTAAGAGTGAATATCAGCAGCGGGCTCAAAGCTATCTCCAGCAAAGCTTGGTGATTCTACGTAGTCATGACAGCTCCTACTCTAATACCAAAAATGCTGCGATTGCCGGTTCCTACCACTATGTGAACTACAAGAACGACGTCATTGGTGACAATGGCCTATTTACCAAACCCTTACCCTTTAACCACAATTTGGTGATGGCAACGGCGATGCTGCTGGCGGAGCGCCATGATGCCAGTGCTCAGGATCTGAAGCAGAAAGCCACAGAGTTATTGCAGTTCTTTATTGAGAATTTACAGCATCATGAGCAGGGCCATTGCAGCTGGAGCTACGCCTTTGAGCCCAAGGGCCCAAGCTATGAAAAGCCGGAAGACCTCAATCATGGTCATCTGGATGTGGGGTTCGTGCTGCTCGCTCATCAAAGGCAACTGCTGGACTTAACCCCTGAACTTGAGTGCATGGCGAGAGCCTTAACAGAAAAGCTGTATCACGGCCCTGCGATGTTCAGTTACGGCGTTGATGGCAGCGGCATCTCCGATAAGTTTGAGCAGGCGGCGGTGGGCTATGACTGGGTGGATTTGGCCCCTTGGGATCGGAGAATCGAGGTGATTGCTTGGCATCAAGCGCACCTTTATGCGGCTCCCGATTGGCACCGTGCCTTTGCCATCTGGGCGAGACAATTGAGGCCGAAGCAGTAGTACCTATTCAGCTAAAGATCCAGTCATTACAGCTTGTTTAAATTGCGCCACACTTCGTTGCTCAATGTGCTGTTAGGATCACTAGCAATGGCACTGAGTATCTAGATTGAGACAATTTGCTCGGCGCACTAAGTTGATCATCTCCTGAATTGAATTGGTATAAAAAAACGCCCCAGAGTTTGGGGCGTTTTCTTTTTGCTGTCTTAGCTTAAGCTCGCTTGAAGCCACTCTCGCCACTGCTCTTTCGGTTTGCCATCCACCAAGACCGGAGGATGGCGTAGCGTAGCTCCAGCATTGGTTAGGGCGGTGTGGAACTGGTTAGCGGCTTCGCAGAAGTGGTTGAAACGACGATCACCCAATCCCAATAGCGACACTTCAATACCATTGAGATCAACGCTCCCTAAGGATGCCAGCAAAGCCTTGCCTGAGTCCGGCACTTCCCCTTCACCACAGGTGGCAACCAGCAGATGTACCTTGCCGTAGCTGGCAAGATCTTTGGCGCTAATGTTGGCTGCGGAAGTCAATTGAACGCTGTCGCCTTTCTCGGTGAGTTCGGTGGCAATCTGCTGTGCCAGCTTGGCCGATTGACCGCTCTGGCTCACGTAGGTAACGAGATGATCGGCGGCCAGCGCATTAGCGCCTTTGCGATCACGGCGCAGGCGGGCGATCCAGTTGGCGTAACCAGTAAACAGAATGGCCAGCAGCATCATCGACAGCAAGCTATAAACCACCAATCCGACATTACCAAAGAAGGTACCATCGTGAAGCACTCGTGCCCATCGAACCGGCTTTTCTTGCGGTGTAGCCTGGCTGTCCGGTTGCCATGACCACGCTTGACCCTGATTGTCTTTCCACGATAGTTCATAGCCATTGGGAGTGGTTTTTACCATCTGCATATTGGCGACAGTATAGTTTTGCAGCTGACCAAAACTCTGTTCCAGAGTCATACTGGGCTGAGCTTCCTGCTTGCCTGCTCGCGGCCCATGGCCTTGGTATAGCATCATTAAGGCTGTGATGGTTACCAGCAAGCTTAAGGGACCGCTTACCCAGCCAACGCTGTTGTGCCACCCCATATTGGTGTTTGACCAGCGCGGCCGCGATAGAACAAAGCCGACAATGGTGATGATAAGCATCGCCCAAGTGGAGATCTCCACCAGCCAGCCGGCATCCACAAGCAGGCCTTTGTGCATCCCCTTGGCAAAACCAGAGAGTTTCATCTGCCAGGTTTTCTCTCCTCGCTCGCCCGTATACAGATCGCGGAACTGTCGACCGCGCAGGCCCTCAAAGGCCACCATAATCAGATTGTGGTCAGGAAGGGCATAGGCAAATTTCACCATCCCATCTTGCTCTAATCGCTCCATGGTGTGTTGCATCTGCGCTGGGGTAAACGCCGACGGATTGGTGGGAGTTAATAGCGGCACAACGGCCAGCAGTAAGCCGGAGAAGATCACCAGCAGCAGGGGAATGGCAAGAATGCCGGCAAGATAACGATGCAGTTTGGCCAACATGGGTAGGATTTCCTGTTACCGCCTTAATCTAATGCCAACCCGATTAAATAGATGATCACTGTGATTGGTCGTACTGGAGCACGCTGACTTAATCGGTTTGGGGTAAGGCTTGGGTTGTTTTGAGTGGCAACAGGCTCTATTTCTCGGGAATGAGAATCAATGAAGTTTGCATAATTTACATTGCCCAAAGTGGGGGTGTTAAGGTTGGCAGCGCAAGAAGGGCGCTGCCTTGGAGGGACTGAAACTTGGGGGCGTCTATAGGGGTTACTGGGACTTGGGGCGATTGCCCAGCTTTAGTTGGGTCTCGTCAACAAAGAACAGGGCTTGTTGGCGACGTTTGCCAATAATGAGCGCCGCTTCATCAGCAAACAGGAAACACTTCCAGTTGCGCTTGAAAACGCCCCAGTTGGTTTCAACAACATGGTCGCTGCCGTAGCAGACCCAGATCACCGTGTTGGGATCCCAATCGATGAACTCTGTGGTGCCTTCTGGTAACTGCGGGTTGTCACTATCAAAAGCCTGATCCCAGCGTAGAAGCTCGGTCCAACTGTTTTGATTTCTGGCCCAATCCCCCTTTCTCAGGTCGGTGCAGTGGTTGCTGTTGTGGCTGATGTGGTTTTGCCACAATTCGTCTGCAGCTCTCGGGGTTAACGGTTTAATCTGCGACAGGTCGTTTTCGGCGACTCCCATGTCTTCGCGTTTGAATACCCATAGGTAAGGATACTCATTGAAGTCACTGTATTTCATATTGGCTTCCAACAAATTCTCTGCCGCCAACTCTAGCAAATGAACTACGCTTATTCAGCCTTTACCTGTTTTGGAAGTGACGTCACTTTTTGACGCAGATTGTAATTTTATTTCACCGTAATTCGATCGATGTCACAAAATTTGACCAGTTATCGGGTTAAGTTAAGGCATCAACTGTAAGGGAGCAACGAAACATGGCAACTCAGAAAGAAATCGGCGCACTAAAAAAATTGGTTCGCGCTAGTAACTTTCTCTCGGTAGCGCAAATTTATTTGAAGCAGAACGTTCTACTTCAGCGCGATTTGGCCCACGAAGACATTAAGCCTCGTCTACTTGGCCACTGGGGTACCTGCCCAGGCATCGCATTTGTTTACGCTCACATCAACCGTCTTATCTGCAAACACAACCGTCCTTTCTTATACCTAGTTGGCCCAGGCCACGGTTTCCCAGCGGTTCAAGCTAACCTGTTTATCGAAGGTTCTCTGTCTCACTTCTACCCCGACACAATTCCGTACGCGGAAGCGGGTATGAAGCAGATTTGTGAGAAATTCTCTGCAGCTTACGGCTACCCATCTCACGCAAACCCTGAAGCCCCTGGCCAGATTCTGGAAGGTGGTGAGCTGGGTTACTCACTGTCAGTAGGCTACGGTGCGGCTCTGGATAACCCAGACCTGATCAACGTAGTACTGGTTGGTGATGGTGAGTCTGAAACCGGTCCTCTGGCGGCATCTTGGTACGCTAACCGTCTGCTGGATCCTAAAACTTCCGGTGCGGTTCTGCCTATTCTGCACATCAACGGCTACAAGATCTCTGGTCCTACCCGTCTGGGTCGTATGGACGACGAAGAGATTCGCATGGAGTTTACCGGTCTTGGTTATGAAGTGCTGTTCGTTGATGACGAGAAAGAGGAAGATGTGTACGAGCAGATGGCGACTGCCATGGATCGTGCTTACGAAATCATTAACGACATCCAGAAACGCGCTCGCAGCGGCGAAGACGTGTGCAAGCCTAAGTGGCCTGTTATCGCCATGCGCACTGCCAAAGGTTGGACTGGTACTAAAGAAGCCGACGGTAAGAAACTGGAAGGTAACTGCGATTCTCACCAGGTTATCATCAACAACTGCGCCAAAGATCCTGAGCACCTGCGTCTGCTGAACGAGTGGATGGCAAGCTACGGCTTTGATGAGCTGTACAGCATCGGCGAAGATGGCAAGCTGGAGTTCGATAAAGAGATTCAATCTCTGATCCCGCGTGAAGATCTCCGCATCGGCCGTCAGATTCTGTCCTACGGTGGTGAAGTGGTTCGTCCACTGAACAAGCCTAACCTAGACGAGCTGAGCTACGGCGCTGAAACTGCCCGTGGTCAGCGTGGCGTGTCCATGAACAAAATGGGCGAGTGGATGCGTGATGCATTCCGTCTGAACGCCGAGCAGAAGAACCTGCGTATCTTCTCTCCTGATGAAACCTACTCTAACCAACTGCAAGCGGTGTTCGAAGAGACCAGCCGTGCATGGCAGTGGCCTATCAAAGAGTGGGACAACGACATGTCTCGCGATGGCCGCGTAATGGAGCTTCTGTCTGAGAACCTGCTGTTCGGTATGCTTCACGGCTACACCGTAACCGGTCGTCACGGTATGTTCCCAACTTACGAAGCGTTCGCACAGGTGGTTTCCTCCATGTGTGACCAATACTGTAAGTACGTTTACGCATCTCAAGGTGTACCTTTCCGTAAGCCGGTTCCTTCTTGCAACGTGGTACTGTCCTCGCTGCTGGAGCGTCAGGATCACAACGGTTACTCTCACCAGAACCCGTCTCTGCTGGGCGCCATGCTTGAGAAGCACCCAACCATCATCTCTGCGTACCTGCCAGCTGATGGTAACAGCACCTTGTGCTACACCGAGAAAGCGTTCGATGACCGCGATAAGCTGAACGTTATCGTTGCCGGTAAGAAAGAGCTGCCTCAGTGGCTGACTCTGGAAGAAGCTCGCAAGCAGACAGCTGAAGGCATCATGACTTGGGACTTCGCTTCAGACGAAAACCCTGATGTGGTACTGGCTTCTTGTGGTGACTACGTGACCCAAGAGTGTATGGCTGCTCTGGTTATCATTCGTGAGCTACTGCCTAAGCTGAAGGTTCGCTTCGTGAACATCTCTGAGCTGACTTCCGATGGCGTTGGTAGCCTGAAGTATGGCCAGAACCCAACTCTGCTGGATGAGTTCTTCACTGAAGATAAGGGCGTTGTGATCAACTACCACGGCTACCCGAACACCATCCACAAGTTGCTGTTCAACTACCCAGGCATCAAGCGTTGCCGTGTTAAAGGCTACGTTGAAGAAGGTTCTACTACGACTCCATTCGACATGGGTGTACGTAACGGTACCTCTCGCTACCACCTGGTTATCGACATGGCATACAAGGCGTTCCAGCAAGGCGTTATCACTGACGCTCAGCACGTTGAAATTACCACTGACATGCTGCAGAAGCTGGTTGACCACCGCAACTACATTAAAGAGTTTGGTGTGGACCCTAAAGAGATCACCGATTGGGTATGGAGCCGTTAATCATCTCCTAATCGAGTAAACTCAATTGGAGAAGCCAGTCAGTTTTACTGACTGGCTTTTTTTATGCGTGAAATATGCTTTATAAGCTTCTCTAAAAAACGCTTTTCTTAATTATTAAATTAATGCAATTAAATTTGTTGGTTTGTTGCTGTTTATCAGCGGGTTATTGTCATTAAGTTCTTATTTTAGGCCGTGAATTCCGATAATTGTCCTCATGGATAATAGGTGTTTTTAGATCAATAAATAACCAAATGTTAAATTTAAACAAAAGGAATGAAAAAGGGTGTTTAATTTTATTGTGAAATGTGGTGGTAATTAACTCAGTATTGGAGATAATGTCGACGTAATGCGCAAATCAACGACTAAGGAAGGTGATTGATGGGCGGTGAAGTGGGAGGGTTATGCCTCTAATTCACTCCGTATTTTGTTGTGGCTGGTGTGATTTTTAATGACAGCATGGAATACGTGGAATACCGCTTCCCATATAGAGATAAATTAGAATTGATGTGTATTGGGGATAGTGAATGCAGTTTTTCGATAAATTAAATATTAGTAAGAAATTAATGTTCGCTAACTTAACCGGCATGTTTTTGCTGCTGTGTTGCGTTGGTTATACCTTCTATACTCAAACCGTCGTTTCTAATCAGTATCGACACTTCCTTGAAAAAGAGACCGTTGCCCGCGAGCAGGTGATGACCATTCAGGTTGAGTTTAAAACCATGGTCCAAGAGTGGAAAAACCTGCTGGTTCGTACCTATGACGACAAAGACAAAGGCAAGTATTGGCAGAAGTTTTTGAAGTCTGAACAACAGGTGTTGGAACACTCCAAATTGTCATTGGAGCAGTTGCAGCAGCTCGACAATGATGCCGCCACTCAGATGTCTGCATTCATTAAATCGATGCAGGTGATGGGGCAGAAATACCGCGAAGGCCATGACTACCATCAACGCAGTGGTTTGGATGCAGCCGGCACCGATAAGGTGGTACGCGGCATCGATCGAGAGCCGTTGGAACGTCTGCAGGCTCTCGTTGCCCACATGAACGAGCGCCAGCAGAAATCTCTTGAGGCGCAATATCGCAGTGTCGAGCGCCAGGAGCAGATCGAAGTGGCGATCTTATTGGTGGCGTTCACGTTGGCCATCTTCTTTGGCATCGCAGTGATTCGGCGTTTTGTGGTGCAACCGATGAATCAGGTCACCAACTCACTTCGCTTGATGGCGGAAGGGGATTTTTCCCATCCCATCCGCCTTAGCCAACAGGATGAGTTTGGTCAGCTGGCACGAGATGCTGAGCATCTGCGTGAGCGTCAGGTAGCGGTATTGAACCAGTTGTCGCAGATGTCTGGCGATCTAAACCATCAGTCTTCCACCATGCAAAAAGAGATGGGAGAAACCACCTTAGGCATCGAAGAGCAGTACTCGCTGTCGGATCACATGGCCAGTGCCATGACCGAGATGGTGGCTTCGGTGGCTCAGGTTAGCGCCAGCGCTCAGTTGGCGGCGGATAACGTCACCCAGACCAATGAACATCTGAATCTCAGTAAGAAGAACCTCAATGACACCAAGCAGAACATCTTGTCGCTCCAAGGTGCCGTTAGCCAGTCCGGCGAGGTGATGGGTCGTTTAGAGCGTGAAAGCCAAGAGATCGGTGCCATCTTGGATGTGATTCGCAATATTGCTGAGCAGACCAATTTGCTGGCATTGAATGCGGCCATCGAAGCGGCTCGCGCTGGCGACCAAGGGCGAGGTTTTGCGGTGGTGGCCGACGAGGTGCGTTCGCTGGCTTCGCGAACTCAGGAGTCTACCCAGCAGATTCAAACCATGATTGAGCGCCTGCAGCATGAAAGTAAAGAAGCGGTTGAGGCGATCCAAAATGGCCAGCGCTATGCGGATCTGTGTGTAACTCAATCGGTGGAAGTGGACGAGATGTTAGGCCAAGTGACTCAAGAGGTGGATCAGCTAAATGGCATGAGCATGGAGATCGCCTCGGCGGCGGCTGAGCAAGCTCGGGTGAGTGAAGACATCAGCCAGAATGTGTTACGAGTTAAAGAGTTGGGTGATGTGGTGAAATCCAACGCCGACACCGTTGGGCAGGTGGGCGAGAGCATTGGTCATCAAGCCAATGAACTGAACCAAGTGGTGAGTGAATACCGCCTCTCTTAAGGCGGAGATTGAAAAAGGCGGCCTTGGCCGCCTTTTGACTATTCTAAACCTGAGGGTTTGGTGCGCCAAGCGGATCACATCCTTAATTGAATTGGTATAACCCTATAGCATCTTGAACAACTTAGGATAAAATAGCCGCCTATTCGATCTAAGTAAGCAGCCCATGACCCTACGAGTCGCCATCAATGGATTTGGCCGCATTGGCCGTTCTACCTTAAGAGCCCTGTACGAAAGTGGCCTTCGGGAACAGATTCAAATCGTTGCCATCAATGAATTGGCCAATCCTGAAGCCATCGCCCACCTGACCCAGTTTGACACCACCCACGGCCGCTTCGGTCAACAAGTTAGCCTTGAAGACAACCATCTCGTGGTTGGGTCTGACACCATTGAACTGCTACACATTCCTGAGATCGAACAACTGCCTTGGCAACGCCTCGACGTGGATATAGTGCTGGAGTGCACCGGTCACTTTAGCAGCCGCGAAGACGCTCAGAAGCATCTGGATGCGGGCGCGGGTAAGGTGCTGTTTTCCCATCCCGCCTCGGCAGATGTCGATGCCACCATTGTGTTTGGGGTCAATGAATCAACCCTGACCCCTGAACATCGAATCGTCTCCAATGCCTCGTGCACCACCAACTGCTCGGTCCCGGTAATTACATTGCTGGACGAGCAGTTTGGTATTGAGCGCGGTGCAATGACGACGATTCACTCGGCGATGCACGACCAGCAGGTGATTGATGCGTATCACAGTGACCTGCGCCGTACCCGTGCTGCCAGCCAGTCCATCATTCCGGTGGACACCAAGCTTGCCCTTGGGGTTGAGCGAATACTCCCCCATCTGGCGAATAAATTAGAGGCCATTGCCGTTCGGGTTCCAACCATCAATGTAACGGCCATGGATCTGTCGCTGACCTTAAGTCAGCGCGTCGATATCAACGCGATTAATCACTGCTTATCCCAAGCCGCTGGCGGACGGTATAGAGGCATTGTGGACTATACTGAATCGCCATTGGTATCCAGTGATTTTAATCATGACCCTCACTCTTGCATCATCGATGGCACACAGACTCGTGTGGCCGATGGTCATCTGGTGAAGTTATTGCTGTGGTGCGATAACGAGTGGGGCTTCGCGAACCGTATGTTGGACACCTGTCTGGCGATGTCGACACCGAAATAGAATTCGATTATGTGTTTTAAGAGGAAAGAAAATGAGCGTTATTAAGATGAAAGACCTCAGCCTAACCGGCAAACGAGTTCTGATCCGTCAGGATCTTAATGTTCCGGTTAAAGAGGGCAAGGTAACGTCTGATGCTCGCATCCGTGCATCGCTGCCAACCATCAAACTGGCACTGGAACAGGGCGCTAAAGTGATGGTGATGTCTCACCTAGGTCGCCCAACTGAAGGTGAGCCGGCAGATGAGTTCTCCCTGCAACCGGTTGTTGACTACTTGAACGGCGCTTTGGATTGCTCTGTGCGTCTGGCTAAAGACTACCTAGACGGGGTTGAAGTGGCCGACGGTGAGCTGGTGGTTCTGGAGAACGTTCGCTTTAACCAAGGCGAGAAGAAAGATGATGAAGGGTTGTCTAAAGCTTACGCGT
This sequence comes from Ferrimonas aestuarii, assembly GCF_005116665.1. GTDB lineage: Bacteria > Pseudomonadota > Gammaproteobacteria > Enterobacterales > Shewanellaceae > Ferrimonas > Ferrimonas aestuarii. The sequence continues at coordinate 50,660 of NZ_SWCJ01000013.1, read as the reverse complement.
CATTGTGCGACGTGTTTGTGATGGATGCCTTTGGTACCGCTCACCGCGCTCAAGCTTCGACCCATGGTGTGGCTAAGTTTGCTCCAGTTGCTTGCGCGGGCCCTCTGCTGGCTGGTGAGCTGGAAGCTCTGGGTAAGGCGCTGGATAACCCTGCCCGCCCAATGGTTGCCATTGTGGGTGGCTCTAAGGTTTCTACCAAACTGACTGTGCTTGAGTCTCTGTCTCAGGTCGTGGATCAGTTGGTTGTGGGTGGTGGTATTGCCAACACCTTCATTGCCGCAGCAGGTCATGGTGTGGGTAAATCTCTGTTTGAAGCTGACCTGATTGATCAGGCCAACACCCTGACGGCTCAGGCTCAAGGTCGTGGCGGTGATATCCCTGTACCAACTGATGTGGTTGTGGGCAAAGAGTTCTCAGAAAGCGCCGAAGCGACTCTGAAACCGGTTGCTGAAGTGGCTGACGATGACATGATCTTTGACATCGGCCCTGACAGCGCCGAAGCTCTGGCCGAGATTCTGAAATCTGCGGGTACCATCGTATGGAACGGCCCTGTGGGCGTGTTCGAGTTTGATCAGTTTGGTAAGGGCACTAAAACCATCGCTCGCGCCATCGCTGACTCCGATGCGTTCTCCATTGCTGGCGGTGGTGACACCCTGGCAGCGGTTGATAAGTACGACATCGCTGATAAGGTGTCCTACATCTCTACCGGTGGCGGCGCTTTCCTTGAGTTCTTGGAAGGTAAGAAGTTGCCTGCGGTTGCCATGTTGGAACAGCGCGCCAAAGACGCCTGATTTTGGGAACGACGCTGCTTACCAGTGTAGGCAGCGTTATGACCTAACTGACTTATTTAGTTTAAAATAAATATAAATGGCGCACTGGAAGTAAGTGCGCCTAGATGCCTTACATATAAATAGGAGCAAACTCATGGCACTAATCTCATTGCGCCAAATGCTGGATCACGCCGCTGAACACAATTACGGTGTTCCAGCCTTCAACGTCAATAACCTAGAGCAGATGCGCGCGATTATGCAGGCGGCGGAAGCCACCGACAGCCCAGTGATCGTACAAGCCTCTGCGGGTGCCCGTAAGTATGCTCGTCCTCAGTTTTTACGTTACCTGATGAATGCGGCTCTGGAACAGTACCCAGATGTACCCGTGTGTATTCACCAGGACCACGGTACCTCTCCTGATGTGTGTCAGCGTTCTATCCAGATGGGCTTTAGCTCGGTAATGATGGATGGCTCTCTGCGTGAAGATGGCAAAACCCCAGCAGACTACGGTTATAACGTTCAGGTAACCCAGCGCACTGTGGCTTTCGCTCACGCCTGTGGTGTGTCTGTGGAAGGTGAAATTGGCTGCTTGGGTAGTCTGGAAACCGGTATGGCTGGCGAAGAAGATGGCGTTGGCGCTGAAGGCGTTCTGAGCCACGACCAGCTGCTGACCGATCCTGAAGAGGCCGCTCGCTTCGTTGCCGCCACTAAGGTAGATGCCTTGGCCATTGCTATCGGTACCAGCCACGGTGCCTACAAGTTCTCCAAGAAGCCAACCGGTGAAGTGCTGCGTATCGATCGCATCAAAGAGATCCACGCTCGCATCCCTGATACCCATCTGGTGATGCACGGTTCCTCCTCGGTTCCTCAGGAGTGGCTGGCAATCATCAACGAGTTTGGTGGTGAGATCCCTGAAACTTACGGCGTTCCAGTATCTGAGATCGTGGAAGGCATTAAGTACGGTGTGCGTAAAGTGAACATCGATACTGACCTGCGCCTGGCATCAACCGGTGCGGTTCGTAAGTTCCTAGCGGAAAATCCATCTGAGTTTGACCCTCGTAAATTCCTGAAGGCGTCCATGGATGCCATGGCTCAGATCTGTACCGATCGTTATGAAGCCTTCGGTTGTGCGGGTCAAGCTTCTAAAATGAAGCCATTGTCTCTGCAGGCGATGTATAAGCGTTACCTTGCTGGTGATCTGGATCCTAAAGTAAACATCTAACTGTTTATCTGAATTGATTACACCAACGCCCGCATTTATGCGGGCGTTTTTGTTAGTTTTCAGTGGAGTTATGTTATTTTGTTGTGGCGAAAAGCGATACCAATAATCGACAAGGATAAGACCTATGAAAGGAACTTTGGGACTGTTAACGGTTGCTGTATTGTCCGCTCAAGTAGCCGCCGAGGAGGCAAACCTGCCTTCAGGAAATGCCGAGCTGGGTTTTTCAAACACCAGCGGTAACAGTGAAGTAACCACCGTTAAAGGCAAGGTGGAGTACAAGCACTGGATCAATAAGTTTGAAAATCGTTATCTGTTGGAAGCGCTTTACGTTGAAGATGAAGATGAGGTCTCCAGTGAGCGCTACTATGGAGAAGCGCAAACCAATTACCGTTTTAATGATAAATCCTACATGTTTGGCTTTATCTCTGATGACATCGATAAGTTCTCTGGTTACAAGTACGTAGCGACCGCTGCAGCGGGCTATGGTCACCGCCTCTATCATGAGCCGAAGATGTACTTCGATATTGAAGCGGGCCCTGGTTACTCCTACAAGCGTGTGGACCGCTCTCAAGCCCCAGATAATGGCAATGAGTCGGCCATCATCGCTCGAGTGAATGCGGAGTATTGGTGGGAGTTCTCCGAGAATGCGGAGTTCAAGCAGACCATCTCGTCAGACATCAGCCTGAGTGGTTATGCCACCATCTCTCGCTCAGAAACGGCGGTTATTGCTAACTTAATTGGTTCACTGGCGATGAAGTTTGCCATCAAGCTTAAGCACACCACCAGCCCGGTAGACGACAAAGAGAAGCTGGATACGGAAACGTCGATGACGCTGCTGTATAAGTTTTAAATCCCGCTGGTGGCGACTGATTCGTGTTGGTGGTTATTTGGGATGGCCACCAGCAGCCAGTGGCCGGAGTCTAGGTGATGGTCTAGGGTCAGATAGCAATGGTGGCGGTTGAGTTTCACCGGGGCTTCACTTTGCCAATGGCCATGTTGCTCAAGGGCGCAGCGAATCTCATTTTGATGGGTGCCTAAGAAGCTGCTTAGGCATTCACTACTGCCCACTAACCACGTGGACAGCTGTTTGTTTTGTTTAATTGGCAGCAGATCATCGTTCAACAGCGCTAGCCCCAAACTGGTGTCCGGTAGATGCAGCTCTAGGCTCGAGCTTGGGTTGAGGGTCATCAGAATAAGGCCAAACCCTTGTTGCTGATTTGATTGCAGTTTCACCTCAACACCGGTGTTCTGCCGAGTTGTTAGCCGTCCTTGCCAATTGCCAAATTCGATGGCTTGAGACCAAGCGTAGTCGCCATCCTCCTCCGAAAACAGTTGGTAAAACCACAGGGGTTGCTCGTCCGGCTGCAGTTCCGCCAGAAGCTGTTGGGCATTTGGATTGGCCAGCAGCAGCTTTCCTTGCCGAGATAGCAGGATCAATGCATTGGCTTGTTCAAACACGTTTTCGACTACCGTCAGAGCATGATGGTAATGTTGCTGCTGTTTACGTACACCGTGCCGCTGAATGACCAGCCAGAAAAACAGCAGAGTAAAGATGAGCGTGACGATGACCAGTTTTTGCTGCGCCTCTCGGCTGAAGTCGAGCAGTTGACGTTCATCCACAAACGAGACCAGATAGAAAGGATCAAAGTTGCCCGCCTGGATCTTCACAAACAGATAGTGTTTGTCTTGCAAAACTTGCTGGCCAAAGTCGTGTTGTTCAATGCGTTGCCACAGGCGCGTTTTTTCAGTTTGCTGCAGTGGATGTTGGGATAGAGACAGGGCATCGCCGTTGTCGCTAAACAGAATAAGGGGAATTTCGCCTAAGGGGTCGCTGCGATGAAAGGCGGTAAATTGGGTGCTAAGATCGGCAAAAATGGTTGCGTATTGAATCCCTTTATCGTTGTCTGCCACTGGAAGTTTCTGCCAGTGCCCGATCTGATGACGTTCCTGATTAAGCAGCATGGGTGAGAACTGGGCTCGGCTTTCTCCTAGGGGCTGTCTGGCATCGGCTTCGCCTCGGTAGCTGCGATCCTGATAGGGACGCGTGTGCAGAACCAGAGCTCCTGAGTTATCGTAGAGTTCAATCATCTCGATGGCATCGAGCTTATCAACTAGGCCCTGCAGGTAGACCTCTACGTCTCTGGCATTGGTTTTCGGCTGGGCAAGTAGGTATTTCAACACACCGATCTGCGAGATGATCTCGCCTCGCTGTTGCAGGGCTAACAGGCTGTCGCTTAAACGGTGGCTAAACAGCTGAATTTGAGAGAAGCGTTGAGCGGATATTTGTTGGCGGTGTTGTTCCAGTGTGTGACCCAAGCCCCAGCCAAGGAGGATCGCGGCGATGCCGAGGACCGCAGCTAGCTGTACCCATAGTGATTGGTGGTGGGTATCCCTTGACTGAGATGAAAGGGGCAGTGAGTCCAATAATCGACTCAATTTATTCTTCATAACACACTGAATTGTTGAACAAGTGTTATCAGTGTATCACCATTGTTTTTGCCTTCCTATGGCTTAATCTTGCCGCAATTTTAGCCAACCACGTCCAGTTTTCGGTGCTTAAATTCCACGCCTGCGTCATCACAGATTTGCTGGCAAGCGTTAATATCTACACCGTCTAGGCCGTCAATCGCGGAAGCACAAACGGTTGAAATGTATCGAGGTGCTCGGGCAACAAACTCCCGCACTGCTTGATAGCTGCCTTTGAGTTTTGGTTGGCAGTGGCGCTGGTAAACCGCTTCGTTTTGAGCATTAAGGGATATCGATACGGAATCGATGCACTGGCCCAGTTCCGGCAGAATATCGCGTCGATGGAATAGGTTGCCTAGCCCATCGGTATTTAGCCGGGTTCGCCCGCCTTGCTGCTTCACATGTTGGGCGATGCCCAATAGGGCGTCCAGATTCAGGGTGGGCTCACCGTAACCACAGAAGACGATCTCTTCGAACTGAGTGACGTCTTCAAGTAGCGGGATGATCTCTTCTGCCTTAGGCTGATGATCCAGCTTAAGTTGGTATTGATGAACCTCGGTGCTGCCATTGTGCTTAGGGCAAAATTGGCAGCGTAGAGTACAGCGGCCAGTCAGGTTGATGTAGCGACTGTTGCGAATGTCATAGACGAGCTGATTCATGAGAAACTCTCCACCGCCCGCAGTGCGGGCGGCTCGATGATCTTACTTCTTCTTTTTGGCCTTTTTAGGCTTGGTCTTGGTCTTCGACTTACTCTTCTTCGGCGCGCTTGGCTCTTTAGTCTTAGGCTTTAGATCCTGGAAGACGCGGCGACGAATGGTGTCTTTGGTGTAGCGCTCAATCTTACCCAGTTGTGGGTGGTCATGGGCCTCTACAATGGAGATCGCGGTGCCTTTTGCTCCTGCGCGGGCAGTTCGCCCGATGCGGTGTACGTAGGTGTCTGCGTGACGAGGTAGATCGTAGTTGATTACGTGAGTAATACCGTGGATGTCTAGGCCTCGTGCGGCGACGTCGGTGGCGATCAACACCGCAATTTCACCATCTTTAAATCTTGCCACAGCAGCGTCACGCTTAGCTTGAGGCATTTCACCTTTCAAGCAGTTGGTGCGAATTTTGGCACGGTCCATTTGGGCGATAAGGGACTCGACTCGCTCTCGAGTGCGAGCAAATACGACGGCTTTGGTGCACTCTGGATCCGATAAGATGCGTTTTAGCAGTGCCAGCTTATGGGCAGCGTCGTCGGCGCGATAGTAGTATTGATTGATCTTCTTGCGTTCGCGGCGAGACGGGTCGGCGCTGATCGACTCTGGCTCGTTGAGAATCTCTTTAGCAAAGCTGTCGATCCCTTTGCCTTCAAGGGTGGCGGAGAACAGCATGGTTTGTTTGCGCCAGCGAGCTTCTGCGGCGATGCGATCTACCGTCGGGCCAAAGCCCATGTCCAGCATGCGATCCGCTTCATCGATGATAAGAACTTCAATATCGCGGCAGGCGATCTTCTCTTTTTCGATGTAATCCATCAAGCGGCCAGGAGTGGCCACCAAGATATCCAGATTCTTAGACAGCATCTCGTTGTCGGCAGCGAAATCGACGCCGCCAGTCAGAGCACCGGTGATCAGGTTGAGGCTGCCAGTGAGCTTGTCGGCGTAGTTTTTAACCTGAGTCGCCAGTTCGCGGGTGGGCGTCAAGATCAATACTCGTGGGTGGCCGGGATCGCGACGGGGAAAGTCCAGAAGGTGTTGCAGCGCTGGTAAAAGATAGGCTGCGGTCTTTCCGGTGCCTGTTGGGGCATCCGCCAGGATGTCTTTTTGCTCCATTGCCACAGGAACGACGGCAGATTGGATCGCGGTTGGCTCCTGATAGCCGGCCTTATTCATTGCGCCGATGAGACGGCTATCAAGATCTAAAGTGTCAAAACTCATCTTTGGATTATCCGTTGAGATAAAAGTCGGCGGTTAGCCGTTTAAAGGAGGTGCTGTACTGGCCTGCTTCTGAGTGTATCAGTAGCGACTCGGTTTGGCATGGGGTAACAGCACGAGACAGTTCAATAAGCATCAGCTTAACCGGCTTATTTGGGCGTGTTGTGACTTGGGTAACCCTTGTTGGGTACAGGCGCTGTGCCTGACTTGCTTGCTGGGCTGACAGCCAAGCTTGGGTGGGCAGCACCAGGCTCATTTTGCCACTGGGGGCCAGTAGCTGACTCGCACAACGGAACAGCGTCTCAAAGCTTAGTCCATGACGAGCGCTCCCCCGCTTTTGGCAGGGCGAAACCAACCCTGATTCGAAATAGGGGGGGTTACTAATGATGTGCTGAAACTGATTGGCGCTGCTTTCACAGAATGCCTCTAGGCCAGTGTTTACGATGTCAATCTGAGTAGGCCATGGGCTGGCAGCCACATTGGCTTGGGCTTGTTGACTGGCGCTGCCGTCGAGTTCGATGCCCAGAACATGGCCAGCGCCACGTTGGCTTGCCATCAGGGATAGCAAGCCGCTGCCGGTTCCAATATCTAGGATGGTTTCGCCTTCCTCAACCTGTGCCCATGCGCCAAGCAGCACAGAGTCGGTGCTGACTTTCATTCCGCATTGGTCATCATTGACGTGAAATTGTTTGAAGGTGAATCCCATGGTAGGTCTCGCTAAAAGCTGGGGGCGAATACTAACAAAGACCATGGAGGAAGTTCAGTAAAACTGTGCAGTTTTATTGCGTTTAAGCGCCTAGCGCGATTTTGATCGATTCACAATAGAGGTTGTGAAAATCTCGATTTGAAACTTGTTAGCTAGCACCTCTCAATATTGAACGAAAATGATCAATAGGTACCCGTTTTTGTTGCCAAAATGGCTTGAAAACGATTCAAATCTTATCATTTTTGAATGTTAATGGTTTGGTGTTACTTGGTTTCAATTTGTGGTGAGGCTATTGAGCTGGGTTTTGAGTCATGGTATTAGTGTCCACGCGATTTTGCGGTGCGCGAAATTACACTTGTGTGATACGGACGAAAAAAACACCAAGGAAGCTCGCTTTTACCAAACGGCTGGTTAGAAAACCCTCAAATCTGAGGGCGAAATTGAGATGATGAGTGTAAATTAAGGTTTACACAGGTTCGGAAGAACCAAATAAGAGAAAATGAAGAGGTAAGTTTGGAAAAGCGGTTGTCAGTAATGGACACTTTGAGTGTCGGCTTTATGACCTTTGCGTTCTTTTTGGGCGCGGGGAACATGATTTTTCCGCCTATGGCGGGTTTCTTAGCAGGTGATAACTACCTGCCAGCCATGATTGGCTTCCTTTGTACTGCTGTCGGTCTACCCCTGTTGGGTCTAATTGCCGTTGCGAAAGCGGGTGGCAGTATTCCGGTGATCACCCAAAAGCTACCTAGTTGGGTTGGCTTGGCCATCGCCTGTGCCATTTTTATCATTATTGGTCCGGCATTCGCAGCGCCTCGTGCTGGCTTGGTTGCCTATGAGATGGGGGCGGTTCCTTTCTTAGATGGCGCGAATGCCACCACTCAAGCACTGTATTCCGTGATCTTCTTCGGCCTAGCCATGGTGCTGGCGCTGTTTCCCGGCAAACTGGTCGACAGCGTGGGCAAGATTCTCACCCCAGCATTGATTGTGCTTTTTGCAATCTTGGCTATTGCGGCATTCCTGTTTCCGCAGGATCCGATTGTTGCCGCTCAGGGTGCCTATGGAACCGAGCCTTTTACCAAGGGCTTCCTTGAAGGGTACGGTACCATGGACGCGCTGGCATCTCTGGTGTTCGGTATGCTGATTGTGGATCTTCTGCGTAAGAAGGGCGTTACCGAAAGTGGCCAGCAAGCTCGTTATTTGAGCATCGCCGCGATCATCGCTGCCGCTGGCTTATGCTTCGTATATGTGCCTCTATTCTACTTAGGCGCAACCAGTTCTGAACTTGGCATGGGGGCAGATACCGGTGGCGTTATCTTGACGACCTTTGTGCAGCAGGTATTTGGTTCCTTTGGGGTGGTGATGTTGGGCGCGGTAGTGACTCTGGCGTGCATTACCACGGTTATTGGCTTGCTGTCAGCGTGTTCAGAATACTTCGGCGAGTTGGTACCTCAGGTTGGCTATCGTGGCTTTGTGGTGATCAATGCGGTGTTCTGTGCCGTGGTTGCTAACGTCGGTCTGAGCCAGCTGATCGCCATCAGTATTCCAGTATTGATGATGGTGTACCCCATTGCGATGGCACTGATCGCCTTCTGTTTTGCTCGCTCTTACATGAAGAACGAGCGTGTCGGTTTGATTCTGATGGTGGCGGTTTCGACCCTGTTTGGCTTGATTGATGGCGTCAGCGCAGCTGGCGTTAATACCAGTCAGCTGAACTTCCTGCCTTTGTACGATGTGGGTATGGCGTGGTTGCTACCAACGATCATTGCGACTTTCATTGCGCTTTTCATCAAAGCTGACAACAGCTAAAGCGGAGCGTGATATTGAGAAAGGCAGCCACAGGGCTGCCTTTTTTGTGTCTTCGGTACTAAGGTGAAACCACAGATTCGGTAATCCCAGCTTCACTGGCAAGACTATTGGCACTAAACAGCTCTTTTTGGCAGATTAAATTGATGTCCATGCTATCCACTTGGTCCGCCATCGCCTCCACTAGCTGTACCCATTGGGGTTCCTCAAGGGCATCAATTAACTGAGCAAACTGATCTGAAACCGCTTGAGCTGGCACGTAGCTGCGGTACATTTTTACGATGGATTTCAGCATGGTGAGGTAGGGCGACAGTTCGGTTGTGGTGGACAGCGCATCACTGTCGATCCACCCCACCCCCACTTTGCCGATTCGATTGGGGTGTGACAGTTGTGCTTTTAACAGCAGTTCAAGATCGAAGGCGAATTTGCTCTCTATCATGTGTTGAGTTAACTCACTGACAAGATCGCTACGAAACATCTTAAACCCGCACTGGGTATCGATGATGTTGTCCAGTTGAGGAAGCAAGCGTTTCCACAGATAGATGAATAGCTTGCCTCGATGATTTCTAAGTCCCTGCTTGACCACAACAGAAGTCGGTTCACGGCGCGAGCCACAGGCAATGAGGTTGTCATGCTGGGTGAGGTTATCAACCAGTAAGCCTAATTGACCAAGGTGGGTGGAAAGGTCGGCATCGGTGTAGGCGATAAAGTGGTCTTTATGGGCTTCGCGCTGTGCCGCATGCCAGATACCATAAGCGATGGAGCCTCCTTTCTGACTGTCGGCGGTAGTTTTCAACTGGGCCGCAGGACCTAAGCCCCGATCAATGGCCTCTTTCAGGAAGCAGACTTCGAGCTTTTCACCGTCTTCAAGCTCTTTAATCTGCTTACAGGCCTGAAGACCACTGTCATTAGGGCAGCCGTCATCCACCATGATCATCCGCCAATCCACGTTTGGATTATCGTCACACAGCCATTGAAGTTGTTCGACTTTACGGCGAATGAAATCTTCGCCGTAGGGGTGCTGCTGAGAAGTGAGCATGCGTTGATGCTCCTTGAACATCGCAAAAACCACACTAATCAGTGTATTAGGTCTACACTGTTTTAAGAGCATCTTGGAAATAGCTAATTTTACTGCCATTTTTGCAGCAAGTGCTTGGTGGAGGATTAACTCTTGTTCCATCGCTTTAAGTTGAAACAAGTCCAACTTGGAAGATAAGAGAAACTCTGCCATCGCGGTTAACTTTGCTAAATGCTGGCTGTTACTTAGATTGAGTTGATGGGTAATGTCCCCTTGCTGCATGAGCAGTTGCGTTAACGTATCTCTCATACCCCCTCCTTGGGGTTTGTTTTGTTGATGACTTTAACGCTAGGACAGGATTGCAGCTTTCTCCAATAAAACTAGATGAATACTTTGATTGTGCGCTTCTTTAGGGATGAAGATGGTGATTCGAATAAGGGCGGTATTGACTGTGATGTGCTTTGGAGCGGCTGGGGCACAGGCGGGCGAGTCGGAATTTTACAAACAGGCTGCGAAGCAAGCTAAGACCGACAGACCAAAAGTGCTCACCGCGCCGATGGAGGTGCAAAAAGCATCGGAGGTGGAGGAGCCCGAAGAGAGCTGGGAGGCGATCTGGAACGGCGTTAGCAGTTCATTTGCTGTTCCATACGGCGAACTGTTCGATGAATCTCAGCCTTGGTATGCCGGTTGGTCTGGCAACTTAGCGGTGCATTATCCCCTTAAAGAGAGCGTGATGGCGGCGGATCCAGACAATAACGTTGGTGGTATTGAGGGAACCAACCCGTCGGCAACGGCGACCTTAAAGTACACGCCTTTTGGCAACTGGTTTGCCACTGTGACTCTGTATCACTATTTTGATGGCGATCTGCAGCAGCCTTGGGAGCCAGATTATACCTATGTATTTGGTTACAGTGATTGGCGTCCGTATACCTTTAGTTTGCTCTATTCCAATTACGGAGGTAACCGATTTAGCCCAGACGAAAGAGAAAAGTCCACCTATTTTAATCGGGGTACTTGGTCTCTAGGTTGGAAGTTTCCGGTTCCCTCATCCTTGATTCGCCCCTTTTCCATCTATGATGATGCCGCCATGGGCTGTCAGCTGGATTACAATCACACACCTGAGTACTTTGATCTTGAGAGCAGTGAGTACCTAAAAAATGGTAAGAGCCTGAGTTTAGGATGTAAATACACGATAACTGGGAATTGGTATGTAAGTTTTGCGCTGTTCCACTACCCCGATTCGGCTCAGAAGCAGCCTTGGAGTCCTGACTTTACCTATGGATTTGGCTATTTTGATTGGCGCCCGTTTACCTTCTCACTGCAGTACAACAACTACTCGGGCAACCGTTACCCGTGGAATCCATCAGTCGATGGCACAGGTCGTTTCAAAGATGGCGCTCTGATGTTGGCTTGGAGTTGGGCCTTGTAGGGCGGTGTTTGGGCTCAGGCCGATGCAAAATCGGTTCTGCAGTGGTGCGAGCTCTATCCAACGGTTACTGGTGTTGTATCCGGTCGCCGACACCTGGACTAAATACTTGCCGGTGGGAAGGGCGATCCCTTGGACAAATCGGGGAGTAATGTTGAGCACCTCAATTTTGGCATTTTCGGGGAAAGTGCGTACATACAAGGGGCTCATGGAGACTTCATGTTGCTGAAGCTGTTGTTCCTGTTGCCAAAGCTCTAACTGTGCTTGCTGTTGTGATTGCTGGTTTGTGAGCTGTGAGATGGTCAGGCTTTGTGATTGGATGAGTTTGTTTTGTTCATTGACCTTGGTAATTAGCGCCATCTGTAGCTCTTCCAGCTCTTGAATACGATGCTGCCAATCTTTATCCAATGGTAAAGAAGCTCGAGAAGCGTACTTAACCGGTGTGCGATGTTGTTTTATGAGATCGTGAAGCTGTTGTTGATTGGGGCCTTTGGGCTGAGTAACAAGGAACAGAGCGAGGTACTCATCAAAATCCAGTGGAGATTGCTCTTTTAGGTATCGAGACAGCTTGATAACGCTTTGCCAATCGGGATCTTTTTGGCTTTTGACCTGGTTAAGCCGATCTTCAAGTAGGTGTAGCATCAGTTGTTGTTGGTGTACACGCTTATGTGCCAATTGCTGTTGGTGTTGTTTTTGATTCAGGCAGCCTGCTACCGAGAGCACCAGTAGCATCAGTGCCCCCCAAACTGCCATTCTTAGTCGAGTCCCAATCATCGCCTCATCCATGACGGCCCTACCACTCCCTGATTGATGCCTACCTCTGGTGTTAAAGAGATAGACCATAGAACCGTAATTAAGCCAATTTTTGTCATAAAAAATCCCCGCTGGATAACAATTGAATTGATTGTAATTGAGTGGTTTTTTCCTAATTTGGTTTGCCGACTTCATGATTCTCTACTAGCGTTAAATTTGCGAATAGCGAAGGTGCTCAGAAGGAATTGAGGCTTAATGAAACTGCTGATAGTTGAAGATGCTGCTGACGTGCGGATGGTATTGGCGGCATCGTTAAAGCGATTTGGTCACGACGTGGTGCAGGCGGCCGATGGACAGGCTGGCCTTGAGGCACTGCAGCAAGATCAATCGATTCAGTTAGTCATCTCTGACTGGTCCATGCCGATCATGGATGGCTTCGAGCTTTGTCGGTTGATTAAGCAGGAGAAGGCAGTCGATCGCTTTATCTATTTCATCATGTTCTCCTCCAATGACGATGAGGAGAGGATCATCTCCGGCCTCAATGTAGGCGCAGACGATTTTATTGCCAAACAGGCACCTAAAGCGGAACTCAACGCTCGAATCCGAGCCGGTGGCCGTCTTATTGATTTGCACAATCAGTTGCAGTTGAAACAAGAGAAACTAGAGAAGGCCTACGCCAGTATCGAAAATGACGTTTTGGTCGCTGCAGACATGCACTACAAGCTGTTGCCAACGATCAAATCACTCCCAGGCGTTGAGTTTGGCTGGCTCGCCACCAGTTCGGCATTTCTGGGTGGGGACATGTTCGATTACCAGCGATTGGATGAGCAGCACGTCAGCTTTTACTTGCTGGATGTTTCTGGTCATGGCCTGCCGGCGGCGTTGCTGTCGTTTACACTCAAGCATGTGATGTCCCCGTCGCAGAAAGGACGCAGCGTGATGAAACGCTACCTTCCTCAAGCGCCTTTTTACGAGATTGCAGACCCCGCTCAGGTGGTGGAAACGCTCAATGATCGTTTTCAGGGTGAGGTGGATAACAGTCAGTACTTCACGATGGTCAATGCCATTTTAAATGTAAAAACCGGTGTGGTTACCCTGTGTCAGGCGGGTCATCCGGGTCCAATTCAGCAGGGGAAGTCAGGAATACAAGAGCACAATCAGGAAGGGTTTCCTGTGGGCATGTTGCCCAACCTTGAGTATGACTCCTACCAGATACAGCTGCAGCCAGGAGAGCGGCTCTATCTCTATTCTGATGGTGTAACTGAATGCTTCAATGCCACCAAGGAGGAGTTTGGTGTTGAGCGAATGATGGCGTCTCTGGAGTCTGATAAAGCTCTGCCCATTGACGATCAGTTAAAGAGTTTGAAAGCCAAGTTGGACCTATGGAATGTGGGTCCAGATTACGATGACGACGTCTCCATATTAGCCATTGAGTGGCTAGGTGAATAAAGGATCTATGCTATGGAACTTCATACTGAAAGCCGCAAAGGCCACTTAATCGTTACCTTAAAACAGCCCCGTTTGGATGCCAGTTCAGCGCCCAGTTTTCGCTCTGAAGTGGAAACCATTATCGAGCAAGGACATGAACACATTGTGTTGGATCTATCTGAGGTTAAATTCATGGATTCAAGTGGCTTAGGCGCCGTGGTTGCAGTTTTAAAGTCCCTTAAGGGGAATGGCAAGTTGCAGATTGTCGGGCTGCAGAAAGCGGTGGAGGAGCTGTTCCGGCTCACCCGGATGGATCGAATCTTTCAGTGCCATAAAGACGTGTCGACGGCGCTGTCTGCTTAGGGAGTAGAAGTTATGAGAGGCATGATTTTAGGAGCGGGTTCAGGCACACGAGTGCGGCCCATCACCGAAAAAATTCCTAAACCGATGATCCCCATTTTGCGCCGTCCATTGATGGAGAGCATTATCGGGCATTTTAAGCGCCATGGAATTGATGAAATCATTGTTAACACCTGCTACATGGCGCCCGTCTTGGAAGATTATTTTCGAGATGGAAAACAGTACGGTGTCGACCTCTGTTACTCCTATGAGGGTAAAAAACTGGAAGATGGCTCATTAGAGGGTAAGGCGCTGGGCAGTGCGGGCGGCATGCGCCGTGTTCAGCAAACGTCGGGATTCTTTCACGACACCTTTGTGGTGGTCTGTGGCGATGCGTGGATCGATCTGGACTTCACGGAAGCGATCGCTTGGCATAAAAAGAAAGGCGGCCTTGCCACCATCGTTACCAAGAAAATGCCTAAACATGAGCTGCATAAATACGGTGTGGTAAACACCTTGCCCGATGGCCGGGTGGTTGGTTTTCAGGAGAAGCCGAAGACCGAAGATGCCAAAAGCGACATCATCAATACCGGCATCTACATCTTCGAGCCTGAGATCTTCAATTACATTCCCGCTAATGGTGAATACGATATCGGCGGCGATCTGTTCCCAGATCTAGTGCGCCGCAATCTGCCCTTCTACGCCAAGGCTTTTGATTTTCAATGGGTTGACGTAGGGCGCTTATCCGATGTGTGGCAGGTAACGAAAGAGATTCTAACGGGCGAGATCCAAAATTACCCCATTCCAGGAAAAGAGATAGCGCCTGGGGTGTATGTGGGGATCAATTGTGTGATGGATCTGGAGATGCTCGATATTAAAGGGCCTGTGGTTATCGGCAATGGTTGCCGAATTCATACCGGCGCAAAACTGCGCGGCCCGTTGGTGATTGGCAATAACTGTGTCATTGAAAGTGGTGCGGTGTTGGAAAATGCCTCGGTAGATGATTACTCCAGGGTGTGTTCTAAGGCCTATGTGACCGATCGCATGATCATTGATGATCATTGTATTGATCATGAGGGAAACCACTGCACGGTCTACGAGTGCGGTATGAATCATACGGTGAAAGATAGCCGAGTGTTACCCATGGCCGTCGGTGATGTGGTGCGACTCCGTTCGGTTGAGTAACTCAGGTATTGGGAGGGGCGCAATGGATTGCGGAATCACCTTATCAGGACCCGCCAGTTATGAAGTTGTGGCTTTGATGGCGAAGTCGATTTCGGCCATGTACCTGCTGTCTGCCCTGCCAGAAGAGGAAGCCAGCATGATTGAGTTGGCGGTAGCAGAAATTGGCAACAACGTGGTAGAGCATGCCTATCAGGATAAGCCCGGTGGTCAACTGGAGATTCGATACCAGCAGTTGGCAACAGGGATTGAGATTACCTTGGTAGACAGTGGCATTCCGATGCCCGAAGAGCAGATCGATAAGGTGAAAAATCCCCAGCTAGTGGAATTGGATCTGGATGACCCTTCCACTTGGCTAACCAGTGGACGGGGTTTGGGGATAGTTGATCAGGTAATGGATACCCAAAGTTACGAACGTCTCGATGAACGTAACTATTTTCGGATGACAAAATCGGTGTAGGGATACCAAGATGGGATTTTATTTCGAAGAGTTTGAAGGCAGGAAGCCTCCAAAACCGCTCAAACATAGCCCCTGGCGAGAGCTGTTGTTTCAGTTTCTAGCCACAGTAAACCTGACGGTTGGCGCATGGTACATCTGGTGGCGCTGGACTGAGTCGCTCAATTATGACGCTCTATGGTTCGCCATTCCTTTGGTGGTTGCTGAGACGTGCGCCTACATTGGCTTAGTGCTGTTTTCCATAAATCTCTGGAAAACTAGAGATTATCAACAACAGCCGCCGCCTAAGACCATCAACGACTGCCTAAGCCTTCCTCTAGAGGAGGATCGGGTTATCTACGTTGATCTGTTTTTCCCGTCCTACGATGAAGAGGTGGAGCTGGTTCGTCTGTCGGTACAAGACGCCAAGCGGATGAACTATCCCCATAATATCGACATTCGCATTGCGGTTCTCGATGACGGCAAGCGGCCAGCAATGCAGGCGATGGCTGAAGAGGAGGGGGTCGATTACATCACTCGCGAGGGCAATATTGGCTTTAAAGCCGGTAATCTTAGAAATGCCATGGAGCAAACCAGTGGCGACTTTATTGTCATTTGCGACGCTGACACCCGTCCTTTTCCTACCATGTTGGAGCATTGCTTAGGGTACTTCCGAGACCCTGATGTGGCTTGGGTGCAGACGCCGCAGTGGTTCTTCGATCTGCCCGAGGGCAAGCGATTACCTTTGTGGCTACAGGGGAAAATTGGAGCCCCAGGCCGTTGGATGGGGAAATTGGCAGAGCGGGTTTATGGCCCAATTACCATAGGGCAAGACCCGTTTGTAAACGATCCGCAGATGTTTTATGACGTGATTCAGCGCCGCCGCAATTGGGCTAATGCGTCGTTCTGCTGTGGTGCGGGATCCATTCATCGTCGGGAGGCGGTGATGGAAGCGGCATTAAAGTCCTACTCTGAAAACATCGATAAGCAGCGTAGCCATCAGGACAAGCAGATCAAACAGTTCACTGGCGAGGCGGAACTGGATGCTGAGCTGCAGCAGATGATGGATACTCAGACTATTCTGGATACGGAATTTACCCCCTATAAGTTTCACGTTTCTGAGGACATCTACACTTCAGTGGTTCTGCATGCCGACCCAGATCGAGACTGGAAGTCGGTGATGCATCCTCAGGTGGAATCCAAGATGTTGTCACCTCAGGATCTACAGACTTGGGTTATCCAGCGATTCAAATACGCCGGCGGCACCTTGGACATCGCCAAGAACGACAATCCACTGTTTCGCCCTGGAATGTCATTTAAACAGCGATTGATGTACGCCACTACAGTGTGGAGTTACCTCGGCGCGCTTTGGAACGTTGTATTTTTATTGTCGCCCATTGTCTACCTGCTGACGGGAATTGCGCCGGTCTCGGCTTATTCTCAGTCTTTCTACCTGCACTTCATCCCCTTCATTATCTGTAATGAACTGGCCACCATGGCGGCGACTTGGGGATTGGCTGGGTTCAAAGGTAAGGCTAATTATTTGGCATTCTTCCCGGTCAACCTACGGGCGATATGGACGGTGCTGAAAGGTCAGGAGATCAAGTTCCCGACTACGCCGAAAGAGCGGCAGGAGGGGAATTTTTTCCATCTGGTACTCCCTCAAGCGGGGGTGATGGTGATGACGTTACTGGCATTGATGCTTGGGTGGCTCAACATGGAGTTTAACTGGTATGGCGATCACAGCTTAAGCGGCATGATTGTGAATACCTTCTGGGGACTGAATAACGTGATTGCCATGTCGGGCTTGGTGATGGCGGCATTCTGGAAACCGGAGCAAAAACTGGAACAAAGCCCCGCATAGGGACATTGGGATTCTTGAGCCTTGGCTCAATATTAACAGGAGAAAGCGGGGATGGCTTTCAAACAGGACTTGTTAAATGCACGGCATCATTTGGTGTTTTTGGTTGGCTTGGGCGTCGCTTTTTCGTTGGTGCTTAGCCTTGAGCAGCAGGAGTTCAACAATGATCTGGTGGACAAGCTCCACTTCTCTGAGGAGATACCAGACATTGACCCTAGGCCGTTGACTGCAGAAGAGCGTCAATGGGCTCAGGCGGCATGGGCTTACTTTGAGCAGAATACGCAACCGGTTACCGGGCTGGCCAATTCGGTGGATGGTTACCCCTCAACCACGTTGTGGGATACCGCCTCTTACTTAATGGGACTTATCTCTGCTCAGCGCCTTGCGCTCATCGATGGCGATGAATTTGAACAACGAATGGGTAAGGCGCTTACCAGTTTAGCCTTGCTGCCTCTGTTCGATGACACCCTTCCTAACAAGGTGTATGACACCCGTTCTCTGGCCATGGTGAACTACGATAACACGCCGAATCCCAGAGGCATTGGTTGGTCTGCTATCGATATTGGCCGAGTGTTGGTGCCCTTCAATATTCTGGTTTGGGAGTACCCACAATTCACTGCCCAAGTTCAGAAAGTGTTGGCACGTTGGAACATCGCTCCCATGTTGCAAGAGGGGGTAATGTACGGTGCAAGGGTAACCAATGAACTGACTGAATTCGTTCAAGAGGGGCGAATTGGCTATGAGGAGTACGCGTCCAAATCCTTGTCATTGATGGGCCAGGACGTTTCTCAGGCATTGAGGTATACCGATTTTTTACGCTTAGTTGAAATTGATGGGGTCCAGGTACCTACCGATAAACGCGATCCACGACGGTATAAGGCCCACAACTATGTGGTGAGTGAATCCTACATTCTTGATGGACTCGAGTTTGGCTGGGATCGTATTTCTCATGAGTTTGCTTGGCGAGTCTATCAGGCTCAGCAGGGGCGTTATCAGCGCACTGGGCAGCTTACGGCGGTCAGCGAAGATAACATCGATCGCCCTCCATATTTTGTCTACAACACGGTGTTTTCCAGTGGCCAAGCTTGGCATGCCACCACGGATACGGGAGAGGATGCCGATGAGTTTCGCAGCATCTCAACCAAGGCCGCTTTTGGTTGGTACGCCCTTTATCAGGATGAATACGCTCAAAAGCTGATCGACAAAGTGTCTACCCTAGATAGCGAAGGCAAAGGTTTCTATTCCGGCTGGTATGAAAAGTTAGATCAAACCAATACCGCTATCACTGCCAATACAAACGGCATTATTTTGGAGTCATTGCTGTTTATCCGAGAGGGGCAACTGCTGAAAGTCGGCCGCCAAAGTGAGCCGGTGCAGTTAGCATTGAAGGAGGAATAGCATGCGACGAATTGTTTTGGGAACATTATTGCTGACGGCGTGCGCACAACCATTAGAGCCTGTTCAAGAGGCTGAGCTTGTCGCTACCGAGCCAGGCGATGGCATTGGAGTGGACAGGCCGAAACCAACACCACCAGAAGTGGCTGTGCCTCAGCCGCGTCGGGGCCCTTTGACCGAGCGAGAGATGGCCATGGCGCGGGTGGCATGGAAGTACTTTGAAAACAACTATCAGCCGTCGACAGGCTTGGTGAATGCGGTGGATGGCTATCCCTCCACCACGCTTTGGGATACCGCTTCCTATCTCGGGGGAATGGTGGTTGCGCGAGAACTTGGCATCGTTGGTAAACGAGAGTTTGATGATCGCATGGTAAGGATGATCAAAACGCTCAATACCTTAGATCTATATCGGGGAGAGGTGCCGAACAAAGCGTACAACACCATGACTGCCGCAAAAGTGGATTACGGTAACAACCCTGGTGAGATCGGTTATTCAGCACTGGATTTAGGGCGATTTCTTATCTGGATGTGGATCATCAAAGAGCGCTATCCAGAACACGCTCCGGGCATTGATGCAGCTATTTTGCGTTGGAATTTCTGCCACATGATTGACGACCACGGCATGATGTTTGGTGCCATGGGCAGCGATGGAGAGCCCACTCAGTACCTGCAAGAGGGGCGCCTAGGCTACGAAGAGTACGCTGCCAAAGGATTTCAGCTGTGGGGCTTTCATACTGAGCGCGCGTCCAAGCCAGAGCCCTATGAGTTTATGAATATCTACGGCATCGATATCCCCTACGATTCCCGTGACCCTCGGGAGTTGTCGGCTCACAGTTATGTGGTAACCGAGAGTTACGCCTTAGACGGCATCGAGTTTGCTTGGGATCACCCCTGGGATACCCAAACGGAGAGAGAAGATTTTAGCCACTTGTGGATGGCGGACTTTGCTCAGCGGGTTTACGCGGTACAGGAGGCTCGTTATCTGGATACCGGGATCATCACCGCTCGAACCGAGCATCAGTTAGACCAACCACCTTACTTCGTGTACGACACCGTTTATACCGATGGCTACAGCTGGAATACCATCTCAGAAAAGGGCGAATATATGCCCCAGTTTGCCGCGGTTTCTATCAAAGGCGCTATCGGGCTATGGGTATTATGGGATACCCCCTACACCGACATTTTGTTTGAACATATTGCTGATCTCTATAACCCTGAGAAAGGCTTTTATGAGGGGATCTATGAAAATGGCACAGGTCTTATTAACACCTATACCTCCAACAATAACGGCATCTTGCTCGAAGCATTGGGCTACAAAGCATTTGGAAAATTGGCCGAGCCACACCCTTGGAATCCGCCAAGCCGTTGGGATTCTGTATTAGGTGATGAGTTTAGCCCGCACATTCGTCAGTGCTTGCCGTCTCGCCACAGCTGTTCGACCTGCCGTCCTTGTACTAATTGCGGCTAGTTTGGTCGCGGGCTGCGGGGTGGTGGCTCGCAGCGTCAAAGATGGTTATGACAACATTGCCAATTCGGATCTATTTTGGCATGGCCGTCATGGAGAGCTGGATGAATCTGAACAGCTCTGGATAGAGCTGGCATGGACTTACGTCGGCAATAATACCCATCCGGGCACTGGCTTGGTGGGAGCCCTGGATGGGTATTCCAGTTTTACCATGACCAATCTGGCGGAGTACTTAGTGGCGCTCCACGCGGCCA
Source organism: Ferrimonas aestuarii (assembly GCF_005116665.1). Lineage (GTDB taxonomy): Bacteria > Pseudomonadota > Gammaproteobacteria > Enterobacterales > Shewanellaceae > Ferrimonas > Ferrimonas aestuarii. The sequence goes on along the minus strand of NZ_SWCJ01000013.1, from coordinate 30,223 downwards.
ATGAATTCGAACTTCTTAAGGAGAAGGAGTTTGACGAGCGGCTGTCGGCTCTGCTTAAGTTTTTGAACACCATGCCCTTATACGACAACGCTCTGCCTAATCGGGTGTACCACATTGAAACCGGTAACATGGTGGATTTTGGTGCTCAGCCCGGCGCTGTTGGCTGGTCAGCCATCGAGATCGGGCGTCTGCTTATCTGGCTTAATTATTATCGTCGTCACTATCCAAGGTTTGCTGAGTACATTGATAAAGCGGTGCTGCGCTGGGATTTCTGTCGGTTGATTGATGACTCCGGTAGCTTAACCGGCGGTCGAGTGGTGGATGGTCAGTTAGAGCGTTATCAGGAGGGCAGACTGGGTTACGAAGAGTATGCCGCCTATGGTTACTATCTATGGGGATTTGAGCCGTCTCAGGCGGATCAGTTTGAGCCTTATCAATCTCGCCGCTTTTATCAGGTCACTCTGCTGGCGGATGGCCGCGATCCTCGGGTCGATGGCGTTTATGATCCTCTGCTTCCCACCCCCTATTGGTACGCAGGGATGGAATTTAACTGGGATCGTTGGGATGATTTGGAGTCCAGTGATACCAGTTACAGCCGCTTGGACATGGCTCGCCAAGCTCGCAACCTCTATCTGATTCAGGAGCGCCGCTGGCAACGGGATAAACTCTACACCGCTCGTGCCGAGCATGTATTAAGTGAGGCGCCATTCTTTGTTTATGACTCGGTATTTGGTTTAGGAACCCCTTTTGCGACCTTGGATGGCGATGGCAACTTTCATGATGATGTGGCACTGGTGTCTACCAAAGCCACTTTTATGATGTGGTCGCTATTTGAGACCGAGTACACCGATAAGCTGATGTGGATTACCCGTCATCTCTATGACCCAGAGAAGGGGTGGTATGAAGGTCGCAAGGAGCTTACTGGAGGCTATGAACAATCGGTGACACTGAGTACCAATGCTGCGGTATTACAAAGCCTGCTTTATAAGCGTCAAGGCAAGTTATTTAAGAATCCCCCTCCTAGTTCCAGATTGGAGAGATTACGTGGGGATGAGTTCTATCACCCTGGTCGTTGCCAACCGGCCACCACTCCAGCCAACCTGTTTATTCCATCTCAAAACCAGCCGTAAGCGGTGATCTTGCCGATAACGGATTGAGTTCCTTGATTCATTAGCAGTAATGATGGCGACTGGCTTGGCCTATGGTGCCAGATGAAACCGCTACCTGGCTGGTATTTTCGCCATGGGTAGGAGAGCTCATGCAGGGGCACAAAGGCAGTAAATTGGGTTTGATTGGCATCGGCGTAACCGATAAGGCGGGCGGTGCGCTCAAATCCTTGGTCATCAGATAAGCCAACAAGCAGTCCATCATCTAGCGGCTGAGTTAATTCAAGGCGTAACCAAATTCCTTCGATGCCGCTATTGGGCACCAATGGAAGTCGCAGTTGCTGCCACTGCACCAGGGAGAAATGATGACTGTTGCGAGCTTGATTGGGGTGCGTCTGTTGCTTCGGTAGAGTCAGGGTTAATGCCGACGAACGCTCAAACATCAACTGGGTTTGACCGCTAAGATCCGCAATGGGAAGCGGCAACGACAGTGCATCTCCGGCACCCGAGTGGCGTCGTCCCTGCTGGTCAACTAGGGTCCAGTGTTGCCATGAGTCAAATTCGATCTCTAGTCTATGGCTGCTCTGAGAGACATCGGTCACGGTAGCAGAGGCTGAGGTAATTGGGCCAAGGTGTTTAAAGGCTCTGAGGGCGGCTTTGGGTTGATGGTGAATATCAAACAAGCCAAAGTAGGGTTCTGATTCGGCAAACCAACCCTGCTGCTGAGGATTATCAGTGGCATTGAACCAGTTTATGGAGAACAGCTGCTGATGCTGAAGCGCTGGCAGTAACCGCTTGAGTTTTTCCAGCTCAATGGCTTGGCGTTGCTGCCAACGTGGCTCTGACGGCAGGGCGGCATAGGCCAACATATAGGGTTTATTGAACCGTTTATTCAACTGCTGGCTGAGCCTTAAGGTTCGCACCCAGGGAGACCAGTCAGGCGATTGATGCGCCAGTTCGGTATGGGGAGAGATCATTAGCATCGAGGCAGTAAAGTCGCCCATGGCAACGACCTCATCCACCAGAGGCTGCTGCTGGCCCAAGGGTTGCCAGTCGCCTAACACTAGTGCTGCTTTGGTGTTGGGCGCGTGTTGGCGGATAAGAGCGAAGCTGGTTTTCATTAGTTTAGGCCACCCAGCCCAGTCGCTGATGCCATTTTTATTAAATTCAGGCTCCAGCAATAGGTAAGCTTGAGGCAGATCTTTGATGAGAGGCAGCAGCTTTTGGGACAGCGTATCCAGATAGGCCTGTCGATGCTGGTCGACGAACTCTGGGGAGATCTCATCGCCAAAATACCAAAAGGCGATCACTGGGGTGTATCCCGCCCTAGATGCGGCTTTGAGCAGATCCGGTTGTAACCAGCCCCAGTCACTATGACGGGTGATCCATAGGGTAAGATGCTGCACAGGGAGATCCGATTTAGGTAGGTGATTCCAAATTGGCCGAAAATTTTGTCCTGATCCTGTTGGTTTATCTAGGTTTAGCTGACTGCCGACACCAAAACGAATAGGGTGTTGGCCGTTGCCCGGGTTCATGCTCTGCTGAGCAGCTTGAGTGCGCCTACGCCAAACTCGCCGCTTGAGTGTGCTTGGGACGAGAGAGGCTAATTGGGATTCAATCTGGTTGATCTGTGTTTTGCCCAGTAACGGCTGCTGAAGATAGAGGTGGGCATAAGCCAGTCCAAGCCGCGCTTCCAGCTCTTGCTCGCCGCCCTGAAACTCAGAAATGAGCCTTTGGTAGTGCTCAACGGCCTGCTGTGGTTGATTAAACCACTCAAGCCAAATTTGTGCTTGCTGCAGTTGTACTTGCTTAGCAAGCTCGCTTTGGGGATAGGCCTTAATAAAGGCGTGGGCACCGCGTTGCCACTCCAAGGGGAGGCCTTGTTCTAGGTAGTGGTGCAGGGCGAGATACTGGGCTAATTGCGGCCGGTCTTGATGTTTGCGTATCAATCCAAATAGGTAGCGGGCTTCTAGGCGATGGACACTGTCATGTCCTGAAGCCAGATAGGTACTAAGGCTTGTTTTAGCCTGCTGCCAATGGTGTTGCTGCAGTGCCAACCGGCCTTGAATATAGAGCCAGTCCCCCTCTATGGTTGGCTGCATTTCAAGCAGAGCTTGAGCCTGCTCAAACTGACCTCGATAGAGGTGGAGCATTGACTGATGCAAACTGGAGGCATTTAGCGCCATACTAATTAGGCTAAGGTTAAGCCAGAGAATCCACGGATTTATCTTCAGGTTCATCACTTTCAAGTTCTACGGTGTCAAACCACTCCAGATTCATGCGAATGGCGTTAAGATCGCTGTCGATGGCATGTTGATTTTCACTTTGAATACGGCGATTGACCGCTTCAAGTGAGACTAAGTTTTGCTTTAAACCCATCACCATCACTTGAAGTTTGGTGGTGCTTTGATTTATCTCGTCGGCGACCTCTTTGAGCTCATCTTTTTCCCTAAGGTTAAGCTCTTTGGTGAGGTCACCATCCCCGATTAACTTCAAGTGGTTACGGATGGCGATGGCCGGCCCGGCGATGCGATTGCTCAGCCAAAAGGCCGCGGCTGCGGCGAGGGCTAGGTTGAACAGAGCCAGAGGCAATACCCAGGCATAAACCGCATGGTGCAGACTGGGAAGGGCGTCGTTGACGATCTCAAGCTCATGGGGAAGCAGCTGAAACGTCAGTAATTCAGCCAGCTCCGTTAAAATGTGGTTGTAGAACAGATAGAACTGCCCACCACTGACAAGGCTGAAGGTGATGGCCATCAGAATGATTTGATTGCTGATCTTCCAAGGCAGTGGGCCGGCAATCTTTGAGTAGATATGTAACGGTTGTCGCTTCATTAGTGTTCCCTTTGTCTATACTCAACTCATGGGAGTCACGGAGGAACCCAGAGATGTTGAATAAGTTGTCCCTAATTGTGCTGATGGCGGTCTTTGTCAGTGGCTGCAGTACCCTGATGCACCATGATTGCAATCCTTGCAAAGAACTCACAGCTAGCTCCACCGAGCGAGACCAGCTTTGGGCGAAACTGAAATCCGATCAAAGCTACGCACTGAATAATCAGCCCCGCTCTCGGGATTGCAGTCACAGCCGCTGCAATCACACCACGGGTTGCCGTTAATTGGCGGCAGCCTTCTCTTGTATTGGGCTTTGCTGGCTGATGAGTTCGGCTAGCAGTCCAATGGCGGCCCCGTTGTAATCGATGGCAAATTCATTCACCGAGTAATCTTTGGCGTCATCCACATAGCTCAGCATCCCCAGTCCCTTGGGAGCAATGTTGGCTTGGCTGTCTTGATTTGGGCCACCTACCATCATGCCCGCAGGCACAAAACCCACCGCGCGCCCCCAAATATGATGTAGATTTTGAACTGAGTTTGATCCTAAACCTGTGATGTAGGCGATGCCAAAAGGGTTTAAGCCTGCAAGGTAGTGCCATTGCCGCCACGCCCAGCTTAAATAGTCCTGCTGTGGTGCTAAGCGTTGACACTGCGCCAGCAGTATTCCCTGTTCCGCTACCATCTTATTTGAGCCCCAGATGAACCGAGAGTTGGCCACTGAATATGGATTTTTGAGTGCGTGCTCCCTCAAGGTGTTGCAACGTTCTAGCAATAGCTGACGGAGTCTTTCATTGAGCTTCGGGAGCTGGCCACTTTGCAGAAGATGCTGCACGCCCAGAGCCCTAGGATCTTTCCATTCGAATAGGACTATCTGTTCCGGAAGGTGGGTTTCTAAAAAACGTTGTAACGAGTCTGAGGGGTGACTCAGAAACAGTTCGGCAGCAGCCCAAAAGCGATCATCGACATCGTGAGTCAGCGAGCTTTGTTGATCCCATTGGTTAAACATATAGGGACCGGTGCCACCATCGTCCCCTTGATGCCAATCGATTTTCTGCTGTGCTTGGGTATTGAGATATTGCCAGCCCAGTTGGGCCGCCCTGAGGTACCGGCTTTGTGCCTGAGTATCATCCATAACGCGGCTGGCTAGGGCCAAAACGGCCACCGCTTTGGCGGAATCTGGAGTTGAAATGCCATACAGGTACCGAGGCTGCGTGTCTTGATGAGGAGGGATCAATGGCGGCCAATTGGCACCGCCAATCTTGCGATAAAAGGCGCCGTCGCTTCGCTGCATTTTCAGCAGCCAATCCAACCCTACCCGCGCTTCGCTGCGAAGCTGCTTGGCGAGCTCCAATTGACTGGTCTCTAGCACATTGGCTGCCTCTAACAACCGAGCCGCGGTGATGGCCGTGGTGGCTACGTAGACTCCGTAGTCACCCGCGTCGTACCAACCGCCACTGGCATCCCAAGCTTGCCCTTTGTTGGTGTAGCTGTCTTGATGAGCGGCCACTGCCGGCTTTAGGTGTGCTGGGGGACGGCGAATACCGGTAACGGGATCGAAGAGCGCTTTACCAGCATGCTGATATTGGTAGGCATTGAGCAGTAGCTTTAGGGTTTGTAGGGGGCCATCTAGCCCAACACTTAAGGTGACCTCGGTATCACCATGACTTAACTGGTACCAGCCGGGTTTTAGGTTTTTGGGCAGTTGCCCATGGCCTTTTTCGTCGGTTGATAACTGAGCCAATACCTCAGAACTGCCCAGCGCTCGCAGCTGCCACCGTTGATCTTTATCCCCATAAAAGCTGCCATCCTGCTGGCTAAGATAACCACTGTGATTGATCAGAATCGACGGTTTGGCGTTGGCCCAGAGGCTTACAAGCAGTAGACCGAGCAGAAATGCACGACTCATAGCTGTACCTCGAAGTCAAAGTGGCTGCTAGCCAGCTTATTTCCTTGCTGGTCATAGAGGGTGGCATTTAGGCGATAGTTGCCCGGCTTCAGTTTGCGATTTGGAAACTGAGGGAGTGTGCTGACGGAATCCGGTGCGATAGAGAGCTGTTGCTGCTTGTGCTCGACTAAGCTTCCCTCTTTGAGGAGAGACAGGGTGAGCTGAGCGTCATTAAATGGGTTCAAGTGATCATTGATAATGTGTACTGGCAACGGCACTGGTTCATCCACAGAGAACTCACTTTGGTGGTGAACAATACTGGGAAGTAGTGGCTGAAACGCTTGCGCCAAGGCGTGATAACCTGGCTTGGGATTGCGTTTATAATCCATGATGCCCCAGTTCATGGATGGCCAGTGCTCAACAAACATGAATTGGAAAATTCCCCCAACTGGCTGATATTTCTGACGGCGATAGCTTTCGGCGGCATAGCGGGTAAGTTTGGCCTGATAGCGCTGCGTGTTTTCAATCAGCGCTAAGGCGTCAGCGCCTCTCTCCACTTTGGCCAATTCAAAGGTTTCGTGGGGCTGGAAGTTATGAAATTGCCAGAGGCTCCAGTCATCAGGCAGGCTAGGCCAATCGTCGGGAGCGCCAAGCAGTTGCCGCAGGATGGGCGCATCGGGCAGTGCTTGGGCACCAAATTCGGTAATGAGCTTTTCTTGAGTTGGCTTACCATAATCTTGCCACTTTCCCCCATACCAGCCATACCAAGGGTGTTCAGCGGTTCGAGAGAGGGCGAAGCTGGGACGGCTGTTGTCCAAGTTTCGTAATTGGCGGTACAGCCTTAAGTCCAGCTCTCGGTTTTGGTTCGGGTCATAGTCTGGATAGCGATACTGCATCCAGTCGGCATCCCAAGGCGGCTCATTATGTGCTGACCAGGTAATGATGCTTGGGTGATGGTGAAATTGGTCTACCATCTGCTTTAACTGAACCTCCGCTTGCCGATGGAATGCGGGGCTGTCGAGGTATCCCCATTGCAAAGGGAAATCTTGCCAAACTAGCATACCCATCTCATCGGCGAGATCGTAAAAGCGTTGGGGCAGAATGTGGGCGTGTACTCGCACTGCATTGATATTGGCTCGCTGCATCAACCTAAGATCTTGTTGTAGCAACTGGTGATCGGCCAATGACAGGTATTGATGGGCGATGTAGTTGGTGCCCCTAAGAAACAGCGGTTGGCCATTAATGGTCCAGCGGCCGAGTTGACCATCATAATCCACACTTCGAAAGCCAACGCGTCGTTGATATTGCGCAGCGACTTTACCCCGACTGAGAAATTCGGCCTTTAATTGGTAGAGGTTAGGCTGGCCACGCTCTGCTGGCCACCACAATTGATAGCCATCAGGGGGGAGGTGGATTGTAGTTTGATGCTCGCCAACTTCTAGGGTGGCTTTGAACTGAAATCGGTGCGTTGGCCCGTCAAAGTTGATCGGTTTGAGTTTAATTTGCCACTCCCCATTTAGGGTTCGCGAAGAGCGGTAGTTGAGTGCCAATTGGCCTTGAGGACCATTAGCCCCAATGGGCGTCTGCCAATGGGAGCCAGTAATGGGCACCTCGGCGCGGGAGATCAGATTGACTTGCCCCCAAATGCCGCCGGTATTTTGCTCCTGGCCACGCTCACTCCAAGCACCTCCAGCTCGAGTGTCGTGGTGGCCGAGAACCCCTTTAATCAGGGTTTTGTGCAGTGACCATGAGGGGCCATTTTGTGACTCTAAGGGGCTATTTACCTTCACCGCCAACACATTGGTTCCTGATATCAACGCGTGGGAGGCATCGAGTTCGAACTGGGCAAAGTAGCCTTGATGACCACCTAGGTAATGGCCGTTTAACCAGACTTCGGCTTGGTAGTCGACTCCCTCAAACTGCAGCGCCGTTGTGCTGTGTTGTTGACTGGGTGTCCACTCAAATTCAGTGCGGTACCAATGGGCTCCGTGGGTATCAAAGCCTTGTGAAAACCAGTTTCCGGGCACCTGAATGTGGGGCCAATGGCTGTGATCAAAGCTGGGCTCAATGGGAGCCAGATCCGTAGCCAATTCGGGATCAAAGTGCCATAACCCATTGAGGCTCTGTGGAGCGGGGTGTTGAGACTGATGGGGCTGGCAAGCGCAGAGTAGCGCCACCAGAAAGGCCAGACAAAACCAACGCATCTTTCCTCCGGGCAATCCTTTCCCAGTGAAGGTGACCATAACTTAGAGGACACCTTGAATTCCTTGATGATTTAATAGTAAAGGCTAGTTGAGGGGGGCTGAGGCTGCAAATTGAGCTGGGTAATGGAGATAAATAAAAGGGGCCAACAGGCCCCTTTTGCGTTGTGTGTCGCCGTTGACTGACTAGTGCGGCTGCTCCGTGGTTTTGGCACTGCTTTGAGGCTTCCACCACCAGACGAAGAAGCGTTTGATGTCTTCAAGCACCAAATACAGACAGGGCACCAGAATAAGAGTTACCAAGGTGGAGAATAGAATACCGAACGCCAGTGATGTCGCCATTGGAATCACGATTTTGGCTTGTAGGCTCTTCTCCAGCAGAATTGGCACCAGCCCTAAGAAGGTGGTTAATGATGTCAGCACAATGGCGCGAAAACGCTGAGTACCGGCACTGATTACCGCGTCTTTCATGCGATGACCAGCTCGGCGAGCCTGGTTGACGAAATCCACCATGATAAGGGAGTCGTTTACTACCACCCCAGCTAGGGCGATGATGCCACACAGGCTCAGTACATTGAGGCTGATGCCCTGAATGTAGTGACCAAGGGCTGCGCCAATCATGCCAAATGGAATTACCGACATGATGATAAGTGGCTGGCTGTAGGATTTCAGGGGAATCGCCATCAGGGCAAAAATCACGAACAGTGCCAATACGGCCCCTTGAGCTAGGCTGATCAGGGCGCTGCTCTCCTCGGCGCTGGCACCGTCAAGCTCAGAGCTGACCCCTGGGTAGTTGGCGAGCAGATCTGGCATAAACTCGGTGTTGACCTCATTGGCGACCTTTCCTGGCTCAACCACGTCTTTGTCGGCGCGGGCTGTGATGGTGATGGCTCGTTGACCATTGGTTCGGGTAATGGCGCTGTAGCTATCGGCCATCTCAATTTCAGCCACGGCAGAGAATGGCACTTCAACGCCTGATGGGGTACGAATGCGCATGTTTTCAAGATGGCCTTGGGATTGGCGCTCATTTAGTGGATAGCGCACCATCACCTTGACCTCCTCTTTGTTGCGCAGCATTCGCTGAGCTTCGTAGCCATAAAAGCCGTAGCGCACTTGGCGAGCCAGATCCGACAGAGTTAATCCCAACGCCTCTGCTTCCGGCTTGATGGCCAGACGCAGTTCTTGTGAGCCGCTGCTGTAGTTGTCGTTGATGTCATACAAGCCTTGATATTGCTGCAGGTGCTGCTTGAGCTCTGTGGCTGCCAAAGACAGGTCTTCCATGTTGACCCCTTGCAGGCGGAAGGCGATGTCCGCGCCGCCGTCACCGCCGGTGCCGGTATCCAGTTGCAGTGATTTAACTCCGGGAAGATCGCCGATGGCATCGCGCCATAGGTTGGCGATCTGGTGGGTGTCGAGCATGCGCTCTTCACCCTTAGTCAGCTCAATGAAGAAGCTGCCCGAGTCTCGAGAGTCCAGATCAACAAGCACCTGTTTGGTCATGCGTTCTCCAAACTCCTGTTCCCACTGCGTCTCCAGCTTTTCCAGTTCGATTTCCATGTGCTTAAGGGCATTTAGGGTACTGGTTTCAGAGGTGCCTTGCTCCATGGTGATGCTGGCTTGCATGAAGTCAGATGGGATATCTGGGAAGAACACAAAGCGAATGTGCCCAGTGCCCATCATGGCGCCCACCAGCACCAGTCCGCTGATGAAGGTGGTGAGTACGGTGTAACGTCGCTCGATACACAGTTCCAGAGCGGGCTTGTAGGTGTGTTCTATGCGTTCACGAACCCAGAGGTTAAAACGGTGCTGCCTTTGGCTTAGCCAGGAGCGACGCTTATTAGTTTGCAATTTGGCGTGAGCAAGGTGAGCGGGGAGAATCCACTTGGACTCCACCAATGAAAACGCCAAACAGAGGATCACCACAAAGCCGATGGTTTTCCAGATTACGCCGAATGGGCCCGACACCAGCAACATCGGCACAAAAGCGGCGATGGTGGTGAGTACCCCAAAGGTGGCTGGCATCGCCACCCGTTTGGCGCCGGCCACAACGTTGTCTGTGGTGTGGCCATGTTTTTCAATCTCTGAGTAGGCGGACTCGCCAATGACAATGGCGTCGTCCACCACGATGCCGAGCACCAAAATAAAGGCGAATAAGCTCAATAGGTTGATGCTCATTCCCACCGACGGCATCAGGAATAGTGCGCCTAGGAAGCAGACAGGCAGACCCATCATCACCCAAAACGCCACTTTGAATTCGAGGAACAGAGCCAAGATGATGAATACCAACAGGGCGCCCATGGCCATGTTTTCTAACATCATATTGAGGCGGCCTTTGAGGTAGAAGGTGGAGTCACCCCAATGCTCAATCTCAATGGCTTCGGGCAGAGTTTGTTTGAGCTCCGCCACCTTGTCTCTCACCTGTTGGGAGATCGCCAGTGCGTTTTGCTCTCCGACACTTTTGATGGAGACAAACACCGAAGGTTTGCCGTTAAAGCGGGTATAACGCAGCCCCTCGACGAATTCATCTTTGATGTGAGCCACGTCGCCCAAAGTGACTCGGGTACCGTCGTTGCGGGTGAGAATTAGAATCTTATCGAAATCTTCCTGAGTGTAGGACTGCCCTTTGGTTCTCAGCAGAATGTCGCCACTGTCGGTACGGATGGAGCCTGCTGGGAGATCCAATGAGTTGCGCTGCACCGCTTGGGCGACCTGCTCGAAGCTCAGTCCATATTCACGCAGTTTGTCTTCGGTGACTTCGATGCTGATCTCGTAACTCGGTGCGCCAACCACATTGGCTCGACTTACCGAAGGCAGGGCGGTCATCTGGTCGCGGATGGTTTTCGCCAACTCTTTCAGCTCTGTGAGGGGGGCATCGCCGTAGATGGAGAGCCAGATTACGTCCTGCTCTGGGCGGATGCGGTAAACCTCTGGCTGTTCGATGCTGGCGGGAAAGGTAGAGATGGTGTCCACCCGAAGTTTGACTTCGTTAAGCACCTCCGCCGGATCGGCGTCATCATCCACCTCGATGGTAACGGTGCCGGTAGAGTCTGAGGCAATGGAGGTGACCTTTTTGATTCCTTGAACGTCTTTGATCGCCTCTTCAATTTTGATGGTGATCCCCTCTTCAATCTCCTGAGGCGCACCACCTGGGTAACCAACGTGCACATTCAGAAGGTTAAGTTCAAAGCGGGGAAAGACCTCTTTATTGATGGTGAATGCGGAGAACAGGCCGCCGATGATAAGCCCGAACATCAACAGATTGGCAGCGACGCTGTTGCGCGCAAACCAAGCGATGATGCCGGATTTTGTGTCGATCTTATTCATTGGTGTCCACCTCAGCAGTCATGGCACCACCGGATGGCTGAATTTGAGACGGTTCCCCCATAATCCGAACTTCGGAGCCGCCCTGATAGCTGTTTAGTGCCGTGAGAGAGATACGTTCGCCTCGGTGGATGTCGCCGCGCACGTACACCGAATCCAGATCGCGGTGAACCACCTGCACGTCGCGGTGCTGCACCTTGTTGTCGGCATCGATCATCATCACCTTACCGTCCCTAACGCTGTGGCTGGGTAGACGGATAATATCTTTCAGGGTGCGCCCTTCGATTTTGGCGTTAACGAAGCTGCCAAATTTCAGCGGGGTGCGATCGGCATCTTGGCTTAGGTTGTAGGGATCTTTGAGCTCTGCCACCAAGTAGATCATCCGGCTTTGGGCATCGATTACCTGCTCGGAGCGCACTAACTTGGCGTTCCACTGCTGGGGATCAATGGCCGTGGTTTGCAGCAGTTCGACCTTAGCCGTTGGGGTGTCAGGGTTATCAATAAACTGGAACTGCTGCACGCTCAGGGGCAGCCGGACCTCTGCGATGTCGGTACCCAGAAGTTCGCCCATATTGGTGCCGGTGCTAACAAACTGGCCTAAATCGACGTCGCGGGATTTGATCAAGCCGTCAAAGGGGGCGCGAATGATGGTGCGCTCTAGGTTTCGTTTGGCGCGAGCCAAGTCAGCTTGGGCGGAGCGAAGCAGCGCTTGCTGCTGGGCCAGCTGTGGTTTGCGCAATCCCAGCTCTGGGGCAACACCGTCAACAACGCCTTTCCACTCTTTCTCTGCAACCTTACCGCGAGCAATCTCCTCTTCAAGGGCGGCTTGAGCCTGAGCCAAACCCGCCTCCGCTTGCATCAGATCCGCTTGATAATCTGCAGGCTCAATGCGGGCCAAGATCTGTCCCTGCTTTACTGAACCACCGGCGATGAAGTTAGGGTTGAGTTCGACAATACGACCACGAACCTCGGCGACCAATTGAGTTTGATGTCGAGGTTGAACCACTCCGTAGGATTTGAGCTCTAAGGTGATGTTGTCGCTCTTGATTTCGCGCACTTCAACCAAAGGCAATGGGGTAACCTGTTGTTTCTCTTCTGGCTGGGGAGCATTGGCGATGATAATTATCATTAAGAAGGTCACCAAACCCAGTATGATGATGATAGGTAGGAGGCGGCGTATCCAAACCGACATGGTTGCGTTCCTTGTCTGAGTCATTCTATTAATAGGATGCAAGGTTAACAGAATGTTGGTTTTATCGTCATCGGTTAATTGTAAAGGGGTTTGACAGTTGTTAGCTGATCCACTGCTTAAGAAGAATCTTCAACAAATAGAGCAGTTTCTTGATCGTTTCTGGGCGGAGCGCGGGGTATCACAGCACAGCCTTGATGCCTATCGCAGCGATCTGTTGCGCTTTGGGGAATTTTTACTGCCCAAGCAGGTTCCGTTGCCTGATGCCACCACCGAGCACATTAAGCAGTACCTTGCACAGCGACAGGAGCAGCAGCTGGCCAAAACCAGCACGGCGCGCTGTTTAAGTGCGCTTAGAGCCTTCTATCGGGATTGTTTGGCCAATAAGCTGCGCGAGGACGACCCCATGGCCACCATCAAGCAGCCAAAATTGCCCAAACCGATTCCAAAAACGATCTCCGAAGAGCAAGTGGAACGCCTGCTGTCTGAGCCCAATCAGGAGGATACCCTTGAGCTTCGAGATGCCGCCATGTTGGAGCTGCTATACGCCACTGGGTTGCGGGTGTCTGAACTGGTGAGTCTTGAGCTGGATCAGGTCAGTTTGCGTCAAGGGGTGGTGCGCATCGTGGGTAAGGGCGGCAAAGAGCGTTTGGTTCCTATGGGTGAACCGGCGATGGCATTGATGCTGAAATACCTGTCTCTCTCCCGGCCGCAGCTGTTGTCTGGCGTAAACTCCGACGTGCTGTTTCCCAGTAAGCGAGGGTTGATGATGCAGCGGCAGACCTTTTGGCACCGCATTAAACTTTACGCACTTAGAGCCGGTATCAGCCTTGATATCTCTGCCCACACATTGCGCCACGCCTTTGCCACTCACCTGCTTAACCACGGCGCCGATCTGCGAGTGGTACAGCTACTATTAGGACACAGCGACCTGTCGACAACTCAGATCTACACCCACGTTGCACAAGCCAGGTTACAAAAAATCCATGAGCAACATCACCCTAGAGAAACAAACGGGGTTTAATAAGTTGCACGCATCCTGTAATTTCTTGCCTCAATCCTCGGTCTTAACTGCTGAGGCATAACGGAGTCCGAATATGAAAACTAAAATGGTTACCCTGCTGGCAGCTTTGACCATGATCGCCACTGGCGCTCAGGCCGGCGAGAAAGAGGTGATCTCTGTCCTAAAGAGCAAAGTCGGTTTTGAAGTGACCGAGGCTGACATCAGCCCATCTCCAGTGGCTGGCCTGTATGAGGTAGTCACACCTCAAGGCCTGTTTTACGTCTCTGAAGATGGCAGCAAATTGGTGCACGGCCAGATCTACGACATTAACGATTCAATGAAGAACCTGACCGAAACTCGCATGAACGGCATGCGTGTAGCGGCATTGGAGAAAGTCAAAGGCAGTGCCATTGAGTTTAAAGCTCCTAATGAAAAGCACGTGGTGACGGTGTTTACTGACATCAGCTGCGGTTACTGCCGCAAGCTGCACAACGAGATGCAGAATTATCTGGATGCGGGTATCACCATCCGCTACCTAGCTTTCCCTCGTGGTGGTGAGCGCAGTGCGGCTTGGGCTCAGATGGAGAAGCTTTGGTGTGCCGCCGATCCTAAGGCTGCCATGGGTGATGCTAAAGCCGGTGAAAAGCTCACTAACGACAGCTGTGACAAAGCCAAGGCCATTGCAGAGCATTATCAATTGGGTAATCTCTTTGGCGTAAATGGTACTCCAGCGATGGTGCTGGAAGACGGTACCTTGGTTCCGGGCTACGTTCCTGCAGAGCGCTTGCAGATGCAGCTAGGTAGCCGTTAAGCTTGTTCCCTCAAGCCTGATTCAAAAAAGCGAGCTTAGGCTCGCTTTTATTTTGCTCAATCCTAAGCCGAGTTCTATGCAAACCCAGATTCTACGCCGTCCCCAGGTCGATGACCGCCACCTTTCCGAATCCTTGCCACCGTTGCTCAAGCAGATCTACGCGCGCCGCGGAGTACTCAGTGATCTGGAATTAACCCAAGAGCTTAAGGGGCTGCTTAACCCGAATTCGCTTAAGGGCGCGCAGCAAGCGGCGGTTATCTTGGCGGACGCTTTAGCTCAACAGTTGCCGATTTTGATTGTGGGCGATTTTGATGCTGACGGTGCCACCTCCAGCGCGCTGAGTTTATTGGCACTGCGAATGCTGGGGGCGCAGAAAGTGGACTATTTGGTACCCAATCGCTTCGATTTTGGGTATGGCTTGAGTCCGGAATTGGTGGAAGTGGCAGAGCAGATGGGTGCCAAAGTGTTGTTGACCGTGGACAATGGCATCTCGGCTCATGCGGGTGTGGAGGCCGCCAAAACCGCGGGCATGACCGTGGTGGTAACGGATCACCACTTGCCGGGCGCGACCTTGCCTGAGGCCGATGCCATCGTTAATCCGGTGCAGCCTGGGTGTGAATTCGCCTCCAAAGCCATGGCAGGTGTTGGGGTGGCGTTTTACTTGATGTTGGCCCTGCGGGGCGAATTGCGTCAGCGGGGTTGGTTTGAAGCCAATAATCTGCCGATGCCCAATATGGCTAACTTGCTTGATATCGTGGCGCTGGGAACCGTGGCCGATGTGGTGCCACTGGATGCCAATAATCGTCTGTTGGTGGCGCAGGGGCTCAATCGCATTCGTGCTGGTCGCTGTCGCCCAGGCATTACCGCTCTACTTGAGGTGGCCAATCGCCCGGCGCAGCGGATGGTGGCCTCGGATCTCGGCTTTGCCGTTGGTCCCCGTTTGAATGCCGCTGGACGACTTGAGGATATGTCCTTAGGCATCGAGTGTCTGCTGGCGGATGATTTCATCAGTGCTCGCCAGCTCGCAAGTCGGTTGGATAACCTCAATGCCGAACGTCGAGAGATTGAGGCGGACATGCAAGAGGAGGCGGTTCGCACTCTGGAATCGCTGCAGCTCTCGGCTCAGGACCTGCCTTGGGGCGTAGCCCTGTTTCAAGCAGATTGGCACCAAGGGGTGATTGGCATTCTGGCGTCTCGTATTAAAGAGAAGTACCACCGACCGGTTATCGCTTTTGCCGATGCGGGAAAAGGCGAGCTTAAGGGATCCGCACGTTCAATTCCTGGCCTACATATGCGGGATCTGCTGGAGCGAGTGGATACTCAGCACCCAGGAATGATCATCAAATATGGTGGTCACGCCATGGCGGCGGGACTCAGCCTCAAAGCCGAGTGTTTTGAGCAGTTCGAAAAGGCCTATGATGATGCGGTGCATCAGATGTTGGATGAATCTCAACTGACCGGCCAACTTCTTAGTGATGGTGAGCTCAGTGGCAGCGAGCTGACGCTAAAGACGGCCCAGCTATTGCGCCACGGCGGCCCATGGGGTCAAGGGTTCCCTGAGCCGCTGTTCGATGGTCATTTTAAGCTATTGGATCAGCGTTTGGTTGGCCAAAAACATCTGAAAATGGTGGTGGAATCTCCCTGTGGCACCGTGCAGTTGGATGCCATCGCCTTCAACGTTGACCTGAAACAATGGCCTAACGCTGCTATTCAATGGGTCGAGCTGGCGTACAAGCTCGACGTCAATCACTGGCGCGGTAATGACAGTGTTCAGCTGATGGTGGAGCTTATTCGTCCCGCTTAGTGGAGCAGATTGACCGTACTAAAGCCGATAAGGGCAACCAGCGCGCCGGTGATTGCCAGTGACAGCTGGGTTTGTACGTGCTCCACCGGTTGGCAGCCACTGGATGTGGCTGCTAATACCGTGGTGTCGGAGATGGGCGAGCAGTGATCGCCAAATACTGAACCGGCCATCACCGCGCTCAGCGCCACCAACAATAGCTCAGAGTTTAGCTGCCAAGCGATCTCGGCGCCGATGGGGAGCATCAGGGCGAAGGTGCCCCAACTGGAACCGGTGGCGAAGGCGGTCACCGCGCAGAGCAGAAACATGCCAGGGAGCAGCAGTTGCGGTGACAGAAACTCCGCCGCCCACTGAGCCATCACCTTCCCTGTCTTTAGATCGCCAATGGCGGTGCCAATCATCCAAGTCATCATTAAAATGGCCAGCGCCGGTGCCACCTTCATGAGTCCATGGGACAGTGTTTTGTCCAATCCACCGATGCCCAACTTCAGGTAGGGGCGCATCGCCACTAATACCGCAATAAGGCAGGCATTACGCATGGCTGCACCGATGTCGGCGGCAGCAAACCAAGCTAATACACCAGATTCGTTGGTGCTGAGGTAGCCGTTGGCGAGGGCCAGTAGCAAGCTGCCCAAGGTGATGATGGCGATGGGCAACCCCAGTGGCCAGACGCTGGCGCTGATTTCAGACTCACCATTTGAGACCTCGGCCTCGACAGGCGTGAATCTCCAGCCAGTCCAAGCCACCAGAAAAGCGATGACCAAAGTGGCAATGGCGTAAAAATTGGTGCTGGCAATACTGAGAAATGCCGATAGTGGCGTCACCGGAAGAAAGGTGATTCCCGCAAGCAGCGTCATCACATAGGGGCCCCAACTGGAGAACGGCAAGATGGCGCAAAGCGGCGATGCGGTGCTATCAACCAGATAGGCCAGTTGTGGACTGGAGATGCCATAGCGTTTGGCGAGAGGGCGGCTAACATTGCCGTTGGCCAGACAACTAAAAATGCCATCAATAAACAGCAACCAGCCTAGGGCGATGATCGCCAGACGAGCCTGACGGCCGCTCTTGATCCGTTGGTGCAAACTTAAGGCAAACTGTTCAACGGCACCACTTTGATACAGCAGCTGGGTGAGCACCCCAAGTAGGGCGATGGTGGCCATCACATTCAGGTGCCACATCTTCAGCGCCTCACCCTGAATCAACTGCCCGGCGGCGTTTTCGAAAATGTAAGCTGCCGCCTGAAGCGGCTCACCCCAATGCAGAATTAAGGCGGCGGATAGGATACCCAGACCTAAGGCGACCAGAGTTTTACGCAGCAACAAGGCCATGGAGATGGTGAGTAAAACCGGAATGACGCTTAGTAGGTCGTTGGAAATCATGGGCTTTCTATGCTCGAGTCGAATTCGCTTTATGGTGACCTTTCGGGCGTTGATTTACCAGTGAAGTGGTCAATTTCTCCGGTTACTGGCTCGATTCGTCCCCAAAGCCCCATTACCCCTAAGATTGTTGCAAGAAAACCGCACGGGCTAGGTGCGATTTCTGGGCAATTACGTTAAAATTCCCCGTTTGCATACTGTCACCAATTTGTAGGATCGAGATGTTCGAAATCAATCCAGTACAAAACAAAATTAAGGAGTTGTCTGAGCGGACAGATCTCCTTAGGGGGTACCTTTGACTATGACGCCAAGAAAGAGCGTCTAGAAGAGGTAAACGCTGAGCTGGAACAGCCTGACGTTTGGAATGAACCCGAGCGAGCTCAAGGTCTTGGCCGTGAGCGCGGCGCCCTAGAAGAGGTGGTGAAAACCATCGATGATCTAGACCAAGGTCTGGAAGATGTCGCTGAGCTGCTGGAGTTGGCAGTGGAAGAGGGCGATCAGGACAGCTTCGATGAGACCGGCGTTGAGCTGGAAACTCTGGAAGCCCGTCTGGCGAAACTGGAGTTCCGCCGTATGTTCTCTGGCCCGCAGGATGCCAATGATGCCTATCTGGATCTGCAGGCTGGCTCCGGCGGTACTGAAGCTCAAGATTGGTGCAACATGCTGCTGCGTATGTACCTGCGCTGGGGTGAAGCCAAAGGCTTTAAGACTGAGATCATCGAAGTGTCCGAAGGTGACGTGGCGGGTTTGAAATCTGCGACCGTTAAATTCTCTGGTGAGTATGCCTTTGGTTGGCTGCGCACAGAGACTGGCGTGCACCGTTTGGTGCGTAAGTCGCCGTTTGATTCCGGTGGTCGTCGTCACACCTCGTTCTCGTCGGCGTTTGCCTACCCAGAAGTGGATGACAACATCGACATCGAGATCAATCCGTCTGATTTGCGTATTGACGTATACCGCGCTTCCGGCGCCGGTGGTCAGCACGTAAACACCACGGAATCGGCGGTACGTATTACCCACATGCCGACCAACATCGTGGTGCAGTGTCAGAACGAACGTTCTCAGCACAAGAACAAAGACCAAGCGATGAAGCAGCTGCGAGCGAAGCTGTTTGAGCACGAGATGCTGAAACAGAACGCCGAGAAGCAAGCCGCCGAAGACGCTAAGTCTGACATCGGTTGGGGCAGCCAGATCCGTTCCTATGTTCTGGATGACTCCCGCATTAAAGATCTGCGTACCGGTGTTGAAAATCGTAACACCCAGCAAGTATTGGATGGCGACCTGGATCGATTTATCGAAGCCAGCCTGAAATCCGGCCTGTAGTGCAAGCTGTGGCTTCACATACGACAGCGCTGATAGCTGGCCTGGCTGGCTTAGAAATAGGAATTAGAGAGAATGACTGAACAAGTTCAAGACGAAAACAAGTTGATTGCCGAGCGCCGCGCTAAGCTGGACGGCATTCGTGAAAACTGCGCGGCCAATGGCCATCCAAACACCTGGCGTCCAACTCATAAGTCTGCTGAATTGCAGGCGGAATTTGGTGACAAAACCAAAGAGGAGCTGGAAGAGCTAGGCCATGTGGTATCCATTGCTGGCCGTATCATGGCTAAGCGTGGTCCATTCCTGGCGATTCAAGACGTAGAAGGCCGCATTCAGGGTTACGCGTCTAAAGACGTTCAGAAAGAGCTGAAGAAGATGGGTGGCCTGGACATCGGTGACATCATCGGTATCAAAGGTCAGCTGCACCTGTCTGGCAAAGGCGACCTGTATGTGGATATGGGTGAATACCAGTTGCTGACCAAAGCACTGCGTCCATTGCCTGAGAAGTTCCACGGTCTGACCGACCAAGAGCAGCGCTACCGTCAGCGTTACGTGGATCTGATCGTCAACGAAGATTCTCGCAACGCCTTTAAGATCCGCTCTAAGCTGGTTGCGGCTATCCGCCGTTACATGGAGTCTAAAGACTTCATGGAAGTGGAAACCCCAATGATGCAGGTGATCCCAGGTGGTGCCTCTGCGCGTCCATTCATCACTCACCACAATGCGCTGGACCAAGAGATGTTCCTGCGTATTGCTCCTGAGCTGTACTTGAAGCGCCTTGTGGTTGGTGGTTTCGATCGCGTGTTTGAGATCAACCGTAACTTCCGTAACGAAGGTCTGTCTCCGCGTCACAACCCTGAGTTCACCATGATGGAATTCTACATGGCGTACGCAGACTACAACGATCTGATGGATCTGACCGAAGACATGTTGCGCACCGTGGCCATCGAGGTTCTGGGTAGCTCTTCCATGCCTTACGGCGACGAGACGGTTGAGTTTGGTGGCACCTACGCCCGCATGAGCATGCTGGGCGCAATCAAGCACTACAACCCGGATCACGCTGACATTCAGGCGCTGGATTACGATAAGGTTCAAGATCGTGACCACATGGCAGCCATCGCTAAGTCTGTGGGCGTGGAAGTGGAAAGCTTCTGGACCTGCGGCCAGCTGCTGGAGGAGATCTTCGGTGAAACTGCTGAGCCTAAGCTGATTCAGCCGACCTTCATCACGGAATACCCAGCGGACATCTCGCCACTGGCGCGTCGTAACGATGACAACCACTTCATCACCGACCGTTTCGAGTTCTTCATCGGTGGTCGTGAAGTGGCCAACGGCTTCTCTGAGCTTAACGATGCTGAAGATCAAGACGCTCGCTTCAAGGCGCAGGTTGATGCTAAAGATGCTGGCGATGATGAAGCGATGTTCTACGACGGTGACTACATCACCGCACTGGAGCACGGTCTGCCGCCAACAGCAGGTCAGGGTATCGGTATCGACCGTCTGGCGATGCTGTTCACTAATACTCACACTATCCGCGACGTAATCCTGTTCCCAGCGATGCGTCCGCAAGCCAAATAAGTATTTGGTTTAATTAGTGATTGAAGCCGAGCCTCAGTGCTCGGCTTTTTTGTTTGTTACTCCTGCAAACGCATTGCCGGCGCACGCCGGTAGCCAGTGGCTTATTAAAGATTGAGGTCACTGGACTCTGATGTACGTCAGAGAAGCGTGGACAGGAATGGAGGATAACGGCTGGTTTATCTTCACCTACTGCACTTGCAAGCGCATTGCCGGCGCACGCCGGTAGCCAGTGTCTTATTAAAGGTTGAGGTCACTGGACTCTGACGTTCGTCAGAGCGACGTTGGCTGGGCTTCGACATTGGTTGGCTGCGGCGGTTAGATCGTATTGCCAATCGCGTGGTTTTGGTTGGTATTCACTTTCAGTTTCGATGGGTTGAAGTCGACTCACCTCAACCATGAGAGCGAATGAGCAATGATCGCGGTTTGATTTTTCACCATTGTGGGCGTAGATCACAGAATTCAACCTGCACCTCTTAGTGAGTTATGCTGGTCAATTACCTTTGTGAAGCCTATATCTCTACCATTTTGTGAACTGGTAACCAGATGAACTGTCTCGTTTCCCCGTTTGCGTTGGTTTAATCCTCTGTTTTGTAATATCTCAACAATGGGAATTCACTGCTCAGCTGCGTATAGTCCTGAACCCATAACCGCAACTTCAAGGAGTGAAGTGTTCGGGCCAAGGAGGGAATGCTACGTATACAAGGTAGAGTTATGCAGTCCACACACCTATCAAAGCGCATTTTTACCGGTCTATTTTCCGGCTTTATCATCGGTGCGCTGATTCAATTTGTTCTCTCTGATGTTTCCCTGTTCTCCGAAACCATTGTGGGCTTGGCCAGCATGGGCGGGCAGCTGTTCGTTAACCTGATCATGCTGCTGGTTGTGCCGTTGGTGTTTGTCTCTATCGTCAGCGGTATCTGTGAGTTGCCAGATCTCAAAAGCTTTGGGCGCTTAGGTGGCAAAACTTTTGGGCTTTATATTGCCAACACAACCATCGCCATCAGTGCTGCGGTAGCCGTGGCTCTATTGCTAGAGCCGGGTAAGGGCGCCAACCTAGCGACGTTCAGTTCGGCGCAGATTACGGCCACGGAGCTACCAAACATCAAAGATCTGATCATGGGCATCGTGCCACGTAATCCCATTGATGCTTTTGCCTCCGGCAACATGCTGCAGGTGATCTTTATGGCATTGTTGCTTGGCTTGGCCATTAAGAAGCTGGGTAAAGAGGTTGATGGGGTCGCCAAGGCATTTGCGACCGGCAACAAGATCATGATGACCTTGATTACTATGGTAATGGGGCTGGCACCTTACGGTGTGTTCTGTTTGATGTTGAAACTGGGCGCAACTTTAGAAGTAGGCACTTTCCTGTCGGTGATGAGCTACCTTGGGGTGATTCTATCGATTCTGGTGTTCTGGCTGTTTGTGTTCTACCCAACTGTGGTTGGCATGACCACCAACATGACGGCATCTGAGTTTCGCCGTAAGACTCGAGAGCAGATGATGTTCTCGTTCTCGACTGCCAGTTCAAACGCCACCATTCCGGTGACCATGCGTACCCTAGTTGAGAAGCTGGGTGTGAGTAAGGCAACGGCAGGCTTTGGTGTGCCTCTTGGTGCGACAATGAACATGAGTGGGGTCTCCATCTACATTACCATCGCGGCGTTCTTCTTGGGCAACGCCTATGGGGCACCGATTACCATGGAGCAACTTCCTGCTCTGGTGATGGCGTGTTTCTTGTTGTCAGTGGGTGCCGGTGGGGTTCCTGGGGGCGGCATGGTGATGATTGGGGTACTGATTCACCAGATGGGCCTGCCTGTCGAGGCATTTGCTCTGGTGGCGGCTCTGGACCGCATCATCGACATGGTGATTACCTCGACCAATGTGGTGGGAGATACCGCAGTGGTAACCATCGTTGATAAGACTGAGCCGGATACGGTCGAAGCGCAAGCGAGTGTTCAGAATAGCTAAATATAAATAGAGTAATTACTTTATAAATCCGAGGCTTAGTCCTCGGATTTTTTTTTGACTCTGATTCTAGAAGGGTGACGTAAGCAGGGATGTTAACGGCAGGCGGGTGATTTCGCTCACATCTGGATTGCCGAAAGGACAATAAGGAAATATCGAATTTTGCAACTTAGGGGTGAGTTCATGTTCTTTGAATTTCGCTCGTTTGTATTGTGAGGCGGGTCACGGAGACATTTCTGTGAAAGTTAGACTATCTTGGCACCCCAATTATTGCGTATGAGAGTCATGAAGCTGGATCAACTTAACTACAATCAACTTAAAGTGCTTTTGGCCGTGTATAAGCATGGACAAGGACACCAAGCTGCGAACGAGTTAGGGATGACCGCTTCTGCAGTAAGCCGTACTTTGAAGGGCTTACGGGATATCTTTAAAGACTCACTGTTTGTGCGTCGTTCCTGCGGGTTGATTCCAACGGAGAAGACGCAACAGCTGATTCCGTTGGCAAAAACCCTAGTCAATCAGTACCGCTTAATTGAACAGCACTATTCTGTGTTCTCTCCTTTAGAGTCCGGTGGTCAGTTCACCATTTTGGCTTACGATGAATTTGTCTACGCCGTACAACAGGTGGTGAATCAGCACATTCTGCCTGAAGCCCCAAACTTGAAGTTCGAGATTCGTACCCTTAGCCACGACTGCAGCGCAGAGGTGGCCAATGGTGACATCGACTTTATGGTGGTTTACGAAGGATTTGAAGGGAAGAACCTGAATTGGGATATGTTTGCGGAAACCGCCGATCTGTACATTCTGGCCAATCGCACTCACCCCTTGTTCAATCGGGAGGTGACACTGGAATCGCTGAGTCGTTATCCACTATTGGAGCTGGATAACTACAACGATCTCACCTGCCCTCTGTTGGTGAACCTGTGTCGTGAGATTGGCTGTGAAATGGAGGTCTCGGGCTATACCGACAGCGTGGCGACCGCCATGCGATTGTTGGCAAACTCAAACAGCATCACCCTAAGCTGCAACCAGTTTACTCGCGAGTTTGTCGACATGGTGCCAGATGTGGATTACGTGCGTCTGCCTGATGAGCTAGCGCAAACCATTCGGGAGCGCCGCAGCTGTGAGCGAGATGTGGGCAACTACATTCTCTATGGAGATATTAATAACTCGGCGTCTTTTAATTGGGTTAAATCAAAACTCATTTATGGTTTAGAGCAGGAGTGGCGTAGGGCCGCCGCTCGTTAATCTAAAAACTAATAAATAAATCTATGGTGATGGCTAAATATTATATTTAGCCGTTAAGGGCTCGTTGTACCTAATTGAGGTGCTAAGTGGAATTTGTAAACTTCTGTATTATGGCTTTTGCAGCCTATATCGTTTTAAAGAAACCAGAGAAAGAAAAGTTAGCGGATAGGCTTTTATTCGGCTCTATTGGGTTAAGTTTCTTTGTTTGGATAATGATGTCTTGGGGTACCTTGATGCCAATGGGAAACTATTAAGGAAGCATGATGAATTCTCGAACTGAGCTATTTAATAAACTCGCCTCCTTTGCCTCCATGGTAATTATGGCGTTGCCTGTGGGCATTGCCTGCTATGTGTTTGGCTTCATTATGAAGGACAACCCTTGTGCGTTCTGCTGGCAGGAGCGTTCCGCCATGGTGCTGGTGGCTCTTACCGCCATCTACATTGTGCGTTACGGCATCAAACCAAAGTACATTGCGGCTCTGGTATTCCTCGGGATCTACGGTGCCTATATGGCGTCGGTACACACCGGCTTTAACTTTGCTAGCGACATCGGCCAGGGCTTCTCTGTGAAGATCATGGGTGCCCACACCTATTCTTGGGCACTGTTGGTGTTCCTAGTGGTGCTGGTGGTGGTTGCCGTGCTGCTGCTGATGTTGGGTGATAAGTTTGGTACACCTCAGACTGGTCGCCGAGCCAATGAAGCTCTGGTTAAGCCTGCGGCTTACGTATTCCTTGCGGTGATTGCCGGCAACATTGTCCAAGCCTTTACTCAGACCGGCCCTGCTCCATTCGTTGGTCAAGACAGCCCTGGTCGCGTGTCATTCAATCCGAAATACATGAGCTGGGAACTGGATCATTGGCCAAGCTATGCTCCGGATGCTCGAGGTCCTTATGCGGTGTCGGATCCCGATTACGATACGGTGGCAGCCACTCAGCCTCTGTTTAGCGGTAAAGCGGTTTCTGCATCTGATATCATCCCATTACCAGCGGAGATCAGCAGCCGCGTGACCGGCATCGATTACCAGCCGAAAGCCAAGTTGTATGCGGTGACCACCGAAGACATGTGGGTCTACATCCTAGATGCTAGCCTGACCAAGGTGATGACCAAGGCGCACATCGATGGCATGTACATGCTGCACATCTCGCCTCTGGTTGGCGTTGGCTTCACTTCACCAAGCGAATTGGTGGTGATGGGCGACAACAAGGCGTTTGCCAAGCTAACACTGGATAAAGGCCAAACTTGGGAGCTTAACTACCGCCGCTTTAATGAAAGCACCGATGGCATTGGTGAATCCGAGCGTGGTCAGTTTGCTACCGTTCGAGCGAAGTACAGCTACTCCATTGCTTTTGGCTATGATAAAGCAGCGGCTCAGTTTGTCAGCATTACCGCTAAGAATGAACAGACTGAAAACCTTGTGGCTTCCCGCTTTGCGGTGGATGACATGATGTTGTCTCAAGAGCAGCCATTGGGCTTTGATGGCAGTCAGCAGCGCTGGTTGAACAATCTGCCGATGATCAGTGGCATCAGCATCGACAATGACCGCAGCTACCTGTTGAGCAACAGTGGCGCAGAGATCCTAGTACTAAATAATAAGAGTGGTGTGATTGAATCAGGAATGAATATTAAAGTTCCTGCCAATCCTCACGGCTTAGTAAAAGTTGATAATAAAATCAATTTGGTTTCATTCGACAACGGCGTGAATAAGCTGTTTCAGTATGAGATTTAATAATTAGCAATAGATAATTAATTGTTCAGTCTTGGTGCGGTGATGAAGGTACTTTAATCCTCTTGGTATTAGTTAACCTTGATTTATCCTCATCTTAAGTCGATTCGTCATCGCACCTATATTTTTAGGCCTGAATAAGTAAATAAATAGAATTAGCTAAAGCATAATAAGTTGGTAATATAATGATGAAACTCGATAGACGTAAGTTTCTCCAAGGCCTTGGAGCAACCACCGCGTTTACTTCACTCTCAGGCCTTGCGCCCGGTGTGGCTAACGCCAAAACCCGAGGCAGTCATGAGGGCTTGTTGGACAAGCGTAATGGTGAAATTAAGTATCACACCTGTGCTCGAAACTGTGCCGACCGTTGCTTATTAAAGTTTCGCGTTCAAGATGGTCGTATGACCTACGTCAGCGGCGCGGAAGAGCAGGAAAAAACCGGTACTTCCCCCTGCGTGAAAGGCCATGCCTATGTGCAGTACACCTATGCCGCCGACCGTATCCTGCATCCAATGAAGCGTGTGGGCAAAAAGGGCGAAGGCAAATGGAAGCGCATCAGTTGGGATGAAGCCTACGCCGAGATCTCCAGCCGACTCAAGCAGGTGATTGCTGAGCATGGCCCAGAGGCGGTGCTGCCATACTCCTATTCCGGACACGAAGGGATGATCGGTAAGTACGGCGGCCCATGTCGTTTCTTCCATAAGCTGGGCTCTTCTCAGCTGGATCGTCTGGTGTGTGTATTTGCGGCTTACGAGGGCCTGAAATCCGTAACCGGCACCTGGCGTGGTCCCGATCCAGAGGATAACCCTCTGACCGACTGCTACATTGCTTGGGGTCAGAACGAGACCGCCACCAACGTCCACGGTATCAAGTACATCCACCGTGCCATGGATAACGGTGCCAAGTTACTGGTGGTTAACCCAATTCGTACTCCGATCGCCTCTCAAGCTGACATTTGGCTGCAACCTCGGCCGTCTACGGATACCCACTTGGCAGCCGGTATCATGAAATACTTGGTTGAAAAAGACCTAGTTGATCATGAATTTATCGCTAAAAACACCCTAGGTTATGACGAGCTGCTGCAACGTCTGAATGACATCAGCTACGACGAAGTCGAGCAGGTTACCGGTGTGCCTCGAGAGAAGATGTTTGAGTTTGCTCGAGTCTACGGTGAGTCGCCTAAGTCGGTATTGCGTCTGGGCTACGGCATGCAGCGTAACTTCAACGGTGCTCGTATGTCCCGTGCCATCGCCATGATGCACGCCATTACCGGTAACTTTGGTGAGATCGGAAACGGCTTTGTTTACGACAACGTTCAAGCCGACGATGGCATGAACTACGCCAAGGGTACGGCGTCCCATCTGCGGACCAACTACAAGACGGCTCAGCACATTAACATGACTGAGATCGCCAAGGCGATTCACCCAACCAACCCCACCGCGTACGGCAAGCCAAGTAAGCCTATTCATGCGCTGATCAACTACAACGGTAACTTTGTGGCGGTTGCCCCAGATTCCAACGCGTGCCGAGAAGGGGCGATGCGTGACGATCTGTTCCTAGTGGTTCATGACTTCATCATGACCGACACCGCCGAGCTGGCCGACATTATTGTGCCCGCGGCAACCCAGTTCGAGTCCGATGATTACTGCCCAGATTACAACTGCTACTACCAGCAGATCTGTGAAAAGGTGATTGAGCCTGTGGGTGAGTCCAAAGACAACTGGACCTTCTTTAAGGAACTGGCTCACCACATGGGCTATGACGATCCTGAATTCCAGGTTGACCATGAAGGCATTCTGCGTGACTTCCTCGACACCGATGATTACGCCTATAAAGGCATCACTTACGAGAAGATCGCCAAAGAGAAGTTCGTGCGCGTCAACGTGCCTAAGCCATTCTTCGGTGACGGTAAGTACTTTACCGAGTCCGGCAAAATTGAACTCTACTCTGACTACATGAAGAAGGCTGGCTTCGATCCGGTGATCGATCTGGGTCTGCCAGAAGAGGAGATGATCAAAGAGGAGCGCGAGTTGCCATTCAGACTGCTGTCGCCGGCCATTCCTCAGCGCGCCAACAGCTCCTTCTACAACGTGAAGTACATCCGTAACTTCCCAGCTTACTTCGCCAAGATAAGCCCGGTTGATGCCGAGAAATATGGCATTAAGAACAACGACCGGATTCGCCTGAACAACCATCGTGGTGAGGCCTACTTTGTGGCCCAGGTGACCAGCCAGGTTGTCCCAGGAACCATCATGGCACCTAAGAATAACTGGCGTCGCATGGATCCTCAGGGGCTCAACAGCTGTACCAACAACCTGACCACCGACAAGTTGACCGATATGGGCGGTTGCTCTGCCTATCACTCAACCCGTGTAGGCCTGAGCAAGGCGTAAGGAGTAATCGATGCAAAACCAACATCAACGTGGATTTGTTTTTAGACAAGAGAACTGTGTCGGCTGTGGTGCTTGTACTGTGGCCTGCCAAATCCACAACGAACTGCCGGAAAACGTTCGTTTTCGTAAAGTGGACCGTTATGAGGTTCAAAAGGGCGATGGCATCGTCGACGTATGGCTAAGCCACTCCTGCATGCATTGCAGCAATCCAGCGTGTCTGATGGTGTGTCCAGCTCAGGCGTACACCTTAAGACACGATGGCCTAGTGGTGCTGGACAGGGAAAAGTGCACCGGTTGCGGCTTGTGCGTTTCTGCCTGTCCTTATGATGCTGTGGCGATGATCGACACCGACGGTAAGGCGGCCAAGTGCAACATGTGCATCGAGCTTATCGATCAGGGTAAGAACCCAGCGTGTGTCGATGGTTGCCCGGTGCAGTGCTTGAAATCTGACAACGTTAACCAGGTGCTGGCTCAGAAAACGTCAGCCAGCAAGCAGGGGGTGGGCTACGGCGACTGCCTGACTAAGCCTAACATGGTGATCATCAAGGAGCGCTCATGATGCAAACCGAGTTCGGGCCAAACGCGCAGGCCTTTCACGCCTTCAAAGGCATGTTGTTTGAGCCTTCAAACCCAGAGTCCCTTGAGCGATTAATAGCTTATTTTGAGGCCCAGGGGGGCGCGCCAGCGCTCCTTGAAGCGGCGAAAGCGCATCAAGACAATCCGCTGGAGCTTGAGTGCGACTTTAATCGCATGTGCATTGGTCCTACTCGTTTGCTGGTACCTCCCTATGAATCGGTGTATCGGGCCACTGGCCGACAGATCAATACCGACAAAACCGTTGCCGTGGCTGAATTTTATCAGCATATCGGCTTGGTGGTGGATGAGGGCTTAAGTGAGCCTGCGGATTTTATCGGTAACGAACTGGAGTTTCTCTACTGCTTGGAGGTGTTGGCTCATGAACACGCCGCCAAGGGAAACGATGCCACCGTGGCCGACATTAACGCACTGGCTCAAGAGTTCTTCGCTGCCCACCTAGGGACTTGGTACCAAGAGTTTGTTGATGGCATGGCGCAACAGGCCCAGCTTGAGTTCTGGCGCCAGTACGCTCTGTCATTAGGGCGCTTTATTGCGACCCGCTTTACCCATTAATGCTGGGGAGTTCGCTCCCCAACAACAGGTCTCTTGGGAGACTTAAGGACAGAAAATGAAACGCATGATGGTGTTATTGCAGTGTATGCTGCTCACCGCATTCGCCGCCAAGGCGATGGCTGCTTCCGGTGAACTTCAGCCGCAGCAGTGGCAACCTATTGAAGAGATTGCAATTGCTGGCGATATTCCAGAGTTTCGCGGTATGCCAATCTCACCAGAGCTGCCTGTGATCGACCCGGTCGTTGCACCAAACTATCTGGATGCGCTGGCACCGGCCACGTTTTGGTCTGGGATGCTGACCTATTCGTTCTTCGGCATGATCGCCGTCTTAAGCCTGTTTGTTGTGCTTAACGGCAAATCCAAGTTGGCCGGCGGCTTCTCCGGTAACAAGGTGGATCGCTGGAGTGGCATGGACATCTTTGTTCATTGGCTCGGTGGCATCGCCTGTTTGTTCCTGATTGCGACCGGCCTAATCATGGGCACCGGACGCTTCCTGTTGGAACCGAATATGGGCGCCAGTCATTGGATTGGCGTGATCAACTCCAGTGTGTCTTTGCATGACATGATGGCGTGGCCATTCATTGTTGGCTGGCTAGTGATGGTGATCAAATGGATGCCTAAGCAGATGCCTGAATCTTGTGATCTGGCTTGGTTTGGCAAGGCCGGTGGTTACCTAAACTTTGGCAGCTTCAAAGGGCAGCACCCAGACGCAGGTTTCGCTAACGCCGGTGAGAAACTGTGGTTCTGGACCTTTGCCATTGGCGGCGCCATCATTGTTGGTTCAGGACTGGTGATGATGTTTCCTTCATTGGTGGAAACCAAGGACGCAGCCAACCTCAGCTTGCTGCTGCACTTAGTGTGTGCGGTCATTCTGGGTGCCTTTGCCGTGGTTCACATCTTTATGGCCACCGTGATGTCGGAAGGTGGCATGGAGTGCATGGTGACCGGTAAGTGTGACGAGAACTGGGCCAAGCAACACCACAACCTGTGGTTCGAAGAGGTGCAAAAGCGTTGATGATGGTGGGCTGGTTCCTTGCTCGGCGGCCCACAGATTAGCGATTTTGTATAAAGCCGAAGGGAGACCTTCGGCTTTTTTTGTTCTCTCTGACCCGTCCTGAAATAGGTTTACACATTGGAGACCTATTATGGAAAAGGTAGAGCCCAAGCGACGCAGACGCTCGCAGCGTGATTACCCATTGGCCTTTAAATTATCTGTGGTTGAACAGGTAGAAAAAGGCGAAATGACATACAAACAGGCACAAAAGCGGTACGGTATCCAAGGAAGAAGTACCGTGTTGGTTTGGCTCCGAAAGCACGGTCGTCA
>NZ_SWCJ01000012.1 GCF_005116665.1 Ferrimonas aestuarii | reverse complement strand
TAAAAAGTTTTTTGGAATCCGAAAATTCCGACTCAATGAATTACTGAATTAACTTGTTATAGTCACTCAGTGCAACATTGATATATGAGATATCAATCCTGCGCGAGTGCCCACACAGATTGTCTGACAAATTGTTAAAGAGCTTGCTTGCTAACTCACTGAGTAGCGAAGCGAGGTGCGTATAATACGCTTTCCTCTTTTCTCGTCAAGCGTTATTTTCAAAGGCTTTTCCGAGTGTCGAATTGTTGCTCAGTGCTTAACAATGTAAGCCGCTGTGCCCCGTCGACAGGGAGCGAATTATAGGTAGGGAAATGAATTACGCAAGCAACTTTTTTGGAAAATCACACCGTTTGTTCAATAGATAACCAAGGCGCTATTAAGATCACAATATATAGCGCCCAATTATCTATATATAGTTGCTCGTTACTTTGTAACTATTTTATTTGTGCCAACACCCATTCGGCAGCCTTGGCTAAATCGTCCACAACGACGGTTGCCCCGCTGGTGTCATCAAGCTTTTTCCCACTACGAACCATAATAGTGTGCGCAACGCCTGCTGACTTACCGGCTTCCATATCACCAGCCTTATCACCAACCATAATCGACAGCGTCAAGTCGACATTGTGTTCTCGCGCCCCTTTTAACAGCATCCCAGGCTTAGGTTTGCGGCAGTCACAATCGCCAACATAAGGCGCATTTCCTTTTGAGGGATGATGTGGGCAAAAATACACAGCTTCAATCGAAGCACCCGCCTGCTCAAACTGAGCACACATCCATTGGCTCAAAGTTTCAAACTGAGCTTCATCATAGTAACCACGAGCAATGCCCGATTGATTAGTAACCACAATCAGCTTATAACCAGCTGCAGACAAAGATGCACAGGCCTCTAGCGCACCTGGAACAAACTCAAAATCTTCAATTCGATGAACATAACCATGATCGACGTTAATCACACCATCGCGATCTAAGAAAACTGCCTTATGCATCCGCTTTACTTTCCTATTTTGAGTTTGCGTTTGAGTTATCTATAGCAGAGGCATTATCGGCAAATCACCACTAAACACAAGGGAAGCTAAGTTAGGTTTCAATAGGGCTAGCCCACTGAATTTGCTAGAATCAGATTAATTTAACCAACAACCACTCCCCCACAGAGAATCAATGAGCTTTTCTTCTCTCTATATAGATGAACGCTTAGTTAACCAGCTAGGCACTCTTGGCTTTGAGTCGCCAACACCGATACAGTCTGCCGCCATTCCTCACATATTGGATGGCAAAGATGTGATGGCCGGTGCCCAAACCGGCACTGGCAAAACCGCCGCCTTTGGTTTGCCTATCTTGCATAAGTTGCTACAAACACCGTCGGAGCATAAAAAAGCCCGAGCGTTGATATTGGTACCAACTCGAGAGTTAGCGCAGCAGGTCAAACAGAGCCTAGTGAGCTATGCCCCGGAAGAGATGAAAATCGAAGCGGTATATGGTGGTGTCAGCCTTAAGCCGCAAATGGACAGCTTACGTGCTGGCGTCGATATGATTATTGCCACGCCCGGTAGGCTCATCGACCTGCACAGTAAGCGTGCGGTGGATCTTAGGCAGGTCGAACAGTTGGTGTTTGATGAAGCTGATCGCATGCTCGACATGGGCTTTAAAGACGAAATTCGCCAAGTACTGCGCTTTATACCTAAAGAGCGCCAAACTCTGCTGTTTTCCGCCACCTTTGATGACAGCCTGTTTACCTTCTGCAAGCGGATACTGACGAACCCCGAGCTTATCGAGGTAGACAGTCGCAATAGTGCTGCCGCCAAAGTCACTCAGACGCTTTATGTCATCGACAGCGATCGCAAAGCACAATTCACCTCCTATCTGATTGGCTCAAAGAACTGGCAACAGGTGCTTATCTTCACCAAAACCAAACAGGGGGCCGATGCCCTTGCTAAGGAGATGGAGAAAGACGGCCTGCCGACGCAATCCATTCATGGGGACAAATCCCAAGGCGCTCGCGACCGCGCTCTGGAAGCCTTTAAGGTAGGCGACATTCGTGCCTTGGTTGCTACAGACGTTGCCGCTCGAGGCCTTGACATTGGAGGGCTGGATTACGTAATCAATTTCGACCTGCCCTACATCGCCGAAGACTATGTGCATCGCATCGGTCGCTGCGGCCGAGCTGGTCGTGAGGGCTTAGCAATCTCTTTGATGAGTCTAGGGGAGGAGTACCTACTGGAAGAGGTAGAGGCGGTAATTAAAGATCGCATCCCACAGCAGTGGTACCCAGGCTTTGAGCCCGACCTCACCAAAGAGATCACCGACAACCGCAAAAACAGTCGTGGTGCCCAGAAGCGAAGAGCGAAAAAGCGGGGTCAGGGAGGCCGTAGCGGCAATCGTCGCCGCTAATGGCATTTGCACAATATAGAAGTTGTCATCCCATCGCAGAGGTGTGATGACAACCATACGCTTAATCGGTATGCTGAAGCCAACAAGGATATTGTATACAAGATTAAAATATGGACACCATCAACGCTGAAACCGTTCGCCAAGCCCTACCCTTTGACACACTCATTCCCGCACTGCGAGATGCCTTTCGCAGTGATGTCACCGTGCCTATGCGGCACCATCATGACATGGCCAATCCAGGTTCTCGTGAAACCACCCTGCTACTGATGCCCGCCTGGCAAGCCGGCGACAAGGCTGGGGTAAAGCTGGTCACAGTTGCTCCAAATAACAATCCCTCTATTCAAGGGATCTATCTGCTTTTGGACATCAACACCGGCACTCCTGAGTTAATGATGGATGCTCCAGCGCTTACCGCCAAACGCACCGCCGCAGCCTCAGCCCTTGCCGCCAGCTACCTAGCCCCTAAAGCCGCTAATACACTGCTGATGGTTGGCACCGGCGCCCTGTCACCAGAGCTTATCAAAGCCCATCGCAGCGTTAGAGACATTGAACAAGTGCTGATCTGGGGGCGCAATGCAGAGAAAGCGCAACAGCTAGCGGCAACGCTCACTAAGCAGGGCATCAATTGTCAGGCGGCAGCTGAGCTTGAGCCCGCCTGCCGTGAAGCGGATATCATCTCAGTGGCGACGCTGTCACAGACGCCACTGATTCAGGGCGAGTGGCTACGAGCAGGACAACACGTAGATCTAGTAGGTGCTTATCGCCCGGACATGCGCGAGGCCGATGATGAAGTGATCCATCGCTGCGAGCTGTTCATCGATACCCACCAGGGTGCCCTTAAAGAAACCGGTGACATCGTCATTCCCCTAAAGCAGGGGCTGATTACCGAAGCGGACATCCAAGCAGATCTGTTCGACCTATGCCAAGGGCGCCATAGTGGTCGTCAAAATGAACAGCAGTTAACCCTATTTAAATCCGTCGGCCATGCCCTTGAAGATCTGGCCGCAGCACAACTGGTGGCCAAAGCCGTTCGCGGCTAGATTGGCATGACTACCCTCGTTGGAGAACAATAATAATGACCCCAAGCGCCATCTACGCTCAGCGTCGTCAAAAATTGATGCAACTTATCGGTAAAGATGCCGTCGCCATCGTCTGCGCCTATCCTGAGCGAGTTCGCTCAAAGAACATCAAATATCGCTTCAATCAGGATAAAGATTTTTGGTACCTGACCGGCTTTAATGAGCCCGATGCTGTGGCCGTCATTCGTCCTGGCCACACGCAGCCTTTTATACTGTTCTCACGGCCAAAAGATCCCTATCAGGAAACCAGTTTTGGTGCCCGTGCTGGCATTGAAGGCTGCATCAATGAATATGGCGCCGATACCGCCTACCCGCTTGAAGAGCTTGACGCTATCTTGCCTACTCTACTTGAGCAGCGCCGCCGGGTGTTTATTGGCGATGAGCTAGATACCCATGCCGATAAGTGGTGGTCGTGGTGCAATCAGCAGCGCCGCAGTGTGCCCTTCGATACCCCGAAATGCTATCGCAGCATTGAGCCGCTCGCAGGGTTGCTACACCCAATGCGAGTCATTAAAGACCAGCATGAGATCAGCCTCATTCGCCATGCGGTTTCCGCCAGTTGCAGCGCCCATCGGCAGGTAATCGCTAGCCTCAAACCCGATGTTAATGAAGGCGCCTTAAGTTGCTTGTTTAATCTAGAGCTGGCTAAACACGGCTGTCTTTCCGACCCCTACCCCAACATTTTAGCCGGGGGCGATCGCGCCATGTGCCTTCATTATGATGACAACAACCAAGCGTTAGCCGACGGCGAACTGCTGCTGATCGACGCTGGAGGCGAGTATCAGCATTATGCTGCCGACATCACCCGCACCTATCCGGTCAATGGTCAGTTCAGCACCGAACAGGCCACCCTATATAACTTGGTACTGGCCGCAATCGATGCCGCCATTGAGGTTGCTAGGCCCGGTACCGCTTGGAATCGTATCTACGACACCGCCATGACCGTGCTCAGTAAAGGGCTACTGGAGCTGGGTATCATCGAGGGCGAACTGTCTGACGTACTGAGCCAGCAGAAACATAAACCCTTTAGTGTCCATAAAACCGGTCACTGGTTAGGGCTAGATGTGCATGATGTCGGGCCATATCAGGACGACGCTGGAAACTGGCGCACTCTGAAAGCGGGGATGGTGTTCACCATTGAACCCGGCTTGTACTTTGCCGCCAACGATGAGCGGGTCGATGCCAAATGGCGAGGGATCGGCATTCGCATAGAAGATGACATTCTAATCACCGAAACCGGCTCAGAGAACCTGTCTGCCAATGCGCCTCGCACCATCGAAGAGATTGAATCTCTGATGGCATAGGGTCTGTTGACCCTTTGTGCTGGTTTTTGCGCTACAAGTTGGCATTATTGGTCTGAGTTTAACTGTTTGAGTGATTTAGGTATTAAATACAGGGGCAAGGGCGCCCTACGGGGTCTGACTAACGGATTTTACTCTGCGTCAAACGATTTCGACGTAGAACCACTATGCCTTCAATCGTTTTTATTGATTAAAAACCGTTATTCTAGACCAACATTTCATCACCAAAGATAATCAGCCCCCAATAAAAATGCGATGTGGCATAAGCCACATCGCATCTCTCTTCAATAACAGCCTATGCCGCTAACCAATAAACTTGACCGATTCAGCCAGCGGCGCTCTGACAGTACGAGTACGATTGGCGGGATGGCTCACCTGCTCAAACCCAAATGAGATCCCCACGAGGATGCCCATGTCGTCTTCAACATTAAATGCCCGGCGCACCAGATCAGGGTAGTAAGCCAATGCGCCTTGGGCACAGCTGGACACTCCCTCAGATTGCATCGCTAACATCAGGGTTTGAATGTAGATCCCCACATCCATGGCCGAATTGAGTGCGAACTGCTTCGGCATGCCAATAAAGGCCACATGGGGTGCCTCAAAGAAGCGGTAATTTTGCAGCATCGCCTGATTACGAGCCAACTTATCGCCCCGCTCAATGCCCAATAAACCGTACAGCGCTCGGGCGCAGTCCATCTGCCGGGTACGATATTCATTCTCGAACGGCAGCTTAAATTCAAAATCAGGGTTGGATGCCTGCCCACTTGAGGCGCATTCATAAAACGCTTGACGTAGGGCATCACACTCTTTGCCACTGGCCACCCACACCTGCCATGGCTGCGTATTGCAGTTCGAAGGCGCCTGCTGAGCCAGCTCAAAAATACGCATTAACTGCTCTGGCGCGACCGACTGATCGCTAAAACCCCGAATGGAGCGCCGCGATCTTACCAGTTGTTCAAATTCTGTCATCCCTGCCTCTGTCTCTTACTGCCAGTCCCTCTGGCCATGTTTTTCCATCATAAGCCAAGCAAAAACCGGAACTCCTCCGACCTGTTGATACCACAAACCTTAGTCAAAATTTTGAGCCGAGTAACATTAACTGAAGCAGTCTTAACAGCTAACAGAGACCGAGATCTCAGTTCATCTCAACAGGCCTATACAGAACTTTGCTCAGATCACACTGCCCATTTCCCCTGTGAAATTTCGCAGCGTTTCTAACCCTTAGCTTCCCTTACCTTATGCCTGCCTAACTTGAGGTAGAAAAAGGAAATAATGATGAAACCTTCCCTTCACTGGCTTAGCGCCGTTGCGCTTGCCTGCTCACTGGCTGGCTGTGGTAGCGACAGTGACTCCACCACCCCGCCAACGGTAACCCCTGAGCCTCCAGTGCCAACACTGCCGGACAACGTATTCGGCGGCCCATCGGAGAAAGAGAAAAGTCTCTACTCGAACATCCGCTTCGGCATTGCCATTCAAGGCAAAGAGGCTGATGCACACAACAGCCACACAGTCCAAAAGGCCAGTAGCAAAACTTCGAATAAAGCCAGCGGCAGCTATGACTCCATTTATAGTGATAGCTTCGAATGGCTCGTGA
This sequence comes from Ferrimonas aestuarii, assembly GCF_005116665.1. Taxonomy (GTDB): domain Bacteria; phylum Pseudomonadota; class Gammaproteobacteria; order Enterobacterales; family Shewanellaceae; genus Ferrimonas; species Ferrimonas aestuarii. The sequence goes on along the minus strand of NZ_SWCJ01000012.1, from coordinate 131,236 downwards.
AGCCGATGGACGTCAACATGGATGGCGTTAAGCTTGATTCTATTCGTGATGACGTTTTTGCCGAAGGCCGAGGCTCCTTTGTAGACATTCTGCTGTACGTGGCAGACAAATATGACCTAGACGTTGAACTGGAATGGGACGAAGAGCTGCAAACCCACTGGATCAAGTCAATCAACGGCCTAACCGGCCTGCCTGAGGCCATTGACGAGGAGGCCAAAGGGCAAACCCAAGGTGGCGGCTGGAAGATGCTGGTAGGCCAAGATATTTGGGAATATGAGAAAGACCCAACTACCGGTGAAACCACCAAATTTATGTACAAAGAGGAGGAGATCTACCATCGCATGGATCTGTTCCCAGCCAAAAACGACATGAGCGTTATCTTTGTGCAGGCCCAGCCTGGCGAGATGGAGATCCGTCGTAAAAAGTACCGCACCGAAATGCAGCGTTTCAAAGACAACGGCAACAAGCTGATCATCCCTGAAATTGTGATCGACTTTAATCCAGAAGTCCGCGCGGTGTTTAACGACATCGAAGTCAAGCCTCACAATTTGCGCCCAGACCTCTACAAAAAGGATGTTCTGACCGAATTGGATGCTTGGTTATCACTCCAAGATGCTTGGAAAGACAAAGGCCTTAATATTCAGTGGAGCTACTGGCCAAAACTGTCCACTCGAGCCAACGTGCAAGGCTATGTGGCTACCGCAATCTCCTTCAATGGTATTGACTCCCAAGGTCATATCATCAACCAAACTTACACCAACAACGGAGTCTGTGGCTTTGTTCATCACACCGGTGAGCGTGAAAACTACCACGACTCAGGTAAGCAGAACTCTCTGTATCAGCGCGTAATGTGTCAAAATCGTATGGACATGGGCGATGGTTGGGATCCCAGTCAGTGTGAATTCCACGCCAAGGACTATGGCCCAGGTGAACGTTATGAAGGCCATAGCCCACACGGCACCGGCTACATGCAGGGCTACACGCCGTTTGGTGGTAACGACCCACACCTGACCGGCGATGCCATGGTGTTATTCAATGTGGAATACATCAACTACCTAGGTGCAGCATTCGGACTTAAAAAGTACAATGGGGTGGCGATATCCGGATGTGATGTGGATGCCAAAGAGTTGATTGATCTAAGCGGTGTTATCGACATTAGCGAAGCTCAAGCGCCCCTAACCGACAGCCACTTTGGCTGGAAAAACCCAGACTGCGGCCTGTGTCACAACCCTGACAACAGTCACGTCGTCAAGGAGATGGCACCATGGAAATGCGCTGAGTGTCATGGCAATAATGGCGCTCCAGACAGCCACGGTGAAGTCATGACCTGTGGTTTCTGCCATGCACAAACCATGGAACGTCACGGCGACGCCTACTCGAATCGCAAAGATTACCTCGGAGTAAACACCCAGTTTAAGGAGCCTGAATCCTGCTTAACCTGTCACTTTGACCCAGAACTACACTAATTCGAGCTGCCACGAAGGAAGGCTTTGCCTTCCTTCATTTAGAGCTTACAACATGACACTACTAATCTCCGAAGACCTACGAAACCTCATCTGCGAAGAGTTAGCGCCGTTACAACTCACCAATTTCTATTTCGCCCTGCTACCCGCCAACTTTGATCAGGCGAAGGCATTTAATAGTAAGTTTAAACGCGTTGCGAAGCTACGCTCAGTTCTTGCGAGCAGCAAGCCAGTGTTTTACTACCGGGATTTTTATCACCGGCGGTTAAGCCATCATGACGATCATTTAAAAGTATATCGCAGAGCTTCGCCACAAAAGCAGTTCCGTCTGTGGCCAGCCAAAGCACTCGCACCTAAGATGCGCCCCATACTGGCACAACAATTAGACCGCCTTAACGCTAACAGTCGCTTTCGCATTGTTCTTCAGATTAACCAAGAGCTACTGCTATTTTTTCATGGTTTCTCTGCCTTAGACGAATCGAAATTACAAACGGCTATCGACCATTTTTCTCGGCTGGACACCTTTGTTCACCTCAGCTTTAGAATAAGCCACATCTATCGCCAACCGCTGAGCCCGATGACCAACTTTGCCATCATCTCCCCGTTGAGCGTCAAAGTATTAAAGCTTGCGGCGTATGGTTTTAGCAGTCAGGAGATTGCCAGCCAACTGCACCTGTCTGAGCGGGGCGTTAACTACCACATCGATCGTAGCCGCGAACTATTGGGGGCAAAGAATCGCATCCACCTCATCAGCCTGGCGCACCGCCAAGGCATCATTTGAGCCAACGCGAAATCGTTAAAGGGGACAACTTTGGAATAAGAGAGGCAATGTCCCAAAAACTTACGTAAAATAGCCCCTTTTATAGATTAAAGGGCACCCTTCATGGCTATTAACTGGTTCCCAGGCCATATGCACAAGGCGAGAAAAGAGATCGCCGAACTGATGCCGCAGATCGATCTGATCATCGAAGTGCTAGACGCACGGCTCCCCTTCAGTAGCGAAAATCCGCTGGTGCCAAAACTGCGGGGGGATACGCCCTGCATTAAAATCTTGAACAAGAGCGACCTAGCCGACCCTGAGCTCACCAAGCAGTGGCAAGCCTACTTGGAGCAGGAAAATGGCGTTAAAACCATCGCCCTTACTCAAAAGAACAAAGCGGAAGTACGTACCCTGCTGGATCTGGCCAAAACCATGGTGCCAAAAACACCGCTACGTGCGTTGATTCTGGGCATCCCTAACGTGGGAAAATCGACGCTGATCAATACCCTCGCCGGCCGCACCATCGCAAAAACCGGCAACGAGCCAGCAGTAACCAAATCCCAGCAACGAATCCGATTAGAAGATCACATCGTTCTGCATGACACACCAGGATTCCTGTGGCCAAAACTCAGCCCTGAAGAATGCGGATTTCGTTTGGCGATATCCGGTGCCATCAAAGATACCGTGGTTGAGTACGAAGAGGTTGCCCTATTTGCTGCAGACTACCTGCTTAACGCCTACCCCAACGAGGTAATGAAGCGTTACGGCTTGGATGAGTTGCCTCACGACGACATCGCCCTAATGGACGCCATTGCCGCCAAACGGGGCGCCATGCGCCGAGGCGGCATCGCCGATCTACACAAAGTCTCGGAAATCCTGCTGCATGAATTCCGTGCTGGCACTTTGGGCCCAATGACGCTGGAAACCCCAGAGCTAGTGGAGAAAGAGAAGGCTGAGCAAGCCATTCGCGATGAAAAAGAAGCGGAAGAGAAGAAGCGCAAAGAGGAAAACAAAGCGGCTCGCAAAAAGCGCCGTAAGCGCAACTCCTAAAGCTCGACTAATTCGACGTCGACATATCAAGCCCGCTTACTCAAGCGGGCTTTTTGCTTAATAGATCATTGCCAAAGCTTAGGGTAAACGCTATGTTGCCCCAATCTATCCACCAACGAAGGAGACCCCATAATGAATATCGGCGAAATCGCGTTTGCCTATTTCTTTGGTAATCCAAACGCTCAAGACCGTTTTATCGCGCTGCGATAACCGAGCTTGAGCGAAATCCAATACCACTCCACTAGAGTATTTCCCTCTAGCTAATTCGGTTGTTGTCAGCTTTTAGTTTGACGACGGGCATTATGTTGCCCGCAAATCGAGATTTAGTTATGAGCACCCTATTATCTACCCATTCACTGTCCATTCGCCCTGACAAGCAGACATTGCTGGACTCAGTGGAAATCACCTTACAGCGTGGCAACCGCATCGGCCTAATCGGATTCAATGGTTGCGGCAAAAGCACCCTGTTGTCTGTACTTGCCAAAACCAATCAGCCCAGTGCAGGCTCCGTCACTCACGCAAACCGTTGTGTCATCGCTTACGTGGAACAGCGCTTACCTAAGGCGCTAAACTCCTACTCTCTGACCGAGGTGCTACTGAGTTTACTGCCGAGTAATCAGCACCTTGATAACCTCTGGCTGGCTGAAATTCACCTAGCTCAAGTTGGCTTTACCCCAGAACAGTTTACGCAGAGATTAGACAGCCTCAGTGGCGGTGAACATACCCGTTTGCTACTGGCGCGAGCCCTGATGCAACAGCCTGATTTGTTGCTTCTCGATGAACCCAGTAACCACCTAGATCTACCCACACTGCTGTGGCTAGAGCAGTTTCTTCAGCGTTGGGCAGGCAGTTTTGTGCTGGTTTCTCACGACCGCCGCCTGCTCGACAGCGTGACCAATTGCAGTTGGATCATGCGAGATCAAACTCTGCATCAGTTCCAACTTCCTTGTACTCGGGCACTAGAGGCGTTCCTCCACCAAGATGCTGCGTTAGAGAAAACCCGCCTCAGCCAAAAAAAGGAGGTCGATAGAATTGAGGCAAGCGCCAAACAGAAAGCTCAGTGGGGTAAAGTTTATGACAACGAAGATTTTGCGCGCAAAGCCAAGCACATGTTTAAGCGAGCCGAGCGAATTAAAGCAGAAATGAACGATGCGCCGCAGCGTTCACCTTGGTCGATTGGCCTTCAAACCCAAGCTTTGGCTGCGGATCGGTTATTGGAATTTTCCAACTTTAAGGTTCGCGTTAAACCCCATGCTGCCACCTTGTATGAAGTTGACAATTTGAGGGTGAAAAGTGGCGATCGCATCGCCATTATCGGTGCCAATGGTTGTGGCAAATCCACTTTGCTGAAGCAAGTATGGCAACAATACTGCGATGTACAGCAGGGCGCAGCCCTAACCATTCACCCTAACTGCAAACTGGGGTTTTATGATCAAGAGCAGCAACAGCTCAAGGACAACGACGCCTTGACGGATGCCATCGCTCACCGACTTAAACTCCCTCAAGAGACGTTAAAGATGGCGCTGATCAAAGCGGGATTTGAGTTCAGCAGTCACCACAAAGCCGTAGCCAATTTAAGCGGCGGCGAGAGGGCAAGGTTGATGCTGGCGAACCTAAACCTTGGGCACTACCCATTGCTGCTCCTAGATGAGCCTACCAACCACCTAGACCTAGACGGCAAAGCGCAACTGGCAACAGCACTTAGTGAAACCCAAGGAGCGGTATTGATGGTAAGCCACGACCGTGACTTTATTGAGTCCAGTTGCAACCGCTTCTGGCTAGTTCAAGGAGGACAATTGTCCGAAGTTTATGAGGCAAATCAGGCTTACCTTGAGCTGGGTGCTGGCACCATAGGTGAGAAGGCCAACGAAAATCGACCAATCACGTCTTCGTTGCCTCATCCCAGCTCGGCGGTTACCGATGAGGAGGCGCAACTTAAGCAGTTGCTGCAACTAGAGCAGCAACTTGCTGAAGATCTAACTCGGAAACCCAAACACCAAAAGCCTCAAAAGCAGCAACGATGGCGACAACAGATAGAGCAATTAAATCAACAATTAGGGCTGGTATGATGACGGCCTCAGCACACAGGAGAGAAGCTCAGAAAGACCGATAAAGCTGCTTCAAACTCGCGGTTAAAATAACGGCTTCCTAACTCGGTTGGGAAGCCGTTGCCTTACCAAATACTTAGTGATCTTACAGCTCAAACAGCACGTCGGTACGGATGATGTATTTGGTTCCTACTTCAATGGGCGCCGAGCCATGCAAACAGTGATAAGGGTGTCTGCCATGGGGGAAGCACAACACGCTGCCTGCAGGCGTGGACACCGACACCACTTCGCTGTTATGGCGATGACGAGCTGGCTGAGAAGGGTCGTCAGCATTCACTAAAAACTGAGTTTGCCCCCCCTCAAAATCATCGCTTAACAAAATGAGAAAGGTGTACATGCTAAAGCGGTCGCCAAAGGCATCGTCTTGAAGCTCTCCATTTATCACCTGACTGCCGGGCCACGCACCATCGATGTGCATCTTAAAAAAATCACCGGTTTGGTATCGATAGAATCGAAATCGACCATTGATTCCCAGAGGCTTTTTGCCTCCGAAATGCTGATATTTATCGACAAAGTGAGCCTGACACCGCTGCCAAATCAGCGCCAATGTATGCTCATCGGCAATAAAGTTGAGGTTGTCGTTATGACGAACATTTCTAGGCAGCGACACCGCTGCATCTTCGGTAAACCCCAGCTGGTTTGCCATCGACAATATTGACTTAACCTCATCCGCTGTGAGCACGTTCAACAGTTGAAACGCACCGGGAACCTTGTCCACTTCCCTACGTGTAACCCCTTGATACTCAACCTCCATATCAAATGGATTTGCCACTGTGGGCGCCCATACCGGGAGATCGGTTCTCACCGTACCCGCTTCTCGCCGCACCACCGTATATTCAGGAGCGGATTCCACTTCATGACAACTCATTTGGACACCACCCTTACCTGTGCAAATTGACGATGGCCTTCAATGGAGCCATGAAAACCAAAACCGCTTTGTTTGGCACCAACCCAAGGGGCTTCTCCGCCGCCGCCCTGTCCTTGATTGATGCCGATCATGCCCGCCTCTAACTGATCCGCCACCTGTTGTACGCCCTGATTGCCAAACACCACCGCACCTAGGCCGTATTCACTGGCATTGGCTCGCTCAATGGCCTCATCAACACGTTCAAAGCGGCTAATGGCAACCACTGGGCCAAAAGTCTCCTCGGTCTCCAGCGCCATTTGGGGAGTAATGCCTCTGACCACCGTTGGTCGGATGTAAGGTTGGGACTGCTCAGCACTGCCAAGCAGGAACTCGGCTCCCATCTGCTGAGCTTGGTGCAACTGACTCATCACTTTCTGATGTTGTCGTGGATTGATCATCGGCCCAACGTTCACGTGAGGCTGATCCCAAGGGCCCACTTCATACATTGATGCGATCTCTACCACTCGCTGCTCAAACTTCTCGGCAACCCGTGCATCCACATACACCCGCTCAATGGAGGTGCACATCTGACCGCTGTTTTCCAAACTGCCCGCTACCGCAAAGCGCGCCGCCTGCTCTAGATTGGCATCGGCCATTACAATCATCGGATCGTTGCCCCCAAGTTCCATCACCAGACGTTTCAAGGAGGAAGCCGCACGAGCCATGATGTCTTGTCCCGCCGCTTTCGAGCCAGTAAAAGCCACCATCTGAATATCGCTTTCAACCAGAGCTTTGCCGGTATCTCGATCCCCGTGAAGAACGGTCAATAGATCCTTAGGCAGTCGCTTGGCCAGCTCACCGAAAAACGCTTCGGCAATCAGTGGAGTCTCCTCCGATGGTTTAAGCACCACGGCGTTGCCGGCCACCAAAGCGGGAATGATCAGGTTATTGGCCATCATAACCGGATAGTTCCAAGGGGAGATCACGCCAACCACGCCTAATGGGCGGTATTGCAGCTCGGTACGGCCATGAAGCTGACGCGTTTGCAGCGCCCGCTTGGCCTCTTCTGCGTAGTGAGGCCCCATGTACAACGCGCCACGGATTTCCGATGTGGCACGGCCAATGTCTTTACCCATCTCACGAGCCAACAACGATGGCAGTTCGCTACCACGACGCTCAAGCCCGTGGTAGGCATCGCTGATCTGTTGAACTCGTTCGCCCATGGAGATCTGCCGCCAAGCACGCTGCGCTAACTTCGCATTGGCAACCTTCTTGGCGATCTGAGCTGGGGAAGCCACTTCCACTTCCCCCAAACGCTGCCCATTACTGGGGTCAAAACTGGTGATCATTTGGGTCATGAGGCCCTTCCTTGAACTAAATTATTGGATACCTAGATATCGAACATTGCCGATATTAAGATTTATTAAAAAAGGCAGTCACCCTGCCCTTTCTCTGGGAGTCCGGCTCTACAGCGACTGCGCCAACTCTTGTAAGAACTGCTCAATCAAAGCATCGTTACGTCGGTAATAGGTCCAAGAGCCGATGCGTTTGGACTCGACTAAGTTGGCTCGCTGCAAGTTAGATAGATAAGAAGAAACCGTCGATTGCGACAAGCCAGTTTTCTCCTGAATGATGCTAACGCACACGCCATCCAATTTGGGGTCCACACCAGGCAGCTGCTTATCTAAATTGAAGTTGTGCTGAGGCTCCTTAAGCCAATGCAGCATATCCCGGCGCACTGGATTATTGATCGACTTAAGCACTTCGCTGATGTTTACCATGGTCTCGGTCCATTTCCCTGTTGTTACTGCGCAGTCTACGCCGACCCAAAGCATATCGCAATATCTCGATATCAAGTTTTGCCACTCCATAGCTACAGAGAGCAAAGCGCCTCATCATTCGTTACCCAAAATAGTTTTATAAATAGAACAATAACATGCACCTTTAGTGGTGCTTTATTCGACAATTCAGTAATTTAATTTACTAAAGCACATTCAATTTTTGCCGAAATAACTTACATCATCTCGATGATTTTGGCGGTGTTGATGAATGCCATCTGGCTTCATACCTGCTCAAGGAAAAAGCAGCTTAGCTGCAACAATGAAAGCTGAAGCGGGACCGCTTCAGAAATATGGACAAGTTAAGCTCGCTCAAGGATGACAGTGAACTGACTCCCTGCTGTTGTGTTTTAGGTATGAATGCGAAGCAACTGACTTTAAAAACTCTGCTCACCTCCATTATCGGTTCCATCTTCGTGTTGATGGTGCTCGGTTTATCTTTTATCAGCTACACCAGTTTCCAAGGCTTTAACCAACAGGAAGCGGTTAAGTTTCGCAAACAACAAGGTTTATCGGTGTCCATTCAAGTGGATCAATACGCCGCCAGCGTTCGCCAACAATTGGAGATGATCAGCGACGCCATCGACTATCAATATGGGCAGGTTCAAAACGAATCCGCCGTAGTGAAGCTGCTCGCCAAGTTGCACCGCACCGCCAGCGGCACCGCCACTTACATTGTGTTTAGTGACGGAACCTCCCTAGAGTCCACCGGCGAGAAATTTACCGATATTGGCCTAGAGAAGCAGTGGTATCAGGGACCAAAATCAGGCAAAGCGTTTGTGCTTACCGAGCCTAATATTGATCAAGTTACTGGCAAGTTACTGTCATCACTGGTGGTACCTTTGGTCGCCGACGGCGATTTTATCGGTGTTGTTGGGGTAGATATCTCCTCCGACGTATGGGCCAACCTCGTGTCACAAAACGTCCCCGACGGCCAACTGTATCTCACCGATGCCAGCGACCGCGTGCTGTACTCGCCTAAACCTGAGTATCTCGGCAAGGATTTTTTCCAAGTACAACCTAAATATCGCAACTTTACTCAGTCACATTTGCAATATAGCGATGCCGCCGGAACCGAGCTGATCGCAACCCAGAACCGCTCCGCTGAGTTTGGGTTAAACGTCTATACCTTTGAAAAGATGGACGTCATCATGGCGCCGAGTAAATCGATGCTCAACCTGTCACTGGTATCCGCGCTCCTCTTTATCGCTGTCAGCCTAATGATTATCTACACCATCATCGTTAAGCTCATCTACGTTCCCATTGGCGGCGAACCGACGCAAATTCAGTCGATAATCGAGCGTATTTCTGCGGGCGATCTAACCGTTGACGCGGCCTCAACCGGAAAAGACACCGGGGTCTATGCGGCAACGGTAGTGATGGTGGCGAAATTGAAGCAGATGGTGGGCAACATCAATGCTCAATCCGCTCAAGTGGAGTTCACCGCTCGAGAGCTAGCGTCCTTGGTGGAGGAAACCAAGCAAAGCTCCGATAAACAGATCAACCAGATGGAGATGACCGCCACCGCCATGAACGAAATGACGGCTACGGTGGAGGAGATCTCTCGCAACGCCCAGCACGCCTCAAGCTCCGCCACCGAAGCGTTTGAACAGGCACAAAGCGGATCAGAGATCGCCAATGAGTCATCACAAAAAATGAATGCCCTAGGTCAAGAGATCAATGACGTCTCCGAGCGCATTGACGATCTGCGCCAACAAACCATGAATGTCGGCGATGTGCTCAGCGTGATCCGAGAAATTGCCGATCAGACCAACTTGCTGGCACTGAACGCCGCCATTGAGGCCGCCCGCGCAGGTGAGCAAGGTCGCGGTTTTGCCGTGGTTGCCGATGAGGTTCGCTCACTGGCAAGCCGCACTCAAGACAGCGTTGCTGAGGTCAATGCCACCATCGAGAAGCTGCAAAGTGTGGCCGCTTCTGCGGTGAGCTCCATGAATCAAAGCCAAGACAACACGTCAGAGGCGATCGAGATGGCGATGAAAGCCCGCGACTCGTTAACCGCCATCTTAACCTCCGTGGGCCAAATTCAGGACATGAACACCCACATCGCCACAGCCGCCGAGGAGCAAAATGCCGTGGCGCAGGAGATCAATCAGTCCGTGGTGGAGGTGAACGGCTTAGCTCAAACCACCAATGAAAACGCCATCACCACGGAGCGCTCAACTCAACAGCTCTCTAGCGTGGTTGATGAGCTTGCCGCCATCACATCGAAGTTCAACGTCTAGTCACGCAGTTACCACTGGAATAAACCATAAAAAACAGGAGCATCTTAGCTCCTGTTTTTATTGTGATTTTAAGTGGCGACGATTGTAGCCGCACTCACAGATGATATTGGTTAGCGGTAGTTGCGAGCGATGCGATTGGCCGTGTCTAAAAAAGCTTCCAACGCCTCGTTATTGGCGTAATTAAACTGGTATTGATTATGAAAACCTATGGTCAGAGAGGTCTGCTCATAGTCAAAAAACGCCGTGTAGCCGTCAAAGTCGCTGCTAACGCGCATGCCGTCTAACTCGTACTTACCGTCGCGAGCCAAACCATGGCTGCGTACCTTTTCAAACACCGACAACATCAATTGAATATCCAGTTGGTTCTTCATCGCCTTTTCCTCTGTGCAGCCTCAGCGGCTCCCTATTCGCCCGCACTTAGGACTAATACGAATGAGCGTGCCACTTGGCTTGCTTTTGACCATATCAACTTGACCCTAGCGAACCACAGGCAAAAGAAAAGCCGCTAATGCGGCTTTTCCAGTTCAGACAATCAATCGTAATTGGCAATTACATCACTTTGCTGTAGATACCAACGATCTCTTCAACAGAGGCTTTACGCGGGTTGGTCAGCGAGCACGCGTCGTTTAGGGCATTGACGGCCATAAACTCAAGCTTATCTTGCTTCACGCCCAGATCCGCCAGCTTTTGAGCGGTACCCACATTGGCAGACAGAACCTCAATGGCTCGAATGCCCGCTTCGGCCGCTTCACGAACATTCAGGCCGGTAGTATCAACGCCCATGGCTTTGGCAATGTCGGCAAAGCGTTCGGCTTTTTCCAGTGCATTGAAGCGTGACACCTCTGGCAGCAAGATGGCGTTACACAGGCCATGAGCCAGATCGTACACGCCGCCCAACTGGTGAGCCATGGAGTGAACGTAGCCCAAAGACGCGTTGGAGAACGCCATTCCAGCAAGGTATTCCGCATACTGCATCGCATCACGGGCATCGCGGTCTTGGCCATCTTCCACGGCAGCTTCCAAGTTCTGCGCAATCAGCTCGATGGCTTTGATGGCAGAAGCGTCGGTTACCGGCGTGGCAATGGTAGACACATAAGCCTCAACGGCGTGAGTCAGTGCGTCCATCCCCGTTGCCGCCGTCAAAAACTTCGGCATGGCAACCATCAATTCAGAATCGTTCACGGCGATGGTTGGTAGAATGTTCTTATCAACCACTGGGTACTTGGTTTCGCCTTTAGTATCGGTAACGATGGCAAACACGGTCATCTCAGAAGCGGTGCCCGCGGTGGTATTCACGGTAACCAGCGGCAGTTGCGGCTTTTTAGAGATGTGAACGCCTTTTGAGTAATCACGAATGTGGCCACCATTGGTTGCCACCAGCGCGATGCCTTTGGCACAGTCGTGGGAAGAGCCACCACCGAAGGACACCACAAAATCGCACTCTGCAGCTTTCAACATGGCTAGGCCATCTTCAATGTTTTGCTCAGTCGGATTTGGCTTAACGCCATCAAAGATGGTGTAGGTGATGCCTGCGGCACCAAGCTCATCGGTCAGCGCATCCACTAAGTTCAGATCCACCAGACCTTTATCGGTAACAATCAGTGCGTTCTTTAGCTCTCTGGCGTGCAGCTCTGCACCCAGCTTTTTGATTGCGCCCTTGCCCATTAGCGTCATTGGAGGCATGTAAAATACGTTGCTCATTTCAGTTTCCTTTAATAATAAAAACCAAGAATTGGTTAACTGAAACGAATCTTACATTGTTACTCTCAAGGCGATAATCCAGCGCACCATTAAAACACCTTTACCAAAATAGAGGTAATATTATGGCCATTACGATGTAGACACTTTACTCTCTCGACTTAGCCACCAAACATGGCGAACGCCAACATCAATCCCATAAATAGCAACAACAGCTTGGACCAGGCGTACATAATCCCCTGCAATGAGCCGCCAACGGTGAAGTGCAGAGCCAGAAAACGTGTGCTTTCGCAGCGATACCCCTTGGCAAGATCTCGGTAAGCCAGAAAATACCAGATGGTCAGCAGCGGCCATAAAGTAAACAGCGCGGATGCGGTATTCTCTTTGGTGGAAATCAGTGCAATAACAAAAGGCATTGCCGAGCCAGCCAGGTAGATTTTGGCGAACTTTCTAAGCTTATCGGTTCGCTGCTGGTCATTCATGGGTAAGGACATTGTCATATGAGCATCCAAAGGCGGAAGGTGGGGCAAAACCACAGTTACAGATCAAAACTGGTGCTAACCAGCTCGAACCGCAATGAGGAATTCAGGCTAGCGCTCCGACATCTTGTCGCTATATAGTAATCGGATTTCGCCCTGCGTCATACTGTCACTGGCAGAAAATCAACAATAAACCCTCTAAAATACAAAGTGTTATATCGTTGGCATCGATTGTTAATCGAGCTAATTCTCAGATGCGAATATCGATCAAAAATCAGGTTTTGGGCACCAATGAAGGGCGTTTAAGCCCCAAAGGCACCCAATGGCGCCTCGACTAATGAGCGGTTTGCTCTTGGTAATCAAAGGTGGGCACCGACCAGCTAAACCGAATCGCCAGCAGCCGAAACCCAAACCCTAGAGGCAAACAGATAAGCAATTTTACCCATTCTGACACCTCAACCAGAGTTAGCCCCATATAGAGTGATGCGGTAGCCAAAGAGACAATGGCATAGAGCTCTTTTTGAAACACCAACGGCACTCGCTGGCAGAATAGATCCCGCAAAATGCCACCAAAAATGCCGGTAATTAACCCAGCCGCGATCGCCGTCATTGGCGAGCAGCCCATGGAGAGGGCTTTCTGAACACCAATAATGGAAAACACCGCGAGCCCCAGCGCATCTAGGGTTAAAAACAAGCGGCTGAGATAACGCATCACTGGAGCACAGGCGACCGTCAGCAACGCGGTAATGGCGATCGCCAGCAGATACTCAGGATGAGCAACCCAGATCAGTGGATAGCCACCCAGAAGCACATCACGGACGGTGCCGCCGCCGATGGCTGTAAAACAGGCCACCATGACCACGCCAAACAGATCCATGCGGTTACGGCCCGCCGCCAAGGCGCCTGTGATGGCTTCGGTCAATACACCAACCAGCCAAAGCACCAAAATCAATTGCATCTCAGTCACCAAAGAGCGCTCCATCAAAATTGAAAACGCCCGATTTTGGCAAAGGCATAACTGACTGGGAAATGAAACAATATTGGGGTCGAATGAAGCTAGGTAATCTAATAGTAAGGAAGCCACCTCAGCTACCCAGAGATTATCGATTCCTGTTCAGCGCGATGACTTGAGAGCGTAGCAAGCTCTTCCTTAACTACTTCGATTGGCCATCCCATATCGGTAATGGCTCTTTTTAACCCAGTGTTCACCGGAATAAGCGGTGGTGTATTTGGAACCGCTGTTTTCCCAAAACCCTTCGCGGTTAAACATAAATTTAGGGTGATAATCTGGATACAGTTTGGCAATCGGATACGGGGTGCTCCGGGATAAGCCCGATTTTTGGGTCGCTTCCAAGAGATACTCTTTCCCCTCTCGGAACAGAACGACCCATGCATGACCTTCGCCGTCATAATCGCCCACCACCACTCTGGCATCTTCGTTCATGGCAATCAGCCAATCCGCCAAGGCCAACGCATGATCTTCACAATCGCCCCTTGGATAGAGAAATGCCTGCCGGCTGGTCTGCCACACTTCGGCACGGCCGTCATATTGCTCCGAGTCGAGCATGTAGGATTTACGTTGTGCCAAAACGTAAAGCGGCATCATCACGTTCTCAACTTCGAAAGGTTCATACCCTTCAAGGTAGGAGTTCACCAAATAGTGTTTGCTGTTGATCCCCTGAGCGGACATGGTATAGACGCCGGTGTTGGCATAGGAATAGGTAAATGCCCCACCTTTTCCCTGGGCTCTGTCTAAGATGCCTTTGATCTGGGTATCAGACAGTGACTGACCAATGGAGAGAATCTCCAAGGACTGCTTGCCAAGATGCGGGTTATTGTCTCTGCTCTCGAGCCGAGCGACCTCAGCCTCAATGCCATCCCGAATGTCTTTGTCCTTGAAAAACGCCTTAATATTCACCAGAAAAATAAGCACTGAGAACACAGCGACCTTGATCAACAGACGTTTCAGGGCGGCGAGAAACTTCTTCATCCTTTAAAGCCAAAGGCCATCACAATGGCAACAAAAATCAGTATTGCCGAAGCAAAGATCGCCGCCGCAACGTTACCACCTTTAATCTCGGCTTCGATGTCTATCCCTTTTAGCAGTTTTTTATCAACCCAAAACAGCGCGTAAACACTCACAATAATGGCGATAACGGAGTAACCCAGATTAATGGCTAGGTTGATCAAAGACGCGGAAAAAAACTCAATTTCCATAGGACACCTGTGTCTGAACGAGCAGTAATGCTCTGTTATAAAAGCAATTTATCCGCACAAATTATATCATTACCAGTGAACTCTCAAGTTCGTTACCCGCTTCCACTAACCCAAACTAATTAAAGGTGCCCCGAACCGGGTAGTTTTTATCTCGAATAAAATGGATGCCACTCAACAGCACATCGATCTCAGGGCGAGCGAAGGGGCCATTGGAGATATCCAATATCTGAATCTCATTGTGCTCATTAATAATGAACACCCCAGGTTCAGAGTAGAAATGATTGGTCTCACTGGTCGAAAGGGGTCGAGAGATATACAGCCCCAGCTCCCGCATCATCTCTACGGTCAAACCATAGGTCACAGGGAAGTTCACTTTCAGCTGCATAAAGTGCTCTAGCGCCTGTGACTCGTCATCAGCTGAGGTCGCGACAATATCAACGCCCAGCTTGGCAAAGTCAGATTTGGCCTCGCCGATTTTTCTCAGATAACGGGTGCACATCGGGCAGTGCCCACCCCGATACACCACCACCATTTTCCAGTTGGTCTTTTTCTCTGGGGCACCAAGATTAAGCTTGCCGCCACCCAGCTTTGGCAACTCGATGCAAGGAAACTGAGCCCCGCCGATCACCTTGTTTGATATCATCACTTTGCCTTTCCCCCAGTTTGTCACTGATGAAATCACCGCCACTGCATCACTTGTCGCCCTCTCGCATCAGCTGAAACCACTGCGCTGGTTAAGGTGCGAACTTGTTTCCCCCACTCAGATGACCGAGCAGCCAATGGCAAAACCACATCAAAGCTGGGGATAAACAACTCAAATTGTAGGGTGAGTCGCAAAACCATAATAGATACAAAACTGGACCATTTATGCATAACAGATGGAGCTGATATGATTACCGTTACTTGCTACCCTAGGTGATGATAAGAGGCTGATGCCGGTGAAAAAATACGAGGAGCTGATAGAGCAGATCCGCAGCCAAATTCAAAACGAAGTATGGCAACCTGGAGAGAAGCTCCCTTCCCTGCGAAAGCAAGCTGAGCGGTGCGGCGTTAGCCTGATGACCGTAGTACACGCCTATCAGGTACTCGAAAGCCAAGGGTGGGTGATATCGCGGGCGCGATCTGGCTACGTGGTTGCCCCCAAGGTGGAAAACAGTGACTCAGTGCCCGCCAATCAGCCGGTTGAAAAAACTGAATCTGTGGACATCAACGATTTCGTATTTGAAGTGCTGCAAGCCAGTCGAACCCCCAGCATCATCGACTTTGGCAAGGTGCACCCGGATCCCACACTCTACCCTCGTCAACACGTCAACAAATCGCTGATCAGTACCGCTCGTACCCTGCCCTCTTCCAGCGCCATGGACAATCTACCCCCGGGAAACTTAGAGCTTCGGCAGCACATCGCCAAGCGTTATGCCGCTCAGGGAATGACAGTGCATCCAGATGAGATTGTGATTACCACCGGCGCGTTGGAGGCACTGAATTTAAGCCTGCAGTCGGTCACTCAACCCGGCGATTGGGTGGTGGTGGAGTCTCCCACGTTTTATGGCGCACTGCAGTCATTGCAAAGGTTGAATCTAAGAGCTCTGTCCATCAGGACTCACCCCGCCGACGGCATTGATCTGGAATCCCTTGAAAATGCGCTGCAATCCCACCCTGTTAAAGCATGTTGGTTAATGACCAATCATCAAAACCCATTGGGGTTTACTCTGTCAGCGAGCAAAAAGCAGCGGCTAATGACTCTGCTAGCAAAGTACGACGTTTACCTGATTGAAGACGATGTCTATAACGAGCTCTATTTCGGCAGCGATAAACCTCTGCCTGCGAAGGCCTTCGACAGTCACGGCAAGACGCTGCACTGCTCATCCTTTTCCAAGTCACTGGTGGCCGGATTTCGAATTGGCTGGGTGGCCGCAGGAAAAATGGCCGTTCCCATTCAGAAACTGCAGATGATGAGCACACTCTCCACCAGCGCGCCAATTCAGATGACGCTGGCCTCCTACCTTTCCACACGCAACTACGAACGGCACCTGCGCCAGATGCGCCGAACCTTAGAGCAGCGCAAATTTGCCACTTGGCAAGCACTGCGCAACCACCTGCCTGCGCAAGTAAACATCAATTGCACCGAAGGCGGCTACTTCTTATGGCTGGAGCTACCCGTTGGCTTCGATGCCACTGAGCTTTACCGGCGAGCACTCGAATATAACATCTGCATCACTCCCGGCAAGATGTTCTCTGCGGGCGACTTTCATAACCACTGCTTTCGTTTAAACGTATCGTTCGAGCTAACTCACTCAAGACTAAACGCCATTAAAACCTTGGGCGAACTGATCCGAAACCAGTTATCAAAGCCCCTTGGCACAAAGCAGTAACTCTGCCGCCGTCAAAAACCTCAAGGCAAAAAAAGCAGGAAGGCCCAGTAGGAACTTCCTGCGAAAATGGCATCTATCCAATTTTTAACTATCGGATGTCAGCCCGAGAGACCGCCCGTAGCCTGGGCGTAGAAAGCTTGAGAGATAAAAATTAAAAGTCTACTTTGATTGGCCACTCCTTCTGTACCCGCTCCTCTAGGAACTTTTTCTTCTGTGCATCGAGTTTGGCTTTGTCCAGCCCAACCAGCACCTGTGCTTTTGCCTTGGTGGAATAATCGGGGAAGCTCACTTTGCTAACGCCATGCTTCGACAATACGGTTTTAAGCGCCGCGCGGGCCTCTTTACCAATCTTCTTGGCTTTAGCTAGCTCTTCCAGTGCCAGATCGGGGTTGTGAGCGTGAATGCCGTGAGAGGCAATGGCGTAATCCCAATACCACTGAGCATGGCGGATAAGCTTAAGTGCGCCCTTCATTTCAGACTCGGTGGCACCAGCCTTCCACGCCTCACCCGCTTCAAAGTGGGCCTTAACGATGACATCTTCAGCCGCTATCTGTGCCTTATGGACCGCTTTCTTACTTGCCGCCAGAGTATCAACCAGCTCAGCTTTGCTGTCGTGACAGTTAGAGCAAGTCTCATCGAAGTTGTCGATGGCATTGCCAACATTGTGTTTGGTGAACTCTTTACCAGACGCGCTTTCAACCTTTGGCATGTGACAGTCGATGCAGGTCACGTCCATCTCGGCGTGTGCCGTTGGCTGCCAGGTTTCCCACTCAGGGTGCTGCGCTTTCAGCATTGGCGCTTTCGAGATCTTATGAGTCCAATCTTTAAAATCCAGCGCGTCGTAGTATGCCAGCATCGCATCTGGATTCTGGCCACCGTTCCAAGGGAACTTCACCTTCTTATGGTCAGTACCATCGAAATAGTACTCAACGTGGCACTGGGCACAGGTCATGGCCGCCTGAATGTTCGGCTCCTGATCTTCAAACTTCTGACCCGCAGCAGCAAAGCCGCGCATGGCGAAAGGTCGCGCCGGAGTTGGCTTGCCCGTTTCGGCGTCGTGACAATCGGCGCAGCCTACGTTATTGCCAATCTCGTGACCGGTAGCGCCCCATTTCTTGTCGGAAAAGTTACCTTCACCAATCTTGTCGTACATCCGGCCTAGATCCGGCGTTTTACAGCCCCAACAAGACGCTGGCATAGGTCCTTCAGAATCGGTCATTGGGCCGCCAGTACGCAGGCTTCGAGTCAGATCCGCTACCGCAAACTGGTGACCACGAGGCTTGTTATAGTCTTTAGCAAAACCATAGCCGCCATAGAGAATCACAATCATCGGATCGTGCTCTAGAATGTCACCTTGCTCAGTGGACTCAATGGTAGAAGCCCAAGAAGCGTACTGCTCAGGGTACTTCTCCTTCCAGGTGATGTTATTCGCATCTTCAGGGGCGTTTTTGGCCAACGCTGAACCACTAAGGGCAGCGATGGCAACGGCCACAGCGAGTTTATTCAGTTGTTTCATATCATCCTCTCCGAGGTTTTTTTTATCTTTCGGAAAGAATCATAAGGAGGGGATTAAAACGCATGCATACCCCTTTGGGGGTATTGGCCAGAAAACCGATTTAGGATCACTGTATAGGCCATGTTTTACTGAAATCAGTTTGAGTTTTTGAATTTTTTTACTGTGAAAAACTGAAAAATAAGATGGCGATTCCATGGTCTTTCAGAAGGAGCATATCACCAGATATTTGAAGGAAAAACTACGGATGCAGTATGGTGGGAGCTCAGCATTTAGACACGCACTTTCCAGCGTATTGTAAGTGGATGTTCCTATTGCGATGCGTCAGTCTAACTGCTGTTGAGAGTTCGCTAAAACAGGTCAGGTTTACAGTATTCTCGCCCCAATGAAATGGACGTGGGTATGTTATAATTGCTATCGCTCACATGCCTGCCACCAGAAGCATTTATTTGAATATCCTTGGGTGTTTTTAATACCAAGGTTCTAGCGTGAGCATTGCTACATAGTAATTTAAAGTTGGCATGCCAACTATAAATAGAAAAAATCCAATTAAACTAAGTAGCTTCCTAGTAACAGAACTATAAGTAAAGTTTAGGTCTTTCACACACTTATCAGTATGGACATATTTACTAACTAACGGCCACCAAATGACCGAGTTAATGAACATGTATGGCACAATTGGTTTTACTTCACTGTTTGCGCTGCACAACTCCCAGTAACTGACCCCTATGCAAGCAAGCAATAGGTGAATAACGACATTAATCTGCGTAGCCAAAACCACACTCGAAAAACCTAAGCTACCACCAAGTGCAGGCTTAGTTGATAAAAACCAACCGTAAGCCGTCACCACTTGCACTAATCTCGTAGGAAACAGGTAAATTTTTAAAACACTATTAATAGTTGATTTATCCATGATGAAAACTTAATTCCTGGGGGGAATGGGAAAGCAACCTTATAAGGCACTCCCATATCAATCTGCTTCTGATAGTTCTTGTCAAGAATGTCCATCGCTTCTAAAGTATCGCTCCCCATAAAACCCTATTCAATATTGCATCGAACTACGGACCGCCATCTTAGCATCAGACTTTCTGTTTTCTGCTACTTGGCATCACTTCAGCCTCCAGACAATGAGAACTAAGCGTAGGCCATCAACAAGTTGCTTCTACTAATATAGGTGTTGCTAGAACAAATTCACCACTTTAAATCGTGAAAAAATCACCTTGAGACTTAAAAAAAAACCATTTCACCAGCAGTTAAATGATAGCCACTGATGTGGGTGTCCTAGGTATTAATTGTTTACTACCGTTCAAAACTGGCTAGCAGCTTATTCTGAAATACTTAACAAACTAAGATCACAATTTACCGCATAAGATTTTGATTTTCTTGAAGTGCGGAATACCTTTTTATTTTCGGAATCCAGTCCATCTTCCACAAAACCGATATAGAAACGATAGACTTCATTATCAATCGTCAAAAACTTAAAGAATGTAAAATCAGATATTACTAATTTCGCTCTTCCATCCTTCCCATCTTTCGTCCTTATCTCTCTGACGGGTCTATAATTTTTTATGCAGTGGTAAAAATCTCCAAGCTTACCATGTTGAAGACTTTCCCCCAGCTCTAAAGAGTACTCTGTATTTTCGTCAATATACTGAAATGTCTCAAGGGCTAAATCATCCTCTTTTCCAAGCTGATATATTAAGGTCGTAATAAATACGAGAAATATCAAGCTAGCTAACATCACTATGCTTTTTGGTTTGAATACTTTTGCTGAATTCATTAATCCCACCAATTCTTATAGTTAAAACTAAACACATCTGAAGCAACCCCTTCACCACCTCTTACAAAGCCTGAGTGTAATGGAAGGGGTTTAGCCAAATTGGGAGTAGAGAAAAGAAGCGAAGTTTGGAAACCGGTAAGGCGGCCATCATTTGTATTTACCAAACCTGCACTAAACGTAGCAAGATTAGCATCAAATTCTCCCCCATAAATCATAAACTTACCGTCTAGTGCGGCTTCATAGTCAAAGGTTGGATAAACCGAAAGTTCGCCTCCGATATGAGCTTGTGGCATGGGAACTCCTAAATTAGCAGCAAACTCTCCACTTCCATAAAGCCCATAAACAACATCCCCAGCGACAGAGCTACGGACAGCCATCTTAATATCAAAACGATTTCAACAAATATCGAACAATAGATAACTGACTAAACTCATGAATATGTCGTAGCTAACATGCGTAAAAATCAGCTTAGACACATAAATTACGAGAAAACTGAGACTTTCAAAAACTAGCTACTTCTCATCGTGCCCGGGCGCGACGAGTTTAAAACGAAAACTGAAGATGAAGGCCAGATCTACGGATAGCCATCTTAGCAATAGCCACTGATGTGGATATCCTAGGTATTGCTCTTGAATCTAGATTGTATCCACAACTCTAAAGTTACGAGTAACGCTAGGAATGCAGAGACCCCCAACCACACTCCAAATGTTATAAATATTGCAAACAGTATTAAGAAAAAGGTTAAGCATTCAGGAATCATCCTATGTTCTCGTTGAATTAATCCTTCTGATTGATAGAACTCTTCAAGCTTACGCTGAGTTTCGTCGTTAATGAAGTAATTCTTTAAAACCTTACTAGTAAGCATATAAATTACCAAAAACAATATCGATGTTGGGGCAATAAAATTCTTACTATGTACCCTTCCATAGTCATATGGCCAGAAGTCTAAAATCACTTCTAACAAACCAGCAGAAACAATAAATTGAAATACACACGCCGTCAAAACCATTGAGACTGGGAAACTAATAGTTTTCAGTGCCGATACATAAGCATTTTCGCTAGGGCAATTTGCCTCTACATTTTTACGAATGAAAAAATAATAATACGTTAACAATTTCATAAAACACAGTCGCTTCTACCAGAACTACGGACAGCCATCTTAATATCAAGCCGATTTCAACAAATATCGAACAATAGATAACTGACTAAACTCATGAATATGTCGTAGCTAACATGCGTAAAAATCAGCTTAGACACATAAATTACGAGAAAACTGAGACTTTCAAAAACTAGCTACTTCTCATCGTGCCCAGGCGCGACGAGTTTAAAACGGAAACTGAAGATGAAGGCTAAGCAAGGAGCCGCTTTGCTTGTGGTGCCCCTCGAATACGGCTCAAGTTGTCGGCTTGTCTGCAGCTACGCATGCTCTGCTCACGCCCTGCGAGGTGACAAAACTGATACTCAAATCCTTGAGTGAGCTCCATCCAGCTTTCAATATCGATTGAAAGCCGAGTCAGAATGTCTTCTGTTCCTTTGGTAATGTGGCCTGTCTTGCCTTCGCGAATGGCTCTTCCTGAAAACTCTATCAGTTCTAGATAATCATTTAGATGACAAGGTAGTGTGCTGTACTCGATATCCTTGCTATCAAAGGCTTTTAGGCGTTCTGGCTGTTTTCCTTGAAGCGCTGCGCGAATGCGCATTTGAATGCTGGTGAAATTTGACGACTCCGGCGTTTTGGCAATATCCGCACGGATTGGATTAAGGTCAACGTAGGCCATGCACGATAGCAGAGCTTGTTCATCCAACAGAGCTTGAGATTTAAAACGTCCTTCCCAGAAGCGGCCAGTGCACTTGTCTTCTTTATTGGCTTGGCGTGCGATGTATTCATTTAATGCCCGCATAAACCAACTGATGTCGGTGAATCGTTGCCGATACTCTGCGATAAGCTTCTCCACTTGGTGAAGTTCCCAGCTCTCCATTGATTCACGCTCTTGGGCATCAACGTATTTGCGAGTCAGATTGGTGCCACCAAACAGTTGATGCCAACGCTCAATCACTTCCAGTTCTGACCAGCTTTTCGCAACATCGGTGTTTACATAAAGCACGACATGCGTGTGATTACTCATTACCGCAAAGGACAAGACCTCTACCGCAAACACCTGAGTTAACGACAATAACCGGTTTTGAACCCATTCTCGCCGATGCTCATAGGATTGACCTGTATAGGGGTCTTTACCACAGAGGTAGGCTCTGCGAACGCATCGAGTCACGCAGTGATAATACCTCGTGTCTTCCAAGCTGACTTGCTGCTTCCTGGCCTTTGGCATCGCTTAGCCCTCCAAACACTGAGAACTAAGCGTAGACTATCAGTGAAGCACCTTCACTATTATGGGTGTCCAAAGATGCACTAAAGATGCAAAGATGGGTACCAAAGATGGGTAGAAGATGCTTCCTGGTGTCCGAAGATGCTTTGAACTCACTCGTGCCTGAAAAACCCACTAACAGAGCTTCAATAGCTGCCAACGCCTCGATTCTTGCGGTTTCTTTGTGATTCACTCATCGATAAGTGAACTTTTTGCAAATAACCGCTAACCCAGAAAGTCCTAATAAGTCGCTATTTCTAATAATTAAGACTTAAAACCTAAGTACAGCTCCGCCCGTCACTCAAGCTGTGGCTAGCACCTACGGAACTACCTAATTTATAAAGAATATTATCGAGGTGACGCCGAATTAAAGGCAATATCAAAGAGCCACAGTGTTTGTGCGAGATCTCTCGCGAAGAATACTCAGCTCATCAAAGTCAGGTCAGAAAAGTTTGAAAAACTGACATTACATAGCGATTACGACTGTTCCAGCTCGTACACCACTTCTGTCGCCAGTTCTAATCGCTCGAGGATTGCCGCACGAGCGTCCTCTAAGCCTTGGTTGTAGAACTTAGGGCCAATCTTCTTCACCATAAAGTCCACCAAGAACTCCAACTCAAATTGCCCTAGCTCAAGCTGCAATTCATCTTCCAGATAGGTGGCGATGTCGTTGTAGAGTGCTTGTTTTTCATCTTGCTCAAGTACGGTGGATTTCATTGATAGACCTCACTTTAAAAGCTCAGTCTATCAACCACTTCAGCAAACTCACATAGGCAGATAGGTAATTGCCGCAATCACTGCACCTTGAGGATCTTGAATCCAGCAAAACCGACCCACTTCTGGGATATCTTCAGGGCCAAACAGCACCTTACCACCTAGCTCAGTGACCTTGCTGGCCACCGCATCAATGTCATCAACAGTAACATAGCCAGTCCAGGCTGTTGGAACATGAGGATCAGGAGACTTCATAATGCCGCCAATCCCCTCATCATCAATCAAGATGATTTCGTAATCGCCTTGAGGCATGGGTTTGGTTTCAAACTGCCAACCAAAAACTTGCCCATAAAACGCTTTGGCGGCAACAGGATCCGACGTAGAAAGTTCATGCCAGCTGACGGCACCGTGAGTAGTGAATGGTGAGCTCATGGGATGAGTCCTATGTTGGGGGGATTGAATAGAGTGTAGACAATGAACTCAAAATCCCGACAATCAGGGAGGCAAAAGCGGTTATTTGTCTAATGAACAAGCACTTAAACAACTTTGCTCTTTACAACCTCCGCCAGCTTTTCTATTATTCGCGGCGTTGGAGAGATGGCTGAGTGGTTGAAAGCACCGGTCTTGAAAACCGGCAAGGGTTAATAGCCCTTCTAGGGTTCAAATCCCTATCTCTCCGCCATACATAAAAAAGCCACCTACTCAGGTGGCTTTTTTGCATTCTGTAATCGAAGAAATTCGAGAGATAGGGTGCAGAAAGGAGCGAAGCGACTAACATCGCATGCGATGGCCTGAAGGGCGATTGAGCTTGCGAAAGAGTCACCCTAGTTTGGGTTCCAACAAGCGTAGCGAGTAACGCCGCTCGCGGCGGCCGAGCTTGCGAGGGAATCAATCCCTATCTCTCCGCCATATTTAAAAACCCGCCTAACTGGCGGGTTTTGTCGTTTCTAGGTTTGATAAAAGTGAGATAGGGTGCAGCACCCTAGCTTGGGTTCCAACGAGCGCAGCGAGTAACGCCGCTTGCGAGGGAATCAATCCGCTAATTCTTATTTGCTTCGCCGGAAATAATAGAAACCTCTGATTTCAAGAACTCTTTGGAGAAATAGCTGTTGTGGCAATACCTCTAGCGAAGGTTGCTACACCTATAACACCGCTAAGCAAAATCAGTGTTACTCCAAGGTTATTCAACTCAGCAGACAACATTAAGCCGCTACCAATCAGCAAGTAATACAGCAGTCCAAACAGAGCCCCAGCACTTCCCGCACAGTGGCGGTAGTTAGCCAGCGCCGTACTCAAAACATTCGGTATAGCGATACCAAAGGCCATTACCACGACAGCCATAGGCACTAGTAGCCATATGGAATGCTCAAGCAGCCACAAACTAACTGCGCCAATCAGTAGTAACCCTGCCGCCAGCCCAAGTAACTTGCCCTGCGCAGCGCCTTTAGCCAGTAAAGCTCGGTTTAGTGCACTGCCTACAAGAGTGCTGACTCCAAGAACCACACCGCTATATCCAAACTGTTCAGCGCTGGACCCAAGGTTCGCAAAAATGGCGCTGCCCTGCTGATAATAGGCAAACAAAGCGATGTTATAGGCAGCCACTAATATGGCGCTCAACCAGATATAGCGGTCTCTCAGCATTGCCCAAACTACTCTGCTTAACGCCATCGGCTGATGGTTAGATTTAGTTTCTGGTAGTCTCAATGCAGTGCAAACTAGCAGCAGTAACGCACTGATGGACAACGCCTGGAACACGTAGGAGTAGCCGCCCAATTGGGTTAATTGGCCCCCCCAGAAACATCCCCAGTACCGGGCTTAGCCCAAGGCCGATTCCCATCAAGCTAAATACCTGCCCAAGCTCTGCACCGCTATAGCTATCACGCAACATGGTTTGAGTAACAATAGAGCCCACTGCGGCGCCAAAGGCACTGAGCGCTCTAAGTATCAGCAACAGAGTAAAATTCTCGGTTTGGGTCGCCAACAAAGTAGCCACGCCATAAATTCCAAGCCCCAACAACATCGCTGGGCGGCGGCCAATTTTATCTGCCAGCACGCCAAAACTGACCACGCCAACGGCAAACGCCAAAAAGTAGACCGAAAGCGTCTGGGCGGCGCTTTGGTAACTCACTGAAAAGTGTCTGGCAATGGAGCCTAAGGCCGGGCTGTAGATGGTCTCAACTATCTGCGGGAACATCAGCAGGGTTAGCATCAACCAGATAGAAGGCTTACGCATCATAATTTTTACTCTCAAGATAACTTGACGCGCAGTCTAGATCTGACCACCATTGACCCAATATCAACATCCGAACCAAAAACGTCGACAATCGGGCATATGGCCCTCATTCACAACAACCGCCCTTTTGACCCAGATGCCATCCCCTCACCAGTAGTGGGAATCGCGCTTGATGCTCATCAGCACGATTCCGGCATGCACCAGCACCGTAAAGGGCAACTGCTCTATGCCCCTTCCGGTTGCATCAACTTTGCCTTCGAGCAATCAATCAGCATTTTGCCGCCTACAAGAGCCGTGTGGATTCCCGCTAATACGCCCCATCAAGCGGTAATGACCAAGGTAGTGGCTTATCGCTCACTCTATTTTGATGCCACTGAATTTCAGTGCCCTCAGCAAGTGCGCACCATCAAAGTCAATGCCTTACTCAAAGCGTTGATCAACAAGATGGCACTGTGGGAATGGGATACCGAACCCCAGCAGATGCGCAACACCAACGCGCTCTTTTGGGAGGAGTTTAATCAGCTCCGGCATACGATTTGCAGCTTACCCTGCCCTCGAATCGTCGCTTTCGTGATCTGAAAAAACAGTTGATGGATGAAGCCTATCTACTGCCCACCTTGACACAGATGGCCCAAAATATCGGTGCCAGTAGCAAAACCATCAGTCGCCTCTTTAAAGCCGAAACCGGCATGAGCTACCAACAGTGGCGGCAACAATGGCGACTGCTGAAAGCGATCAAGCTGCTGTCGCAAGGCCTAGCGGTAATTGACGTCGCCCATCAACTGGGGTTTTCATCGGACAGCGCCTTTATCGCCTCTTTCAAAAAACTGACCGGTCAAACCCCATTGGCATTCATCAATAGCAGCGGCGGCTAAGGCCAAATCGTCCTCTTAAACGCTTAGTTCACAGAGAAATGAACCCATTGCCGCCATTCGATCCACAGTCGCCCACTCAGTAAAGTCGACAATGCTCAAGCATCGGCCACAGTACCCATAACGACAGCAATAGGGTGATCATCGCGGCAATGCCGTCTTTCCAACTGTCATATTTAAGGTGACAGCCGATGGCACCCGCCGACGTTACTGCGAGCAGGCCAGCCCCAATTATCTGACTGACGACGCTCGCAAAAAGCAACGCATCAACAAGCAATAACGCCGCTCCCACCTCAATTACACCCACGGCAAACATCACTCGCCGATTTAAGCCATAACGGTGGAAAAATTGCAGCTGTGTCTCAAATACCACCTTAATCCAGCCAAACATCTTGATGCTGCCCGCCAGCAAAAAGAACCCAATTAACACACTCTGAGCAACGATCATGGTTATCCCCTTAAACAACAATAGGCAGATTTAACCATTCCCAAATCCATGGTTTGCACTCCATAATAAGGCTAGTTAGCATTCCAAATAGGAATACCAATGGATAAATTGATCTGCATACGCGTCTTTTCTCAGGTGGCTCACCTTGGCACTTTTACCGCAGCTGCTCAGGCGCTTAACACCACTCAAAGTGCAGTGAGCAAAAAAGTTCGCTGGCTGGAACAGGATCTGGGCTTTGCCTTGTTTCATCGCCATGCCCGAGCCGTTACCTTGACCGATGCAGGCCATCACTACCTAGGCGTTGCCCAGCAGCTGCTCGAGCAGCTACACGCGACTGAATCTGCCCTTCGGCATGAACAAGCTCAGGTTAGTGGAACACTGACCCTATCTGCGCCCAGCGCGTTTAGCACCCAGTTACTGGCACAGCCATTGAGCGAGTTTCTTGAACTGCACCCACAACTGCAGGTGAACTTGTCGGTCACGGATCGATTTGTGGATCTCATCGAGGGGAATGTGGATGTAGCGATACGAGCCTCTCAACTGAAAGATTCTGGCCTCAAAGCTCGTTGGTTTATGGACCATCAGCTGGTGTATTTCGCCAGCCCCGACTATCTGAGCAAACAACCAAAATTAGACGTGGCGGAGGATCTCACTCAGCATCAGTGCCTTACCTACTCCCTCTCAACACCTTCCGATATTTGGCGCTTTGACGATGGTCATCAGATCACCAAAGTCACGGTTAATGAACGCTTTCGAAGTGACAACCCTGAGATGCTGGTCGCCATGGCAAAACAAGGTTTAGGCGTGGCGGCGATGCCCAATTGGATGGTCACAGAGGAGATTAATCAAGGCAGTTTGAAACAGGTGCTAGGCCAATATCGAGTCAGCAAGTTGCCCATGTATCTGCTGCATAAAGACGGTAATCATTGCCCTCAGCGCATTCGCGCCTTTATCGACTTTATGGTTCAGTACTTCGACATAGCTCGGTCAAACTAAACAGCAAGCTAGGTTTCCCAAGCTTGCTGCGCACTTGCCCTATTCCAACCTGATTAATTAAGTAGTCACGAAATACTGGGTTCAATCACCACACGAGACGCCATTGCTAGTGAGCCTA
Organism: Ferrimonas aestuarii; assembly: GCF_005116665.1. Classification (GTDB taxonomy): domain Bacteria; phylum Pseudomonadota; class Gammaproteobacteria; order Enterobacterales; family Shewanellaceae; genus Ferrimonas; species Ferrimonas aestuarii. The sequence goes on along the minus strand of NZ_SWCJ01000012.1, from coordinate 103,124 downwards.
ACAATCCGTCTCGCAATAAAGAGTGAATCGCCCTAGCCCCTCAAAAGGCAGCACGTGACAGTGTTCAAGTACTTAATCAGATTGGCATTAATGACCATCGATAAAGATAAACTTCACTAAGAACAGCGCCGCCACCACAATCACACAAGGGTGTATCTGGCGCCATTTGCCACAGCCAAGCTTAATCACACAATAACTGATGAAACCGGCGGCAATGCCTTCGGTAATGGAGAAGGTGAACGGCATCATCACCGCAGTGATAAAGGCTGGAGCGGCTTCGGTGAGATCGCTCCAGTCCACCTTAGTCAGACCCGCAGTCATCATTACGCCAACATAGATAAGGGCGCCAGCGACCGCATACCCCGGAACCATGGCTGCCAACGGCGACAGGAAGATAACCCCCAAGAACAGCAGCCCCACCACCACCGAGGTCAAGCCAGTGCGACCACCTACTGAGGCGCCTGACGAGCTTTCAATGTAGGCGGTTACGCTAGAGGTTCCCATGTAGGCACCAGCCACACTGCTCAGAGAGTCCACTTGCAACGCTTTGCGCATGTTCGGAAAACGACCTTTATTGTCCGCCAGCCCGCAGCGCTCAGTGACCGCAATCATGGTACCTGAGCTATCAAACATGCTCACCAGAGCAAATGAGAAGATAACCCCCGCTAACCCCACATCCAAGATTGCCGACAGGTCCAGCTGAGCGAACACGCCATCGATCGCTGGAGGCATGGACGCAATGCCGTAATACTCCACATCCCCACACAAGGCCGCCAATACGGTAACCGCTAACGTGGCAATCAATACCGCGGAATTAACACCTCGATAGGCCAGAATTATGATGATAAAAAAGCCCAGCGAGCCCAGTACTGCAGGCAATGAGGTCAGATCGCCCACCTTAACCAAGGTGTTGGGAGCCGCGACCACAAGCCCAGTGTTCTTAAATCCAAGCAACGCAATCAGTAAGCCAATACCAGCGGGAATGCCGATGCGTAAGCTGGCGGGAATGTTCTCCAACAACCATTGACGCAAACCAACAATGGACACCAGAGCGAACACCACTGCCCCCCAAAATACGGTGCCCATGGCAACCTGCCAGCTAACTCCCATTCCCAAAGTCACTGAAAATGCGAAGAAAGCATTCAGTCCCATGGCCGGCGCCAACGCAATAGGCAGATTTGCGAACAACCCCATGGCAATGCTGCCCAATGCTGCCGCCAAGCAGGTCACAACAAAAACCGCTTGAGTATTCATCCCCGCCGCCCCCAGAATTTGAGGGTTGACGAACACGATGTAAACCATGGTCATGAACGTGGTAAAACCGGCGATCACTTCGGTGGATGGCGAGGTGCCATTCTTAGACAATGAAAACCATCGATCTAACAACAAACCCAGCTTAGATGCGGGCTGGTAACTGTCTTGTGAAGGTACAGGCGAGGCTGAAGAGGTAGGATGCTGCATTGACTTAGTGCTCAACGTAAAAAAAAAACCCGCTGGAGCGATGCCAGCGGGTCCTTAAAAATTAAACCTCAAGCGAGTGAATGAGTCATCGACGATCGCTCAATATGTGAGAGGAATCACTGTTCTCAAAATAGAACAATCAAGACCGGTTCCGAGGTTTTAAGCACAACTGAAGTGAAACCTCAGACATAAGTTCAAGCAAGAAAATCGTTAAAGTTGACCAATATTCAATGCCTTAACCATTAGGTAGCCAAAGGTGTTCCCAGCCTGGAATCACGAACTTATCACAAGGTCAGTTGGTTTAAATAAAACCAAGCCATTCACATTTGTACCTGGTAACTTGAGAAGAGATGCTATTGAGCTGTTTCGCGGATTCAATTTTCCCTTCAGAAATTAACTCCATCACATAACTCTGTAGCTGATCTTCGATTAACTCTAAAGTCTGCTTCACTTTTACCGCCAGCCCCCAAATTGAATTAAACAGTGGCGACTCAAATGTATTACAAAGGGATTTTATTGAGCTTTTTGGTGCGTCTAAATTAGCATCATTCCACTCAGATAACTCCTGCTCTAATGCCAATGCTCGAGTATGGAAGTCTTCAAGAACTTTGCACCAGTAGTTTTGTTTTTCTTCGTTCATCGTTTACCCCTTTCACTCATTGAAGCTCCATCTCCACTAGACTCCCAAACCAATCATTAGCCCATATAGACTCATAATCAACCACTAAATAGACCATAAAGAGCCATTGAGACATAAATCACACACTGAGCGATCGGAATTTAAACAGATAAGGAGATGAATACTACTTAGGTAGTATCACCACAATCTTTAATGTAAGAGGTATATGAATTTCTTGCATTGCTTAGCAACAATAATATTACATTAGTAAAAAACCAGCCTTCACATGGCTGGCTTATTCCACATTAACCAATTTTCGTCATCTCATTGACCGTAAATGAAGCAACGCAGCCATCCGTTGCCGCCAGATAGTCTTTGATATGTTGGCTTTCCATGTGCTGCTGCCACAGCTCACGAGATTGCCAATTTTCAAAAAACAGAAAGTGGGCTGGATTATGATTGTCTTGATGAAGATCGTAATTAATGCAGCCGGCCTCAGCACGAGTTGCCTCAATCAGTTTCATTAATTCCGATTTTACCAACTCAACTTTCTCTTCATTGGCCATGATATTGGCCACGATGGTCAGTGTGCTCATTAGTCGCTCCTTAACATTGGTATCAGCAGTGGCATAGATTGCACAATCTAGCGCTTCAAGCGTAGAGCGTAAACTCTGCAGCGACAAACCATTCGCCAACAGCGTCGCAATGGATACAATGACCAGCTCATTCACCCCAACAACGGTTCTCCATGCGTCTTGATCGCTTACTTCAAAAACTCACCCGCCAAAGCAACAAGCAGGTTCTAAAGTGGCTTGAACAAGGCCAGGTGCAACTTGATGGCCGACCTTGCCTTGATGGCAGGGCGAAAACCACCGAGTTTTCTCAGATCCAGCTCAATGGAGAGGCCATTTACGGAAAGCACGGGCAATACTGGCTAATGAACAAGGACGCGGGCGTACTCAGTGCGACCTCAGATCCACAGCACCCAACGGTGATAGAGGCGCTCAAAGCACTGCAGCCAGACCTTGATGTTAGTGATATCCATATTGCTGGGCGGCTGGATCGCGCCACCACAGGGCTACTCATTCTTACCAACGACGGCCGCTGGTCGAAAAAACTCACTCGCCCCGAGGTAAAGATCCCTAAACGCTATTTGGTCACCACCCAAAACCCCATCGCCCCAGAGGCCGAGACACGATTTAGGGAAGGGATCTACTTCGCTTACGAGGACATCACCACCTCGCCCGCTGAGCTAACGCTGATCAACGAGACTCAAGCTTGGTTAACCATCTATGAAGGTAAATATCACCAAATTAAGCGCATGTTTGGCACGTTCCGTAATCCGGTGATCGGTCTTCACCGAACTCAGATAGGCCAAATTCACTTAGAGGCGGATTTGGCCCTAGGCCAAGCAAGACCGCTCACTTCCCAAGAAATTGAATGGCTGAATTGATCGTCAAACAATCCTTTTTGAAAATTAATAACCAAAAATGGCGTTATTAATTGGTTACTTAACCAATTTCACAGGTTAACCGCCCCACCGTGTGATCAATGTCACTAGAATGTGAAAGAAATTTAGCTACACTCAATCGCCTTGAATTAAACACCTTTAGGGCTGCACCATGTCTGTACTTGTTGCCATCGCTATTACTACCGGCCTACTCTCTGCCGTTTGGGGTTGGGCATCCATCGCTTTAGGCTTACTGACTTGGGCAGGATTTTTAGGATGTTCCACCTTTTTTGCCAACCCAGCCGACGGCGCTAAGGGCCTGACCCTCAGCATCGCCAGTAACATGAGCGGCGTATTTTGGGCCATGGCAATCATCCATCTGTCGCAAGTCGGTGGCGGCGAGATCTGGAGTTACGTGGTGACCGGCGTCATCTCAACCTTCATGTGCCTGCAAGCCAAAAAAGACTGGCTTAGCTTTATTCCTGGCACCTTCATCGGCAGCTGTGCAACATTCGCTTCAGGGGGTGATTGGCAGCTAGTGGCGCCTTCACTGGTGGTCGGCGTTCTGTTTGGTTTCTCAATGAAAACGTCTGGCCTTTGGCTGCAAGCCAAGCTGGCAAAAGCCGAACCTCAGCCAGAGACCGCACGCCAGCAATAACCAAACAAAGTCTCATCTCTTAGCAGTCAACTCAGCCCAGCAAATGAATCCGATTTCGCTGGGCTTTTGTTAGCCGTTTCACCACCAGCTCGAAAGAGCTATCCATCATTCGCTCAATCTCGCCATTGGGGATGGAGCCATCTAGGATCACCGTATTCCAGTGCTTTTTATTCATATGATATGCGGGAATGACCGAAGGAAAGATGTCTCTTAGCGCCAACGCCTCATCGGGATCGCACTTTAGATTTAACCAATGATGAGGGCCTTTACGCCCTGGGATGAGCAGCGCTACCACCTTGCCCTCTACTTTCACTACAGAAACCTCAGGGCCAAAGGGATAACTCAATTCGGTTAGGGGTTTATCAAGAAGGTAGGCGATAACCTGTTCAGCAGTCATAGTAACAATTGACGTTAACAAAGCATGCCTTAGTGTGCCACAAAGCCACCTAAGTTGCAGACCCTAACCTAGGTGCAGATTGCAATTCACCCGGAATTTAAAATAGTTATCCATCTGCCCTAGGTAGGAGAGCTTGGCTCGCCCCTTTTCGGCCATGAAGATAGCCTCACTGCCTACGTGAAACGAAGTGAGATGATCGCCAACCTGAGTCTCGATAGCGGAATCTTGTTGAGATAGCACGGTAAACAGCACGCTGCCGCCACACAAGCTCACCGCCTGCCCTTGACGGCTAATGAAATCGGGCAGCCCATTGGCATGTTCGATCGAGCCATATCTCACCAGCCAATCGAGATTTTCATGCATGATGATGCTGTACTGCTGCATCTGAGCCAGGGCTTGTTCAAGGGAGTGGATCTGTTGATTTAGACGTTCCAGCTGCGCCACCGAATCATTGGTCGTTGGAATGGCTTGAAGCTGCTGCTTCAGTAGCTGCAACTGTTTATCGACTTGAGACACGTTCTCCGCCATCTGCTGCTTCACTAGGTTTACCGGTTTGGCACGGTCATGCTCAAGAGCTTGGGAAACCCCAAAACCGATAACTAGCCCAGCAAAGGCCATTAAAACGTGTTTGAAAAATATAGAGAGATTACCCAATGTTGCTCCATCAACACAGACACTCTAAGCGACTTGCTCAACCCTGAACGCCTAACTACGTTCAGGGTTAATCATAGTGACTCCTTTTTGTATACAGTAGCCGTAAACACCTAAAATCCTGTGCGATATCACCAGTATTTATCACCTGGCATCCACAAATTGACCGGCACTTGGTGAATCACGGCTCCAAGAGGCCTAAACAGCGGCAATCGTTGCCACTGAGTCACACCTAAAGGAGCTGTTGCATCAAACCAACGGCCAGCAAACAGAATGAATGCGTGGGGAATAAATCGGCGAACGTAGTAGATCTCTGCTGCAGGGCAACGCTGACGAACACGCTGGGCCCAATCAAAACAGTAACCACTGTTTATCGCGCTGATTTCGAGCTGCTTCTCCCTGCATAGACTCAAAGTCACCATTTCGAACGCCATCTTTGCCTCCATATCAACAAAGCGCACGAACTGCTTATATCGCCGATTTTGAGGATTTAGGCAACAAAAATATGGTTAAAAGCCGCACTGCACATGAGCTCAAACGGATGGTTTTTACAGAGATTAATACCACGCACTAATCCAACTGCAGCCTAATTCACCACCCGTTATTATTTTCTCTATCAATACTGATGCGGGGTACCTTAAAGGCGTCATTTATCACTGAGTATGTTTTGTCGTCAGAGGTGACGAATTTCATGGTGTGTGTTCAAGGAAGTCCCTTGAAAGCAGAATGGCTCTGCGCCGAATTGGTAAGACGCAGAGCCAGAACGTCAATCGCCTCTAAAGGCCAGCTCCAGGCATGCCACCTGTGGCGAGGCAAGCTTCCAGATCTGGCTTATACGCCGCTTCGCACTCTGCGCGAGTGTTATAACGGTCATAGCGAACGCCGTCGATGATCACCGGATTAGTGGTACGAGTGCAGGCGGAAACTGAACGGGAGAACTCCGCATGACACCACGCTGGCGTGCCCTGTGGTGGGTAGGCCAAAGCAAAAAATGATGCCGCAGCGACCGCAAGGCCAAAGATAATTCGGTTAAGCATTGTGTTGTCCTCATTGGTGAAAACACCAAGATTACCAACCAGGTTGAATACAATATGCCGATAAACAAAGAGGAGGCTCGTAAGCCTCCCCTTTGTCATTGCGTAAGATAACGACCCTGCTAGCTGGCTTCGTCAATGGCGATCTGAATGCGCTTATCGCTGATGGGGTATTTGGTCCCTAAGGTTTGAGCGAAACAGGAGATGCGATACTCCTCAATCATCCAACGCACTTCCGCCAACTGTGGCGACGGCTCGACCCCTTTCGGCAGCTTATTCAGTGCCGACTGATAGGCTTCCATGCTCTTTTGCACCTTAAGTAGATGCAAACGATCGCGGTTAGGATCCACCGGCAGCTTCTCAAGGCGACGTTCTATGCCCTGTAGGTATCGGCCTAGATCATCCAGTCGCTGCCAGCCTGCGGCTCGAACGAAGCCTTTAAACACCAAATTATCCAGCTGGCTCTGGATATCAGACATGGCAAACGCGGTTTGCAGATCCATCTTGCCCTTAAGGCGCTTTTTAATCTTGTTGAACAGGGTCATCACCTGCTCCACCTTAATGCCGATGGCTACCACGGTGTCTCCCAACTCGCCGCGAACCAGCTCTTTGAGCTTTTCAAACTCATCGGCGTCACGCACCGCATTGGGGTATTGGTCAATCAGCTGATCCAAACCACATTGAATGCAGTCATCGATCAGTAGCTCTACCTTACCAAAGGGGTTAAAGTACATCGCTAGCTTGGCTTTGTTCGGCAACGACTGCTGCAGGTACTTAACCGGATTGGGCACGTTAATCAGCAGCAAGCGGCGCATCCCCGCACGTCCTGCCTCTTTGGCCCGCTCAGGCTTATCAAACAGCTTAATGCCAACGCTCTGGCCTTCATCTACCAGCGCAGGGAACGCTTTCACTTGGTAGCTGCCCTGCTTACGCTCATAGCTTTCAGGCAGAGTACCAAAGCTCCAGCTGGTGATGCCTTCAGCCTCAATGCCTTTATCGGCGACCTTAGCGATGGCGGTCTGCACCTTGCCCTTCAATTGGTGTTTAAGCTCATGGAGATCTCGCCCTTGCGCCAGCACTTTGCCCCTGTGATCTTCCACTTTGAAGTTCATCAGCAGGTGCTTATCTAGGGTGGTTAAATCGAAATCTTCCGGAGTCACCTTGGTGCCGCTCATGCGCAGCAGCTGTTTGCAGACCGCTTCGAGCAGTGGCAGCTCAAAAGGCTTAATCGACTGCATCAGAGCGTCGGCGTAGTTTGGCGCCGGCACAAAGTTACGACGCAGAGTCTTTGGCAAGCTCTTAATCAAGCCCACTAACTTCTCATGGCGCAGGCCCGGAACCAAATAATCAAAGCCATGCTCCTCAACCTGATTCAGCAGCGCCAGTGGCAGATGCACAGAGACACCATCTTGCTCGGTGCCAGGCTCGAACTGATAGCTAAGTGGCAGCGTCAGCTCCCCTTGATGCCAGCTGTCGGGGAAGTCCAGTTCGCCAACGTGGTTGGCATCTCGGCGCATCAACAAGGATTTAGAGAAGTTCAGCAGATCCGGCTGCGTATTGCGGGCTTTACCCCACCAGCCTCGGAACAATTGCCGGGTGTAAATTCCCTCAGGCAGGCGCTCCTCATAGAAGGCTTGCAGGGTGGCATCGTCCGCCAGAATGTCGCGGCGGCGAGACTTATGCTCAAGATCTTCCACCTCGGTAATTAGCGCCAAGTTCTCTCTCAAGAAGGCTTCGTTACCACCGAGTTCGCCGCCCACCAGCGCTTGCTGGATAAAGATGTTGCGAGACTCCACCGGATCAATAGGGCCATATTGCAGTTTGCGCTTTGGCACAATGATGACGCCAAACAGAGTCACTTGCTCAAAGGCCATTACCGAGCCGGGCTTTTGCTCCCAGTGCGGCTCGGCGTAGCTGCGCTTGACCAGATGGCCAGCGAGTGGCTCCACCCACAGCGGGTCAATCTTGGCCACCATGCGGGCAAACAGACGGCTGGTCTCCACCAGTTCGGCGGCCATCACCCATTTCGGGGATTTTTTGGCCAGCGACGAACCCGGGAAGATGTGAAATTGGCTATTGCGAGCACCTTTAAAGTGGCCTTCGGGCTCTTTGCTACCGATGTGAGACAACAGTCCAGACAGCAGAGCCTTGTGGATCTGATCGTAGCCAGCACGTTCGCCGATGTTCAGGCTCATATCCAGCTCAGACAACGAATGACGAATCTGACTGTAAAGATCTTGCCACTCACGAATCCTCAAATAGTTGAGGAAATCAGTACGGCACTGACGGCGGAACTGATTGGTCGACAGTTCACTGCGCTGGGTTTTAAGGTAGTCCCACAGATTAAGCAGGGCGATAAAGTCTGACTCTTTGTCAGCGAAGCGACGATGCTTTTCATCGGACTGCTGCTGCTTATCCATTGGCCGCTCACGGGGGTCTTGAATCGACAAAGCACTGGCGATCACCATCACCTCATGCACGCAGCCCTGCTCTTTCGCTGCCAGCACCATGCGGGCCAGACGCGGATCAATTGGCAGCCGAGACAGCTGCCTGCCAGATTTGGTCAGCTTTGGCATCCCTTTCGTCAGGGTGATGGCGCCCAGCTCTTCCAGCAGCCGCATGCCGTCGTTGATGTGGCGGTTATCCGGCGGCTGCACAAAAGGAAACGCCGCAATGTCACCAAGACCCAGTGCCAACATCTGCAAAATTACCGAACCTAAGTTGGTGCGCAGAATTTCTGGGTCGGTAAACTCCGGCCGGCTCAGGTAATCCTCTTCAGAATAAAGGCGAATGCAGATGCCTTCGGAGACACGACCGCATCGACCGGCACGCTGGTTGGCGCTGGCCTGAGACACCGCTTCAATGGGCAGGCGCTGCACCTTAGTGCGGTAACTGTAGCGACTGATGCGGGCAGTACCTGGGTCAATCACGTATTTGATGCCCGGCACCGTCAACGAGGTTTCCGCCACGTTGGTGGCCAGCACAATGCGCCGACCGGCGTGACCGGAGAAGATCTTGGCTTGCTCGGCGTGGGACAAACGGGCGAACAGCGGCAGAATTTCAGTATCTCGAAGGTTGCGGCGTCGCAGAGCATCGGCGGTATCACGAATCTCCCGCTCACCGTTCATAAAGATAAGAATGTCCCCAAGGCCTTCGGCGCACAGCTCATCGACGGCTAGGAAAATGCCTTCCATCTGATCCAGATCGCGCTCATCGTCACGCACCAGAGGGCGATAGCGCATCTCCACCGGATAGGTTCGGCCGGAAACCTCAATCACCGGCGCCTCGTTAAAGTGCTTAGAGAAGCGCTCTACATCGATGGTGGCCGAGGTGATCACCACCTTGAGATCCGGCCGGCGTGGCAACAGCTCTTTGAGATAACCCAGAATAAAGTCGATGTTAAGGCTACGTTCGTGAGCTTCGTCGATAATCAGGGTATCGTACATGTCCAAGCGGCGATCGTGCTGGATCTCCGCCAGCAAGATACCGTCGGTCATCAGCTTAACGTAGCTTTCTTGTGAGGTTTGATCGGCGAATCGAACCTTAAAGCCAACGTGCTCCCCAAGGGGGCTATCCAGCTCATCGGCAATGCGGCTGGCAACCGCACGAGCGGCCAAACGGCGGGGCTGAGTGTGGCCAATCAGGCCACGACTACCCCGGCCAAGCTCCATGCAGATCTTTGGTAACTGGGTGGTTTTCCCCGAGCCGGTCTCACCGGCGACGATCACCACTTGATTGTTGGCGATGGCCTCTTTGATGTCATCACGCTTATCGCTGACCGGCAGATCTGGGTAGCTAATGGCAGGCATGTTGACCGCACGGGTAGCCACTTTTAGCTGGCTTTGCTCGCGAAGTTCCAACAATTGAGCGGAGATCGCTTCACGTTTACCCGCATCTTTGATCTTTTTCATGCCGCTTAAGCGACGACGAATGGTGGCCGCATCGGCCTGCATGCACAGCGCCAACTGCTCTGGGGAAAAGGGGTTACTCAAGACTGGCTTCCGCAATCACAAAACAAACGATGGATTTTAGCAGTTTGCGCCCCGAAGCTGAATCACTGCAGCAGAAATACTCTTTTACCAATCAACAAACCCGCAGTGAATTCATCGCACTCGACTGGCACCATTGAGGCTGTCGGCCAGCTGCTCAAAGTGCTGCTTTAGAAAATCCAGCAACACTCTGAGCTTTTTGGTGGTGGCCGCCCCTTGAGCAAACACCGCATACACCTCAATGGGCTTAAGCTCGTAGGCACTCAGCAGCGGTTCAAGTAGCCCCGCTTCCACTTTAGGCTGGGCGTCGTAGCGAGGAATTCGGCCAATGCCGTGGCCGCCAACCACAAAAGCGGTTCTTGCCGATGCATTGTTGGTGGCAACCTCACTTTGGGTCTTAATGCTGTAGGAGCGATTGCCCTGAAACAGCTCCACCACATCACTGCCAAGGTAGTGCACCCATTGGTGCTGATTCAGCTGCTCAGGCTCATCGGGGCGACCAAAGCGATTAAGGTAGCTTGGCGCGGCAAACAGCCCAGTTTGCAGATCGGCTAACCGGGTGGCCTGCAAACTCGAATCAACAAGTGGCGCACCACGAATGGCCAGATCCACACCCTCGGCGACGATGTCCACCACCTCATCAGTTAAAGCAACTTGCAGCTTAATTTTGGGAAACAGCGTCTTAAACTGACTAAAAGCGGGAACCAATATCTGCAGGCCTAAATTCACCGGCACGCTGATCTTGAGCTCGCCACTGGGCTCCTGCTTAAAATTCTCAATCTGCTGCTGGGCCGTGGCGGCTTGGTCGGTGATCGCTTGGCAATATTGGTAGTAGTTTCGCCCCGCTTCAGTGAGAGACAGCGTCCGGGTTGAACGGTTTAACAGAGTCACCCCAAGCTGCTGCTCCAGCTTATTGATGTGGTAACTGACCACGCCTCGAGTTAACCCTAAATGGCGGGCCGCACTGCTGAAGTTACCCCGGTTCACCACATGGGCAAACACCACCATGCTTTTTAACTGCTCAAACGACAACATACCCACGACCATTGTCTAAATTTTTAGAACAAACTAACTCAATCATTGGCCATTACGCAAACTAATGAATCAGTGAATAATGCACTCAACAGGACACAACAAAGCACAATTTTGGAGTTACATCATGGCTAAGAAGATTCTAATCGTACTGACCTCCCACGCTGAGCTAGGCAACACTGGCGAAAAGACCGGTTTCTGGGTTGAGGAGTTTGCCGCCCCCTACTACGCCTTTATCGACGCTGGTGCTGAGGTAACCTTAGCCTCGCCGAAAGGCGGTCAGCCTCCGATTGATCCAAAGAGCGAGCTGGAAGATTTTCAGACCGATGCCACCCGTCGTTTCGATAACGATGCCAGCGCCAAAGGGGCACTGGCCAGCACCTTGCCCCTGGCTAGCATCAATGCCGATGAGTTCGACGCCGTGTTCTACCCTGGCGGCCACGGACCACTGTGGGATCTGAAACAGGATGCCGACTCCATCGCCTTAATCAGCACCTTTTTGAGCAGCAACAAGCCGGTTTCCGCAGTGTGCCACTCCTCTGCAGTGCTGCTCGAGGTAAAAGACAGCTTGGGGCAGCCTATCGTGAAAGAGCGTTTGGTAACTGGTTTCAGTAACAGCGAAGAGGAAGCGGTTCAGCTCACCGATGTGGTGCCATACCTGCTTGAAGATGAGCTGATTAAACTTGGCGGGCAGTACAAGCGCACCGACGACTGGAACAGCTTTGCCGTGCAAGATGGCCTGCTGATTACCGGCCAAAACCCAGCCAGCTCCATCTTGGTTGCTGAGAAACTGCTGGCACACATCAGCGCTTAACCGAAAACAGCGAGGGACAGGACAGCCTCTCGCTACTGCCTCAATATTACCCTTGGCGGGATAGGCTAGAGTTCCATAGAATGTCGTCACCAAAACACAACCCGCCTAAATATGCCGAAATTCATCACTGCCTTACTCTGCCTAGCCCCCATTGCCGCCGGCTACCCAAAGTGGATCACTGAACCCAATTTATTGGTCTACTGGTTGGTGATGGGTACCATCGCGTTTGTCCTTTATGGGATGGACAAACGCCGAGCTGTTCATCGCAGTTGGCGTATTCCGGAAAAATCCCTGCATCTGTTTGCTCTACTCGGTGGCTGGTCCGGTGCTCTACTCGGTCAGCAGTGGTTTCGGCACAAGACACGAAAGCTGAGCTTCCAGTTGTGGTTTTGGCTTATGGGTGTGCTGCAGTTGGCTTGGACGATCGATTGGGCTTGGTTTGAAGGCAAAATTGGTCAAATGGCATTCAATAACGTGATCTCCTAATCGGTTTACACCCACCTGTGGTTGAAAAGCCCGTTGTCATTGCATAGGGTAAGCTCAGTCAAAGTTATAGGTACCGATATGATTGATATCGAACAGATCATGAAAAACCCAGAGCATCGAGCCGCCGCCGGTAAAATTGCCCGCCGTACTCTGCTCATCTATCTGCTCACGCTTTTTGTTGTGCTCTACCACTCTGGTGTTAGTGGCGGCATTTTAGGTGGGATACTGTTTCTGGCCGTTGGCGGCGTATTAGTTCCCTTAACCATCTCCTTCCCGTCATTTCTGGCCCAGTTAAAACGCCCGAAGCTGAAATGGGTCATCATTGCCGTTGAGATGCTGGCTACGGTGGCCATCACTCGAGCGCTATTTATCGGTATCTTCGGCTAGCCCAACTGCGTACCGTAAATAAAAACGCCCAGCATAACCGCTGGGCGTTTTTGTTTTAGAACCTAGGCCATTTGCTCATTAACGAACCATGGGGGTCAGCGTCAGTTCAACTCGGCGATTCTGGGAACGACCCGCTTCATACATGTTGTCGGCAATCGGCTGGCTTTCGCCATAGCCCACTGAAGTAACGCGCTGATAGGACAGATTCTGGCTTACCAGATACTTAGCCACATTCATTGCTCGGCGCTCAGACAGGGCTTGGTTGTCTGCCGCGGTACCGATGCTGTCAGTATGGCCAGCAACCAACACCTTGGTTTCATCAAACTCTTTCAGTACCAAAGCCACGGAATCCAAGGTTGGGTAGAACTGGCTTTTCACTTGATCCCGAGCGGTATCAAAGGTGATGTTGCCAGGCATGTTCAAAATAATGTTGTCACCATTACGGGTCACACTCACGCCGCTTCCCTGAAGCTGCTGACGCAGCTGCGCTTCCTGCTTATCCATGTAGTTACCCACACCTGCTCCCGCAAGGCCGCCAACCGCCGCCCCGATCAGGGCACCTTTGCCGCGATCGCTTTTGCTGGAAACCGCCGCACCAATTATAGCGCCGGTAATCGCACCAACGCCGCCGCCCACAGCCGTATTGGAGGTCTTCTGTTGACCGGTATATGGATCCGTACTTTGACAGCCAGCCAACCCCATGGCGGCAATCAAGCCCATTGCGCAAATGCGTAGATGTCGAGTCATCACTTCTCTCCCGAATAATTCAGACTATTGTGTACCACAGCAAATCAGTGAATTCACTTGAAATCCCTACTGCAGCAGTAATAAAAACGGTTGCTGGCCAGACATCAAGCGGTTGCTGTTTAATAACCCGCCGCCTGACCATCTTTGCGGCTTTCGGAAGCCCCGATGTAGGTCTGGTTTTTCTCATCCCACATGATCGCTTGGTAGCCACCATAGCTGCCGGAATTCTCCTGAAGCTTATGCCCCAGTTGCACCAATGCCCGTCTGGTGGCTGCGGAAAAGCCATTCTCTAAAGACAAAATGCCGCCATCGGTCATCTTCTCACCCGTTGGCTGACTGGAACCTGAATGCAAGATTCTTGGCGCATCCCCCGCTTCCTGCAGGTTCATGCCAAAATCGATGAGATTAATTAAAACTTGAGCGTGAGCCTGGGGCTGAGTGGCGCCGCCCATCACCCCAAAGCTAAGCCAAGGCTTACCATCTTTGGTCACAAACGCAGGAATAATGGTGTGGAATGGCCGCTTGCCGGGCGCGTAACTATTGGCTTCCCCGGGTGCCAAGTTGAACAGTTCACCACGGTCTTGCAGTACGAAACCCAAGCCCGTTGGCGTCATGCCTGAGCCCATACCTCGGTAGTTACTCTGAATAAGAGAGACCATATTGCCCTGCTTATCTGCGGTGGTCAGATAGATGGTGTCTCCATGATTAAGCGCTGGATTACCCGGATTGACCGATTTGGCGACTTTCTCAGGATCGATCAATGCCCGGCGTTTGGCGGCATACTCTTCCGAGAGCAGCTCGGCCACCGGCACCTTGGCAAAATCCATATCGGCATAGAATTTGGCTCTATCGGCAAAAGCGAGCTTTTTGGCTTCGACAAAGGTGTGCACATACTCTGGGCTGTCGATGCCCATGGCGGAGATATCATAGGCCTCCAGCATCTTGAGAATTTGCTGAGCGGCAATGCCCTGACCATTTGGTGGCAGCTCCCACAAATCGTAACCTCGGTAATTAACGCTCACCGGAGTCACCCACTCACTGCGGTGGCTGGCTAGGTCTTCATAACTTAGGAAGCCACCGTTCTCTTTCATGTACTTATCGATAACTCTGGCAATTTCACCTTTATAGAACGCATCTCGACCGCCTTTGGCGATCAAACGATAGCTGTAGGCCAGATCGGGATTTTTAAAGATCTCCCCCTTTTGCGGCATCTTGCCATCCGCCATAAAGGTCTCTTTAAAGTTGGGGTATTTTGCTAGACGTTCGGCAGAACGATTGAGGTAGTAGGCAATAAGTTCGGTAACCGGAAAGCCGTTTTCGGCGTACTCAATGGCGGGGGCAAGAATCTTTTCCATCGGCATCTTGCCAAACTTATCATGGAGCTCAAACCAACCATCCACCGCACCAGGAACTGACACCGGCAATGGCCCATAGGCGGGAATTGAGCTTAGCCCTTGCTGCTGAAAATACTCAATAGTTAATGACTTCGGGCTGCGTCCGGAACCATTAAGGCCATAGAGCTGCTCAGTTTTTGCGTCCCAAACAATGGCAAACAGGTCACCACCAATGCCATTGCCCGTTGGCTCAACCAGCCCCAACATGGCGTTGGCGGCGATGGCCGCATCGATGGCGTTGCCCCCCTGTTTTAATACATCCAATGCCACCTGCGTCGCAAGAGGCTGGCTGGTCGCGGCCATGCCATTTTGCGCCAGTACCTCAGAGCGAGAGGCAAAATGATGGCCAGTTATCCGATCAAACGCCGATGCCGAACTGGTGAATAACAGCGCTAAAGCGCAACAAGATGCCGTTACTGCGTTGGGGGCGAGTCTCATCATCCGTTCCTTCCATGTTGTTGTATTTTTAGCCACCGTATCTTGCCCAACATCATTTTCAAGTGAAAACAGTAACCTGATGTTACTTTTTCAGATAATTTGTCAGATCAGATTCAAATTGTGACCCACTTCACGCCCGCTGGGGAATCTCTCACCTATATTATGCGGCGAAGTTGACCACTGTAGCACTCAACTTTGCGACATTTAGGAACATACCACCGAAGATGGGCGCAGAATTAGCCAAAGTTACCATTTGACCTAGGCGGTTCAATTGGCATACTGGTCGATTCTTTGTCTCAAGCCCTCTGTTCAAAATGGCAAACAGTGCCTTGAGCTCACTCCAGGAGCCTTAACTCAGCCATTGCCCTAGCCCGAAAATGCGTTCTTTTGTTCACCTTTTCACACTAGGTTATGGGTAAACCGCTACCCTTACATAAGCGGGTCTATTAAAAGTAATTAGTGAGCCTATATGTCTGTCGAATCAGTCTTGCCCTTCAAAAGCAAGATCAATCCCCCGGTCTTCTTTACCTCCACGATATTGATTTTTCTTTTGGTGGGCTATGCAGCGCTCTTCCCTGACCACGCCAATCAGCAATTTGGTGCGGTTCAAACTTGGATCAACGTCAACACCAGTTGGTTCTACGTTGCCAGCGTTGCACTCATTCTCTTAACCGTCGCCTTCCTCGGTCTATCCCGTTATGGGGACATCAAACTGGGGCCGGATCACGCCACTCCAGATTTCAATAACACCACCTGGTTTGCCATGCTGTTCTCAGCGGGCATGGGCATTGGTCTGATGTTCTTCGGTGTTGCTGAGCCAGTGATGCACTATCTGTCGCCGCCAGTGGGCGACCCACACACGGTTGAAGCGGCTCGAGAAGCCTTGAAACTGACCTTCTTCCACTGGGGTCTTCACGCGTGGGCCATTTACGCTATTGTTGCATTGATTCTGGCCTTCTTCGGCTATCGTCACGGCCTGCCGCTGACCCTGCGCTCTGCCCTCTACCCGCTAATTGGCGATCGCATCTATGGCCCCATTGGCCATGCGGTAGATATCTTCGCCATCTTAGGTACCGTTTTCGGTGTTGCTACCTCGCTGGGCTATGGCGTTTTGCAGGTGAACTCCGGTCTAAACTACCTATTCGGCATCGACATCAACACCGAAGTACAGGTGGTGCTGATTCTGGTGATCTCCGGTCTTGCAACCCTATCGGTAGTTTCTGGCCTAGACAAAGGCATTCGCCGTTTGTCTGAGCTCAACCTAACGCTGGCGGTACTGCTGCTAATCATGGTGATTCTGCTGGGACCAACGGTACTGCTGCTACAGATGTACGTGCAAAACACCGGTGGTTACCTGTCAGAGATCGTCAGTAAAACCTTTAACCTTTATGCCTACGAAGGTTCAGACTGGCTAGGTGGCTGGACGCTGCTGTACTGGGGCTGGTGGATGTCTTGGTCTCCGTTCGTGGGTATGTTTATCGCCCGCATCTCTCGCGGCCGCACCATCCGTCAGTTCGTTACCGGTGTGCTGTTCGTGCCAGCAGGCTTCACCCTGTTGTGGATGACCGCCTTTGGTAACAGCGCCATTGATCTCATCATGAACCAAGGTGCCGAAAAGTTGGGGGAAGTGGTAAACCAGGACGTGTCTATCACCCTATTCCAGTTCTTCGAGTACTTCCCGATGTCGGACCTGCTGTCCGGTGTGGCCATCATCATGGTGGTGATCTTCTTTATCACCTCTTCTGACTCCGGCTCCATGGTTGTTGATATGCTGGCCTCCGGTGGCCACGATGACACTCCAACTTGGCAACGGGTTTTCTGGGCCAGCCTAGAGGGTGTGGTTGCCGTCGCTTTGCTGCTGGCTGGTGGCTTAGGAGCTCTGCAAACGGCGACCATCGCTACTGCATTGCCATTTGCCGTGGTACTGCTTGCCTCCACCTACGGTCTGCTAAAAGCACTGGCCGTGGATGCCGCCAAGAAAGAGAGTCAACTGCAGACCAACCTGACACCGAAAACCATCAAAAACCCAGTGCCGTGGCAGCGACGTATTCAAAACTTGTCGCACTTCCCTCGCCGAAGCCATGTACACCGATTTGCAGAATCAGTGGCTTTGCCCGCGATGATGGAAGTACAAAACGAACTTGAGAATCAAGGCATCGAATGTCACATCGACATCGATGAAGAGCGTCAAGGCCTACCCACGCTCATGGTCCACCACGGCGACGAGCATGACTTTAGTTACGGCCTACGCCCTCGCGCGGTCGCTCAACCGAGCTTCACCGTGGAAGAGGATGAAGATGAAGACAAGATGTACTTCCGCGCCGAAGTGTTCTTAGTTGAGGGTGGACAGGACTACGATGTGATGGGCTGGTCGAAAGAGCAGATCATCTCCGACATCGTCGATCAGTATGAGAAGCACATGCACTTCCTGCATACAGTGAGAAGTTGATTTATACCGTTTAAAATCAGATGGTTAGAGTCGATTCTGGAGCCGTTTTTATGCATTTATGAACGTTTTTAAAATCCTTATAAATCATGGATTTAAAAATAGTTTTGGAGGGAATCTTTTGGGATCCGCACAAAGCTAAGTCCGAAAAAGGCACCAGAGTGGTGCCTTTTCTCTAAACTGCACGGGGGTTCAACTCCCCCCGACTCCACCAACTACAAACCCACTATAAGCCCACAAAACAGTCACTTAGCGACTACGGGCACACAGTGGAACCACTGGAAATCCATCACGTTTCATCACGTGGGCATCACATGAGATGCCGTGATGAGCGAGATGGATTTTTTTTGCTTTTTTAAAGGCACCAACTTTGGCGCCCGCCGCCAGCGTACGTTTTAGCGTGACCGGCTTTGATAAGTTCTTCAGACAAGGACTTGCCGTCAATCCACACCTCCGCCAGCAGCCTGAAGTACTTTCCTCGCTCAATGTGCTTTAACTCAATTTGCTTAGCCTGGCGTAGTTGCCGAACGGTAAATTGCTTTGCTTGGCGTGCGAGTTGCTTTTCCATGTCGCATTGACCTCGCAACTCTGGAGCATCGACCCCTTTCACCCTCACGGGGATCCGCTCACCCGCCACGGCAGGCCAGCCATCGATGTTCACCCGAAAGGTATCGGCATCATAGATGCTTGTAACCGCCGTCACTTGAGCTGCTCCGTAATCTTTGCCAGCCACCGCCAGCATTGGCACTAGCATCAATCCCATCCATGGACGTATAAACATATCAGTTTCCAATCTCAGCGTTTCTCAGGAAGAACCTTCCCTTCACGCACTAGGTCTAAGCAAAGCTCTCTAGCTCGAGCTCTTCGCTCAAAGTCATTCTCGATGCCATAAAACTGCCGGTGAAGCTCAGAAACACACCCTTCAAACGTGGTGAGATCATTTGAAATATATAGGCCAATGCAAGTCATGCTCAACACAACAATAATGACCTTGTACTTTAGATTTCTCATAGTTCCCTATACAAAGGCGCTGGCGCTCGACGAACGCCAGCGCCTCATCAATGCACCAAGCCAAAATACAGGGCGATCACCACCGCAAGCGCCGTCGCCCCCAGGGTGAACCCCACCTGATGCTTTTCGAAATACTCAAACCATTTCATCTTTGCTATCCTCTGCGAAGGGGCTTGCGCCCCTTGCCCTTAGATATTTAACTCTGCGAGCTTAATGATGGCTAAAACGAGTAACAAGACGGTTAGAGGAATTTGGATTGCGAGTCTCAGATTGTCTAGCCTCTTGTTTCTCACCTCCAGAGTTAGCTTTTGGTTCTCTAACTCTTGGCGTTGTTGCTTGGTTAACTTCATCTCCTTATCTCTGTTGCCTTAACTTGAGATAATTATAACACTTGAGTTATATAACACAAGTGTTATTTGGAGGTTTTGAAGATCTTGGTTTTCGACGTCAGCATGATCCAATCGCCATTTTCTAGGCGCGCCACTTCGTAGCCTTTCGAGACCAAATTATTGAACTGCTGAACGGTATTGATCCCCGCCGCTTTTGCCGCCTGCTCCCGGTTTCCACCGTAGTAATCGTCAACCATTTGTCGTAGAGAAATGTTCATAGCCGCCCTTAAAAAGTATAACACAACCATTATATAACCGTTGTGTTATAAAGCACAACTAGGCTGGTTTCCTTTATCGGTTTAACGGATCGTTACCTTTGGCCCACACATCCAACGTACGGCCTTTGTACTGGATATAGGCCCACGGATAGTCGCTCACCTTATCATGCGCTTCAATGGCATCATCCAAGGTGGCAAAGACATCGCTGTACTTAACGTTTATCTCATGACCATCGTCGTATTGGCCCGCCAACACTTCAAAATCCATCAGTCGCTCCCTACATCTTTTCTAGTTCGAGATTGAGCCGTTGACTACCGTCATTAGTCGCATCCTCATCCATACACCAGGTCACTGACCACACCAAGTATTGCTGCTTATTGAAAATACATATGTCGCCCTTCCTTGGCGGGGCGGCCATACGGCGAAAGGCCAGCTGCTTTACCTGACCGGCTAAGAAGAAATTGACTGAGAATGTTTCCATGGCTCGTTTCCTTTTATTAGCACTGCCAGAATAAGCGCAGGCGCATACCTAGCCTGCCCTCATCAAGCTCTTGGACTGATTCAACCGTGCTTTCAAACACGTCAGCCACGTTGCCAGCAGCACAATAGCCATCCGGCAACAAAGTGGCCTGCATGGTCACCTCAACATCGCCCAGCTGTTCCTGTTGCTGCTCAAGCAGCGCAATCAATTGGCTGATCTTCATCAGTCATTTCCTCGATTAAAAATCTGTCCAATGTTCGTAATTGCTGGCGCAGCTACGACACAATGCGTGCTTTCGATACGGGTGATCCTTTCGAATCCAAAGTTTCTTCTTTAGAAACTGACCGCAGTCATGACACTGCTTGTGATACTCAACCTTTTTAGGTCGCTTACTATCCATGGATCGCTTCCTTAATCGCTTTCACCGACGCCTTTGGCCTCGGCACATTCGAAGTGATAGCGAGCAAGCCCGATTGATACCACCTCATCATCTGGATAAATCTGCTCGCCACACTCGTCGCAATAGTTCATCAGTCTTATCCTTTATGCTGCTTCCGTTAACTCATCCCACTCAGCGAGTGCCATCAGCAAGAAACCTTCATCCAGTGATCCCCAGACAGATTCAATGCAATGCTCGGACTTTCCCTCAAAAGGGTTATGTCCACAATCGCACTCAACCCAAACTTCACAGAGATCTTCTTGTACCTGCTCAGATCGTCCACGAAAGATCGTAGCATTGCCACACTCAGGGCAAGGATTACGAGGCTTAAGCGTTTTAAATCGTCGAATTCCCATCAGTCGTTTCCTATCTCGGTTAATTAGGCCGCCACCATCTTGAGGCGGGTCGATTGGGCCATGTAGCGGATCATCTCATTGCCGACCCACTGGCCCACATGTTTGGAGACGCCATTGCCGATCTGCCGATAGGCGGCGGTATCGCTCACCGGAAATACAAAGTCATCCTCTAACCCCTGCAGGCGGGCGTACTCACGCACTGAGTACGGGCGAACGCCCAGGGGAAAGCGCTTATCCACCACCAGACGGGTGGACTTGTCCTTGGCGTAATGGGCCACACAGGTCGGCGCAATGTCGCCTTTACTGGGGTCAGAGATAATCGGCAGGTCGCGGTACTCACCGCCCATGCGGGCTTTGATGGCTTTTGGCAAAGTCACCTTGGGTTCATCCTCAAGGATTTCGGCCAGCGTCACCGCGCGGGTGTTTTCCGGTGGCCGCACCTCAAACGGATGTTTGGTGCCGATGATGATCAACCGGTGGCGGCGCTGCGGTACCCACAGCTCAGAGCGCACTGGGCAAAATACGTGCACGTAATAGTCCGGCATCTTAGTCATGGCTTCCATCACCACCGGAAAGGCGCGCATCCCTGGTACATTCTCCACCACGTAGAACTCAGGGCGAGCCACGGCCAGATGGCGCAACGCATGGAGAAACAGCTCGTCACCGCTGCGGGTGCCGTGAATGTCGGCGATGGTTGAATACTTGGTGCACGGATAGGTAAACACCATGCCGTCGCAGCTGTCCTGCTCCAGCACCAGCTGCTCGGCGATGTCGCACTGGGTGATGTGATCGCCAAAGTTGGCGCGGTAGGTTTTGCAGGCGTCGGCATCCAGCTCAAACGCCTGGGCAATGTCGATGCCCGCCTCACGCAGACCGGCATCCATTAAGCCAGCGCCACAGAAGTAGCTTTTGACGGTAACGGCCATCGATGTTTCCTCTATTGGTCTTTGGGCTTAAACAGGTAGCCCGGGTTGCCATAGGTGTCGCAGCATCGACCTGCGAACTCATAGTTATCCAAATCCCGCTTACGCAGTTGGCTGAGGGTCTTAAACCCAAGCGGTCGGCTGACTTGTCGAAAGTCGGGATAACCGCTGATGTCCCCGGGCACCAAGGCCATCTTTTGCGCCAACAACCGATCACGGTATTCAGCCCGAGCTTGGCGCCGTAACTCATCGGCGCTCATGATGGCATCCAAACGGCGGGTCATCTCACAATCCCCGGCGGCGTCGTGGGCCTTAATATCTGAGACATCGATGCGCTCATAGCCACACGCATTGACCAGGCTCATCCACTGCCCGTCGAAGTACAGATCCGCATAACGACGCATGATGCACTGGGTCGCCAACTGGGGCACCTCCAACTCATAGCGTTCGGCGGTTTGCTGCAGCAAGCGGCGGTCATACGACGCGTTGTAAATCTTGACTAAGGCGCCGTCAAAGTGAGCCATCAACTGCTCGTGCACTTCCGGCCACGTTGGCGCCCCCACTAAATCTGCCTTGGTAATGCCATGCACGGCGGTGGCCGACTCGGGGATCTCGCCTTGGCACTGCACCAGCGTATCCATCAGCACGGTACCATCGGCGCCCACCACCCCAATCTGGATGATCTCAGCATCGCTACCCAGGCCAGTGGTTTCAGTGTCGAAATAAACGGGTTTTAACATCCGTGTTTCCTCTATTGGTTTAAGGGCAGCTTTTCGTAAGAACCATGGTGGTTCCATTCATCGCCGTGCAGCGTCGATGTGTAACCAGTAAATCGGTAAAGGCCAGGCTCTTTTGGCGGCTCGTCCCCTTCATAAAACAAGTCATCAGGGTCAGCGAAATACTCAGATGAATCAGAGTTCCACAAGTCATTACCGACAACGGTTTCAAGCACAGCAAACCCACCACCAATACCAACGGCGATAATTGCTTGTACGTCAGCACGGTGCCTGCTGAGACTATCTGACCATTCAAATTCGGCGTTCATCATACTCAACCTTGCTTAGTTTTTGTCATGACAATTATTATATTATTGTCATGACAAAAATAGCAACGGGTATTGATTAAATTTTTGTCATGACAAATAATGCAACCTATGAAAGATGCAAAGAAACCGCCTGGCCGACCGAAACAGTCCGTCACGCTAGATAAGAAACAAGAGATTAGGTGCACTGAGGAAGATAAAGCTCAGTGGGCTCACGCAGCTGCCAAGAAAGATCAAAAGGTCAGTGCGTGGGCTAGAGAGGTATTAAACAAAGAGGCCAGTAAAGAGTAATCAGATCATCCACTTCCGGCGGCGTGCAAACGCCTCCTGTCGTTTTATCCTCCGCTCTCTCTGAGTAGTCCACCACTCTGCAATCTGGTCATACTGCGCCAGATCCATTACCAAGATCTGCTGTATCGATGACTCACTCAGGCCGGTGGTGATCATCAAGTCATTAACGCTCAAACCAGCTCGGTATCCAAAGATCACGTAGGTACGCATCAGGCTTTTACGCCTAACACCTGCATCCCACAGATCAGCTGCTTTAATCATGCCATCCAATTGGCGATGCATCGCTGCAGGCGATAACCGATCACCTCGACTCTGCATTGTGTAAGGCTTGCCACTATCACTCACCAGTAACGGTGTGTTGGGGTTAAGGCCGAAATGACTGTTACCTGGTTGAGTATTGATGCCGGACTCAATGAGCCACTGCAGGTACGCCTCGAACGCTGCTTTGACTTCGGGGTGGGTTAGAAGCACTGGCCGTTCGTAGCCATCCCAAGTGATTGAGTCAGGCAAGATCACGAACTCCTGCAGATCACCGGTTGGTGAAACAAACAAACCTATGGTCGCTTGGGTTAACTCTGACTCTCGCAAGCCAACCAATGTAGCCAGATGCAAAAGCAGAGTATTGCGGTACCGAAGACCATCACGGCGTCCGGTATTGCGGGCCACCAGCTGCTGGTAATACTCATCTTGGTTTAAAGGTCGGGAATCCATAAGCGCAATTTTGTACGTAAAATTGCGTTTTATTGTGAGTGATAAATATGCGCCGTGCTATGACACGGCGCACAAACCCACTAGTGGCGGGGATTGAAGGGAAGGAAGTTGGAAACGGTGTTAGTCGATTTGCCGCAGCACATCGATGCTGACGGTCGGGGCGAGGGAGAATTGGGCCTCGGGCAAATCTTTATTGAGCTCGGCATCAGTCACCAGGTACGCATCACTAGTGGCAAAATTAAGATCCACAGCAAAGGCGCCATCCACCACCTCCACTCGGAAAAGCTCATAGCCACCAGCCGCTCGACGTACCGGCAGATTAAAGCCCTGGTCAGGAATGGCCAGCGTACCGGTGACCGTCACGGTCTGCCCCTGACGCACTGTGATCAAGCTAAAGTCGGACTTGTTGGCCACAAGACCAGCACCGCTAACGCCGGTTAGCACCACTGGCACCAGCCTCTGCGGCGGGCGCTGATAGTCGAACTGGCCATTGCGATACCCATCTCCAATGCACACGGCATCATCTGCTATCACCCAGTTCGCGGCCAGCGCGGAACGAGCCAGAGTTACATTGATCACTCGTTGATTTTCAATGATTGCCCAGCGCATCAGATCGCCTCCGTCCAAGTAATGATAACCATGCCATCTCCGCCCTTACCCCCATTGCGATACTGACCGCCCACCGACGAGTCACTGCCGCCGCCTCCACCACTGCCCCACTTACCAGAGCCAGCATGCGAGGTATACCCCCCCATATCGCCACCATCCGCCAACGCGCTAGCACCACCACCTTGCTCAGTGCCACCAACAAACTCAGCAACTGCACCGGCAGGTTGAGGGTTGGCCCCATGGCCACCAGCATAGGCATGACCACTTGCGTCACTTGGTAACGTGATCATGGTGCCACCGGCACCACCAGAATAGCCCCCGCCACCTTTACCTCCACCACAAACCACAATGCTGCCAAATGACGTATCGCCACCATCACCGCCACTAGACCCGGCGCTGGTAGCTTGAGATGCGGCGGCACCAATCACTACCGTAAACTGCTCGCCCGGCGTCACTGACAGCGGATAGTCAACGAGCGCAGCGCCCCCACCGCCGCCGTGGCCATCCCGACTGTCTGATACACCTGCAGCTCCACCGCCTCCGGCACCAACGGCGGTTAGCTGAACTTGCGAAACCCCCTCGGGTACCGTCCAAATCTGACTTGTGGCAATATTCACCACCCACTCACCACGCGCCTGATCTTTTTCGAAATCATTTAGGGTTTGGCGATGCCACTTGTAACCATTCCAATACAGCCGCAGTGCACCAGTCACAGTTACCGTTTTCGTGGGCTGGTCGTCGGCAGTGTCTAGCAGCAGGAAATAACCGCGACCTTCAATGGAGACCAGCACCGATTGCGCTGCGGGAATAAAAAAATCCACCCACGATCCAACAGGCACCGAATCGTCACCAGGCAAGCGAATGCTCTCTACCACTGACGGGCAATACAGCGTTTGATTGACCGGTGCCAATTCCCCCTCGGCCATTAAGTGCACGTCATTCGGGTGCGAGGCTGGTGTTACTGGGGTCAGTGCCTTAATCATGGCGTTAACTCGGTTGATTTGGTCAACGCTGCTAGCACTGGTCAGCGCCGACACAAACGCGTCTTTGGCAGCAATAAGTTTGGTCAGCGTTAAACTATCCAGATGTGCATTGCAGGCCACGCACAAATCCATCACCTCAAGGTCGGTTTGGCTGCCGTCTAGGGCATCGATTTTCGATTGCAAAATCGCAGTATCGAGAGCGGTCATCGGGGTTTCCTTTATGGGTAGTCAGTTAGCCAAGGATAAGGGCGGCCATCGCCAAGCTTTTAGCTTCTTGGATGGCACCGGCGAGATCGGCGTGGCCATGATCGGTGTCGGCTTTGGTGGCCAGCTGGGTGTCGATTTGAGTTTGGGTGTAGGCGTCGGTGATGCCGTATCCGCCAATCGTGGTCGGCTTGCCCTTAACTGCAGTCCACAGAATGTCACCGAGGACCACCTGGGCCGCTTGCTCTGCCCAGTATTTGGCCGAGTATTTACCCGGCTCAATCTCGCCGGTACCCTCGGCCCACTGCTGAGACACACCAGACCAGTGAAGCGCCGAGTATTGCCCGGTTTCGACCTCGAAGTCTGGCGCCGCCGAGGCCCATTGCTGGGCTTTGGACTGCGCGGTTTCGGCCCCGGTCTTGGCGCTGCTCGCCACCCCAGCATCGGCGGCGGATTTGAGCGCGTGGTGCTTGGCCGAGAACTGTCCGGTTTCGACCTCGGTGTCCTCGACTTCTTCGGCCCACTGCTGACCTTTATCTCGGGCGGCGATGGCCTGCGCCTTAGCATCCAAGGCGGTGGTGGCACTGCCTGCCGATTTACTGGCATGGTGCTTAGCGGAGAACTGTCCGGTTTCGACCTCGGTGTCCTCGACTTCTTCGGCCCATTGCTGGGCTTTGTCACGAGCGGTTTCACTGGCCGAGACGGCACCGGTGGCGGTGGTCGCCGCAGTCCTGGCATCATTGGCGTGCTGTTGCATCACCGGCACCAGTGGCACCAGCTCACTGTGCCACTGCGCTACGTCATCGACTTTGCTGGCATTCTCATTCGAGAATCGCTCCATCTCCGCCGGGGTCATGACGTGATAGGTGTTGCCTGCGGCATCGGTCAGAGGCCGAAAGCCTTTCAGCGCAGCGTTCCCCTCAGGCGGGGTGGTGTCGTTGTCACGGTCGGGTCCGCCCAACCAATCCTTAAGCTGATCGGTGTTGGCCGTCCAGCCGCCAATCATCGCCCGCAGCTCCTGCAGGATCACCTCGGTGTCGGTGGTTGCCATGTGGTTTCCTTATGAAACTGAGCCAGCCGAGTTGGCTGTCTCAATGCAGTTGTTGACGTCCAGCCGGATACTCAGCTGTTCGGAATGGTCTTGGTTGGTGACGCCTCGGAAGCGAATAAAGCTCCACGACGTCAAGGTGGTGTACCGGCACACCAGGCGCAGGGTGCCGTGATAGCTCAGATCCCGCGTGACCTCTTTGATGGTCTGCCACGCGCCGCCGTTGTACTGCACCTGCAGCTTTAAGGTTTCAAAGCCTTTGTCGCCGGTGAGCAGCGCATCAATCAACACGTCTTGCTTGAATTGACTAAAGCGAGTGGCCATAAAGCCCGCACCGTAGCTGGGCGAATGCAAGATTGGCAACGTCAAACTCAGCGAGCTGTAGGTCTCGCCCGGCGTCCCAATCAAATCCACTTGGCTAATGGCAAAGGTGGCAGTGCGGTCGCCATCGGCAGCAATCCGGGTGGAGTCCAGATCCAGCACCGATGCCTTGATCACCGACGATTGCAAGGTGGCGCTTAACTCAAACTTGCCACTGGCCGGATTAAAATCGAGCACATAATCACCGTAGCCATCGCGCATCACCATGCGGCCATTGGAGTCCACGCCCCAACGCCAGTCTGCAAACGTGGCCGCGTTGGTATGCCCCGCAACAAACACCAGTTCATCACGACCGCTGACGCTGCCACGAATGGCGGCGTAACTGCCTGAGGTGCCGCCAACGGTCACGTCTTTGCTGACCTCCAGGTTGTTGGTCTTAATGTTGAGCGCATCGAGACGGCGCACATCGAGATTGACGACCTGCGCAAAGTCCATCAGCACATCACGCATGTAAACCTGACCATTGGCGACCACCAGTGGGTTAAACATCTCGGTGTCCGCGCCGCGAGCAAGCACCGCAAACACATCAGCATCGATAAGAAATTCAGTTTTAGTGCCGTTGTTGTAAAACCCGACACCACCTTTCAATCCATTAACATCCGACTTTACTGACCATTGGGTTTCAAAGCTGTTTCCATCCGCTGACCACACTGCTGCCGCCATCTGCTCTAGCGTGGCAGTGCCACCATGCGCGCCAGTGACAGTAAACTCATCAATCGCGGTTGAAATTGCAGATTCAGTGCTGGCAGCTGTCAGGTACTGCTGACCCAAGTGGCTATAAACCTCACCGACCTCTGCGCTCATGCGCTGCTCAGACAACGCAAGCGCATGAGTCGTGTCAGCAGAGGTCATGTAAGTTTGCTCGAGGTACGCTTTTGATGCAGCAAACTCCGCGGTGTACTCCTGGCGCAACCCCTCAATTACACCATCTTCAAAGTTATACAGCTGTTTGGAATCACTGAGCTGTTTCTTATTGCGCTCGATGATGTCCTTGATGCCAGATAGCGCGCCATCAGAAAGGCGATCGTCCATGTCCCCGACCTGCTTGTTGATCTCCTCACCGATGGAGTCCAACAACGCAGGATCAATGGCTGTCGTGGTAGCGCTCACTTCCACCCATGCACTGACGCCCAGCGGATTAACCGCGCGAACGGCAAAGAACCACTCAACCTCAGGAGCCAGCCCGGCAAAAATGAAGGTACCGCGAGTGCGGCCCTTAATTCTGAGCGGTTCCGTTTGACTACGACCACGAATGGCAAACTCAAACTCGGTATGATACGCCAACCCCGACAGCTGCGGGGTGACACCGACTGAGCTGTTTCCAATATCGAGATCATCGGGGCCAATGACCGGTACCGACGGCAGCGCCAAGGTAAACGACAGACTGGCCGGTACGGAGGACTTGCCCAAGGTAGTGACACGCACCACGGTGATCAGGTAATCACCGGCATCGAGCGTCGGCACGGGATAATCGCCATCGGGACTGGTGCCCGAGGCCACCTGAGTGCCGTTTTTGCTGATGCTGACGTTGTAGTGATCGGTCCAGCCGTAGTCGTCACTGTCGTGATCCCACGTCACCCGCCCTTGCGGCTGCAGATCAGTCGGTCCCACATACTCAATATTGGTGACCGATGGTACCGATTTAACTGGCCGCTTGCCGTAGTTCGGCGGCGGCGGCTGTAGCGGCTTATCACTCCAAGCAAACTCACTGGAGTCATACACCACAAACTCAAGCGACACCTTAAACGCATCGGCACTGCCATCTATGGTGACCGTCACCACCTCCAGCAGTTTACCCACCCAGCCACGATCGGCGTCGTCCAAAGTAAATACATCACCCACCTCGAGGCGGGCGCATTTCGGCGAGACATCCGACAGCGTTCCGGTAGCGGCGCTACGACTGCGGCGGCACAGCACCTCAGCCAATTGCAGCGCTTCGTCATGGTTATCGATGCCGTGGGCGGTTTCGCTGTGGTGGTTTTCGACACTGCGATCAGCGCTCAGATACTCGGCATAATCTGCTGAGCCCAGTGTAGGCCAACTGGCAGTGTTGGTGACGTAGTTATTGGATGCGTCTAGGTACTCAACCGACACTTGATTGTAGCGGTCATCGACATCAGGAGCGCTAAACTCAATCTCGGCAAAGTCGTTTTCGTCCAGATGCAGCACCGAACTGCGCTCGCGGTCAATGGCAAAGCCAAACTGACCGCCACGACGCACTAGGCGACCACGGCAGGTGGCTAAGATGGCGGTTAAGTTGTCCATCACCGGTTGGCTGGTGTCGAGCACTAGGTTACAGGTCATCACTGGACGCTCAAGGCCGTCGCCACCAACCTCCTTGGTGGCATCAATCCAATTGGCTTCAACCATCATCTCGTCAATGAGCAGGCGTTCTTCAGCCAGCCCCATGCCGCCCAGCGCTTTAGGTAGGCGCATAAAATGCAGCGCACACAGTGCCGGGTTTGAGGACCACTGCCAGCTGCCCGGATTGGTGGCTGACTGCTTAGAATCACGAGGATCCCAAACCAGTGCACCATCGACCACGTAGGTGCGCGTCGGTTGTCCCGACCACGGCGCATCTACGTGGTTGCGGTGCACCGTCAGCGCCGTTGTCAGGCCCGCAAATTCATCCGTCGCCACAAAGTCAGGGTAACTGTCGGACTTGCCCGGATACTGCACGCCAGCAGGATAGTTCAGCAACCAAGGATAAGCACTGGCATCATCGGCCAAACGCTCATCCCAGTGCGTGATGTAAGGTTTGCCGTTGCCGGTTTGGCCGACGCCAAAATAATCACGGCCCTCAGCGGTGAGCAAATCCACGCCATCGATAAACCGGCTGACGATGCCTTTGATGCGACCGGCCGCAATAAGATCAATAGACGCCAGATAACGGTCATCTTGACCGGTGATCTGACGCATCACGGTGATCGGCTCAATCAACTGACGACCAAACACCAGCGGCGCACGTTTGGCGGTGGTATCTAAGTTAAGATCCACCGACACGCCAGGGGTGTAGATGTCTGCACCCGTCAGTCCACCATCTTGGCGGCGATCTTCGTGGCCCCACTCCCCTTCAGGCGTATCAACCACCAATGCATGGCGCATGCCGGTATCGGCAGGGTGTAGGCGCTGATGCGCATCCACGGTCAACTGCAGGCCGTGGGCACCGGCAAAAGTGGCCAGCTCGTTGGTGAGGTTTAAAGTCAGCTCATGACTGGTGGCGGTTTCGCTGTCGGTGTAATTGTTGACGATGCCTGACCACACGGCACGATCAACCGCTGCAATGGAGTAGTCATCATGCTGCCAGATGCGATGCACGATCACTGGCGCATTATGGTAGCTGTCACCAATGAGCGATAGCAGCTGCAGGTCCACAGCCGACAACGCCAAATCGATGTCATCAATCGGCTCATCGACCGTAGGCGACAGCGACGGAGCCCCCAACAAATAGCCACTGGCCAGATAGGTTTGGCCACCATAAACCACATCAACCGGCGAATCGGTTAGATACAGCGTGCCATCAGGCAGCTCAATGGCAAACAGCAGCGCATTGGCGCACACTGACTCAACGTCATTTACCGCGCCATTAGGATAAAGGTATTGACGCATTAGGCATCCTCACGAAATTCGAAACTGAGGGGGTTTAAATGACCACTGATGTCGGCATCAATCGTTCCAGGCACTAGGCGGCCAGTAAAAGGCACGTTCGACAGCGTCACCACTTCACCAGCAACAACATTCTGCCTAAGTGGCGGGTGAATATCGCAGACCACTTGGCCACTGCCGTTGCTCTGAGCGGGACCCAGTCGGTACACCTTGGCGTGGCTCTGAAACAAAATTGGATCTCGAACGGCCACGGCGTTGGCGTCGTTAGCGGCATAGCCGCTCAAGGCAATCTGACGCGCGCCTTTGGCGGCGTTCGTCGCCACAGCAGCGCCGTTCGGGGCCGAACCCTTGGGGTCGGACTCCATCGGCACCACCAACTCAAATCGCTGCGCTTGGTGGGTTTCTAAAAACCACAGCGCCTGAGCTCGCTCGGCCATGTTAGTAGCACTGGATAAACCAATGGTCACCAGCAAGCCATGCGCCAGCCCTCGGCGCTGATGGAGTTGGCCGCCCTTACTCTCGCTCTGGACGATGCGCTGCACCGTCTCCGGCGACAACGACTCAATATCCAGCGACTCTGGAAAACGATCCATGGGTTAATCCTTACAGTGGCTTTTTGGCTTGGTTACGGCGAGCACGAGCGGTTTGTTTTGCAAAGGTGCGATTGTTGCGACTGGCAAACTCATTAAAGGATTTGCTGTCTAGCGCCTGAATGGTGACGTTGTCACCGCTGCTGATTTGAGGCTGCACAATCGACTGAGCAGGAGGCGGCAGTAAGATTTGCTGCTGAACATATTGCGCAATGCTGTCCATTTGATCGGCACTTTGCTGATTGAGAACCCGCTCGTTGGTGTTCAGCAACCAGGTGCCCTCTTGAGGAACTCGATCAATTCCATCATGCGCCATACCGACTAAAGAGCTCGCCGCTGCAGCCGTGGCCGCTGCGGTCATCGCACCACCGGCAGCCTCGGCCGCCAATGCAGCACCAGGTGCCATAAAGGCCCCAACATAAGGAATGGCAGCAACTGAAGAAGCGGCATTGATTGCCCAAAGCTGCGTTTGAGCTGCGCCTTGACCAGCTACCTGCGCCACATAACCAGTGGCGGTAGCCTTACCTAAAGTTTGCTCCAGTACCCATAGCAACATCCGTTGAGCCGCCCATTCAGCAAAGAAGCCCACCATGCTTCGAGCCATGCCCTCAAACATACCGGCAAAGGCATCACCAATGTTGTCGGAATCAAAGACTGCAGTTTGTGCTACCTCTCCAAATCCACTGGCCAAGCGGTCAAGGCTTTGATCCCATACCGCATCAAAACCATCGGTGGACTTTTTAAGCTCATCACGCATTTGCTCAAGATAAGAGCGATTATCTTCAACACGCTTTTCCTGTAGCTTGGCTAACGCATCGTTATAATCTTGCTCAGCCTTAAGCTTTTCATTGGTGTATTCCACCTCGTTGATGAGATCATTAGCCCGAAACTCATCTAACTTAGCAACCCGCTCATCCAGCGCTACTTGCAGCAACTCCGTCTGACTCATGTGAGTACGGCGATAACTTTCAAGCTCATCCTGTTGAGACTCTTGGCGCTTTTTGGCTTCAGCTTCTAATGCGGCGTAATAGTGCTGAGTAATTTCATCTCGAGCTTCGTTAATCTTTGCGATCAACAAAGGGTGTTCAGCTGCATATTCATCAAGCTTCTGCATCTGCTGGTCGTAACCAACGACAATTCGCTGAGTGGCATCCAGTCCCATCAAAGCGGCCCTGTCCATCGATGCTTCCAGCTGGGCTAACAATTGCTGCTGCTCTTTTAATTCTTGGTCAGACAAAGGTGCCGGGCCAACTTTAGGCGCATAAGGCACCTGAACATCGTCACCGCCAGTAGGAATATTGATGGACGGATTTAATGCCTTAGCCAGAAAGCCCGCATTGAACTCAAAGGCGGCGGTCTCGCCAGCCTCTTTGGCATCCAAGCCAACTTGCTCTCCGTACTCCTTCATCACTCGGCTATCCAACAATCCATTGGCCGCAATGTCCCACATCCGGCCAATAAAGCTGTCTTCCTCAGCCAAGTCCTGCCAAGCCCGAAACGACTGAGATGCTGCACTAAAGCTCGCTACCGCTTTATCAGCAAAGCCCTCTAACTCTTCCTCTTGCGCAGACACTGCAACGGCAGCCGTATTCTTGGCGGCAGTCCAAACCCGAGAAAGATCGGATGCCATCCGATTCAGCTTCTCAAGTTCCTCTTCGGTTACAGCTAGATTGAGCTCATCAAACTCAGCCTGTAGCTTTCGAACTTCCCGACCGTTGTCGGCCAGAATGGGGATCAGCAAAGAAGCATCATTAGCGATTGCTTCAAAATAAAACACTTGTTCGGATGCGCTAACGTTGGCATCGTCCATGGCGTTCTTAATCGCCTGCAGCGCTTCAGGCCCCGATAACCTCGCCAACTCATCTGCAGTAACACCAACCAGTGGTGCCACTTTTTCAAAAAAGTCAGCGAACTCACCACCGCCGGTGGCAATGTAGTCACCCAGTTTGTCGGTAACGTCCTTGCTGATGTCAGCCAGCTTATCCATACGGATGCCAACGGTATCGGTGGCGTATGCCCATTGCTGAAACTCATCAGTTCCCATATTGGCCATCTGGGCAGACAATGAAATTTCTCGACCATATTGAGACATCATTGGAATAGCAGCAGCAATGGCGGCTGCGCCTGCGGCAATGCTCGATCCCAACGAAGCAAAACCAAGGTCGAGTTTCGATAGTGAAGAGCTAGTATTGAGAGACTGACGGTCCAAATCGTTTAGGTTGCGATTCATTGACGAAAACGCAGAACCACTCATGTCTTTGGCTGACAAGATAAATTCAGCTTTATTGCTCATTTGATTTAACCGTAGAGTCAATTAGGCGCATGGCCTGAAGGTAACGAAAGGGCTGCTCATTAAGGCCACCGGCATTGAGCAAATAGCCCTGCCGGTAATCGCCAAATAGTGACAATAGTTGCTGCGTTGCAGCAGTGATCTGAGGTTTAGGGCACACCCTCATTCGATGCTCGAAGCCACCCAAGGTGATAACCCACACATCGAACTGAGCCGCTTTTTCTTCACTGCAATGGCGATGAGGGCAGCGGTCACAATCAAATTGCTTTGGATTGCGAGCCACCTCCACCGCCATCAGTAGTTTTTTTCGTCGGCCTCGGTGAGCATTGAGTGTTCATAAACCTTAGTGGCCAGCTCTGCCCAATGCTTTCGGTGAACGTAGCTTTCGAGGAGGTGCCATACCTTGCCGGAGACAAAGCGCACCGGATAGCCATCCTTATCCTTGATGCCCTCCCAATCCACTAAGCCGTGGCGAAGCAACAAATCAATGCCATCAAAGGTCAGCGCTAGTTGGGGACCTCGACGGGTCATGGCCATTTCGACCTGCATTAAAATGCGCTGAGACAGTGCCGTTACCTGAAATTGAGTATCTGGCAAAGATTCGAGATCGATCCATTTAGCGGTCGCACTCATTGGGGTATCCTGTGCTGAAATAAGGAGGAGATCACATGGATCTGTTAATAGCGCCCGCCATGATTCTGGTGGCGTCATTATTGTATTTTTTGCCCAGCATTCTGGCCGCCAAAGGCGGTCATGAACGCTTTCGATTAATCATGCTTATTAATGTTTTGCTGGGTTGGACTATCGTTGGGTGGCTGGCCAGCCTTATATGGGCGGTTATGGGCTCAAGCATGAAGACTTGCCCCGACTGCGCAGAACGCATCAAAACCGAGGCAAGGGTATGCCGATACTGCGGAAACAGTTTTAGGTAAACACCAAGGTAAACTGATCGTCACCGGACGTTTCCGCCGCCCCAAAAGTCATCGCTTTGGTGCGCACACCATCACGGTCACCCGGCTGAGCATCTCGCCAGGTGCATTTGGGAAGTGTTAAGGCAAACTTATTGCCATCAACACCACCCACGGTGCCAGTAGTAATAGAAAGCGTGGTGCCGTCCTGCCACTCCTTTACCCAGTTCTTGGTGGTCACCACCGTATCCTCTGGGTCAATAGAGCCATTAGGATCACGACTGGCGATGCGCACCTCGCCGTAACCGTTGGCACTGCGGATAGACGAAGGAGTAACCACTTCATTAGCCACATCCAGCGTCAACTGGTTGATCTCGGCATCAAAGCCGCCCACCGACAAGGTACTCAAACCAATCAGTGGCACTGGCACAGTACTGTCGTAACTAGCGTTAGGTAATGCCGCTGCCGTAAGGTCACCACCTTGATGACCGGTCAACGTGAAACTGGCTTTGCCGTACGCCCCCGCCGTAAAGTCAAAGCTGACGGTACCACGCACGTCCTGCAGCTTAATTAGGTTACCATCCTGATAACATTCGATAGTAGCCAACGCCAAGTTGTCCGAGGCCGGTTGGTAGGTCGCCGAAGTGTTGGCCACCACGGTTTCACTTAAACCACAGGCCTGCAGCGCCTTGCCAATCTCCGGAGCAACACCAGCGGTGCCGCTACCTTTAAGTTCAGCAGTAAACGTCACTTGCCACAGACAACCCGCAAATACCGACGCTTCCTTGCCGAGTGTCGGCTTAATCACCGAGCGCTCAACCATCCGCTGGTTAGTCGGGGTAACATTTAAAGACTCCACCAAGATCGCATCTTGAGCTGGGTCCAGTGTGACCGGGTTACCGAGAGCCGCTTGCAGGCCCAGCAAAATTAATTCACGTTTGACCAGCATCAGCGCTGCTCCTTCTGTTTCGGTTTGGTCTCCGGCAGGCCGCCACTGCGAGCCTTCCACATGACTTTCTTAGGCGCAGGCGAAGCCTGACCGCCCTTGGTTTTAGGGGTGGCCATACAGGTTTCCTATCTCAAGTTAAAAAGGGTTATTCGGGGGCGATGGGGTTGGTGGGGTCGGCGACTCGATATTGGATCTCAAACCACAGCGGCACCTGACCAATGGCGTATATACCAGAGTCATCGGCATCAATGCGATCTTGCTCCGTCAAGCTGACGTCGATGACATACGGCAAGCCAAGATTACTACCATCAAGCAGCGCTTGGGTTAATGCCAGCCGCAGTTTCAGCAGTTCGGCGTCGATGTCGGCAATAGTGTCAGCATCGACACACATCACCAGCTCCAGCTGCAGCGACCAAGTCTGCATCCGCAAGGTATCGGTAAGCGCCTTATCGCTCCCCATCCGCTGGATAATGGCGGGCAACTGATCCGACTGAATCGGTTTAACACGGTTACGAAACGGAGTTACTGACGCCAAATCAGCACACTCAGACCACTTGGCATGAGCAGCATCGAGCACTGCTTGTGTAATATGCTTTGCCATCAGGCCTCCTTAAGCTCAAACCACGCTAGGCCATCTTGAGGGGTCAACAACTCGGCCACCTTGTAAGAGGCGGTGCCGTCTTTGACCAGCGTGCCACGAGTGATGCCGACCGCCAAGGCTTTGGGCACTTTAAGCACCAACGCCAATTGCTCAGCGTCTCCTAGGTCGATTACGCTATCTTCGATGACGCCAGCCACTGGTTGACCGTTGATGCTTAACGCATCCCCCAATTGGGCAAATACCCGGCTATCAAGCCGGGCTTTTACATTGCCAAAACCCATTATGCGATCTGGCCGGTAAACAGCACCAAACCGTCAGCGGCATCGCTCGCCAAATCCGCCAAGAACGCCCCGACCAAAGTATTACCGGAAGCGGTTCCGGTAATGGCCGAGCCATCAGATTTAAGATAGGCTTTAGCACCTTGGGTGACTGCGCCGGTCAAAGCCACGGGCACGGTGTACTCGCCACATCGATACCCGATAAAGGGCTCGCTTGAGGCGGCCGTAGTCATCGGGATAACCACCAACGCGCCAATCAACACCGGCTTGCCAGCGATCACGCCATCAGCGGGAGCGATTAGCTCAAGCTGATCGCCTGCACCATTGTAATTTTTCATCATGGATTCCTTATAGAAACACTCAAACAGTTAGGCCGCCATCAGGCGACCAGGTACCAAGTCAAAATTAACCAGAGGACTTAAGCAAGCCACGGTGATCAAGCGGTGCCACACCAGCGTCGATGCGGACCTTGGTAGCCACACCATCAGTAGTAAAACCTTCCATCTGATCGATGAATGGGGTCTCGATGCCGTTAAAGTAAGCCACCT
Organism: Ferrimonas aestuarii; assembly: GCF_005116665.1. Lineage (GTDB taxonomy): Bacteria > Pseudomonadota > Gammaproteobacteria > Enterobacterales > Shewanellaceae > Ferrimonas > Ferrimonas aestuarii. Next base: position 66,264 of record NZ_SWCJ01000012.1, on the reverse strand, counting down.
CAATGGTGTCACGACCTTGGGCGGCGGTTAGATACCATGCAGTTGCACTGTCATCATCCAAACGTGGTTCGCCGATGACCTCCGCCATGTTACGAATCGGGTTGGCCACACCGCTGTTGGTTTCAGTGCCTGCCACCGATTGGCTGGCGATGACCTGCTTGATAGTGTCCTCAAGTGCCACTGGTGCCAGTGCAAACGCTGGGCGAATATTAAGGTTACGCTCACCCAGCTTTTGACGGCGCATCTTGGCTTTACCCTTGCTCAAGTTACCCACATCTGGTGCGCCAGAAATCAGGTTGCCATGTTCAGCATGGAACAGCGGTTTGCCATCACTCAGCTTAGGATTGCTGGTCAGCACCGCATACACCAGATCACCGATGGTCGCCTTGGCGGCGCGACCCATAGCCTCTGGCACACCCATCAGCACGCTCAGGTCATCATTAATGATGGCTTGGCGGGTAATGGAAAACAGCTCGCCGTAGGTGGCCAGAGCAATTTTTTCACCACGGTCGCCGACTGTCACGTATTTGTATTCTGCACCTTCTCGTACCTGGCGAAGTGCAGGGAATGCATCCATACCAACACGCTTGGCAGGTTTGAAGTCGGATAGCTGACCTTTCTTTGTCCATTGTTCAAAGGTTTCGTCGGCATCCTCCCAGCCCATTAGCAGCGATTTATGGGCGACATCCAACAAGATATTGCCAAAATCAGAGCTGGAATGAGTAAACGCCAAGCCCACCATCTGCAGTGGGTTGGCCGCCGCCACCCCGACACCGCGCTCAGTCAGCGAGGCTCGAGCTAGCTCTCGTAGTGTCATGTGGTTATAAGCGTTATCCGCTTGGGCATCTTCGTGACCCGTGCGAGCCATCAAGGATGCGCGCACGCTGTCGCCCACCAGATTGCCGTTACCAGCGTAAATCTGTTCACCGCCAGAAGATGGCGTCGTCTCCTTGCCAAGAGCTGCCAAGATCAGATCTTTAGCTGCTGCAGCATCAATGCTCATGTCATCCAGACAAGTTTGCTGAACCTCAGCTAAGGCCGTGGCTCGATCGCCACCAAAGTTAGCAAACAGCGATTTAATGCTATCTTTACGTTCAGTTTCCTGTGCTTGGAACTGCGCCAAACTCATGCCTGAAGCTGGGGGTTGTGGAGCAGCGGCGGGTGCCTCTGGTTGATTCTGACCGCCTTGAGGATTGGCAGGCGGGGTTGGGTTTGCATTCCCTTGCGGGCGCATCAGTTCTTGAACAGCCTTAGGCATGTTTTCAAACTCCTGTAAACGATTGGAGGTAAGAGAGGCCGCCGCCTGCAGCGGTTCGACCAGTTGATCAGCAAAGCCTTTTTCAACGGCTTCACTACCCGTCAACCAAGTTTCCTCGGCCAACAAAGCTTGTAACTCAGTTTCATCAATACCGGTCTTGTCGAGATAAGCGCTAATCAATGCACCCTCAACCTTATCCAGCAGATCGGCATAACGGCGCATATCCTCGGCATCACCACCCTGAATACCCCAAGGCTTATGCACCATCATCATGGTGTTTGACGGCATGATGATGGTGTCGCCCGCCATAGCAATCACCGACGCCATCGAAGCTGCCAAACCATCGATATACACGGTGACGTTAGCTGGATGTTGTTTAAGCAGGTTGTAAATCGCCATACCTTCAAACACATCACCGCCACCGGAATGGATGCGAACGGTGATGTTAGTCACCTTACCCAACTCTTTAATGTCGCGAGCAAAGCTACGGGCGCTGACACCCCATCCGCCAATTTCGTCGTAAATCAAAATTTCGGCAGAATCATTTCCACTGGCTTTAATCTGGTACCAGGTTTCTGCCATCTGGCTGACTTGCGTCGAGGCTTGAGGCATACAAAAAAGCCCCGACATCACTGCCGAGGCCAACAAGGTTTGTTTCATGGTTACTCCTGTTGAGTTTCAGAATCGAGCGGTGAGGTACTATGGGAAACACCCGCGTTGGAGACCTTGCCCGCGTCGGTGTCGAATACCAGATCGTTGTCGTTATTCCACTCAACCTCAGCCTTACGCTGCGCTTTCACCTCGTCAGGGTTACCGCCGCGCGCTCTAATCCACTCGGCTTGGGTGGCACCGCCACCGCGAATGCCCATCTTCCAAGCCTGAGACTCCTTGGCGGGATCAATCCACGGCATCACAGGTCCGTAGTAGGTGGCATCAAACAACGTCTTAAGATCAAGCTCAGGCGGTAGCACCAATGGGTCAGTCGGGTGCAGCTGCTCCATCTTGAGCCAGGTACGATAATCAGGTCGTGACCACTGGGCCACAAACTCGTCCTGAAAAACGGCGTACCCCTCATTGGTTTCAACAAGCTCTTGGCGCTGCGATGAATAACTGCCCTTGTACTCTCGGGCAATAGACGAATACCCCGAGCGACTACCAGAAGCCACAGCACGCAATTGACCATTACGAAACTCGCTTAAGTGGGTGTTGGGCCGATTGGACTCAATCATTCCCACATCCTCACCGGGTGCGAGGTCATCGAATGTCATGCCGGGGGCGAATTTAATCTGCCGCTTCTTAGCAGCCTTGTCGTAAGAACCAGTGTCGTATTCAGATGTGTCGCCCCGTTTGATGTAAAACGCCAGCGCCGCCGCAATCCGAGCTGCAATTCGCTCACTATCCTCGTAATCCTTGAGATCCGACAGACGCTTGATGACCCCGTGCAGCAGCGACATGCCACGCAGCGCGTTGGTGTTTCGTCGCAGCGCTAAGTGCAGCATATTGACCGCAGGGATGGTCTTCATCTCACGACTAAAATATTCACGAGGGTGCATTTTATACACCCGATAACCAGTAATTTGATTCCAGCTGTTAAGCAAGCACCCTTGCTTTAGCCGTTGACCTTCAAATTCGCCGGTGGCATCAATGGGCACAAATTCGGCAGGCAACAGCTCGATTGAATAGGCACCGCCTGAGGGATGGTTTAAACCCGGCACGATGCCCAGAACCTGCTGACCAAACATCTCGCCATCACGCAACCAGTGGCGCGCCACTAAGCGCTCCATTTGTGGTCGAGTAAAACGCCCCGTCACTTCAGGCTTTAATGACCGAGCAGCCCAGCGCCGACGGATCTCTTTTGCCAACTTCTCATGGCGTTCACCGGAAACTGACAACGGATTGGGCTCAATCTGGATGCCTTTAGCACCCACCACTCGCTCCTCCATCTTATCCAGCAGCCCGATCACCAAATCATGATTTTCATCCAGCCAGCGGGCTTGCTCTCGAATCGACGCCCCAGCAAAGCCGATAGCATCATTCATACTGCGACCTTCACGCTTTGCTTTGTGGTGCACCGAAGGCATCGCTGCCTCAAAGCCTTTAATCTGCAAGCGGTTAGCGGCTCGACCCGCAGCCCAGCTTGGCGACACCACCTCAATGGCTCGTTCTAACCAGTTCATCGGCGCTCCTTATTCAAACGTCGCTTGCGCCGGACTATTGCCACCGGGCTGGCTGCGAAACTTCTTCCGCTCCCACTCTTTGCGGCCAGCTCGAATCTCGCCCAAACTCTCCATCGTCAATGTGCGGCCACCAAAGCTAACGCTTTTACCCTCCAGCACTTCACGCTCGGCATTGGTGTATAAGGCGATCATCGCCTCAATTTCAGTTAGTGATGCCATCAGCTCAGCCATCCGTTTTGATCAATGCCTGCTAGGTAATCACCGGCATCATCATCGACTTCCGGCGCGAGTTCAGGCTGGGTTGGAGTTGATTCCACCTCGGCGCTAGCGAATTCGGGTCGCTCATCGGGATGGAATACATTGGGGTTGTCATCTATCGGCTTGCACCACGCCGGCGGATTTAACCAATCGACCTTTTCATACCCCCGACGAACAGCACCGACGTGGATATAGCAATAACAGTCGATCGCCTCGTTGGGCGCTTTAGAACTGACCTCTCGCCACTTGCCATCAGTGCCCTTGGCTTCCGCTACCAATTCGTTATAAAACCAGCCGCCAAGCCAATCAGGGTGATGGATGTAATTGGGACCAGGTTCACTTCGAGTTAATGCAGCATGCAGGCGGTCTTTAAGTTCATCACTGCCAAGCAAATACAGCGGTACATCACCCTTAGCCTTAGCCTTCCGGCGATTGTTAGCGGTGTTATCAGGGTAACTCTCTACAAAGAGCTTTAACTGGCTGCCATTACCTTTAACCAGATCCAACTGCTTAGCGCGCCCTTTACGGCGCATCTTGCGCCAAAAGGCATAAGCATTATCCGATACGCCTGCTTCACCACCGTGATCACAACAAGTAAACCGGACCGGCATTCGCCAACCATCCCGATTAGTGATTGGGTAGGTTTTATCCATCACATCGGTTTCTAAGATGTCCCAATCTTCTGGATAAGCTCCTGGCTCAATGCGTTTAGGCTTGATCTCTCCAGTGGTTTTGTCGGTTTCGGTACGATGTGGCGAATAACGAAGGTTGTAGCGATCAATCAATACCCGCTCGCCGTGAGCACCATAACCCACCATCTGCACCACAAAGCGGCGATTGACGCCACCCTGAACATCGACACCAGCTCCAATAAAGCGCACCCACTCAGGTACTTCTCGCTTAGGTAATGGCTCAGCACGTTCAGCCAGCGCCTCGGCATCGAGTTGCTGCTGCGACACTCGGTTAATGTATGGGCGCCCCATGTCGGTGTTGATGGTGGTTTTCAAAGTTTCCTGACTGCCAGTGATCTCGTACTGCAGTTCACCGTTAATCAGGTTAAACGCCAACTTCTCCCATGTCTGGTAAGCTGCCGCAGGCCCTTCCATCCAAAAGGTCGCAAACCGACTTTTTCTTGGCGTACCACCACGTTCTCCCGCTTGAGCCAATTGCAATTGATCCGGATTATCAGTCGGTCGCCAAATTGCTCGACCAATGGTTTCTCCTTCTCGAAGCCAAGCGCAGACATCAGGGTGATTAAGTAGACGCTTTTGCTTTGGCGTTACCTCTTTATCGCAATGAGCGCAATGCACTCTTGCAGCCTCGGAGGCTTTCACTGCATCCGGCTCATCCGGCCATTTCAATGTTTCTTGGATTGGCTGGAAGTACTCACCGCAATTCGGACAGGGCCAATACAAGCGGCGGCGATCACCTTGGTTGTATAGTGCCATAATGCCGTCACAGGGTGGTCCTTCATGGCTACCAGGTGATGGTCGCCAGCGAGGATCAATAACATCATGACCCGGCGAGCTTTCCGCCATTGTCATGCCTGCAGACATATAGGTGGTGGTTCGTTTGGATGCTTGGCCAAAGCCACTGCCCTCACCGCCAATATCTAGCGGCCATCGATCGTAATCAGTCAGGAATACCCATTTAAAGTCAGACGACGCCAGCGAGTTTGGGCTGGGATGTCCAACCTTGAGGTAGGCACCGCTTTTGAAAATCTTGTCGTGGACGTTGTTGTCGTGCCGACTAGGGCTCAGACACTCTTTCACCAACGGTGAAAGCCGAAATGTAGGATCAAGACGACGGCGGCTATGCTCTCTGGCTTTCGCTTCTGTTAAGTGCACCAGCAGCATGTCACCCGGGTTGTGAGTGATCACGTAGCAAATCGCACCATCGACTAGACCGATAGTTTTGCCCGTTCGAGCAGGGCCTACAAAAATCACGGCGTCATATTCACGACTGGCCAAACAGTTAATCGGTTCGACCATGTAACCGGTTAGTGTCGGATCCCACTCATCTGTAGCGCCCGCACCTTTTGGTACCCGCATCACCTTTTGGATTCCATCAACGACCGAAATCCGACTCGGCGCACGCATAAGCTCTGCAGCGTCAATTCTGCCCTGCGATGCATTGGCATACTCAATCTGCATCATCGGGTGCCGCCTCAATCAACTTCTCAGCTAGGTCGTTTCGAATACCATCAATTCGAGCCTCTACAGCAGCAACCGCTTTTGGCGGCAAACCACAGTCACGCTCTAAAACATCAGGCAACGTCTCCAGCATCAACACGCACGTTTTAATAATCAGAGCGCATTCAGCACGATGCTCAGCATCGAGCACCAACTCGCGCACCTCTTGCTCAAACAGCAAACGCTCTCGCTCAGACTTAAACCAGCTTAATCGGTCACCCGGCTCCATCTTTGCTGGGTCATGCAAATCACCTGGGTCAGCCATCGACATCAAAACCGCTTTGGCGGCCACAGCCAATGTATAAACCTTTCCGCCACGTACTACATCAGCGACAGGCGCTGGCTTTAAACGTTTGGCAACCGTGCGCCTATCTAAACCAAATGCTGTCGCAAGCTGAGACTGCGACCACAAAGCAGTGGCCATCTCTGGAGTCACCACTTTTGTCATCAAAACCTCTGTGACCGGTCACATAAACGAAGGGGGTAAAAAGATCGGAGGGCGGATCAAAATGCACAGGTTGCACAGGTCGGGATCCTTACACCCATAAAGGATCTAGGGCACCAGCGGTGGATCACCTAGAGCCCAATAATTTCTCAAACTCCGCGATGCCGCGCCCCCACGACAAGGGGGGAGGGGGTCAAAAGGACCCGAAAACCCACTCACAGCAAGCCTCTGCGCCTCAAGTCATTATCTAAAGCGCGCCCAAACTCAGTGATAAACCGAGGCTTTGCATGCCGCTTCATCGCCTCATTGATATGAGGCTGAACCATGGTGGCTTTAACGCTCGGTCCTGACACCATGCTCAGGTGCCCACGCCGCTTGCCGCTTCGCTTTGCGACGATTACGCCTTGTGAGGTGCGCACTACGAATGCACCACGGTAAGTTTTGTTATTGCGCCAAGCCTTAGCCTCAACACCTTCATGCCGATATGGACCTGCCACCTGGCGGCTGCGACCTCCCTTTCGGGTTCGACGCTTAAGGCGGCGGCGAAAGTACTGTGGTTTGCCCTTGCCTCCACTCGGCTTCCGGCGGTTTGGGGTAACAAACTCAATGAGGTTAATAGCTTTAGTGCGCCGGTATACCTTAATCTCTGCCGATGGCGTCTTTTGCTTAGACGTGGCTTTGCTAACCCTCAACTCGGCACGAACATCCTTTTGCTTGATGCCCGTCTCCTCACTGATGATCTTTACTGCAGTACCTCGAGTTGAAGTGATTGCTCGATTAAGCCCTTGGCGAGTGGCTTTAGGAATGCTCTTGCGCTGAAGATCAGTTAAGGTGCTGGCAACCTCGGCAATGTTGTGCTCGACGCTTACTTTGCCGTAATACGCAACGGTTGCCATGGCTAGCTCCTTTCTATATTTCCTCCAACTGAGCCCTTAGTTCAGCGAGTCGGCGGGCAGATTCAGGGCTAAGGCAGATGCCACCGTCACTTAACTCGATCACTTCGAGATTGCTTGGCCAACTCGGAGAAGGTCTGCTGAGACTGCTGCACGCTACCATCGTCCCCAGCAATAGCGCGAGCAGGATCATCCTGATAGCGCTTCGACTTGCCTCGATTGACGATACGAAGAATGGCAGTAACCAGCCGAACGAACAGTTCAAAACCTCTCACTCCAATGACCGCTGCTTGATGGCCTGTGGCCCAGTTACAGAATCATTGGCCGCTGAACCACGGTTGCCGCCAAGCACATCATCAAAAAACCACAATAACCACGGATGCAGCTTAGCCATCCAATCGTTTGGGATCGATGGTCGAATCTGACTCCACAGCCCTGACAGGGCTAGCAAGACCGTAGTAATCGTGGCAGCTATGGCAGCACCTTTAGAGCCGAACAGGCCGCCGAGCACGGTAATAAGATCAACCACCGTATCCAGTGTGACGTCTGCAGCAAGTGCCGGCCAAGCCATCAGAGTGAAAGCAAAAACTAGTAGTCGCATGGTTTATTCCTTAATGTCGAACAATGGTTAGCTTAACCGGCTCAGTAATGGTCTCCATCAGCCGCTTAAAGGCAGTCCGAGAGGACTTAACGCCCCAACGGTCTGGGTGGAACTCAAGCCCGGGCGCAATGCACCCTTCAAGTTGATCAGGCCAATTAGCAGGATGAATTAAGCAATGCGAGCGCTGGCTTGGACCGGTGGCCGTCACGCCTAGGCTTGGTGCTTCAATCACCAGGCAATCACCGTAACGAGGGCTTACATGCGGCCTTAGAGTATATTCACCTGCTGGGACACAAGAGATATTGGGAAGGTTGTTATTCCAATCGCGCTCGACGGTGACACATAGCTTTTGACCTTGCTCGGTCAGCTCGCCAAAAGTGCCAACACCCGGAACGCCGCGAGTGGTGAGCTTTAGATGTCTCATTGCCGGGCCTCCAGAACTGCAACTGTTCGCTCCAAGCGGGTTAAGCGATGCTCTCTTTGGACAGATGTAGAAGCTGCGGCATTAAGCTCAGTTCGTAACTGCTCAACCTGAACCTGCAGCTTACCCAGCTCCACTTGGCTAGACTGCAATGCGGTACCGCACCAAACCAGAAGAGCACTAATGACCGTAGTGGCAACGGCGATAGCCACAGTATTAGATTGAACAGGAGTTAGAGACATAAGCACTCAGACATAAAAAAAACCGCTCAATGAAATAAGCTCATCAAGCGGTTGAAACTAAGAGATTTGATGACAACTTCGTCATCTTGCCAAAATAATATCAATTCAAGAGGGTAAGAACAGGACAGAAAAATGTCCGGTTCATGGCTGATAATTCAACGCCTCTAATTCTCGCATCACTCCAACCTCAGCCCTCAATAAAAGCCCCTTATGTTCGAGGTTCAAACCCTTCATTTTTTCCTTTCGGTCATTAAAGGCGTTATGACAATAGCGCTTAACAAGTACAACTCTCTCCTCTGGATGCCAAAGGCGCTGGATCGCCAACTCAACCAGTTGCGCCCACTCCGGCATAAAAACCCCATCTGAAGTATGATTAATTTGATGCTCGGTACCGGAAATGCAGTAACCCAACAGCATGGACTCCCTTAGCCTTTCTGTTGGACTTTTCGAACTAAAACCATCCCCAATGCGTTGCTCAAAAGCCACTTTCCCCCAACCGCTAAGCGCTTGCCGAGTTTGCTTTAGAGTTATCACCCTCAACCTCCCGCAACAGCTCCAGCCATTCCAAGCCAAGCGTATAGATACAAAGAGAGCGCAACCTGTTATAAGTAATTTCGCTATCGCCACTCTCCCAACGCCTCACTTGGCGATCCGAACAGCCCGCCAGCTCAGCCAAATCCTCCTGTGTTACCCCTCTCTTTTCGCGGGCAACCTTTAAAATCTGAGCATCCATCGACCTTTCCCCTTAAGCCACTCCGCCAGCTTGGGATGGCTCTTAATACTGCACACAATAGCAATTGGGCCCGCCAGCAAAAACGCTGCACCTGTTAGAGAGAAAAGCCCGTCAACGCCGATATGGCTAATAATGCCGATCACCAAGTACTGCGTTACACCAATGGCAATACTGCCCATGGCCGCACCGATGCAATTGCCGTCTCGTACCATCAGCGACTGGACACCAAGCAAGTAGACCACCAAGAACTGGCAGATAAAGGTAGTTAGAATCATCACACCTCCTCGATGGTAACCGGATAGAGTTCTTCCACCTGCCGCTTCTTAATCTTGTACGTCGGGGTGATCATCCCTTTCACATCGACGAAGTGCACAGAGCCATCAGCATGGAACTCCAGAAAATCCACCGCATACTTAGTTTTACCAGGTAGATGAAATGGAACCTGCCTTAAGAACGTCAGCACCTCACCGGCCTTCACTCGGGCTTTGAGTTGTAGGTAGTAATTAGCTTCTTTCTTACTATCGAAACGAATGCCATCTACTACCGTTGGTTTGGCGCCATACTTACTCTTTGGTCTAAGGTTATGCCTCATCCAATCACCCCCAGCGCCATCGCATTGTTAATCGTCGCCAGCACATGCTCAATCTGGCTGCCGTGCTGCTGCTCCCAGCGCTTACGGTTGTCGTGTAGCTCGTTATGATGAACACGGCACAAAGGAATGGTCAGAAGGTCATGCGGCTTACCGCCCATGCAGCCCAGACCAACATCGATGATGTGATGAGGGTCATCAGCCTGTTGATCGCATACCACGCAAGGCAGCTGCTTAACCCAGCGGCGGTACTTGTCATTTTCCCAAGTCAGGTACTTTGGCCTTAACATCAACGCGTTCGGCGTCTCTGGCTCAACCTCAAACTCAACTAGCTGCCGTTGCTCACCAATACGCATCACCAATCGGTCCAACTCACCAACACGGTAACGATCATCAGTATCCATTTGGCCGCGTAAACCATTTACCCGACTCACAGGCGCATTAACCACACCCGTTGCCACCGAAATCAAATCAGGCCTAATCAGCTCAGCGCAACCAATGCTCAACAGCCACACGATGGTTTGGCAAGCCATAGGATCCAGTCGGCCAACCGTATTGCTCATCCACTTATGACCCCAAAGCTTGGCGGCGGCCATCACCTCATCATCAGAATCGTGATTGTCATGATGCCAACACAAGGGCAATTGGTGGCGCTCAGACCACACCAACTCACCAGCACAATCCGAGTTATTGACCGCGCATTTACCATGCCTCATCGACTGACTTTGCCGCCCCTCAGCCATCGAACCCTGAACAACAGGCAATACAGATAACCTTGCCAGCGTATCCCCTAACTGCATTGCTCAGACTCCTCAAAGTGCTTTTTGTGGAACTCAGCCCATTTGTCGTAACCCTGCTGCTTAATCTGCGCGTTGATATGGGGCTTGGCTTTGGCGATGGCCGTCTGAACGTAAGGCGGAAACGTAGCAATCTGCTCTTTAACCGCTTCAGGCGTGGTACTGCCCTCTCGGCAAGCAATCGTTTGTTTGGCCACCCATAAGCTGGGATTGTTTGGCGCTCCGGTTGAACAGGGCTTGCCTGGTAACGGTGCTGGCTTAGTATGATCCACATCGAAGCCGCCTAAGAGCTCAGTCATCTTCAGCTGATGCCCCCATACAACCTCGTAAACAAACGTATTCTGAGACAGCTTTACCTTCCTGACGCCATACCCTGGCATTTTGCGGATCTCCCGCAGCCGCATGCTGATTGACGTTTCAAGGTCCGTCACTCCGAACCGCTCATGGATCAGCTTTGCAATCATCGGTAGCGATAAGGTGCGGTGCTCTTTTGCAAAGATCGCGATAATGCGACCTTTGCAGCTAGTTGTTTTCGGATGCTTAATTTCAGCTGTCGTATCTCTTGATGACCTCATCCAGCCACCCTCCGCATCTCCATAGCTGACACTTCATCAACCGATGCCAAACGAAACAGATTTGAGCGGATACGGCCATGTTGATTACGAACCTGACGGCGGCTAACACCTGGCGCGGTCTTTGCGATAGCAATCAACACCGTCTCAATGTCACTTAGTGGGTGATTAGGCATGATGCTGGCGCCCTGCTCTATCATTCGTTGGCGGATCTGTTTCGGATTACGCCAATCACCATCCAACGCCGCCAGCAACTGTTTCTGAAACTTAGTCATGGAAGGCCTCCTGTTCATCAAGAATCGATACAAGCTGGGAAGGTAGTTGGTTAGCCCTAAAAGCTTCTCTGATGCGGTGCTTAACTGCTTCCGACAGCTCCTTAAACAAACCGCCTGAGTGCAGGTACTGAGCCGCTTGGGGATTGGTCATCACATCACGAGCCGAAATTGGAGCGGCTGAGCTAGGCGCCGCTGGCTGTGAACCTTTGCCGCTGGCCAGCCATGCTTGGGCATCAGTGATGTTCTCTTCGATTTTGGATGGCTTGAACAGCGTGGAGGGCTGCAGGTATTTAACCATCTTCGCACTAGTACCCCACTCTGCGTTCTTATGATCGATGACGGCCTTAAGCTGCTCAACGGTCGCGCCAGCTTTCAAACGAGTCACCACGCCCTTAATCGTGTTGCACTTCCCGGCGGTTGGATACTGGCGGCCACACACGGCGTTCAAATGTTCGATCACCTGCTTAGCCTGAGAAACAAATTCAGCATTCCGGCGGCGGGCGTCAGCCCGACAATGATCTTTGTCTTTCTTGTCTTTTGAGTAAGTGTCTTTTGTGTTTACCTCTTTTGGTAAAAGCTCTTTTACCAAATCGGGTAATGTTTCCTTACCTCTTTTGGTAAAGGTTTTACCGGAACAGGTAACCTCCGATTTCTTCCAATCGGTGATCACCGGATTAGGCCCAATAGAACGCCCTTTCTGGATTAAGATGTCTCTCTGCACCAACTCATTTTTGATAGTTGAGCACCGAGTTTCTGGTAGGCCAGTTGCCTCAGCCAACTGCTTGTTACCGCACCAGTCCATAGGCTTATTAAACCCATAGGTTTTGCGAACGACTGCCAGAAGCACCTTGAACTGCCGCTGAGTTAAATCAGCCATAGCCATGGCGCTGAGGAGTTCATTCGCTATTCTGGTATAACCGTTATCACAATCAGCCACAGTCTTAACCTCGTCCTTAGGACTGGGAGACGGGAACTCGAGTAATTGGGCACTCATACCATTACCCCACTCCGGCACGGTCGGCGATCACGCTGCCACGTTCGTCCAGTTAGTTCACGCTTACGACGCTCAAACAGCACAGAAAAGGCATGGTCCGAAATGACCTCACCGTGGTTCCGTTTAACACCATTGACGTCCGTTAACTTGATTCCACATCGATTTGTTGTCATGATTCCTCCTGATGTGAACGCCACCTAGTTGACTTGCCGGTCTTGGGTGGCGTTTTCGTTTGCCCGCCTGTTTGCGCAGGCGGGTTCCTTAAACCTCTAATGAACGGTGCTTTTTTAGCCCAGAGCACCAAACTGGGTTAGGATGGAGTTTCCACTCAACCATCCGAAAGGAATCTCACATGTCTGTATCCATGTCAGAACTCGAGCACGACATTAAAGTCTTAAAGCACCGCACAGAGGTGCTTCAGTACATGCTCGCCCAAGCAATGACCGTTGCCTTAAAAGACAGCGCCGACAAACACGCTACACTCAGCAATCTAAAAGCTCACTTTGATGCAAAGGGTGGTTCTGAACGCTCTGAGTTTGCTGAGAGCATTTTTGAATCCGTTCGTATTTCGATTGATTAGCGGCTTTATTTGGGGAGCAAATCCGCTCCCCAGCACCCAGCAGCCAAGTACCTTCTTTTGGAACCTGCTTATTCATATTCACCACCAAGTGATTCAAAATTCATATCAGTTAACTGATTCACTTAACCGTTCCCTGCTTCAACTGCAGGCGATCGATTAGCTCTCGAAGCTCTGTTGCTCGCGCCGCCAGCTCCTGTTCCTCACGAGGGGAGATAACGCCATCTTCAATGGCTTCACTTAACTGCCTGGCTAACTCACCCTTCGCTGAATCCAGCTCCAGAACCGCGGCTAGTAACTCGTTGCGATCAACGGGCGTTGCATCGATTGGTTCAAGGCGAAAACCTGCCACTTTGGCGAACGCCGCTAGAATTCGTGTGTCTCCGGTATCGAGCGTCGCAACTATCGCATGCCCCAACCCCAATAGATGGGTTTCTGTAGAAGGGTTAAAACGATTGCTAACCATGGCTGGTCGCATATCAAGAGCTTCAGACAAAGTCTTGGCTCCTACATCAATCGCCAAACCGTGAGCCGCATTCAGTACCTGTAAAACTTCCTTGCTATTTAACATTTGAAACTTATCCTTATGAGTTACTATTAACCTTATTGGTTAATGAGGGTGTTTTGATGAGAAACTCGGCGGCAATATCGTTAGCAGGAAGTTCATATCCCATAGATAGGCAGGCGCTTGCGAGTCTTTTACACAGATTTAGGCTGGGCTGACTAACTGAGGATGGCGGCAAGAGCTTATTCTCAATGTATTTCCGAGAACAAACAGCTTTGTCCGCCAGCTCATCTCGAGCTGTGGATGGTAACGATTGGTACAGTTCTTTGAATGACATATGCCTCTCAAGCCTATCGAGTTAACCTTACAGGTTGATAATAAGCTTTATAGGCCAATGTGATCAAGCCGTTTTTGCGTGGATAATAATAGCGACGAGTTAACTGATGTTGATGAATAAAAAAATGCGTATTGAGCAGATTCGCTTGGCAAACGTCAAAAAGATCATTGAAGAACGATTTGACGGTGTGCAAGTTAGGTTCTGCGAGGCGATTAACAGAAAGCCTCAGCAGATAAGTCGATATATCAAAGGCAAAACCAAGCTTGGTGGAGAGTTGGCTCGGCACATAGAAAAGGAACTCGACCTGCCAGATGGATGCCTAGATTCTACAGAGTCAATAGATGACAACCTTGACCGAACCAGTGCGGCATTAAAGCAGTACTTCAGTGATTTTGTTGTTAGGCCACTCATTCGATGGTCAGACATCAACTCACATTTGGAAGGGATCGCCCTAGAAGATAAAAAGGCGTATCCAATACCAGGCAAGGCATCGGACAAGGCCTTTGTGCTTGAAGTTCAAAACAATAACATTTCCACAATTGCCTCTCCCGGTGACCTAGTTGGTATTGATCCGGAAGCAAGTGTTTCTATTGGTGACTATGTTCTTGTTAAGGTTGAAAACGACCTACCTATGCTCGCTAGGTATTTCAGATCCTCATCAAGCAAGGCACTTATTTCTATCGATACATCCCCAGTTCAATACGAAACTGAGGATTACGAAATCATTGGTAAGGTGCTAATTGCGGTAAAACAATTCAGCTATTAAACACCAGCATTCTCAAGATCTACCTCCTCTCCTTCCTCACTGTTCAGACGGGTTGAATCATCAATTTCAACCCGCTCTGCGATCTCACCGCCATCCCCAAGAATAGTTACAACAATCAAATTTCCATCCTCAACCACTGTATATCCATACATGCTATTTGCGTTTGTACCGTAAAACCTCGATCAATTTCAAATTAAACACATAAAAAAATCAACACACTCAAGTTGACAAGTTAACTCCTGAGGTTAATATTGGGTTTAAAGGTTACAGAATCAAAGGCAACCATCATGGACCGAACAATTTGCCCCACATGCCACCGCACTAACGCAGTAAGCGAGGTTTACCCCGGGCGCTGGCGTACAGAGTGCCCGCGATGCGAAGTGATACGCACCGCAGGCAGCAAATCACTGCTTAAGTGCATTTCTCACGTGCACTCAAGCAAACAAAATCAATCCACAAAAGCGAAAGCGGCATAGGGAGGTAGTGATGCAATCGAAAGTTAGACACCTCGTTTATTCAGGCCTCAAAGGCCAAGGCTGGATGACCGTGAAAAAGGTCGCACAGCGTATCAACCGAAGCACCTGCGCTACTCGGAATCAGCTCAACCTTTTACACGCAAACGGACAACTGGAGGTGCAAGAGGTATCTGGAGTCATTCAGTATCGAATTCCGCCAACAGCCACTTTGATTGCAGCTCTAACTCGCTCCCCCTGGAACGGCCAATTTACTTCGCACATCGGAGGTGCCAACGCATGAACCCAACTAAAGAGTCTTTTTTGAAAGACGTCACTAACCATCAGCTAACCGTTCTCCTGAATAACGGAGTCTATCGCCATATTCGCTTGATGGAACCAGGCTGCTCAAATATGTACTTCGATATCGTCACCTACCCTGGCTACCTGGTGTTTTGCGGAGATATGGGGAGTTACGTATTTACCCGAGTTCAAGACATGTTCACATTCTTCCGAGGTGACGAACCTAATCCGAGATATTGGTCTGAAAAACTAGAGGCTGTTGATAGTTCGTCGTCAGGTAAGCGCTCCGGCGACTGTAAAGACTTTGAATGGGAAGTTTTTGAACGAGATCTGCTTGAGCTATGTGACTCACTTGAACAAAAAGCTTGGCTATCTGAAGAGTTAAGCGGCGCAGATCAAGACGAGTATGGGGCAGTTGAGTTCCTCCGTAACTTTGACGATGACAACGAAGTAAACCTTAGTCTTACAGATGATTGGGGGTGCATTCCTGACGGCAAAGTTTGGAGTTATCGCTTCTTATGGGCCTGTTTCGCAATTCCTTGGGCCATTGAACAGTTTGATTTGAAAGTAGAGTCGGAGGCCGCATGAACAAGTACCAAGTCATCTATGCCGATCCTCCATGGGATTACAACGACAAATCAGCTAATCGGGGTGGCGCAGCCCGCCACTACAGCACCACCGACCTTGAAGAACTCAAGGCGATGGACGTTTCCAGTATCGCAGCTGATAACGCAGTTCTGGCGATGTGGGCAACATGGCCGCAGCTTGATGAGGCAAGGGAGTTAATGGACGCCTGGGGCTTTAAATACAACACAGTCCTGTTTGTCTGGGTTAAGCGCTCAAAGAATTGTTGGACCAATCTAGTGCGCGAACTGGCTAAAGAGCTATGCGCGCAGGTGGCTGATATGTCGTTCACCGATTTAACAAAAGCGTTGCTAACCCCTAAGGGTTGGCGGGAGCTAGTTACTGCCAAGCGCCTACGTGAATTAATGGAAGCTCGCTGGTACATCGGTATGGGGCATACCACTCGTTCTAATTCCGAGTTTGTATTGGTCGGCTATCGCGGTAAGAAGCTACCGCGGTTAGACAAGGGTGTTCAGCAGATAATCGACGCGCCAGTCGGTGATCACTCAGTGAAGCCAGATGAGGCCATCAAGCGCATTGAGCGCCTATGGGGTGACGTGCCACGACTGGAGATGTTTGCGCGCCGAGAATCAGAAGGCTGGGATCTCTTCGGAAATCAGGCTCCCAACAGCATCACTATTCCCACTGCAGGCAAGGAGGCCGCATGAGTACCTTCCCAAAAGTGCACCATCGAGATCACCCTGCCAGTTGCGTACTGGGGTTTTATGTCGGGGACACCGCCGTTAGCCTGAGCTTGCCAAAGCGAAGTGATGAAGCTCGAATCAGTTATGGCGCCATGGAAGTGAGTGGAAAGCGAGCAGACCTAAAGCTCAACGCCACCATTGATGGAGACAGAGCCAAAGCGTGGATTGAACTTTGCAATGCTCGAATCTCTATCCCTCACGCACTTTTTGACGAACTCATCGCCTTTGATGAACTGGAAAACATGTGGGAGGAGATCACGGTATGAAATACCTACTACCTGGGCAAGAAAACCCTACGCGCATCGAGTTGCTGCTTAGCCTGACTCGAATCACTAGTGAAGTGATTATCAGCGCCGTGATCGACCATTTATGCAAAGGCATGTCCGAGACAGACGCCGCAATCATCAATGGCACCACTCAAAGCAACCTAAACCGAGCAGTAACCCAGCTTAATGCGGTTGCGGCAACGGTGGAAGCGATTAAGGAACTCGACTGGCCTTCTTACCAAAGGCGGATCGCATGAATCAGTTAACTGATATGAAAATTGACTCGCTGTCAGAACATGACCTCCCTGTTCATTATCGATTCACAGATTCAGTCCGTTCTGACGGCCTGTATTTAGTCGAATCCAAATGGTATCCAGTTCGAGAGACGGAGTGCTGCTACTACCTAGTTGATGAGCATTCCAAGCGAATGCTGAATGTAGGCAACAACTGGTTTGGTCGCCCCCAAAAACGTGTCATCAAAGGGGCATTACGCAGCTTCGCCCACCCTGATCGTGATATGGCATTTCAATCCTATTTGGCTCGTAAGCGCAGTCAAGCTTGGCATGCAAAGGTAGGCCAGCAAACGGCCAACGTGGCTTTGGGAGCCTACCCCGAGCGATCACCTTCTGCACCAGACACGGTTAATGGCCAGCTCAAGCTAGGCGCTCCACAATTTATTTCTGAGCTTGTCTTTGACTAGCCACAACCAATAGGGGAACGACTAAGTATGCAAATTCATCAACTCACTGGAAAGCAAGGCAGCGGCTCAACCACCGTTGCCTGTGCCATTGTGGAGGGGCTGCACCTGCAGGGGTTTAAGGCACTGCTGGTAATGCCCACGGAACACGAGGCCGAGTTCGCCAGAAAATACCGCATCAATACCGGACAGGTTATGAGTACGCGCCAGTTCGATAGAGTGATGACTGCACTAACGATACGTCAGCTCGATGCCATCGTGTTTGATGGCTTTGATCGGATGACGTGGCGCGATGGTTGCCCGCTGGCACGCCTCAATCACATGTCTACAGGTGGTGCGCCAGTGCCGCGCCAGGTGTTCACTTTCGTTAACCAGCCATAAGAGGAAACAAGGTGCTGACTATTTGCGTGAATCACCGATCAGGGAAGGTGAAAGCTAAGCTGTTTGCTTTGTGCGGGCTTAGCGTTTGGAGATTGGCTTTATTCTTTTTTTCCCTGCTCATCTGGGAGCAGATCATTAGTTACCAAGTGGAGGTGGCTTTTTGGGGAGAGCCGTTCCCGCACCATGGCGATCTGATTGCGGCGCTGGTGTGTGGTGGCGGTTTTCTTTACTACGCCAATGCGCTCGGTAACTTCCTGCTGGATCTTCACCTGAACAGCAAGGTTGAACGCTCAGAAACCCAGATTAACCAATAGAGGAAATATCATGGCCAGCAGAGGCATCAACAAAGTAATTATTGTGGGGAACTTGGGACAAGATCCCGAGGTTCGCTACCTACCTAACGGCAACGCCGTGGCCAACTTCACCGTGGCCACCAGTGAAACATGGAAGGATAAGAACACCGGCGAGCAGAAAGAACGGACCGAGTGGCACCGGATCACCATGTATCGCCGTATGGCAGAGATAGCCGGTGAGTACCTGCGTAAAGGCTCCAAGGTTTACTTGGAAGGTCGTCTGCAAACTCGCAAATGGCAAGACAACAACGGCCAAGACCGCTACACCACCGAGATCTTAGTCAACGACATGCAGATGCTCGACACCCGCCAGCAATATGGCAACGGTGGTTACCAGCAGCCAGGCAGTGCTGGGCATCAATCAAGTACCGGCCAACAAAGCCAACCGCCAGCACAGCAGCAAGCAGCACCGGCCCAACAACAAGCCACCCCAGCGCAGCAGAATTACTCACCTGATCTAGACGATGGTTGGGACGACGATATTCCATTCCGCATCAAACTGGCGTTCGACAAACGCTTAGCGTTCAACGTGTAGGAGGTAATCATGAGCCTTGTTTATTGCGGTTTCGATGTTGGCGCCATGGTTAATACCATCGCTCGTCAATCATCATCCTTTACGCTCGAGTTGGTTAACAACGATGAAGCCACACCAACCTATCGTTTGTATGCATACATTGATGGACTAGGTGAGTTCGAAATGGAAGGGGCGTTATCTAGAGTGGTCATTCACGCCTTTAAGCCACTTAAAGATGATGCACAGAAAGAGCGAGAAAGGCTCGAGAATGTGCTTGGCCTACTTCCAAGCCGCTCAGTTTTAGGTGAAATAGAGTTCATAAAAGGCATCGTAGAACACGGTGCTGGTCGTGAACTGAAATCCGATGAACTGGTGAGTGAGGCCCTGCTGGAATACATCCGCACACTTGAGGCCAAAGCTAATCACCAACCCAAGTTTGGAGCTAAGGATGAAATCGCAAAGTGATTTTGTACCGTTGAAGGACTGGGCACTGAAAACCTTCGGGTTTACTCCAGCAGCTGCCACCTTGTCGGCCTACGCTAAGACAAAACAGATCTCCCCCGCTCCGGTCAAGTTCGCTCGCAGATGGATGTGCCAACGTAACGCCAAATTCGTTGGTCGCTGCCATCAGCACGAACCGACCGGCGATCCACTTATCGACAGGATCCTGAACGATGGCAGCTCGACCTAGAACTCACAAGATCACCATTGATAATCTGTATCAAAAGCTTGATAAGCGAACTGGTAAAACCTATTACCAGTACCGCGACCAACGCACAGGTAAGTTTCACGGGCTTGGAACAGATAAAAAGCGTGCACAGATAGTGGCCGCTGAGCTCAATAGGCGTATAGCTGCGGAGATGGTTGAACAGTATGCGCGCATCCTCGATGCGAATCCGACCAAAACCCGCCAGCGTGGAATTAGTACAGGCGCATTTTGCAAGACTTACATGACAATTCAGCAGGAGCGGATGGATCATGGTGAGATAGTCAAAAGCACAGTGGTTGCGCGAAAGTCAGCGATTGGAGTGTTAGCCAAGCGTTGCAAGAGCATCGGTCTCAAGGAACTCGACACCAAAACACTAGCAATCATCCTCGATGAATATAAGCGTGATGGCAAAGTGCGAATGGCACAATCACTTCGCTCGGTATGGATCGACATGTTTAAGGAAGCACAACATCTTGGCGAGGTGGATCCCGGATATAATCCAGCGGCCGCAACCAAAGCGCCTAGGGTCACAGTTACTCGAGAGCGTTTAACCGAAAAGTCATGGATGGCAATTATCAGCAAAGCCGAAGAGCATTGCACGCCCAATGCCCTGAATGCGATGCTTATTGGGCTCACCACTGGACTGCGCCGAGTTGATATTAGCCAACTCAAATTCAAAGATGTGCAAGATGGCTACCTGCTCGTAGCTACCAATAAATCCAAAGGTAAAACCAAGCTAGGTTTTAGCCTGGCGCTTACCAATCCTCTGGTCGGTATATCGCTCGGAGAGATCATCAAACGTTGCCGGAACAGCGGCGTAGTTTCTCAGTACATCATTCACGACGTCAAGCAGGTCTCTCGCTCAAAAGCTGGTTCAAAAGTAGATGGGGACCGGCTGTCAAAACAGTTCAAGATCGCCAGAGATGCGACCGGCTTAAAATGGGATGGCACCCCTCCCACATTTCATGAGATCCGTTCATTAGCAGAGCGAACTTATGCTGATGCAGGCTATGACACGCAAAAGTTGCTGGGTCATAAAAACCGACAAACCACCGACAAATACCACGATCAGCGTGGATCTGAATACCTGTTGATAGATGCGGGCTAACGCCCACCCAAAGTCATTTCAGGAGCGTAGCGTTTTGGGGAAAAATTTTGGAGGGATTTTGGAGGGGAATATTTAGGCTTTAAAAACATAAGCTTAAAAACAACCCGCATATACTTCCTGCACACTGTGCGCAGTTAGCTCCCCTGCACTCATTGATTCAAAAGCCACTCGTTCTCCCGAGTGGCTTTTTTGTTTCTATTTTCGAAATCGCGCTGTGTTTTCGTTTCTTCTCTCTTCCGTAAACCAACTCCCCCACAAAGTAAGTTAACTCCCCAACTCGCTGCCCTAAACCATACTCTTTCGTATGGCCTCTACATTGAGGATGGACCAGCTCTTCGCCACTCATTAGACCAGCCCTCCTATCCTTAATCGCCTGTAAGGAAGCCCTATCGAATAGCACAAAAACGCGTTACAACATAACAATATGGCGGTTTTTCAGTTACTTAATCCAATACCTCCATGAAGTTCAAAACAAATGCCCCCAACAGAGATGTTTAAATTAAGTATAGAAATGGTTTCCTTCTTGAAAATGAATGCCAAGCCAGTGTTAAATCCCACCCCCTAGTGTTGTGTGTAATGTCACATTATTTATAACTCTTTATGGATTATAGTCAGTTACGGGTTAACTCCCTTGACGGTTTGTTATCACGCCAACTACAATCGGAAATCGTTGTTTTTTTAACATCAAAAAAAATTAGAAAAGATTAATTAATAACAACAGGAATTCAATCTCGTTGCAGTGAAAATATTTTCGAAACACTTCTCCAAGAATGACATTCGAAATAAATGCTCGGTTTAAATTATGACTCGCTAATATATAAACATCCTAAGTTGCAAACCAAATAGCCTTTTAAGGCTCACGTGATTATTTCTTATTTGTTTGCTCTTGAAAATATAATTAACTTTTTTGGCCTTCCCACCTGGAAAGGTTACGTATATCTACGCTTAAAATTTGGCATCTCATTTTTCAATGAATCGCCATAGTTTTTAATATTTAAATAAACACATATCCACATTGATAGGTTGAGTAATGCAATCAACACAAACGCGAGCCTCTTCTGGCATGAGCGACTCTGTATGCCAAGGAGTATTAGCAACCGTAATACTGCTTTGCAGCTGCTCAGCTTCCGCCGCAATCGATTATGACCTTCCCCAGGATGAACCATCACGTTGGTCTGGGTACATAGGCGGAGGCTACACAAGAAATGTTTATAGTTCAGACTCATATAATGCATATGAATCCTTCTACATGAATGCTCGACTAGGCTATCGAACCGACTATGGTCAATATCGCCTAACCGTTGGTGGCGAGCAAGAAACCTTGCACGGTCAAGAGTCAACGTTCTACGACCCGATGTTTGAGTTTAGAACAAATAAATATTTAATTAACGATGACTGGTCATTAACCGCAAGCGTTGCCGCCATTCTTCCAGGAAATCATTATTCCAAGCTCGATCATTTTGAATATGCATTCAGAATTGGTGGCTACTTATATTGGAATCCTAGTAAGGATTGGTATCTTTATGTATCACCACGCTATAGATACAACGACTACAAATATAAAACTTCCGGTCAAAGAGTATTAACTGAGCATCGTTATGATGTGGTTGCTGATGCACTTTGGCAATTCCACCCAGATTGGTATTTAGAGATGACCTACCAACATATCTGGAGTGAAAACTATTACGGACGACAATTGGATGATCGGTTCTTCTTCGCTCAGGAGTTGGGCTGGGAAGTCAGTAAAAACCTGATTGTTGCGATTGCTCACAACAACAGTGGCCGTTTTTACAATCCAGAGAAAGGGCCTTCTCAAGATTTTGAGATCTTCGATAAACGAAGCTCAACTTTCACATTTTCTATTACGCAATATTTCTAAAGCAATCACGCTAAGAGGATCCGATGAATAAATCGCTTTTGTGCCTCTCCATTACCAGTGCCCTTGCACTGACCGGTTGTGGAGCGGGCGAG
Source organism: Ferrimonas aestuarii (assembly GCF_005116665.1). Taxonomy (GTDB): domain Bacteria; phylum Pseudomonadota; class Gammaproteobacteria; order Enterobacterales; family Shewanellaceae; genus Ferrimonas; species Ferrimonas aestuarii. The sequence goes on along the minus strand of NZ_SWCJ01000012.1, from coordinate 43,550 downwards.
GAGCCTTACAAAGAGCTTCCAAAAGATGAAAAGCAGATAACGACCGCAGCCATTGAAAAAGCTGGCGAGCGCCAATATCTGTATATCCGCAGTGTCGGCCAAGCGCCCCGTTACGCTGCCGCCATTCGAGGCTTTACTCAAGGTGATCCAAAACTGGTAAGCCTTGCAAAAACTGAAAACGGCATTCAAGTTCGCCAAATTGACCGCGACACCATCGGTTTGGATCATGACAGCCGCTGGCAGACCGACATCAACCAGGCTCCCGTTCTCACCATTCCAGGCACGTACATCGACTTCAAGTGTACCGAAGACAAATGGCGTGAGTGCATCAATGAAGAGCAAGAGAATAACGACCGCGATCTAACGTGGGACAAAAAGCGCTACTTCATTCCTGAGTTTGAAGATGCCAAAGTCTCAGAACTGAACATCGAAGACTTGTTCACGTTTGGCGAATGCGTTACCGAGACTGAAGCGCCTCGACTGGTTCGCGCCGACGACTGGAAAGGTTACGAGATGGATCTCGAAACCGGTGTGATCAACTTTGAGATTGAGCACACCTATCAAGCCACCATGTCCTGCATCAATCAGTTCTATAACGGCAGTTTAGATAACCTCTCCTTTACCACCACTGAGTACATCTCCATCGTGGCGCTGGACCAGTTGGCGAGCGAAGGTTATGAGGAGATCCCGTACAGCGAAAACGAAAAAGGTACCTACGGCTACTTTACCTCCAGTCACCAGTACCGTGATGCCACCGACAGCGACGGTGTTGATGGCTACGTTCGCACCTACATGAATCGCTTCAACCCAGCTAAAGATAGTATTACCTACTACTTGAGCAATAACTTCTTCGAAGCGAAGAACAAGGCATACTTGGATGCGGCAAACGAAAGTGTTACTGCCATCAACATTCAAAATAAGCTGTTCAACACCGGTTTCCCAGAGATCAAACTAGAGCAAGCCAACGAAAAACGTCATGGCGATCTTCGTTACAGCAACATCACTCTGTTTGACCAACCACTGGATAACGGTCTGGCGGGCTATGGTCCATCAGCAGCTAACCCACTGACCGGTGAAATCATTAGCGGTCGAGTGAACCAGTACAGCTCGAACCTGAAACAGGGCGCCGTTCGCTACTACCGCCAAGTTCGACTGGACTACAACCGTGGCCGACTGGATGCGGACACCACAACCGCATTGACAGGAGTGGACTACGGCAAGAGCAATAACCTTGATCTTGAACAGCCTCAACCTGTCAACAAGGTTGATACTTCGACCATTGAGCAGCCCGCACAAGGCAAACAAACCTTAGCTGCACAAGCGATCACCCTTCCAGCACTGGTGAAAGACAATCAAGAGTTCGATGAGCTTGTCGACTACGATCGAGACACTCGAAGCTACTGGTCTGAAAACACCATGATGCACCTAGACAACGTCTACGCTGAAGGTGGCTCGGCTCGCCAATTGCCTGCCGGTATCAAAGATCACAAGATCGACTGGAAGCGCCCAGAACTTTGGGAAAACCAAGAGATTGGCAGCAAGCTGGTTGCTTTTGAAACCCTGCCTGTTGACCTGCAAGATGAGCTCACCACCAAGCTGGCTGCGCAAGCATTCGCCGGCACGCTGACCCACGAATTGGGCCACAACTTTGGCTTACGTCACAACTTCTCAGGCAGCACTGACAAAGACAATCTGTTCACCGAAGAACAGATGGCGATGATGGACAAAGCCTTCACCGACGCCGGTTATCCGGACCTAACGGTAAACGCTGAATTCTCTAGCCAAATGGATTACAACGTTAACCGCTTTGCCACAACCTTCGAACCCTACGACCTTGCGGCTTTACGCTTTGCGTATGCCCGTGAAGTGGAGAAGAAGGATGGGGAGTTTGTCTCTCTCAAAGAGGAAGATGCCAAACGTCGTGAAGAGCTGCGCAAAGGCATCGTTAATGGCGAGACTCGCTTTGGTGCGCTGTTCAATGTCGAGCAAAACCATGAGCTACGCCGTTACAACTTCTGTACCGACGGTCACGTTACCCTAAACTCAAACTGCAACCGCAGCGACGCCGGTGGCACACTGGAAGAGATTGCTGACTTCTACATCGAACGTTATGAAGACAGTTATGAAACCAGCAACTTGCGCCACAACCGTCAGTCACTGTACGAGGATCATTCACTAAACTACACCGTGCGCCGTAAGCGCTTGTTTGATGACATCCGCCAGTTTGTCGAAGACATCAGCTCCATGGAAGAGGTGTTTACCAGCCTGTATGGCACGCCAGACAACTTCATCGCCAGCGATTGCGCTCAAAAGTCAGCCGCCGGTGAAGACGCATGGTATTGCCGCTATCAGCGCCCTGTTGATCATGCCGGTAAGCTGTTCTTAACCCTGATGGGAGAGAGCGATGCTGCCGTTGAAGTAACTTACAACTGGATCTCAGACGACACCCCAGCACTGCGTCAAAGCTACAATTTTGCCGATGTTCTGGAAAGCTATCGATTCCATTCTGATGATCTGGAATACAAACTGCAGCCAGGCGAGGTGATCAGCAAGTACTCCGATTCACCAGAAGCGTTAAAAGAGCTGATCTTTAAATCCAAGATCAACAGCAACTATCAAGGACAACTGTACGTTGGTGACGTGAAGTTCTCCGGTCGCTTGCTTAACGGCATCAAAGCTCCTGAGTCTTCTCCAAACCACCCTTACGTCAATGAGCGTGACGTTCTGGGCGTATGGCCAGACAAACTGCTGGCAGTGCGTGCTCTTGTTTCCCGCACAACCCCTCGTAGCACCAGCAGTCGTGGTTATAAAGCTCTGGTTGATCTGCCACAAATCGAACCGGTTTTCGAAGACATGCTGTGTAAGATCGCCATGGCCGATGGTACCGGGCTGAGCCTGGGCGACAAGCCTCTGTTCACCCAGTACTGCGGTGCCAGTGGTGAGCTGCAACAGTACATGCCAAACTTCGTAGATTTTGCAGATCAGAGCATTGAGCCTCTGCCAAACTATGCTCGCAGTGTTGCCCGCTACTTTGGTTTTGACACCGACCGCAGCGGTTACCCGAAAGGTAAGAGCAACCTATTGCAGATGGTTCTGCGTCAAGTGGATCTGGCTTCTCAAGACAGTGACTACCAAGGCTTCGAAAAAGCACGTAAATGGCGTGAACATGTGGGCATCCACATGAACGACGTCGCTTTGGAGAAGAAAGCGGAGATTGCCCATAACGGGCGCATCTACGTAGCTACCAGCGAAAACGTGTTGGCCCTGCAGTTGATTGCTCGCATTGGCGAAGTTGAAGCCTTCAAAGCCAGTGCCGATGCCGCTACGTTGGCCACCAAACTGTCAAACGGCACCGTTGGTGAAATTCTGGATAAACAGTTAGAGCGCGACTACCGTGTTTTGACCTACCTTCCAGTGCTATAAAGCATCATGACTAACCGAATCACGGTTGTCTGATTAATCAACGCCCTAGGTTGAATAAACCTAGGGCGTTTCACATTCATTTACACAGTTTTTCACACTGGACTTTGCCGCCATCGCTAGATCTTCGCACTGCCCAATAAACGGCCACACCAGCTTCTGTCGGCAATTCCCAATGGTCACCAAACAGTGACTAGCGAGTACTTTTATCCGATTAATCAATCGGTTTACCTCTGTGTTACAGTGTCACTCCTTAAAGCTAACAATACCAATCACACTAATGGTCTGATCATTCAGCTGAAGTTAATCGGTTCTCAGACAAGGCAGTAAAGCGAAGCTCTAGTGGATCTAAAGTGAGATTTACTAACGCAGTATGAGGGCCGATTAAATCAGCCCTCCGGGAAGCCCTCACAAACCCTGACTCTGCGTTAGCGTTGTTCAAAAGGTACCTACATTCCTTCGCAACGCTGCCTTGATTCAGAACTTGTGAGGGCTTCTGAACTGCACAGAACATTAATGTGATTGGTATAATACTAACAATTGGAACACCCGTGCTTACTCGAACCCTACTTCTAGCCAGCGCCCTATTTAGCGCGGCAGTGATGGCGGCGGATCCGCTTACCCTCACCGGCGATAAGTTTCGCCAGCTAGACGCCGAACTGCCAACGCCCAACACCTACCGAACCGCCTCCGGTGCACCAGGCCATCAGTATTGGCAGCAGCAGGCAGACTACAACATCAAAGTCAGCCTCGATGATGCGACCCAGCGCCTAAGTGGCCAAGAGCGCATCCGCTACCAGAACAACTCACCAGACACCCTGCGTTACCTGTGGCTACTATTGGACGCCAATAAGTTCCGTCAGGACTCCATGGCCAACCGAATGAAGACCACCAGCGTTCCTAGAGAGGGCGACAAAGCCAATCGCATCGATATGCGCAGCTTCCGATCTTCGGTAGAGGGGCAGCGTCACCCCGGTGGCATTGAGCTGACTAAGGTCGCGCTAGCCAATGGCAAAGCCCTGAACTACACAGTAGTCGATACCCTGATGCGTATTGACCTACCAACGCCACTGAAATCCGGAGACGATGTGGAGTTTGATATCCACTGGAATTATCAAATCCATGAGCAGAAGGTTCTTGGCGGTCGCAGTGGTTACGAGTACTTCGAGCGTGACGAAAACCGCCTCTATGAAGTGGCCCAGTGGTTCCCCCGTATGGCCGCCTACAGTGATGCCAACGGCTGGCACAACAAGCCATTCCTGCGCCACGGTGAATTCACCCTAGAGTTTGGCGATTATGAGGTGGCCATTACCGTACCGGAGGACTTTGTGGTTGCCGCTACCGGCACCTTGGAGAACCCCAAACAGGTCCTAACCAAAGCCCAGCGCAAACGCCTCGAGCAAGCCAAAGACGCCGACAAACCGGTTTACATCATCACCCTGGAAGAGGCGCTCGAGAACGAAAAGCGCCGAGGTAAAGGCACCAAAACCTGGAAATTTAAGGCCGATAAGGTGCGCGACTTCGCTTGGGCGGGCTCCCGTAAGTTCCTGTGGGACGCTCAGGGTTATCAGAAAGGCGCCACCGACACCTTGGCGATGTCTTTCTACCCAGAGGAAGCCACGCCGCTGTGGGATAAGTACTCCACCGCCTCCATCATTCACACCATCGACGTCTACAACGACTACAGCTTCGATTACCCCTACCCGGTGGCGATTTCGGTAAACGGTCCGGTAGGCGGCATGGAATACCCGATGATCACCTTCAATGGCCCTCGCCCAGAGATCAATGAAGAAGATCGCAGCGACCGCACTTGGTCTCGCCGCACCAAATACGGTCTTATCACGGTGATCATCCATGAGATTGGCCATATCTATTACCCGATGATCGTCAACTCCGACGAACGTCAGTGGGCGTGGATGGACGAAGGCCTGAACACCTTCGTGCAATATCTGGCAGAGCAGCGCTGGGAGGAAGATTACCCCTCTCGTGGCGGCGAACCTCGGCACATCACCAGTTACATGAAGAGCAGCAATCAAGTGCCGATCATGACCAATTCTGAGTCGATTTTGCAGTTTGGTCCCAATGCGTACTCCAAGCCAGCAACCGCTTTGAACATTTTGCGGGAAACCATCTTAGGCCGCGAACTGTTTGACTTTGCCTTCCGTGAATACGCCCAGCGCTGGAAGTACAAGCGGCCCATGCCCGCCGATTTCTTCCGCACCATGGAGGACGCTTCAGGCACCGATCTGGACTGGTTCTGGCGTGGCTGGTTCTACAGCACCGACCACGTGGACATCAGCATCGATGACGTGCGCCACTACACGGTTAACACTCAAGATCCCGATGTGGAGTCGCAATGGAAGCGCCAACAGCATCACGACAAGCCCGAGAGCATCACCAGCCAGCGCAACTCGGAAGTGGCACGCTTTATCGACGGCAAGCCGGAGCTGCACGACTTTTATAACGAACACGACCAGTTCACCGCCACCAATGCGGATCGCAACAAGTATCACAAAGACCTCGCAAAGCTGGAGCCGTTCGAGCAAGAGCTGCTGAAAGAGAAGCACAACGTCTACCTGCTCGACTTCAGTAACCTCGGCGGCTTGGTGATGCCGATTCTATTGAAGCTCAGCTATGACGACGGCAGCTTTGAAGAGCTGTATCTGCCGGCGGAGATCTGGGTTAAAAACAGCAAGCAAGTTACTAAGATGCTGCTGCGTCCTCCTCATAAGCTCCTGACCCAAGTTGAGGTTGACCCATACTGGCAAACGGCGGATGTCGATACCCAGAACAACCACTACCCAAGGCAGATCAGTCAGTCTCGTTTGCAGCTGTTTAAGCAGAAGAAAAAGAAAAACCTGATGCAGAAATACGCCGAGCCGCTAAAAACCGAAGACGCCAACAGCACTGAGGGTGACCAATGAAGCCGCTTAGCTTACTGACATTGTCTCTGCTGCTGTCTCTATGGAGTTCGGCCAGCAGCGCCCATCAATATCACTTTGGCATGACCGACCTCAGCTTAAGCCAAGACGGCGAACGCATCGAAATTGTGCACCGCTACAGCGCCAATGATCTGGCTCGCGCTCTAAACCTTCAGGGCGCCGAGGATTTCAGCAGCGCCGAAGGCCGCCTTGAGCGCTATTTGAACGCCAACTTTGGCCTCGGCTGCGAAAACGCCACTTCCCTAGACTGGGTTGGCGTGGAAGCGGAAGTGCGTGATGTGTGGATCTATCAGGAGGTTGAGCGCTCACAGCTTGGCAGCCAACTGTGCGTGTCCAATCAAGTCTTAATGGAGCTTGAGCCGTCCCAGGTCAACACCATCAACCTCGGCGGCAAGCTCAAAACCGCCCTTAAGCTCACCGCCCCTGACAGCATGCAAATTCGTCAGGGACAAGGCAAGATTCGGCTGTAACTGCCGTTTTGGCCATTCACAAAGCGCCTCAGACGAGGCGCTTTTTTTGTTCACCCAATAATTGCTAGGTAGGCCTGCAAAATCATCAGGTTCACAATGTCGATAAAGAAGGCCCCCACAATGGGCACCACCATAAACGCCTGAGGCGACGGGCCGAATCGGTTCACCACGGACCCCATGTTCATCACCGCCGTTGGGGTAGCGCCCAAACCAAAACCACAATGGCCGCTGGCGATCACTGCCGCGTCGTAATTGCTGCCCATCAGCCTAAAGGTCACCCAATAGGTAAACAGGCCGATGATCAGCGACTGCACCGTCAGGATGATTAGAAACGGAATGGCCAGATCAAACACGTTCCACAGCTTCAGGCTCATCAACGCCATCGCCAAAAACAGCGACAACGACACCGTACCTAAGATGTCGATGGTTTCGGTATCGATGTGGCGCACCTTGGTGACTTCCAGCAGGTTGGTGACCACCACGCCAATAAACAGCGCATACACGAAATCCGGTATGGTTAACCACGCAATATCAAAACCACTGACCCAGGTTTCCAGATACTTAGCACCGGTAACACACAGCGCCATGATAAACAGCATCTCAATGATCTTATTAGCGGTTACCTTTTCTTGATCGTTATCTTGAAACGTCGCCACTTCAGGGTGGGGCCTAATTTTATCGCCACAGCCATATTGAGAGCTGAGCTTTCGCTTGTTGATGAGCCGCTGCGCTACTGGACTGCCGATGATGCCGCCCATGATCAGGCCAAAAGTAGCCGACGCCATGGCGATCTCCAAGGTATTGCTCAAGCCGTAGTTTTGCTCAAGCGTCTGCGCCCAAGCCGCACCGGTTCCATGACCGCCGGTTAGGGTTATGGAGCCGGCAATCAAGCCCATTAGTGGGTCAAGCCCCAGCAGGGTTGCCAATGAAATACCAACGGCGTTTTGCAAGACAATGAACACCGAGGCGATGGCCAAAAACAGAAACACCTTCGCCCCACCCTTTAACAGCTGGGTGTAGTTTGCCGATAAGCCAACGGTGGCGAAGAACATCAACATGAAGGTGTTTTGCAGCGGCAGGTCAAACTTCAGCTCCACCTGATTGAAGTGCAAAGCCGTAATGAAAGCTGCCACCACCAAGCCTCCAACAATGGGCTCGGGGATATTGAAACGCTTTAAGATAGGAAATTTGGCATTAATGCTGTGGCCTAAAAACAGCACACTGATGGCAACTAGAAACGACTCCAGTGGGCCAACGGATATAACGTGACTCATATGACCTCGATACTCTTATTGTTATTACTCCTCCTTGAATATCTGCTTCCTCTGAGTGGTCCGGAAAGGTACGACCTAGCCGAAAACCGCTGATCTGAAATTATTCCAAAACCCAAAGTTCACCAAGGGAATTTGACGCCCAAAAAGGGGCGTTTTTGACTGAGTGAGGTTTATTTAATCAGCACCATAACCGCCACAGGTGGTCACCGTCTAAGCCCGTTATCAATCGATTAAACTGGCTAATTTGGCCCGAATTTAAAAGTTAATTTGTCGAAATCAAGTCATAAAAAAATCCCCTCAGGAAACCCTGAGGGGATTTTCAAATATTGGTCGCTAACTCACCGATTAACCGATGTGAGTCAAGCCACCCATGTATGGACGCAGCGCTTCTGGGATCTCAATGCGACCGTCAGCTTGCTGGTAGTTTTCCAAAATAGCGACCAAGGTACGGCCAACTGCCAGGCCTGAGCCATTTAGGGTGTGCAGAAGCTCAGGCTTCTTGCTCTCTGGGTTACGCCAGCGAGCCTGCATGCGGCGAGCTTGGAAGTCACCCATGTTGGAGCAAGAGGAGATCTCGCGGTACTTGTCTTGGCTAGGTACCCACACTTCCAGATCGTAAGTTTTGGTAGAACCAAAGCCCATGTCGCCAGTACACAGAACCACTTTACGGTACGGCAGGTTCAGGTTCTGCAGTACTTTTTCAGCGTGACCGGTCAGCTCTTCTAGGGCCGCCATGGACTCAGAAGGCTTGGCCAGCTGTACCAGCTCGACTTTGTCAAACTGGTGCTGACGGATAAGACCACGGGTATCACGGCCAGATGCGCCCGCTTCGCTGCGGAAACACGGCGTGTGAGCGGTTAGCTTCAGTGGCAGATCCTTAGCTTCGAAGATCTCGTCGCGAGCCGTATTGGTCAGCGGCACTTCGGCCGTTGGAATAAGGCTTAGGCGACGGTCAGTGTCCTCAGATAGCTGCTCGGTGTGGAACAGATCTTCACCAAACTTAGGCAGCTGGCCGGTGCCTCGCAGGCTATCTGGGTTCACCAGATAAGGCACGTACATCTCGGTGTAGCCGTGCTCGCTGGTGTGCAGGTCAAGCATGTACTGCGCTAGGGCACGGTGCATTTTGGCGACCTGACCTTTCATCACGATGAAACGTGCGCCGGACAGTTTTGCGGCAGCAGCGAAATCTAGGCCATCTACGCCTTCGCCCACATCCACGTGGTCTTTCACTTCGAAATCGAACTTACGAGGTTCACCCCATACGCTCACTTCAACGTTTTCATCTTCGTCGGCGCCAATTGGGCAGGACTCGTGTGGCAGGTTAGGAATGCCTGCAACGATGTCGTCCCACTCGGCCAACAGCTTATCTTGTTCTGCCTTGGTGGCGGCCAGCTTGTCACCCATGGAGGCAACTTCGGCCAGCAGCGGTGCAATGTCTTCGCCCTGAGCCTTGGCTTTACCAATGGCTTTGGAGCGACTGTTACGTTCAGCTTGCAGTTCCTGAGTCTCGACCTGCAGCGCCTTACGCTGTTCATCCAATTTGGTCAAACGGGCCACATCTAGGATGTAACCACGAGTAGCTAGACGCTCGGCAGTTTGCTCGAGGTCAGCTCTTAGGTATTTGCTGTCTAACATATCGCTCTTTTTCTAAATTCGTGCGTAAACCAACTGCTGACCGACGTACACCATCACAAGACAGAGCCCGACGTTCAGCAAAACATTCAACATCGCCTTGACGATATCCCCTTCCTGCATGAGCAGAAGGGTTTCATTGGAAAAGGTGGAAAAGGTGGTCAAAGCCCCTAACATGCCAACCCCCACAAATGCCTTTAAGGCGGGAGGCAAGTCTGACACATCACCCCAGGCATATAATGCGCCCATCATCAATGAGCCAATGCAGTTGACCATCAGTGTACCAAAGGGAAAGCCAGTTCCGAATAGCTTTATCGCTAATAATGACAAACCATACCGTGCGCTTGCTCCCACTGCGCCACCTAAGGCCACCGCAATTAGATTATTCATAGCGTTTTTGCTCACTTAGGCGGTCAAGTTCCGCCAAATAATCCAGCTTTTCCTTGATGCGTTTCTCCATGCCGCGTTCGCTGGGTTGATAGAAAGTCGCATCCATGATCTCCGGTGGCAGATATACCTCGCCACTGGCATAGGCCCCCAGTTCGTCGTGGGCATATCGATATTCGGCGCCATACCCCAGCTCTGCCATCAACTTGGTTGGGGCATTACGTAAGTGAACTGGCACCTCAAGATACGGCGTCTCTTTTGCCAGACGCCGCGCCGCTTTAAAGGCGGTATAAGTGGCATTGCTCTTTGGCGCTGCCGCCAGGTACAAAATAGCTTGAGCGATGGCTCGCTCCCCTTCCGCAGGCCCGACTCGGTGAAAACAATCCCAGGCATTTAGTGCCACGTCCATGGCTCTCGGGTCGGCGTTACCGATATCTTCTGAGGCGATGGCCAACAGCCGGCGAGCCACATACAGGGGATCGCCGCCGCCCTCTAAGATGCGGCAGAACCAATATAGGGCTCCATCCGGGTTAGAGCCACGAACGGACTTATGCACCGCCGAGATAAGATCGTAAAACTGATCGCCTTTGTTGTCATAACGAGCGATGGGCTCGCCGCCCACTTCACTGAGGTGTTCCAGTGTTAGCAGGCCGTCATCACTCATGTCGGCCATCAGTTCAAGTAGGTTCAGCGCTCGCCGGGCATCGCCATCAACCAACGTAGCTAAGGCGCTGGCCACCTCATCGGGTAAGGTAAGCTGGCGCTTACCTAAGCCGCGCTCAACATCGTTTACCGCATCTCGCAGGATGGTTTCGATGGCTTCAGAGGACAGCTTTTTAATCACATACACTCGAGCCCGAGACAGCAATGCACTGTTGACCTCAAACGATGGGTTCTCTGTGGTGGCACCGATGAAGATCACCGTGCCATCTTCAATGAAGGGCAAAAAAGCGTCTTGTTGGCTCTTATTAAAGCGATGGACTTCGTCAACGAATAGCAAGGTTCTGCGGCCATGAGCCTGAGCCACGTCTTTGGCTTTGGCGATGGCTTCACGAATCTCTTTTACTCCAGAGGTAACCGCTGAGATGCGCTCGACGTGAGCGTTGGAGTACTCCGCCACCAGCTCGGCCAATGTGGTTTTACCGGTTCCCGGTGGCCCCCACAAGATCATGGAGTGGGCACGGCCAGCCTCAAGGGCTTGGCGAAGGGGTTTGCCTTTGGCAAACAGATGCTCCTGACCGATGTAGTGCTCCAGCTTAGTTGGCCGCATGCGGGCAGCCAACGGCCGAAAGTCAGGGCTAAAATCTAGGGATAAACTGCTCATTGACCACGCTGATCGTCAATTTCGGTGCCTTCTGGGGCCACAAATTCAAATAAACTTGCTGCCTGAGCTTCTGTGGTAAAGCCGGTAAGTGTAAGGTCGCTGTGACCACCATAGCTGTAGTTCATGGTCAACGATTTGATGATTTGGCCATCGAAGCAAACCTTCATGGCACTGATTTGGCTGTCTTCTTCTTTTGCCGCAAGCGTATAGCAATCGCCCTGCTGGCTAACGTCATACTGCTGCCACGCATCGGATTGGCTTTGAGTCAAAATGGTGACCGGCGTTTGGGCCACCGCATCGTCTTGACGGTAAACCGTGGCGGCTTCCATAAAGGGCTCATACACCCACACCGCTTGACCGTCAGCAATAATCAGGTAGTCATCGGGGATCTGCTGCTGCCAACGCATCCGATCCGGGGCCTGCATCGACAGCTCGCCAGACGCGGTGCTGGTTAGCTGCCCCGCCTCATCATAGACCTGTTGATTAAACTGGGCAGAGAACTGCTCTAGCTGCGCCAGTTTCTGTTTTAAATTGTCGTCCGCCGCCCCATGGGCCACGAAAGGCAGCATCACTGCCAAAATTAACATCGGCTTCATAGCGTCTCTTCTGTCTAGGTTACTGGCGGTTAGGCACCAGCACTTCACGGTTGCCATTGTGCCCTGGTGCACTGACCACGCCGGCGGCTTCCATCTCTTCGACCATGCGTGCCGCGCGGTTGTAGCCAATTTTCAGCTTACGTTGCACGCTGGAGATAGACGCGCGGCGTGATTCAATCACAAAGGCCACGGCTTCATCGTAAAGGGCATCTTTCTCGGCATCGCCCTCGGCGGCTTCACCAGGGAGTAACACCTGTTCGCCACCACTTTCGCCAGCCAAAATCTCTTCAATATAATTAGGCTTGCCACGAGCTCGCCAATCGGCGACCACTCGGTGCACTTCATGATCGTCCACAAAGGCGCCATGAACTCGATTAGGCACACCGGTACCCGGTGGCAAGTACAGCATGTCACCTTGGCCCAGCAGCTGTTCTGCACCTTGCTGGTCCAAAATGGTGCGAGAATCCACACGGCTGGATACTTGGAACGCAATCCGAGTTGGAATGTTGGCCTTAATCAAACCGGTGATGACATCCACCGATGGCCGCTGAGTCGCCAGAATCAAGTGAATGCCAGCCGCACGCGCCTTCTGGGCAATACGGGCGATCAGCTCTTCCACCTTCTTACCAACAATCATCATCATGTCGGCAAACTCATCCACCACCACTACGATGGAGGGCAGCTTCTCCAGCTCCGGAGGCTGCACGTCCATGGAGTCGGTGGCGCTCCAAAGTGGATCCAAAATCGGCTCACCAGCCTGTTTCGCTTCCAAAATCTTGGCGTTGTAGCCCTTGAGGTTTCGCACTCCTAGGGCCGACATCAACTTATAACGACGCTCCATCTCCCCCACGCACCAGCGCAGGGCATTGGAGGCCTCTTTCATGTCGGTTACCACTTCGCAAAGCAGATGCGGAATGCCTTCGTATACCGACAGCTCCAACATCTTTGGATCGATCATGATAAGGCGAACGTCTTCCGGTGTGGACTTGTACAACAAGCTCACAATCATCACGTTTACGCCCACGGATTTACCAGAGCCAGTGGTACCCGCCACCAGTAGGTGAGGCATCTTGCCTAAGTCTACGACCACAGGGAAGCCGGAAATATCCTGACCCAACACCATGGCGAGATTCGATTTGGATTGTTCAAACTGCTCGCAGCCCAATACGTCACGCAGGTACACCACTTCTCGGTGTTTATTCGGCAGCTCTAGACCGATCACCGATTTGCCTGGGATGACCTCAACCACTCGCACACTAACCGCCGACAGCGCTCGGGCCAAATCTTTAGCTAGATTACTGATTTTAGATACTTTTACTCCAGGAGCTAGATCGAGCTCAAAGCGGGTAATCACCGGTCCTGGATGCACATCAACCACCTTGGCATCGACGTTAAAGTCGGCCAGTTTTAGCTCCACTAGGCGAGCTATCTGATCCAGCTCCTCTTGGCTGATGGGGTTCTTGGCTTTATTGGGTCTGTCCAATAACTCCAAGGTTGGCATCAAGGTTTGCGCTTCAGACGGCGTAATCTCGGTTTGTGCAGGAGCCAAAGGCGCCTTAGGAGCCTGAGCTACTGGTGCTTGAATCTCAGGTTGAGGCTCGCTGATGGGCGCTTCAACCACAGGAGTCGTCATTACCGGCTCTTGATAGTCTGTCGCCACCTTAGGCGCGCCGATGCTTGGCTCCGGCGCTAAGGTTTGCAGCACCGGCTCAGCTCGACCATCCACCGCCTGTTTAAGCTCATCGGATAGCTCGGTATCGACCTCTAGGCCGCTGTCTTCTGACTCGGGGCCGTAGCGGCGCTCGTCATACCACGCCACAAACTTATTGAACCACTCGAAGCGGTACAGGAAAGGAACGCGATCAATCCAGTCAGAAGGCTGCTCTTCAGCCACGTCGTATTCCGCCAGCGGATCGGTATTGCTAGCGCCGCCCACTTCGGCCATCTCAGGTTTGGCTTTCGATGGCGTTGTGGCCTTGGACGGCTTAGTAGCCTGTGTTGCGGGTTCGTCGCTCTTAGTTTTGAAGCGTTTTGGCAGTCTCCACAGCCACAGTGCACTGGAGTTAACCCCCCAGCCCACCGTTTCCGCGACCGTAGCCCAGCTAATGCCAGTAAACAGAGTAAAGCCCGCACCAAGGAAACACAGCAACAGCATGGTGGTGCCGAGCAGATTGAAATAGGGCAACATCGCATCACGGATAACATCACCAATGACACCACCCGCAGAGAAGTTGTAAATATCGTCGGCATTGATTGAGGCTAACGTAGAGCACCCGAGCAGCACCAACAGCAAACCGACAATGCGCAGAGCTACCGAGAAGTAATCAACCTCTTGCAAGCGATAGCGGCGGCGGAACATCAACCAGCCGGTGGATGCAATCAGCACCGGTATGAACCATGCACTGATACCAAACGCAAAATAGAGCAGATCAGCCAGCCAAGCACCGACCGGCCCCAACTGATTATTGACCTCACCGCTCCAAGACGTTTGGCTCCAACCTGGGTCTCCTGGGTGAAACTCTCCAAGGGCTGCCAACACATACAGCGCCAGCATGGTACACAGAATCAGGCCACCTTCTAACAACCGCTGAACCCCATTAAGCGTACGTGGTTGCACCGCTTGCTCACTCAAGCTAATTACCTTTTGATCTCAATAGTAAATATAAGCATCAACCTTACCAAACTCTGAAGGCCAATGCATGGTTATCTATACAGCTTAGCTGCGGAAATAAAGGCTTAGGTCAATCTTTAGCGGTCTATTTTCCATCAGGCATAAAAAAGCGCCGCGATAATCGCAGCGCTTTAGATTCAACCTTAAAGATTTAACGAAGCCTATACGGCAGGAACGTTTTGCGAAATCTGTACGCGGCTGGTTTGTTTAACCTCTTCCATCACTACGTAAGTACGAGTGTCTTTCACTCCTGGAAGTTTCAACAGCGTCTCGGACAGGAGTTGGCGATAGGCGGACATATCGCTAACTCGAGTCTTCAATAGGTAATCGAAGTCACCGGATACCAAGTGGCACTCTTGGATGTCTTCCAGTTCCATTACCGATTGATTGAACTTATCGAACACTTCTGGGGAGTCACGGTTAAGGGTAATCTCGACATAAACCAACAATGAGGCGCCGAGATAATGGGGGTTGACTAGCGCAGTGTAGCCTTGAATAAAGCCTTGTCTTTCAAGACGTTTCACTCGTTCCAAACAAGGAGTAGGACTCAAACCTACGCGCTTGGAGAGTTCAACATTGGAGATACGGCCGTCCTTCTGCAGTTCATTCAGAATGTTACGGTCGATTCTATCCAACTCTTTGAGTGGCTTTTTCTTATTATATGCCATTTTGTGCTTCCTTTTCCCTTTATGGTTGGGATTTTATCCTAATAATGCCCAAATATATCGGAAGAAAAACTTCCGACTGAATAATATACTGATTCGCACTCGATAGCCATGAAAAAATCATGTTCAGACAGACAAATTCACCAGTTCCGCCTACGGATTAATAGAAAATAATAAAGAGGACCTTATGATCATCGGTGTACCCAAGGAAATTAAAAATCATGAATATCGTGTAGGCATGGTGCCTGCAAGCGTACGCGAGCTTACCCGTCGCGGCCACCAAGTATTGGTGCAGACCCTTGCAGGAAGTGGTATCGGTTTTGAAGATCAGGACTACATCCAAGCTGGTGCGGAAGTAGTTGGCAGCGCTGAGGAGGTGTTTGCTAAAGCCGAGATGATCGTAAAGGTCAAAGAACCACAAGCCGTTGAGCGCGCCATGCTGCGCAAAGGTCAAATCCTATTTACCTACCTGCATTTGGCCCCAGATCTCCCGCAAACTGAAGATCTCATCAATAGTGGATCCATCTGCATTGCTTACGAAACCGTAACAGATAATCGCGGTGGTCTGCCGCTGCTGGCTCCGATGTCAGAAGTGGCGGGTCGCATGTCTATCCAAGCCGGTGCACAGGCCCTTGAGAAATCCAATCAAGGCCGCGGCATGCTGCTGGGCGGCGTACCAGGTGTAGAGCCAGCGAAAGTTGTGGTTATCGGCGGTGGCATGGTTGGCCGTAACGCAGCCCTGATGGCCGTCGGCATGGGCGCTGACGTCACCATCCTTGATCGCAATGTTGACGTACTGCGTAGCCTTAACAACCAATTCGAAAACCGCGCGAAAGTGGTGTACTCCACCGAAGAAGCCCTTGAGCGTCACGTTTTGGAAGCGGATCTGGTCATTGGTGGCGTTCTGATCCCTGGCGCCGCAGCGCCTAAGCTGGTCACTCGCGAGCACATCAGCAAGATGAAGCCTGGCTCTGCCATTGTTGACGTGGCCATCGACCAAGGTGGTTGTGTGGAAACCTCTAAGGCGACCACTCACCAGGATCCTGTGTTCATCGTCGACGATGTTGTGCACTACTGTGTTGCCAACATGCCAGGCGCGGTGCCACGCACCTCCACGTTCGCCCTGAACAACGCCACCCTGCCGTACATCATTGCCCTAGCAGAGAAAGGATACAAGCAAGCGTTGCTGGATGATCAGCACCTGCTCAACGGCCTAAACGTGATGGATGGCAAGATCACCTGTGCTGAGGTCGCCGAAGCACTGAACTTCGAGTACGTAGACCCGCGTCCACTGCTGAACTAAATCCAGCTGGAACTAAAAGCGGACAACGCAATCGAAAAAAGGGGCCCAAAGGCCCCTTTTCTTTTGCGGCGCAGCCCCATAGAATTCTGACAATTCCGCACATAAGGATGGAGAGTCTAATGAGCCAAGTAAAACACTGTGGCCTACTAATTTTGGGATCCGGCCCAGCCGGCTACACCGCAGCGGTTTACGCTGCCCGAGCCAACCTAAACCCAGTTCTGATCACCGGTATGCAGCAAGGGGGTCAGTTGACCACCACTACCGAAGTGGAAAACTGGCCTGGCGACGCCAACGATCTGACCGGTCCCGGACTCATGCAACGGATGCAGGAACACGCGGAGAAGTTTGAGACCGAGATTTTGTTCGACCACATTAATGAAGTGGATCTGAAAAACCGCCCATTCCGTCTTAAAGGCGACAGCGGCGAATACACCTGTGACGCACTGATCATCTCAACTGGTGCTTCAGCCAAATACCTAGGCTTGGAATCAGAAGAAGCGTTCAAAGGTCGCGGCGTGTCTGCATGCGCAACCTGTGATGGCTTCTTCTACCGTGGCCAGAAGGTTGCCGTGGTCGGTGGTGGTAACACCGCCGTTGAAGAGGCTCTGTACCTGTCGAACATCGCGTCAGAGGTTCACTTGGTACACCGCCGTGATAGCTTCCGCGCCGAGAAGATTCTGATCAAGCGCCTGATGGATAAGGTTGAAAACGGCAACATCATCCTGCACACCGACCGCACTTTGGATGAGGTGCTGGGCGATGACATGGGCGTCAACGCCATTCGTATCAAAGACACCCAATCCGATGCCACGGAAGTGGTTGAGGTAGCCGGCGCCTTTATCGCCATCGGTCACCAGCCGAACACCGCTATGTTCGAAGGGCAGTTGGCGATGGAAAATGGCTACATCAAAGTACAAAGCGGCTTAGAAGGTAACGCCACCGCCACCAGCATTGAAGGCGTATTCGCCGCCGGTGACGTGATGGATCACAACTACCGCCAAGCGATCACCTCCGCTGGCAGTGGTTGTATGGCGGCCTTGGATGCCGAGCGCTTCCTCGACGCCCAATAACCGCAACACAGTAAATACTAAGGGGAGAATCATCTCCCCTTTTTATACCGCACAGATTCAATAGCGAGTCTATTTTATCTTCTTGGTATTACCCACTTTTATAGTAGAAATCTATGGATAAAGTGCAGCAGCGACGTTTGTCACTGTGGCTCAAAGGCGCCGTTAAGCCTGCCAAATCTTGGCTCATTCTCACCCTGTTATGCGGTACCGTCGCCGGCCTTGCCACGCTTGGCCAAGCTTGGGTGCTGGCAAACCTGCTTCACCAATTGATCATCGAATCAACGCCTGCAAATAAACTCACCGACGCTTTCTTAATGTTAGCTGGGCTCATTTTACTGCGTGCGGCGGCCAATGGCGCCAAAGAGCGCTTTGGGTTTCATGTCGGTGCCATGGTTCGTCAGCAAACTCGCCAGGCGATACTGGACAAGTTGGATCGCTTAGGCTCCGCGTTTACCCAAACTCGAAGTGCAGGCAGTTGGTCCACTACCCTTCTGGATCAAGTTGAGCAGTTGAACGACTTCTACTGTAAATACCTGCCACAGATGGTACTGGCGGCCCTCATTCCAACCATGATTCTGGTACTGCTGTTCCCCATCAATTGGATAGCTGGCATCATTCTGCTGGCCACCGCACCTCTGACGGTGCTGTTCATGGCCATCATTGGCATGGGCGCGGCCGATGCTAACAAGCGCAACTTCAAAGCTCTAGGTCGATTATCAACGGTGTTCTTAGATCACCTGAAAGGGCTTAGCACCATTCGTCAATTTGCCGCCGCCGATCGGGAGCTCAATCAGCTCAACGAAGCGTCAGAGGACTTTCGTCATCGCACTATGGAAGTGTTGCGGATGGCGTTTCTCTCCTCCGCAGTGCTGGAATTTTTCGCCGCCATCTCCATCGCCTTGATTGCGGTCTACTTCGGCTTTAGCTACCTAGGCCACCTTAACTTTGGCCATTACGGGCTGGGCATTTCCCTATTTACCGGCTTTTTGGTACTGCTGTTGGCACCGGAGTTCTACCAGCCGCTTCGAGATCTTGGCAGTTACTATCACGCCAAGGCGCAGGCTTTAGGCGCCGCAGAGTCGATCATCGAATTTTTGGAACGGCCAGAGCAAGAGCTTGGACAAACCCCTTTTGCCGATGCGAGTCAGATTGCCATTGAGGCCAACAATCTGGTGGCCATGAGCATTGAGGGTACCGAGCTCACCAATCCGGTCAGCTTTCACCTAGAGCACGGCCAAAAATTGGCACTGATTGGACAGTCCGGCGCCGGAAAGACCTCCATTTTGCAGGTGCTAATGGGGCTGCTTCCCTACACCGGCAGCGTCAAAGTTAACGGCCAGGAGTTGCGTGAGCTGCTGCGTAGCGATTGGCTACGCCAATACAGCTGGCTTGGGCAAAACCCTGCACTCATCTACGGCAGCGTCGAAGACAACCTGAAATTAGGCCAAAAACAGCTCGTTCAGGAAGAGATTGCTCAGGCCTGCCAGCAAGCACATTTTGATGAGGTGGTGTCTCAGCTTCCCCAAGGAATCAATCACCCAATCCATGAAAATAATGGCGGCCTTTCCGTCGGTCAGGCCCAGCGGTTGGCCTTGGCCCGTGCTCTACTCAAAAACGCACCACTGCTGCTTTTGGATGAACCGACGGCCAGTCTCGATGCTCAAAGTGAAGCCTATGTTATGGACGGTCTCAAAACCCACTGGCAAGACAAAACCGTCATTATGGTGACCCACAGACAAGACAGTCTGGACACCATGGATCACTGCGTACAACTGACACCAAGAGAGGGCAAAACCAATGTCTGATTTATGGCCCTTTATCCGTCTGTTTGCCCGTCACAAATGGCCGATGCTGTTTGGGGTGTTACTGGCCATCATCACCCTTATCGCCAGCATTGGTCTGTTAACCCTGTCCGGCTGGTTCTTGGCCGCGTCCGCCAGCGCTGGGCTAGTGATAGCAACTCGGGGCCAATTTAATTATCTGTACCCGTCCGCAGGGGTTCGCGGTTTTTCCCTACTCAGAACCGTTGCTCGCTGGGCTGAGCGAGTGGTGAGCCACGATGCCACCTTCCGTATCCTGACTCTGCTGCGAGGCCGCTTCTTTGAAGCCTTACTGCCGCTGCCAGCCAAAGATCGTCAGTCGCTGCGCAGTGGCGACCTCCTCAACCGCATGGTCAGCGACGTAGATACTTTGGATCACATCTATCTGCGCCTCATCTCACCGCTGATTGCGGCAGTGGTTGCCATTGCTGGCTGCGTGCTGTTTTTAAGCTGGTTCGACATTGAATTGGCCTTGGTGCTGGGAGCGGTGCTAGTGGGGTTACTGCTGACCCTGCCAATGCTGTTTTATAAGCTTGGTAAACGCCCGGGCGAGAAACTGGGGGATGCTACGCAATCTCTTCGCCAAGATCTTAACGATACCCTCAGTGCCCATACTGAGCTCAGTGTTTATGGCGCAATGGATGAGCAGCGCCACAAAGTTGCCGAATCTGAACAGCAACTGCTGGATGCTCAAAAACGGCTGAATGGGCTGACGGCGCTGTCGCAGTTCCTGTTGCAACTGCTCAACGGTTGGACACTGGTGCTGATGCTCTATCTGGGAGCCGATCAAATTGGTGCCCTAGCTCCTCCTGGGCCATTATTGGCACTGGTTGGCTTTTTAACTCTAGCCAGCTTTGAGGCAATTATTCCGGTTGCCGGCGCCTTCCAGCACTTAAGCCATACCTTGAGTGCCGCCCGTCGGCTCAACCCGATACTCAATCATGCGCCAACGCAAACATTCGGAGACCAACCGTGGACCGAAGGGGTGCTTCGTATGGAAGCACTTAATTTCAGTTATCCCGGCGCCATTAACCCCGCCCTGAGCGACTGCCAGCTAGAGCTGCACCCAGGAGAGAAGATCGCCATCGTCGGCAAGACAGGTTGTGGTAAGTCCACCCTGTTGCAACTGATAAGCCGAGAGTGGCAACCCAATTCAGGGCGCATCACACTGGCGGATACGCCACTGAATACAATAAGCGAAGCATCCCTTAGAGCGAACCTATGCGTTATCGAGCAGAAGGTACACATCTTCAACGCCACTTTGGCAGATAACCTTCGTATCGCCGCGACGGGTGCCAGCGAGGCTGAGCTGGTTACCGTACTTTCCCGCGTTGGTCTGGATCATCTGTTAGAGACGAAAGGCCTGTCGTTGTGGCTTGGTGATGGCGGCCGCCCTCTATCCGGAGGTGAAGCCCGCCGTATCGGGTTAGCACGAGCCCTACTCCACCCAGGAAAATGGCTACTGATGGATGAACCCACCGAAGGATTGGATAACGATACAGAACAGAAGGTATTGGATGAACTGCTCGACAGCGACCGCAGCGTCATCTACGTCACTCACAAGCAAGCGGGCCTTGAGCGCATGGACAGGGTACTGACCATGCACCAAGGGCAGTTTGGTTAACTCATCGTGTTAAGCGATGTAGCCCTTCGCTACATCGCTTTATCGACTCGAACGCTGCCTTCAGATAGGTACACCAAACGCACCTCATCGCCAGCATTAAAGTGCATTCTCGGGTCTTGATCCTGCAGCACCATCAATCGCTCACCGGCATCGGTCATCACCATCAGTTCAACCAGCACCAATTCGCGAACCTGATACGCCGGGCTGCGATTTTGCACCATTCCGGCTCCAAGTAATGCGCCCAGCACCGTGGCCACATCGCGGCCGGAGCCGTCACCAAACTGATTGCCAATCAAACCACCGGCCAGAGCACCGCCGAAGGTTTTCCAACCCCGATTTTTATCTTCCACCAACTCTTGCTGATGAACCTGTCGCACCGACTCGACTGTTGCATATTCAACCTTCTGCACCGGTACCGCTGTGTTACGATTATAGGGAGAGGCCCATAAGCTAAATGAGGCCAGTAAGAGTGCCCACAGGGCAAAAGTTTTCATCCGCATCATCGTTCTCTTTGTCGATAGGCTTAGTTAGATAATACCCACTATGACCCAAGTTGTCCGCTACCTGCATGACGAAAGCCATTGGTTCCCTAAGCCAGATAATGCGCTGGATGAGCCCAATGGCCTGCTGGCCATTGGCGGCGATTTAAGCCCGGCACGAATACATGCGGCCTATCAACAAGGTATTTTCCCTTGGTTTAATCCCGATGAACCCATTCTTTGGTGGTCTCCAGACCCCAGAGCGGTGTTTCGAGTCTCGGAGTTTGTGCCATCAAAAAGTTTGAAGAAACGAGGCCGAAAACACCCATGGCGCATCACCCTCAACCACCAATTTCTCTCAGTGATGCAGGCCTGCGCTGCGCCACGAGATCAGCAGGGCGGCACCTGGATCACCCAGTCCATGCAACAAAGCTACCTTGAGCTGCATCGTCAAGGGATTGGTCATTCCGTTGAGGTGTGGGATGAAGACACACTCGTTGGCGGCTTATATGGGCTGCTGATTGGCGGCGTATTTTGTGGCGAGTCGATGTTTCACCGCCAAACCGATGCCTCAAAAATCGCCTTTTGGGCGCTCATCGAGCACCTAAAACGCTGCGGCGTTGATTGGGTTGATGCTCAGGTGCCCAATGATCACCTGAGCTCTCTAGGGGCAAAAGCGATGCCTCGTAGCGAGTTTCTTGAGCTGTTAGCGGCCCATGGCGGTAAACTGATAGATATGAAGCTGTGGCTGCCACAGAGGATTACATTGAATGTCTGAAGCAAGCCGTTTACCTGTCGGCATTAGCCAACCCTTTGCCTGCAGTTATCGTCCTGACCAGCAGGAGCAGCTGCTGATCGTGCAAAGTAAGATGACGCCTGAGCATTTTGAGTCATTGATGGCCATGGGGTTTCGTCGCAGTGGCGATGACGTCTATCGGCCGCACTGCCCTTCCTGTCGCGCCTGTCAGCCAATTCGTGTGCCGGTTAAAACCTTTACTCCCAGTCGCTCTCAAAAGCGGGTACTGGCCAAAAACCGGGATCTTGTCTGGCGCGCGGTAGAAGAGGTCACTGAAGAGCAGCAGGCGCTGTATATGCGTTACATTCGAGAACGTCACAACGATGGCCCCATGTATCCGCCAACTCAGGAGCAGTACCAACGCTTTCTTCAGTGCCAGTGGTTACCACAGACCTATCTCGAAGCACGGCTGGATGGGAAACTGGTGATGGTGGCCGTGACCGACGTGTTGGAGCACTCGCTGTCTGCGGTGTACACCTTCTTTGACCCCGGTTTAGATAAACGCTCCCTCGGACGTTGCGGCATCTTAATGCAAATAGAATTTGCCAAGCGGATGGGTAAGCATTTTCTCTATCTGGGCTATCAAATAGACCAATGCAGTAAAATGTCCTATAAAACCCAGTATCGCCCCTGCCAAACCCTAACCCACAAGGGCTGGAAAACCTTGGAGATGGTGTAATTTCATCGGTCAACAAGGGCTTGATGAAGCGCATTTGCCGCTCAAATGGCCTACGCCTTTACAGTGGCGTGCTTTTGCGGCATGATACGCCCGATTTTCGTTTCGTAACAGGATAACCTTTTAATGGCAAAAGAAGACAGTATTGAGATGCAGGGGACCATTTTGGAAACCCTTCCTAACACAATGTTCCGTGTTGAGTTGGAAAATGGTCACGTTGTAACTGCCCACATCTCTGGAAAAATGCGTAAGAACTACATCCGTATCCTTACCGGCGATACCGTAACTGTAGCTCTGACTCCATACGATCTGTCCAAAGGTCGCATCGTCTTCCGCTCTCGTTAATCGCTGTTACCGGAGCAGTGACCACGGCGGCTGTTTCGTAAATCGATTATAAGAAAGCCCAGCGAATGCTGGGCTTTTTGGTATTAATGCTTCTCAGTTGCAGTTAATCAGCAACCACCGCTTTGTCTTCGCTGGAATACTCGAATGACAGAGCATCGTCCACCACGGTAATGGTAACGTCACCGCCCTTCTGCAGACGACCAAACAGGATCTCATTGGCCAGAGGCTTCTTCAGCTGCTCCTGAACCAAACGACTCATTGGCCGTGCCCCCATGTTCTGATCGTAACCCTTCTCAGCCATCCAGGTGCGAGCGTCGTCATCCACATGCATCACCACGCCTTTGTCATCCAGTTGGGCTTGCAGCTCAACTAAGAACTTATCGACCACTTTGGCGATAACCTGCATATCCAGATGGTTAAACCAGACAATGGAATCCAAACGGTTACGGAATTCCGGTGTGAACACTCGGTTGATCTCCGTCATCGCATCTAGGCTGTGATCCTGCTGCTGGAAGCCGATGGACTTACGAATGGTCTCCTGAACACCGGCGTTGGTGGTCATCACCAGAATCACATTTCTAAAGTCTGCCTTACGGCCATTGTTATCAGTCAACGTACCGTGGTCCATCACCTGCAGCAGCAAGTTGTAGACATCAGAGTGGGCTTTTTCAATCTCATCGAGCAATACCACACTGTGAGGCTGCTTGATCACCGCATCGGTCAGCAGACCGCCTTGGTCGTAGCCCACATAGCCTGGAGGCGCGCCCACCAAACGGCTAACGCTGTGGCGCTCCATGTACTCAGACATGTCGAAACGGATAAGCTCCACACCCAATAAGCGGGCCAGCTGCTGGGTAATCTCGGTTTTACCCACACCGGTTGGGCCTGCCAACATGAAGTTACCCACGGGCTTATCTTCACTGCCCAGACCACTACGGGACAGACGAATGGCCGCCGTTAAGGAGTCGATGGCCTGATCTTGGCCAAACACCACCATTTTCAGATTGCGATCCAGATTCTTCAGCAGATCTTTATCAGACGCCGATACCGATTTCTCTGGAATGCGAGCAATCTTAGCGATGATCGCTTCGATGTCGGTCACAGATACCGTCTTCTTACGCTTAGACGGCGGCAGCAGCGCCATACGGGCTCCTGCTTCATCGATAACGTCAATGGCCTTATCAGGCAGGTGACGCTCGTTGATGTGCTTAGCGGCCAGCTCAGAGGCTGCTGACAGCGCTGATTGGGTATAACGCACCCCGTGGTGCGCCTCATAGCGCTCTTTCAGCCCCTGCAAAATTCGAGTGGTGTCCTCAACACTGGGCTCGACCACGTCGATCTTCTGGAAACGTCGTGCCAAAGCGCGATCTTTCTCGAAAATGCCCTGGAACTCTTGGTAGGTAGTGGAGCCCACACAGCGCAATTTGCCGCTAGAGAGCATCGGCTTAAGCAAGTTCGACGCATCCATCATGCCGCCGCTGGCAGCACCGGCACCAATGATGGTGTGAATCTCATCGATAAACAGCACGGCGTTTTTGCGGCGCTGCAACTGGCGCAACACGGATTTAAACCGTTTTTCGAAATCGCCTCGATACTTGGTCCCCGCCAGCAACGAGCCCATGTCCAAGCTGAAGATGATGCAGTCTTTCATCACCTCAGGAACCTGCTCGTTAACGATTCGATAAGCTAGGCCTTCGGCGATGGCGGTTTTACCCACACCGGCCTCACCCACCAACAGCGGGTTGTTTTTGCGGCGGCGACACAACACCTGAATGGTGCGTTCCAGCTCAGAATCACGACCAATCAATGGGTCAATCAAGCCCGATTGCGCTTGCTCATTCAAGTTGGTAGCGAAGTTTTCCAGCTTATCGCTGCTGTCGGCGTTGTCATCCGCTTGTGCGTCATCATTGACGCTGTTGTCTTCGATGCTACCTTCGCTGCCGTCACCCTTCACGACGCCATGGGCGATGAAGTTAACCACATCCAAACGGGTCACATCGGATTTGCGCAGCAGGTAGACCGCTTGGGACTCCTGCTCGCTGAAAATGGCCACCAATACGTTGGCACCGGACACCTCATTGCGGCCGCTGCTCTGTACGTGGAATACCGCCCGCTGCAACACGCGCTGGAACCCTAGGGTGGGCTGAGTCTCCCGCTCTTCGTCATCGGCGGGGATCAGTGGGGTGGTTTGCTCAATGAACCCTTCAATATCCTGTTTGAGGTTCACCAGTTTTGCGCCACAGGCTTCAAGGGCCTCTTTGGCCGCAGGGTTTTCCAATAGCGCCAGCAACAGGTGCTCGACGGTCATGAACTCGTGTCGACTGCTTTTCGCTTTTTGAAATGCGTTATTCAAGGTCAATTCGAGGTCTTTATTCAGCATATGGATTTCCCCTGAGTTACGTAAAACTTCACATCAGACCTGCTCTGTTGAACACAACAGAGGATGGCCGTTCTCTCTCGCATATCGATTTACCTGCATGGACTTGGTTTCAGCAATGTCCATGGAATAGAGGCCGCACACCCCCTTACCCTGATAATGCACCGACAACATAATTTCGGTGGCTTGTTCGACGGTTTTTGAAAAATATTTCTGCAGTACTTCAACCACAAAATCCATTGGCGTGTAGTCGTCGTTGTTCAGTATCACCTTGTACTGACGAGGCGGCTCTACCGCTTGTTGTTGCTCTTCCCGTTCAACAACAAAATCCGTGTTGGTCTCTCTGCTCATAATAAAAGCGTAGTCACTCTAAATGGGTTTGTTGTAGATAATGACGTAATTAAGCCTTGACTCATACGTTATCACTTTGTTAATGATTAAGGGTCAACAGCAAAAGTTGGCCGCTATGTTTCCCCCGTACCTCTGTTATATGGGGGAAATCTAACGATTACAAGACGATTCAAGACTAATGGAAGGAAGTCGAGGTATGGCTAACGGAACAGTTAAGTGGTTTAACAACGCCAAAGGATTCGGATTTATCTGCCCAGAGACTGGTGGTGAGGACGTGTTTGCACACTACTCCACTATTCAGATGGAGGGGTATCGCACGTTAAAGGCTGGCCAACTTGTGGAGTTTGAAATGGAGCAAGGCCCTAAGGGCATGCACGCTTCCAACATCACTCCAGCGAACAAGTAAATCACTCAGATAAAAAAAGCAGGCCATCTGGCCTGCTTTTTTATTGCCTGTAAACCGATGGCTTACATGTTGTTGATAATGGCATCACCGAACTCAGAGCAGCTCAGCAACGTGGCATCATCCATCAGGCGATCGAAATCGTAAGTCACGGTCTTGGCAGCGATTGCGCCTTCCATGCCCTTCACAACCAGATCGGCGGCTTCGGTCCAACCTAGGTGACGCAGCATCATCTCACCGGATAGAATCAATGAACCTGGGTTCACCTTATCTTGGCCAGCGTATTTAGGGGCGGTGCCGTGAGTCGCTTCGAACAGCGCCACACCATCACCGATGTTGGCACCAGGAGCAATACCAATACCACCAACCTGAGCCGCCAGTGCATCAGAGATGTAATCACCGTTCAGGTTCATGGTGGCAATCACATCGTACTCCGCAGGGCGAAGTAGAATCTGCTGCAGGAAGGCATCGGCGATCACGTCTTTGATGATGATCTCTTTGCCGGTGTTCGGGTTGGTCATCTTGCACCATGGGCCGCCGTCCAGCAGCTCGGCACCAAATTCACGCTGGGCCAGCTCATAACCGAAGTCTTTAAACGCACCTTCGGTGAACTTCATGATGTTGCCCTTGTGCACCAAGGTCACAGAATCACGGTCGTTGTCGATGGCGTACTGGATGGAGGCGCGAACCAGACGCTCAGTACCCTCTTTGGAGATTGGCTTGATGCCGATGCCGCAATTCTCTTCAAAGCGGATCTTAGTGGCACCCATCTCCTCGGTCAGGAACTTGATCACCTTATCGGCGTCAGCGGTACCAGCTTGCCACTCTACGCCGGCGTAGATGTCTTCACTGTTTTCACGGAAGATCACCATGTCAGTCAGTTCAGGCTGCTTCAGCGGGCTTGGAGTACCTTGGTAGTAGCGAACCGGACGTAGGCAGACGTAGAGATCCAGCTCCTGACGCAGGGCCACGTTCAAAGAGCGAATGCCGCCGCCAACAGGGGTAGTCAGTGGGCCTTTAATGGCGACCGCGTAGTCTTTAACCGCCTCAAGGGTTTCCTGAGGTAGCCAGGTATCGGCACCGTATACCTGAGTGGATTTCTCACCGCAGTACACTTCCATCCAGTGGATCTTGCGCTCGCCGCCGTAGCACTTCTCAACGGCCGCATCCAAAACCTTGCGCATCGGCGGGGTTACATCAACACCAATGCCGTCACCCTCAATGAATGGGATGATCGGCTCATTTGGGACTTGCAGTGCGCCGTTGTCGGCAACCGTGATCTTCTGACCTGCGGTAGGGACGACAATCTTAGACTCCATGTTATTCTCCTTTTTCCTTGCGCGGACCGGCGATCTTAGGTGACCACCGGAATTTGAACTTGGTCACAAATCGCCGCCATCATAAAACATTCCACCCAATTTAGAAATGCCAGACTCAGTGTCCGCCCTTTCTCGTAACGCAACAATTCAACCTTGGTCTAGTACCCATACAAAAAACCAAGTAAACTGAGGGGATGCAAAATAAACGCCCCCAAAAATCGTCTCGACGCCCCAGCGCCAAGGCAGGTCAACGGCCCCAGCGCCGCCCCGTTCGAAAACCCACCCACAAGGCCAATAACGAACCTCAAAAACTGGTGCTGTTTAACAAGCCTTTTGACGTGCTGACGCAATTTACCGATGACGCCAATCGAACCACTCTGAAGCAGTTCATCGACATTCCCGGCATCTATGCCGCCGGCCGTCTCGACAGAGACAGCGAAGGCCTGTTGGTGCTTACCAACGACGGTAAATTGCAGGCCAAGTTGACCCAACCGGGCAAGAAAACCAGCAAGACCTACTGGGTTCAGGTAGAGGGCGATCCCAGCGAGGCCGATCTCGACGCCCTGCGCACCGGCGTTACCCTCAAAGATGGGCCAACCCTGCCCGCAAAGGTTGAACGCATGGAGGAGCCAGCCCAGCTTTGGCCTCGAAATCCTCCCATTCGAGAGCGCAAAGCCATCCCCACCACTTGGCTGGCGATCACCATTATCGAAGGACGAAACCGCCAAGTGCGGCGAATGACCGCCCATATTGGTTACCCAACCCTAAGGCTGATTCGCTATCGCATGGGACAGTGGACCATCGATGGATTGGCCAACGGCGAGTACCGAGTAATAGCAAAGCCCTAATGGGTCTCTATTGGCTACATGGCCGAGTTCAACGACATCATAGCGAAGGCGTTAGAACTAAAATTTCGATATTATTCGAAATAAATTCTTGCCTATCGCCCTTGAACTGTGATCCAATTAGCCCCATATCCGCTTTTCGTGATAAAATCTGCGCCCGCCCATTGCTGGGCGTTTTTTGTTTAGCATTTAGATATTCGGAACTCGCTGTCTATGTCAGATAACAGTACCAAAAAGGTGATCGTCGGCATGTCCGGCGGTGTGGACTCCTCAGTTTCTGCTTACTTGTTGATGCAACAGGGTTATCAAGTGGAAGGTCTGTTCATGAAGAACTGGGAAGAGGACGACACAGAGGAGTACTGCGCGGCCGCTCAGGATCTGGCCGACGCCCAAGCTGTGTGCGACAAACTCGGAATTGAGTTGCACAGCGTGAACTTTGCTGCCGAGTACTGGGATAACGTATTCGAGTACTTCCTCGAAGAGTACAAAGCCGGTCGCACTCCGAACCCAGATATCATGTGCAACAAAGAGATCAAATTTAAGGCTTTCCTAGAGTTCGCCGCTGAAGCGCTGGGAGCCGATTACATCGCTACCGGCCACTACGTGCGCCGCCGCGAAGTGGGGAACGGTCAATTTGAGATGCTGCGTGGTCTGGACAACAACAAAGACCAAAGCTACTTCCTCTACACCCTCGGCAGCGAGCACGTAGGCCAAACCCTATTCCCTGTGGGTGAGCTTGAGAAGCCGGAAGTTCGCCGCATCGCCGAAGAGCAAGGCCTTATCACCGCCGATAAGAAAGACTCCACCGGCATCTGCTTTATCGGCGAACGAAAGTTTACCGATTTTCTGAGCAAATACCTGCCCGCTCAGCCAGGTGACATCGAAACCACCGAAGGTGACGTCATTGGCACCCACCAAGGTTTGATGTACCACACCCTAGGCCAACGTAAAGGCCTTGGCATCGGCGGCATGAAAGAATCCGGTGATGAGCCATGGTACGTGGTGGACAAAGATCTTGAGCGCAACGTATTGATCGTGGGTCAGGGCGCCAAGCACCCTCGCCTATTCTCAAACGGTCTGGTGGCCAATCAGCTGCACTGGGTTGACCGACAAGGTCCTGCCGATGGCAGTAAAATCACCGTTAAGACCCGTTATCGTCAACAAGATATTCCTTGTACTCTCAAGGTGTTGGATAATGGTGACCTGCAGGTGATGTTTGATGAGCCTGTCTCTTCGGTAACACCAGGCCAATCTGCCGTATTCTACGACAGCGAAGTGTGCCTTGGCGGCGGTATCATCGACTCAGTGATTCGATAACGGAAAAATTGATGCAACAGGATTTACACGCTCGCACCTTGGCCTTTGCCGCCATCTGCCATGCCATCTCTCAGGTACAGCAGCTGGCTCGCTATGGCCGTCTTGATGAACAGCAGATCGCCGACAGCCTTGGCGCCATTATGGTGACCGACCCAGATAAAGTGGAAGACATCTACGATCCGCACAAGCTGGCCCCTGGATATCGCACCCTGATCGACCAGATTGGCGATGGCAGTCGCAAAGACGTCGACATGACTCGCTACATCGTTGGCGTATTGGCACTGGAGCGCAAACTCTCTGCCAACAAGTCGGCACTGGGCATGCTTGGTGAGCGAATTTCTCAAGTGAAGCGCCAGTTACATCATTTTGAAATCACCGACTCGCAAGTTCTGGCCAATCTGTCGTCAATCTACAGCGACGTGATCAGCCCTTTGGGTGCCAAAATCCAAGTGGTGGGAAGCCCAGATCAGCTGCAGCAAAGCAGCAACCAGAACCGCATACGAGCCCTACTACTGGCCGCCGTTCGCGCGGCGGTATTGTGGCGCCAGCTGGGTGGTAAGCGCAGGCAATTGATGTTCTCGCGCAGTGCCATGGTGAAGACCGCCACCCAAGCATTACGATAGATAGTTACGGCGCAGGTTTACCCTGCGCCGTTTGTTTTACCAATTAAACAACAACGAATTCTGGCTCGATCCAGAATCACTACCTCTGACCCAAGGAGTTTGTCATGGAGCTTTCCAGCTTAACCGCCGTCTCACCTGTTGATGGCCGCTACGGAAGCAAAACCCTACCCCTACGCACCATTTTCAGTGAGTTCGGCCTGATCAAATACCGAGTTCAAGTGGAGATCAGCTGGCTGAAACTGCTGGCCGCCTGCCCAGAGATTGAAGAGGTTCCTTGCTTCTCAGAAGCCGCCTTGAAACTGCTGGACAGCATCGCCGAGAACTTCAGTGAAACCGATGCCGCCCGCATCAAAGAGATCGAGCGCACCACCAACCACGACGTAAAAGCCGTGGAATACTTCATCAAAGAGCGCATTGAAGGCAATGCTGAATTACACGCCATCAATGAGTTCGTGCACTTTGCCTGCACCAGTGAAGACATCAACAACCTGTCCCACGGCCTGATGCTAACCGAGGCCCGTGAGCAGGTAATTCTGCCTTACTGTCAGCAGTTGGTTGATGCCATTAAAGATCTGGCTCGCCGTTATGCCAACGTGCCGATGATGGCTCGCACCCACGGCCAACCGGCCAGCCCAACCACCATGGGTAAAGAGATGGCCAACGTTGCCATTCGTCTGGAGCGTCAGGTTAAGCAGATCAAGCAGGTGGAGATTCTAGGTAAGATCAACGGCGCCGTAGGTAACTACAACGCCCACCTGTCTGCCTACCCAAGCGTTGACTGGCACAACCTGTCCGAGCGCTTCGTCACCGGACTGGGCCTGACCTGGAACCCGTGGACCACTCAGATTGAGCCTCACGATTACATCGCCGAACTGTTTGATGCCATCGGTCGCTTCAACACCATTTTGCTGGACTTCGACCGTGACATCTGGGGTTACATCGCTCTGGGTCACTTCAAGCAGAAAACCGTTGCCGGTGAGATCGGTTCGTCCACCATGCCGCACAAGGTTAACCCAATCGACTTCGAAAACTCCGAAGGCAACCTGGGATTGGCCAACGCCTTGTTCTCCCACCTGGCCGCCAAACTGCCAGTTTCTCGTTGGCAGCGTGACCTAACCGACTCCACCGTTCTGCGTAACCTGGGTGTCGGCGTCGGCTACAGCGTCATCGCTTATCAGGCCTCCCTGAAAGGGATCAGCAAACTGGAAGTAAACGAGCAGAGCCTACTGGATGAGCTGGACAGCAACTGGGAACTGCTGGCGGAGCCAATTCAGACCGTGATGCGCCGCTACGGCATTGAAAAACCGTACGAGAAACTGAAAGAGTTAACCCGTGGTAAGCGTGTTAACCAGCAGATCATGGCTGAGTTCATCGATGGCCTAGCGCTACCAGACAGTGTTAAAGCGGAACTTAAAACTCTGACCCCAGCCAACTACCTAGGCCGGGCCCAGCTGTTTTTAGAACAGATCTAAACCCTATATCTCGAATCAGCGCCACCTATCTGGGTGGCGCCTTTTAAAATTCGAATCTCCTCTCATCAAGCATTCGAATAATAATTCCCTAAAGTCCTATCAGCACCTTTCAAGTCAAAGTCATGCAATAGAATTCATGTTCATCTCAAATTAGGTCGTACCCTATCAAAATAAAGACTTAAGTGATTGTAATATTGAAACAAATGATCCACGATAGGCTGTCATTTTTTGTTCAGGGAAGTCGGGTATGCGGTGCTTTACTAACTCTTTGGTTATTTCAATTGCCTTTGCATTGTTTGGCTGCGGTGGCGGAAGTTCAAGCAGTGATAGCTCCGTTGAAAAACCACCTATTCCCACACCGACACCGCCCTCGTTAGAAATCCCCGAATTAGGGAGTCACTGTAAAGCTGTTCTTCCAGATACTTCAGAGCAAGTTAATCTAGATACTCTAGCCCAAGAGATCGTAGAGTCGACACCTGAGCAATGGCAAAGTCCGGATTTCACCCATGATTGTCGTTTAGCAAGCGTTAACGATGGCTTGTCACAAATTGCCACTAAAGCAGATTTATCACACCCCTATTTAATAACATTACTCGATTACTTGGTTTTCATTCCACCAGCAGATCGATACAACAAAGCCATCGAAGAGCTTAGCGCTACACTGGAAAAAATTTCTCAGTTAGAAGAGTTTTTTGTTGTAAACAATGAAACAGCGAAAGCTCAGGAGGCCTACCTAAACGTACTTCGCAGCTATGCCTCTGCAGAGGGGCTTCAGAACCATTTTTCTCAACATAAAAAAAACTTGCGACTCCTTTTTGAGTCACTGACGACTGATGAAAGTCAAAATTTAACTCGTTATCACTATCTAGTATATAGATCTCTTCAGGCCATCAATCTCTTTACTGATTACGCAACCAATAACAATACTTTGCGAGAACAACTACTTGAAGATATCGCGTTGCATCAGTCTTTACTAAACTTCGGAGAGCATAAAAATGCGATTATCGATCAGCAAACATGGCCAGTGCGTTGGGTGGCAGACACTCTTGCAAAAAGGTTTCTATTGCTAGGCAGTGATTCAGAAACATCAACTATTGATCAACAAATAAGAGAGCTTGCCGAAGTTCATATCAATCAAAATCCATTAATAGAGCGAGATTTTAATCGCATTACCGAAGACTATTTAACCAATACTGGAAAAAGACTGCAGCTCTGCGATACCACCTTTTCCGGTTTTTGTACGCAAAGCAAGGCAGCTGTTCCACAACTTACGATTCCAGAGCCAATCTACACTGATGACACACAACTCAGCTCTTTTACTCAAGCTATTCTTGCAGGGCAAGCCCACTGCAACGACCTGAAAGAGCATCACGTCGAAGAGATTGGCCATGCGATGCAATTTTTGGCACACTCCCCCTCGACGGATCACACAAAAATCACACGATTAGCAAGTTGCTTTAATTACGCTGCTCAATGGGCTTCAACCAATGAGCAATTTGTTGTTATCAGCAATGCAATGCTAGAGCTTAGTCAGTTAGATATGTTTCTAACTCAAACCGAGCTCTTCGAATTGTATCTCCATGCTTGGTCATCACTAGCTGAAACCCACCCAGACGCATTCGAACAAGAAGAGCAATATAGAGAGCTAAAACTAATAGCTCTCAAACAGATGGACTGGACGCCTCATTTTCAAGTGATGGCATCAATAATCAATCGAATTTCAGAGCAGGGTTCGACTCTTCAACAACAAAGCACCATTTGGGAACTGCAAAACGCTTTGACCCACTATTTCCCAATTCAAGGTTATACAGACTACAATGCAACAGAGTTTAGAAATTCTCTCCTAAATCTAGGACACGCGCTTTCTCTTGAGCTTACTCCAAATAACAGTACCATCTATTGGCTGTATCAAATTTACGAAAATATGTACGATACAGTTGTCGCGGCTACGACAAGTTCACAATTACTTACTGAAGAAAAAGAGAAGCTAGAAAAGCAACTCATCGAAGTCACCAATCACTTCTCGACACACCCAAGTTCTAGGATCGTGAAAGGTATTTTCTCCAATTCTTTTGCCGAATATGACTTTGCATCAGCAGAATGTAATGACGCTAATAGCGTTATTTGTGCCCCGATGCAAGCGCGTACTGCGAAAGAAGCCCTACCCCAATATATGAAATGCTCATCTAATGTTACGCTTCGAAGTCAAAAACTGTCGGCTCAGCAGACAATAGATACCTGCAATGACATTGCTCAAGTGGAATATCGATACCACTCTATGCTCGAAACCGGCAAACAACCGAGTAGCCCTCTAAATGCTCCTCAGAAAACACAAATATTAGTTTTTAATTTTCCTGATACCTACAACGATTGGCGATTAGAACAGAGCTGCAATGGTGCGGTTTATGACGGCTGTTTCGCACCTACGCTATTTTATCCCTACAGCAACCGAACTTTAGAAGATGGCAGCTTAGAGATAGCGGTCGATCTTGATCAGAGCTCTGGCAAAGTTCCCTTTGCAGCTCAAGGGTACGTGGCTAACATTTGGAAATTTGATATGAATGCTGGCCATCAGCGAAGAACTTTTCCTGATGGAGTAACGGCGCTTTCTACCGGTATTGAATACTACATTACGTGGGAAAATAACTTTCCTTTCGAACTAAGACTACCACCCAGTGATGACAAACTAACTCTTGCTGGTGCATTTTCTGAGCCATGTGATTGTGGTTACGAGCGCGATTATAACAATGCCTATCTGTTAGTGAGGTTTTTGTACGAGGAGGATAAAGCGGCACTGCTATCTCTGCTGAATCACTACCGCAGCGGTGATGACGCCGCATTTGAGTCGCAGCGAAAACAAATAGAGTCTACCAAAGAGTCCCATTGGCAAAGCTGGCTACAAGTACTTGAGCAGAAAAACCAAAATCAAGCCGTTCTTAAAGCCTTTTATGATTCGCCACGGGCACCAATAACTCACTAACAAAGATAATAAATAATAGGCACAGAACTAATGGGCTGCGTTATGCAGCCCTTTTTTTGACATTTTTTTCAGACTAGATGCATACACTGTTGTTTTTACGATAAAAACACTTCAAGTTAACCTTATAATTCAACTTAAGGATGCGTTGTTATGTCTGTCCGTCGCCTCGCCTGGCTACTGCCTTTGGCCTTTACTCTCTTTGGCTGTGATGCCCCTTTAGAGCCGGAGAGCAGCAACGCCATCCGGCCGGTAAAGCTGTTCACTGTCAGCAATGAATCCAGCGAACAAACCCATCGCTACCCCGCGGTTATTGCCGCATCCAAAGAGGCCGAACTGAGCTTTCAGGTCAGTGGATTGCTGCAGGAGCTCAACATAAAAACCGCGCAGGAGATCAAACAGGGCGACGTGCTGGCGAAACTGGATCAGCGCGATTTCTCCAACCAGTTGGCATCCGCCAAAGCCGAATATGAAAACGCCGAACGGGAATACCAGCGCCTCGCAAAGGTAGCCGATAAGGGGCTGATCTCCCAGAGCGACCTTACCAAACAACGATCAGCCCGCGACATCGCCAAAGCCCAGTTGGGCATCGCGGAAAAAGCCCTTTCAGACAGCGTTCTCACCTCCCCCTTTGATGCCATGGTGGCCCAGGTGCCGGTAACCCGATTGCAAAGCATCACCGCCGGACAAGCGATCACCACCATCATCGCCACCGACGAGCTGGAAGTGACCTTTGATGTGCCATCACGTCTAATTCGCAGCGATCAGGAGCCGCTGGTGGAACTTATCCTAAATAATGACCCCGGCGTTCGCCTGCCAACCACCTTCAAAGAGCTGGAGTTGATTGCCGATCTCAGCTCCCAAACCTATCCCATTACCATGGTGTTTACTCCGCCAGAGGACAAGATCATTCTGCCGGGGATGTTGGCCACCATTGAGGTGACGCCGCTACCAGGGGAGCAATCTCTGCTTCAGGTGCCTCTAGCGGCCATTCAAAGTCAGGGAGACCAGCGGTTTGTCTGGTTATTTGATCCCCAGAGCAATACCGTCAGCCGTCGAGATGTAGTGGTGAAGGATGGCATCGGCGACCAGCTTTCAGTGGAATCGGGGCTGAACAGTGGTGACGTCATCGTCGCTGCCGGCGGTGCCTACCTCAGTGAAGGGCTGGAGGTTCGCCCATGGCAGGAGTAAATCTCGCGGAGTTCAGCATTAAGAACCAACTGCTGAGCATCATCGCCATCGCCCTAATGCTATTTGGCGGCTGGAACGCCTATCAGGGCATGCCGCGGCTCGAAGATCCGGACTTTACCATTCGCGAAGCGCCGGTGATCACTTACTATCCTGGTGCCAGTCCGATGGAAGTGGCCGAGGAGGTAACCGAGCCCCTAGAGCGAGCCATTCAGGGCATGCAGGAGGTGGATGAACTGGAGTCGATCTCCTCCGATGGCAAATCGGAAATTAGCGTTAAGATCAAATACGAGTTTTCCAAAACCAAAGGCGACCTGCAACTGGTATGGACCAAGTTGAGAAACAAGGTCTCCGACGCTCAGTATCAGCTGCCACCGGGCACTCAGACCTCCATCGTGGTCGATGACTTTGGCGACGTTTATGGCCTTTATTATCTGATCACCGGGCCTGGTTTTTCTCCCGCGGAGCTGCGGCGCTACGCAAAAACCCTGCAAAATGAGTTGCTGCAAGTAGACGGCGTTGGCAAGGTCGAGCTCGATGGCGAACAAACTGAAGCGATCTACGTTGAGATCTCTCGCGCCCACGCCAGTGCGTTAGGGGTGTCAATCAATAACATCTACAGCATTCTAAAGAGCCAAAATACCGTTGCCAGTGCCGGTGACGTGCTCATCGGCGACTTACGAGTCACCATCAATCCCAGTGGCGGCTTAGGCAGTGTCGATAGCATCAAAAACCTGCAGGTATCCAGCAGTGGTGATGGCCGAGTTATCTACTTAAAAGACATCGCCAATGTATGGCGTGGCTACCAAGAGCCCCGAGAACACAGCTACCGATTCGATGGTCAAGCTGCCATCGCTTTGGGCGTTTCCGGGGTTCAAGGCAGTAACATCGTCAAGGTGGGCAAAGGCATAGACGCCAAACTGGCCGAGTCAGAAAGCCGCCGCCCATGGGGCATTAGCGTCAACCAGTACTACCATCAAGGCCAAGAGGTGGAACTCTCCGTTCAGAACTTTGTCGCTAATGTAGTGGCCGCTCTGGTCATTGTTGTCGTGACGCTGCTGCTGTTCATGGGCATTCAATCCGCCAGCGTCATCGGTGCCATCTTACTGCTGACCATTGCGGCCACGCTGGCCACCATGCAGATCAGTGACATCCCCATGCACCGCATCTCCTTAGGCGCGCTGATCATCGCCCTTGGGATGATGGTGGACAACGCCATCGTGGTCACCGAGGGCATTCTGGTCGGTGTTAAACGCGGCCTTGGCAAGCTGGCTATCGCGAAGCAAGTGGTTTCGCAAACTCAATGGCCTCTGCTCGGTGGCACCTTGGTAGGCATCATCGCCTTTGCTCCCATCGGCTTTGCCCCAGGGGACACCGCCGAGTACACCGGTCACCTGTTCTGGGTAATTTTGATCTCCTTGCTTTACAGTTGGCTATTCGCCCTCACCCTAACGCCACTGTTTTGCCATTGGCTGTTTAAAGAGCAAGCCTCTACCGAGGATGACACCAAACCCTCACCCCTGATTCGCGCTTATCGCGGCATGTTAACCAAGGCGCTCTCGATGCGAACCTTGGTATTGGCCGGGGTTGTTGGTCTGTTTGCGCTGTCGGTTTGGGGGTTTCGCTTTGTGCAATCGGGCTTTTTCCCCGCTTCCACCACGCCGCAGATGGTGGTGGATTACTGGCTGCCTCAAGGGACAGACATCGAACGTACCTACAGCGACCTAGTTCAGCTGGAGAAATTTGTCCTGCAGCAGCAAGGGGTAAAACACGTTAACGCCACCATTGGCGCTGGGGGGCAACGCTACATGTTGGTGTACGCCCCGGAGTCAGCCAACAGTGCCTATGGCCAGCTGCTTATCCGGCTAGAGGATTATCGTCAATCGGATGCCTTAATCCCGCTGATTCAGAACCACATCGATCAGACCTTCCCCAATGCGCAGGCTAAGGTGTGGCGCTTTATGTTAGGCCCCGGAGGCGGTTCCAAAATTGAAGCCACCTTCAAAGGGCCAGACCCACAGGTACTCCGAGTACTGGCTGACAAAGCCAAAGCGGTGATGATTGCCGATGGCCGAGCCATCTCAATTCAAGATGACTGGCGCCAACCGGTGAGCGTAATCGAACCTATCTATTCCGAATCGGAAGCTCGCCGAGCAGGCATCAACCGAGAGGATCTGGCAGCCGCGCTGCAGACCAACTACTCCGGCCGACAAATTGGTGTCTATCGAGAGCGGGACGACCTGCTGCCAATCATCGCCCGAGCTCCCGCCGCCGAGCGAGTTGGTATCGATGAGATCCGCAACATTCAGGTGCTGAGTTCTGCCAGTGGCAAGACCGTCCCCATCACCCAGATCACCGATGGTTTTCGAACCATCTGGCGCGATGGCCAGCTACGTCGAGAAGATCGCCTTTGGACCATCAAAGCCCAAAGCGATCCGCTGCCAACGGAGCTTGCTTCTGAGCTACTGGCGCGGATTCGTCCTGGCGTCGAAGCCATCGAACTACCTGACGGTTACACCCTTGAGTGGGACGGGGAGTACGGCAACGCCAAAGAGTCTAATGACGATCTGGCCTCGACCATTCCTCTTGGCATCTTAGCCATGGTTTTGGTGGTATTTATCCTGTTTGGTCAGGTTCGTCAGCCGGTGATCATCTGGTTGGTGGTGCCACTGGCACTGATTGGTGTGGTCGCAGGCTTGCTGTTAACACGGACGCCAATGGAGTTCATGGGGATCTTGGGGCTGCTGTCCCTCTCCGGCCTGCTGATCAAAAACGCCATTGTATTGGTGGATCAGATTGATCTTGAGATAGCCGACGGCAAACCGCCGTTCAATGCCGTAGTCGACGCCTCCGCCAGCCGAGTTCGCCCAGTAATGATGGGAGCGCTGACCACCGTTCTTGGGGTGATTCCGCTCTACTTTGATGCCTTCTTCCGCTCCATGGCGGTGGTGCTGGTGGGAGGCTTGAGCTTCGCTACCCTGCTGACGCTGGTGATGGTGCCGGTCCTGTACGCCGCGTTCTTCAAAATTAAGGCGTAAACCGATACACTCCGGAGCCCGAACGGACTCCGGAGTGTTTCATGGCCCACTACCATCTCAATCTCGATAGCCAACAATTCCTAAAACAGCATTGGCAGCAACAGCCGCTGTTTGTGGCAAACGCATTCAGCGATTTTATCGACCCCATTACCCCAGATGAACTGGCAGGCCTGGCGCTGGAACCCGAAGCCAGCAGCCGAGTGATTGTCAGTGAAAACGGCGATTGGCGAGTCGTTCCCGGCCCGGTCTCAGACTTTGAGCCTTTCGGTGACCAAAACTGGCAGCTGCTGCTTCAAGCCTGCAACCACTTCGTCCCTGACGCTCAAGCACTGGCGGATTGCTTTGACTTTCTGCCCCAGTGGCGATTTGATGATCTGATGGCAAGTTTCGCCACCATCGGCGGTGGCGTCGGCCCTCACATCGACAATTACGACGTATTCATTATTCAGGGCAGTGGCAGGCGTCGCTGGCAAGTGGGCGATAAGCTCAGTAACCAAAGCCGTAACACCGAATCCGGTTTGGATCTGGTTAATGACTTCACCCCGATCATCGATGTGGAGATGAGCCCTGGAGATCTGCTCTACATTCCCAAAGGCTACCCTCACTGCGGCCAAACCCTTACCGAGTCTCAGTCTTATTCGGTGGGCTTTCGCAGCCCTAGCCAGCAAGAGCTCTTAAGCCATCTCGCCGATCACCTACTGGAGCATAATCTTGGGCAGCAGCGACTAGAAACTCGTCATCAGCTGGGCACCGAAGCACATCAACTCTCAAAGGATCACCTCGCGCAGATGCGTGAACTGATGCAAGCGGCCATGGATAATGAGCAGATGATGAGCAGCCTGATGGGCCAACAGCTTAGCCAGAATCGCTTCGAACTGGCACTGCAGCCACCTGAGCTCCCCTATCAAACTGACGACCTGCTGAGGTTATTTGATGAAGGTCATCATCTGCATCGAATCGGCGGGCTTAAATGCCTGCTGAGTCCCGCCGCCGACGCCCTGTTTGTGGATGGAGATATGCATAAACTGTCCAAAGCATCACGAGACGGGGCTGAGCTCCTTGCTAAACAGCGCGAGATCACCCCAGAGCAAGCCCTGTTGGTGTTCGCCAACCCAGAGCTGCGCGAGTGGCTGACGGAATACGTAAACCTGGGGTACTGGTATCTTGAATGAGGCTCAAAACACAAAATGAATATTGTATAAAGTATTGATGTTGCATTTTTGTTATGAGAAGTTGTTTGACGAATAAAACAACAACACAATCAACAAGGAAGTTTCATGACAACATGCAATCGTTTTCAGCGAGCAGCCCTGCCCGTTGCCTTAGCGCTGTTACTTGGCGGCTGTGGCAGCGATGACAGCAGCGGCAGCACGCCGCCTCCGGCGGTGGTTACCCCAAGTGTTACCTTAACGGAGTTGGCCCAAGGCGTTGTCGATACCGACAGCGAACAGTGGCAAAGTGATGACTTTGAGCATAGCGGCCGCATTGATGCCGTAAGCGACGGGCTGGCTCAGATCGCTGAGCTGAGCGATATTGACGATGAGCGCCTGCTGCCGCTGCTGCAATACCTCACCTATGCCCCACAGGCCGAACGCAGCGAACCATCAACTAAGGCGCTCAGCCAAGCACTGTTGGCGATCACGGCCATGGACAACTTCCACGGCCCTGATGCGCCCGCCGGTTCGGTCCAAGAAGCCTACTTAGATGCCCTTAAAAGCTATCTCACCACCACGACGATGAGTCAAGACTTTAGCCTGCACGCAGCGGTCTTGGAAAAGATGCTCAATCAATTTGTCGAGCTGGATCAGCTCTATACCAATGAGCGATACGATTACGTCGTGTATCGACTACTGCAGACCCTGAACCAGGTTGGTCACGACGCGTACTTCGACGCACAGCTGCGAGAGGCGCTGCTGGCTGATGCAGACCTCCATCAAGCCATGCTGACCTTCGGAAGTCACAGTAACGCCATCATTGAGGGCGATACCTGGCCGGCCTGGTGGGTTATCGACACCCTTCGCAAACAGTATTGGCTTCATTATCAGGGCTCAGCAGGCATTGAGGAGACCAACGCCGACGCCCAAGCTCAGCTGGACGCCGACATGAGTGCGGTTGTAACAGCCCATCAAGGCAGCGATTTTGAACAGGCGACAGCCAAGATCGTCCGCGAGTATCTGGCCAATACCGGTGGTCGAGGACAGCTGTGTTTTACCACGTTTACCGACGTCTGTTTCAACCCAACCAGCAACGCAGAAGTGCCGCAGATGCCGCTACTGCCAGAGGCGGCCTATGGCAGCGACAGCGACTTTGTTGTCGGAACCCTAGAAGTCCTAGAGTCTGACAGCAGTCAATGGGGCAGCTTGAATCAAAACGGCCGCATGCAGGGCGTTTTTGATGCCATCCACTACCTAGCGCAGCAGGATGACATTGGCGATCCTCGCCTTGATAAGCTGCTGTATTACATCACTTTTACCGAGCGCTACAACGCGCTTAGCGAGGCTGAGTTGCTGTCGGCCCACCACGCGCTGCTGGCCGTGGCTCAGATGAGCGATTTCCTAAGCCGATTCGCCCCCGCCGGTACCATTCAGGAAGGCTACTCCAATGCCCTCTATCACTACACTTGGGAGCTGGGAAAGCGCGGCATGCTTCCTCCTCACAATCTGGTACTGAGCGCCCTATTTGATCACTTTACTCAACTGCAAGACCCCTACGCCTATGCCAACTACGGCTACAGCATCTACAGCGTCATGCGCAGCTATACCGAGTCCAGTAACGATGGCTGGTGGTCGGCCACCCTCCGTGAAGACGTTCTACAAGACAGTGCATTGCAACAAACCATGCTGAGCTTTGCCGCCAGCAACGCTGCGGTTGAAGGTGGCGAGCCATGGCCGGTCTGGCATGGGCTGAACGTCCTGCGCAAGCAATACTGGCTCTACAACGGCGGTGCCGATGGCATCGACGACACCGATACCGAAGCCCAAGCGTCTCTGGATCAAAGCGCGGTTGAGATTGTCCAAGCACACTTAGACCACAGCTACAGCGAGGTGGTCAAAGGCTACTTCTACGAGTATCTGCAAAATAGCGGTGGCCGAGGCGATGCCCTATGTACCAGCGAATTTGCCGAGGTGTGTGCCCTACCGCCAACGGTGGAAGACATATTGCCCATCCAACACGCCTGCTCAGACAGCGTTGTCATTCGCGCCCAGCAACTGACCGATGACGAATTGGCCTCGGCTTGCGGCGAGTTGGCCGAAGAGGAGACTCGCTTCCACACCATGATGGAAACGGATGAGGAGCCGGTTGCCGACGATTACAACGATGCGCTCAGAGTCGTGGTATTTGACAGCTACGATGACTACGACCAATGGGGCGGCGTGCTGTTTAACATCAATACCGATAACGGCGGCATCTATATTGAAGGCGACCCAAGTGACATGGACAATCAGGCCAGTTTCTATGCGCACGAAGCCACTTGGACCGACGACATCCTGATCTGGAATCTCAGCCACGAGTACGTGCACTACCTCGACGGTCGCTTCATCAAATATGGTGGTTTTCGCAGCGGTGAAGGGTTTGTGTTCTGGGCAGAAGGGTTAGCTGAGTACATCTCACTGCTCAACAACAACCCTGACGCCGTGGCGCTGGCCTCCGGTGACACTCTGACATTGAGTCAACTGTTTGCCACCACCTATGATTCAGGCTCAACCCAGGTGTATCGTTGGGGCTATCTGGGCATACGCTTCCTGTATGAGCAGGACAAGCCGGCACTGCTCTCCCTTGCCGCGGATCTTCGTGTTGGTGACTGGGCTGCCTATCAAGTGCAGCTTGCGGCGCTTGCCGATAGCCATGAGCAAAAATGGCAGCAGTGGTTATCCAACCTTGCCCCAGCAGCGATCAATGGCAAAGTTCACTCCACTGTGAGCGCACCATCCAAACCACAGCGGGGCAAACGGCCAGCCATTCAGTAGAAAGAAACAAAAAGCCCCCACTGAATCAGATGGGGGCTTTTTTTATTGAGCTGACCCGTCCTGAAATAGGTTTACACATTGGAGACCTATTATGGAAAAGGTAGAGCCCAAGCGACGCAGACGCTCGCAGCGTGATTACCCAATGGCCTTTAAATTATCTGTGGTTGAACAGG
Organism: Ferrimonas aestuarii; assembly: GCF_005116665.1. Lineage (GTDB taxonomy): Bacteria > Pseudomonadota > Gammaproteobacteria > Enterobacterales > Shewanellaceae > Ferrimonas > Ferrimonas aestuarii. Next base: position 5 of record NZ_SWCJ01000012.1, on the reverse strand, counting down.
TAGAA
>NZ_SWCJ01000011.1 GCF_005116665.1 Ferrimonas aestuarii | reverse complement strand
GTAGCGTTAGTCTGTGTGACACCCGCTACGCTGGTGCACACATATCCGGCCACGGCATCACTCGTGCTCTGATGGAGTACGATGAGACGGAGCAATCTGTTCTGCGTAAAGCTGGCTTCGTTACTCGTGACGCCCGTGAGGTTGAGCGTAAGAAAGTTGGTCTGCGTAAAGCACGTCGTCGTCCACAGTTCTCCAAGCGTTAATATTACGTTTCGAGTCCTACGGACCGAAAAATCGCTGCCCTGTGCAGCGGTTTTTTTGGTCTAAACAAAAGTGGTTAATTGTTTTGGTTCGTCGCAGATTCATGTGATAAGCCAAAATTAGGGCTAAGGTTATGCCTCCGGCGGGCAAGGGGTTTCACCCCTCTGCACTCCCCTTTGCCTCCGACGTGACGTATTCCCTCGCTCTCGCAAAGATACCAACCGTACCCATGATTTACTCATTCAGCTGGAACCAAACCGGTTTCAGGCAAGGCAGTCACTTGATGCTTCAGTGGTTCTGAAGTAAGAGTGACTAACGCAGTATGAAGCCGGTTTGGGCCAGCCCGAAGGGAAGCCACTAGAAGCACCGACTCGTCGTTGCGATTACTTCAAAGGGCGCACCATTCGTTCGCAATCACGCCTAGAGTCAGTGCTTCTACTGGCTTCTGAAGAGATTAACTCACGGGTGTGGTTGGTATTTATCGCTTCAACATCGGCCCGATGCGTCATCCCTGACTTAACGGAGCCTCTCGGACATCCTGTCCTTGGTTTCCCTATGTCGCAGCTACTCTCGGCGTCCCGAGTCGGCACGTAGGTGCTCGCCTCGAAGATTTATAGGAAGCAGGAATGTCAGCAAACACGGTTCAATCAATGCGAATTGATGGCCTTGACCCAACATGGTTATGGTGATCAGTTTCGGAGAGTTATATTTACTAAAGTTTACTCCCCGTCGATGTGCAAAGAACCATAGCTTTGAGCGTTACGGCGTAGCATTCGCTCTTGTTTCTTCTCTGAGCATTTAACCGCACAAAAAATGTGCATTTGAATCGAGGTGAAATTGTTTACCCCTCCAAACGCCGTATAGCACAACAATAGTGACTTCCTCTGTGAGATAATTGTGATCAGAAGCCAGTGATTTAAGCTGATTAATTGATGATTATTCAGTGTAGTACTCGAAGTTTCTCAGTAAGCCAGACAGATAAACCTAAATGTGAATAACTAACTCATTTGAGGTTGCAAATATTGGCTAACATCAACATTTACTGCTTTGAAAGTATGATCTGTATCTAATTTTTCTATATAATGGGCGCGCGACCGAGCTTTCTAGGTAACGAAACATCCGTTTTGGGAACGCACAGCTCGGAAACATTAAAAGAAAAGCATACCCCAATGGGAGAAAAGTGGATGAGCAATGCGCCTGTCGATAATGGACGTCGCAGATTCCTGACCGCTGCTACAGCTGTAGTGGGCAGTGTCGGCGCCGCTGCTGTTGCGGTTCCATTCATTAAGTCATGGAACCCGAGTGCAAAGGCAAAAGCTGCCGGCGCTCCAGTAGAAGTCAATATCAGCAAACTCGAACCTGGCCAACTGTTACGCGTTGAGTGGCGTGGCAAGCCGGTTTGGATTGTACGTCGTACCCAAGAGGTCTTAGATGGCCTTGCAAAACTAGATGGCCAGCTTCGCGATCCTGGATCCGAAGAGCCTCAGCAACCGGTATACGCCCAAAACAGCGTTCGCGCCATCAAAGATGAATACTTTGTGGCCGTGGGTCTGTGTACTCACCTAGGTTGTTCACCTACCTACCAGCCAGATTCCTTTGGTGAGCAGGTCGAAGGTGTTCCTTCTGGGTTCTTCTGCCCATGTCACGGTTCCAAATTCGACATGGCTGGACGCGTTTTCCAAGGGGTGCCAGCACCGCTGAACCTGGTGGTTCCTCCTCACTTCTATGTTGATGACAACACTATCCTGATTGGTGTTGAGAAGGGGACCGCATAATGAAAAAGATCATTAACTGGATCGACGAGCGGATCCCGATGACCGCGACCTACAATAAGCACGTAGGTCAGTATCCCGCTCCTAAGAACTTCAACTTCTGGTACTACTTCGGCTCTCTGGCCATGCTGGTTTTGGTAAACCAGCTGTTGACCGGTGTGTGGTTGACCATGAACTACGTACCAACCGCAGAGGGCGCTTTTGCCTCCGTTGAATACATCATGCGTGATGTGGAATACGGATGGTTGCTACGTTACATGCACTCTACTGGTGCATCGGCGTTCTTCGTTGTGGTTTATATGCACATGTTCCGTGGCATGATGTATGGCTCTTACCAGAAGCCTCGCGAACTGCTGTGGATCTTCGGTATGTTGATCTTCCTGATTCTGATGGCCGAAGCCTTCATGGGCTACCTGCTGCCTTGGGGTCAGATGTCTTACTGGGGTGCTCAGGTAATTATCTCCCTGTTTGGTGCCATTCCGGTGATTGGTGATGACCTAACCCTGTGGATCCGTGGTGACTACGTGGTGTCTGGCGCTACCCTGAACCGCTTCTTTGCATTGCACGTGATTGCGTTGCCTCTGGTACTGGTTGTACTGGTATTCCTGCACATCATCGCGCTGCACGAAGTGGGCTCTAACAACCCAGACGGCATCGAAGTGAAGAAGAACAAAGGTCCTGACGGCTGGCCTGTGGATGCCATTCCATTCCATCCGTACTACACCGTGAAAGACATCATGGGTGTGGCTGGCTTCCTGATTATCTTCTGTTACGTGCTGTTCTTTATGCCTGAAGGTGGTGGTTACTTCTTGGAGCGTCCGAACTTTGAGGCCGCTAACCCACTGAAGACCCCAGAGCACATCGCTCCGGTGTGGTACTTCACCCCATTCTACGCCATCTTGCGTGCGATTCCTGACAAGCTGTTGGGTGTTGTTGGCATGGGCGCGGCAATTGGTGTGCTGTTTGTACTGCCTTGGTTGGACCGTTGTAAGACTAAGTCCATCCGTTATCGCAGCATGATTCATAAGCTGAACCTGGCTCAGTTTGTGGTTTGCTTTATCGTTCTGGGTTATCTGGGTGCCGTAGCGGCTACCCCAACACTGACCCTGTTGGCTCGAATCTGTACCATTGGTTATTTTGGTTTCTTCGTGGCCCTGTTTATCTACAGTAAGAATGAAAACTGCAAACCGGTTCCAGAGAGGGTGACAGGCTAATGAAAAAGTTTATCTGTGTATTGATGGCTTGCCTGCCAGCCCTGACGTTTGCTGCTGGCGGCAACAATGAGCATGTAGTCAGTGCCAATATCGATTTGACCGATACCGACTCTCTAAAGCGCGGTGCCAAGGCCTTCATGCAGAACTGTAGCGGCTGTCATAGCCTGCAGTATCAGCGTTATGGCCGTATCGGTGACGATCTGGGCATGACTCCGGAAGAGGTGAGCGAGCTTATCATTGGCGATGCTAAGCCTGGTGAGTTGATTAAGTCGGCCATGAGCTTAGAAAATGGCGCGACTTGGTTTGGTGCTCCACCGCCGGATCTGACTCTGGAAGCCCGTTTGAAGAGCCCTGATTGGATCTACTCCTACTTGAAGTCATTCTATGTAGATGAGAGTCGTCCTTTCGGTGTCAACAACTTGGTATTCCCAGCGGTTGGTATGCCTCACGTCTTGGAAGGCCTGCAAGGTACCCCAGTTCGCCAGGAAGACGGCACTATTGTCGCTACTGGTGGCAGCTTAACCGCTGAAGAGTATGACCAGTACATTCGCGACATTACCGGTTTCTTGGCTTACACCGGTGAGCCAATCAAGCTGGAACGTGAGCGTATCGGTAAGTGGGCGATTGGATTCCTAGTGATCTTCTTCATTATTGCTTTCTTCCTGAAGAAAGAGTATTGGCGAGATGTACACTAATCGCCGATAAAAGGTTACAATCTACCTCTTGCGCATTTGGGGGCACTTAAGCCCCCAAATGTTTTATCGTTTCTGAAGAGTTTGGAGGATGTCGATGGCTGTTGCTGCCAATAAACGCTCTGTGATGGAGTTGTATTCCGGTGCTAGTGATCTTTATAGTCACCAAGTACGCATTGTTTTGGCGGAAAAAGGCGTCGGTGTTGAAGTGATCCAGGTTGATCCAAATCAGCTGCCTGAAGACCTGACTTCACAAAACCCCTACGGTAGCGTACCAACTTTGATCGACCGTGAGCTGGTGCTGTATAACTCACGCATCATCATGGAATACCTTGATGAGCGTTTCCCGCACCCACCTCTGATGCCTGTTTACCCAGTATCTCGTGGCCAGAGCCGTCTGATGATGTACCGCATCCAGAACGATTGGTACGCACTGGCTGAGCGCATCATGCGTGGTGATAAAGCTGAAGCGGCTCGTAAAGAGCTGACTGAAAGCATCTTGGGCCTGAGCCCAGTATTTGCTGAAACTCCGTACTTCATGAGCGAAGAGTTTACCTTGGTAGATTGCTACCTAGCGGCTCTGTTCTGGCGCTTGCCTCAGTTGGGCATCGACATCAGTGGTCGTGGTGCCAATGAAGTGAAGGGTTACATGACTCGCATCTTTGAACGCGAATCTTTTAAAGCATCCCTGACTGAAGCCGAACGCGAACTGCGCATCGGAGTTTAAGGTGGAGCTCCAGCTAAGTGCACAGCGCCCTTATCTACTGCGGGCTATGTTTGAGTGGTTGGTGGACAACGACTTGACGCCTCACTTGGCAGTGAATGCCGAGATGCCTGGGGTACGAGTGCCAATGCAGTTTGTTCAAGATGGACAGATTGTGTTGAACATTGCACCTCATGCGGTGGGCAACTTGGAACTGGGCAATGACCAGGTTCGGTTTAATGCCCGCTTCAGTGGCCAGCCCCACGCCATTATCGTTCCGTTGTACGCAGTGGAAGCGATCTATGCCCGTGAAAATGGAGCCGGCACCATGTTCGCTCCAGAGCCTGCGTATGAGTCTCTGGAAGAGAGCATCGAAGACGACATGGCAGAGCCTGAAGCGTCCTTAGCTGAGGTAGAAACCGGGGAAGAGCTTTTGCCTGAGCCGGAAGCGCCTAAACCTAAAGGGCGACCCACCTTAAGAGTCATTAAGTAACACCTTAATAACTCCCAAAAAACCCAAGCAATGCTTGGGTTTTTTTATGCGTCTTTTGTCGATTGTGATCGGTGTCACAATTTTGTCTTTGTGATTAATATTTGACCTTTTTATATCATTCGGAGTATCGGAACCTCTAAGCACCTGTATTGGCAGTAGTTCAAGTAGATTCTTAGTTTGGCTAATGTCATTAAATTGATGGGGTTATTGCCTAAAATTTCATCTGGTTCAGTTTGATACTAATTTCAATTCCGTTTTTTCACCCGTTTGAGGCGGCCGCCTCATGTCAGTAGTCTCTAGTTCCAAATTAAAGAGTCGGAGGCGATTTGACCTCCGGCAGTTTTATCGACAGCAGACAAAGGCAAAATCAGCGCGAGCTGGTGACGCAAAGCCACCGGCCTCAATCATTGGTGAATGAGGTAGCGGGGTTACCCTGTTGAACCGTTTAGGGTGATAACAGTTTGTCTGCCGAAATCGGAGCAATTCATGATTTATCGGCAAAGTATTCAATTGGGTACCTTTAAGAAAGTGATGGCACTGAGCCTAGTGTCATTGGCGTTAGCGGGATGTGGTGGTTCAGGCGGCTCTGATTCGTCAGATGATCCTGTGATTGACCCTGAGCCAACCCCAGAGCCCGACCCAACACCGGATCCAACTCCTGATCCGGATCCGACCCCTGACCCGGATCCTGAGCCAACGCCAGATCCAAACCCTGAACCTGATCCGGATCCAGACCCAACGCCCGAGCCAGATCCAGATCCGACTCCAGAGCCTGATCCAGAGCTGGCACCCTTGCTGAAAACCGCGGCCTACTTTGATGGCGTCTCCGCTTATGCCGATATTGCCGATTGGCGCGCCGACGGCGAGTTTAGGTTGGTTGCTTGGCTCGACGAGCTAACCAACGGTGAACCGACTATCTTGCTGGGCTCCAGCAGTGGCAACGCGTATTTGGCGGTGACCGCAAGCAGCGCAGTTGGCTATTGGAATGGTAAGCAGATTGAAGTTCAGGGACTGGATTTTGATGAGCGCCGCTTTGTGGAAATCACCATTGAAGATGGCAAGATGACCGCATCAGACGGTCTGTCTACCGAATCGGTTAGTGATGGCAGTATTGATGCCGATGGGGTGAGTTATCAGTACCTGTACCGAAATGGCGATGATTACTCCTCTGGTGGCTTACAGTCATTAGCATTGGTGGACGTCAGTGACGCCGAAAAGAGTCGAGCCATTCGCTTTGATGACAGTCAAGGGCTGATCGCTCAAGGGGCGGATGCGGATCAGAGCCACAGCGCCTATGGTGTGAGTTGGCAGGCGATCGACACCAATGTGATGACGCCGCAGCTTGAAGCCAACTCGCAGGAAGCTTGGGATGCCAAGTTTGAGAAGACCTACCCAACGGTGCGGCCGTTGTTGAATGAGACGGTGGGTAATGATGAGCGTAAGTTCGCTTGGCAGGGGCATTACTGGCTTCGAGCGTATGTGCGCATGGCCGAAACTTATGGCGATACTAAATACATCGATTACGCCGTTGAACTGGCGGATCACATGTTCAACTACACCGATGAAAAGCGAGTCGAGCGGGGCGAGCTCAACATCTTCAATCAGCCCTATGTCGAGCAGGCTCCAAAGTTGTATTTGAATACACCTGGGCTACCGGTTCCAGGATGGCGCCGCTCCTATAATGGTGGCTGGCGTAACGAAGCGTTGACCGATGGCATGATCCTAAACGGCATCATGCGGGTGGTGGATTACATTAAAGCCCACAATCTGACTCAGTATCAGGCTCAGGCTGACAGCTACATTGAACAGGCTCTGCGTATTGCTCGCACCCACGACAGTTCGTTCAGCACCACCAAAAATGGTGCGATCCAAGGTTCCTACTTCTATGTGAACTACAAGAATGAGGACTTTGGCGATGGCGGTTTGTTCTCAAACCCATTGCCTTATAACCACAACATGACTCTGGCCACGGCCATGATCTATTTGGATAAATGGGCGGATGCTGGAGATTTGAGAGCCAAAGCCGATCTGATTTTGGGTTTTTATACCGACAACATTAACTACCAAGCCGATGGAACTTGCAGTTGGGATTACCAATACAGCTCCAATGACACAGGCAAGATGGAGGACGTTAACCACGCTCATCTGGATGTAGGCTTTATGGTCACCGCCCACAACGAGGGACTTTTGGAAGACGTCGCTCCGATGAACTGCTTGGCGAAAACTCTGACAGAGAAGGTGTTTGTAGCGCCGTTTATGGTGAGCTATGGCGTTGATGGTACCGGTGTAAGTTCAACTTGGGATCAAGTGGCCATCGGTTACGACTGGATTGACCTACAAGCCTATGATTCGCGGGTCGCCACCATGGCGCAGCACGCATTGCGTCAGTTTGGCGGGCTTAGTTGGTATCGCCCCTATTCAGCCCAAGCCAATACTCTGTATTGGGCCAATCAGTAACCTGATCTCAAGGAATATCACACGCGGCATGCAAATGCCGCGTTTTTTTTCATTCCTATTCGCCGGTGATTTTTAATTAATACGCTGAAATATTTGGCAAAAAGCACGAATTTCAGGGCGTTTCAGCCCAATTCCTTAGCCTTGACAGTACTCGCTTTGTGTCCATAAACTTGTTAACTTGTGGGAAAAAGTGGTTATTTGTGGGATAAGCTTGTCCGTTTAGATTAAACAGGGAAGGAATCACTCGTGTTCAGAGGTGCCAGCAGCATCGCGCTTGATGCCAAAGGCCGGATCGCTATACCTAAGCGATACCGGCCATTGTTGTGCCCTGAAGACGATGCGCAGCTGGTGGTGACGGTCGATATTCAGTCCCAGTGCTTGCTGCTCTACCCCTTCCAAGAATGGCTTCAAGTAGAACGCAAATTAGCCACCCTATCGGACACTCAGCCTGCGGAGCGCGCCATCAAACGTTTGCTGCTTGGTTATGCCAGCGAAGTTGAAATGGACCGCATGGGCCGTGTCTTACTGCCGTCGCCGTTACGACAGTACGCTGCACTGGATAAGCAGCTGATGCTGGTGGGGCAGTTGAATAAATTCGAGATCTGGTCTGATGCCAACTGGCAACAACAGATTGCAGATTCTCACGCCGCAGTGGATGCGAACTCATTTACCGATAATCAACGCTTACAGGAGTTTGCCCTCTAATGGCCGAAACCTTTAGTCACGTGACCGTGCTGTTAAAAGAGGCCGTCGATGGCCTCAATATTAAGGCCGACGGCTTGTACGTGGATGGCACCTTTGGTCGTGGTGGCCATAGCAGAGAAATTCTTAGCCGACTGGGCCCTAATGGTCGCCTGTTCGGCATCGATCGTGACCCTCAAGCAGTTGAGGTTGCCAATAAGCTTAAAGCCGATGATCCTCGGTTCGACATTATTCATGGTCCATTTTCCGGGCTGGCTCAGTACCTAGAGGAGCGTGGCTTAACCGGTAAAGTGGATGGAGTTTTATTGGATCTTGGCGTGTCGTCACCTCAACTGGATGACGCCGAACGAGGCTTCAGTTTCTTGCGCGATGGCCCGTTGGACATGCGCATGGACAACACTCGCGGTGAAACCGCAGCGGAGTGGCTAGAGCGTGCTGACGTCAAAGACATCGCTTGGGTGATTCGTACCTTTGGCGAAGACAAATTCTCTGGCCCTATCGCCCGTGCCATTAAGGCACACCTGGCCGATGGTAAGCCGCTGACTCGCACTCGAGAGTTGGCCAAGGTAATCGAAGACATCACCCCAAAACACAAGTTAGAGAAGGGTAAGCACCCGGCTACTCGCACTTTCCAAGCCATCCGCATCTACATCAACAGTGAGTTGGAAGAGATCGAAAAGGCGTTGAAAGGCTCTTTGGTGGCATTAGCGCCTCAAGGACGTTTGTCGGTAATCAGCTTCCACTCTTTGGAAGATCGCATGGTGAAGCGCTTCATGCGCCGGCAAAGCCAGGGCGAACCACTGCCTCCAGGCTTGCCTCTTACCGAAGATCAGATCAATGAAACTCGGACCATGAAAACCGTGGGCAAAGCCTTGAAACCGTCTGACGGTGAGGTAGACCAGAACACCCGCTCTCGCAGCTCGGTGCTGCGTGTGGCTGAGCGATTAGGATGATCAAGTTATTTGACCCGGGATTAACCCGAGTCATCTGGCGAGATCTGGGTAAGCACGTTGCTGTGCTGTTGTTAGGCGCAGCGGTGCTAGGAAGTGCCCTGTGGGTGGTGGAAACCGCCTTTCAGGCACGGCTACTAACTAACGAGTTGAATGTGCAACTACAACATCGAGACGAGCTAGGCATCGAATGGCGCCATCTGTTGTTGGAAGAGCAGACACTGTCTGAGCACAGCCGCGTCAGTCGATTGGCTGAAAAACAGCTAAATATGGCGCGCCCAGCTCCTGGCCAAGAGGTGGTGGTGCGTTTGCCATGAGCCAAGTCCGTCGTCGTCGTACCATCCCAAAAACGGCTAAGCCTAAGAAGAAATCTGGGGCGAAGCAGAAGCTGCACCCAACTCTATTTCAAGGTCGTTTTCGCTTTGTGGTTTTTGGGCTGTGCTCGGTGTTTTTTGCCATCATCGCCAAAGCCGCTTGGATTCAAGTGATCGCACCGGATCGCCTGATCAACGAGGGCGACATGCGCTCATTGCGTACCGAAACTCGAGAGGTGCAGCGAGGTTTGATCACCGACCGTAACGGCGAAATGTTAGCGGTCAGTGTGCCCGTTGAAGCGATCTGGGCCGATCCCAAGGTCTTTGTTGATAAAAATGGCGATAAAGACGCACGTCGTTGGCAGGCTCTTGCGGAAATTCTTGACCAAGATGCTGACGCATTGGCAGCTCGCCTTAAAAAGAACCCTAAGCGCCGCTTTGTGTACCTTAAGCGTCAGGTCACTCCTGCCATGGCAGAGTATGTACGTAAGCTACGTATCCCTGGCATTGGCCTAAAACCAGAGTCGCGGCGTTATTATCCTGCCGGTGAAGTGATCGCCCAGTTGATTGGCATCACCAACATCGATGATAAGGGCCTTGAAGGGCTTGAGAGCCAGTATGACGACTGGCTGACTGGCTCGGCCAGTAAATTCAAAGTTCGTAAGTCCCGAGATGGCAAGGTGGTGGAGAATCTGGCCATCATTGAAGAGGGTGAAAACTCCAATGACTTACGCCTTAGCATCGACATGCGTTTGCAGTCGATGGCCTATGAAGAGCTAAAGATTGCCACCAAATTCCACATGGCGGCCTCCGGTTCCATCGTGATTCTCGATGTGGCAACTGGCGAAGTACTGGCCATGGTGAATACCCCCAGTTACAACCCTAACCAGCGCAGTAATCTGAAAAGTTACACCATGCGCAATCGCGCGGTGACTGATACCTTCGAGCCCGGCTCAACGGTGAAACCGCTGGTGGTTGCTACCGCTCTTACTGAAGGGGTTGCTAAACCCGATGAGGTTGTCGACACCAGCCCAGGTTGGCGCTATCTAGGTGGCAGCCGAGTGTCTGACTTTAAGAATTACGGCAAGTTGGATATCACTCATATTTTGCTTAAATCCAGCAACATGGGGACCTCTAATCTAGCACTGCGTATGGATGTCGATGTGCTGTTGGACAGTTATGCCCGCTTTGGCTTTGGGGATTTCAGTGGCGTAAACCTGCCCGGTGAGTCCACCGGGGTGTTGTCTCGTCGCAGCCGTTGGTCTGAACATGAACGGGCGACCCTCTCTTTTGGTTACGGCTTAACGGTAACACCACTGCAATTGGCGCAGGTCTACAGCGTATTGGCTAATGGCGGCCGCCGTCATCCGCTGTCCATCTTAAAGCTTCGCCCAGAGCAGTTGCCGCAGGGGGATCAGGTAGTACCTGAATGGGTGGCCAATGAGGTGATTCACATGCTTTCCGGCATCACCGGCCCCGATGGCACCGCTAAGAAAGCTTACATTGAGGGCTATACCGTGGCGGGCAAAACTGGCACCGCGCAGAAGGCGGTTGCTGGAGGTTATGGGGATGATTACGTCACCTCCTTTGCTGGGGTGGCACCGGCAGAAAATCCGCGACTGGCCATTGCTGTGGTCATTAACGACCCTAAGGGCGAGAGCTATTCAGGCGGCTCGGTTGCTGCGCCGGTATTTGCAAAAGTGATGGCCAACGCCCTTCAACTGCTGAACGTTGCACCAATGACCCAATCACAACAAGCGGCAGCTAAGACCGCGAAGCGAGGAGAGCGTAATGATCGATCTTGATCAACTCCTAGCGCCATGGTTGGCACTACAAACTCAAATGACTTGTCAGGGAATGACCCTAGATAGCCGTCAAGTTGGCAACGGTGACCTGTTTGTTGCCTTGCCGGGCCACGTGGTAGATGGCAGAGATTATATCGATGCGGCAGTGGCGAAAGGCGCCGTTGCCGTATTGCAAGAACACGCTCACGCGGGAGTACTAAGCCAAGATCCTGTGCTGACTATCGGGTTACCAAATTTGGCACATAAGCTGTCCCAGATTGCCATCACCGCCTATCCACAGGCATCCAAGCCGAAACTGGTGGCGGTGACTGGCACCAACGGCAAAACCACAGTGACCCAACTTATCGCTCAATTGCAGCAGCTCCTTGGGGGCGTTGCTGGAGTGATGGGAACCGTAGGCAATGGCTTATGGGGGCAATTGACCCCTTCAGCGAACACCACCTCGGATGCGATCACTGTCGCTAAGAGCATTGCCTCCCAGGTACAACAAGGAGCTGAGCTGGTGGCGATGGAGGTCTCCAGCCATGGATTGTGCCAACACCGGGTTGATGGCGTGCCTTTTGACATTGGCGTGTTTACTAATTTAAGCCGGGATCATTTGGACTATCACGGTGATATGGACAGCTATGCCGATGCCAAGCGTCGCCTGTTTGAGCTGTCTCAACTGACCGGCGCGGTGTTTAACCTCGATGACCGATATGGCGCAGAGTTTTTACGTCATTGGCCCAGCGATAAACCCTGTGTTGGTTATAGCCTCGATGGCGCCACCAGCTCAGGACAGGACCTACGTGTTGTTCAGGCTCGTTATCATGCTCACGGGGTTGAAGCTCATGTGGAATCCCACTGGGGCGACTTCACCCTGCAATCGCCACTCATTGGCGCCTTTAATCTTGCCAACCTGTTGGCGGCGCTGGGGGCGATGTTGTTAATGGGAGCGCCGCTGGCGGAGTTGGTCGCGGCGGCGACGCGGCTGCAACCAGCGCTGGGTCGTATGGAGGCGTTTAGCGCGCCGGGTAAAGCCACAGTGGTGGTGGATTATGCCCACACCCCAGATGCGCTGCGTCAGGCATTGAAGGCTACTCGAGCCCACTGCAGCGGCAAGTTATGGTGCGTATTTGGCTGTGGCGGCGATCGGGATCAAGGCAAGCGGCCATTGATGGCGCTGGAGGCCGATAAAGCGGCCGATTGCTTGGTGTTGACCGCCGATAACCCTCGGACTGAGTCCGTGGAGACCATCATTGCTCAAATGAAACAGGGACTGTTGGGCCATGCCAAGGTGTGGCAGCAAAGCGATCGCGCCGAAGCGGTGAAGCTGGCGCTAACACTGGCTGAGGCTAAAGACATCATTTTGGTGGCTGGTAAGGGCCATGAAGATTACCAGATCATTGGCAACACTCGGATTGATTACAACGAACGAGCCTGGGTGCAGCAGTTGATGGAGAGTGCTAATGATTAAGCTGACATTTTCTCAGTTGGCCACCATCGTTGATGGCCGTTTGGTCGGCAGCGATGCCAGCTTTGACTCGGTGTTTACCGACTCCAGAAAACCCCTTGCCTCAGGCCTGTTTATCGCCCTTAAGGGGGACAACTTTGATGGTCACCACTATGTGGATAGCCTCTCTGGTCAAGCCGCTGCTGCCCTAGTGAGCAGCGAGCAAGAGACAATGCTGCCCCAAGTGGTGGTCACCGATACTCGCGTCGCATTGGGCAAGTTGGGAGCTTGGCTTTGCGCCCAGGTGGCGCCTTATCGAATTGCCATTACCGGCTCGGTGGGAAAGACCTCGGTTAAAGAGATGACCGCATCGGTGTTTGCTCTGGCGGGCAATACGCTGGCGACGGCTGGGAACTTTAATAATGATCTTGGCGTGCCGCTGACTCTGCTGCGCCTTGAGCCCGAGCATGAGTACGGCGTATTTGAGCTGGGTGCCAATCACATTGGGGAAATTGACTACACCTCCAACCTAGTGAAGCCCAATGTGGCGATGATCAACAACATCCAAGCGGCTCACCTTGAAGGGTTTGGCTCTATTGAGGGCGTGCTTAACGCCAAGACAGAGATCTTCAATCATCTGGTTGATAGCGGCCATGCCGTCGTCAACTTAGATGATCACAAAGCCGGTGCCATTATTGAGCGATTGGCAAATCATCAGGTGATCACCTTCTCTAGCCGTCAGCGGGCGGATCTGATGGCGACAAACGTTCATCCCGTCTGCCACGGGTGTTACCAATTTAGCCTCAATCGAGGCTCTGAGTCAGTCGACGTGACCCTACCGGTTATCGGTCGCCACCAGGTGGATAATGCGCTTGCTGCCGCGGCTTTGGCCACTGCAGCAGGATTGAGTCTCGAGCTGATTGCCAAAGGTCTTGAGCGCATGCAGCCGGTAAAAGGACGCATGCGACCGATGACCTTGACGCCCAGTCTCACCATTTTAGATGACAGCTATAACGCCAGCATTGCTGCTACCGAAGCGGCCCTCGACACCTTGGCCGAATGTGAGGGTATTACCGCATTGGCATTTGGCGATATGGGGGAGCTTGGAGAGGATGCCGAGCAACTTCATCGTCAAGTTGGTGAATACGCCACAAAAAAGGGGATTGACCAAGTTTTTTGTGTAGGTACATTAAGCCGCTCGGTTGCAGAAGTGCACCCTAGTGCACGGCACTTTGACAGTCAGTCCGAACTACATCAAGCCATCATTGAGTGGCTACACGGGCAACAGCAGCCCGTCACGTTATTAGTAAAAGGTTCTCGTAGCGCCGCCATGGAACGGGTTATCGACGCGCTGGGCACCCATTTTGGAGAACAGAATTAGATGCTGGTTTATTTGGCCGAATACTTGGCTCAATTTTATAGCGGGTTTAACGTCTTTTCCTATTTGACCTTCCGCTCGATTTTAGGACTGCTTACCGCGCTGGGCTTCTGCTTATTGGCAGGCCCGTACCTGATCCGCTATCTGCAGACCATGCAGATTGGCCAGGTCGTACGTGACGATGGTCCGGAATCTCACTTCAGCAAACGTGGTACCCCAACCATGGGCGGTATCATGATTTTGGGCGGCATCTTTGTCAGCACCCTATTGTGGGGTGATCTGGGCAATCGTTATGTGTTGGTGTTGCTGTTTGTGCTTGGTGCTTTCGGCCTCATCGGTTTTGTAGACGACTATCGCAAGGTGATTCGCAAAGATCCTAAAGGGCTCATTGCGCGCTGGAAGTATTTTTGGCAATCGGCGGCAGCCTTGGTGGCCGCAGCGTACCTGTTTTGGAGTGCTCAAAGCCCAGCGGATACCACCTTGGTGGTGCCGTTCTTTAAGGACTTTATGCCGCAATTGGGTGCGGTGTTTATTTTGCTGGCCTATTTCACCATTGTTGGCAGCTCCAATGCGGTAAACCTCACTGACGGGCTGGATGGGTTGGCCATCGTTCCTACGGTGATGGTGGCGGCGGCCTTTGCGCTGGTGGCGTATTTGAGTGGCCACGTGGAATTTTCTCGCTACCTGCATATCCCATACCTACCGGGCGTGGGTGAGCTGGTGATCGTCTGTACCGCCATTGTCGGTGCTGGATTGGGCTTTTTATGGTTTAACACCTACCCAGCCCAAGTGTTCATGGGGGATGTCGGTTCACTGGCGCTAGGTGCTGGTCTTGGGGCCATCGCGGTACTGACACGTCAGGAAATTTTGCTGGTGATCATGGGCGGTATCTTTGTGGCTGAGACCCTGTCGGTGATTCTGCAGGTGGGCTCCTTTAAGTTGCGCCGTAAGCGGATCTTCCGCATGGCACCGATTCATCACCACTACGAATTGAAAGGTTGGCCAGAACCTCGCGTTATCGTGCGCTTCTGGATTATCTCTCTGTGCCTAGTTTTGCTGGGCCTTGCGACATTGAAGGTACGTTAATTGATGCAAACCTCCTCGCCATCCATCTGGGTTTTGGGACTGGGAATTACCGGTCTCTCCTGCGTGCGCTATCTACATGCACAAGGGCTCAGTGTGGCGGTTTGGGACACCCGGCCAACTCCTCCCGGCGCTGAGCAGTTGGCGGCCGAGTTTCCACTGGTGGCTTTGAAGACTGGGCCGTTTGAGGCTAAGGTGTTGGCGAAGGCCACGACCTTAGTAGTGTCGCCGGGGATCGCTTTGGCAACTCCGGAGATCAAAACCGCCATCGATTCTGGAGTGGAAGCCATTGGTGACATTGAGCTGTTTGCCCGAGCGGCAGATAAGCCGGTGATCGCCATTACCGGCTCCAACGGCAAATCCACAGTCACCACCTTAGTGGGTGAGATGATTGCCGCCCAAGGCATGAGCGTCGGCGTGGGGGGCAACATTGGTGAACCGGCGTTGGCACTGCTAGGCAAAGACCACGACTGCTACGTGCTCGAGTTGTCTAGCTTTCAACTGGAAACCACCTCCAGCCTCAAACCTAGAATCGCCACGGTACTGAATGTCAGTGACGACCACCTCGATCGCTATCGTGACTTTAGCCACTATCGAGATACCAAGCTCACTATCTACCGCAATGCGGAACGGGTACTTGAAAGTGCCGATGACGCCAATACCCAAAGTGGTCGCGTCGATGCCATTCGATTTGGTTTGAATGTTGGTGATTTTCGAGTGGAAGCCGGTCAGTTGCTGTCGCCAAAGGGGCCGTTGATGGCCACCGAGGAGATGGCACTGGTTGGTGGCCATAATCACCTTAATGCGTTGGCGTCCATGGCGTTGGCGCAGGCGGTTGGTGTGGATGAGGCGGCGATGAAAACCGCGCTGAAAACCTTTGCAGGATTGCGTCATCGTTGCCAGAGCGTGGTGGTAAAACATGGCGTTCATTACGTCAATGATTCCAAGGCCACCAATATTGGGGCGACGGAAGCGGCGCTGATGGGGCTGACTGAGTTTGCAGGGCGCATTCACCTGATCGCCGGTGGCGATGGCAAAGGTGCGGATTTTAGTCAGTTGGTGCCACTATTTGCCAATAGCCTGAAATCGCTCACGACCCTAGGTAAGGATGGTCAGGCATTGGCCACCACCTTTGCGCACTCAACCTATTGCGACAGTCTAGAGCAGGCATTCGCTCATGCCGCCGCCCTGGCAGAGCCAGGGGAGATGGTGCTGCTGTCTCCAGCCTGCGCCAGTATCGATATGTTCGCCAACTACATGGTGCGTGGCGACCGCTTCTGTCAGTTGGCGGAGGCGCTTTGATGGTTGGGGCGTTGTGGCAAGGCATTCGTGGCAATGACCGCTCTGATGGCGGTTACGATCGAGTGCTGCTTACCCTAATTTTGACGCTGGCGATGATCGGCTTAGTGATGGTGAGTTCGGCGTCGCTAGCGGAGGCGGAAAGCCTTAAGGGCGACCCCTATTTCTTCGTGAAACGCCACTTGGCATTTTTGTCGATGGCGATGGTGATTCTGGTGATCACCATCAATATCCCCATGAGCTTCTGGCAACAACACAGTGGCAAGTTGCTGGCGCTGGGTTTGCTGCTGTTGGTGGCGGTGCTCATTGGTGGGCGAACCGTAAATGGGGCAACGCGCTGGCTTTCCGTCGGCCCGTTAAACCTTCAGGTGGCCGAGGTCGCTAAGTTTACGTTGTTTCTCTATTTGGCCAGCTACTTGGTTCGTCGTCATCAGGAAGTTCGTGAAGAGTTAAAGGGCTTTTTAAAACCCTTTGCGGCGCTGGGGGTCTATGCCCTGTTCATTTTGGGGCAGCCGGATTTGGGAACCGTCGTGGTGATGTTTGTGACCGTGATGGGGATGCTGTTCCTCGCCGGTGCCAAACTGCGGGATTTTTTCGCCCTGTGCCTACTTGGCGTGGGGCTGGTGGTGCTGCTCATCGCCTCTGCGCCTTACCGACTTCGACGGGTCACCAGTTTCTGGGATCCTTGGGCCGATCCCTTTGGTGCCGGTTATCAGCTGACTCAGTCGTTGATGGCCTATGGCCGCGGCGACTGGTTGGGTCAGGGGTTGGGCAACAGTATTCAAAAGTTGGAGTATCTGCCAGAGGCGCATACGGACTTCATTTTTGCGGTTCTGGGTGAAGAGCTTGGCTTTATTGGCGTCAGCTGCGTGTTGCTATTGGAACTTTGGTTGGCGCTGCGTGCTCTGAAGATTGGCAACCTTGCTCTTAAAAACAATCAAGCATTTTCCGGGTACTTTGCCTACGGCATCGGTATCTGGTTCAGTTTTCAAACTGCGGTAAACGTGGGTGCCAGCGTTGGCTTGCTGCCAACCAAAGGCCTCACCTTACCCATGGTCAGTTATGGTGGAAGTAGTTTATGGGTCATGACTGTGGCGGCAGCCATATTGCTGCGCGTGGATTACGAACGACGATTACAACAAGATTCCTCGCCGGAGGTCAGCAATGAATCAACCTAAGCGATTGATGGTGATGGCTGGCGGAACCGGTGGGCATGTTTTTCCAGCTCTGGCGGTGGCACGTCATCTCAGAGAAGCGGGTTGGCTGGTGAGCTGGTTAGGCACTGCGGATCGCATGGAGGCACGGGTGGTGCCTCAACATGGAATTGAAATTGATTTTATCGACATCAAAGGGGTTCGAGGTAACGGCCTGTTGAGAAAATTGATGGCGCCACTGCAAATTGTGAAAGCGATTTATCAATCTTGGCAGATTCAGCGTCGCCTTAAACCGGATGTGGTACTGGGCATGGGCGGGTACGCCTCTGGACCCGGTGGCATCGCCGCTTGGCTCCGTGGGACGCCGGTTGTTCTCCACGAACAAAACGCCGTTGCAGGCGCGACGAATCGGATCCTGGCCAAATTCGCCAAAAAGGTATTGTGTGCTTTCGACGGGGCGTTGGAGCATGGTCAGTTGGTGGGCAATCCGGTGCGTCAAGAGCTGCTGAAAGTAGGGGAAACCCAACCTGTGGCACCCAATGGTCAGCTTAAGGTGCTGATTGTTGGCGGCAGCCTCGGTGCTCAAGCACTCAATACAAACGTGCCTAAGGCGGCCCATGAATTGGAAGCCAGCGTTAGTTTGACCGTATGGCACCAAGTGGGTCGAGGCAACGTGGAGGCCACTCAGGCACTTTGGCAAGAGCAGGCTCCTGGAGTCGGGGTTCAGGTCAATGAATTTATCGACGATATGGCCGCTGCTTATGCTTGGGCTGATGTGGTGATCAGTCGAGCCGGTGCGCTGACGGTTGCCGAGTTGGCAGCCACTGGTCGCCCATCTATTTTGGTGCCATTTCCCCATGCGGTGGATGATCATCAAACCAAAAATGGCCAAGCCTTGGTGGATGCGGGGGCAGCACAGATGGTGCAACAGCGTGATTTAACACCTCAAGGGGTGGCGCAAATGCTAACCGAGCTGGCCAATGACAATCAGAAATTAGAACAGATGGCTGCTGCAGCCCGCAACTTAGCTGTGATTGATGCAACCGAACGAGTTGCCAATCACTGCATAGATGCTGCTGGAGGCCGCCATGAGTAATGCAATGACAACAAAAACCATTCCGGCGATGCGCCGAGTTAAAGCTATCCATTTCATCGGCATCGGTGGCGCTGGTATGGGCGGCATTGCAGAGGTGCTGGTTAATGAAGGCTATTGCATCAGCGGCAGTGACATTGCTGAAAATGCGGTAACCCAAAGATTACAGGCCCTTGGAGCATCAATTCACATCGGCCATGATGCCGCCTGGGTAGAAGAAAAAGACGTGGTGGTGGTTTCCACCGCCATTCGTGGTGACAACCCTGAGCTCATTGCAGCGAAAGCCAATCGCACACCGGTAGTGCAGCGAGCGCAGATGCTGGCGGAGCTGATGCGTTTTCGTCATGGTATCGCCATTGCCGGTACCCATGGCAAAACCACGACTACCAGTTTGATTGCCAGTATTTTTGCGCAGGCCAATCTTGATCCGACGTTTGTTATCGGCGGACTGCTGAACAGTGCCGGTACCAATGCTCGACTGGGCTCTGGGCAGTTCTTGATTGCCGAGGCGGATGAGTCTGATGCCAGCTTCCTGCATCTGCAGCCAATGGTGTCGGTGGTGACGAACGTCGAACCGGATCATATGGATACCTATGGTGGGGATGTCAGCAAGCTGCATGACACGTTCATTGAGTTCCTCCATAACCTGCCGTTTTATGGCTTGGCTGTGGTGTGTGCCGATGACCCTGGTGTCAAAGAGTTACTGCCTCGCATCGGCCGACCTGTGGTGACATACGGCTTTAGCGAGGGCTGCGATGTTCGAGTGCGCCACTTCGTCCAGCACGGCACTCACTGTGAATTTGAGGTAGAGCGTGCTGAGCGAAGCAACCTCAAAATTCATTTGTCTCTACCGGGGCAGCACAACGTATTGAATGCGCTAGCTGCCATCGCTGTTGCTACTGATGCCGGAATTGAAGATGACGCCATCGTTGATGCGTTGGCGCAGTTTGAGGGCATTGGTCGCCGTTTCCAGCAGTACGGTGAATTTGAAACCGGACGAGGTAAGGCCTTGTTGGTGGACGATTATGGACACCACCCCAGTGAAGTGGCTGCCACCATCAAAGCCGCCCGTGCCGCTTGGCCAGAGCGTCGCTTGGTGATGGCGTATCAGCCTCATCGCTACAGCCGTACTCGGGATCTGTATGACGACTTCTGCCAAGTATTGGCGGAGGTGGACCAACTGCTGTTACTCGAAGTCTACGCCGCCGGCGAAGATCCCATAGCCGGTGCTGACAGTCGAGCCTTGGCTCGCTCCATTCGCGGACGTGGCAAGGTTGATCCTATCTACGTCGCCAAGCCCGATGAATTGGCGGGCGTGTTGGCGGATCAGATTCAAGACGGTGACGTCATCCTGACCCAAGGGGCAGGTAACATTGGTGCTCTAGCAAAACAGCTGGGGGCATTGGAGCTTTCTATTGACGCACTGCGGGAGGTTGGTGATGCGTGATTTAGGCAAAGTCGCCGTGATGTTTGGTGGCACCAGCGCCGAGCGAGACGTCTCTCTGAATTCCGGTAGAGCGGTACTTGATGGCCTGCTTAACAAAGGAGTGGATGCTCATCCATTTGATCCGGCCAAGCAGCCACTGTCAGAACTGACCGAACAGAATTTTGATCGTGTATTCATCGTGCTTCATGGCCGTGGTGGCGAAGATGGCACCCTACAAGGGGCACTGGAGCACATGAACATCCCCTACACCGGCAGTGGGGTACTGGGGTGCGCGCTGGCGATGGACAAGGTTCGTACCAAGCTGCTTTGGAAAGGCCTTGGGGTTGCGACCGCCGATTTTGAAGTGGTGAACGAGGAAGACTACCAGCCAGCAGAGTGTGATCAGATGATGGTCAACTTAGGTGGCAAGGTGATGGTTAAGCCAGCCAATGAAGGCTCCTCCATCGGCATGGCGATCGCCAACAGTGGCGATGAGCTTAAAGCTGCCATTGAAAACGCGCTGAAGTTTGATGATCAGGTACTGATCGAAAAGTGGATCGATGGTCCAGAGTACACGGTAGCGATCATTGGCGACCGAGCTCTGCCAGCCATTGAGATGCAGACCGACAATAGCTTTTATGACTATCAAGCTAAATATCAGTCCACGGAAACCCGTTACCTGTGCCCCTGTGGTCTTCCTGAAGCCGATGAGCTGGCACTGCAGCAGTTGGCGCTCAAGGCCTTTAAATCGGTACATGCTAAAGGTTGGGGACGAGTAGACGTGATGCGTGATGCTCAGGGTAATTGGCAAGTGTTGGAGGTCAATACTGTACCGGGAATGACCCAAACCAGCTTGGTACCCAAAGCGGCTCGGGCGGTTGGCATTGAGTTCGATGAACTGGTGCTATCACTGCTTGAACAGACGGTAGGTTAGTATGGCGGCGTGGAAGCGGCTTCAGTTTGATGGTTATCGCTTCACCGGCATTGTGATGCTGGCTCTGGTGTGTATCGCTTTGGTTTATGGCGGTTTGCAGCTGCGACAATTGCTGGCCAATTCCGATGCCTTGCCCATTGATGAAGTGGCACTGGTTGGTAAGCGGCAATTTACCGCAGACGACGAGGTTCGACAGGCGCTGCACGCATTGAGTCAGGACAGCTTGGTTACTGCCAATATGCAGATGGTTCAGCATCAGTTGGAGGCGCTGCCTTGGGTGCTCAGTGCCAGTGTTCGGCGCGAGTGGCCAAATCGCTTAAAGGTGTACTTGAGTGAGCAGCAGCCTCAAGCTCACTGGAACCAAACTCAGTGGTTGAATCAGGACGCGCAGGTATTTGATGCCCCAGCGCGGCCAGAGCTGATTGGCTTGCCTAAGTTGACCGGGCCTGTGGATGCCAGTCAAAAAGTGTGGCAACACTGGCTGCAGTTTAGTGAGTACTTGAAGTTAAATGGCTTTGAGCTGGCGGCACTGGAGCTCACCGCAAGACACGCTTGGAACTTGACGTTAGACAATGGGTTACAGCTGAGGCTGGGACGGCGTGACGAAATGGAGCGACTGGAACGTTTTATTGTGCTGTGGCCGACATTAAATTCGCAAGGAAGACGGGCACAATACATCGATCTTAGGTACGATACAGGGTTAGCCGTGGGCTGGCACCTAGAACAACAAGAGAATGCATAAAAAATGACCAAGAGTCAGGAAGCTAACTACATCGTCGGATTAGATATTGGCACCTCAAAGGTGGTGGCCATCATCGGTGAAGTCTTGCCTGATGGCGAGATCAGCATTGTTGGTATGGGTAGCCAACCGTCCCGCGGAATGGATAAAGGTGGCGTGAACGATCTGGATTCGGTATCGCGCTCCATCAAAAATGCCATTGGCCAAGCCGAGATCATGGCGGATTGTCAGGTGGACTCAGTATATCTGAGCATCTCTGGCCGCCATGTGGACAGCCAAAACGAGAAGGGCATGGTCTCCATCGATGACGATGAGGTGACCCAGGATGACGTGGATCATGCGGTTCATACCGCTCGCTCGGTGAAGATCCCGACGGAGCGTCGCATCCTGCATGTCTTGCCTCAGGAGTTTACCATCGATGAGCAAGAGGGCATTCGCAGTCCGGTTGGCATCTCTGGTATGCGCATGGAAGTGGACGTACACATTGTTACTTGCTCCAACGATTGGGCCAAAAACATCATCAAGTGCGTGGAGCGCTGTGATGTGCAGGTGAACGATCTGGTGTTCTCGGCGTTGGCGTCTGCAGATTCTGTGTTGACCCAGGATGAGAAAGATCTTGGGGCGTGCATTGTGGATATTGGCGGTGGTACTACGGATATTGCCATTTACACCAATGGCGCTCTGCGTCACTGTGCGGTGATTCCGGTGGCGGGAAATCAGGTCACGAATGACATCGCGAAGATCTTTAGAACGCCTATCTCCCATGCGGAGCAGATTAAGGTGCAGTACGCTTCGGCGCGCAGCGCCATGGTTAGCCAAGAAGAGAGCATCGACGTGCACTCTGTGGGTGGGCGTCCGTCTCGTACCATGTCTCGCCACACGTTGGCAGAGGTGGTCGAGCCGCGCTATCAGGAGATTTTTGAGCTGGTACGCGATGAACTTCGCGCCAGTGGTTTCGAAGATCAAGTCGCCGCAGGCATTATTGTCACAGGCGGGACCAGTGCCATTTCTGGCGCTGCAGAGCTCGCGGAAGAGTGCTTTGGCATGCCGGTGCGTGTGGCTCACCCATGTCACACCAAAGGGTTGAAGGAGTTAGTGGCGGAGCCAAGCTTTGCAACCTCGGTTGGCTTATTGTACTTTGGCGCCGAAAAGGCCAGAGAACGCGAATTTGAACACCGGAATAAGCCCGGTGTGACCAGCTTTTTAGGAAAACTCCAAAGTTGGTTTAAGGGTGAATTTTAATTTCAATTCTCGGGTATAATGCGCCCCTTGGCGGCCCGAGTCTTGAAGATGATACGAATTTAGACAATTTGGACGCAGGCTAGAACGGAGATTAGAGATATGTTTGAGGTTGTGGATGCGCACACCGAAGATGCCGTAATTAAGGTGATCGGTGTTGGCGGTGGCGGCGGTAACGCCATCGAGCACATGGTTGAGCAAACCATTGAAGGTGCACAATTTATTGTTGCAAATACGGACTCTCAGGCGCTGAGAAAGTCCTCTGCGGGTACCACGATTCAGCTGGGCAAAAACGTCACCAAAGGCCTTGGTGCCGGTGCTAACCCAGCCATTGGCCATGAAGCGGCCATGGAGGACAAAGAGTCCATCCGTGCAGCCCTGCAAGGCTCAGACATGGTGTTCATTGCCGCAGGCATGGGTGGTGGTACCGGTACTGGTGCAGCGCCAGTGGTTGCTGAAGTGGCCAAAGAAGAGGGCATCTTGACCGTTGCCGTCGTGACTAAGCCATTTGTATTCGAAGGCAAGAAGCGCAGCGCTTATGCTGAGCAGGGTATTGAAGAGCTGTCCAAGCACGTGGATTCTCTGATCACCGTGCCAAACGATAAGCTGCTCAAGGTGCTGGGCGCCAAAACCAGCTTGATGGAAGCCTTTAGCGCTGCCAATAACGTATTGTTAGGTGCGGTACAAGGCATTGCCGAACTGATTACCCGTACCGGTCTGATTAACGTCGACTTCGCCGACGTGAAAACCGTGATGTCCGAAATGGGTAATGCCATGATGGGTACCGGTGTGGCGCGCGGTGACAATCGTGCTGAAGAAGCTGCTGAAGCGGCGGTTTCTAGCCCGCTGCTGGAAGATATCGATCTGACCGGTGCCAAAGGCGTATTGGTAAACATCACCTGTGGCATGGACCTGTCTATCGAAGAGTACACTCTGATTGGTGATCACGTTCGAGCCTATGCTTCTGAAAACGCGACCATTGTTGTCGGAACTGTGATCGAGCCTGAGATGTCAGACGAAATTCGCGTTACTGTTGTAGCAACGGGAATTGGTGCCGATAAGAAACCAGATATCCAAATCGTGGTTCCGCCAAAAGCGGCTACGCCAGCGCCTCAACAGACTCAGCCAGCACCAAAGCCTGCGATGGAGCAGCCTGCGGTGGCGATGCAGCCGATTCGTGTTGAGCCGACGGTAACCCCTGAGCCTGCACCGGCTCCGGCGCCAGCTCCCGCGGCCAACCCGCAGAGCAATGCAGCTCCAGCTCAGGCGCAAGACGCGCAGAAAGGCGCTTACTTGGATATTCCGGCGTTTCTGCGTAAGCAGCTGGACTAACCGCTAACTATCGGTAACCGTTCGGTATTCGCACAGATTTTGGTCTGGCCAGTTTTTTCTGGTAGAATACCGCCCCTAATTTTGAGACTTTCAGGAGAGCAGGACGAGTTATGAGTAAACAACGCACTCTACAACGCCCGGTTCAGACCACTGGAGTGGGACTACACTCTGGCAATAAAGTAACGATGAGTATCCTTCCGGCCGCCCCAGGCACCGGCATTGTGTTCCGTCGTACTGATTTGAATCCCGTTGTTGAGATCCCTGCTGCGGCAGATTTGGTGCGTGAAACCACTCTTTGTACTGGTCTAGTGAATGAGCAGGGGCACCGTATTGCCACTGTTGAGCACCTGTTGTCAGCCTTGGCTGGTCTCGGCGTGGACAACGCCGTGATTGAGGTGGACGCTCCTGAGATTCCAATTATGGATGGCAGTGCCAGCCCATTCGTCTTCCTACTTCAATCTGTTGGCTTAGTGGAACAGTCTGCGTCCAAACAGTATCTGCGTATCCGCAAGCCGATTCGCGTTGAAGAGGGTGATAAGTGGGCTGAGTTTCGTCCATACAACGGTTTCCGTTTGAACTTTGCCATTGACTTCGATCATCCTGAGATCGCTCGTAGTCAGCAAAAGATGGTGATGGAGTTCTCCTCCAGTGAGTACATTAAGCTGATTAGCCGTGCTCGTACTTTTGGCTTCATGCGTGACATTGAGTATCTGCGTTCCAATAATCTGGCTTTGGGCGGCAGCATGGAGAATGCGGTGGTTCTGGATGAGTTTAAGATTCTGAACCCAGATGGTCTGCGTGTGGACGATGAATTCGTGAAGCACAAGATTTTGGACGCGGTTGGCGACCTGTATTTAGGTGGTTACGCCATCCTTGGTGAGTTTACCGCCTATAAGTCTGGCCACGCTCTGAACAATAAGCTGATTCGAGCGGTGCTTGAACAGCAGGAGTGCTGGGAGTTAGTGAGCTTCGAGCAGCCTCAAGAGGTACCGATGACCTACTTGGCACCGGTAACCGCCTAACCCAAAGAATTATTTAATTGGCCGCCCCCCTAGGGCGGCCAATTTTTTTAGCTTCTCTCCCAAGCTGCCACCAACCGTTTCCGCCAGTTCATTTAGCCCTTTGGCTGCTTCAGGACTGATGGAATTGAGGTTTTTCTCTTGATGTCGCTCAACCCTAGAGAGCTTCGGGTTGACTTTGATCTCAATAGTGGTGAGCATTGGGTAGTTTTGTTGCCGTAAATGTTGAAGCAATTGCTGCTT
Source organism: Ferrimonas aestuarii (assembly GCF_005116665.1). GTDB lineage: Bacteria > Pseudomonadota > Gammaproteobacteria > Enterobacterales > Shewanellaceae > Ferrimonas > Ferrimonas aestuarii. Next base: position 113,754 of record NZ_SWCJ01000011.1, on the reverse strand, counting down.
CTGAAATTGCAGGCGAGTGGCCCAAGCGCCAGAGTTCGTCTCAATCACCAGCACCCCTTGGCGCAGGTTGGCAACACGATATCGGCCCTGCAGATCGTCGCCTAAAACTTGGCGGACGCTTTGCTCTAGTTGCTGTAGCGCGTGCGTGCGCTGCTGTACTTGAGACAACTTCTGTCCCATGAGTTCAGAGATGTCGGTCGGTTTAGATTTCATACAAATACACAACAATAGATAACGACTCCATGAGTGTAACAGTCTTTATTAAGGGAAAGAACGGCGTCAAGCGCTGGCAACCGGGAGCAGTATGGCTGCTACTTCCGGTCGCGCTAGTGGCCGCGAATCTCTACGCATGGTCGTCGTCTCGACAGCAAACCCAAGAGCTCGAAGCTCAACTCCAACTCTCCAAGCAAAACCAGCAAGAAGATCAACATCAGGTTGATGAGATCAAACAGCTGACCCAGACTCAATTAGCGACCCTTGCTATGCGTGTTGGTCGTCTGCAAGCGCAGATGAACCGCATTGAGTCTTTAGGCATTGCTATGGCTGATGAGGCGGAGCTTAGCGATCAGTTTAACTTCGATATTGAAGTGGGCTTGGGCGGTGCCAACGCCGACGAACTTGGGGATGTGGAACTCAAATCCCTGCTGCTCGAGATGGAACAGTTAGCCAAGCGTCTACAAAATTCAGATAAACAGTTGGCACTACTTGAAAGTGTCGATCGTAATCTCCATATCGACATACATAGCTTCCTGTCGGGCCGTCCCATCACCAAGGGGTGGCAGTCTTCCGACTATGGCATGAGAAATGATCCATTCACTGGGCGTCCTGCGATGCACAAAGGCATCGATTTTGCGGGTACTGAAGGTGGCGACGTAGTAGCAACCGGAGCGGGAGTGGTGACCTACTCTGGGGTGATGTCCGGCTATGGCAATCTCGTTGAGATTGATCATGGTAACGGTTTAAAAACCCGATATGGGCATAATAAAGCACTTCTGGTTAAAGCGGGTCAGGTTGTTGAGAAAGGCGATACCATCGCCGAACTTGGCAATACCGGTCGCTCAACGGGGCCACACGTGCATTACGAAGTACTGAAAAACGACAGACAGGTGGACCCAAACCGCTACGTTTATCGTAAGCCCCGTACCTGAACCCAATTGGTAACCTTTCCTAGCCCTGGCTAGGTTGCAAGAAAAGTGAATTAGAAACAATGTTTACACAACTCCTCACCAAAGTTTTTGGTAGTAAAAACGAGCGCACACTGAAACAGCTGCGCAAAGTAGCCGAAAAGGTAAACCAGTTGGAAGAAGCCTATGAGGCCCTGAGCGACGAAGAGATTAAGCAGAAGACTGAGGAGTTTAAAAAGCGCATTGCCGATGGGGCGGCGCTGGATGATATCCTGCCTGAAGCTTTTGCCACCGTACGTGAAGCGTCCAAGCGCGTGTTTGGTATGCGTCACTTCGACGTGCAGTTGATCGGTGGTATGGTGCTGCAATCTGGCCGCATCGCCGAGATGCGTACTGGTGAGGGTAAAACCCTGACCGCAACACTGCCAGCCTACCTAAACGCCCTGACTGGCAAAGGCGTGCACGTGATTACCGTGAACGATTATCTGGCCACTCGTGATGCCGAGTGGAACCGTCCACTGTTTGAATTCTTGGGCATGACCGTGGGCATCAACGTACCGGGTATGGCACCACAGGCGAAAAAAGACGCCTACGCCGCCGACATCACCTACGGTACCAACAACGAATTTGGTTTTGATTACCTGCGTGACAATATGGCGTTTTCTGCGCCAGAGCGGGTTCAGCGCCCACTGTTTTACGCCATCATCGATGAAGTGGATTCCATTCTGATCGATGAAGCTCGTACGCCACTGATTATCTCTGGTGCCGCGGAAGACAGCTCTGAAAGCTATATTAAAGTTGATAAGATCATTCCTCGCCTGACCCGTCAGGACAAAGAGGACACCGAGGAGTACACCGGTGACGGTGACTTCACCATCGATGAGAAAGGCAAGCAGGTTCACCTGACCGAACGCGGTCAAGAGAAGGTAGAAGAGCTGTTGGTAGAGATTGGGATGCTGCAAGAGGGAGATTCCCTGTACAGCGCCGCCAACATTTCGTTGCTGCACCACGTGAACGCTGCTCTGCGTGCCCACACCCTGTTTGAAAAAGACGTCGACTACATCATCCAAGAGGGTGAAATCGTTATCGTCGATGAGCACACCGGCCGTACCATGCAGGGACGTCGCTGGTCAGAAGGTCTGCACCAAGCGGTAGAGGCCAAAGAGGGCGTGAAGATCCAGAATGAAAACCAGACTCTGGCTTCCATCACCTTCCAGAACTACTTCCGCCTGTACGACAAGCTGGGCGGCATGACCGGTACGGCGGATACCGAAGCGTTCGAATTCCAAAGCATCTACGGTCTAGACACCGTGGTGATCCCAACCAACCGTCCAATGGCTCGTGACGATCGCCCTGATCAGGTTTACCTGACCGAGGAGGAGAAGTTTGAAGCCATCATCGCCGACATTCTTGATTGTCAGCAGCGCGGTCAGCCAACGCTGGTGGGTACCATTTCCATTGAAGCGTCTGAGCTGCTGTCTAACGCGCTACGTAAGGCTAAGATTAAGCACAACGTTCTGAACGCTAAGTTCCACGAACAGGAAGCCAACATCGTTGCGAACGCCGGTCTTCCTGGAGCGGTAACCATCGCCACCAACATGGCCGGTCGTGGTACCGATATTGTGTTGGGCGGTAGCTGGCAGGCTGAGCTAGAGCAACTGCAAGAGAAAGGTGCTGATGAAGCTCAGATCGAAGCGAAGAAGGCGGAGTGGCAGCAGCGTCATGATGCAGTTCTGGAAGCGGGCGGTCTACACATCATCGGTACCGAGCGTCACGAATCTCGTCGTATCGATAACCAGCTACGTGGTCGTTCCGGCCGTCAGGGTGATGCGGGTTCCTCTCGTTTCTACCTGTCGATGGAAGACTCCCTGATGCGCATCTTCGCCTCGGACCGTGTGTCAGGCTTGATGAAAAAGCTGGGCATGCAGCGTGGCGAAGCCATTGAGCACCCATGGGTGACCAAGTCCATCGAAGGGGCTCAGCGTAAGGTTGAAGCTCGTAACTTTGATATTCGTAAGCAGCTGCTTGAGTACGATGATGTTGCCAACGATCAGCGTAAAGTGGTGTACGCCCAGCGTAACGAGCTGATTGAAAGCGACAGCATTCAAGACACCATTGAGGTGGTTTGCCAAGACGTACTTTCTGGCGTGATTGACAGCTACATCCCACCTCAGTCTCTGGAAGAGATGTGGGACATTCCTGGCTTGGAAGAGCGTCTTAAGACTGAGTTCAACCTAGAGCTGCCTGTTGGCGAATGGTTGAAGGAAGATGACGATCTGCACGAAGAGACCCTGCGTGAGCGCATCATCGAAGCTTGGACTGCCGATTACAAGCACAAAGAGGAATCTGTGGGTGAGCCAGTTCTGCGTCAGTTCGAGAAAGCGATCATGCTGCAGACTCTGGACAACCTATGGAAAGAGCATCTGGCGGCCATGGATCAACTGCGTCAAGGTATTCACCTGCGTGGTTACGCTCAGAAGAACCCGAAGCAGGAGTACAAGCGTGAGTCTTTCGAACTGTTCGAAGGCCTGCTGGATAGCCTGAAGCACGATGTCATCAGTGTTCTGTCGAAGGTTCGCGTTCAGACTCAATCGGAAGTGGACGAGATGGAAGCCAAGCGTCGCGAGCAGGAGGAAGCTTTGGCCGCCCAGCGTAACTACTCTGGTGCTGGTGAACAGGAGCAGCCTCAGCAGCCTAAGGTTGGCCGTAATGAGCCTTGCCCTTGTGGCTCTGGTAAGAAATACAAGCAGTGCCACGGTAAGCTGGCATAACGCTTAGTAAGCTAGACAAATGCCAGCCCTAGGGCTGGCATTTTTGTAAGGAAGCAAAATGAAAAGACAACATATCGCCATCGGTCTGGTTGCGAACTCAGAGGGTAAGTATCTCATCAGCTTGCGACAGGGAGAGCAGCACTTGGCTGGTAAGTGGGAGTTTCCTGGCGGTAAGGTCGAAGCCGGTGAAAGTGAGCTAGAAGCCCTTAAGCGAGAGCTTGATGAAGAGGTTGGTTTAGAGGTTAAAACCGCAGAGCTTATTGAAACTAAGGCGTTTGATTTTCCCGATCTGCAGTTGCAGTTAAGCTTCTATCGAGTGACCGAGTATTTGGGGCAGGCCGAAGCCAAAGAGGGGCAACCGCTGCGCTGGGCCAGTGTGGACGAGCTTAAAGCATTGCCGTTTCCCAAAGCCAATGATTCGGTTATTGCGGTGCTTTAAGCGCTAAGAACGGGACAAAAACAGAAGGCCAGCATCTGCTGGCCTTTTGCTTTTTGTCAGAGTTAGTCTTCCTTGAAGAAGCCGCCCTCGTCATAGCCTAGATCATCTGGGATGTCGTCATTGAGCTGTGGTTCAACGGGAATGGCGTGCTTTTCGTCGGCCCAATCCCCTAAGTCAATCAGCTTGCAGCGCTCGCTGCAGAAGGGCTTAAATGGATGGTCGTTGTCCCAAGTTACTTTTGCGTCACAGGTTGGGCATTTTACTTCTAGGGTCATGGGGTCTCCACGGCCAGCGCCATTTCGAAAGGAATATCTCGGCATTCGGTGCTGGCGTTATCGTTCATCATGTTGATGCTAAAGCGGCTACGGTGACCACTGACAACGGGGTAAACCCCATGGAGAGTGTCCAGACGGATGCGCAGTAGAGCCAACGAATTGGGGTCATTATGGAGAAACTGCCCCTGCTTTGCCAGTTGCCCTTGCCAAGGGCTGCACTCGCGAATGAGCTGTAGCTGTTGGCCAATCACTTCTGGCATGGGAGCAAGAGCACCAAGCCATTGCTCCAGTTGTTGACGCCGTTTCGGTTCTGGCTGGTAGAGCCAATGTTGCAGCCGCGGTAGATCAAACCCCACTAAACCTCCGATGGCATTGAGGCGCTGCTTTACCTGACACAAAAACCGATCTTGCTTCAGAGTTTGCCCCGGTTTATCCATCTGGTGCAATTGTTGGCAATGCTCACCTAAACGATCAATAAGTTGCTGGAGCTGCTGCTGATCCACGCCAGGTAGCGATTGCCACTTTTTAAGCTGGGCACTGCTGAGCTCGACCTGTTTGAGCAGGTCCTGCTTGAGATCGCTGCGATCCAGCAGTTCGGCAAGGTCAAATAGGGGACGAAAGGCATCAAGGTGGCACTGACGGTCGCCGCTGGCCACGGCACGGCGAAGTTGCTGGGTCAGTTGTTCGACTCGTAGGTAGAGGCGAGTGCGTTCATTGAGTGGGTGTTCAAATAGATTGCTTTGGCTCATTCGCTGTGGCTAGGGTTAGGTAATGTTGGTGTAAACGTTCAACCTGTTGATTAAGTTGGTTTAGATTTGCGCTATTGTCAATGATATCGTCCGCAGCATCCAGTCGCTGCTGGCGGCTGGCTTGATTTGCCATGATCTTTTTAACCAAGGTTTCATCATTGTTATCGCGGCTGGCGGTGCGCTTAACTTGCTGACTTTCGTCAATGTCGACCACCAGAACCCGTTCCACTAAAGACTGTAACTGGTTTTCCACCAATAGGGGAATCACCAATAGGGCATAAGGGGATGTCGCCTTTTGGCCCTGTGCCACCATGGTTTGGCGAACCAAGGGGTGAATTAGCTCATTGAGCCACTTAAGATCTTCTGAGTTTTCAAAGACCTTCTGTCTTAATGCGGCGCGGTTAAGTTGGCCATTATCCAGAATTTCGTCGCCAAAGCGAGCCGTGATCGCATTTAGTGCTGGGGTGTTGGGGGCAACCACCTCCCGGGCGATGATATCGGCATCGATAAGTTCAATACCGCGCTCGGCAAATAGGTTGGCGACGGTGGTTTTTCCGGAGCCGATGCCACCGGTCAATCCAATCAGTAAGCTGCTCATAACCCTAATACCTGATGAAAGTACCATTGAATAATGTGATCGCCCCAAAGCAAAGCGATCCAGCCAGCAAGGATGATCCAAGGACCAAAGGGCATCGGATTGCCTTTTTGTTGGCGACCAAGGGCGATCTGAGCGATGCCGTAGATGGCGCCGAGTACCGAAGATAACAGGATGATAAGCAGCAGTGGCTGCCAACCGAGCCAAGCACCAAACAGTGCCATCAGTTTGAAGTCACCATATCCCATGCCTTCTTTACCGGTCAGTAGCTTAAAGCCTTGGAATACGCTCCACAGGCTTAAGTAACCGAACACGGCGCCCAGCACCGCATCTTCTAACGTGGCGATGCTGCCATTGAGGTTGATAAGTAGACCGAGCCACAGCAGTGGTAGGGTAATTTGATCTGGCAGCAGCATGGTATCGGCATCGATAAAAGCCAAGGCGATCAGCCCTAGGCTCAATACCCAAAGCCCAAGGAAAAGGGCATTGGGGCCAAAGTAGTGGGCTAAGGTCATGGAAACGGCAGCCGTTAATGCTTCCACCAGAGGGTAGCGCATGCCAATGGCGGATTGACAGTGATGGCAGCGGCCTTTGAGCCACAGGTAGCCTAGGATGGGCACATTGTATTTCGCCGGGATCTCACTTTGGCAGTGGCCGCAGCGAGAGCGTGGCACAGCGATGTTAAAGGGTTCAGGTAGGTCAGCTTGAGCAATGGGCTGCTCGCAGTACTCCTGACACTCTCGACGCCAATCTCGGTCCATCATCAATGGTAGGCGGTGGATCACCACATTGAGGAAGCTTCCCAGAATCAACCCGGTAAGACCAACTAAAGTGATAAAGAGGGCTGGGTGCTGACTAAAAAGGGTAATCCAATAATCCATCTTATTGTTTCTTTGAAAACTATCTCGATGGTTGATCCTAGCCGACCACGGCCCCTAATTGGAAGATCGGCAAGTACATTGCTACCACTAAACCGCCAACTAGGGTGCCCACTATGACGATAAGCAGAGGTTCAATGAGGGCTGATAGGCCATCTACGGCATCGTCGACTTCGGCCTCATAGATGGCAGCGAGGCGATTAAGCATCTCATCCAGTGCACCAGACTCTTCGCCAATCATCACCATCTGCACCATCATGTCGGGAAACTGGTGTTGCAGCTTTATGGCTTGATGAAGCTGTTGGCCGCTAATCACTTCCTGCTTTACCTGTGAAATTAAGTGTTGATAATGGCCATTGCCGGTGGCAGCACCGGCGGAATCCAGCCCTTCAATCAGTGGCACTCCCGCGGAGAACGTGGTGGCTAGAGTTCGAGAGAACCGAGCTAGAGCACCCTTGTGCAATATGGCACCGACAACGGGCAGCTTAAGGATGATTGAGTCTCGCTTTAGACGCAGTGCGGCAGAGCGTTTTAAACCAGTGACGACAATCCAACTGATGACCAACAGGCCGGCGACAGCGTACAACCAAGAGTTGCTTACCATTCGGGACAGTTCGATAACCAGTTGGGTAAAGATTGGAAGCGAGGCATTAAAGCTGGCGAAGATCGCTTCAAATTGAGGAACGACAAACAGTAATAAGATGGCGGTGACGATGATGGCCACGGCGATCACTGAGATTGGATAGATCATCGCCTTTTTGATTTTTGCTTTCAGTGCTTCCAGCTTTTCTTGATAGGTGGCAATTCGGTCAAATACCTGCGCGAGGGCACCGGACTGCTCTCCGGCGTCCACAAGGTCGCAATAGAGGGCGTCAAACTGTTTAGGATGAGGGCTGAGTGCTTGAGCTAGGGGCATACCCGCTTCAAGGTCGGCCAATACTAGGCCTAGCATCTGGCGTATGGCCCCGTTATTGTGGCTGCTAGCCAGCATCTGAATCACGGTGATAAGTGGCACCCCAGCGCTGAGCATGGTTGCGAGCTGACGGCTGATAATGGCGATCTCTTGGGGGCGGATACGAGGTTGGCGTTGAAATCTGGGGTTGGGTTTTGGCTGAAGCCGAATGCCTTTGAGTCCCCGTTTTTGAAGCTGACTGCGAGCCTCTTGCTGAGTGAGGGCAACGACCTCCCCCTGCTGCCGCTTTCCTTGAGCATTTTGTCCGCGCCAGATAAAGGTGGAGGCCCCTTGAGATTTGGTGGCTGAACTAGCGGCTAGTGACACGATTTACCTCCTCCAAGCTGGTGATTCCCTTCAGAACCTTGTTGAGGCCACTGCGGCGTAATGTCTGCATTCCTTCGCTTAAAGCCAATGTGGTGAGCTCATTCCCTGTGGCGCCTTTTAAGATCGCCTGCTCAAGAGGGGCGCTCATGGGCAGAAGCTCGTAAAGGCCGATGCGTCCTTGGTAACCGTCGGTGCAGTGTTTGCAGCCTTGAGGCAGATAAAGTTCGGGGAGGCTGTTGGCCGTGGCAGCATCAAAACCGGCGTCCATCAGTACTTGTGCTGGCAGCACATGCGGACGTTTACAGTGGTGGCAGAGCTTACGACATAATCTCTGGGCGATGATCAAACTCACTGAGGAGGCGATGTTGTAGCTGGCAACCCCCATATTGAGCAGTCGAGTTAGGGTTTCCGTTGCCGAGTTGGTATGCAGTGTCGATAGCACTAGATGCCCAGTTTGGGCTGCTTTGATGGCGATCTCTGCGGTTTCTAGGTCGCGGATCTCCCCTACCATCACCACATCGGGGTCTTGCCGTAGAAAGGCTCGAAGCGCGGTAGAGAAGTTCAGTCCGGCTTTGGGGTTTATCTGCACCTGATTGATGCCCGGGAGGTTGATCTCCACCGGATCCTCGGCGGTGGAGATATTGCGACTTTCGGTGTTGAGGATATTGAGGCCGGTATAGAGGGAAACGGTTTTGCCGGAGCCGGTGGGGCCGGTAACCAGAATCATCCCTTGGGGTTTGTTTAAGGTGTCTAGATACTGCTGCTGTTGTGCGTCTTCGTAGCCGAGCCCAGAGATATTCAGCATGGTCGATGAGCCATCCAATATCCGCATGACAATCTTCTCACCAAACAGGGTGGGCAATGTTGAGATGCGGAAATCGATGGCCCGTTTGGGGCCAATTTTCAGCTTGATTCGACCGTCTTGGGGCAATCTGCGCTCGGCAATATCGAGCTTAGACATCACCTTTAATCGAGCTGAGATGCGCCCGGCCAATGCCACTGGCGGCGTGGAGATCTGGTGGAGGATGCCGTCGATGCGAAACCGGACCCGATATTCCTGTTCGAACGGTTCGAAATGCAGATCCGATGCGCCTTTTTTAATGGCGTCGGTGAGCAGTTTGTTGATGTAGATAACGATGGGGGCGTCATCTCCGCTGCTGTCTGGCTCCGGGATGGTTTGCTGTTCTTGGACTTCGATTTGGCTCAGGCTTTGCTCGTCCAGATCGCCTAGCTCAAGTTGATCCAATTCATCTCCCAGCAGTTTGTCGATTACCTGTTGCAGCTGATTGGCGTCCACCAAAACGATGCTGGTCTTTAATCCCGTGTTGAACTCAAATTCGGTGAAGGCGCCGAACTGGCAGGGATCAGAGGTAGCGAGGAACAGGCGGTTATGCCGGTATGAAATCGGCAGGCAGCGATGAGTCTCCACCAGTTTATGATTGATAAACTCTAGGGGCAGCGTGTCGAGCTCAAGGGCGCTCAAATCGAACAGCGGCACACCATGCTGCTTAGCCAAGGCGAGAAGAGAATCGCTCATTTTTGAAGACTGGGCGCCGAGGCGCCCGAGTGATTAGCAGAGTCCGGCTGCAGCGCAGGTGCCGCTTTGTGCCCAAGTGATGGTGCCGTTATCAGCAGTGGGAGTTAAGATGTAGGTGTAGTCTGCATCGTCTGCGTCCTGACCAAAGGAGGCGGACTCTCCAGTGGCGACGATGCCATCATCTTCAGTAAAGGCCACGGACTCGACATGACTGCCGGAATCCGCGCCACTGGCGGAGACCAAACCACCACAGGCAGTGTGCACGGCGGCGTTATCACCATCGGTTCCCTTGGTTTGAACGCAAATCTCTATCTGGGTTTTTAGGGAGCCGGTGGCTGAGATCACCTCACTGAATTTGGCTCGTTTGGTGTAGGTTTGGTAAGCGGGCAGGGCGATCGCGGCTAGGATGCCGACAATGGCGACGACGATCATCAATTCGATTAGGGTAAAACCACGTTGGGATTGACGGATATGCATCAGGATACTCCTTTCCAATACAGGCTGTCCGTAAGCGATGTTCACCGATCATCTTGGTGAAAAGGCACGCATGGATTACTGAGATTAGATGAATATTCTGATTGGGTGCGTCAGGGAAGCGTAAGCAGGTGGTGGAAGCAAGCAAGGGCAGTTCTATGCAACTTGCTTGCTAACGTCGGATTATTTAAATCGCATCGATAGGTCGACAGCACGAACATGCTTGGTCAGTGCGCCAACGGAGATGTAATCGATGCCGGTGTGGGCAAAGCTGGCAATGGTATCGATGGTTACGTTGCCGCTGACTTCCAGTTTGGCTCGGCCTTGATTGAGCTCCACCGCTTGCACCTGCATGGTAACGTCGAAGTTATCCAGCATCACGATGTCAGCGCCTCCTTCAAGGGCTTGCTGAAGCTCGTCGAGGTTTTCCACTTCCACTTCCACTGGCTTGTCGGCATGCAGGGCGCGGGCGGCGACGATGGCATTGGCGATGCCACCACAGGCGTTGATGTGATTCTCTTTGATCAAAAAGGCATCGAACAAGCCAATACGGTGGTTTTTCCCTCCGCCGCAGGTAACGGCGTACTTTTGCGCCGTGCGCAGGCCGGGAAGGGTTTTTCGCGTGTCCAGTAACTGAGTTTGGGTGCCATCAAGCTTCGCGACGTATTGACCAACGATGGTGGAAACGCCCGATAGGGTTTGTACGAAGTTCAGTGCTACCCGTTCGCCGGTGAGCAAAATACGTGCGGGGCCTGCAAGTTCGCACAGCACTTGATTGGCGACGACCATATCACCGTCATCCACGTGCCAGTGCAGCGCCACATCGCCACCTAGCTGATTAAATACCTGCTCAACCCAGGCTTTGCCACAGAAGATGGCATCTTCACGGCTGATGATGGTGGCTTCGCTGTAGCGATCCGCTGGGATCAACTGGGCGGTAATGTCACCCTGAGCAGCATCAAGGCCGCCGAGGTCTTCATTGAGCGCGTTGGCCACGGCCAAGCGGATGTCGTTTTCCAACATAGAGTTACTTCCTAATGGTGAGCGTTTGCCCACGCTGTACCAATTCCAGATGGCGCAGCGCATTCATCCCAAGCAGAATGGTGTCATCCTGTTGACCTGGGTTGAGGCTGGCGTCGAGATTATACAGGGTTAGCGGCCCGATTTTCAGGCTTTGTACTTGAGTTCGGTAAACCGTCACCGTGCCATTGGCGGTGCTGACTGGGTAGGGGTGACCCGCTTCCAGTTGCAATCGGTTGGCAAGGTGAGCGGGAATTGAGGTGGTGGTGGCTCCGGTATCCAGCATCAAGGTGACCAACTTACCGTTGATCTCACCGTCAACCACGTAGTGCCCTTGTCGATTTTGCTCAAGGGTAATGGCACCGCCTTCAAACTGCAGATTTTGATTGGGGTTAAACCGGTTACTGAGGCTGTCATCAAAGTAGAGGTACAGCAGCAACAGCAAGGTCGCCCATGCCAGAAACATCATGGGCTTAGCGAATGGCGAGCGGGTATGTGTCTTGTTCATGGGTGACCTGATACAGTATAACTTCGCTTTATTATTGAGTTTTTGTATGCAAAAGGCCACTTTGCCACAGTTTCAATTGGAGCCCAATGGGCGTTGGTTTGAACAGATTCCGCTTCGGCTGTCGCCGTTTCAGAATGCCCGCCCTGCTGACGTTGACGTGGATACCCTAGTGATTCACAACATCAGTTTGCCGCCCGCGGTGTTTGGTGCCGACTATATTGAGCAGCTGTTTCTTGGTTGCGTACAGGTGGATGTGCCGATCTTAGAGGACGTGCGTGGGCTCAAAGTATCCAGCCATTTGTTGATTCGTCGCTGTGGCGAAGTGATCCAATATGTGCCCTTTGATCGCCGCGCTTGGCATGCGGGAGTGAGCGAGTTTCATGGGCGAGCGAATTGCAATGATTTCTCCATTGGCATTGAGTTAGAGGGCACCGATGAGCTGCCCTACTCCAGTTCACAATATCGCAGTTTAGTTGGGGTAACCCTATCTTTATTAGAGGCTTACCCTAGAATGACTGTAGACAGAATTTGTGGCCACAATCAGATTGCTCCGGGCAGAAAAACCGATCCCGGGCCAGCATTTGATTGGGCCTACTACCGACAGCAATTGAGTAAGGCAAGCTAGATGGCACTGTTTTCCCTATTGGTGGTTTTGATCCTTGAGCGGCTGAAGCTGGTTGGCGGCCTGCTGCAATTTGAAACGGTATTTGAGCGTTATCGTAGGGCAACCTTTGATGATTCGGCGCTGCGTTCTCCGTGGAAGTTGGCGTTGGTGTTGCTGGCACCGGCGCTGTTGGTGGCGTGGTTGGCGGACCTGCTGCAAGGCGTTCATCTTGGGCTGTGGCACCTGCTACTTTGGCTAGTGGTTGGGGTGGTGCTCTTTGGTAATCAGTCGCTGCGCCAGCGCTTTAAGCAGTATCTGGAGGCCGCTTGTCGCGGGGATCTTCAAGCGTGCTTTTTAAATGCAGACAAAGTGGATCCGGTGCCTTTTGAAGCCACCGACGAAGCGCAGCTTGGCCAGCGTATGGGCCAGGTTGCCGCTTGGCTCAATTACCGCTACTACGCGGCCACCGCCCTCTACTTCGTGCTGCTTGGCCCCGCCGCTGCAACCTTCTATTGCACCGTTCGTGGATACCATGATCACAGCCTTCGCCAGCAGCTGCATCGCCCTGTGCTAACTGGCTTGATGACGTTAATGGATTGGATTCCCAGTCGCATTGTCGCCTTTGGTTTTGCATTGACGGGGCATTTCAGTCGCGCGCTGTCGGTATGGCTGGCGCTGGTGTTTAAACCTGCGGTGTCGGCGAGGGAGCTTATCTATCGGGTGGCGGTGGTTGCCGAGGAGATCCCGCAAGAGTCTGAGGCGCCGGTTTGCGTCCAGTCTACTCTGGCGCTGTTAAAGCTGGCCAAGCGCAATGTGACTTTGCTGCTTCTAGTGGTGTCGATATTGACCATTCTTGGCTGGATAAACTGAGATTCAGCCTCGTGAACTAAGGAGCCGATTGGCTCCTTTTTCTTTGCCAATCTGTTAAAAAATAGACAGTTTTTAACCAATTGACCAAGGTTAGTGATCTAAATCTCGATTTTTGCGAACTGGTCGATTGATCTCACGCAAAAAGCGCGGATGATCCATTTTCATACCCAATTTCGACCTGAAGCAAAAGTTCCTATTTAACCCGATTTTCCTGAATCTGAGTGCAGCTGGTCAAACCATGCTCAAAACCAAGGCAGCACAAGGCTTGAACTTGGTTGAACTTTTGCCATTATCTGTGACGACGATCAAGAAGGTTGTCATCCAATAATGTGATCTGCTATAGTCCTTAGCAGTTAAATGGTCATACCAATTTACAATTTATAAAACTGAGAACTTATCCGACCATGGCCTACCAAAAAATTAGCCAACCTAAGCTATCCGACGTCATCGTAAAGCAACTTGAAAAGATGATCTTGGAGGGCAGCCTAAAACCGGGGCAAAAACTGCCTCCAGAGCGAGAGTTGGCCCAGCAATTTGAAGTGTCTCGCCCATCGCTGCGTGAGGCGATTCAGAAGCTGGAGGTAAAAGGCCTGCTATTCCGTCGTCAAGGCGGAGGCACTTATGTACAGGATCAGTTGTGGAACAGCTTGGCGGATCCCTTAGTGGAACTGCTGGCGGATAACCCAGAAACTCAGTACGACTTGTTGGAGTTCCGTCATGCGACTGAAGGCATGATGGCCTACTATGCGGCGCTTCGTGGCACAGATGCTGATCATGCCATCTTGAAGCAGCGCATTGAACGACTTGGTGAAGTACAGGGTCAGCTTGAGCTTGAAGCTCAGGCGATCGTGGACTTCTACCGAGCGGTTGCGGAAGCTTCCCACAACGTAGCTATGCTGCACGTGGTGCTGAGCCTTTCGCCTCTGCTCGTGCGTAATGTTGCTGAAAACCTTGAACTTTTATACCGACGCGAAGGTTCAGCGCAGCACGCAAACTTGCACAGAGAAGCCCTGTTAAAAGCGATATTAAATCGACAGCCCGAAGTGGCACGCAGAGCCTCTAATGAACACTTGGCCTACATTGAAGAGGTGACTCTCGAGGTGCGTCAAGAAGACAGTCGCGAGCAACGCAGCCTACGGCGGTTGCGCAACGACTTCTAACAAACTGCAAGAAAGGTGGCTGAACTTCAGCCTCCCCATCACAAGCAACGGAAGAGGAATTTTGTGATGCCGGAAATTTTGCCACACGATGTGGATCCGCAAGAAACTCAGGAATGGCTAGGTGCTCTGGCCGCGGTATTGGAACAAGAGGGTCCGGAACGGGCTCACTACTTATTGGAGCAGATGATCGATAAAGCCCGCCGCAGCGGTGCTTATCTTCCTTACAAAGCCACCACGGCTTATGTAAACACCATCCCAGCAGGTCAAGAGCCTGTGATGCCTGGTAACCTTGAGCTTGAAGGTCGAATCCGCGCTATCGTGCGCTGGAACGCCCTCGCTATGGTTTTGCGTGCATCCAAAAAAGATCTTGAACTTGGCGGTCACATCTCCAGTTTCGCCTCCAGTGCGACACTGTATGACGTCTGCTTTAACCACTTCTTCCGTGCTCCAAACGAGAAAGATGGCGGCGATCTGGTCTATTTCCAGGGTCACATCGCTCCGGGCATCTACTCTCGCTCTTTCCTTGAAGGCCGCTTGACTGAAGAGCAGCTGGATAATTTCCGACAAGAGGTTGATGGCAAAGGTATTCCATCCTACCCACACCCTCGTCTAATGCCTGATTACTGGCAGTTCCCAACCGTATCCATGGGTCTTGGCCCAATTGCGGCCATCTATCAGGCTCGCTTCCTGAAATACCTGACTGACCGTGGCATCAAAGATTGCTCCGAGCAGAAGGTGTACTGCTTCCTGGGTGACGGTGAAGTGGATGAGCCAGAAGCGCTGGGCGCAATCGGTCTGGCCGCTCGCGAAGAGCTGGATAACCTGATCTTCATCGTTAACTGTAACCTGCAGCGTTTGGACGGCCCGGTACGTGGTAACGGCAAGATCGTTCAGGAGCTGGAAGGTGAGTTCCGCGGCGCAGGCTGGGAAGTGATCAAGGTACTGTGGGGTCGTTACTGGGATCCTCTGCTGGCCCGCGACACCTCAGGCAAGCTGCTGCAGCTGATGGAAGAGACCGTTGACGGTGAGTACCAGAACTGCAAAGCCAAAGGCGGCGCTTACACCCGTGAGCACTTCTTTGGTAAATACCCAGAGACTGCCGAGATGGTGGCCAACATGTCCGATGCGGACATCTGGCGCCTGAACCGTGGTGGTCACGATCCAATTAAGGTTTACGCGGCACTGAAGAAGGCCAACGAAACCAAGGGTCGTCCAACGGTTATTCTGGCTAAGACCGTAAAAGGTCACGGCATGGGTGAAGCCGGTGAAGGTAAGAACATTGCCCACCAGGTTAAGAAGATGGACATGGAAGCGATTAAGCACTTCCGTGACCGTTTCCACATCCCACTGACCGATGAGCAGTTGGAAGACATTCCGTACTACCACCCAGGAGAAGACTCCGAAGAGGTGAAGTACCTGCGTGAGCGTCGTGAAGCCCTGAAAGGCTACATGCCAGCTCGTACCCCACAATTCACCGAAGAGCTGGTAACCCCACCTCTGAAGGCGTTTGATGCGGTACTCAAAGGCTCCAATGGTCGTGAAATCTCCACCACCATGGCGTTTGTTCGCGTACTGACGGCTCTGCTGAAAGACAAGCAGATCGGCAAGCGCATCGTTCCGATTATTCCGGATGAGGCCCGTACCTTTGGTATGGAAGGCCTGTTCCGTCAGGTGGGCATCTACGCCCACGAAGGTCAGAAATACACCCCGCAAGACCGTGACCAAGTGGCTTACTACCGTGAAGACAAGAAAGGTCAGGTACTGCAGGAAGGCATTAACGAACTTGGTGCGATGAGCTCCTGGTTGGCGGCGGCGACTAGCTACTCCACCAACGACTCGCCAATGATTCCGTTCTACATCTATTACTCGATGTTCGGTTTCCAGCGTGTGGGCGACATGGCTTGGGCAGCCGGTGATATGCGTGCTCGCGGTTTCTTGGTTGGTGGTACCTCCGGTCGTACTACCCTGAACGGCGAAGGCCTGCAGCACCAAGATGGTCACAGCCACATCATGGCCAACACCATCCCAAGCTGTATTACTTATGACCCAACTTACGGTTACGAAGTGGCAGTCATCGTTCAAGACGGCCTTGAGCGTATGTATGGCGATGACCAAGAGGACATCTTCTACTACCTGACCACCCTGAACGAAAACTACGAGCAGCCAGCCATGCCAGAAGGCGTGGAAGAGGGCATCATCAAAGGTATCTACAAGCTGGATACTCTGAAAGGCTCTGGTAAAGGTAAGGTTCGTCTATTGGGTTGTGGCTCTATTCTGCAGCAAGTTCGCAAAGCGGCGGATGCACTATCTAAAGACTTCGGTCTGGATGTCGACGTCTACAGCGTTACCAGCTTCAACGAACTGACCCGTGATGGTCAGGCTATTGAGCGCATCAACCTACTGAACCCAGAAGCTAAGCCTGAGCAGGCTTACGTGACTAAGGTGCTGGAAGGCGACGCTCCGGTGATTGCGGCTACCGATTACATGAAGTCCTACGCGGATCAGATCCGTGCTTGGGTTCCTGCAGACTATAAAGTGCTGGGTACCGATGGTTTCGGTCGCTCCGACAGCCGCGCTAACCTGCGTCACCACTTTGAAGTGGATGCACGCTGGGTAGTTCTGGCAGCACTGAAGTCGCTGGTTGACCGTGACGAACTGCCTGTGAAGGTGTTGACTGACACCATCGAGCAGTACGGCATTGATACCAACAAACCTAACCCTCTGTGGGCCTAAGGGGATAAGCGAATGGCGAATGTAAAAGAGATCCGCTTACCGGACGTAGGCGGGGATGCCGTTGAGATCATTGAGGTCTGTGTGGCCGCCGGTGATGCCATCGAAGCCGAAGGCGCACTGCTGACCGTTGAGACCGACAAAGCCACCATGGATGTGCCAAGCGAAGAGGCCGGCACTGTGGTGGAGCTGAAAGTACAAGTTGGCGACAAAGTTAGCGAAGGCGACCTGATTGCCCTAGTTGAAGTGGCTGGCGGCGAAGCGGCGGCAGAAACTCCTGCTCCTGCCCCAGCTGAAGAGCCTGCACCAGCACCGGTTGCAGAGGCGGCCCCAGTGGCAGAGCCTGTACCAGCTGCAGCACCGGCAACGGCCAGCGTTGAGTCAGTCGTGGTTCCAGACATCGGTGAGTCCGGTGAAGTGGACATCATCGAAGTGCTGGTTGCCGTCGGCGACACCGTTGAAGCGGAGCAGGGCCTAATTACTCTGGAAACCGACAAAGCCACCATGGAGGTGCCTGCACCTTTCGGCGGCGTGGTGAAAGCGCTGCACGTAAACGTGGGTGACAAAATCGGCGAAGGTGGTTTAGTCGCTGAGATTGAAACCGCAGCCTCGGCGCCAGCCGAAGCGCCAGCACCCGCACCAGCCCCTGCGGCGGAGCCTGCACCGGCCCCAGCGCCTGCGAAAGCGGACGCGCCAGCCAAGCGAGCGGCACCAGTTCCTCATCACCCATCTGCGGGTGCTCAGGCGCCATCTGGTGCGGTGTACGCTTCTCCGGCGGTTCGCCGTCTGGCTAATGAGTTTGGTGTTGATCTGACCAAGGTGACTGGTACGGGTCGTAAGAACCGCATCCTCAAAGAGGACGTTCAGGCTTACGTTAAGTACGAGCTGTCTCGTCCTAAGGCCAGCTCTGCTACTAGCACTGGTGCCGGTAACGGCCTGCAGGTGATTGAGCAGCCGAAAGTCGACTTTGCCAAGTTTGGTGAAGTGGAAGAGGTGCCACTGTCTCGTATCCAGAAGATCTCTGGTCCGAACCTGCATCGCAACTGGGTAACCATCCCTCATGTGACTCAGTTCGATGAGGCGGACATAACCGAGCAGGAAGCGTTCCGCAAGCAGCAGAACCAACTGGCGGCTAAGATGGACGACGGCGTGAAACTGACGCCGCTGGTATTCATCCTTAAAGCGCTGGCTCGTGCACTGGAGCTGCATCCTAAGTTCAACTGTTCGCTGTCGGCGGACGGTGAGAACCTAGTGATGAAGAAGTACGTGCACATCGGTGTGGCGGTCGATACGCCAAATGGTCTGGTGGTTCCTGTGGTACGTGATGTCAATAAGAAGGGCATCAACGAGCTGTCTAAGGATCTGGGTGAGCTGTCTGCCAAAGCACGTCAGGGCAAACTCAAAGCTCAAGACATGCAGGGCAGCTGCATTACCATCTCCAGCCTAGGTGGCATTGGTGGTACTCAGTTCACACCGATTGTGAATGCCCCTGATGTGGCCATTCTGGGTGTGTCTCGCTCTGAGATGAAGCCGAAGTGGGATGGACAAGCGTTCCAGCCACGCCTGATGCTGCCGCTGGCACTGTCTTACGATCACCGAGTGATCGACGGTGCCGATGCCGCACGCTTTATCACTACCCTGAGCCAGAATTTGGCGGATATCCGTCGATTGATTCTGTAAATCTGTAGATAAAGGTCAGCCCTTCGGGTTGGCCTTTTGTTTATCGAGCTTGGGCAGTACAATGCCATCACCCCCTTAGAGGGTGGCGTCTGCCCCAACGGAATGAAAATAAAAATAGAGGACAATATGAGCAACGAGATCAAAACCCAAGTCGTGGTTCTCGGTGCCGGACCTGCCGGTTACTCCGCAGCGTTTCGAGCTGCCGATCTAGGCCTTGAAACCGTCATTATCGAGCGTTTTAGCACCCTAGGTGGTGTGTGTCTGAACGTTGGATGTATCCCTTCAAAAGCACTGCTTCACGTTGCCAAAGTGATCGATGAAGCCAAAGCGATGGCTGATCACGGCGTGAGCTTTGGTGAGCCTCAGATCGATCTGGACAAAGTGCGTGCCCACAAAGAGAAGGTTATCGGTCAATTGACCGGTGGTCTGGGTGGCATGGCCAAGATGCGTAAGGTGAATGTGGTTAACGGTTTCGGTAAGTTTACCGGTCCTAACAGCATCGCCGTTGAAGGCGCAGACGGCACCACAGTGATCAACTTCGACCACGCCATTATCGCTGCCGGCTCTCGCCCAATCGAGCTGCCATTCATCCCTCATGAAGACCCACGTATCTGGGATTCTACCGACGCACTTGAGCTCAAAGAAGTTCCTGAAAAACTGCTGATCATGGGCGGTGGCATCATCGGTCTGGAGATGGGTACCGTATACCATGCGCTGGGTAGCCAAGTGGAAGTGGTTGAGATGCTGGATCAGGTTATTCCTGCGGCAGACAAAGACGTGGTTCGTGTGTTCACCAAGCGCATGAAGAACAAGTTTAACTTCATGCTGCAAACCAAGGTGACCACAGTAGAAGCCAAAGACGATGGCATCTACGTGACCATGGAAGGCAAGAAAGCCCCGGCAGAGCCTCAGCGTTACGACGCAGTATTGGTGGCCATTGGTCGTACACCAAACGGCAAGTTGATCGACGCCGACAAAGCTGGCGTGAAGATTGACGAGCGCGGCTTCATCAACGTTGATAAGCAGATGCGTACTAACGTTAACCATATTCACGCCATCGGCGACATCGTCGGTCAGCCAATGCTGGCGCACAAAGGTGTGCATGAAGGCCACGTGGCTGCGGAAGTGATTGCCGGTAAGAAGCACTACTTCGATCCTAAGGTGATCCCATCCATCGCTTACACCGATCCGGAAGTGGCATGGGTTGGTCTGACCGAGAAGGAAGCCAAAGAGCAGGGCGTTAACTACGAAACTGCGACCTTCCCTTGGGCCGCCAGTGGCCGAGCCATCGCTCAGGACGCTTCTGACGGCATGACCAAGTTGATCTTCGATAAAGACTCTCACCGCATCATCGGTGGCGCGATCGTAGGCAGCAACGGTGGTGAACTGCTGGGTGAGATTGGCTTAGCAATTGAGATGGGCTGCGATGCCGAAGATCTGGCATTGACCATCCACGCTCACCCAACTCTGCATGAGTCCATTGGCTTGGCCGCAGAGGTATACGAAGGCAGCATTACCGATCTGCCAAACCCAAAAGCTAAGAAGCGCTAACGGTTAAAGTAATTGAAATTAAAAAAGCGGCTTCGGCCGCTTTTTTTGTGGTTAAATACTGAGCAGGAGTTTGAACCAAAACTGAATATCGCGCACAAATTTCAACGATAAATAGATCTTTTCTAGCCGCATCTTTAAAGTGAGCGCTAGCAGACCACAAAAGTGCAATCCCGTGAAAACAATAACGACATTATTTTTGTGTCTGGCTCTTTTTTGTTCGTCGCTGATGGCGACAGAGTTAGTCACGCGACACTTTGACCAAGCCAATGGGCTGTCGGTTAATTCGATCTACGATATCGATATCGCTCACAACGGCATGGTGTGGGTGGCGTCCCATAATGGCCTCTATCGTTTGGCTAGCCACAAAACGCGTCGCATCGATGTCGCTTCTGGCTCCACCATGTTTGGTGACGGCATCATTCGTGCTGTGCGAGAGCTGACCCCCGAACTGCTGTTGGTTTCCACTGAACACGATCTCTATCTCTATTACCCCAATGAAGAGCGAACTGAGATGCTTGGGGTACAGCGTTTTGGCAACTTCCGCCGTTCCAGTAGCATTGCAATTAGTGAGATCAGCGACAACAAATTGTGGCTGGTGAATGATAAAAATGAGCTTTATCGACTCGATATTAGCGCCATGTCATTGCGTTTTCTTGGGGTGCTTCCGAGCGGCAGTGGCGTCGCTCACACCATCGTTCATCATGATCAGCAGGTGATCATAGCCTCGAGAGAGCGCTTGATTGGCTTTGATCTGGAGCAGGAGTCGTTTCACTCTATCCCGTGGTCGAAGGACAATGGCCGCATTTCGTCGATGTTTGTGGATGACCATCAGCAGCTGTGGTTATCGGGCAGCGAAGGTGTGTTCCTGCAACAGGGGGATGCATTTACCTTGTTGGCCAGAGAGTTTGGTGGGGTACGAAGTATTGAGCAAGGTCCCCAAGGGATGCTGTGGATGCTGGGCCAGCGGCACCTGTTAAAAGTGAATCCAGACACCAAGGAACTGACCACCCTTGGCGATCACGATAAGTTCTTCGCGGAGAGCAACAGCCTCTACAAGTTGCAGCTGGATCCTTTGGGCAACATCTGGCTTGCCACACTTAATGCGGGCGTGGTGGTGATGGAGCAACCGGAGCCCTATATTCTCGCTAAATATAACAGTCGAACCGAGCCTTCGTTATCCAATGAGCTGGTTTGGTCTACCTGGGGCGATGAAAACGGTTTTTACGTTGCCCATGAGAATGGTCTGGATGAGATCAACTTCGCCACTGGGGAACGCATAACCCATCAAATTCGCGATCTGGATAATGTAGATGCCGTATTTGGGCTGATGCCTGTAGGTAAAGACCAACTGCTGCTTGGTACCTCGAAAGGGCTGTTTCTGTGGAATCGACAGGATTACAGCCATCGATTATTGGTCACCGAAAACGGTGAATCGATGAGGCAGCGAGTGATCTTGGGCCTCCAACAAGGAAAAGACAGCATCTGGGTAAGTACCGATACCTTCTTTTACCGTTTCGATAAAGCCAGTGGTCAGGTGGAGCGGGTATTGGTTGATGGTAAACCCATTGAAAGTGTTCGAGTTGCCTATGAGCTTGGTGACACGCTGTGGATTGGTGGCATGCGCCGTTTTGGAGAGTTATCACTGACAACTGGAGCTTATCAGGACCGCCTGTATTGGCTCCCTGATACCAACGAGCAATACCACATAGGTAACATCATCGCTTTGAGTGATGAGCGCTTGCTGATCGGCAGTTATGGTGAGGGGGTGTTCGAGGTTGATATCCCTAAACAACAGGCCGTGAACAAAGACATTGAGTGGCAGGTCAATTGCCGTACCCCGTTTTCCATGCTGGCTTCAAAAGAGGGAGCCATCATCGGCTGCCTTGATCAGATCTTACTTTATCAGCCTGAGAAACATCAGCTTATTCCCTTGGGGGACGACCGAGGCCTGCATGGTTTGGAGGTCAGTGAAGGCGCTCTGTTTGAAGACAAGCAAGGCATCTTGTGGCTTGGTAGCACTTCAGGGCTGTGGAAGTTAGACCCATCCTTGATTGAGGAGGAGGCGTCACAGGGGCAACTGCTGATCGAATCGGTGCAGGTTCAGTACCCTCAGCGTAGTCGGTTATACCTCTCCCCTGGGCGTGAACCTGTGGTGATAGAGCCTAACTACAGCTTAGTGACCATCGGCTTTGGGGTGGAGGCGATCTCTGACGCCAATGGGGTGCCAGTGCGCTACCGATTGAACTTGAATGGCAAGGAAGCGCCCTTTGTGGAGATTCATGACGAAACCGCCGTGAATCTGTCCCAGTTGCCTGCGGGGAAACATCAGTTGGTGCTTCAGGGGCAGGTAAACGGTGCCTGGTACCCGAAATTGGTGACGCTGGATTTCGAGGTTCAGCAGTACTGGTGGCAATCTCGCGGCATTCAGATTTTATCGATCCTTCTGATCTTGGCGTTGGCCTTGTTACTAACCGAGTATTGGCGAAATCAGTTGAGGCGCCAACGACAAATTAACGATGCGCTGAAGCAGAGCCAGCATCGATTGCAGCTCGCCCTGCAGGGCAGCGGTTCAGACATCTGGGAGTGGGACGCCAGCAGCGACAGCTTCTATATCGAAAATCGGCAGTCGACGCTGTCTCATTCCACCCGGCCGATGCGCCTGCCTCGCAAGGGGATGAATCTGCATCGGTATGATCGTGATGCCGCTGAGCAAGCGTGGAATGCCATCGTAAATGGCGAGCAGCAGCGGCTTAATGTGGAGTTTCGAGTGATTAGCCCCCTAGGGGAGTGGCGCTGGTTATGGGTGTCGGGTACCGCCATTGAGCGCGATCTGGATACCGGCAAGGCCAAAGTGATTGCAGGGGTATTTACCGATAAAACCAATGTGCGTCAGATGGCACACCAGCACACGCTCTATGCGCACGCGGTTGAGAACACCTCCGAGGGGATGTTGATCATCGATGAACAGGGCTTGATTGGCGCCAACAACGCCTCCGCGGTATCCATTCTTGGTTACAGCGTTGGCGAGTTGATTGGGCGTCCGGCCCATCAATTGCTTCATGATTCTGAGGTTATCGCGTCCCTTCAGCAGAAGCATAACTGGGGCGGAGAGCTGGACCTGAAAACCCGAGCTGGTGGCACGGTGCCCGTGTGGCTGAACCTGTCCCGGATGACGGTAGACGACGGTGATGATTATTATGTGGCGCTGTTCTCGGACATCTCAGAGCGTAAAAAGCGAGAGATTGAGCTGAAGCAACTGGCCAACTACGACCGAGTGACTGGCCTGCCCAATCGCAGCTACTTCGATAAACTGATGAAAGGCTATCTGGTGGACGGCAACACCACTCAGTTAGCGCTACTGTTCCTCGATTTGGATCGCTTCAAACACATCAATGACACCTTCGGTCATGGTACCGGTGATGCATTGCTCCAAGAGATCAGCTCCTTACTGGCGGCGCGGCTTGATGATGCTGGAACGCTGTGCCGCTTTGGTGGTGACGAGTTCGTAGTGGTGGTGCCTGATGTGGCGTCCAAAGAGCAGGTGATGGAGCTTGCGCAGGGGCTGATCAACTGCTTAGAGCGTCCTATTAAGGTTCGCAGTCAGCAGTTTTACTTGTCGGTCAGTATCGGAGTGGCTTGCTACCCTGAACATGGCCAGCAAGCTGAAGAGCTGTTGAAAAACGCCGATCTGGCGATGTATCACGCCAAAGAGCAAGGGCGCGGCCAGGTGTGTTGTTACACGCCCGACAAAGACGCCAAAGCCACCTATCAGTTGGAGATGGAAACCGAATTGCGTCAAGCTCTGGCATTGAACGCTCTCGATATCCATTTTCAGCCAGTGCTGGATGTCACTCGCGGCAAGGTAGTGGCAGTGGAAGCCTTGATGCGATGGCGCCGCGAAGATGGCCAGCAGGTGTCTCCGCAGCGATTCATCGAGTTGGCTGAGTCCAGCGGTTTGATCATTGCGCTGGATCGCTGGATGCTCAAGCAAGCCTGTCGCCAATTTGTGAAATGGCCGAGCTATGATGAGATGACGCTGTCGGTGAACGTGTCTGCCAGCCACTTCTGCGAACACAACTACGTGGAAGTGATTAAACAGACTCTACAGCAGGTGGGCATGGATCCTCGGCGGTTGTGTCTTGAGATCACCGAAGGGGTATTGATGCAGCAGGTCGGTCTAGCTAAAGACCACCTCAAAGCCTTGAGAGAGCTTGGAGTGAGAGTGGCGGTGGACGATTTTGGTACTGGCTACTCATCATTGGCCTATCTGAGCCAGTTTGCGGTGACCAGCCTCAAGATCGACCGCTCTTTCATCCAATCTATGTTGGAAAACAAAGCGAATCGGGCTATTACTTGCAGTATTCTAGACTTAGGCCGAAACCTAGAGTTGTCGGTGATTGCGGAAGGGGTGGAGACACTGGCTCAACAGCAGTTTTTGATTGAGCAGGGCTGCCACTTTATCCAAGGATTCCGCTTTGCTCGGCCGATGCCGGAGCCTCAATGCCTAGCATGGATTGAAGGCTACAGCGAAAATAAACAGATGTCCCTAGAAGACGCGTTAGTTGATTGAGGAAGCCTGTGTTAATTCGATTATTGGTGATGGCCTTAGCCCTGTCTGTTGTTGGCCTACAAGCGAAAGAGCGCCCTGAAATTGGGGTTGTGCTCTCCGGTGGTGGTGCCAAAGGAGCCGCCCACATTGGGGTGCTGAGAGTGCTGGAGCAAAATCACATTCCGGTGGATCATATTGCGGGTACCTCAATGGGAGCCTACATCGCTGGCCTATATGCTTTGGGTTACAGTGCCGATGACATCGAAAGCATCATGATGTCGATGGATTTTAATACCGGCTTCGATGACGACGTGCCTCGAGAAGATCTCTCCTATCGACACAAGCAACAACATAATGAGTTTCCACTGCCCCTCAAAATGGGTTTTGACGGCAGCGAAGTGAAGTTTCCAAAGGGGGCGCTTCAAGGGCAGACCATGCGTTCGCTGATTCGGCGCTCGGTAGGTACCATCCCTGAGCTAAATCATTTTGACGATCTGGCGATTCCGCTGCGCACCGTGGCCACCAACTTGGCGGATCGCAGTGAAGTGGTGCTTGACTCCGGTAATCTGGTGGTGGCGATGCAGGCCAGCATGACCGTTCCTGGTGCGCTGGCTCCCATTGAATATCAGGGCAAGATGCTGGTGGATGGTGGCATGGCCAACAACCTTCCGGTGAGCGTGGTTAAGGAGATGGGGGCCGACATCATTATTGCCGTCGACATCGGCACCCCACTAAAGAGTCAAGATGAGCTGAAGTCGGTCTTCGATGTAGTCGATCAGTTAACGGGGTATTTGACCAACATGACTCGAGACCAACAGGTGACGTTGATGTCTGAACAGGACATCCTGTTGGTGCCTGAAATTGATGGTGTGGGAACCAGTGATTTTGACCTGATGCCGGAGATGATTCCTCGAGGTGAAAAGGCGGCGAAGGTAGAGTTAGCTCGACTGAAAGAGTTGTCCATTTCTGAGGAGGCGTATCGCGCCTACCAAGATCAGAAGATTGCGGTGCGAGAGTTTTGGTTGCGTAAGGGCCGTGGCGAACTGATGGCCGTGGAGCTCAACAACAACTCCTGGGTCAATGATGCGCACATCATGAATGCCTTAGGGGTGAAACCTGGGGAACTGCTTGAGCAGGACGAGATCGAAAACGCCATCGCCCGGGTGTATGCGTTAAATGAATTTGAGCAGGTGGATGCCCACATCGATGAGCGTCCCGAAGGCCACGTGCTGGTGTTGGATGTCGCTGGCAAGAGCTGGGGCCCCAATCTGCTTGAGCTTGGCCTGCGTTTTGAGGATAACTTCGATGATGTTTCTCGAGTTAACGTCGACGTGGCCTACACAGTAAACAACCTACACCTGTTCGGTGCCCAGTGGCGAAATGAGCTGGGGATCGGCAACGATCAGCGCGTTAAAAGCGAACTCTACTTGCCTTTGGAGACCACCCAGAAATGGTACCTTCGAGGTCACTTTGAGTATCACAAAGAACTGTGGGACAGCATCATTGAAGATGAGGCGTTTCCCTTTAAAGAGGTGCGTCGTGACAGCAGTAATTTCACTGTGGGTGCCGGCATCAATATCGGGACTGAGGCGCAGCTGGAGCTGTCCTACATGTACGAGACAGGCGATCTGGAAAACCAAAGCTCCAACTTTTTCAGCAACCTCGGCGAATACGAGGTTAATGGGGCGCGTTTAACGTTCGGCTATGATTCGCTGGATCAGTTTATGTTTCCCACCGAGGGAACCAAACTGTTGGTGAGTGTGGCTCACCTTGATGAGCGCTCAGATCTTACGTTCGATGATCAACCTCGGTCTAATGCCCGCTCCATCCAGTACGAGTTTCAATGGGTTGGCGCCACTCATTGGGATCAGCACAGCGGGTTCATTAAAACCGAATACCAGTCGGTGAATGAAGATGGAGTCAGCTTAAGTCAGCTGCAGTCTTTAGGTGGTTTCTTGAACCTGTCCGGATTCTATCGTGATTCTCTGTTTGGCAGTCACCGAGCACTGGCTGCGGGTGTGTACACCTACGATCTGTCAGAGGGCACGTTGGGGTTATCGATTCCAGTCTATGTGGGCTTCTCTCTCGAAGCCGGTAATGTTTGGCTAGAGAAAGACAGCGTGGATATGGGCGACCTTATCTACTCTGGTAGCTTGTTTCTCGGTGCGGAAACGAAATTGGGCCCCGCAGCATTGGCATGGGGTCATGCCGATACTGGGGACGACAGCTTCTACCTGTTCTTAGGTAAATCGTTCTAAGTCGAATTGCTGCAGGCTATCGAAGCGGTAGTCTGCAGCAGCAAATCGGGCGTCCTGCTTGTGGTCAGCATCGGGAATCGCTACGACAGCTAAGCGTCCTGCTTTGGCGGCGATTACCCCATTGAAAGAATCTTCAATCGCCAAACAGTGCTCAGGTGCAACGCCCAGTGCGTCGGCGGCATTGAGATACACCTGTGGGTGAGGCTTGCCTAATGGCAGGTGCTCTGCCGAGCAGGTAGCATTGAAGTAGCCCTGGATATTCAGCGCCTTAAGGGTGGTTTCCATCAAGCGATGAGGCGATGACGTGGCCACCGCCATGGGGATCCCTGCGGCTTTAATTGCATCCAGAGTCTGCATGACCCCTGGCATCGGCTGGCCTTGT
Organism: Ferrimonas aestuarii; assembly: GCF_005116665.1. Lineage (GTDB taxonomy): Bacteria > Pseudomonadota > Gammaproteobacteria > Enterobacterales > Shewanellaceae > Ferrimonas > Ferrimonas aestuarii. Next base: position 86,321 of record NZ_SWCJ01000011.1, on the reverse strand, counting down.
GCTGCAATCACCTCCACCATGGTATCTAGAATTTCAGCTTCTACTTGAGCCAGATTGGGGTTTTCCCAAGGTTGGCGGTCGAACCAATACTTCACCACCTCGTCGATGCGAAGCCCTTGCGTCTTGAGGGTGTCAGCTAACGTTAATTCGACACCATAACGAGGAAATACAGCTAATTCAGCCTGTTGCCAGAAGGGTTCGGAGTCTACTAGCACCCCGTCCATATCGAAGATGATTGCTTGATACATAAAGCCTCGAATTCAGATGAGTTTTGTTCGTTTGCCATTGCCTTGAACGTGATTACCCTGCGTGTCTCCAACCTTATATTCATGGGTTAACTACACTTAAGGCTGGCGAAATATGACGCTTAGAATAGAGAGTTAGGACGTATATATGAACCGAAAACTTATCGCATTGGGATTGGGCTCCACTTTGGCTCTCGTTGGCTGTGGTGGTAGCAGCGGTGGAGGCGACTCCAGCCCCCAGGTGGGAAGCTTCTCTTTGGCGGTGTCTGATGCTCCTGTTGATGAAGCGTCTGAAGTGGTGTTGTTTTTCAATGAGGCAGTGTTAGTGCCACAAGGCGGTGGCGACCCAGTTTTGATTGATCTTAGTGGTGACGGTGCTGATAGCGTGGATCTGCTCAAGTATCAGGGCGATAACAGCAAGGCACTAATTAGCGGTCAAGAGTTGCCTACGGGCGTCTACACCATGTGTCTCTATGTACTAGATGGCAATGGGCAAATTGACCTTTCTTATGTAAACAGTGAATCTGATGGCATTCAGCCGCTGCGAGTGAACAGCAAAGGCAGTTGCAGTGGTGTGTCTGGTGATACCCAGAGTGCGGGGCGCATCTTTTTTAATCAGCCATTTACCATTAATGCAGGCAGCAACAGCTTTGTCGCAGAGTTTGATCTGCGCAAGGGGTTGGTGAACCCCGTGGGGCAGGCTGGCTATTTCATCAAACCAACTGCGGTACAGCTAGTGAATCTTGCTGGTGCGGGTACCATTACCGGCCAACTTCAAGATGAGCAGCGTCTAGCTTGTGAAGCCGATGAGTCGCAGCGACTCGGTGCCAGCAGTTTCCAGCATACGGCGTACCTTTATGCCAGTGCGCCGACCCTAGAGCAGATGGGAGATTTCATTGGTGAAGCGAGTTATCCAGAGGCAAGCGAACTTCAGGAGCCTATTGCGGCGGCGGACATCAGCCTAGATGACGTCACTGGAGAGTATCGTTATACCTTCGGTTTTATTGGTGAGGGTGACTATCAGCTCGGCTATACCTGTGTAGCCAATGCCGATCTGGCGGACAGTCATGAAACGCAATCTGAGGGCTTTGGGATCTATCAATCCTATGGTCCAGTAACCGTGCTTGCCGAGGCGGTTGTTGAACAAAATCTTACCCTGCCTGAATAAAATCCCAATGACCTCCCCATGGAGGCCATATTACGACTTTGGTGGAATCTTCGGTTATTTCCTCTGGCTAGGATTTAAACTTCTGTTTAAATTCGGATATACTGCGGGCAGCTCGAAAAAGGTGTGGCCTTAATCACAAAATTAGACTCAAATGCCACATCGGCCGAATCCCGTCTGCGCAATAACTAGGCAGAGGATGAGGTAATCATAATAGGACGAGCAGCTTCGTCGTAAGCCTGCCAGTAAAAGAGGATTTTTGCCGTGCTAGAAGCCTACCGAGAACACGTTGCCGAACGCGCACAACAAGGTATTGCCCCCAAACCACTCGATGCGGAGCAAACCGCCGCACTGATTGAATTACTCAAGAACCCACCTCAAGGAGAGGAAGCGGTTCTGATTGACCTACTGGAAAATCGCATCCCGCCAGGCGTGGACGAGGCCGCTTACGTAAAAGCCAGCTTCCTAACCGCCGTGGTACAAGGCGAAGAGACCAGCCCACTGTTGACCCAAGAGCGCGCTCTTGAGCTGCTAGGAACCATGCAGGGCGGTTACAACATCGAACCTCTGCTGCGTGCACTGGACAATGACAAGCTGGCACCGCTGGCGGTTAAAGCCCTGTCTCACACCTTGCTGATGTTCGACTCCTTCCACGATGTGGTTGAGAAGATGAACGCCGGTAATGACTACGCCAAGCAGGTGGTTCAATCTTGGGCCGATGCGGAGTGGTTCCTGTCTAAGCCACAACTGGCTGAGAAGATCACCCTGACTGTATTCAAAGTTAGCGGCGAAACCAACACCGATGACCTGTCTCCAGCTCCGGATGCGTGGTCACGTCCAGACATTCCGCTGCACGCCTTAGCGATGCTGAAAAATGCTCGTGATGGCATCACCCCTGATAAAGCCGGTGAAGTGGGTCCAATCAGCACCATTGAAAAACTGAAAGAGAAGGGACATCAGGTTGCCTACGTGGGCGACGTTGTGGGTACCGGCTCTTCCCGTAAGTCCGCCACCAACTCGGTGCTGTGGTTCATGGGGGATGACATCCCTTACGTGCCAAACAAGCGTGCCGGTGGTTTCTGCTTGGGTGGCAAGATCGCTCCGATCTTCTTCAACACCATGGAAGATGCTGGCGCTCTGCCAATCGAACTGGACGTAAGCCAGATGAATATGGGCGATGTGATTGAGATCTATCCCTATGAAGGCGTGGCGAAAAATGCCGATACTGGTGCCGAGCTGTGCCGTTTTGAACTGAAAACCGACGTACTGCTGGACGAAGTTCGCGCTGGCGGCCGTATCCCTTTGATCATTGGCCGTGGCCTGACTGACCGTGCCCGTGAGACTTTGGGCTTGGAAGTGAGCGACGTATTCCGTCGTCCTGCTGCCGTGGCTGACACCGGCAAGGGTTATACCCTAGCGCAGAAGATGGTGGGTAAAGCCTGTGGCGTTGACGGTATCCGCCCTGGCCAATACTGTGAGCCTAAGATGACCACAGTTGGTTCTCAGGATACCACCGGTCCAATGACCCGTGATGAGCTGAAAGACCTAGCCTGTCTGGGCTTCTCTGCGGATCTGACCATGCAGTCGTTCTGCCACACCTCTGCGTATCCTAAGCCAGTGGACGTGACCACTCACGCGACTCTGCCTGATTTCATCATGAACCGTGGTGGCGTATCCCTGCGTCCTGGTGACGGTGTAATCCACTCTTGGCTGAACCGCATGTTGCTGCCTGATACCGTGGGTACCGGTGGTGATTCTCACACCCGTTTCCCTCTGGGCATCTCTTTCCCTGCAGGGTCTGGTTTGGTGGCATTCGCCGCAGCGACTGGGGTTATGCCTCTGGATATGCCTGAGTCGGTACTGGTTCGATTCAAAGGCGAAATGCAGCCAGGTATCACTCTACGTGACTTGGTACACGCCATCCCTTACTACGCCATCCAAAGCGGTCTGCTGACCGTTGAGAAGCAGGGTAAGAAGAACATCTTCTCTGGTCGAGTGTTGGAGATCGAAGGCCTAGACAACCTGACCGTTGAGCAAGCGTTCGAGCTGTCTGATGCCTCTGCGGAGCGTTCAGCGGCAGGCTGTACCATTAAGCTGTCGGAAGAATCTATCGCTGAGTACCTGAACTCCAATATCGTGATGCTGAAGTGGATGATCGCCGAAGGCTATGGTGATCGCCGTACTATCGAGCGTCGCATTAAGGCGATGGAAGCCTGGTTGGCCAACCCTGAGCTGATGGAAGCTGATGCGGATGCGGAGTATACCGAGGTAATTGAGATCGACCTGAGCGAGATCAAAGAGCCAATTCTGTGTGCGCCAAACGATCCTGATGACGCTCGTCTGCTGTCAGAAGTGCAGGGTGAGAGCATCGATGAGGTGTTTATCGGAAGCTGCATGACCAACATTGGTCACTTCCGCGCCGCTGGTAAGCTGCTGGATAAATATAAGGGTGCGTTGCCGACTCGCCTGTGGGTGGCTCCGCCAACCAAGATGGATCAGCAGCAGCTGATCGACGAAGGCTACTACGGCATTTACGGTCGTGTAGGCGCTCGTACCGAAATGCCTGGCTGTTCACTGTGTATGGGTAACCAAGCCCGTGTGGCCGATGGGGCTTCTGTGGTGTCTACCTCTACCCGTAACTTCCCGAACCGTTTGGGTACCGGTGCGAATGTATTCCTTGCCTCAGCAGAGCTGGCGGCAGTGGCATCCATTACCGGTAAGCTGCCGACTGTGGCTGAGTACCTAGAGTATGCCAAAGAGATCGATGCTCAGGCGGCGGATACCTACCGTTATCTGAACTTCCATCAGATGGAGCAATACACCAAGCCTGCGGGCGAAGTGATTGTTCAATCAGCGGTGTAACACTGGTCTAAACCAGACAGCAAAAGCCCTGCAGATGCAGGGCTTTTTTGTGTAGGCTCGACAGCAGACTGAGCCCAAGGCTGAGGCGGATATTTAACTGCTGGGCTGCGCCTCTTCACTGTATTGCCGATGCAGTAGCTCCAGCATCTTATCTTCTAAGGCGAAGCGGTCTTCCAGTGCTTGGCCCAGTTTTGAAAGTTGCTCGTCTAACTGCAGCCATAACTCGTCGCTGCCGGTGACCTTCACCCCAAACTTATCGTTGAAGTCTAGTGCCAGCTCAGTGCTGTCGGTGATTTGCGGCAGTACCTGACTGACCAACTGCTGAGATTGTTGGTCACGCTTTTTGCATTCGGCGATCACCTGTTGGAACACTTCGAAATGGCCTTCTGATACGTAATCCACTAGGGAGTTACAGAAGTTATTGATGTCATTTGCTTCCGGCAAAGTGTCATTGCTGGTGTCGTATGGCGCTAGGGCGGCAATCTGGCAATACTGAATTAGTAGTTGGCGCCGGCTGTTTAGCCACTGATCGATAAGATCAATTTTCCCACCCCAAGCATTTTCTGCATGTTGTAGTTTTGTAAGCATGGGCTTCCCTCATTTTCTGCTGTCCTCGTGATTAGAAGTTAAGTAATAGTGTGTCGGTTAATCAATGTTTTTCGTCAAAAAAACTGTCGATTGGTTGAGGTCAGAGGAGAGAGGGTGGGAAACGGAAAAATAAAAACCCCGCAGCAAGGCTGCGGGGCTCAAGATATGGTCTTTCTGGGCTCGATTGTCACGAGCTTCTGCGTTATTTGCTAGCGCAGTATTTTTTATACCAAAGCTGAGGTTATCGTGCAACTCTCTGTTACAGAGAGTTCCCGTAATATTTGCAGAGCAGTTCAAAAATTTAGCACTAAAATTTGAGAAATTGCTCACGCCGATTGAGCCATATTCGGCAATCAAGATGTTACAATAGCGCCAATTTAACACCGCTTGCATTAGGGATGAGCGAAATGTCCGAATTGAAAAACGATCGTTATCTACGTGCGTTGCTGCGTCAGCCAGTAGATAAAACCCCTGTCTGGATGATGCGCCAAGCTGGACGCTATCTACCAGAATACCGCGCCACTCGTGCAGAAGCCGGCGACTTTATGTCCCTGTGTCGTAATGCTGAGCTGGCTTGTGAAGTGACTCTGCAGCCACTGCGTCGTTACCCACTGGATGCGGCGATTCTGTTCTCAGACATCCTGACCGTTCCTGATGCAATGGGCTTAGGTCTGTACTTCGAGCAGGGCGAAGGTCCTCGTTTTGAAACCCTTTGTGATAGCAAAGCCGTCATTGAAAACTTGCCTATTCCAGATCCAGAAGGTGAGTTGCAGTACGTGATGAATGCAGTACGCACCATTCGTCGTGAACTGAAAGGCGAAGTACCGCTGATCGGCTTCTCTGGCAGCCCTTGGACGTTGGCCACCTACATGGTTGAAGGCGGAAGCTCTAAAGACTTCGCTAAGATCAAGAAGATGGCATTTGCTGAGCCGCAGACTTTGCACCTGTTGCTGGACAAGCTGGCTGAGTCAGTGATCCTGTACTTGAACGCTCAGATCAAAGCGGGCGCTCAAGCGGTTCAGATCTTCGATACTTGGGGCGGCGCTCTGTCTGGCCCTGCTTACCGTGAATTCTCCCTACAGTACATGCACAAGATTGTGGATGGCCTGATCCGTGAGTATGACGGCCGTAAAGTGCCAGTGGTACTGTTCACCAAAGGCGGTGGTCAGTGGCTGGAGCAGATTGCTGACACCGGTTGTGATGCGGTTGGCTGTGACTGGACCGTCGATATGAAAGCCGCTCGTGAGCGTGTTGGCGATCGTGTTGCGCTGCAGGGCAACATGGACCCATCTTGGTTGTACGCGCCAGCGGATAAGATCCGTGGTGAAGTGTCTCGCATCTTGGCTGAGTTCGGCCACGGCAATGGCCACGTATTTAACCTTGGCCACGGTATTCACCAGCACGTGGATCCAGAGAACGCTGGTGCGTTCATCAATGCAGTTCACGAGCTATCTGAGCAATATCACAAGTAAGTGCTCACTTACTGGTGTATGCCAATTCAAATTAAGCCCGACTTCGAGTCGGGCTTTTTTGTATCTGTACCATCTCTGAGACGCCATTGGGGATAGAACTAGATCACGATTTATTCAAAAAGTACTCGATCTTTCAAACAGTCTGCCCTACCATGCAAACAATTGTTTGTGAGTCGGACAAAAGTTATGACGGAACGAGAGCAACAGATTCTGGCAATTCTTCGCCAGCAACCCATGATTCCTCAGCAAGAGCTGGCGGATCAACTTGGGATCAGCCGCAGCGCTGCCGCAGGCCACATCATGAACTTGACCCGCAAAGGGGTGATTCAGGGTAAAGGCTACATTTTGGCCCCAGATCGTTACGCGGTAGTGATCGGTGGTGCCAACATGGATTTGAGTGGCGTTGCTACCTCTGAGCTGGTTCATGGGGATTCCAACCCCGGGCATCTGGTCGCCAGTGCTGGAGGGGTGGGACGTAATATCGCTGACAACCTCGGCCGTCTGGGATCTTCGGTGCAGTTTATTGGTGTGCTCGGGGATGACCCTTGGGCTGATCAGCTAAAACAAGCCTGTCGGGAAGCTCAAGTTGGCGTGGATCACTGCTTGACCATCAATGGGGCGAGTACTAGCAGCTACCTGTCGATTCACGGTGCCGATGGCGAAATGGCGCTGGCCTTGAACGACATGGGGTTGATTGACTCTTTGACCGGTGAGCAGCTCGCCCGTCGTGATGGGGTGCTGCAGCGCGCATACGCGCTGGTGTTAGACGCCAACCTCAGCAGCGACGCACTGAGCTATCTGTTTGAGCGCCATGGTGACAAGGCGATCTTCGTTGACCCGGTTTCCAGCGTAAAAGCGCCGAAACTGAAGCCTTACCTCAATAAAATTCACACTCTCAAGCCTAATCGTCAGGAAGCGGCGCTGTTGTCGGGGCGTAGCATTGACCGCTTGGAAGACCTGCCTGACGTCGCGGCAGCGCTTCATGATATGGGCGTTCAACGACTGCTTATTAGCTTGGGAAGCGAAGGGGCTTACGCCAGTGACGGTGGCCAAGCCACCTTTATCGAAGCGAAAGCGACCAATGTTCACAACGTAACTGGTGCCGGCGATGCCTTGATGGCGGGTCTAACTCACGGTTATCTCTCTCATCGGGATTGGCTCGACAGTGTTCATTTTGCACTGGCGGCTGCCAATCTCGCGCTGTCTGCGGACAGCACCATTAACTCTACCATGTCAGAACAGGCGGTATTACGCCTGCAGCAGGAGCTTGCAAGATGCTAAATCAATACTTGGATATTCAACCAGAAGTGGCCGAAGCATTGGCGAACAACCAGCCAGTGGTTGCTCTTGAGTCCACCATTATCTCTCACGGTATGCCTTACCCGCGTAACGTTGAAACCGCGTTGATGGTAGAGGAAGCGATCCGTGAACAGGGCGCCATTCCTGCGACCATCGCCATTATCGGCGGTCGCCTGAAAGTGGGTCTAGATGAAGCTCAGATCCGTCACTTGGGCCAAGCAGGCCAACAGGTAACTAAAGTAAGCCGTCGTGACATTCCTTTCGTTGTTGCAGCAGAGAAAGACGGTGCCACTACCGTAGCGGCAACCATGATTCTGGCGGAAATGGCGGGCATTAAAGTGTTTGCAACCGGCGGTATTGGTGGCGTTCACCGTGGCGCACAGCAGACTTTCGATATCTCTGCTGACCTGCAGGAACTGGCTAACACCAACGTTGCCGTAGTGTGTGCCGGTGCCAAATCCATTCTGGATCTGGGCCTAACTCGTGAATACCTAGAGACTCAAGGTGTACCGGTTGTGGGTTACCAGACCGATAGCCTGCCAGCGTTCTACACCCGCGAAAGTGAGCACAGCGTTGACTATCGTCTGGAAACTCCAGAGCAGATCGCGGCAGCCCTGAAAGCCAAGTGGCAGATGGAACTAAACGGCGGCGTTGTAGTAGCAAACCCAATTCCAGAAGCTTATGCCATGGCGCCAGAGGTGATCACCAATGCCATTGAAACTGCACTGCGTGAAGCGGAAGAGCAGGGCATTGCTGGTAAAGCATCTACCCCATTCCTGCTGGCTCGCGTTTGCGAACTGACTGGCGGCAACAGCTTGGATGCCAACATCCAACTGGTTCTGAATAACGCCCGCCTAGGTGCGCAGATCGCTAAAAACTACTGCTAATCGCTGAGCGTTAGTTTACTGAGTTGCTGCTTGAGTAAGGGCAGCAGCTCAGCGTCAAACCAGGGATTACGTTTGAGCCACAGATTGTTTCTTGGTGAAGGGTGAGGCAATGCTAAAACCTCTTGTTGTGGCTGCTTAAGGTAAGCCAAACCACTTTGGGTCACACTCTGGAAGTCGGGCAGATAAGCTTTCTGTGCGTACTGTCCCAACAAAATTGTTAGTTTCACGTCAGTCATTCGCTGTTGCAGCGGCTGGTGCCATCTTCTGGCACATTCTGGCCGAGGCGGCTGGTCGCCACTTTTCCCCTTACCTGGATAGCAAAATCCCATCGGTATTATCGCCACTCTCTGGGGGTCGTAAAACACCGTTTTGTCCATATTTAACCAGTGTCTAAGCCGATCGCCACTGGGGTCGTCGAAGGGACGTCGTTTATCATGAGCTCGTAAACCTGGGGCTTGACCAATAATCAATAACTTCGCCTTATCAGACCACTGCAGAATCGGTCTAGGCTCCAATGGCAGCTGCGCCCGGCAGATCTGACACTGGCTAACTTGCTGATTTAACTGAATTGAATTTTCCGAGGTGTCGATCAGATCGGAACTTTTGTTGATAGTCATTTTAAATCTCAACGATTTTCGGTAACTTGGGTAAAGTTTGCAGGTTTGCCGGACGCCTTATTAGGCCATAATGAGTATCACCAAACGATTTGTCATCCAACTGTGTGCCATCGCTTTGCCGATCTTGCTGTTTGTCGGTTGTGCTTTGTATTGGCAGTTGGAAAGTGGCTTGTCGTCGATGACGGCGGATCTGCACAGTCAAACCTTGGCATCTGCTGCCAATGAGCTGGACTCTCGACTCGACATTCAGCAGAGAGAGTTAAGCGAGTTTGCCGACTCCGACCCATTGGTTCGTCCCCACCTGTTAGCCCATTATCACAGAGAGGGCTTGCAACTGCTCACCATTAACCATTATGGCGAGCTGCATTGGTTATTGCCCGATCTCAGTTATGTCGATGCCACTCGTCAGGGGTTGATTGATGAACTGCAAAAGCGCCTAAACATAACCTCTTTTCAACATGCAAAGAGTGGCCTTATCGAGATTGAGGGTAACTACTGGGGGTTAACGGTGTTGCCTCAGTCGACCCGGGAAAGCCGCGGCTTGGCGATGCTGTTTTTATTGAGTGAACCTGTGATGCAGAGCTTCAGTCATGGCAGCTCTCTGATCTCCAACCTACGTATTATCCCTACGGCGTCTACAGGCTCTCAAGTACACTTAGCCGTCACCAGTTTTCAGGGCAAGCCGCTGTCGATGGTGGGCGATTTTCAAAATTGGCAAAGTGCTCAGAAAAGCCAGCTATTGTTTTTGGTCTTGGGAAGCTTCGGAGCCGCCTTGGGACTGCTTTTGCTGATCAGTCTTACTCACATGCACAGACAGCTGGTGGCCCCGTCTCAACGTATGTTGGCCTATTTGAGTAAACACCGCCAAGACAGTGATTGGCGTCAGCCGATTAAACTCGACAACAAGGGAGCAACGGCAGCCATCGCTCAGGTGATCAATGAGTTATCGAGTGCTGCCAGTGAAAGTTATCGCTTTCATCGCAGCGCCCTGAGCACCATCTCGGATGCGGTGATCATGGTGGACGATCTGGGCCGAATCACTCAGCTAAGCCCAGTGGCACAGTTGCTGCTGGAGCGGGATGATACCGACGTGACCGGTCACTATCTTACCGACATCATGCCCGGCACATCTGGGGCACAGCTGGACGCCATTTTGGTGTCGATGCTCAATGGTGGGCCGTTGAATGAAGAGGGGCGGATACAACTGGCCAGCTCTCAAAAAGCCAAGATGGTCGACTTTAGCATTCGCCGGGTCGAGTCGGACAGTGGCTGCATTGGTGCGGTGGTTACTCTCAAAGACATCACCAGTTCCGAAGTGTTGAAACTTGAGCTCAGACGCAAATCTCAGCGGGATAGTGTTTCCGGCTTGTTTAATCGTCAGAGCTTTGATCATCAGTTGGCGCAGATGAATCACGATGAGGGGCAGCACGCCATCTGTTTCTTGGATTTGGCTCGCTTTAAGTTGATCAATGATAGCTGCGGCAATGACGCGGGCGATCGCATGTTGAAAGACGTCTCGGACGCCATGTTGCGCTCCATCAAGAAGAGTGACTTTCTGGCTCGTATTGGCGGCGACGAGTTTGGCCTTATTTTAAATCACACCACTGCCCAAGATGCCGCTCGTCAGCTGAAAACCCTGATGGACAAAGTACGGGGCATCACCCTGTACTGGGATTCCGGCAGTTACAACGTGGGCATTCATATCGGGGTGGCTTTCCATCGGGGCAACGGCAATCCGAAAGAGATTTTAAAAGACGCTGAGCTGGCTTGTGAAGTGGCGAAAACTAAGGGTGATAGTCAGATTCACTTCTTCGATGCCATGGATCAGGATCTGGCGCATCAGCGGAATGCGCCTGCATGGGCGATGAAGATTAACGAAGCCATTTTGAACGACAACTTGGTGCTGTTTTTCCAACCCATTGAGCAGGTGGCTGGCACCGCGACTCGTAAGCGGATGGAGATTCTGCTTCGAATCCAAGAGGAAAACGGCAGCATCTTGGCGCCGGGGCAATTTATTGAAGCGGCAGAACGCTTTAACTTGATGCCTGCGGTTGACCGAGTGGTGATTCGCAAAGCCTTCGAGTGGTTGGCGCGCCACCCTGAACTTTGGCCCTATCAAGTTATCTCTATCAACTTGTCCGGCACCACCTTGTCCAGTGATGGGCTGGTGGACTACGTGGACGACCTAACCAAGTCGCTGTCGGTACCGACAGAGTGCGTCTGTTTCGAGGTAACCGAAACGGCGGCCATCGCCAACGAGAATCGAGCGCTGGACATGCTGCATTCACTGCGTAAGCGCGGTTTTGCGTTTGCCTTGGATGACTTTGGTTCCGGTTTTGCCTCCTACGGCTATCTGCGTCAGCTGCCGGTGGATTACGTGAAGATCGATGGCTGTTTCGTGCGAAATCTGGCGACCAATGCCAAGGATTACGCCATCGTGAAATCGATTCACGACGTTTGCCGGGTGATCGGCATTGAAACGGTGGCGGAGTTTGTGGAAGACCAGGATACCTTGGATCAGCTTAAGGCCATTGGGGTGACCTACGCCCAGGGGTATGGCATCGGTCGACCTAAGGATCTGGAGACCTATGAGCCGGATCTGTCGATGCTAAAACAGGTGGACATGGCTTAACGTACGACGCATAACAGCTTATGGAGAAGCGATGAGTGGCCTACAGGGAAAAGTAGTGTTGTTAACCGGTGCCTCTGAAGGGATCGGCAGAGAGTTGGCCAAACAGCTGGTCGCCTCTGGTGCCAACCTCATGATGGCTGCCCGCAATTTAGAGCGATTGTACCAGCTCTACGGTGAGATGGATGGCGGCGAACAGGTGCGAGTGTGTGGCTGTGATGTCAGTGATCAGCAGCAGTGCCAAAACCTCGTGGCCATGACGCTCAAAGAGTTTGGCTGCATTGATGTGGTTATTAACAACGCCGGCATCACCATGTGGAGTCGCTTCGACGACACCCAAGACCTATCCATTTTTGAAAACCTGATGCGGGTCAATTATCTGGGGGCGGTTTACCTAACTCATGCGGCCTTGCCTTGTTTAAAAACGGCGAAAGGTCAGGTTGTCGCCATTGCCTCCGTGGCGGGGTTGACTGGCGTACCCAGTCGTACAGGCTATGCTGCGTCTAAACACGCCATGATCGGTTTCTTTGATTCCCTGCGTATTGAGCTCAAACAGGACGGTGTGGATGTTACCGTGATCTGTCCCGACTTCGTGGTGTCAGAGATCCATAAGCGGGCCATCGGAGCCGATGGCCAGCCCTTGGGAGACAGCCCGATGCAGGAAGCCAAAATCATGACCGCGGAGCAGTGTGCTCGGTTAAGCATCGAGGCCATTGCCAAGCGTCAGCGGCTACTGGTGACCTCTTTGAGAGGGCGGCTGGGGCGTTGGTTCAAGTTGTTGGCTCCGAGGTTTATCGATCACCTTGCGGACAAGGCGATACGGGATCGACACTAACTTAAAAGGCTACCTCTCCGTAAGGCCCCCAGCCGTAGAACAGAGACAGGGTCGCAATTAGGTTCATTAGCATGTGCAGGCCGATGCAAGGGAGTATCGAGCCGCCTTTGTGCCGCAAAAAACCGAGCAATAGGCCGTTAGTAAAGATATATGCCACGGCCCACATTGTGTATTGAGTGTGTATGATGGCCCACAGTGCTGAAGTGATTGTGCAGGTTAGCCATGGTTTATGCCATTTGTGCTCTAAGGATTGCCACAACATCTGCCGAAAGAACAGCTCCTCCACTAAGGGAGCTAAGATGACAATGCTCAATATGAGCAGAGGAATCGGGACGCCCTGACTTATGCTGAACATCCATCCAATGTCGGCTTCGATTCCCGGTAGATGCCAACTGACCCACTCCATTGCGGGGTAGGTGACCAAAGTCACCCCCAGTAGCAACCTCGAAGAAGCGGGACGAACCCAAGCCATGGCGGCGAGGACTCGATTGGCGTAGTACTTACGATAGGTGATTGCAAACCCTAATAGGGCGACACCCTGAAAGACCAAGCCACCTGCAGTTTCTACTAAATTTTCGTTGAAGCCTGGTATTAGGGCAAATACCGGAATCATTAACACCGTGCTGATAGCAAACACCATCAGGGCAAAACCGATGCTGTAATACAGGGGCAGGGCAAAATCTTCAGGGGCACAAGCGGTTTGTGCTGGAAGCGGAGTCGAGTTTGATGGTGCTTGGTTCATGTTTCATCCTTGAATTGTTATGGAGGTTACCGTCGCCAATAACCGCGGTGCAGTCAAGGCAAACCCCTAGCTAAAATGTGTCTATTTTTTAAACTTCGCCTATGGGGGCTGGGTCTGCTACAATCCGCGCCCTTACAAGCTGAGGTAGTACTATGATCCCGAAACCCAAATCCAAGCTGTTTGAATATCCCAAGTTCTGGGCCGAGTCTTTAGGTCCGGCACCCTTTATGCCAACCACGCGTAAAGAGATGGACAAACTGGGTTGGGACAGCTGCGACATCATCGTTATTACCGGTGATGCCTATGTGGATCATCCCTCCTTTGGCATGGCCATTGTTGGCCGCATGCTGGAAGCGCAGGGGTTCCGGGTGGGGGTTATCGATCAGCCGGACTGGACCAGCAAAGACGACTTCATGCGCCTAGGCAAGCCCAACCTATTTTTTGCGGTGGGTGCAGGCAACATGGACTCGATGATCAACCACTACACCGCCGACCGCCGCTTGCGACATGATGACGCGTACACGCCGGATAACGTCCACGGTAAGCGTCCCGACCGTGCGGTGGTGGTCTACACCCAGCGCTGTAAAGAGGCCTATAAAGAGGTGCCGGTCACCATCGGCAGCATCGAAGCCAGCCTGCGCCGAATTGCCCACTACGACTACTGGCAAGATAAAGTCCGTCGAGCCATTTTGTTCGATGCTAAGGCTGACTTGCTGATCTATGGCAATGCCGAGCGCCCCATTATTGAGGTGGCTCACCGTTTGGCTGCCGGTGAATCCATCGACAGCATGCGTGACATCCGCGGCACCGGTTTTTTGACCAAAGATGCCCTACCGGAGTGGACTGGTTTGGATTCCACCACCTTGGATACTCCGGGCAAAATTGATCCGATTCCGAATCCCTATGGTGCCGACGACATGGGCTGCGAGATGAGCTCCCAAGTTCAGGTTGAGCCTGCTCAGGCCAAGCCAGTCACGGTGCAGCCAGCCAAGCCCAAACCTTGGGAGAAGCAGTACATCCTGCTGCCCGCTTACGATCAGGTCAAAGTGGATAAGGTGTTGTACGCCCATAGCTCTCGAGTATTCCATCAGGAGACTAACCCGGGCTGTGCTCGTGCGCTGATGCAGCGCCATGGCGATCGTCATATTTGGCTTAACCCACCGGCGATTCCACTGGAAACCGATGAGATGGATTGGGTGTTTGGCCTGCCGTATCAGCGGGTGCCGCATCCTAAGTATAAGGGCAAGAAGATCCCCGCCTACGACATGATTAAGACTTCCATCAACATCATGCGTGGCTGTTATGGAGGCTGCTCTTTCTGCTCCATTACCGAGCATGAAGGGCGGATCATCCAAAGTCGGAGTCATGAGTCGATCATCAATGAGATCGAGGAGATCAAGCAGAAGGTCCCGGGCTTTACTGGGGTGATCTCCGATCTCGGTGGTCCGACAGCCAATATGTATAAGCTGCGCTGTAAGAGCCCGAAGGCGGAGTCCACCTGTAGACGCCTATCCTGTATCTATCCAGACATCTGTGGCCACATGGATACCGACCACACCCCAACCATCGAGCTGTATCGTAAAGCCCGTAAGGTGGAGGGCATTAAGAAGATCTTGATCGCTTCCGGAGTGCGTTACGATCTGGCAGTGGAAGATCCGCGCTATGTGAAGGAGTTGGCGAGCCATCACGTGGGCGGTTACCTGAAGATCGCCCCAGAACACACGGAAGAGGGGCCACTGTCGAAGATGTTGAAACCGGGGATGGGCAGCTATCACCGCTTTAAGCAGATGTTTGATAAGTACTCTAAAGAGGCGGGTAAGAAGCAGTATTTGATCCCGTATTTTATCTCGGCGCACCCGGGCACCACCATTAAAGACATGGCTAACTTGGCGCTGTGGCTAAAAGAGAACAACTTCAAACTGGATCAGGTGCAGAACTTCTATCCGTCGCCATTGGCAAATGCGACCGCCATCTGGCATACCGGATTGGATTCACTGCATAAGGTCAGTCACAAGTCGGAAAAGGTGGCGGTTGCCAAGGGCGGTCGTGAACGTCGCATCCATAAGGCAATTTTGCGCTACCACGATCCAGAAGGCTGGCCACTGGTTCGGGAAGGGCTGCGCAGTGCTGGTTTAGCAAAGCTCATCGGTAATGGCCCGAACTGTTTGGTGCCCGCTGAGGGCCAAGGGCGAGGGCGTGGTCATCAGAATCGCGGTCAAGGTCGCCCAGCGCTGTCGAAACACACAGGTTTAGGTCAGTTTGATAAGCCTCGTCGCAATGGTCAAAAGCCCAAGGCGGCAGGCCACGGCGGTAAAGGTATTGGTGCGGGCCAAGGTAAGCCAGCCGCCGCCGGGAAACCGAAAGGCAAACCAGCAAACCGAGCCAATGGTGGCGGCCAAGAGCAGGGCAATCGCAGCCGCCCGGGCAGTAAGCCTGCCGGTCGGGGCAAGCCAGCTCAAGGGGGCCGAGGTAAGCCAGCAAGTCGCCGTAAGCCATAGCGACAGAACGCAAAAGGGAGCCTAAGGCTCCCTTTTGTTTCACTGCGGTTTGTCTTGTTAGTGATATTTATCGATCACTAGGGTGATGCTGCTGCCATTGTGGGTGTGGCAGGTGCCCGCTTCGTACTCACGTTCTAGGGTAAACTGACACTGGCCTAGATGAGGATCGCTGAGGCTCAAGCGAGTGGCAACATCATCGACACTGATGGTGAGCTCCAGCACGCTGTCATCCTCCCGCTCCAAGGTGAGGTAGTAGGGCTTCACCAAGGTGATTTGGATCTCTTCGGCGTGCAGCAGTAACCCGTCTGGACCATGGATACCATAGAGTAATTTCACTTGAGGCGAGGTGCTGTCATAGGCTGTAGCGGCTGATGACAACAGTAGTGCTAGGGCAACGAACCATGGGCGCATAGGACGCCTCCGCATTATTCCTGTTCCCAAAGCTTAGTTGGCGGTGGCAGGCACCGCCAATCTCTCACACAGATTTTCCGAAACTTACCTTAGACTTTGGGCTACGGGCTCCGGCAGTTTGACCACCGCTTCTCCCTGAATGCACTCGATGCCCTCGGTGTTGATCACCAAGGTGATGAAGGTGGCGATGCCTTTGTCGATATTGAGATCCGACAAGTGGATAGTAGCCGTGACTCGCTCGCCTACGTAGACCGGATGCATAAACCTCAATGACTGGCCGAGATAGATGGTGCCCGGGCCAGGAAGCTGTTGACCAAGTAACCCAGAGAACAGGCTCGCCGATAGCATGCCGTGAACAATAGGGCGTTGGAATCGGGTGCTTTTGGCGTAGGTGGCATCCAGGTGCACTGGGTTGTGATCCAGTGCCAGATCCGCAAAGGTTTCCACATCGCTGGCGGTGATGGTTTTGTTGACCGAGGCGCTGTCTCCCAGTTTAAGCGTCATGGCTTGCCTCCTGGGGAGACGGTTGATCTAGGCGTCGCTGCACGTAACGTCCCGGTGCTGGCTCAATCTCCAGTGTCACTGGGCGTGCGTCGACCTGAGTCTTTGGGTTTTGAGCCACGAGCCACAGCTGCCAGGTTTGCCACCAAGATTCATCGGAGCGGGTGGCGGCTTTAAGCCAGTCGTCGCTGGTTTGCATCTGTTGTCCTTGATAGTGGCCGTACTTACCTCCAATGGGATTGATGATGCCAGCCACGTGGCCTGACTCACCTAAGATAAAGGTTTTTTCACCACCCAAAGCTTGTTGACTGGCGTAGCAGCTTTGCCACAGGGCGATGTGATCCTCTTGGGTGGCGACGGCGAAACTTGGGCTGGTGACTTTGGCGAGGTCGATGGCGGTATCGTGGACATGAAACGTCCCTTTTTGGACCAGCTGGTTTTGCCAGTACATCCGCTTCACCAAGCTTGTGTGACAAGGGCCGGTGACATTGGTGCTGTCACCATTCCAGTGCAATAGATCGAAGGCCATGGGGCTGTTGCCTTTCAGGTAACCTTCGACAAAGTAGTTCCAGTAGAGCTGGTTCTCTCTGAGCAGAGCAAAGCTGACCGCCAGTTGGCGACCGTCCATGAGCCCCAGTTGTTGATTTTGCGCTTCAATGGCAGCAACGCTGTGCTCGTTGATAAAGTGGCCGATGTCTCCAGGCTCGGAAAAATCCAGCAAGGTGGTAAACAAACTGGCGGAGACAATGCGTTTTTTCAGGCGCTTGGCGCTCATGTAGGCCATGGTTGTCGCCAGCAAGGTGCCGCCAATGCAATAACCAACGCCATTAACCTCTTTCTCACCAGTCAGGGTTTCAATGGCGTGCAATGCGGCCATGACGCCGTCGGTGACGTAGTGGTCAAAATCCAACTGTTGATGGCTCTGATCAGGGTTCACCCAAGAGATCATAAACACCGTATGGCCTTGAGCCACCAACTGGCTTACCAGTGAGTTTTTGCGGCTAAGATCCAGAATGTAGTACTTATTGATGAACGCTGGCACCATCAATACTGGCCGCTTGTACACCTTGTCTGTAGAAGGGGCGTATTGGATCAGCTGCAGGAGCTCATTTTCAAATACCACCGAGCCCGGGGTTGCCGCTAACTCCTTACCTAGGGTGAACGCTTGGTTGTCGTTCATGGCGATATTTAATTGGTCACCACTGCGAATCAGATCCTGCTGCAGCAGCTTAAGGCCATCTATCAGGTTTTGGCCCCCGGACTCTTCCGTCAATTTCAGGAGCTCAGGGTTAGTGGCAATGAAATTGGTGGGTGCTAGGGCGCTGAGCATCTGCCGAGCGATGAACTTCAGCCGCTGTCGCTGAGGCTGGTCGAGTTGCGGGTGCTGCTCAATGGCGCTAAGTATCTGGCGTTGAGTCAGTAGATAGCTGCGTTTGATGTAATCGAACCAAGGCGATTGTTGCCAAAGAGGGCTATTGAAGCGGCGATCTCCCTTTTCTGGTTCACTCAGACAGGGATCTAACTGAGTTTCTGAAGTTGTGCCCAGAGTCAGCTCTCCAAGCAGTTGCAGCTGTTGTTGCCAACACTCTAGTTGCCACTGCAGTTGCTCTGCGGGATCTTGTTGTGGGGACTGCCACAGCGTTAGCCATTGCTGATACCAATCTTGTTGTACCGCTTGATGGCTCAGGGAGGGGGTGCTTAAGCGTTGCCACAGCTGCTGCTGACACTGCTGGGCAAAGTTAAACCACTGCTGATGTTGGTGGAACATCTTGGGCTCCTGTTCGGCCGGTCTGCCATGATGGCAAGGGAGAGGGCCGCTCAGCGCTGCAGATAGGCTAAGCGGCGTTATTGCTGATGACTTAGGCGGGGCGAGTCATCTTGTCGACGGAGGTTTTGAACTCCTGACCGATCTCATTGAGTGCCTGCATGTCCTGCATTACGCGGCTTGAGATCTCATTCATTAGCTGCATCTGTTTGCTGGTAAAGGCCATCATGCTAGGGAGATCGGTAACTTCAGAGGCGGATTTTACCTGGTCGATGCCAAGCTCACCGTAGTGTTGGGCAGCATCCAATTGCAGACGAGATACACGCTGATAGTTTTCTGCCATCAGTTGGTTGAATTGGGTAACAGGGGCTTGAAAGGCTTGGCTTTGTTGCTGTAGCTGCTTGAGCATGTCCATATACATGATGGCTCTCCTTTGATTGGGTAGAGCCTCAATGTAGATAGGGCAATTGACAGTGCGGTGACAGTTTGGTGAGGGCTAAGTGACGGTTTCTCTACAGGTTCGTGAAGTTGATTCACACAACGGCGAGCAGCAACCCACCGATGGACAAGGCGGCTTTGGCAACCTGACCTGCGGTGTAGGTGTCGTCGTCGATCTCTTGAACCTGACTGGGATGATCCATGCCAAGAACGCCATAGGTGAAGCTTTCCGTGGCGGAGACTTCCGGCTTAGCCTTAGCTTCCCCTTGAGATTGAGCGGCTTGTTGCTGCTGATCTTGAGGGGGCGTGTAACTGTAACTGGTTTTGCTTTGTGGCGCTGAGTATTGGTTGTAGGCGCTGCTGTTCATCGAGACTGTCATTACACATCCTCATTGGTGGAAATACCCGCTGAGCAATATAGCAAACCTTGCTGAAATTGTCGGCAAATTTAATGAGTTAAACCCGTTAACTCTGTCTTTGGGAACTCTTCACTGCATTTTTAAAATTATCCCAATTCTGGCAACTTTTGGGAGCCCAAACTGTGTCCCAAATCACCCAAAATAGGGGTGAAAATTCAAGGTTGTAACCAGTGGGGAACGGGCTGGATTAGATCTGTTTACAAGTTGGCTTCATTTGTTCGGTGTTCAATATGGCTGACTCACAGTTTTGTTTTTGCGTCATTTTGCAATTGAGTTGGTCACAGAGCCAGAGTAGTGCAATCGCTAGCATCTCCCTTGCCCAATTTAGGGCCCAATCAAACCTGATTGAAGGGAAATGATGATGATGAATCAAAACTACAAAATAGCGATGCTGGCGACGGTGCTCGCGACAACGTTGTCGGCGTGTTCCGACGGTGATGATGGCGCCCCTGGAGAACCCGGTAAACCGGGAATCACGCCTCCGGTGCTGGCCAGCAGTGCAAGTGAACTGAATGTGGAAGTTGAACAGATTGAGGTGGGTGCCGATTCCAGTTTAACGTTCCGCGTAACTAATGAAGAGGATCTGGCGGTTGCTGGATTGGATAAGTTTGGCTTTATTGTTGCTGGCTTAGAGCAAGGGCGAGAAGGCGATGCCAACAGTTGGAAGCTGCTGAGTTCAGAATCTTGCCCAGCGTCGAAATACTCCGGTTGTGGTGAGTTGATTGACAATAAAGATGGCAGCTACCGCTATAAGTTCGACAAGGATCTCTCTTCGGTTGAGGCCTTTGAACTGACCGACAGCAAGACCCTGCGCTTAGTGGTTCGTACTGGTGGTGAATCGGTTGGCGTTTCGGAAGTACCTTATGACAATGCCATTCATGATTTTCGCCTGGATGGTGCCGAACTGGAGTACAGCAAAAATGTGGTGACGGAAGAGAACTGCGTTAGCTGTCATGACGATCTGGCGTTCCACGGCGGTAAGTACACCGAGGTGGAAACCTGTGTCGCGTGTCACGCCGATAACAAGGTAAGCGGCGAGGCGGTGTTCCCAGTGTTGGCCCACCAAGTTCACATTGGCGAGATCTCCGCGCCCGTGGGAGGCTGTGACAACTGCCACCAAGATACTGGAGTGGCTCAAGATTTCGGCAACTGGAAAGCGGTGCCGACGGCCGAGACCTGTTCAGTGTGTCACCAAGACGTCAACTTCGAAACCGGTGCCAACCACGTTGGTGGCCCTCGAGAAGACAACAGCACCTGCGCTCTGTGTCACAGTGAATCCGAGATTGAGATGAAGCACCTGTCGACCTATCAAGGACAGACTTCTCGCCGCGAGAATCTGCACCTGACCGTGGTTGACGCCAAGATGGTGGACGCCCCACAAGCACAGGAAAACATCGACTCTGGCCGAGATACCGACACCACCGGTTACGTTCAGTTGACCGTAGACATTCTGGATAAAGACGGCCAGTCCCTGAATCTGCAGCTGGATAAGGCGGACTTCTTCTACTACTCCGAGTTCTACATCAACTGGGGTGGTCAGGACATGGGCATGGAGCGCGGTAAGATTCTGCGTGTGTTCACCAATAAAGAGGAGACTGTAGACTCCGATTACGTGGCCAAACCGGTACTGCTTAACTATGCCAACGGCAAATCCACCTATGAGATCGGTCCATTCGATCTGCAGGACCGCTTTGACGGTGATCTGAACGACTCCTATGGCATGGTTACCCCTCGCATCTGGTTCTGCATGGATGCTGCCGGTGAAAACATCGAGTCTTGCTCAGAAACCTCCAGCGTCTGGGGCCAAGGTGCCGCCGGTTACAACTGGCTGCACTTCTTCGATAAGCAAGGCATGCTGGAGCAGCGTCCTCGCCGTCAGGTAGTGACCAATGAGAAATGTGGCTCCTGCCACGGCATGACCGAGCGTGACAGCGATGGCATGGCGCAGATGACCTTGAACTGCCGTTCTTGTCACCCAGTGACCAAGACCGACTTCTTCGGCACCACCTGTGCGTCTGGCTCCATCGATAGCGATGGCGACGGCCAACTGGATGAGCAGTTGATGATGAAGAGCATCACTCCTCGCGGTGAGCGTGACTGGACCACCGCCTCTAATGCTGCGGAAGAGTGTGTGGCTTGCCACAATGCCAACAACCCGCCAACTCAGGTGATTCGTGATTCTCATACCAAGCAAGGGGATGCGGATTACATCGAACAGCTGACCATGAGTCACCCGGATCACAAGGTATGGATCCACGCCATGCACGCCAACAACCGTGCTAACCAAGGTGGCGAAGGTTGGGTTCGAAACGTGGAGTATTCCGCGGATCTGGCCAACTGCGTTAAGTGTCACGAAGGGGACAGCTTTGATGCGAAATACCTAGTGGGCCGCAAGCCGCTGGCACTGGACTTGGACTACATGGACACCTATGACGGTCTGGATCCGGCGGACCCGAAAGACGTCAGTGGTAACAAGCGTTTTGCCATTGATGCCAAGGCCGATGCCTTTGTATCGCCAACGGCTGCCGTGTGTTTGAGCTGCCATGGTAAACGGGCACCACAAACCGGTGAAGACCGCCGTCAGGTACGAGCCGAAGTGGTGGCCCACATGAAGCAAAATGGGGCTCAGTTCGGTGTGACTGAGGGTGAGTACAACGGTGAAGAGTCCTGTTCAGTGTGTCATAACCTGGACAACCTCAAACAGGTTCACGGGCTGAAGTAACCTAGCTGTGGCGGAGCGCGTGATGCGCTTCGCCCCCTGCACAAAAGCAAAAATCAAACCTCGGCCTCATCATCCGAGGTTTTTTTATAAGGTTTCAGGGATTCGGGAGCTTGGTCATGCAAAACCTTATTCGCTGTCAGTATGATCTTCATTCTTTACCTTTTACAGTCACCGGCATATGGAGGACGGATGCAGCTATCTCAAAATTTGCGAATCGATGAAGCACGGCGAGAGTTGATTGATGCTCGAGATGGTTCTGCTCACCCCTTGTCCTTTGCCGAACTGGAGATTCTAAAGTCGCTGTACCTGAATTGGGGAGAGGTGGTCGATAAAGACACACTAACCCAAGCGGGCTGGCCCGGCCGAGTGGTGGCGCAGTCGTCATTGACCCAGTGCATCAGCACCCTAAGGCGTAAACTGCAAACCCACCAAGATCTTGAGCTCAAGACCATCCCTCGCCACGGTTATTGTCTGTGTAGCCATGAGTGTGCGCCCGACGACAAATCGGCGAGTGTGATGACTTCACCAGTGATTAAGCGAAAAGCCGTCAATTGGCGTCGGTTTGGCATGTGGGCAACGCTGCCTTTAGTGTTCGTCACCTTGGTGTTGCTGCACAGCAGTGGTTGGCTAGCCAGAGTGAAGCAGCGTTTACAGATGTTGGATGCCCCGAAAGTGGCCGAAGTCATGGTGGAGCCGATTCAGGTTGGGCACAACACCAACCTCGCTCATCAAGTGGTGTTTGACGTAGACCAAGGCATTGAGCCGGTGGGAGCGCAGCAGTTTGTGGCCAACTGGAATCACGTTGACCAGATGATGCCTAAGGCCAATCAGCAGCGCAGTTTCATCAAACAGAGTAACGACTTCGACTCCATCGCGCTGTGCATGGATTACCAAGGCGATTGCAAAGATCGCATTCCATTGAATCTGGTAAAACGCCATCGAACTGAGCCCCAATTGGATCTCTCTTGGCTACAGCGCACTAAATTGCGTATGGAGCAGGTTACCTACAACAAAATTTTACTGGACCGGTTTGAAGGCCCTGCCGATGGCCTGACAGAAGAGGTTTACCGCGCCGACGTCTACTACTATGGCGACAGTGACAATGTGGTTCGCAGTGACATGCGGTTCTCGTTGGTGTTTGAGTCTGAACACCGTGGCAAGTTGATTGTGGCGGCCTGCTTTACGGATGCGGTGAATTGGCAGACCAGCATGAGATATGAGTTTTCTGGCTCTTTTAATGCTTTCGACTCTCAGGTAGATGGCCGCCTAGTGAGACGCTTTCAGGTGGATGTGGACAATCAGCAGTTCAATCGACCCGGAGTGCTGACCGAGGAGATGGCAGTGATCTATCGAGAACTGCAGAAAGCGGTACTGTCGCAGAAGCAATTGGTGCTGCATCAACTGCAGCAGGATGAGGCCAGCGGAGTCTGGAGCTTACCACTGTGGGGAGATACCATGGTGTGGGCGACCAGAGCTGAGCTAAAACTGTAAATAAATCAATAAAAAGGAGCCAAAGGCTCCTTTTTTGTGATGGTCTTTTGCCTCAGTCGCGAACGACGGTGATGTTGCTGAAGCCTTTCTGCTTAATGTAATTGTCGCGAAAGTTACGGTGAGTTTTTTTGTCTCGGGTCGACATCTTCACCGCTTGTTCCATCGCAAGGTAGTCGCTGGTATCGATCCCTTCGGCGGCAGCGACCGCCTCAAAGGCATCGTGGAATTTATCGTTGGCGTAGCCGATGGTCTTCTGTTTGCCTTTAAAGGTGTAGCTGATGGTCAGTGCCATTAGTTGCCTCCTTTAAGGCGGATGCCGTCCGGATCGATCTGGATGCGGCCACTCTTAAACAGATCCCCGAGGGTGCGCTTGTAGACCTTCTTGCTGACGCGGAAGATGCGTTTGATCACCTCAGGATCCGCTTTGTCCCCAAGGGGGCTAAAGCCATCATTGCGCTCTAGGTGCGCCAGAATTTTTTGTCCCAGTTCATCCACCTGCTTGTGTGCTGGCGGATTCAGGGTGAGGTCGATGCCGCCATCTTCGCGAACTCGCTTGATGAAGCCTTTGACGCGTTGGCCAACACGGACCTCTTTGAACAGCTCATTGTGATACAGCACGCCCCAGTAACTGTCGTTAACGATCGCTTTAAAGCCAAGGTCGGTCTTATTGGTCAGCAGCAGATCCACTTCCTGCATATGCTTGAACTTGCCCGGCTTTTCGGAAACGAAACGGTCCAGTTTACTGGAGGCTGCCAAACGTTCGGTGTGGCGATCTTGATAGATGTACACCACGTAGTGGCGTCCTTTCTCCATCGGGATCTTCTGTTGGTTGTAAGGCACCAGCAGATCTTTATCTAGGCCCCAATCCATGAAGGCGCCGGCCTTGTTGACGTCCACGACCTGCAGCAGCACAAACTCGCCCAGAGAGCCTTTGGCTTTCTGAGTGGTGGCGATCAATTGATCTTCGGAGTCGAAGTAGAGAAATACGTCGACTTCGCTGCCGATGTCAGTGCCTTCTGGCACGTATTTATTGGGAAGAAGAACGTGGCCGAAGTTTCCGCCGTCTAAAAATACCCCGTAGTCGCTTAAGCGAGCGACCTTGAGGCGATTGTAATGACCAATCTTTGCCATGATGCTGAACCTGAAAAAGGGATGCTGCCCACTAAGGGGAGGAGAATGGAGCAGAGTATAAACGATGGCAAGGCCAGCCCCTAACGCCAAAGGCGCTTTGCTTGTAATTCAGTACTAGGCTGAGTAAGTTATCAGCTGAATACTGTATACCAAATGGTGAGAGAGAATGAAAAAAGGAATTTGCGTAGCCGTGGCAGCACTGATGGCTTCGCCACTTGCCCTCGCGCACGGCGAGGCCGTGGGTGAGGTTTTGTCGCAGACTCACAAATGCAGTGAGACCTTAATTTTACGATCTCAGTCTCTGACTGAGGATCAGCTGCAACAAGCCTGTACCATGCTGGGGGCGCAGGAGCAGCGATTTCACGACATTTTTCAGACCTTAGGCAAACCGGTGGCCCATGACAACAACCATGCGATGCGCGCCAATATCTATTCGGATCGAGATAATTACGTTAAATACGTTACCAAGCACTTCGATGTGCCCAGTGACAATGGCGGCATGTATTTAGAAGGGCTGCCGCACCTTGAGGGTAACCAAGCGGAGTTTGTGGCCTACGAGAAGGGCGGTCAGATCTGGAATCTCGCTCATGAGTATGTGCACTACCTCGATGGTCGCTTCAACCTTTATGGCGACTTCTGTGCTAGCCTCCATGACAGCCACAGTGCGCCGGAATACTGCCCTGAGCCTGCGCCGATGTACCCGCATCTGGTGTGGTGGTCTGAAGGGGTGGCGGAATACATCGCCATGGGCAACAACAATCCTAAGGCGATTAAACTGGCGAGTCAGAATAGCTTTACCTTGAGTCAGTTGTTTGACACCAGCTATGAAGCCAACGGCGGTGCCGACCGAGTGTATCGCTGGGGCTATCTGGCGGTGCGCTACATGCTCGAGAACCAAAAGGACAAGCTGGAGCAGATGTTGGTGTTTACCCGTAAGGGAGATTACGTCAGATACCAAGCTTTGGTGCGCCAATGGGGCACCAGCATGGATGAGGATTTTTCCAATTGGCTGAAAGCGTTAAAGTGAGACTCGGGTAACGGTTGTAAACTGAAATTGGCGGCAAGCTAGGGGAGGTGTCCAAGGAGGATCACATGGAATCGACCCTAACTGTTGTCTTGCTGCTACTGGTTGCTACCTTAGCCATTGGCTACTTTCTCATACCCCATCGACGTAAACATCGGCCGCTGACGCCGGTCTCAAATCGAAGTCGCAAAAAGCGCGCTAGAAAGAAGACGGCGAAAGCCAAGGCATAAAGAGGGCCGCAATTGCGGCCTTTTGGGTTATCGATTTAAGGTAATGCTGGCAAAACTGGGGTCAGAGTTAAATGCAATTCTAATTACGGTCTCTTCCCCCTGTTTATCGTTAAATCGTTGCACAAAACCTGAAGCATGGCGTGGGCCATCATTAAGGAATGAATCCGTTAACTGGGAGATAGCTTCGCCATTTATTCCTCTAAACTCTGCAAGACAAAATTGATTATCACAGCCAAGGGCGTAATTAGATAGCTCAGAGTACAGTGGCGAATGGTTTATAAAGCCGCTTAGCTCATCGATTAATTTTTTAGTGTCTTCGCTTTGTGGCTCACGACTTTCTAAAATGTTTATGGAGTCGACAAACTTCTGTTGCGGTAGTATTAGCACTTCGGGAATTCGTGTTGTTGAGGCATTGCCTTGTGGATAGAGTAGTTCACTAACATCACTAACAGTGAGTTGCGCACCTTCTTCAATACTTGTATTAGGTTCGGCACGCTGTTCTCCACTTAAAGTGACCAAGTCAGTTGATGGCGAAACAGCTCGATTTACATTGTCTTCCGCGACCAATGTGCTGTTGTTACTATGATCATCAATATCGGTTGCTTGGTGCCGAGTATCATTGCTATTTGGAAATAAAAACAAGGCCGTTGTAATAATAACTACCAAGGCAATGATGATAGAAAACTGTTTCACACTATTCTCCTACTAGCTATGGGGCACCAGGCTCACCTCTTTCAATGGTTGCAGTAACAGTGCCACCACAACAGTCGGCAACCGTAACAACGCCGGTCCTCATATCTACAGTGGTAACGCAACTATTGCTGCAGGTATAGGTTACTTTCGTTGCGAATGCGAAGAAGCTGATTGAGGTTAGCAGCACAATAGATATTTTCTTAAACACTTAATTAATCTCCTTATTTATGGTGTTCTCAAGGAGGTTAATTATTTAATAATGAAGAGCTTCGTTTAAGAATATATC
The DNA here is from genome assembly GCF_005116665.1 of Ferrimonas aestuarii. Classification (GTDB taxonomy): domain Bacteria; phylum Pseudomonadota; class Gammaproteobacteria; order Enterobacterales; family Shewanellaceae; genus Ferrimonas; species Ferrimonas aestuarii. Next base: position 59,371 of record NZ_SWCJ01000011.1, on the reverse strand, counting down.
TACCACTCAACTTGTGGGATATTGTATGCAAAAATGGCGAGAGCCATCATAATTGAGGCTCTCGCTGGTTCTGGCTACTGTTCGCGGGCGATGGCGCGGTAGGCGATGTCATCACGATGGAACATGCCATCCCAATGGATGGTTTTAGCCAGTTCATAGGCGGACTTCTGAGCTTCGGTCACGGTGTTGCCCAGGGCGGTGGCACAGAGTACACGGCCACCGTTGGTAACGATATCGTTACCTTGAGCCTTGGTTCCGGCGTGGAACACCTTGGCGTCGCTTTGACCCAAAGAGTCAGCGCCTTGAATCACTTTGCCCTTCTCATAGCTCGCTGGGTAGCCCCCTGCCGCGAGTACGATGCCTACGGCGGCGCGAGGGTCATACTTAGCCTCTTTGCCTGCCAGCTCTCCCTTGCAAGCCGCCAGGCACAGCTCGACCAGATCCGATTGCATGCGCATCATGATCGGTTGAGTTTCTGGGTCTCCGAAACGGCAGTTGTATTCGATCACCTTTGGGGTGCCGTCGGCGGCGATCATCAGACCGGCATAGAGGAACCCAGTGTAAGGGTGGCCCTCAGCTTTCATGCCGTTGACGGTTGGCAGAATCACCTCGTCCATGATGCGATGGTGGATCTCTGGGGTGACCACTGGCGCAGGCGAGTACGCGCCCATGCCACCGGTATTGGGGCCGGTATCACCGTTACCAACTCGCTTGTGATCTTGGCTGGTGGCCATTGGCACAACGTTGTCACCGTCGACCATTACGATAAAGGAGGCCTCTTCGCCCTCCAAGAACTCTTCGATCACCACGCGATGGCCCGCATCGCCAAAAGCGTTGCCTGCCAGCATATCTTTGATGGCCGCTTCGGCTTCATCCAGAGTCATGGCAACGATAACGCCCTTGCCTGCGGCCAAGCCATCGGCTTTGACCACAATGGGAGCTCCTTGCTGACGCACGTAAGCCAGTGCCGGTTCGATCTCGGTAAAGTTCTGGTAGCTGCCGGTAGGGATTTGGTGACGAGCGAGGAAATCTTTAGTGAAGGCTTTGGAGCCCTCCAATTGAGCCGCAGCTGCCGTTGGGCCAAAGATGGTGAGTCCCGCGTCCTGGAAGGCATCAACAACACCCTCGACCAGTGGCGCTTCTGGGCCAACAATGGTCAGGGCAACTTGGTTCTCTTTGGCAAAGCGCACTAAGGCATCATTACCGCTCACGTTGACGTTGGCCAGTTTGGGTTCCAGGGTGGTACCCGCATTTCCTGGCGCCACAAATACCGTCTCCACCTGAGTGGATTGAGCCGCTTTCCAAGCCAGTGCGTGCTCGCGGCCGCCACTGCCGATTACTAGTACTTTCATTTTCCGTTAATCCTTTTGTGGTGCCATTGAGCATCTTGAGTCGTTGCCATGACGCCGCCTATCGCTCGCTGCGCAAGCGAGTATGGAAATCATAAAGCGCAGCTCAAACCGATGCAGAACTGGAAGCCCTCTCCGCAGACCTCTGAGAAATGATGAGGTTGAGGACAGAGAGGGACGCCGTTATGTGCGGTGTGAGCAAGCGCCCTCAAATCAATTAGTGTTTGAAATGACGTTGACCTGTAAAGATCATTACCATTCCATGCTCATTGGCCGCATCGATCACTTCCTGATCGCGCATCGACCCGCCTGGTTGAATCACGCACTTGATGCCCGCTTCAGCAGCGGCATCAATACCATCGCGGAATGGGAAGAAAGCGTCGGAGGCCATCACTGAGCCCGGTACTTCCAGACCTTCGTCGGCAGCCTTGATGCCGGCGATTTTAGCGGAGTAAACGCGGCTCATCTGGCCAGCACCGACGCCGATGGTCATGCCACCTTTGGCGTACACGATGGCGTTGGATTTAACGAATTTGGCCACCTTCCAGCAGAACAGCGCGTCCTTTAGCTGTTCGGCATTTGGCTGGGCGTTAGACACCACTTTGAGGTCATCCAAGGTCACCATGCCTTGGTCACGATCCTGAACCAAAATGCCGCCGTTAACTCGCTTGAGGTCAAACTCGGTGGTTTGGTTTTGCCACTGGCCGCACTCGAGCAGACGGACATTCTTTTTATCGGCAACGATGGCCTTGGCATCGGCGCTGATGCTTGGGGCGATGATCACCTCGACAAACTGACGATCGACGATCGCCTTGGCGGTATCGCCGTCCAGTTCACGGTTGAAGGCGATGATGCCGCCGAAAGCGGAGGTTGGATCGGTCTTAAAGGCGCGGTCGTAAGCTTCTAGCAGGGTATCGCCCAGAGCCACACCACAAGGGTTGGCGTGCTTAACGATCACGCAGGCGGGCTGATCAAACTCTTTGACGCATTCCAGCGCCGCATCGGTATCGGCGATGTTGTTGTAGGACAGCGCTTTACCCTGCAACTGAACCGCACTGGCAACCGAGGCCTCTTGCAGCTGTTTCTCCACGTAGAAGGCCGCGGCTTGGTGGCTGTTCTCGCCGTAGCGCATGTCCTGCTTCTTCTCAAACTGCATGTTGAAGGTGCGGGGGAATTTGGACTCGGCATCGCCCTCTTTGTTGTCGCCATGGCTTGGAACTAGGGTACCGAAGTGGTTGGCGATCATGCCGTCGTAAGCGGCAGTGTGTTCGAAAGCGGCGATGGCCAAATCAAAGCGGGTGGCGTGAGTCAGGCCACCTTCGTTGGCGTCCAGTTCGGTAATCACGCGATCGTAGTCATGGGCGTTGACCACAATGGTGACGTCTTTGTGGTTTTTGGCTGCTGAGCGAACCATGGTTGGGCCACCGATGTCGATGTTTTCAACGGCGTCTTCTAGGGTGCAATCAGGCTTAGCGACGGTCGCAGCAAAGGGATACAGGTTAACCACCACCATGTCGATGGCGTCGATGCCATGCTCGGCCATGATGGCTTGGTCACGATCGCGGCGACCGAGGATGCCACCGTGAACTTTCGGGTGCAGGGTTTTTACCCGGCCATCCATCATCTCAGGGAAGCCAGTGTAATCAGACACTTCGGTAACGGGCAGGCCAGATTCAGCCAGAAGGCGTGCGGTGCCGCCGGTGGAGAGCAGTGCCACACCACGCTGATGCAGGGCAGAGGCAAATTCAACCACACCGGTCTTATCGGACACGCTCAGTAGGGCGCGACGAATTGGACGTGCAGATTCCATAGGGTCAGATCCTTTTTGTAGGGTTAGCTCGCCAACTCTTGGATGGCGTTATTATGGGAAGATATTTCGCCAACCTCCCGATGGGGATGTTGGCGAAATACCCTCTTAAGGGTCTGATATGGCCTGCTAAGTTGGCGCGCATTGTACGTTAAAACGGAGTAAAAATCAGGCCAAATCCGCAAGTATCGTTCGGTGACAAAGAAAGAGTGTTCTTAGCTTGGGTTGAGATAGGGCAAATAGTTGCAAAAAAAGGTTTGACCTTGGATACAACTCCAAGCTTTATACTGTGGGTATTGTAATTTTGGAGTCGTATCGATGCAGCGAATTGGTGAGTTAGCCGGTGCCTGTGGCATCAAACCCGATACCCTAAGGTTTTATGAGAAGAATGGCCTGTTGAATCCGGTCAATCGCTCCCCGAAAGGGTACCGCCTTTACAGTGAAGAGGATGCTCAGCAATTGAGGTTTATCCTGCGAGCCAAAGCCATGGGTTTTAGCTTGTCGGACATTCGTGAATTGCTCAACATAGAGGCCAGCCGCTCCGATTGGGTATGTGCCGATGTAAAGGGGATGGTGGAAGCCAAGGTGGATGAGTTGCAAACCAAAATCGACGAAATGATTCGCCTGCGTGACTCACTGCAAACTCTGGCCGATGCCTGTTGTGGCGGTGCGGAAAGTGCGATTCACTGCTCCATTCTAGACACTCTGGAGACCAAATAGATGCTGTTGCTAGAGAACTTCCTTGACCTATTTTTGGACTCAGCGCCCTGGCTGCTGCTGGGTCTGTTTTTAGCTGGCATGCTAAAGATGTTCGTTCCCATGGAGTGGATGAACAAGCAGTTGGGTGGCCATGGCTTTAAGACCACCTTAAAAGCCGCCATTTTTGGTGCGCCCCTGCCGCTGTGCTCCTGCGGTGTGATTCCGGCGGCGGTTGGGCTACGTCGTAGCGGCGCGTCTAAAAGTGCCACTACCTCATTTTTGGTGTCGACCCCTGAAACAGGTGTTGATTCGGTGTCGGTGTCTTACGTGCTGCTTGGCCCTTTTATGGCGGTAGTGCGCCCCATTGCTGCCATCACTTCGGCGATAGTGGCGGGGTTGTTGGTCGGCAGAGATGACGACAAGGATCCAAAATCTACGGGGGAAGCGCCCAAGAGCTGTTGTGGCAGCGATAAGGCTGAGACAAAGGCCGAAGCAACTGCATCCAGCTGCTGTAGCTCGAAGCCGGAGCAAAAGACTAAGCCAGCCTCCAACTGCTGCAGTAGCAAAGCCGAGACGCCAAAATTTGCGCCAGTGGCTAAAGAGGCCAGCTTCTCCGCCATCAAGCCTGTATCTAATACCAGCTCTAGTTGCTGCGCTTCCAAGCAGGAACAGGTTGAAGCTAAACCGGCTACAAGCTGTTGCAGTACAGAAGTGAAGCCAAAAACAGAAGCTGGCGGCTGTTGCAGCAGCAAAAAAGCCGAACCTAAGGCTTCGGTGGTGAGCAAGTTATGGCAAGGCTTGGTGTACGCCAGTAACGATCTAGTGAAAGACACCACGGTGTGGTTGCTGATCGGCCTGTTCTTTGCGGCCTTGGTCAACACCTTTGTGCCGTCTCAATATCTGGCTCAGTGGGGCGATGGTATTGTGGCCATGGGCGTGATGGTATTGGTGTCGATTCCAATGTACATCTGTGCCACGGCTTCTACGCCTATTGCGGCGGGGCTGCTGCTGGCGGGGGTCTCTCCTGGTGCGGTGCTGGTGTTTATGATGGCGGGGCCTGCGACCAACATCGCAACTTTAGGTGTGGTACGTAAAGAGCTGGGTGCTCGTGCGCTTTGGGGGTATCTGGGCGGCGTAATTGGCACTGCGGTGGTGTTTGGCTATCTGGTGAACTTCCTAGTGGCCCAATATGGGTTTGAAGTGACGCCTCTGGTGGGAGAGGAGCACCGTATGCTACCCCATTGGTTAGTTTACGGTTCGGGCGCGTTGTTGGCGGTGCTGATGCTTAAGGCGCTAATCAAATCTTTGCAGAATCGCAAGCTTGCTCTAAGCCATTGAACTAAATCAACTAATGATTAGATAACGGGAGCGCTATGGCGCTCCCTTTTTATTATGATGCTATGATGCTGTCGAAAACCAATGGAGATCCTTGGTTCGATCAAAGGAGAGTGCGATGAACGCGTGGTTTGTGTTGGTGACTGCACTGGCCAATCAGCCCGGGCTTGAAGGGGTTGAGCGAGGCAGTGAATACATCTGTACCAATGGCGATAAAGAGCGTCGGGTGCAGGTGATCTATCCACAAGGTGCGCCATTACCTTGTGAGGTGCACTACATCAAAGCAACGGAAAATCAGGTGCTGTGGTCAGCGAACAATGAGGCTGGCTACTGTGAGGCGAAAGCCCAAGCGTTTTCTGAGAAGCTTAAGACCATGTGGTGGTCTTGCACTAAAAACGATTAATCGCTGAAGCGAGGCGTTTGTGGCAGCAAAAAGGCGACCCTAGGGTCGCCTTTGTCGTAATTACTGAGGTTTAGAACTTGTAGTTCAGACCAACAGTGAATACGTCATCGTTGATGTCGCCGCCTTCAACGAAATCACCGGTGTAGTTTGAGTAGTAGCCGTAAACGTAGGCGGCTTTGCTCAGTGGGTAGTCAGCGCCCACAGTCCATACGGTGGTCTCATCGATGGTACCTGGCAGCTTGTTGCCGTCAGCATCTTTGGTCTTTGCGTGCTGAGTAGCGAATTTACCCATGCCGCCGTCATCGTAGCCGAACTGGCCTTTAACGATGAAGTTACCCACTGGGTACTTAGCAGACAGCAGGTAGCCTTTGGCATCTACTTCAGTGTTGGAGGTCTTTTCAGAGTCCTGGTAGATGGCACCCAGAGACAGGTCAGCAATCTTCAACTGACCGATCAAACGGTAAGCAGTCAGATCTTTGATGCCGTCAACGTAACCAACACCTACGTAGTAGTTGGCTTTTTTCAGCTTCTTGTCACCGTAACCGATGGTTGCTGCAAAGTTGTTGCCGTCATCGCTGGTTGCGCCTTCGTTGTCGTCTTCCAGGATGTAGGTAGCAACACCGGTCAGCATGCCCATTTTAGGCAGGCTGTAGGTGATGCCGTCAGCAACGCGGTCAGAACCAGGCATTACGTTGGCGAAGTCTGCGTTGTGGTTACCAAACAGGTCCACGCCGCCTTCAGATTTCTTGAATGCGGTATCGTTACGACCGAAAACCACTTCACCAAAACCGCCCGCTAGACCCATGTAGGTGTTACGAGAAGAGAAGGTGTCAGCATCGTTGTCGGTGCCGTTAACGCCGAATTCAGCTTTATAAACCAGCTTCAGGGCGCTGTTCAGGTCAAAAGTACCTTTCAGGCCGATGTTGGAGTTGTTGTTTTCCAGAACGGTGCCAACGTCGTTGCTGGTGTTCACTACGGTGTAACCAGTATCAGAATCGGTCACAGACAGATCCATAGTACCGTAGATGGTTGGCATTTCAGCCAGAGCACCGAAAGAGGTGGCGGCTAGGATGGAAGCGACTGACAGTGCTAGAGTCCGCTTTTGCATGATCATGTTCTCCTGACGATCAATTTGTGCCTGACAACGAATAATCGAATTGCAACATGAATGTGTTGTGCGCAACATTTAGCTCTGCATTGCAATGATTAGTCAGGCTTTTCTTGTGTGATGCGTAATAGATGATGGCAGGATAAATGTGACATGCAACGGTTAGACGATGCGAAGTTTGATCCATGTCTTATTTTTACAGTAATTAGTTTTTATGATTGCGCAAAATCAATAAATGACCAATTAACGAATTGAGTTACTGTTAGTTTGCGAGTACTGTGATCCGTTTTTTATTGAAGAAAGTTCTGGCTTCGTTTCGGGTTGTCGCTGGTATAATCCACAGGGTCAAATTTCGGAGTTGGTAAATGAATCAAGACTACCTGCAACGCTTTGGTGGAATTGGCCGCCTCTATGGCCAAAATGCCCTAGCATACTTCTGTCAAGCCCATGTGTGTGTTGTTGGCATCGGTGGCGTTGGCACCTGGGTGGCAGAGGCACTGGCGCGCAGTGGCATCGGCCAAATCACTCTTATTGATCTTGATGATATTTGCATTACCAACACCAACCGCCAAAGCCATGCGCTCAAACAGACCATCGGTCAGTCGAAGGTGGCAGTAATGGCACAACGCTTACGGGACATTAATCCAGAGATTCAGGTGAATGAGGTCGAAGACTTCGTTGATAGCGATAACTTGTTTGAGTTGATCGATGACAATCTGGATTATTTGGTGGACTGCATCGATAGCGTCAAAGCCAAAGCTGCCCTGATTGCCCACTGCAAGCGCCGGAAGATTAAGGTAGTGACTGTGGGCGGTGCTGGCGGTCAACTGGATCCATCCCGAGTTCAGGTTGCCGATCTCGCCAAAACCTACCAAGACCCGCTGGCGGCGAAAGTTCGCAGCCTTTTGCGCCGTGAATACCACTTTACCTCGAACCCTAAGCGCCGTTTTCAGGTGGAGTGTGTGTTCTCTGATGAACAGCTGAAATACCCAGGAAGCGATGGGGAAGTGTGTTTGGCCAAAGCCGGTGCTGAGGGTCCAAAAGCCATGGACTGTGCCAGTGGCTTCGGTGCCTTTACCGGCGTTACCGGTACCTTTGGATTTGTGGCTGTAAGCCGGGTTTTACTTAAGCTATCAGAGAAGGCCAAACGCGACGCAAGTTAGTGCTTACTAATTGTGGTGTTGCCAATTGGCCTAGCCTCAGCCTTCGCTGAGGCTTTTTATTGTCTGAATGAGCGCGGCTACGCCGTTGGCTCTCGAAGGGCTTAAATGGGCGCTCAAACCCAGCTCTGTAAACCAGCTTTCTAGGTCAAGTTCAGCTAGGGCGCTGCTGTGTTTGTGGTTGCAGGCACTAAGAATCAGTACCAGCAATCCTTTAATGATGCGTGACTCACTGTCGGCTAAAAAGTGGTGTTTGCCGTCGTCGCTTTGATGATGGTAAAGCCACGCTTTGCTTTCACATCCTGAGACCTCTGCATGAGGTTGCTGCCATTCAGTATCTAGAGCCGGCATACGGCTGCCAAGCTTCATGATGATCCGATAACGGCCTTGCCATTGGGTGTGTGCCATCAGTTCGTGGTGTAGGTCCTCTTGGGTCAATTCGCTGCCGATGGTGGACGCCAAGAATTGATGGATTGCAGGTTTAGTCATCGAGAAACTCCACAATGTCAGCTAAGGCAGATACAAAGGCATCGACCTCCTCTTCGGTGTTATATAAAGCAAAGGAGACTCGGCAGCTGCCTTTGAGTCCTAAAGATTGCATCAGAGGTTGGCAACAGTGGTGACCACAGCGAACCGCAATTCCCTCCTGGTCGAGTAGAATGCCAATGTCTTGATGATGTTCCCCTGTCACGTTAAATGATAGTGCGCCGTGATTGCTTCCTTTGGCGGCCAACAGCGTCAGCTTACCTATTTTTGCGAGCTCGTTTTTGGCTTTGGCCATCAACGCTGCTTCGTGGGCGGCGATACGGTCGATCCCTAGCTCTTGAATGAACTCTAAGGCTCGTCCCAAACCGATGGCTTCGGCAATGGCTGGGGTACCGGCTTCAAACTTGTAGGGCAGGGTATTAAATTGGGTGCCCTCGAAGCTGACGGTGTCGATCATCTCGCCCCCGTATTGATAGGGAGGCATCTGCTCTAGCAGCGCCCGCTTGCCCCAAAGCACGCCGATGCCGGTGGGGCCGTAGCATTTATGCCCGGAAAAAGCGTAGAAATCGCAGCCCAGCGCCTGTACGTCGACCGCTTCATGAGCCACCGCTTGTGCCCCATCAATCACCACGTAAGCACCCTGAGCCTTTGCCTTAGGAATCATGCGCTCGATTGGAGCCCGTTTACCTAAGGCATTACTGATGTGAGTCAGGCTGACCACTTTGGTTTTCTCTGAAAGTAGAGATTGATACGCGCTTTGATCCAGCTCTCCATCGTTCAGCAATGGAATCGGTACTAGCTTGGCACCGGTTTTGGCGGCGATCTGTTGCCAAGGCACGATGCAGGCGTGATGGGCCCAGGTATCGATGAGAATTTCGTCCCCTGGCTGCAATAGATGTTGTCCTAGGCTTTGAGCCAGTAAGTTCATCGATTCCGTGGTGCCTCGGGTAAACAGAACCTCTTCTCTTGCTGGGGCATTGATGAAGGCTTGCACCTTATCCCTAGCGCCTTCGAAGGCGCGAGTTGCCAGATCCGATAAGCGATGAGCACCACGGTGCACATTGGCATTACTGGTTTTGTAGAAGTCATCCATCGCCTTAAGTACCACGTCTGGCTTTTGAGTGGTGGCGGCGTTGTCTAGGTATATGAGTTCGTTCTCATGTAAACCGGGAAATTGATCTCTTACTTGGTGCAAAGCGGCTTCCGAAGGTATAGCTGAAGAGGGTGAGCGCAAGGATGGCTAAAGATGATAGGCCATGCAAGGAGTTTACCCAGATGAACTATGGTGTAGGTCATTAGCTTGCGCACTCTTCAGAGATGTCTGTATTGGTTGGTGGATTATAGCTATTGATAAAATAAAGTTGAAATAAATGATGATAAAAATTCAAACATAAATGTAGGTTTTCTTTGAATAGTTCTTCTCTATCGGGGGAAGCCAGTGAAGCTATTGTCTATTAATGGTGTTGTTTTTTATTTTTTTTACCTTTATGTGTCTGCTCGAAAGCAGAGTGTATCGTTTGCATGGCCTATTGATTAAGGCTAGTTCTTTTAATAGTTTCGTACGGGAAGGGATTTCCTTCTGACAAACATATAAGGATATATTATGAAAAATTTGAAAGATGCATTTAAGCGCGCAATTGGCATGAAAGAAGTTAGCAAAGATCCGCTATGGACTTGGGTTATGTACAACAACCTATAAGTGTGATCGAAAAGGGAAAGGGTAACCTTTCCCTTATTATTTTAATTCGGGGGGATTATGAGATTAGAGCCTGAAGCTATGACTTCATTAAAAAAAAGGTCTCGACAAGGTGAAGAGGTTTTTGAAGTCGCTCCAGGGCGTTTTTTCTTCGCAACTCCTGAGAGCGCGGCGTTAGCCAATCGAATAAATAGTAAAGAGCTGAGTTTACCCGATACCCTAGTTGATACGTTCTTGAAGAAGAGAAGTTGCCCTTTCTCGTGGAAAACACTACGTAAAGATTGGATTCAAGATTTGAGAGAAGATACTTATGCAATAAATATATTCAACTCTATGGATAAAACTCTTATTCGTAACGTAGATTCTCTTAGTGATATGAAAAGGTTAACTCATGAGCTTATCATGGCACCATTAATTGAAGTTATTTTTGGTGATCTTGATGAAACTACTAAGCTAAAAATACTAAACTTTCAAAAAAGTAACATCGAAACTTTATCTGATAAAAAAACAAGTACGAATAGTCTCAAATTTAAAGTTTCTAGTTTCTTAAAAAATTTTCGCATGACAATGGTGCTACGAAAAGAGATTAAGCGCCGCTCCCGACGTATTTCTGTGCCCCATCATGGACTGATTGATGTTGTGTGCCGTTACCTACCGTCATTGAAGATGGAGCGAGCCGTTGACGCCGTTAGCACTCTGCTAACGGCGACGGCAGGGCCACCTGGGGCTGCAGCAACTGGGTTACTGTATGAACTAGTTCGACATCCTGATCTCTGCCAGCGTGTTGAGAGAGAGATGGCTCAAGTCGACCCGCGGTCACTTATCGACGGTAATTATGATGATGTACCCTTTGCCCACGCATTTTTGAAAGAATCACTAAGGCTGTGGACGGTTCCTTTTGTGTTTAGAAATGTTCGCTCTGACATGGCAGTTTGTGGACAATCCTTGAATGAAAAGGAGTCCTTTGCGGCAAGCCCCTATTTTATCCATACCGATCCTAAATATTGGTCTGATCCAGAGGTTTTTGATCCGAACCGTTGGATGAATGGCAACTCGATAAACAAGGATGCTTATGTGCCATATGGTTGGGCGCCAAGATTATGTGTTGGTGCTGCTTTAGGAGAGCGACAATTGCTGTTGATGCTGTGGTTGTTTACAAATCGATACTCGTTGGAAGATGTTAGGACATCAGAAGAAATTGAATTTAGTGCTTTTCAACAGCCAGTAAGCTTTACTGCGATAATTAAGAAGCGAGACCAAACAGAGTGAAAGATTTTAACCTAAATCCTTTTCAATATATTGACTCATACCTTGAAAAGGGGATTAGTAATTTTAGAGTTCCTTCCGGTGCTTTATATCTATCTCAGTCAAAATTAGTATCTGATATGTTTAATGATACGAGTTTGTTTCAAGAGTCATCGGATTTTTATACGGTTGATGTTAGGAAGGGAATGCTTCATGAAGAAACGCAAAAGTTTCTAAATAAAACCGTGATGAACCATTTGAAAAGATCTTTAGGAGAATGCAAATCAAAAGCGATAGTGGAAATTGGCCTAATTTCTAGCAAAGAGCTAGTTTGGCCAGCTTCTGGAGTTAGACTGATGAGTGAAATTTATCGGGAAGCAATAATAGGTCGAAATCCATCAGATAATCTCTCTAAACTATATTTTCGTATTGTTGAAACGTCCATAATAAATAAAGATAGGAAAAGAAAGTTTTTATCTCATACACTGTACTCTTGGAATGTAAATCGAGTAATAAAAAGAGAGCTACATAAGTCAGATTCTAATGAAAAATCGATATTGTCAATAGTTGCATCCGCGCCGAAGATTACAATAGATGAGAAAGTGTCATTATTTATATCATTTCTTTTTTCAATCGTTGCAACTCAAGCTTTCACTTTAAGTTGGGTTTTTTATCTAATGGAGCAGAATGATAGCTATCAAGCATCGGCATCATCTCTGTTAATGGAATCGATGAGGGTTTGGCCTGTGGCCTGGAACTCGGGTAGGGTTGCCAAAAAAGAGATTGAACTGGAAGAAACAAAAATTAAAGAAGGTGAACAGGTGGTTGCCTGCACTTATGCTTTGCATCGAAACAAAGAGCTCTGGTCTTGCCCACATCAATTCTTACCGGATAGGTGGGAGGCTAAGCCTAAACCTTCTACCTATGCACCTTTTGGTATGGGAAAACACAAGTGCGTTGCTGAGCATTATTCTATTGATTGGCTAACCTTCTTGATCGATAGCATAAAAGATAAAGTAGATGTCATTGTTCAAGATATCAATACACCAATACCATCACCGATGCTTGCGCCACCTGAATTTAAGATGAAATTTAGAAATGAAAGTTAATATTAAAAAATACTTGACCACTTTTTATTTGTCTATTCATTTAGTTTGGCAAAGTAGTGCATATATTGCCATCGCTCTTACTTTTATTTCAATTGCTTCAGGTGTATTGCCTCTAGCAATGGTATATGTAGGTAAAGAAATTATTGATGTGGTCACTTATGGTGAAGTGATTCAGGCACAAAAAGAAAGCCTCTACATCTTAGTTTTAATTGAAGGGGTATTGGCAATTCTAACTGCGGGACTTATTCGAGTAGACACTTATGTTAAGTCTATACTGAAAGCACTGTTGTCACGAGATGTAAATGTTAGAATTTTGAATAAGTCAATTAGTTTGTCATTACTTCAAATCGAAGACTCTGAAGTAAAAAATAGTATGAATAGGGCCCGAAGTGAAGCCTCTTTGAGACCTATTGGACTAGTTGAGAAATCCTTTGAGACGATAAAGGTATTCATTACTATCTTAGGTTCTTTAATTTTGTTTTTGCCTTACTCTTTATGGATCCCAGGCTTTATTATTCTATCAACAATACCAAGTTTTATTATTGACTCAAAATTTTCGAGTGAAGGTTTTCGAATTTTTAACTGGCGCAGTGAAGAGAATCGTCTGCAGATGTATCTTGAGTCACTGTTGTCCACGGAGCAAAGTGTTAAAGAGGTTAAGGCGACAGGCGTAGGAAAGTCACTAATTCAGAAGTATGTGGATGTTTTTAATAGCCTATTTGTAGAAGATAAAAAACTGCTTGAGCGACAAGTTCGTTGGGGCTTAGCAATGACCCTACTCTCTTCAGTATGTCTTTATGGTGCTTACATCATAATTTGTCTAGATGGTGTTGAACAGGCTATCACGGTGGGCAGTTTGATGATGTACCTAGTGTTAATAAAGCAACTGGTTGGAGCTATGTCTCAGTTCTTGAGTCATCTAGGTGGTTTATATGAGGATACGTTATATCTTTCTAATTTATTTGACTTTTTGTCTATAAAGAGCGCAATGGATGGTGGCAAGGTTAAAGAGGGGGCAGTAGCTGGAGAGGGGGTGAGGTTCGAGAATGTTACTTTTCAGTATCCTAATGCAAAGACGCCTGCTGTTGAAAATGTTTCATTTCAATTAGAGCCTGGTAAAAGCTTAGCAATTATTGGCGATAATGGAGCAGGAAAATCAACTTTGATAAAGTTAGCGCTAGGACTATATAAACCAACATCTGGTACTATTTATTTTGACGGGACCAACCTTAATGACTGGGATTTTGATGCTCTTATATTAAAGTTCGGGGTCGTCTTTCAAGATTTTATTCGTTACCAGCTCACAGTCGGTGAAAACATCAGTTTTGGAGACATAAATCAGAAATCAAATAAAAAGCACTGGGAAAATTCTGCGTTAGTAACCAAGGCTAATCAATTCATCGATAATTTGCCAGATCGTTATGATACTCGACTAGGGAAGTTATTCTCTGATGGTGTTGATATATCTGGAGGTGAGTGGCAGAAGATTGCACTGAGCCGAGCACTGGTGAATCAAGATAAATCTATTTATATTTTGGATGAGCCCACAGCATCATTGGACGCGTATTCTGAATATGAAATGTTTACGACACTAAAGCACACTTTGGCCGATAAGATGATTATTATTATTTCTCACCGAATGTCGACAGCCAGATCCGCTGATTCCATATTAGTAATGTCCTCAGGAAAGGTAATTGAGTGTGGTAGCCATTCAGAGTTAATGAAAAATAGAGGGCGTTATCGTGACCTATTTGAGCTGCAAGCCAATAGCTACGCTAGTTAACATAGATGGAGCAATGAAACGCATTCGGCAGTGGAACAGAGTCTTGGTTAAGTTACCGTTAAACTTGTTGCAACTATGGATCATTGTGGTCAGTCCTGTTTAAATGACCTACGGGCTCACTGGGGAGGTGAGCAGGATTACAAGGATGATAACAATGAAAAAAACCGCTTTATGGACCGCCATGTCCTGCGCAGTATTGCTGGTGGGTTGTGGTAATGATGATAATCGTGACGCAGTGGTTGAGCCTGAACCAACCCCTGAAGTAACGTTGTTTGCCGAAAATGGCATGCCAACAGCCCGCCTGCGCCGAACCACCTTTGGGGTACCTCATATTGAGGCCGACAGTGTCGAGGGGCTGGCATTTGGTTCGGGTTATGCTCAAGCACAGGATCATCTGTGTTTGTTGGCTGATGGCTTCATTAAGGCCAACAGTGAGCGTTCCAAGTATTTTGGCCCTCATAAATCCATCGATTTCAGCACCGGCATGCCCGTGGTGGAAGACAATCAAAACTTGATCAGTGATTTTGGTTACAAAGCCCTAGGCGTGCGTAGCTCAGCGGCCTCGTTACTCGGGGAGATGCCGGATCGGTCAAAGGCGATGATTTCAGGTTTCACTAAGGGATATAACCTCTACCTGTCGCAATTGGCTGATGGCAGCGTGACAACGCCGAACCTTCCTTGCGCGGGCCAGCCTTGGGTTAAACCGATTACCGATGTTGATGTGTTGACCTATCTATTCTCCATCGCACTGTTGCCAGGCGCCGCGAATTTCCTCGATCTTATCTTCTTTGCCAATCCAGGTGACGGGGACGAGTATCTGCCTCGGATGGCGGCAACCTCCAGCGTGACTGAACAAGCCAATGAGATGTACGCCGACATTCGAACCAAAGCGCGACATCAAAAATCGTCATTGACCACCCCAGAGATGAATCCGCTTGATATGGGCTCTAACGGTTGGGGCTTGGGCAGCGAAGTGACCGAGAACGGCAAGGGCATTGTCTTGGGTAACCCGCATTTCCCTCATACTGGCCAACTGCGCTTCTGGCAGTCCCATTTGACCATTCCAGGTCATCTGGATGTGATGGGCGGATCTTTAGTGGGGATGCCAGGTGCGGTGAACATTGGCTTTAACAAAAATTTGGCTTGGACCCACACCTTCTCCACTGCCGAGCACTTCATCTTATATAACTTGGCCCTGAAAGAGGGCGATCGCATGACCTATCTGTTTGATGGGGAGGAGATGCCGATCACCAAGCAAACGGTCACCATCGACGTTAACATCGGCGGTGGTACCACCATTCCGTTCGACAAGGACATCTATCTGACGGCGAAAGGGCCAATGGTGGAAGCGCCGCCAACGGCCGCGTCATTCCCATGGGATGACGCTCAGGCGTTTTATGTTCAAGATGTAAACATGAACAACGTGGATGTGTTGGAGCACTGGTCGGCGATGAACTTTGCCACCAACTTGGAGGAGTTCCAGCAGGCGTTTAAGGACTACGACGGCGTTATTTTCAATAACACCATGTACGCCGATGACCAAGGTAATGCTTTCTATATTGATGATTCGACCGTGCCTCACATCAGTGAAGACGCGCAAAATGCGTTACGAATCAGCCCTGAACTGATGGCTGCCCGAGAAGCGGCCGGTTTCACCATTTTGCCTGGTAACGAAACCCGATTTGCTTTCGATGGTGCGGTTCCATACGAGCAAGCGCCTAAGTTACTGCGTCAGGATTTCGTGCAAAACTCCAACAACTCCTATTGGGTGACCAACCCGGCGGCGCCGATTGAGAACGTCTCTCCATTGTATGGGGATCGCCGTGTTGAGCAGAGTCTGCGTACCCGTATGGCACTGACCTTGATGATGGACGCCCGTGGCGATGATGGTAAGTTCAGCCCAGCGGAGGTTGAAACCGCACTGGTCTCCAACCGCGCCTATCTGCCTGAATTGGTGATGGACGAACTGCTGGCTCAGTGTGAGGCTCAAGGGGATACCCCAGTGGTGGTGAGTGACAGTCTGAGTGTGGATATCACCCCTGCCTGTGCGGCTCTGGCGAAGTGGAATGGTGCTCAAAATAAAGATGCCATTGCCGGTGCACTAGTGCGGGAGTTTGGTTATCGCTTCGACACCGAGGCTCACCTAACCACGCCTTTTGTCTATACCGATCCGGTGAATACGCCAAGCAGCTTGATTGATGATGGTTCGGCTTTGGTGGCGCTGGCAGCGGCAGCGGCAACCTTGACACAAAACGGCTTCGATCTTGAAGCCACACTGGGCGAGATGCAATTTGTGGAGAAGTCGCTACCTGATGGCACGGCTTCCGGCGCTCGTTTCCCATGGGGCGGTGCCAACAACTTCGAAGGTGGCTTTAACGTATTTGCTTACTCTAACGAAGCGAATGACGACACCATGCTGCCTCAGCATGCCTACCCAGCGGCCATCGATGCGGTGACTGAGCAGGCGACTCGCTCTGAACTTACCACTGAGGGTTACCATATCCGTTACGGCTCCAGCTGGATGATGGTGGTTGGTTTTGGTGACAATGGTCCAGAAGGTCGCGGCCTACTTACCTACTCTGAGTCCAATAATTTCCAGTCTCCTCACTGGAATGATCAGACCAAGTACTACAGCGACAACAACAGCTTGCGTCCACTTCTGTTTACTGAAGAGGCGATCGCGGCTGAAACCTTAACTGACGTGACCTTAAGTCTGCAGTAATAGGCCTTAAAAAACGCAACGGCCCCGTCGCAACTTCGGCGGGGCCGTTTTTATTGCAGTTAACGCCGAATTAGCGAGACTCGCCAAAGATCTCTGGGTGCAGCCATGGTGCCAGTAATAGGCATAAGGTATCGGCATAGATACTGGTGCGAGAGACCAGATCATTGGTGAAGATGCCAATGGCTCCGCCTTTTTGCTTGATGTTATGGTCGTTAAACACCCTATCCATGACCGGCCCTAGCTCGCCGCCGGCTTCCAGTTGCTGGCAAACCGATTCTGGTAAGGGCAGGGTACCGCTGCGGCCAACTTGGGTGCGAACACCATCGCTTACCGCAACATAAGCAAAGGTAAATCCTTGGCCATGAAAGCGATCGTAGCCCCCTTCGAATGCAACGTAAAAATCTGCAGACTGTTGGCGAATGGCTTCGACTCGATTCACAGCGCCAAGGCGAGTTTCAGCGTCAGTCATTGGCTGCTCGGCGACGCCGCTGGGAGCTTTTACGCCCTGTACTTGCCATTCAATGTTAGGAAATGCCGCGCACAGAGCCTGTTTGGCAGCATTAACTTTGACGGGGTTGGTTGAGGCTACCAGTAGGGTTTTTATTGTCTTGGTCATGATCGTGTGGAAAGCGGTGGAATGTGAGACAATGTTCGTTAATTCATCGAACGACTTCAAGACCCTATGATCTATTTGCTCTATCTGTTGTTGGGCGCATTTGCGGGTGTCCTTTCCGGGCTTTTCGGGATTGGCGGTGGCCTAGTCATCGTGCCAGTGCTGCTGACGACCTTTAAAGTGTTAAATTTTCCTGCGGAACTGAGCATCCACATGGCGCTGGGTACCTCTTTGGCGACCATCATCTTCACTTCGATGAATTCAGTGTGGGCCCATCACAAGCATAAAGGGGTGCCTTGGTCTGTGGTACGTACCATGGTGCCAGCAGTCGTGATTGGCAGCTACTTAGGCGGCTTTGTGGCCCACAGTTTGGATGCAACCCTGCTCTCCTACCTGTTCTCTGGGTTTATATTCTTGGTGGCGCTAAAGATGTGGTTTGGGGTAAAAGTCAGCAGCCAGCAGCCATTACCCGGCACGTTAGGGCTAAGTTTTGCAGGCAGTGGTATCGGTTTTATCTCCGCCATTTTTGGCATTGGTGGTGGCGTTATCAGCGTGCCGCTGCTATCTCGATTTGGCCTGCCGATGCGTAACGCCGTCGGTGCCTCTGCGGCGCTGGGTATGCCGATTGCGTTCACTGGCGCGCTGAGTTACGTCATCAGTGGCTGGGACGTTGCCGATCTGCCCGAGATGAGCTTGGGCTACGTATATCTGCCAGCGTTTTTAGGGATTGTCTTGGCAAGCTCTCTGTTTTCCAGGGTCGGCGCCAATTTGAGTCAGAAGCTTGAGCACCGAAAGTTGCAGCGCTGTTTTGCCATCCTGCTGATTGTTGTCTGCCTTAAGACCTTGTTAACCGCTTGATCATTTGTTGTAAAATTACAACAAAAACATAATTCACCTTTCTGAAATAGTTACCGATATTTGTTCCGAAAATTCGCAACAAAAGCTCATAAATGATTGAGATCGAATCTTTTAACCTCCTGAGAGCCCCGTCACAGCAGCGTTTAGCCAGTCGCATTAACTAAATTTATCTGAGCATATAAAAGATCAATGTTGTGACTGCTATCACATCACAAAATCATGTTTGTGATCGTCATCGCGTTTTGTCTGTAATAAATCTATATATTTGCCCTCGCTAACTCGAACATTCATAGGTGAATTCAAATGCAGAATCAAACTACTGCAACTGCTGCTGTTGAAAACAGCAAAGCCACCGGCTTCTCTAAGCAAGACTTGGTGTGGTCTCTTTCCATGTTCGGTACCGCTGTGGGTGCCGGCGTACTATTCCTGCCAATTCGTGCTGGCCTGGAAGGCTTCTGGCCACTCATTCTGATCGCGGTTCTGGTTGGTCCTATGACCTACCTGTCTCACCGTGCATTGGCCCGTTTTGTGTTGTCTTCGGATAACCCTAAAGCGGATTTGGCTGACGTGGTTGTAGAGCACTTTGGTAAGAGCGCTGGTGTTATCATCTCTTTCCTATACTTCTTCGCTATCTACCCAATCGTACTGATTTACGGTAACGCCATCACCAACACCATCGATTCTTTCGTGGCTAACCAGTTGGGCATGGCCATCCTAAATGCCGACGGTGACGTGGTATCAAGCATCTTCCCTCGCTGGATTCTGTCTGGTGTGCTGGTTGCGATGATGATGTCCGTTATGATCTTGGGTCAAAAGCTGATGCTGAAAGCGACTGAGTTGCTGGTTTACCCTCTGGTTGCGATTCTGCTGGGTATGTCTGTATACCTGATTCCTGAGTGGTCCATGGAAGCGATGGCGTTCGATAAGATGCCTGCTTTTGATGACATGATGCTGGTGGTTTACTTGACCATCCCTATGCTGATCTTCTCGTTCAACCACAGCCCTGCAGTATCTTCTATGGCTCAAGCGCAGCGTGACACCTACGGTAAAGGTGCTGCTGACAAGTCTGATGCCATTCTGAAGCGTGCTTCTTTCATGCTGCTTGGCTTCGTAATGTTCTTCGTATTCTCTTGTGTACTGGCTCTGTCTCCGGCGCAATTGGCTGAAGCCAAAGCACAGAACCTGCCTGTACTGAGCTACTTGGCGAACGAATTTGAATCTCCAGTAATCTCTCTGTTGGGTCCACTGGTTGCGTTCCTAGCCATCTTCTCCTCTTTCTTCGGCCACTACTTGGGCGCCAAAGAGGGTCTGGCTGGTATCGTTCGCAAAGGTGCTCCGAAGATTGTTGAGAGCATGGGCGAGAAGAACTTCGATAAAGCGCTGGTTGCCTTCTTCTTCTTCACCACTTGGGGTGTTGCAGTACTCAACCCATCAGTACTGGGCATGATTGAATCTCTGGGTGCTCCGTTCATCGCGGCCATCCTGTTCCTGATGCCGATGTACGCCATCAAGAAAGTACCTGCAATGAAGAAGTACGACGGCAAGCTGTCCAACATCTTCGTAACTGTTATGGGTATTGTGGCTATCTCCGCAATCGTTAAAGACCTTATCTAATCGGTCTTCCCTGACTCTGTAAGCCGGAGTCATCGACTCCGGCTTGTTATTTTCTACTGAGGTTTCTCTTCATGTTCAGTGTATTCGATATCTTCAAGATTGGTGTCGGTCCATCCAGCTCTCACACTGTTGGCCCAATGAAAGCAGCCAAGCAGTTCATCGATGACCTGCGTGCGATGGGCAAGCTGCGTGACATTACACGCATCAGCGTCGACATCTACGGTTCGTTGTCGTTGACCGGTAAGGGTCACCATACGGATATCGCCATCATCATGGGTCTGGGTGGCAACAGCCCAGAAACGGTAGACATCGACGGCATCCCTGAATTTATGCAGCGTGTTGAGCAAACTGGGCGTCTGCCTGTGGGCATGCACTGTCACGTTGTGGATTTTCCAAATGATGCGGTCAAGTTCCACAACCATGCATTGGATCTGCACGAAAACGGCATGAGCATTCATGCGTTTATCGGCGAAGAGACGGCCTTATCTAAAACCTATTACTCCATCGGCGGCGGCTTTGTTGTCGACGAAGAGAGCTTTGGTAAGCCTGCTTCTAACTTAAAGCCTGTGCCTTACTCCTTCACTGACGCCGAAGAGTTGTTGGCGAAGTGTCGTGAGACCGGCATGAGTATCTCCGCATTGATGATGGAGAACGAGAAGGCTTACCACAGTGAGTCTGAAATCCGTGAAGGATTTGGACGAGTATGGAACGTGATGCGCGAAGGCATCGAACGCGGCTGTGCCACCGAAGGCTTGCTGGCTGGCCCACTGAAGGTGCCTCGTCGTGCGGCGGCGCTGCATCGTCAATTGATCGCTAACGAGCGCAACAGCAACGATCCAATGAGCATCATCGATTGGGTAAACATGTTTGCTTTGGCGGCGTCTGAAGAGAACGCTGCGGGCGGACGAGTTGTGACAGCACCGACCAATGGTGCAGCGGGCATCATCCCTGCGGTACTGGCTTACTACGATAAGTTTATTGAGCGTGTTGATGCTCAGCAGTACACCAAATTCTATCTGGCTGCAGGTGCCATCGGTGCCTTGTATCAGATGAACGCATCGATCTCCGGCGCCGAAGTTGGTTGTCAGGGTGAGGTGGGCGTAGCCTGTTCTATGGCGGCAGCGGGCCTAGCTGAACTGATGGGGGCGAGCCCATCTCAGGTGTGTGTTGCTGCGGAAATCGGCATGGAGCACAACCTCGGTTTGACCTGTGACCCGGTTGCTGGTCAGGTTCAGGTGCCTTGCATCGAGCGTAATGCCATCGCTGCGGTTAAAGCGGTGAACGCCACTCGCATGGCCATGCGCCGTAACTCCGAACCTTGTGTGTCTCTGGATAAGGTGATCGCCACCATGTACGAGACCGGTAAGGACATGCACCCGAAATACCGCGAAACCTCCCAAGGTGGTTTGGCAATCAAAGTTTTGAACGTTTGCTAGTGCAATCGCCTCTCTCTTGAGAGGCAAGCTTTTACGTTCTTCGGCCGGCATCTTGCCGGCCTTTTTGCGTTTTGTGGGAGGAAAAAGCGGTTATTTGACGGCGTAGCGCACGTAGACGCGAGTACTAAACGGCGTCGGCAGCGGCGGTCTTACCGGAGACAAATTGAGGTACGCGTTCACTTGGCATCGGCTTGCCAAGTTGGAAGCCTTGGCCGAAATCACACCCCATCTCACGTAGAATCTCAATTTGTTGGATGTTATCGATGCCTTCGGCGTTGACCTTCATATTCAAAGCAGAAGCTAGGTGCACAATGGCTTGAACCACATCTTTGGCGCGCTGTTCTACGTGGATTTGGCTGGTGAAGCTGCGATCGATCTTGACGATGTCCAGTGGCAGGCGGTGTAGGTAGTTTAGCGACGAGTAGCCGGTGCCAAAATCGTCCATAGCCAGTCGAACGCCGAGGCGACGAATCTGATGCAAGATGATGGTGGCTTGTTCATGTTGACCCAGCAGCGAGCGTTCGGTGATCTCCAGTCGCAGAGATTTGGCAGGCAGACCAGATTGCTTCAGCGTGGTGTTGATGATGTCTAAGCTGTTCTGGCGGGAGAACCACTCAGAGCTTAAGTTCACGCTGATGCTGATCTCAGACATTCTGGGGTATTTCTTTTGCCAGTGGGCAAATTGCCGACACGCGTGCTGCATCACCCAACGATCCAGCTCCAAGATCTGCTTGGTCTCCTCCATCACTTCGATGAATTGCACCGGCATCAGCAGGCCCCGCTCGGGGTGATTCCAGCGAACCAAGGCTTCGAAACCCACCAACTGCTTGCTGTCTAAACGCCAAACGGGCTGGTAGTGCACCACAAACTGCTGCTGTTCGATGGCTCGGGTGAGTTCGGTTTCCAGTCGCAGACGTCGCTGCGCCTCTTTACGCATGGCGGCACTGAACACAATCGGCTGGCCACCTCGGGCTTTAGATTGATACATGGCCACGTCGGCATCGCGAAGAATAGCCTGAGGACTTTCATAGTTTTCGTCGCAGTAGGCAATGCCGATACTGGCGCCGCTGTAGATCTCTTCTTTATTGATAAGAAACGGCTGCGACAACATCTTATGGATGCGATTGGCGGTGGTTTTGGCATCGTCGTTGGTGTGGACGTTATCCAAAATGATGGCGAACTCATCTCCACCTAAGCGGGCTACGGTGTCGGTGCCACGCAGGCAGCGTTTTAGCCGTGCCGAGACCTGAGTAAGCAGGTTGTCACCGGTGAGGTGACCCAGACTGTCGTTGACCATCTTGAAACGGTCGAGATCCAGATACAGCAGCGCGTATTGATAGCTGGGATCGCGCTTCTGTCGTGCAAATAGTTGTTCCAGTCGCTGCAGCAGCAGCGCTCGGTTTGGCAGACCAGTGAGATGATCGTGCAGGTTATCGTGGCGCAGCTGGCTCTCGATGCGACGACGTTCGGCAATCTCATGTTGCAGTGCTAAGGTGCGCTCGTTAACCGCTCCTTCTAGCGCTTGCTGGTTGTCCGACAGGGCTTTGTGAGCTTGGCGGATGATCAAGACATTGGCAATGTGGTGAGCCAAGTAGGAGAGCATCTTGAGATCTTGTTCTGAATAGCGCTGCTCTTGCTGGTAATCCTGAATCACTACCGCCCCGATGACGTTGTCGTCACTGAACAGCGGTGCTCCCATCCACGATTTGGCTGGGTGACCCATTTGAGTGGCTTCGCCGTTGTCTACCAACGCCTGACGTTGTTGCTGGTTTAGCAGCAGAGGCTTTTGGGTTCGCAGCAGGTATTCGGTAATGCCATCTCCCAGTTGCCGCCGCTTAGTCAGCAGAGGCTGGTACTGATCGATGATGTAGGGAAACTCGATCCACTTATCGTCCTGACTCAGCAGAGCCACATAGAAGTTGTGACAAGGCAGCAGTGCTTTAAATTGCTCGTGGAATTGACGACACAACTCATTGAGAGGCAGTGGGTTGCCGCTCAATAGGGCAATTTGGTGCTGAACGCTGAGCAGGTTTTGCTGCTGTTGAAGCTGCTGATTTACCTGTTGCTGCTGCTGTTTGAGTTTCAGCAGTTCTTGGCGGGCGTGGCGGCTGCTAAAGGCCTGTTCCAATGCGTCGGCAACGGTTTCCATTAGGGAGAACTGCTCCGGTGGGAACTTGGTGGTGCGATCGCTAAATACCATGATGGCACCGCGATCCAGACGCACGCCGCCCCAAGGCAGAGCCAGCCAGGAGTTTGGGGTCGGGTGGTCAAGATCCAGCTGACGATTGACGATGCGTTCCATCATCTGGGCTTGGCCGAAGTTGATTCCGCTTTGGCCTTTACTTAAATAGCGGTGAAGTCCACCAGCGGCAAAAATCTGCGCCTCGGAGTAGATGGAGGCGTTGTAGACCACACGGTCTTGGTCACCATTGGTGATCACCAGCTCGATCTTGCCAAGGGTGTCGGCTAACCACAGATGCAGGTGCCCAAGCGCGGCTTTGAGGTCGCGTTCAGGATCGGTGATCTGTGCTATGACCGCAAAAAGGTCATTGGTGTTAGCGGCAATTGGCGGCATCGAATCGGGGCTAGGTTAAGTATTGTTCTAATTTGTCAGAAATCAGGGCATTTTGTTGACAGTGTCATTAGTTTGTCAAGTCTTGAGATAGTAAGGCAGTGATTTGAACTGCATTTGCATTCAATTTGGATTAAGTCACTATTGCTGGTTGGTTTCGCAGAGAGATATCCAAAAGCGTCAATGGCGAAATTGCATTCAAAATGGGTGATTGATGAGTACAAATACTGTATTGCATTGATCACGTTTACGCCGCTGCGGCGGTGTTTGAACGTGGTTTTGTTGGTAGACTGTCTGGTAGATCACACTCTGCTTATTTTTAAGCAAGGACAACAACAAGCGTCTCACCTACCTAATGTAGCTAGAGGCAAAGGGAATTTTCGCGCCAACTCGCAGCGATGAGCTCTGTCTTCTGTACTGAGGAAGTCGAATCAGACCTTCCTATTTGGTATTGAGCAGTGGCGTCTGCGGTTAGGTAGGCAGAGTGGGACCATCCCTTTGTACATCTAGACAGGTAAACTATGTCCTCTGCTTCCAACCCTATCTCCGCAGCGTGGCGTCGATGGAACGCCGTGCCGTTGTGGCTACAAATTCTCACCGGAATGCTGATCGGTATTTTGACCGGCATCGGCATGGGTGAATCCGCGGTTTTCTTCAAGCCTCTGGGTTCACTGTTCGTCAACACCATCAAGATGTTGATTGTACCTCTGGTGTTTTGCTCCCTGATTGTTGGTATTACTTCGATGCAAGATACCTCCAAAATGGGGCGCATCGGACTGAAATCTTTTGTGTTTTACCTTGGTACAACGTCCATTGCCATCACCATTGGCTTGGCTCTGGGTTACCTGTTCCAGCCGGGTGCTGGAGTGGACATGGGCGATGCCATGAATGTCAGCGCCACGGTGGCAAAAGACACGCCGACCATCGCTCAGACCATCGTTAACATGATTCCGACCAACCCGATTGCGGCGTTGGCTCAGGGCAAAATTTTGCAAGTGATCGTGTTCGCCGTTGCCCTTGGGGTGGCACTGGTGCTTATTGGTGAGCGTGGTACGCCAGCGGTTAAGGTGTTTGAATCCTTAGCAGAAGCGATGTACAAGCTGACCGACATGGTCATGAAACTGGCTCCTTACGGGGTGTTCGCCCTGATGGCTTGGGTCGCCGGTAAGTTCGGTCTGGATGTATTGCTGCCACTGCTTAAAGTCATTATGGCGGTGTATATCGGTTGTGCTTTGCACATCTTCGGCTTCTATAGTCTGTTGCTGGTTGGCATCGCTCGCATGAACCCGCTGCATTTCTTCCGCCATATCTCGGAAGCGATGGCAGTGGCTTACACCATGTCTAGTTCTGCCGGTACGCTGCCTGCGTCGATGAAGTGCGCCAAACGACTGGGAGTCAATAAGAGCATTTCCAGCTTCGTATTGCCTTTGGGAACCACCATCAACATGGATGGTACTGCTCTTTACCAAGGTGTATGTGCACTGTTTGTGGCGCAGCTGTTTGGCATCGATTTAACTTGGGTTCAGTACCTGACCATTATTGCCACCGCGACATTGGCCTCCATTGGTACCGCGGGTGTTCCTGGCGCGGGTCTAGTGATGTTGACGCTGGTATTGACCACCGTTGGCCTGCCTCTGGAAGGGGTTGCTCTGGTTGCGGGGATTGATCGAGTGCTCGATATGGCTCGCACCGTGGTTAACGTATCCGGCGACCTAGTGGCCACCACCATCGTGGCTCACACCGAAGATGAGATTGATACCGAGGTGCAAACTCAGGTGCAAACCGAGACCACCGTTTGATCATTTTTCACCGTTAGCGAAGCAATAAAAAACCGGAGCCTAGGCTCCGGTTTTTTGTATTGTGAAACCCGTCTTACAGACCCAGCTTCTTCTCCAGATAGTGGATGTTGGTACCACCGTGCTGGAAGTTTTCATCGGCCATGATCTTCTGCTGCAGCGGCACGTTGGTTTTGATGCCCTCTACAACAAGCTCGCGCAATGCGTTTTTCATGCGAGCGATGGCGATGTCGCGATTCTCACCGTAAGTAATCAGCTTACCGATCATGGAATCGTAGTGAGCCGGTACGCGGTAGCCAGAATAGATGTGGGAATCCCAGCGGATGCCCATGCCACCTGGTGGGTGGAAGCGATCAATCAGACCTGGTGATGGCAGGAAGGTTTCCGCGTCCTCGGCGTTGATTCGGCACTCGATGGCGTGGCCACGAACCGTTACCTGCTCCTGAGAGATAGACAGTGGCTGACCGGCAGCGATGCGAAGCTGCTCTTTGATCAGGTCCACACCGGTTACCATCTCGGTCACTGGGTGCTCTACCTGAATACGGGTGTTCATCTCGATAAAGTAGAACTCACCGTTTTCATATAGGAATTCAAAGGTACCGGCACCGCGATAGCCAATGTCGATACAGGCTTTGGCACAGCGATCACCAATGAACTTACGCATATCTTCGGTGATGCCCGGGGCTGGCGCTTCTTCTACAACCTTTTGGTGGCGTCGCTGCATGGAGCAGTCACGCTCGGCTAGGTGGATGGCACCGCCTTGGCCGTCAGCCAGAACTTGAACTTCGATGTGGCGCGGGTTTTCTAGGAATTTCTCCATGTAAACCATGCTGTTGCCAAAGAAATTGCCCGCTTCGGTTTGAGTAATGGCGATGGCTTCCAGCAGCTCGCTCTCTTGGCGAACCACGCGCATACCACGACCACCGCCGCCGCCGGCAGCCTTGATGATCACTGGGTAACCGATGCGCTTGGCGATCTGAAGGTTGGTCTTTTCATCGTCGCCCAGAGGGCCGTCAGAGCCAGGTACACAAGGTACACCAGCCTGCTTCATAGCGGTAATGGCCGACACTTTGTCACCCATCATGCGGATAGTGTCAGGCTTTGGACCAATGAAGATGTAGCCGCTTTTCTCTACCTGCTCAGCAAAATCTGCGTTTTCCGCTAGGAAGCCATACCCAGGGTGGATGGCGATGGCGTCAGTCACCTCTGCCGCAGAGATGATCGCAGGAATATTCAGGTAGCTCTCGGTTGCTGGGGCCTTACCAATACAGATGGTTTCGTCGGCCAGCAATACGTGCTTTAAATCGCGATCGGCGGTGGAGTGAACTGCCACTGTCTTAATACCGAGTTCTCGGCAAGCGCGTAGGATGCGAAGGGCGATCTCGCCTCGGTTCGCAATAACCACTTTGTCCAACATAGGTGCTTCCTTACTCGATGATGAACAGTGGCTCGTCAAACTCTACGGAGTCGCCGTTGTCGACCAGAATCTCTTTAACCACGCCAGACTTATCAGCTTCGATCTGATTCATCATCTTCATCGCTTCGATGATGCACAGGGTGTCGCCAGCGCTGACGGTATCGCCCACTTCAACAAATGGCTTAGCCGCAGGGCTTGGAGAGCGATAGAAAGTGCCTACCATTGGTGATTTAACCTGATGACCGGAAGCCACAGGTGCGGCAGCTGGAGCCGCGGCTTGGGTTGCAGGTGCTGGTGCGGCAGCTGGGGCGACCATTGGGGCTGCATCGGCAACGGCATAGGTGGTCGCAACTGGAGCTGTGCCAGTACGGCTGATGCGTACGGACTCTTCGCCCTCAGAGATCTCCAGTTCAGCAATACCGGACTCTTGGACTAGCTCAATCAGTTTCTTAATTTTACGAATATCCATAATGGCTCTCTTATTCTGTGTTTTGCCGTACTAGCTGGCACGATTCAAATAGTTAACCGCACTTTGCAGTGCAAATTGGTATCCATCCGCGCCCAAACCGCAGATAACGCCTACTGCTACATCGGAGAAGTAGGAGTGATGTCGAAACGGCTCACGGGCGTGGACGTTAGAAAGATGAACTTCGATAAATGGGGTCGCTACCGACAAAATGGCATCACGCAGTGCCACACTGGTGTGGGTAAAGGCTGCGGGATTGATAATGATGAAATCGACGCTGGTTTGATGAATTGCTTCGATCAGCTCCGCTTCGGCATTACTTTGGATATGAGTCAATTCAATATCAAGAAGTTCCGCCGCGTGGGTCAATTCTGAGACAATTTGCGGCAGCGTGCGCTGACCGTAATGACCCGGCTCCCGTTTTCCTAGCATATTTAGGTTGGGGCCATTGACTAGCAAGATGCGGTTTTTTTTCGCCATTTTGTCTCCATCCTCTGAGATATGGCGGTCATCTTCGACTAAATGCTCAGTTTGCGATTTTAGCCGGCCATTTCACGCCCAATATCGTGGTTGGCAGTCATTATAACGACATCAACGAAAATGGCAGCATTTTACTGGTCTAATCACGTGAGTTTGCCCCAGTCTTGTCAAAAAATGACCAAGGGGTGCAGTGGGTCAGTCTTTGGGAGGAGTTCGGCGAAGTTGTTTGGTTTTGCTGTGCTTAGACTTGGTGTCTAGGCGCTTTCGCACACTGCTGCGGGTGGGTTTGGTGGCATGGCGAGTTTTGGGGCGCACATTGGCTTGAAGCAACAAGCTTTGCAGACGATTTAGGGCATCTTGACGATTCATCTCTTGGCTGCGGTGTTGCTGGGCCTTGATAATGATCTTACCTCCCGCAGTGATATTGGCGTTGGCCATTTTGTCCAGCCCCTGCTTGTAGCTGTCGGGCAAGGTTGGAGAGCGGCGATAATCGAAGATTAGGGTGATGGCGGTCGAGGTTTTGTTGACGTGTTGGCCACCGGGGCCTGAGGCTCGAATGGCCTGAAATTCCAATTCATTACTGGGAATGGTGAGGCGATTGGAGATGACAAGCATGACGAACCCTAATAGATGAAGAGGTTTGCCAGTATACCAAGAAAAAACGGCACCGAAGTGCCGTTGTATTTACCAAGTTCAGTTATTCAGCGAGCAGCGCCTCAATGGCGTTATCGCCGATGTAAGCTTGGTAGGCGATCTGCTGACCGTCTTGTTCTAGGGTGAATTGAGGCTGCTTGGCGTAGGCTTTGGCCTCGGGAATGTTAGTAGGAATGTCTGCTTTTAAGGAAAAATTGGATTGACCGTTGCCATCGAAAACCAAGTAAATGGGTTGGGATACCACTACCTGGTAAAACTCCTGAGGGCCAACTATGTGAGGATTGGCATATCTTAAGGTTACAACTTGTTTGCCTTGATTTAGGGTCAGGTTGTCAGCAAATACCGACACCGATTCTCCATTTACGTTAGTGGCGTAGTAGCCTTTTGGCAGTTGTAGACTGGTGGCGCTGGCGGTTGCTGAAATTAGCAGTGTGGATGCCGCTAGGGCGGATGCGAGCTTGTGCATATCGATACTCCTTCCTTCAATACGTCTGTTGGGGTTGCTCCTAGGCTGGAGTAACCGAAAGCTTCGCCATGTTTTTTGTCCATTTTTGGCGAGAAGTCTTAAAACAGACCTCTGAAGCTAACGCCTTAAGTTTTACCACCGTGTTGCAAAAAAGTGAACTCTTGCGTGACTTTGTTTCATTTTTATGGCGGCAAACCGTGATAACTATCTGGTTAGGCCGCTGTTACTAATGATAAATGTCATATTTGATTGCCTGTTTGGAAGGGGATTGAGTGTTGAGTGTCAAAAAAGTGATAATGTTCCAAATTTTAACATTCGTTGATATTTTGTTCGTTAAATAAACATAAGTTTGGCGCAAGCTGCCGACTAACGATATTGGGGATAGCGTGAAGGCTCTACGGATTATTGCCGGCCATGAAGCTCGGCAGCAGTTGCAACAAAGTGGATGGAAACCGGAGCTGTTTCAAAAGTTTATTGCTGCCTCTGGTGGGCCTAAGTGGCTGCCGATGGCGGCGCTGGATAGAGCCATATTGGTCGACTGGATTCCCAAGGAGCAGCCAATACAATTGCTGGGCACCTCATCAGGTGCGTGGCGCTGCGCAGCCTTATCCCATCCAGACCCAAAAGCGGCCCACATGCGTCTGTTAACTGCTTATATAGAACAGCGATATGAAACCAAGCCTAGTCCTAGTGAAGTTCAGGCTCAATGTCAGGGAATTTTGGAATCGATGTTGGGGGATGCTCAGTGGGATCAGTTGGCACAGGCGCCTAATCGGAGCTTGAATGTCATTGCTTGTCGCTGGCGAGGCGTAATGTTGGGTCAGAAAGGCAAGCAGATGTTGAGTTTGGCGGCCACTGCGGCGGTGAATCTGGCTTCAAGAACCAACCTAAATCTCCTTTGGGAGCGTTGGGTATTTGGCGGGCAGGGATTTCTGCCTCTGGATGATCTGGATACACATCATGCTCAGTTAACCGCAGATAACCTGCTCAAAGTGCTGTTGGCTAGCGGTAGCATTCCTCTGTTGTCACCTGGAGAGGTGAATATCTCTGGTGCCAAAAGCGGCCTGTATATGGATGGCGGCTTGACCGACTACCACTTAGATCTCCCTTCTCTTCGTCAAGGAGGGCTGACGCTCTACCCTCATTTTCATTCCTATGTGGTGCCAGGTTGGTTTGATAAACCACTGAGCAGCCGTCGTGGCGGAGCCAATCTGAATAAAGTGGTGATGTTGGCGCCCACTGAAGCATTCATCCGTTCGCTGCCAGGAGCAAAGCTGCCCACTCGAGATGACTTTAGCAAACTGAGTAGTGACCAGCGCATTGAGCGTTGGCATCAGATTCAGCAGATGGGGCAACAATTGGCAATGGAGTTTTCGGCACTGGTTCGAGGTGATTCGGTTATTGAAATCGAGAAATTAGATTAAAAAAAAGCCGGTTTTTAACTTGATTTGCAAATGATAACTATTATCATTAAATCCATATTCACAGTTAACGGAGACATCCCATGTTGAAAACCATCACTTTCGGAATCATGCACTTTTCCATCGCTTTCGGTTTGGTGTATATGCTGACCGGTAGCATCGCTTTGGGCGGTGCCGTGGCGGTTATCGAACCTCTAGTTAACACCGTTGCGTTCTATTTTCATGATCGTATCTGGAAACGCATTGAAGCGAAAAATGCTGTAATTACCGCTTAGTTGAAATACAAGCTGCTGTTTAACGGTCTACACTGGTGGAATGCCTTAGTGGGATGGGGCATGACTAAAACCCTGTGGCTGGGAGTGTGGTATGCACCGAATGACAGTAGCCTTGTTGCCAATAGACAGTCCGGTATTACCTGAGGGGCGCAAAGAGCTTCGCATGGTAACGCCGGGTCAAAGCCGTGTGGTGGCAGAACATTTTCGTGAACGTTTACCTCTGGCCGTCTGCGTTCAGCGAGACGACCAACAAGATCTCCCCTGTTATCCCTTCGGCAGTCTGATTAATATTCTTGATTTCCATCAGTTAGATGATGGCTGTTTAAGCCTAGTCATCGAAGGTGTCCATCGATTTAAGGTGTCAAAAGCATGGGCGGCAGCCGATGGCGTATGGATGGGAGAGGGGATCATTAAGAGTAATTGGCCAGCGTTGCCTATGCCTGGGCAATTCGAACTGCTCAGTGAGGCGCTGGTGAAGTTGTTTGAGGTGCGTCCTGAGCTGGGTGAACTCTATGCCAACCCTCACCTTGATGACGCCTGTTGGGTGGGGCAGCGCTGGTTGGAAATCCTGCCTTTGCTTGAACAGGATGCCCAAGAGCTGATTAGTGCACCGGATTGCCGCCGTACTCTCAATTATGTGATGTCTTTGATACTGGAACCTGAGGTTTCAAGCTAAGGCATTTCACCAAGATCTTTTCATCTTTTCTTAGATTTACATTGTGATACTGCACTTTCTCCGTCTTGATGAGTCTTAAATGTTAACCATCAAGGAAGGAGGAAGCGTCAGATGAGAACTGCCCTAGCACTGTCTCTTGTGTGTTTATCTGGTTGTCAGAGTGCGCCAAAGGAACCACCTCAAGAGTATTTCTCTTATCAGAAGAGCGAGCAAGGCGTGGTGCAGTTTGCCTATGTAATCGAATCTGGCGCAAAAGTATCGAAGCGAGGGCGAGGAGAGCGAAAAGAGAAAGGTCGTTCTCGTTCACCTCAACCGGCCCATGAGTCTCCCAAAGAAGACCAATCCGATGATCGCAGTGATGAGCAAAGTACCATCGATCCATTATTGACTCGCCTGGAACGTCAACTTGAGCTGCGCCAACTGTGCCTTGATGGTTATTTTGTTACTCAAACTCAGCGTCAACAGGGAAGCATTCAGATTACGGGGGAGTGCCGATGACAGCAAAGCGCACCAAGGTATGGATTGGGGTACTGCTCGTGGGCAGCTTTATGGTGGTTAAGCTGTTGGTGTGGACATTAGGCGGCGTGTAGTGTTTTCGAGTATTACAGTCAAAAAAACGCCGCAGCTTGTGTAAGCTGCGGCGTTTTCAGTTGATTAGATCGGCTGTCGACTAATCCAGGATGGTATCCAGATGACGAGCGAACTTGTCGGCATTCATAAAGCCGGTGACACGCTGGCCACTGAGCTCATTGCCTTGGGCATCGAAGAAGAGAATGGTCGGTAGACCCAATACTTCATAATGCTCTTGAACGGCAATGTCGATGTCGTCATTGGGGGTCATGTCTGCTTGCAGAACCACCATCTTGTTGAGACGTTGCATCACTTCATCTTTTGGAAAGGTTTTCACTTCAAACTCTTTGCAGGCGATACACCAATCGGCATAGAGATCCAGCATCACAGGCTTACCTTGAGCCTGAGCTTTCGCTACTTGCGCGTTGATGTCATCCAAGCTTTTGACTCGAATGAACTCTGGGCCAGCATGAACTTGCTCTTGCTTGATGAAGCTTTGGGCGCCATAACCCACAGCGCCCAGTAAACCTACGGCCAGAAGTGCATAGCGTACAGACTGCATGGCGCTGAACGTGGTTTTGCGATTCTCATGGAACAGATAGGCGATGAAGGCGATGCCCCAAACAGCCCATAACAGATCTGCGACGACGCCTGTCCAGATGCGAGTTAGCATCATGATGGCGACGGCAATCAGCAGGAAGCCGAATACGTGCTTGATCACTTCCATCCACATGCCCGCTCGAGGCAGCAGTTTTCCACCAGAGGTGCCCAGCAGCAGCAGTGGTAGACCCATGCCCATAGACAGGGCATACAGTGCTAGGCCGCCCAGAACTAAATCGCCACTTTGAGCCACGTAGATCAGGGCGCCAGACAGCGGAGCAGTGGTACACGGGGAAGCCACTAAACCTGACAGTAGACCCATCACCAGCACGCCACCGAAAGAGCCACCTTTCTGATTGTTGGAAGCTTGGTTGAGTTTGTTCTGCCATTTCTCTGGCAGCTGCAGGTTATAGACCCCAAACATCGACAGGGACAGCACCACAAACAGCACCGAAAGGCCGATTAAAATGGCAGGGTGTTGTAGCGCCGCCTGATATTTCAAGCCGGCAGAGGCAACGACTAGGCCCAATGCTGAGTAGGTGATGGCCATACCTTGGACGTAGACCATCGACAGTGTGAAAGCACGACCGGTAGACAACTTGTCTCCTTGGCCAGCGATGATGCCCGTTAGAATTGGGTACATTGGGAACACGCATGGGGTGAATGCCAGCAGAATGCCCAGACCAAAGAAGGTCAACAGCACTAGGGCAAGGTGACCTTCGCCAAGCAGGGCGGCTAGGGAGTCTTGTTCTGTTGCTGGAGCGGCCGCTTTAGCTGGCGTGTCGAGTTCTAAAATGCCGTCATTGGCAGCGACCGCGCTTAGCAGAACTTTCTGCTTAGTTGGCGGGTAGCACAGTACCTTGTCCAAGCAGCCCTGATAGGTGATGGTCAACTCGGTGTTATTGGCGGCTTGCTTGATTGGGAGCGTTAGCGATACCTGATCAAAATAGACTTGCTGCTCGCCAAAGAAGTCATCAAAGTGAGGTGTGCCTTCTGGGTAGAGCAGTTCACCTAGCTCAGCGTCGCCTTCGATCTTGACGCTAAAACGATCTTGATAAAGGTAGTATCCGGCTTCTGGCATCTGCCAGTTTAGGGACAGGGCATTGCCTTTCTGGTCAAAGTTAAACAGGTAGGCCTGATCCACAGGAAGAACCTGAGGCTCCTGTTTTAAAAAGGAAAACTCAGCCCAAACACTGCTGCTTATCAGCACTAGCATTAGGGTGGTTATTAATCGTTTTAGCATGGTGATGTTTTTCATCCAATCAAGTAACAAAACCCGAGGCTCAAAGCCTGTGGCATGGGGCTTAGCTATTGAGTACTGTTGTTCATAAATGAAGCCATACTCTAAAGCATTGGGGGCTGACGTGTTGCGATAAATGTAACAGTGCATGAACCCGACTTGAAAAAAGACCGGAGAACCCCCAGAACAGTTTCCAACAATATAGAAATTTGTGAGGCCAATGTGGTTTTTTATCTGTTTTTGCTGTTTGCCGTTATGCCCATCATCGAGATTTCGGTGCTGGTACAGGTTGGAACCGCCTTGGGCACCCTGCCTACCATAGGCCTAGTGTTGCTGACCGCAGCTCTTGGTGCGTCATTGGTTCGTAGCCAAGGCTTAAGCACCCTAATTCAGGTGCAATCCAAACTGGCACAGGGGCAGGTTCCTGGCACTCAGATTGTGGAAGCCATGATGTTGGCGGTAGCGGGGGTGTTACTGGTTACTCCGGGCTTTGTCACCGACCTATTTGGCTTGATTATCTTAACCCCGGCAACTCGCAAGCCCATAGCCACTTGGTTATTGGGTAAGTTTCAGATTCGTGCCATGCATTCACAGGGCGGATTTGGCCAATTCCATGGTGAATTTCACTCTCAGCAAAACCCATTTGAGCAACGCTCTCCATTCGAAAACAAGCAAGATGGTGAGACTCTTGAGGGGGAGTTTGAGCGTAAAGAGGACATTAAAGGCAATCTGAAAGACGATCGTTAGCTTGTTTGAACGCTCAAGCTGTGTTCAACTGAAAGAGTCACCTAGGTTCGAGTTAGCGTTTGAACAGATGTGATGGAAAAGCCAGCTTTATGCTGGCTTTTCTACTTCTAGGCAGAAATATTATGGATGATCGTGGGACGGTTCACAGATGTGCTGGGTCAATCGATAGCAGCACAGCCCCATGACCATATTGGCGCAAGCGATGCCCATAAACGCCCCTTGGATACCCCACAACCACAACCCGCCAAATACCATGGGAATCAGCAGTACAAACAACCGGGTCACGTTAAGCTGCAGTGCCGTTACTGGACGGTGATAGGCGTTTAGGGACAGCACAAACAAGATGGTGGACCCCAGTGCACCGTATGCCAGCGGCACGATTTGCAGATACCACACCAGATACTGCTGAACGAGCGCATCATCACTGAATATCTCCGCGATGGACTGGGCAAAGGGAAGGACAACCAGATAGATGACAAATTGGCAGATAAACACGAACTGGATGGAACGCTTCAACGCCAGTTTGGCTCGCTGATACTGACTGGCGCCCAGATTTTGGGCGATAAAAGGCATTAGGGCCCCAGTTAGGGCGGTAATGGCGATCAGCATCAAGGCTTCGATTCGAGTGCCAGCCCCAAAGGCGGCGACCGCTTTGGTGTCTACTCGAGCCAGCATGGCGATAATGATGCCATTGGCCACGGGATTGAGCAGGTTTGATACGGCCGCAGGGCGGGCGATGTGCAGCAATTTTTGCCAGTGCTCGGTCATCTTCTGGCAGGGGCGAGCTATCAACTGATAGCGAAAGCCCAACATCCAGATTGCCACCACAAAGGTGATCATCCACGACAGTACCGTGGCGACGGCTGCGCCCTGCATCTCCATTCTTGGGAAGGGGCCGATGCCAAAGATAAGTAGCGGGTCTAAGATGGCATTCACGATGGCTGCCACGGCGGTCACGATGGCAGGGGTGTGGGTGTTGCCAGTGGCGCGCAGTGCCTGATTGCCCACCATGGGGATCACCAGCAGGCCGATGCCCAGATACCAGATCAGCATGTAGTCTTCCACTAAACCCAGCAAATTGGGCTCTGCGCCAAGTAGGGTAAACAGCGGATGAATGGTAAGGGCTCCAAGGGCCGCGATGACCACCACCAGTAGGGTGGCCAGCAACAAACCATGGCTCAAAAAGCTTTTGGCTTCATTCAGATCCCCTTGGCCCAGCAGACGACCCATGTTGGTACTCATCCCCGAGCCCATGCCTAAGGCTATGGAGGAGATCACCATAGTGACAGGAAAGGTCAGGCTGATGGCGGCCAGAGGTTCGGTGCCCAACTGGCTGATAAAATAGGTATCGGTGAGATGGTAGAACAGCAGGCTTAGCACCCCAAGCAGGTTCGGCAAACTCATGCGCAGCAGCACTTTGCCTATGGGGGCGGTTAATAAGCCGTGTTTATCTAGCATCTAGGAGGTCACATCTTTGGTCGCTGAGAGGGGCGTTGCGGCGGTCATACTAGCAGTTGCCCTAGGGCGAGGGCAAAGTATGTTGATCACAATTCAAACTTTGCTTTGTCCAAGCTGTTGAAAACCCAAACGGCAAAAAATTTTTTGGTTTGCCCCTTGTGTTTTGTTGCCTCTCTCCCCATATAGATTTGCATAACGCAGAGTTACTGCAAACAATTGTTAACCACTGATTTTTAGATGGAACCTTTTAGGAGAGATCACAGATGAAGATTCGTCCATTACACGACCGCGTAATCATTAAGCGTACCGAGGTTGAGTCCAAGTCTGCTGGCGGTATCGTGCTGACTGGCAGCGCTGCTGAAAAATCCACCCGCGGCGAAATCGTTGCCGTAGGTAACGGTCGTATCTTGGAGAACGGTCAAGTTCAGCCACTGGACGTAAAAGTTGGCGACATCGTTATCTTTAATGAAGGCTACGGCGTAAAGACTGAGAAAGTGGACGGCGAAGAGGTCCTGATCATGTCTGAAGGCGACATCCTCGCCATCGTTGAATAATTTCACTCTGTAAATCTAGATTTAAAGGGAAACCAAATAATGGCAGCTAAAGACGTTAAATTCGGTAATGACGCTCGCGTAAAAATGCTGGCGGGTGTGAACATCCTAGCCGACGCTGTAAAAGTTACTCTGGGTCCTAAGGGACGTAACGTTGTTCTGGACAAGTCCTTCGGCGCTCCAACCATCACTAAAGATGGTGTGTCCGTAGCCAAAGAGATTGAGCTGGAAGACAAGTTTGAAAACATGGGCGCGCAGATGGTGAAAGAGGTTGCCTCTAAAGCCAATGACGTCGCCGGTGACGGTACCACCACTGCTACCGTACTGGCTCAAGCCATCGTAAACGAAGGCCTGAAGTCTGTTGCCGCGGGCATGAACCCAATGGATCTGAAGCGCGGTATCGACAAAGCTGTTGTTGCTGCCGTTGAAGAGCTGAAAACCCTAGCCGTTGAGTGTAAGGACTCTAAGTCTATCGCTCAGGTAGGTACCATCTCCGCCAACTCTGACACCGCCATCGGTGAGATCATCGCGACTGCGATGGAGAAAGTAGGCCAAGAAGGCGTTATCACCGTTGAAGAAGGTCAGGCTCTGGAAAACGAGCTGGACGTTGTAGAAGGCATGCAGTTCGATCGCGGCTACCTGTCTCCTTACTTCATCAACAACGCTGAAGCGGGCAATGTTGAGCTGGACTCTCCTTTCATCCTGCTGGTTGATAAGAAGATCTCCAACATCCGTGAACTGTTGCCAATCCTAGAAGGGTTGACCAAAGCCGGTAAGCCACTGCTGATCATCGCCGAAGATGTTGAAGGCGAAGCGCTGGCGACTCTGGTTGTGAACAACATGCGTGGCATCGTTAAGGTTGCTGCGGTTAAAGCACCGGGTTTCGGAGACCGTCGTAAAGCCATGCTGCAAGATATCGCTATCCTGACTGGCGGTACCGTTATCTCTGAAGAGATCGGTCTGGAGCTGGAAAAAGCCACTCTGGAAGATCTGGGCAGTGCTAAGCGCGTGGTTATCACCAAAGACAACACCACCATCATCGACGGTGTTGGCGAAGAGGAGCAGATCCAAGGCCGCGTGGGTCAGATCAAAGCTCAAATCGAAGAATCTACCTCTGATTACGACAAAGAGAAGCTGCAAGAGCGCATGGCGAAACTGGCCGGCGGTGTTGCAGTAATCAAGGTTGGCGCCGCCACCGAAGTTGAAATGAAAGAGAAGAAAGCTCGCGTAGAAGATGCGCTGCACGCCACTCGCGCTGCGGTAGAAGAGGGCGTGGTTGCTGGCGGTGGTACCGCTCTGATCCGCGTTGCTTCTAAGCTGACTGAGCTGACTGGCGACAACGAAGAGCAGAACGTGGGCATTAAGCTGGCTCTGCGTGCGATGGAAGCGCCTCTACGCCAGATCGCTTACAACGCCGGTGAAGAAGCCTC
Source organism: Ferrimonas aestuarii (assembly GCF_005116665.1). Lineage (GTDB taxonomy): Bacteria > Pseudomonadota > Gammaproteobacteria > Enterobacterales > Shewanellaceae > Ferrimonas > Ferrimonas aestuarii. The sequence continues at coordinate 21,129 of NZ_SWCJ01000011.1, read as the reverse complement.
TGTGGTTGCGAACAACGTTAAAGGTGGCGAAGCCAACTTCGGCTACAACGCTGGCAACGACACCTACGGTGACATGGTTGAGATGGGCATCTTGGATCCAACTAAGGTAACCCGTAGCGCACTGCAGTTCGCTGCATCCGTAGCTGGCCTGATGATCACCACCGAAGCCATGGTAACTGAACTTCCTAAGGAAGAAGCGCCTGCGCCTGACATGGGCGGTATGGGTGGCATGGGCGGTATGGGCGGCATGATGTAAGCCGACTGCCTAAGCGATAGCTTATGATGAAAAGGCCACCTTCACGGTGGCCTTTGTCGTTTCTCTGCTCCAATGTTATTCCAAGCAATTTCCTACCAAGCCCGAAGCAACAATCTTCAATCTTGCCCTGCTGGGTGCTGCTAATCTCAGCATCAAGTTAAGGCTCGCCGCTGAGTGCGCCGTTCAATCATTAACGTGGAGAATAACGATGTCTATCAGCAACTTTGCCAGCATTAAGCAGATTGGGTACGGCGCCATGGGGTTGGAGGGCTATTACGGTGACAGTGATGACGCCGCCGCAGTAGCAACGCTAGTGCACGCCATTGAGCAGGGCATGATGATCGATACCGCCGATGCCTATGGCGCAGGCCATAATGAAGACTTAATCAAGCAGGCGATGGCGAAAACCAAAGTGAAGCCTTACATTGCCACTAAGTTTGGCATCGTGTTTGAAGAGGGTCAAAGTGGCAGTCAGTTAGATACTGGCTGGGGTTTCCCACTGACCATTAACGGCACCAAGGAGTACGTTGCCCGAGCTATCGATAACAGCCTCGAACGTCTTGGGGTAGAGCAGATTGATCTGCTGTACGCCCACTATCTCGATCCGAATACTCCACTCGAGGAAACCGTCGGAGCGATGGCGGATGCCGTGAGAGCTGGGAAGGTTAAAGCCATCGGTCTGTCTAACGTTACTGCTGAGCAGGTGTTAAAGGCCAATGAGATCCATCCTATTGCCGCAGTGCAGTATGAGTACTCGCTGTTCCGCAGAGAAGCTGAGCTGGAGATTCTGCCGGCAGTAAACCAGATTGGCGCTGCCGTAGTGTGTTGGTCACCCTTGGGGGCAGGGTTCCTGACAGGCAAGGTGGAGAAGTTGGATGAAAATGACTTTAGAAACAACAACCCTAAGATGCAGGGGGAAAACTTCACCAATAACCTAGCTCGACTGGAAGCGATCAAAGCCATTGCGGCCGAGTACTGCATTACCCCTGCGCAGCTTGCTTTGGCGTGGTTGGTTGCCCAAGGCGACAGCATCATCCCAATCCCGGGCAGTCGCAAAACAACGCGTATCGATGAAAATCTAGGCTCATTGAGTGTAGAGCTCAGTGCACAAACGCTGGCCAAGCTGGATGTGCTTGCTCCTATCGGCGCGTTTGCGGGCGCCACTTTGGTTTAGTAATGCCAAGCAAGGTACCTTGCGAATTTTGACCGTCTCCGATTCAAGCCGAGTGCCTCCGTTCGCTCGGCTTTTTTGCGACTCACAGGATAGGTGAGCTTTGGAAATTTTATCGCCACACGCAATTAAGCTATTCTAAAGGTGTTGTTTAGTATTGCTTTTCTGTCAAGGTGCAAATAATTGAGTGTTTTGATTGAATTTTTTTTGCGCAAGTTGCTCTAATAGGGTGAAACCATTTATTTGAGTCCGAACAAGGGGAGCACTATGAAGAAAATTGTGTGGTCGATATTGTTGCTATTGAGCCCTTGGGCGATGGCGGAGACGGCCGAGCAGCAGTGGCCAACACAGGATGGCCCGGTCACCGTAGTATGGCAAAATCCGGATGAGTTCCGCGATGTCGAGGCCAGCTCTGGAATTCAGGAGCGTTATGAAAATCATGTGTTTGCCACCTTGGGGAAGCAGTTCCAAAAACGTCTGAGCGGTCTGCTTAAAGACGGAGAACAGCTCACCATCACCGTGACTAATCTGGATCTGGCTGGGGATGTTCGCCCTTCCTTTGGCGCCTCGGCAAGCGATATTCGAATCGTGAAGAGCGTATATCCACCAATGATTGAGTTTCAGTGGGCGCTTCTGGACCAGAATAAACAGCTGCTTGATAGCGGTGAAGTGAAGATTAAGGACTTGAACTTTGAAAATGCCAGCTCAAGTCTGCGATATCAGAACGACGCGCTGCATTATGAGCTGTCTATGATTGAGCGCTGGAGCAAACGAGATCTTCCTGACGTGTTGGCGTCACGAACTGAATAAATAGCAAGCCTGAGTCGTTGAGACGGCCACCGACAAGCGGCCGTTTTTTATGTGCTAGTCATAGTCACTCTCTGAGCAATTTGTGAGATATTACCTACAATTGGATAGGTTGGACGAATAGTCACATAGGACATGTATTGTGATTGATGCCATTCGGTTAAGGGTCACAAATTTGCCACGGAGCGTGGATTTTTACCAAACTCATCTTGGTATGAGCAGGGTAACTCTGTTCCCTGAGTCAGGAACAGCCTTTCTAAAATACCCAAATTCTCCGCTATGTACCGGAATTTTGCTGGAGCAGCGGCGAAACAACGAGCCCGCTCTTAGTGTCGCCAGCCCCCAAGATGTGACCCAGGGATACAGCCATCTCGCTATTGCTGTGCCTGAGATAGAGTTTGCTTATTATCGACTCAATCAATTAGGTCACGAACTGCTTCCCTGCATCGAGCCGTCGCAGCGCAACCTGCTGGATCCCGATGGTCACTGCATCCGCCTAATGGAATATGACGCCATGTTTACAACAGGGAAGAGCGAACCTTGGGAGCACGCATCGGTGCAGCGGGTATCTTTGCGGGTTCGAGACCCACAACAGAGTTTGCAGTTCTATCGCCGTACTTTGGGGTTTAATCTGTTGTTAGAACAGTCATCATTTCAGCATGGAGCCACCCACTATTTGGTGGGTTACCCTGAGTCTCGACAGGGGGTGAGGTCGCCCACAGAGGTGACATTAACCTCGACGGTGCTTGAGCTTCAGTATATTTGGAAGGGGGAGGATGAACCCAATTTTGAATATCGGGTGGATGCCAGTTGTGGCTTTGTCGGGCTGAGGGTGTATGAAAGCTTCTTGGCGCCGCTGAAGGCTCGCCTACACAGCGAAGGCATGGGGATTATCGATACCGCTTCAGGCATCGTTTTTCACGATCCTGAAGGGTACCCTTGGCAGGTGGAGGCGCACTCTATTGCTTCAACGAGCCCTTAAACTGTGCCAGAGTGGCCAGCAGTTGCTCGAGTTTGGCCACTAAGGCTGGCAGCTTCTCATCGGAAGGTGAGGCCTCAAAGTTATCAAAATCTCCAACCACCTCTTCAAGGTAGGGCATAAAGCGGTTAGCTTTGGTGGTAAAGCCTTGGTCTTGATTAAAAATAGTATCAAATTTACCGTGTCCCTCTTTCTGGAGTTGGTCTAGCTGGGCATCGGCATCAACGACTTGGCGATAGGCTTGCTGAAAGGCAGCTTTGAATTGCTCGATCACTTTCGAGTAGGGCATGGTTAGCCTCTTGTGTATGAGTTGACTGACTAAAATGAAATTATCCTTATTGTGGCGCGCTTTGCCAAGATTTGAATGGAGTCATTAATTGATGAAACAGTTTTTGTGGTTATTGGTGCTAGTAACTTGGCAAACCTGTGCAGCGACGACCGATAGACCACCGTTCTTTTATGTTGAAGGCCCTGAGGGGCATGCTTGGCTACTCGGTTCTGTTCATGTGGGTAAGGCGGATTTTTACCCCTTCCCGAAGATGATTGAGGATGCATACCTTCAGGCCGATGCATTGGCATTAGAAGCCGATACTGAATCGCCTCAGGTTGCGAGCCTGATGCAGGCCTACTTGCTTGCTGATGAACCTTTGCCGCAGCAGGTAGAGGCAGAACTGAATCAGTATTGCCAACAGAAGGGACTGCAGTGCCATACGCAATTGGCGCCATGGATATTAAGCTCGCAGCTGGCGATGGCCATCATGGCCGAGTCAGGCTATGACGCTCAAAGCGGTGTTGAGAGCTACTTTCGCAGTAAAGCTGAGGTTAAGCCGATTCGTGAGCTGGAGGGCATGAAGTTCCAGTTAGATATGTTCGATTCACTGCCTCGACAAACTCAGTTGGAGATGTTGCAAGCGGCGATGGAGCCCATCGATGTGGAGGAGTTAATCAACTCGTGGCGCAGTGGTGATCATCAGGGGCTCGCCAAGCTAACCGAGGAGGAGATGGCCAGCGATCCCCATGCGTGGCAGGTGTTGATGCTGGATCGTAATCAGAGTATGTCTGCAACCCTTAAAGGTTGGCTTGCAGAGCCGGCTAACCTCTTTGTGATCATCGGTGCTGGCCATTTAGTTGGCCAGCACAGCATTCCAAAGGCGTTAACTGCAATGGGCGTGAAAGTGACGGATTGCTGGCAGCAGCGCTGCCCTACGCCAACGCCTTAATCGTTTCGGCTACCCAACTCCAGGCGCTCGCCGCCCCTGCTTGATCGAAGTTGGGGCATCTTGGGTTCATAAAGCCATGGCCCAAACTGGAGTGTTGCAACTGTGCTGGCCATTGAGGCTGCCACTCGTTAACCCCTGAATCTTGATTGCAAAGTAGCAGGTGGCTTGGCTGCGTTAGGGGTGATTGAAGTTCAGGCAGTCGGTTACCGTAGATCAAAATGGTGCCGACGACCTGAGGAAACGGGTGGTTGGTGAGCGTGCTGGCGATGGCATTGGCACCGGCGCTAAACCCAAGCAGGATCACTGGCTCATTGTGTTTTTCGAGCCATTTTCGCAGCAGTTCGGCATAACCTGGCGCGCTGCAACGACATTGAAAGTAGTCGTACGCTTGCTGCTCGTCATCGAAAACGAAGGGCTGCCCAGCGTAAGGGTCGAGCCGCTCGCACTGCTCAACTTGAGATTTCAGCTGTTCAAATTCGGCGTTCTGGCTACTGTGAACGCCCCAAATGTCCGTTACCCACAGGACTTTCATCGGCGAAGCTCCCTAAAAAGTTTCGCCGATGGTACTAAAAATTGCTTTGGGTTACGACAGCTGCAGATCGATGAGGGTTTTGCTGGCTTTGCCCCCTTGCTCACGAACCAGTCGTGGAACGAGGAAACCGGGCAGTCGAGCCAGCATGCCCGCCATCAGTTCTCGAGCGTTATCGTCACTGGTATCAAAGTGGGCCGCTCCTTGCACTTTGTCCAGTAGGTGCAAGTAGTAGGGGAGAATGCCATTGGCAAACAGCTTCTCATTGAGGGCCACCATCGTGTCTACATCGTCATTGACCCCTTTTAGCAGCACCGACTGATTCAGTATGGTGACGCCGGCTTGCTTGAGACGATTGATGCCCAAGCTTAAGCCTGAGGTGATCTCATTGGGGTGATTGCAGTGCAATACCAAAATGATCTGCAGAGGGCTTTGGGCTAGGCGATCCGCTAAGGCTTGGGTTAGCCGTGAGGGCAGCACCACAGGCAGTCGGCTGTGGATACGCAGGCGGATGATGTTGGGCATCGTCTCTAGGCGCTCGATCAGCTTGAATAGCTGATTGTCCTTGGCCATCAATGGATCGCCGCCGGAGAGGATCACCTCATTGAGCTCTGGCTGAGCCTCAAGATATTCCAAAGCTTGGTTTAACGCCTCTCGAGTTAACTGGTTTTCCTCATAGGGAAAGTGGCGGCGGAAGCAGTAGCGACAATTGACGGCGCAGCCGCCTTTGAACATCAATAGAGCACGGCTGCGATATTTGTGCAGCACTCCGGGCTGTTGATTATCCTGCTCCTCCAGCGGATCGGCACTGTATCCAGGGGTAGCAATAAACTCTTCGGCGGCTGGTAACACCTGCGCCAATAACGGATCGTTGGCATCTCCTGGAGTCATCGCCGCCACGAAGGGGCGAGGGACTCGCATGGGGAACAACTTGCGTGCTTCGAGGGCATTACCGAAGTCAGAAGGATCTAAATTGAGATCTTCGAGCAATTTTTTGGGATCTGTGTAGGCTTGCGCCAACTCCTGTTGCCAGCAGTCGTGTAAATTCTGGGGGATTCGGGTTATCATTTACCGTTAGACGTCAAATTGACCTGTTGGAAGAGAAAATAAATGGCTTCTTACTCAACGAACGACTTTCGCTCCGGCCTTAAGATAATGCTGGATGGCGAGCCGTGCAACATTATCGAAAACGAAGTATTCAAACCTGGCAAAGGCCAGGCGATCAACCGCGTTAAAATCCGTAAGCTTATCAGTGGTAAGTCTTTGGAAAAGAACTTCAAGTCTGGTGAGACTGTTGAAGCGGCTGACGTGATGGATCATGAACTGTCCTACCTGTACAGCGATGGCGAGTTCTGGCACTTCATGAACAACGACACCTTTGAGCAGATTGCTGCTGACGCCAAGGCGATTGGTGATTCTGAGAAGTGGTTGGTGGAGCAGGACGTGTGCACCATCACCGTGTGGAACGAAAACCCAATCGTGGTAACTCCACCAAACTTCGTACAGCTGGAAGTGACCGAGACCGACCCTGGTCTGAAGGGTGACACTCAAGGTACTGGCGGTAAGCCAGCGACTCTGTCTACCGGCGCTGTCGTGCGTGTACCTCTGTTCATCCAGATTGGTGAAGTGGTAAAAGTAGATACTCGCACCGGTGAGTACGTAGAACGCGTTCGTAAGTAATCTCGACTTACTTGAGCGAAGAAGTGGGCTTAGGCCCACTTTTTTTGGTTTCATGCCGTTGTATTGGAGATCCAAGCTCGGCAAATGAGGTTTAAATCATGTCTTGGCAGCCCAGTGCGTCGATTTCCCAGTTGCGCCAGCGCAGCGAAATCATTGCAAAAATTCGCCAGTTCTTTGCCCAGCGTCAGGTGATGGAGGTGGACACGCCTGCCATGTCCTCGGCGGCGGTCACCGATCCTTATCTTTGCAGCTTTGCGACAACCTTTGTGGGGCCTGGGGCGTCTCAAGGTATGCCTTTGCATTTAGTCACTTCACCAGAGTTTCATATGAAGCGCTTGTTGTGCGCTGGCTCCGGCTGCATCTACCAGATAGGTAAGAGCTTCCGTAATGAAGAGAACAGTCGTTACCACAACCCGGAATTCACCATGTTGGAGTGGTATCGGGTGGGGTTTGATGACCGAGACTTGATGAATGAGGTGGCAGAGCTGCTGATGTTGGTGCTTGGCTGCCAACCGCCGCAGCGATTAAGTTACCAACAGGCGTTTTTGCAGGTCACCGGTCTTGACCCATTAACCGCCTCGGTGGCTGAGCTGCAAGCGCTGGCTGTAGAACATGGCCTAGGTGACGTGGCGATGCAGGAGAGTACCCATGCTCCGCTGCAGCAGATGATCTTCAGCATGGTTGTCGAGTCAAAAATCGGCATTGAGCGTCCCTGCATGGTGTGTGATTTCCCTGCCAATCAGGCAGCCTTGGCTCGAATTTGCCCTGATGATGCTCGTGTTGCTCGTCGGTTTGAGGTTTATTACCAAGGCATTGAGCTGGCCAATGGCTTTTTCGAGCTGGACGATGCTGACGAGCAGCTGGCCCGTTTTGAAGCCGACAACCGAGCGAGAAAGGCGATGGGCGTTGCGGAAAGCCCCATTGATTATCGATTGATTGAGGCCTTGAAACAGGGGTTACCTAAGTGCGCTGGGGTGGCCCTTGGCATCGACCGTCTGGTGATGCTGGCTCTTGGGGTCGACCACATTGATCAGGTGGTTGGCTTCACCGTTGACCGAGCCTGACATAAACAGAAAAATTTTTTGTTAGCTAAGTCGTTGAATTAGATCCACGTAAACGCCTATCATCGTCACGATCTAATAACAATCTCTGGATCTCATGGACCGTAGAGCGATTTTCATTAAATTAATGATAGGGTGGCTACTGGCGTTAACGCTAGTGGGCCCAGCTCATGCTGTCCAGCATTTCGAGAAGCACCAAACGGTGACTGGTTGTGGTCTCTGTTTTCACGGGGATCATCAGCAACATGCGCTGAAGCCTTCTCTACCAACCATCGCCGCACCAGCCCCATTGCTGGAGGTACTCAATGTGCCTCAGCCTACTCCCCCTGAGGTTTATCAAGCGGCGCCGACCATCCGCGGCCCCCCTCTATCCTAAATATCACTTAGATACCGATCATTACTTTAAACAACTTAACTTTTTGATTTATCGCCTCGTTGCGAGGCTCTGTGTTATTTAGGAAAAATTATGAAATCACGTTTTGTTGCAGCTGGAGTGCTGCTGTCTTCCGCTTCCGTTCCTGCTCTAGCGGTAGAGATGCCTAACGTCAGTGTAATTCTTGATGGTTATTATCAGAACAATGACCGTGCTCTTGGGCGTCGTGAAGATGGCTTTGGGCTGGGCGAAACCGAGTTGGCCATCAGCGGCGCTATCGATGATCAGTTCTACGGTAAGATGACCGCAGTGCTGGAAAGCCACGATGGCGAAACGGAAACTGAGCTTGAAGAAGCCTTTATCCAAACCATGGGTTTGCCTGCTGGCTTTAGCATTCGTGCCGGTCGATTCATGGCGGATCTTGGCTATCTGAACAACCAGCACCTGCACACTGATTCATTCGTTGAGCGTCCTGCGATCTATCGTGCCTTCTTGGGCAACCACTATTTCGATGATGGTTTGCGCGTTAACTGGGTTGCGCCAACGGATCTGTACTGGACCGTGGGTGTTGAAGGCTTTGATGGTGGTAAATTGGCGGCTTCTGGTCTGGAAGAGACCGAATCTGTGGGCATCTATCACCTGTACACCAAGCTGGGTGGTGACTTGAGCGCCTCTTCAAGCTGGCAGGTTGGCCTGTCTTGGATGCGCAATGAAAATGGCGTTGGTCACCTTGATCATGATGAGCACGAGCATGATGAACATGAAGGTGAAGAGCATGAGGAACACGAAGGTGAAGAGCATGCTGAAGAGGGCCACGATCACGCAGGTCATAGCCACAACGCCTCGTTCACCGGTGAAAACCTGTATGCCTTTGATGCGGTCTACAAGTGGGCACCAAACGGTAACTTTAAAAATCAACACTTCACCCTGTCTGCTGAGTACATGTACCTAGACAAACCTTTCGAAGAGGAAGGTGGTGAAGAGAACATCCCTGATAGCTATGACGGTTGGTATGTGTCCGGTGTTTACCAGATGAGTCCTCGTTGGTCTATGGGTCTTCGCTACGGTGAGTTAAGTGCAGCCATGGCTCATGAAGAAGCTCACGGCGATCACTTCCACACCCACTACGAAGATGCCAAGCTGAAAGAGACTGAAGCGATGATTGCATGGCACAACAGCCACTTCTCCACCGTTCGCCTTCAGTACACCAATCAGAAAGACGACCTGTTTGAAAGCAAAGACGATCACATCATCTCTTTGCAGTTCAACATGGCAATAGGAGCTCACGGTGCGCACCAGTTCTAAGCTTCTGTTGTGCTTGATGGCAGCGACAATGTCGCTGCCCTCGCAGGCACTGAATATTTTCACCTGTGAACCGGAATATGCGGCACTGGCAACTGAGCTGGCGCCAGAGGCTTCCATCTACAGCGCCACCTCGGCACTTCAGGATCCTCACCATGTTCAGGCCCGTCCCAGTTTGATCGCAAAACTTCGCCGCGCGGATCTGATGATTTGTGCCGGTTCGGAGTTGGAGATCGGCTGGTTACCTATGTTGCAGATGAAGTCCAACAACCCCAAAGTTCGCGATGGTCAGCCAGGCGTGCTTTATGCTGCTGACGTAGTGGATGCATTGGGTAAGCTGGACAAGGTCGATCGCAGTATGGGCGACGTTCATGCTGGCGGTAATCCGCATTTCCACTTTTCACCCACTCGTATTGAGCAGATTGCTGAGGCGATTACCGCCAAATTGATCCTGCTTGATCCCAGCTCTAAGGCAGTTTACCAACAGAAACTTGCGGATTTCCGTGAGCGTTGGCAGCAGGCTGAATCGAAGTGGGCTCAGCAGGCGCAGCCACTGAAAGGGCAGAAAGTGGTGGCTTATCACAGCAGCTATCTGTACCTATTCGATTGGCTAGGCATGGAGCAGATCGGCGATCTGGAGCCCAAGCCGGGCTTACCACCAACTACCTCGCACCTAGCGAGCTTGCTTGAGCTAACTGAAACCAACAAGCCGATGGCAATCATCTACACCGGTTATCAGGATTCTCGGGGTGCCAACTGGTTGAGTAAGCGTGCCGGTGTACCTGCATTGCAGCTGCCATTTGGCCCTGGTGTGGATGGTATCGATACCCTGTTTGAGCTCTACGACAAGGTCATTGCTGACCTGTTAGCGGCTGCGGCGGAGAAGTAATGATGAGTTTGAGCATGGTTTCCATCATCTTGCCGGCATTGATGGCGGGGTTGTTGGTGTTGTCTACCCATGTGGTGCTCGGACGACAGGTACTTAAGCGTGGCATTATCTTTATCGATCTGGCATTGGCTCAGATTGCGGCCCTAGGTGCCGTTGTCGCTGGAACCAACCACCACCTCGCTGAGATGCCCGGCAGTCAGGTATGGATGCCTGCTCTATTTGCTCTGATTGGATCCGGGGTGATTGCTGGACTTGAGCGTCGATTTAGGAGCGAATTGGAAGCGCTTATTGGCTGCCTATACGTACTGTCAGCCGTGGTGGCGATGATGGTGCTGTCTAACGATCCTCATGGGGGCGAGCAGCTGAAACAGATTTTGTCTGGTCAGATTCTTTGGACGGATTGGCCAGATCTGCAGTTGCCGCTGCTGATCACTTTAGTGATGCTGGCATTGTGGCTGTGGCGTCCAGGGCTACTGTCTGGCAAGGCGTTCTACCCAATGTTTGCGGTTTTGATCACCTTCTCGGTGCAGCTGGTCGGCGTGTATCTGGTGTTCTCTAGCTTGATTCTGCCAGCCCTTGCTGCGAATCGTCACTCTGGCTCTAAGGCACTTATGTTGGCCTTTGGCTGTGGCATTGTGGGTTACGGTGTTGGCCTGATGGCATCGGCGTTGTGGGATCTGCCATCTGGCGCCACCATCGTCTGTGCTTTAGCTGGGGCAACGGTTTTGACTCGGTTGATAACTGGTTCCGCAGCAAAGGTGCAGGCGGCGGAGTGATTCGCTTCTAATCCGACAGATCGATAAGGGCAGCCACTGGCTGCCCTTTTGTTTTGGGTGTCGAGCTACGCCCGATTAAGCTTCCTCTTCGATCATCTGTGCCTGATTGTAATTTTCGATACCCACTTTTTCGATAAGATCCAGCTGGGTTTCCAGCCAATCCACGTGATCCTCTTCATCGTTGAGGATCTCCTGACACAGATCTCGACTGACAAAATCTCGGCTCTCTTCGAAGTAGGCGATGGCGACCCTAAGATCTGGGATGGCATCCATCTCTAGCGCCAGATCGCACTCGATCATCTCTTTGGTGTGTTCACCAATGCGAAGCTTGCCTAGGCTCTGCAGATTGGGGAGTCCCTCTAAAAATAGGATGCGTTCAATTAGCTTGTCGGCGTGCTTCATCTCATCGATGGACTCGTGATATTCCTTTTCGGCGATTCGCATCAGGCCCCAATCTTTATACATGCGGGCATGAAGAAAGTACTGATTGATGGCGATCAGTTCGTTATAGAGAATCTTATTCAGGTGGGTGATGGTTTTAGGATCGACTTTCATGACAGTGCCTCTACGCTTGGGTTGGATTAAGCATAGAAAGCCCTCGCACTCTGTCAAAAAATGCGAGCAAAAAATCGCCGAACACCGATGTCGTGGTCGACAGATTGGGTGAGGTATCGCCTTACGCTACTTCGTAGTAGTTTGGCTCGATCTCCAGTTGGGATTGAATGACTTCCAAGGTGGTTTGAATGCAGCGGCCGCACTCACTGCCTACGCCTAACTTGCGCTTCAAGGTTTTTACGTCAGTTGCGCCTTCAGAGACGGCTTGACGAACTTGAGCTTCAGTGACGGCATGGCAGATACAAACGTACATAACAAACAACCTCAATAACAATTGAGGCTAACTCTAAATGATAATAATTATCACGTCCAATCTTGTTTGGTGAAATGTGCGGGGTTTCTTAGTTTATGTGGTTATATAAAACGAATTAATTGGAACATAAAGTCATTTAGTAGCCTTTGCGCCAGTCGAACAAGTTATCAAGATTCTGATTTTTAATGAACTTTTCATAGTTGTGAGCAAACTGGCGAACAATGATGCCAGGTTGACTCACTGCGGCAACGTGAGGGGTGATGGTGATGTTGGGGTGCGACCAGAATGGGTGCGCACTGGGCAGTGGCTCTTCGTTGAACACATCAAGGATGGCATGAGCCAATTGATGGTGATCTAACGCGTCGATCAGAGCCGCCTCGTCAACCACGTTGCCGCGGCCCACATTGATGAGCACCGAATTGGCGGGCAGTAGGGAAAGCGTCTGGTGATTGAGTAGGTTATTGGTTGCCTCTGTGTTTGGCAAAATTGAAACCAGCACATCGGCCCTAGGCAGTGCGTGCAGAAGCTGATCGGCACTCAATACTTGGTCGAACTGATTGTTGGCCCGGCCGCTTTGGCTGACGCCAAGGGTGTTCATGCCAAAAGCGCGCGCCAGTTTGGCCAGTATCTGGCCAATGTCTCCAGTTCCTAAGATCACCATGGTTTGACCTTCGAGACTCTGATAACCGTGGGCTTGCCATAGGCGCTGCTGTTGCTGAAGGTGATAATCTTGAAGGCGGCGGCGGTAACTCAACAGGGTGCCAAAGAGGTACTCAGCCATCGGCTGCCCGAATACGCCCTTGATGTGCGTGAGTTGATAGCCTTGAGGTAACTTGGCATTGAGCAGGGCGTTGACGCCCGCGTAGGTGCAGGCCAACCACTTTGGTGGTGGCAGTTGTTGCAGCTGTTCGGCAGCGAGGTTGGGATCCGCGAGCCAGATGTCAGCGTGCTGAGGGGCATCAATAAGCTCGAGCTGCGGCAGTGCTAGCGAGGTTAATCGCTCACGATAGCTTTGGTTATCTTGGGTTAGAAGCGCCAGTGTTGTCATGGTTTAGACCCAAACCCTACCGGGCTGGCATCGAGTGACGCCTAGGGTTTCGCGGGCACGATCTGGCCAGTTACTGAATACGCCATCAACCTCAAGGCGCTGCATCTCCAGTAGATCCTCAGGTTCATCAACGGTATAGACGTACACGTTAAGGCCACGGGATTTGGCATCGGCGATAAGCTCTGGTTCGGCAAAGTTTACATCAAGGTGGATGGAGAAGGCTCCGAGCTCCTCGGCAAATTGAGCGTAGTGTAATGGGCAGCAGGCGATCAGGGCACCAATACGCAGATCCGGCCGTTGCTGCTTCACTTTGGCTAGGGTGCGGTGGTTGAAAGAGGAGATCAAAAACTGCTGAGGCTGATAGCCCAGCTCGGACTCAGCCCGAGACAACAGGGGGATGAGGGCATCCGAGGTGTTGCGGCCTTTGAGCTCGATATTGAGATCGCAACGTCCGGCGACCTGTTCGAGAACTTGCCACAGTGTTGGCACTCGTTGACCCTGACCGGCGTCCAGCTTGGCCAACTGCTCCAACGTGCTTTGATGTACCAGTCCATGGCCATCGGTGTGTTTTTGCAGCCAGCGGTCGTGGATAACTACCAGCTCTCCCTCCACGCAGTGAACGTCGAGTTCGATAGCGCAGGCACCAAGTTCAATGGCTTTACTCATGGCTGCCAGGGTGTTTTCTGGAGCCAGTCCACTGGCTCCTCGGTGGGCGATTACCAACATCGTATTCCGTCCTTAGACTTACTGTTCGATTATCGAATCAGACTGCCGGTGGCATCCACCATTTCAGCCTTGCTCTTAATGGCGATCTCCATCTGAGGGTAAGCCAGCTCAACCTTAGCCTCTTTAAACTTCTTGGTGATCTGTTGATGCAGTTCATGACGCAGTGGCCAGCGCTTGCCCATCTCGTCGGTGTAGACGCGAATCTCGTATTCTTGGGTATGGGGCCCAAAGCCAGAGAAGTAGATCTCCGGCTCCGGGTTGCTCAGCGAGAATGGGTTCTCTTTTACCGCTTGATGCAAAAGTGCTTCCACTAATTTTGGATCGCTGTCTCGAGCCACCCCGACCGTGGTGGTGACTCGAGTGATGGCGTCAGACAGAGACCAGTTGACCAACTGCTCAGTAATAAAGGCTTTGTTGGGCACAATGATCTCTTTGCGATCCCAGTCGACGATGGTGGTGGCACGGGTTTGAATTTTAGAGACGCTGCCGGTCAGATCGCGGATGGTCACGGTATCGCCGATGCGAATGGGTTTCTCAAATAGGATGATCAGGCCGGAGATGAAGTTGGCAAAGATCTCCTGTAGACCAAAGCCCAGGCCAACGGACAGTGCGGCGACCAGCCATTGTAGCTTGCTCCAAGCCACTCCCAGTGTAGAGAAGGCGATGATAGAGCCAAGCATCAATACCAGATAGCGACTGATGGTGGTGATGGCAAAGCCGGTGCCTGGTGTGAGCTCGAGGCGCTGCAGTAGCACCAGCTCCAACATGCCTGGTAGGTTACGGGCAGTCACAAAGGTAAAGGCCAGAATAATGCCTCCAGCCAAGACCGACAGCAGGGTAATGGGCACCACTTGCTCAATGCCGCCGATCACCTCGGAGCTGGTCCACAGCACAATGCCATCCAGTGAGCTAAACACCGCTGGGTGGGTTTGATTCCATACAGCGAGCAGCGTCAAGATAAAGCCTAGGCTCATCAGTGAGCGCACCAAACCAAGGGATTGCGTTGAGATGGTGTCCAGATCGATCTGAGGATCCTCCACCGGTTCCAGCGGTTCATTGCCTTCGCCGCGCTCTCGCTGAGCCAGCAATTCTGCTCGTTTGGCCTTGGCGCGGTCAAAGGCCAGCTTACGTCGCTGAATCAGCATCCAACGTTTCACCATCAGGTGCACCAGCATAAAGCCTATGGCCAATAGCACCGTCAGCTGTACCTGAGTCAGCAGCGTGAATGCCGTGAAATAGTAGCCCATTGCGGAAAGCAGCAGCGATCCTAGGGGCACGATCACCAACAGAGCCCAGATCAATCTTTCTAACAGATGCTGGTTTGGACGGGATTGCGTGTGGTGGCGGTGGTATTCATCGACAATGCGAATGATGCGCCAATAGGCCCGAGCCAACAGCACGCAGAAAATCAAAAACGCGGCTCGCCCTAAACTGTTGTGCAGCAGTGGCACCTCACTCTCCTGACACAAGCGAACCAGCATCAACAGAGGTGCGGCCGTGAACAGCAGCTTACGTAGGAATTTGGTGTTTTCCTCCACCAGTGGAGGGTGGCGACGGAAATGGGCAATAAACAGGCCATCGGGACGGCTGAGTTGGTGAACCAGCCAATAGATGGAGTAGAGGAATACTCCCGCTAACAATCCCGCTCCGATGGCGTGAGCAAAGGGGAACTGCAGTTGGTTGTACAGTTGCCAACTGGCGGCAAATAGAGGCGCTGGCACAATTAAGCTGTAGGCGCAGGCGGCAACCAGCGCTTTCAAAGAGTCTGAAAAGCGGTCGTGGGTTACGTTACCCACGTATTTGGCTTGATGGGCTCGTAGCAAACGGTATGGCTTGCGCATCAGATCTTGGAAGACCAAGGCGAATACCATCAACACTAACCACAGCTGCCACCACAGTTTATTGGCATCAATGGCATGGCCAAGCTCCTGCCAGCGTTCGGTGGTGAACAGCCATTTGATGCTTCCAAAAACCTGAGTGACCCATTGAGGATCGATAGCTCGGGCGTTGGGGAGCCAAAAAAGCCGCTCAGAGATCAGCTGTTTCAGCGTGGATTCTTGTTCGGCCGCTTCGAATCGTGCTTGGTTGAGTCGAGACAACTCCAGCATCTGTTGATCCAAAGCGCTAAGTACTTGATTCAGCAGTTGGTCCTGCTGCTGCCATAGGGGCATTCTTGGATCATCTGGATTTTGGTTGATCAGATATTGGATATCCGACTGCTGCTGCTCGATATCGAACTTCTGCAGCCTCGATTGAGTTAGGTCGTCATCAATGGCTGGCAGTTGCTGCTGCCCTTCCAGCTGACGCAGGCGTTTGAGCAAGCTGCCACCAAAGGTCGCGTCACGTCCCATCCATTCGAACTGATCTTTAATCTTGGTGAGTTGTTGTTGCTGCAGTTGGAAATACTGTTCGACCTTTTGCTGCAAAATCACCAGACGCTCGGTGTCTTGATTGATCAAAGCCAGCTGTTGGGCCAATTTGGTGTTGTCTTTAAGCAGAGGGTCGTGCTCATCAAATTGAGCGGGTCCATCCTGCTGCTTACTGGCATCAATGGCTTGCTGGCTTTGCTGGCGACGCTGCTGGTTGGCTTTGTCGTTTAGGGCTTCAATCAGTTGCTCTTGAGCCGCCAATTGCGCTTGAACCAGCTTTTGTCTCAATTGGGTCAGTTTCAGCTCCAGCGGACGGCTCTCCTTCTCCAGTGACAAGGTGGTTCGCCATTGGGTGAGAAAGGTTAAACGTTCGGGAATGACGTTGGCGTCTTTACCCGCTAGCTTTTGCTGGGACTCCACCATCTCCAGCTCACCTGGAATGGCGTCGATACGGCTTCTGAGCTCCTGAACTTTGCTGGACAGGCTGGTGATGCTGCTCTTGAGTTCGGCCAGCAGGTTGTGTGCCAGCGACAGCTGTTGGCTTACCGATTGGGTGGCGTCGAGAGGAAGCCGTTGAGGCTGCTGCAGTTGATTGAGAATCTGCTGTTGCTGGACGGCAAATTCATCCAGCTGGGTTTTGTATTGGTGGGCTTTTTGTTGTTCAAGCGCCGTGGCTTGTTGCCACTGCTCTACGGTGAGAGGGCCTTGTGGGGTACCGCCACCCGTAATGGTGGATTTAAGGGAGAGCGGATTGGCTTCGACACTGGTGATCGAAATTAGGGCAAAGCAAAAAACAAAAAAACGCCACATGATGGATATCGAACTGCAGGGCTAGAGAAACAGTAAAGGTGTAAGAGTAGTGTAGCTAACTCGAACTAGAGAAAATACCTCTTCTAAGCGCAACTTACACCAATATTTTGCTTTCTAGGACTGGTAATACCAGAGCGGCCTTTTTCGGGGCGCCCAGCTTAATGGGTTTTGCGGCTTTGTTGAGTTTCAATCAATGCTGCAGCCACTACCAAAGTGCCGCCGATTAAGGTTTGTAAATTGGGCAGTTGCCCAAGAATCACTGCCGCCAAACTGACGCCATACAATGGCTGAAGGCACCCAACTAGGCTGACGGTTTTGGCACTGAGCTGCCGCAATGACTGTGCCATCATGGCATGGGGAAGGGCGGTGAAGACCAAGGCTAATAGCAACAGTAGCCCCAGATGGTAATTGCTGAGTTCGGTCGGGGAGTGAGTTACGAATGGCAACAGTAACAAAGCGGCCAATCCAGTTTGATAGCTCATGGTTGTGGCGCCATCGTAGCCGGAGAAGTAGCGTTTTTGCACGAGATTTCTGGCGGTAAACAGCGCTGCGGACAATACCCCCAGTGCGACGCCAACTGTGGTGTCATTGCTCAGTGAAGGGACTGGCATCAGCAATGCAATGCCGATGAGAACCATCAATCCATTGGCTAAGTCTTTGAGTGGGATGGCGCGGCGGTTGAGCAGTGGTTCGGCGACCACCGTCATTACCGGATAGGTGAAAAAGGCGATCATGCCGATGGCGACGTTGGCAAACTGCATGGCGGCAAAGTAGGTCACCCAGTGGCTGCTAACCAGAATGCTCAATATAAGGATGACACCGTAGTCCCACATTCGTTGCAGCTTGAGGTGACCCCGACGTTTTAGGGTAAACAGCGACAGCGCAATGCAGGCGATGGCTGCTCGAAAAGTGGTGATGTCGGTGGCAGGCAGAGGCAGCAGGTTGGAAAACAGAGCGGTGCCTCCAAATAGCAGCACTGCTAGGTGCAATTGCAACAGGGGAGACAATAGGGAGCTGGCAGCTTCAGAGGCAGATTTGAGGCGATTGGCAGAGGACAATTTGCGCACTCCTTGCAACCTTGTTGTTGAGATAAAACGGCGCCAAGGAGCAGAGCTCCTTGGCGTACTTTAGGTTCGAGATGGCGATCAGCTTGATTGTTGACTAGTCTAGTTTCGCCATAGGCTTGGCTTTTTTTAGTCTAGCTTCGCCATGGGCTTGCCTAGGCGCGTGGTCGCTCCAGGGGTGAAGTCGTCGTCAAACTTCTCCAACATGTCTTTACCAAACAGGGCGATGATGGTGCTGCCAAGCTTGAAGTGGCCCAGTTCGGCGCCTTTTTCAAGGTGGATGGCGTTGTCACCTTCAGCGGGGTATTCCCAGCTGTGCACCTGTGGACCGGTTGGTGGAGTGACGGTGCCTGCCCAGACGGTACCGATGCTGGCGACGATGGTGGCACCCACCAACACCATGGCCATTGGGCCCTGTTCAGTATCGAAGATAGTGACAACGCGTTCGTTGCGGGCAAATAGGCCAGGAACGTTGGCGGTGGTCAGTGGATTTACCGAAAACAGATCGCCAGGCACGTAGATCATTTTACGTAGGGTGCCAGCCATCGGCATATGCACCCGATGATAGTCGGTCGGCGACAGGTACACGGTGGTGAAATCACCATCCATGAACTTGGCTTCATCTTCATGGGTTCCGGCTAGCAGCGCTTGCAGGCTGTAGTCATGGCCTTTGGCTTGGAACAGACGACCATTTTCGATGGCGCCAGCTTGGCTTACGCAGCCGTCCACCGGTTGGATAACAATGTCTTTGTCTTCGGCGATTGGGCGCAGGCCAGGTTTCAGCGGCCGAGTAAAGAACTCATTGAAAGTGCGATAGGCTTCAGGGGAAGGCTCTTGCGCCTCTTCCATGTTGATGTTGTAGCGTTTGATGAACCACTTAATGAATGCGGTGGTTAATGCGCCGGATTCTGACGCCGCAAAGCTGCCCACTAAACGAGACAGGGCGTGCTTTGGCATAATGTACTGCAAGTTAACTTTTAGCTTGTCCAGTGACACGAGAATTCCTTTAAATTACTTTCGAGCTAGGGGATCGCTACTCTGACGAGTGGGGCGATCGCTGGCCATCGTCTCAAGGATTCGATGGTAGTTGTTAAAGCGTTGTTGGCTAATTTTTCCTTGTTCTACCGCTTGTTGCAAGGCACAACCAGGATCATCTTGATGTTTACAGTCGCGGAATTTGCACTGTCCCATCCATTCTCGGAACTCTTTAAAGCCCCATGTCACCCGTTCGTTCTCCAGATGCCAGAGTGCAAACTCGCGAACTCCGGGGGAGTCGATGAGTTCGCCACCTTGAGGAAAGTGCATCAACTTGGAGGTCGTCGTGGTGTGCTGGCCTAGACCCGACACTTCAGAGATGGCCCCAACATCCAGATCTTGCTCTGGCATTAAGGCGTTAATAAGCGAGGATTTGCCAACGCCGGATTGGCCCACAAAAATGTTGGTTTTGTCGGTCAGGTAGGAGGTTAGTGCGTCAACGCCCTCGCCGGTATGGCTGCTGACGAGAAACATCGGGTAGCCGATGGCCTGATAGGGGGCCAAAATCTCATCGACTTCTTGGCGACTCTCTTCATCAAGAAGGTCAATTTTGTTCAGTACCAGAACCGGAGGGATGCCGGTGTCTTCGGCTGCCACCAGATAGCGGTCGATAATCTGGCTGGATAGATCAGGCTTTACTGACGACACAATAAAGATCTGATCGATGTTCGCGGCCACCACTTTAACGCCATCGTAGTAGTCTGGGCGACTGAGCTCGCTGCGACGTGGGTGCACGGCTTCGACGACACCACTGATGCCATGAAGGTGCTCTTTTCCTTGACGCCACTCAACCTCATCGCCGGTGACGATGCTGCCGATGGCGCGGCGCAGGTTACAGCGATGGATGGTGCCGTCGCTGGCTTCGATGTCGGCGTGCTGACCATAGCGACTGATCACCTTACCTGCTTGTTGTGGGCCAAGCTGATCGTTGTCCCATTCGGGCTCTTGCCGCTTTAGGCGCTTTTGTTGATTCGCGCGCACTCGGCGAATCTGGCCTTTCGTTAGTTTCTTTTTGCCTTTGCTCACGCGTTGTTTAAACCTTGCTCAGGCCATCACCGGGGCACCGGCGTGGCAGAGAGAACCAAAACAGTTATGATACACCCAATACATTAAAAATACTGGATTTGAGGTAAATCACCGATGTCGGCGAATGAAAACAATCTGATCTGGATCGATCTTGAGATGACTGGGCTGGACCCTGAGCAGCACTGCATCATTGAGATTGCCACCATAGTGACGGATGCACAGCTTAACGTGCTGGCGGAGGGACCGGTGATTGCGGTTCATCAAAGTGATGACGAACTGGCGAAGATGGACGAGTGGTGCACGACAACTCATGGTAATAGTGGGTTGACAGAGCGAGTGAAGCAAAGCTCGGTATCTCTAGCAGAAGCTGAAGCTCAAACCATTGAATTTCTCAAGCAGTGGGTGCCTGCTGGCGTGTCGCCAATTTGCGGTAATAGTGTTGGCCAAGATCGTCGCTTCCTTTATAAGCAGATGCCGCAGCTGGAAAATTACTTCCATTATCGCTATCTGGATGTGAGTACCATTAAAGAGTTGACGCGCCGCTGGCAACCTGAGACTTTAAAGGGCTTTAGTAAGCAGGGCACCCACTTAGCCTTGGATGACATTCGAGAGTCCATTGCTGAGTTGGCTTATTATCGCCGCGAAGTTTTCAAAATTTGAGCACTTGCGCCAAATTTCTTTTTGAGGGGTTGCAGAGTAGGGAATTTCCCTTATAATGCGCCCTCGCTTCCGGTGAGAAGTGAACAAAAGAATTTGATAAGTGCGACACTAGCTCAGTGTGGTGTAGAAAGTAGCGCAACCTTCTTTCGACACAGACTGAACTGAAAACGCACTCAAAGAGAGGCGACACTAGCTCAGCTGGTAGAGCGCAACCTTGCCAAGGTTGAGGTCACGAGTTCGAACCTCGTGTGTCGCTCCAAATTCCCTGCGAAATAAGCAGGTTAAAAAGTTATTGTGAGGCGACACTAGCTCAGTGTTGGTGTAGAAAGTAGCGCAACCTTCTTTCAACACAAACTGAACTGAAAAACGCATACAAAGTGAGGCGACACTAGCTCAGCTGGTAGAGCGCAACCTTGCCAAGGTTGAGGTCACGAGTTCGAACCTCGTGTGTCGCTCCAAATTTTCTGCGAAACAAGCAGG
>NZ_SWCJ01000010.1 GCF_005116665.1 Ferrimonas aestuarii | reverse complement strand
TTCTACCTGTTCAACCACAGATAATTTAAAGGCCATTGGGTAATCACGCTGCGAGCGTCTGCGTCGCTTGGGCTCTACCTTTTCCATAATAGGTCTCCAATGTGTAAACCTATTTCAGGACGGGTCACCCCCACAAAAAAAGCCAGCGACGAGCGCTGGCTTGGCTTATGAGTGTAACAGTTAGTGATTGGCTTCCTGACTTGCCAGCGTCTTAGGCAACAGCAGGTTCATCAAAATGGCCACCACCGCGCACAGGGCGATGCCCTGTAGAGTAAATTCGCCCATGTTGATGCTCATGCCGCCGATGCCGAACACCAGAGTCACCGCCACGATCACCAGATTGCGAGGCTCAGACACATCCACCTGATTTTTGATTAGGCTGGTCATACCCACAGCCGCAATGGAACCAAACAGCAAGATCATGATGCCGCCCATTACCACAGTCGGAATGGTGGTCAGCAGCGCACCGAACTTACCCACGGTGGCTAAAATAATGGCTGTAACCGCCGCCCAGGTCATCACCTTAGGGTCGAAGTTGCGGGTTAGCATTACCGCCCCAGTCACCTCTGAATAGGTAGTATTTGGTGGACCGCCCACCGCAGAAGCCGCAATGGTGGCTACGCCATCACCAAGTAGGGTGCGATGTAAACCCGGCTTCTTCACGTAGTTTTTGCCGGTCACGTTACTGATCGCCAGCATGTCACCGATGTGCTCCACCGCTGGTGCAATGGCCACAGGAATGAGGAATAGGATCGCTTCCCACTCAAAACTTGGCGTGGTGAAATTCGGCATCGCAAACCACGGCGCCGCCATCACCGGCTCAAAATCCACAATGCCAGCAAATAGTGAGATGGTGTATCCCACCGCAATGGCACTTAAGATTGGCAGAAGCTTTAACATGCCTCGGCCCATCACCGCCACCGCAAGGGCAGTAATCAAGGTAGGCAGCGCAATGGCCAGCGCAATGCTCGGCTCGACCGCCTGCACATCCCCTTGCTTGCCCAGCGCCATATTCACCGCCACCGGTGCCAGTGTTAGACCAATCACCATGATCACCGGCCCCACAACCACGGGGGGAAGCAGACGATTGATGGCGTTCATGCCGCCCACGCGCACCACTTGAGACAACAGCACATAAACACAGCCTGCCGCCATCATGCCGCCCATAGTGGCCGACAAGCCCCACTGGCTCACGCCGTAGGAGATTGGAGCAATAAAAGCGAAAGAGGAAGCCAGAAATACCGGAACCTGACGTTTGGTGATCAATTGGAACAGCAAGGTACCGACACCGGCGGTAAAGAGCGCCACGCTCACATCCAGACCGGTAAGAAGCGGTACCAACACCAATGCGCCGAAAGCGACGAATAGCATCTGCCCACCGGCAACCACTTGACGCCAGGTGGCGGGCACCTGTTGTTCCCCTGAAGAGACAGCCTGTTGCTGCATAGAAACCTCGTTATTGTATTTTTAGGATTGTAGGGTCAAAAAAAACGGCGCCTTGAGCGCCGTTTTCGAAATTACTTAGTACCGAAGATCTTATCGCCGGCGTCGCCGAGTCCCGGAAGAATGTATCCGTGCTCGTTCAAACGCTCATCGACAGAAGCGGTGTACAGTTCAATATCAGGGTGAGCCTCTTCCAGCGCCTTCAGACCTTCAGGGGCAGCAACCAGAACCAACACTTTAATGTGAGTACAGCCGCGCTCTTTCAGCAGGTCCAAAGTGGAGATCATGGAGCCGCCAGTGGCCAGCATAGGATCAACCACCATGGCGATACGCTCTTCAATATTAGAAACCAGTTTTTCAAAGTAAGGCACTGGTTCCAGAGTCTCTTCATCACGGTAGATGCCGACAACGGAGATCTTGGCAGAAGGAATGTGCTCAGTCACACCATCCATCATGCCAAGGCCGGCGCGCAGAATTGGCACTACGGTGACTTTTTTACCTTTGATCTGTTCTACTTGAATTGGACCATTCCAACCGTTAATCTCAACGGTCTCCATTTCAAAATCGGAGGTCGCTTCGTAGGTCAATAGTGCGGCAACTTCTTTGGCCAGTTCACGGAAGCGCTTGGTGCTCACATCAGCTTCACGCATAAGACCCAATTTGTGTTGAATCAGTGGATGCTTGACCTCAATGACTTTCATCTTTTTCTCCGAGTGGGTAAATGGCAGGTAAACAGCGGAATCATAGCTGGATAATGACAACCTGAAAACCCCCAACCCCCTCTCAAGATCACACTTTTATCCCAACACCCGTCCAAGCGAATAAAAACACCCCAAAGCCGCTAATAAATAAACTGTTCTCAAATGAGAACACTTTGTTTTATCGGCGCTTATTCTTGGGTCACATTCCGACAACTGATAGAATGCGCGCCAGAACATCAGCCCCCTAGGGCAAAAAAACCGATAACTATAATGAGGCCTCCGTGACTAACTCTAACTCTCTGAGCTACAAGGACGCTGGCGTCGACATCGACGCAGGCAATAAGCTAGTAGATAACATCAAGTCCGCTGTTAAACGCACCCATCGCCCCGAAGTGCGTGGTGGTCTTGGCGGTTTTGGCGCGCTGTGTAGCCTACCTACCAAATACAAAAAACCCCTACTAGTTTCTGGCACCGACGGCGTTGGCACCAAACTGCGTCTGGCCATGGACTACAACGGTCATGGCACCGTAGGCATCGATCTGGTGGCCATGTGTGTCAACGATCTGATTGTTCAAGGCGCCGAACCCCTGTTCTTCCTCGACTACTACGCCACTGGCAAACTGGATGTGGACACCGCCACCCAAGTGGTTTCCGGCATCGCCGATGGCTGTGAGCAAGCAGGCTGCGCGCTGATTGGTGGCGAAACTGCCGAAATGCCGGGCATGTACGACGGCGAAGATTACGATCTGGCGGGCTTCTGTGTTGGCGTAGTCGAAGAAGCCGATGTCATTGACGGCACCAAAGTTGCCGCTGGCGATGCCCTTATCGCACTGGGCTCGAGCGGCCCGCACTCCAACGGCTATTCGCTGATCCGTAAGGTGCTTGAGCGCATCGACAATCCGGCAGAACAGCAGTTGGACGGCCAGCCACTTATCGACGCTCTACTGGCCCCCACTAAAATCTACGTCAAATCCACGCTGGCACTGCTAGAGCAGCATCAGGTTCACGCCATCTCCCACATCACCGGTGGCGGTTTCTGGGAAAACATCCCTCGAGTGCTACCAGAGAACGCCAAAGCGGTTATCGATGGCAACAGCTGGCAGTGGCCAAGCGTCTTCAACTGGCTGCAAGAGGTTGGCAACATCTCCGAACATGAGATGTACCGTACCTTTAACTGTGGTGTCGGCCTCGTCATTGCGCTGCCACAGGCACAAGCAGACGCCGCGGTTGAGCTGCTCAAACAACACGGTGAAAACGCCTGGGTTATTGGCAGCATCGACGCTCGTCAATCGGACGAAGCGCAAGTGGTAATTGGCTAAGGCAGCATTATGACTCGTATTGCCGTAGTAATTTCCGGTTCAGGCAGCAACCTTCAGGCGATCATCGATGGCTGTAAATCTGGCCAAGTTGAAGGCCAGGTGGTTGGGGTTATCAGCAATAAAGCCGACGCCTTCGGTCTGACCCGAGCCAAAAACGCAGACATTGCCGCCATCGCCCTGCCTTTAAAGGAAGGCGAAAACCGTGCCGACTATGATCTTCGTTTGGGCGATGAACTCGAGAAACTGGATGCAGAGCTCATCGTACTCGCCGGCTTTATGCGAATCCTGACTCCGGAGTTCGTCAGCCGTTTTGCTGGTCGTCTACTCAACATCCATCCATCATTGCTGCCGAAGTACACTGGGCTCAACACCCATCAGCGAGCACTGGATGCCGGCGATGCCGAGCATGGGGTAAGCGTTCACTTCGTTACCGAAGAGCTCGATGGAGGACCGGTGATTCTGCAGGCTAAGGTACCGGTATTCGAAGGTGATGACGCCGATGCCCTCGCGGCTCGGGTTCACACTCAAGAGCACCGCATCTATCCCATGGTGGTGAACTGGTTCTGCCAAGGTCGTCTTGCCATGATGCAAGGCAAGGCGGAGCTGGATGGCAAACCTCTGCCAGCGCAAGGTTACGCCTACGAGTAGTTGTCGCTGACTGCATGACTCAAATCAAAGCCTCGCAACTGCGAGGCTTTTTGTTACAAATCCGGCTCTTTACCTCACCACCGAGCTTTTAGTAAAAGAAAGCTAGGAACAACAAAAACAACAAAAGGAACCCCGAATGAAACCTCATTTACTGGTGATTGCCGCCAGCGTCTTTGCCGCCGGTTGCAGCCAACTTGCCACCAATTCGAATAACGCCGGTTCACAGGGGATCGACGAATCGCGCATTCGAGCCGACATCCAAGAGCTGGCCTCCGACCGCTATCAAGGACGCCTGCCCACCACCGAAGGGGAAACCCTGACGCTGGCCTACCTAGAGCAGCAATTTAAAGCGGCTGGGCTCAAGCCCGGTAATGGCGACAGCTATCTGCAAGCGGTTCCCATGGTGACCTACACCGCCGCCAGCGATAACCAGCTGAGTTTCGGCGGACAAGCGGTCGACCTCCCCTCTCAAGCGGTGATGACCAGCTACCACGACACCACCGAGATCCATCTTAACAGCAGCGAATTGGTGTTTGTCGGCTACGGCATCGATGCGCCCGAATATGGTTGGAACGACTACGAAGGCTTAGACGTTCACGGCAAAACCGTACTGATTTTGGTCAACGATCCGGGCTTTGCCAGTGGGGACGCCAACCACTTTAAAGGCAGCACCATGACCTACTATGGCCGCTGGGACTACAAATTCGCCGAGGCCGGCCGCAAAGGTGCCAAAGCCGCCTTCATCATCCACGACACCAAACCTGCCTCCTACCCATGGAGCGTGGTCGAAAACAGCTGGACCGGTTCCCGCCTGGATCTGGCGGGCAGTCAAGACCCCCATCCAGAGATTGAAGGTTGGATCGGCTTTGACCTTGCCAAGTCTCTATTCGCTCAGCAAGGCCAAGACCTAACCCAATGGATGCAAAATGCGGTCAAGCAGCCCACTCAACTGGCCCTTAACACCAAAGTGGACGCTCACTATCGCCAACAGGTTGAGCGCAGCGTCAGTCACAACGTCATCGCCACCCTACCTGGCAGCGAAACACCCGACGAAGTGGTTAGTTACACCGCCCACTGGGACCACTTAGGCATGAAAGGAGACGCCATCTACAACGGCGCGCTGGATAACGCCTCTGGCATCGCTGGCATGTTGGAGATCGCCCGTCAATTTGCCGAAAGCCCAACGCCCCCGAAACGCAGTGTCCAGTTCATCGCCGTCACCGGTGAAGAACAAGGGCTGCTCGGCTCACGCTACTACGTCGACAACCCAACCTTTTCGCTGAGCAATACCCTTGGTGTCTTTAATATGGACGCCACCAATGTCTATGGCGCCGTGAAAGAGCTCACGGTCATCGGCTTAGGCCAATCTCAGCTAGACGACTACTTAGCGCAAGCGGCAAAATCCCAAGACCGAACTCTGGTGCGTGAATCTCGCCCTGGTGCCGGCGGCTTTTTCCGCTCGGATCACTTCTCCTTTGTGAAAAAGGGGGTTCCAGCCATTTTTGCTGGCGGTGGCAACACGCCCAAAACCGACGAACTGGCCCAATACAAAGCCCAAATGCAACAAAAAATGAAAGGCTGCTATCACAACACCTGCGATGTCTATCGACCAGACTGGAACCTTTCCGGTGCCATTGAAGATATCGACCTGTTTTATCGGGCGGGCAAGGCGTTAGCCAACGACGACCGTCGTCCAGGTTTTAACCAAGACAGCGAGTTTTACTCACTGCGCCCCGCAAGCTAGACTACAAAACTAACTGAAGTAACGTGCTTTTTCGCCACTCTTATTAAGGATGCGATATGTTCAAGAAACTGCTGGCCTCGGTAGGCATCGGCGCTGCAAAAGTGGATACACAACTGCACCAACAGACCCTAACCCCAGGGCAGAGCTTCACCGCCACCATTGTGATTCAGGGGGGCGACGTCGATCAGCAGATCTCCGGCCTAACGCTGACGCTGATGACCGAAGCCAAAACCGAAGTGGACGATCATACCGCCTATCAGCACGTGGTTCTCGACCACTGGAGCTTGGCGGAAAACACCACCATCGAAGCGGGAAAGACCTACGAACTGCCGTTCGAGGGCGTGCTGCCTTATGAAACGCCCATTACTGCTATCGGCGGTCACCGCAATCAAAGTCGAGTCTGGATTCAAACCGGCTTGGAAGTGGACTTGGCCATCGATCCAAGCGACAAAGACATCCTCGCCATCGAACCTCGCGATGACATGATGACCCTTATCGCTGCCATGGAAGATGCAGGCTATCGCCTTAAAAAGGCGGATGTGGAGAAAGGCTACCTGCAAGGGGATGGCTTCCGCTCGCAAAGTGGCATCTACCAAGAGTTGGAGTTTGTCCCCGGAGGCATGAGCCTGTTTGGTGTCAAAGAGGTGGAGCTGTCGATGATCCCTCACGATGGCGGCGTAGATACCATCGTTGAGATTGACCGAGCGTTCTCCGGCGACAGCTACCGCAGCTTAAGCTGGCAATCTGATACCTCGGTCGCGCAGTTAGGCCAGCGCTTAAAGTCCCTACTGGGCTAGGCTAAGACTCTCCAGTCTTACCAAAGCACGGAATTAATGAAACCTCAGGGTCATGCTCTGAGGTTTTTCATTTTCAACAAAATGCAAAAACTGAATGTGGCCTTAGCTACTGTTTCAGCGCCTGGGCTTTACATACACTGAGGCCAACCTCATCGATAACGGATCAACAATTATGAAAGCCATCGGTTACCAACACGCCAATCAACTCACCAGCACCTCGCCACTGACAGACATTGAACTGCCGATGCCCAGCGCCACCGGCAAAGATCTGCTGGTGAAAATCAGCGCCGTTTCGGTTAATCCGGTGGACACTAAAGTACGCCAGCGCGCCGATGCAGAAGCCGGGCAATGGAAAGTTTTGGGGTGGGATGCCGCTGGCATCGTAGAGGCCGTTGGCGATGAGGTAACGGAATTTAAACCCGGCGATACCGTGTTCTACGCTGGGGACCTCACCCGCTCTGGCAGCAATGCCGAGTACCAACTGGTGGATGAACGCCTCGTCGGCCGCGCCCCAAAAAGCCTCTCCATGGCGCAAGCGGCAGCCATTCCTCTGACCGCCATCACCGCGTGGGAGATGCTGTTCGACCGCCTTAAGGTAGACCCCAAGAGCAACAAGTCATTGCTGATTATCGGCGCCGCCGGTGGCGTTGGCTCCATCATGGTGCAACTGGCCAAACAACTGACCCAACTCACCGTGATTGGCACCGCCTCTCGCCCAGAGTCCAGCCAATGGCTGCAGAGCCTTGGCTGTGACCACATCATCAATCACCGCCAGTCCATGAGCGAACAACTGGCGACGCTGGAGCTAAGTGACGTGGATTATGTGGTGAGTCTCACCAACAGCGACGATCACCTTGAGGAAATAGCTAAGATAGTGGCTCCTCAAGGCCAATTTGGCTTGATTGATGATCCGCAGCGCTTTGACATCATGCCCTTTAAGATGAAGAGCGTCTCCCTACACTGGGAATTTATGTATACCCGTTCCATGTTCCAGACCGAAGACATGGCCATGCAACATCAACTGCTCAATCGCGTGGCCGAGCTTATCGATGCAGGCAAACTCAACACCACCCTCGGTGAAACCCTTAGCCCCATCAACGCCAGTAACCTGATTCTGGCGCATCAAAAAATCGAATCACAGCGCACCATTGGCAAAATCGTTGTGGAAGGATTTGACCGCTAAATCCAGATACTTCGCCGAAATGGTATCGAAAATGCCCGCGTTTGCGGGCATTTTGTTATTGAGTCATAGGCCCCATCAATAAAGGAATTGGCAAAGACCACAATCACTGGCATGTTAAACGGTCAGGTGAAAAAAACAGCAGTAGAAGGAGTGACTTATGTGCAGCATTTTCGCCATACTCGACCTAAAAACCCCAGCCGCCGAATTGCGCACACTGGCACTAACCCAATCCAAAAAGATGCGTCACCGAGGCCCGGACTGGTCCGGCATCCATGTGGACGACGGTGCGATTTTGGTTCACGAGCGCCTGGCCATTGTGGATATCGACAACGGGGCTCAGCCCCTCTATAACCCAGATGGCAATCTGGTGTTGGCGGTCAATGGTGAAATCTATAACCACCGGGAGCTGCGAGCAGAACTGGAAGCCGACTACCAGTTTCAAACCGGCTCTGACTGCGAGGTCATTCTTGCCCTATATCAAAAGTACGGCTGTGACTTTCTGGACAGACTTAACGGCATCTTCGCCTTTGTACTGTGGGATAAACAGCAGCAGCGCTACCTCATCGGCCGCGATCACATCGGCATCATTCCTCTCTACACCGGCTTTGATGGTCAAGGCAATCGCTACGTGGCGTCAGAGATGAAAGCGCTGGTGCCTCAGTGCACCCAGGTGGAGGAGTTCTTACCCGGCCAGTACTACGACAGCGCCACAGAGAAAGTAAGCCATTACTATCAACGAGATTGGCAGCAGTTCGAGGGCGTCGCCGATAACCCAGCTGACGTCGCCACTCTGCGCCAAGGTCTGGAAGCCTCGGTAAAACGCCAGCTGATGTCCGATGTTCCCTATGGCGTACTGCTCTCTGGCGGACTAGACTCCTCCATCACCTCAGCGCTTGCGAAAAAATACGCCGCTAGGCGCATCGAGGAGGATGAAGCCAGCCCCGCCTGGTGGCCGCAGCTGCACTCCTTTGCCGTCGGCCTTGAAGGGGCACCGGATCTCAAAGCCGCCGCGGAAGTGGCCGCTCACATCGGCACCGTGCACCACGAAGTGCATTTCACCATTCAGGAGGGTTTAGATGCCCTCACTGACGTCATCTATCACCTGGAAACCTATGACGTCACCACCATTCGGGCATCCACGCCGATGTATTTGATGGCGAGAAAGATCAAAGCCATGGGCATAAAAATGGTGCTCTCTGGCGAAGGGGCCGACGAGCTATTTGGCGGCTACTTGTACTTTCACAAAGCCCCCAGTGCCCAGGCATTTCATGAAGAGCTGGTCAGAAAAATTCACAAACTGCACCAGTTTGATTGCCTTCGAGCCAACAAAGCGATGGCCGCTTGGGGCATCGAGGCGCGGGTGCCTTTCTTAGATAAGGAGTTTGTGGATGTGGCCATGGGCTTAAACCCACAAGCTAAAACCATCACCAACGGCCGCATTGAAAAACAGATTTTACGGGAAGCCTTTGCTCACTACCTGCCCGAATCGGTGGCTTGGCGCCAGAAGGAGCAATTTAGCGATGGCGTTGGCTACAGCTGGATTGACAGCTTAAAGGATCACGCCGAGTCCAAAATCAGCGACAGTGAATTGGCCAACGCCCACCACCGCTTCCCCATCAATACCCCAGACACCAAAGAGGGCTATTTCTATCGCAGCTTATTTGAGCAGCACTTCCCCAGCGAAGCTTGCGCAAAGTGCATTCCCGGGGGCAAATCGGTAGCTTGCTCAACCCCAGAAGCGCTTGCTTGGGATGAGAGCCTCAACACCCTGACCGACCCTTCTGGTCGAGCCGTGGCTGGCGTTCACAACCAAGCCTATTAAGGCGCAGTCCAATCCACTATGGAAGCCCCAACTTTTTGGGGCGTTCTTTTTTCACCTAAACCATTAATAAAAATGAGTTAACCGTCAATTCGTTGTCCACCATCACAATGAATGAGAGTCAACCCGCTTTTATCGACAATGCAATTTTGTTACATTTTGCGCTCGTTTGACTCATTTATTCAGATTTTTGGTTTATTTCCAGCATGATCCGTAGGTATTGGCAGCTAGCGCACTATATCCGGCATGGATGGCAACTTTTTGTTGTGATTCAGCTACTCTGCCTGCTCGCGATTCTCAGTTTATGCTGGGTGAATCTCAGCAGCGAACTTAATTCTCGCCTGACCATTGTCGCGGACACCACGGATCACTACTACAACACCGCCATCACACGGTTAGACCAACTGGCGTCAGAGTTGTCTTTTAACGAGTGTTCCTATGACGCCGAGTTTCGCCTTAACCGCGCGGGGTTGGAGTCCAATGTGTTTGACCACTTTGCCTTTCTAAGTGATAAAGCCGGATACTGCCGCAGCCAAAATAACCCACTAACGCCCCTATTTGTTGGCAACCTGATACAGAGTGGTCCAGGTCCCATTTGGTTTGGTCGCTACCAAAGTGAGCAGTTGCCTTTCTTCGTCTTTGTTCGAGAGTTTGCCCCCAAACAGTATCTGATTGGCGTCTCCAAGCTCATCTATTTAGAAAACCGCTTAGTCTCCTATCGAGCCAAAACCGTACAAGCGGCATTATCACTGGACATTGATGGCCGCACGCTGCTGGCCTTCAACAACCTTGAAGGCTTACCTTGGTTTAACATTCATCGCACGTTTCAGTTTGGTCACGTTACCGTTGATGCCACCTACGTTCCCGATCTATTCCAGGTCGTGCGCCCAGAATGGTTAAGCTACAGCGTTCCACTGGCACTGCTGATCAGCCTGAGTATTTCCGGTTTGATGGTTTACCGGCGCAGCCATCGGGGTATCTATCTGGCCGACCTTGACGTGGCGTTTCAACGCAAAGAGATTTACCCCGTCTTCCAGCCCATTGTCGATGCCAGCAGCAATCAACCTTTAGGCTATGAGGTGATGGCCCGTTGGGACCACCCGGTTATGGGGGCCATCTCGCCAAACTCCTTCATTCCGCTGATGGAGCGCTTTGGCCGTTTGGATACTCTACTCACCGAACTGGTCAAGCAGTGTCAGGGGCAAGTGCCGACCGGCTGCTATCTGAGCCTAAATCTATCGGGAGAGCAGTTGACTCAAAGTTTTCGAGACCCCATTCAGTTCGTGCAGTCACTGCTGTCTAAGCTGCAGATTGATGCCAATCAACTGATGATAGAGATCACCGAGCGGGAAGCGCTGGACTATGAAAACCCGAAATTGATTGCAACCCTCAACCGGCTGCGTGAGATGGGGGTGACGCTGGCATTTGATGACTTTGGCACGGGTCATAACGGCATTGGTTGCCTTAAAGCGTTCGCGCCAGATTACATCAAAATCGACAAAAGCTATGTACATACCTTAAACGGCGATGCCGTACAAAAACCGGTTTTAGAGGCGATCATCCAACTGGCTAAAAGCATGAACATCGGCATCATCGCCGAAGGCGTCGAAACCGAAGGTCAGCGTCAGTTCCTATTAAGTCGAGGCGTAAAGCGCCAGCAGGGTTACCTACTTGGCCGTCCGGGCAATCTGCAAACCGCCAACGCTGCAGAGGATCGTTGAGTAATACAGCCTTTAGAAGCCAAGCCACTCACTCATCGCCGAACAAGAAAGAGCACTGGATACAAAAAATGCCGGTCAACCACGTTGACCGGCATCAGGTGTTAGGTGTTGGAATCTAAGGTCGACTTAGAAGCTCGCGCCTACCCAAACCCACAGCTTGTCGGTATCCACCTTGATGTCGCCGGCATCGTACATGGCGTACTTGATACCCGCGTTGTAGTGCTTAGCAAACTTCATGCTGTAGCTCACGTCGATTTCGCTACCAAAGTCATCGCCATTGACGTCTTCGTCGGCGGTGAAGTCATGGTAAATCACATCAAACTTACCCATACCCAGCTTGGTAGAAGCACCAATGTACAGATCCTGCAGACCTTCCGCTGGAGTTCCTAGGAACTGATCAGCCCAACCGTTGAACTTGTGCAGTGTCGCCAGAGGGGTGCTGAAGCCGTAGTTACCGCCATCAGAGCCCAACACTTCGTAACCCAGCTTAACGCTGAACATAGCCAAGTTGGCGCCAACTTCTGCTAGGTAGTAGTCCGCATCGAAATCGCCGTTCTTCTCTTCCTGAGTCGCATACTCAAGTTGGTAGTTCAGCTTGGTGTCACCCATTTTGCTGCCGCCAGCAAAACGGATACCGTAGGTATCAAGACCCTTATCGACGCCATTGTCTTGCTCCAGCAAGTAGGCGTAACCGGTCAGTTTACCCAGCGGAGTTTTGTAGCCGATGTTGATCAAGTGATCATCGGAGTCCACATCACGGTCTTCAGCAAAGATGCGGTTACGCTGATTGATGTAGACGTAGTTCAAAGACAGATCTTTCATTGGGGTCAACGCAAGGTTCACCGCATCGAAAGTCTGACGGTCTTGACGCCAGCCAACGTGACCAACAAAACGCTGGTTATCGATGGCAACCACTTGGCGACCTACGGTGCCTTTGAACATGCCGCGCTCATAACGTAGCCAGGCTTGGTCCAGTTCGGTGGTGTTCGGATCGGCAATGGTTGAGTACTCAGGCTTGTTGCCTAAACCATTGTTGTAGTCATTTACCTCAAACACGTCACGAGAGTCTTCAAACTCCAACATGCCTGAGAAACCGTTAAAGGTCGCAGTGGTTAGAGACAGGCGAGTACGCAGCGTTAGCGCATCCGCATCTTTCAGAGCGTTGCTCTGATCGACCATCTCATAACGCAGGCGTGCGTCCAGATTAACGGTAGAGTTCTTGATTGCGTCAGCAATGGAATTTGCTTCCGCAGCATGCACTGAGTTGGCCAGTAACGCAGTGGTAAGCGCTGCCAAATATCCTAATTTCATCATCCTCTCCTAGTTTTTAGCTCACATGCATTTTTATTTCACTCCTGATCAGAACCTAACAGGCCTGACTTTGGGAGTGTAGTCTGTTATGACTGTAATGCTGCTTTTGGTTATTAAGTTATTGCGTTGGAAGTGATGTTCTCCCTTTACACCCTACGCCTCCATACCACCTTGGAGGTATTCCTAAAGAGAGAGGAGCTAAGCCAAAGACTGGCCCACCAAACGAGAAAACTTATTACTGGCATACTGGTAACAATGAGATCACAACAGTCAAGAGCCTGAACTGCATTCA
This sequence comes from Ferrimonas aestuarii, assembly GCF_005116665.1. Lineage (GTDB taxonomy): Bacteria > Pseudomonadota > Gammaproteobacteria > Enterobacterales > Shewanellaceae > Ferrimonas > Ferrimonas aestuarii. The sequence continues at coordinate 127,833 of NZ_SWCJ01000010.1, read as the reverse complement.
GCAATAGATTGATCCTTCAAAAAATCACTAATGCACACTGGATCAACGAATAATTCGGTCTTCACCATACCGTCACATCACAAAGCCACTGCAAAGCGTTGCCGCTTTCCACTATACTAGCCACCGATCTGGCATAACTAGGTAACAAAATGAAAATCTGCGCAGTTGAACTTAAGAGTAATGAAGCCATTATCTGCCTACTGGGTTTGGATAAGGGGCTATTTAATGTGCCAGAATGTCGCGCACGTAAACTGTCTCTGAATCATGGCCACTCTTCAAAATCACTAAAAGCATTTCAAGCCGAGTTCATCAAGCTGGTAAAGGATTATCACGTTGACAAGGTAGTGATTCGCGAGCGCCCAATGAAAGGCAAATTCGCCGGCAGTGCCATCGGATTCAAGATGGAAGCGGCAATGCAGTTGGCCGAAGGTGTGGACGCGGAAGTGATCTCCACCACCGACATCAAAGAGAGCCTCAAGCGTCAACCGGTTGAGTACTCCATGAAAGATCTGGGCCTGAAACAGTTTCAGGAGACCGCATTCGCCACAGGTTTTGCGTACTTAAACCGCAAATAAGCGTTCACCATCAGAACCATTCTCAAGGTCGCCACAGGGCGGCCTTTTTTACATCCATATCAAATTCGCCCCAGTAACCTGCAAAAAACCAGTCAAGCCGGTGAGTAAATGAAAATTTTTTTCATTGATATTTTTACATAAGCAAAAATATAACCGCATGAATTAAAAGTGTTTTTAAGCAAATTAAAACAATGGCTGCTAGAAGTTTTACAAAAATGTCAATATTGCAAATCGATCGCCGCAGCCAGTAAACTTTCCGAGCCCCAACCAAGGGATAGAAAGGTTGGCGTGACAATTTGAATGCGATACAGCGATGAGCGATTGATGGTACGCGAAAGCGTAATAAAAATGCGTAACCTAAGGGTGAGCATTCCAAGGTGTAAATTTGTGGTCTCTCCCAGACACAGACGGCAGCCGGGTCGGCAACACTAGACTCGCATATTTTAACTTCAGGGTGGTCAGCTACTTTACCTAAACCTAGTGCTGCCCGAGTTTTAATATGAGGCCATCATGACCAAATTACGCCGCTGGGGTGTGACTCTGCTCAGCTCCACGTTATTGATTACCCCATTTGCCGCTTATAAGGCATTTGAAATTCGCTCAGCCATGGCCATGGTTGAGAGCTTCCCTGAGCACTCTGAAACCGTGACGGCGGCAACCTCCAAGACCGTCGAACATCAGCCCCGACTCACCGTAATGGGTGAGGTTGTCATGCCTGAATACTTGCACCTGACCAACGAGCTTTCAGGCAAAGTGTCTCAGATCGACGTTGAACCAGGGCAACAGGTCCAACAGGGCCAGCGCCTGTTTCAACTTGATATCAGTGAAGAGCTAGCTCGCCAGCGCTCAGCCACGGCCAAACTCAAACACACCAAGTTAAAACTTAATCGAATTCAGGCTCTTAAGAAAACTCAGGCCGCCAGCCAATCTCAACAGGATGAGCTGATCGCCGAACTGGAGATCGCTGAGGCGGAACTGGACCTGCTGCAATCCACCATCGATAAGAAAACCATCAAGGCACCGTTTGCAGGCACCCTCGGCTTGTTTCAACTGGAACTCGGTAGCTACCTCAATGCCAATAGCCAAATCACCACCCTAGTTGGCAGCCAACCTTGGACTTGGATCGAATTTGAACTGCCTCAGTTCTACCCCAAGCTAACCCAAGGGGATGAAATACTCGTCAGCGCGCAATATCCAAACGCTCCGATATTGACCGCCAAGGTGGTTGCCAGTGATACGGTGATCAACACCAATACCCGTACCCAGCGCTATCGCAGTCGAATCGAGAACAACCGCGGCCTAACCCATAACCAGGCGGTTAAGGTTGTGGCGCCAAACGGAACGTCATTGTCACTGCAACAGGTGCCTCTAGAAGCGATTCAGCGTGATGGCTACGGCAGTTTTGTCTATCTATTGGATCACCCACAAGGCGAGCCTGACGCCACTCGAGCCCAGCGGCAACCGGTAACCTTATATCGTCAATTTGAACAATACGCTCTGGTCAGCCAAGGCTTAAATGGCGGCGAGCAGGTTGCGGCCGATGGCGCCTTTAAACTCTACCCAGGAGTGTTGGTGAACGTGGCACTGCCCTCACCTCAGCCTGAGGCCAGCAGCCAACTCTCCCAGCACCAGGAGTAATCGCTGATGAGCATCTTTATTCGAAAGCCAGCTTTGTCACTGGTCATCACCCTGTTGCTGATTCTCTGTGGCATCTTGGCATTGACCAAAATCCCGGTGCTGCAATTTCCTGAATTAAACAGCGCCTCTTTCGTTGTTACCACCCGTTTTGAAGGCTCATCTGCCGATGTGGTTCAAGGCTTTATTACCGATCCCATTGAGCGGGTGGCAATGACCGTTCCCGGTGTCGACTATGTGGATTCGCAAACCACTGCTGGCCAGAGTCTGGTCACCGTGTGGCTGCAGCAAAACGCCGATAACACTGAGGCGTTGGCGCAACTGACCTCACAGCTAAACCAGATCCGCTATGAGTTTCCCGCGAGCGCAGAAGACCCTGCCATCACCGTGCAGCGCGCCGACCGCTCCGGCGCCGTGTTCTATCTGGCTGTAGACAGTGGCAACCTGACACGCTCCGAAGTCACCGATGCCCTAAAACGGCAGGTGATTCCGCGGCTGTCCGCCATCGATGGCGTACAACGAATCGGCCTTCATGGGGATCGAGATCCCGCCATGCGCATCTGGCTAGACCCCATCAAACTGACGGCACTCAACATGGGCGCACATCAAGTGTGGCAAGCGCTTGAGGCCAATAACGTGCTGGCAACCTTAGGAAAAACAGAAAACACCAGCCAGCAGATCAACGTATTGAGTAACTCCCTTCTCAAAACACCGCAGGCTTTTCGAGATCTCATCATCTTAAACAACGGCAGCAATCTGGTGCGCCTTGGCGACATCGCTCGGATTGAGCTGGGAGAAAGTACAGGCTCGGAAACCACCCGCGTCGACAAACAGCAACAGGTGTTTATCGCGGTGTGGCCACAGCCTGGTGCCAATGAGATCGCCATCGGTGATGATCTCTACCCCATGCTCGACCAGATTAATGGCATTCTGGATCACGGCCTTGCCATTAACATTGCCTACGATGGCACAACCTACATGCGCCAAGCGTTGGAAGAGATTGTCATCACCTTGCTGGAAACCGTAGTGGTGGTTGGCATCGTGGTGATGGCCTTAATGGGCTCACTGCGCACCGCCATCGTGCCGTTGGTGACCATCCCGTTGTCGATTCTTGGTGCCATTGCGGTGATCTGGGCCATGGGCTTTTCCTTGAATCTACTGACGATTCTCGCCATTGTGCTGTCTGTGGGTCTGGTGGTTGACGACGCCATTGTGGTGGCGGAAAACGTGGCCCGTTATATTCGTCAGGGGCAGCGCCCCATCGAAGCGGCGCTCTCCAGCTCCAAAGAGCTGCTGCGGCCGATTATTGCCATGACCCTCACCTTAGTGGTGGTCTACCTGCCCATCGGCTTTGTAAGTGGCTTAACCGGCAATCTGTTTCGCGAATTTGCCTTTACTCTGGCCTGCGCCGTAACCATCTCTGGGGTGGTGGCGTTGACGTTGTCGCCGATCCTGAGCGCCCGTGTGTTCCGTAGCCAAGGGGGCTCGAATCAGGCGGGACAAACGCCACTGAGCATTCGGGTCAATAAACAGTTCGAACGTCTACAAGCCAGTTATGGTCGAGTGCTCGATCGCTGCTTCAACTACCGAGCTCAGTTGTTGACCCTAGCCACGCTGTTTGCCTTGATGATGCTGCCCTTTTATCTGCTGTCTCAGAAAGAGCTGGCACCGGCTGAAGATCAAAATGGCATGTTGCTGATTGTTGAGGCACCGGCTCACGCTTCCATCGATTATACAAACGCGCAGATGAATCAAGTGGTGGACGTATTGGCATCGGTGGAGGGAAATGAAAGCATCTGGCAGGTGCTTACGCCCAATTCCGGATTTGGGGGCATCAGCTTGTTAGATTTCGATGAGCGAAGCCAAAGCGACCATGAGATGCTACCGCAGATCTACCAGCGCCTTCGCAGCATTCCTGGTCTCAGTGTGCTGCCAGTACTGCACCCTGCTCTGCCGACTGCCGGACAGTTTGATGTGGAGCTCGTCGTGCAAAGCGCGGACGACTATCAAAGCATGGAAGCCTACGCTTACCAACTGCTTGCCGCGGCTTACGAAAGTGGCCTATTTATGTTCGTCACCACCGACCTCAAGGTGAACTTGCCACAATCACGACTGCAGTTTGATAGTGACCATTTGGCGGATCTGGGACTGACCATGCAAAGCGTCAGCGATCAGCTTAAAGCGATGAACTCAGAACAGTTCGTCAACCGCTTCGACCGCGATGGCAAGGCCTACCGCGTGATCACCCTGCTGGACAATGGCAGCCGCCTAAACCCAGAAGATCTGTTGGATCAAACTCTGGTCAATGAGCGAGGCGAGTGGATTCCCTTGAGTGCCATCGCCACCCTCAAAGAGGAGGTGGGGCCGAAAACCCTGGGCAAATTTAACCAGCAGCGCTCATTCCGCATTCAAGGAGGAATCGTACCGGGAGTCACCAACGACATGGCGCTCACCGCACTAGAGCAAGCCGCTAACGAGCTGCTTCCTGCTCACTATCAGGTGGATTATGCTGGCGTGTCCCGTCAACTTCGAAACGAAGGCAGCAGCTTATTGTCTGTGCTTGGGGCTGCCTTAGTGATGGTGTACCTGCTGCTTACGGTGCAATTCAACAGCTTCCGCTTGCCTTGGATTGTGCTGCTGGGCTCGGTGCCTCTGGCACTGAGCGGCGCCTTAAGTTTTAGCTTCTTAAGCCTAACCACCATGAACATCTATGCTCAAATCGGCTTAGTCACTCTGGTGGCACTCAATGCCCGCAACGCCATTTTGGTGGTGGAGTTCGCCAAAGAGCTGCAAAACCAAGGATTAAGAAAGCTCGACGCGATACGCCAAGCAGCACAAACCCGACTTCGCGCCATTATGATCACCACCTTCGCCACCGTACTGGGGCACTTCCCGCTGGTACTGGTTACCGGCGCAGGTGCAGCTGCCCGCAACAGCATTGGCATCACCCTAGTGGGCGGCATGGTTGTCGGCACACTACTGCTGCTGTTTGTACTGCCGTGCGTCTATTTAACCATCGCCAAAGAGACCCAAACGACCACTGACCTTGACACCGACTTTGGCGAGGCTCGTAACCTCAAACCACAAGGAGGGCTGGCGACCGAGACAAACTAAGGCATAAAAAACGGGCTCTTGAGAGCCCGTTTTCAAAACTGCACTGATGATATCAATTCAACTCTGTTTATAGCCGCTAGCAGCGGCATTAAGCAGGTTAATTGACACCATGACTCGGCGCACAACCTTGGTCGCCCCCTCATTTAATCAGCATTACAGATAAGGCGTCATCTCAAGGCCAATGCCGATGCGGTTGGTCTTAACGTTATAATCGATCAAACTCTCGCCATACCCGTAGAAGTACTGTACGTACCCTTTCACCTTATAACCGATGGGGAAGGTCCAGCCCAACTCCACCGCGCCGCGATTATCGTCAATGTCCAAATTGTTGCGCAGCTTGGCCATGAAAGTGTGCTCTTGATGCTTGTAGATAATACCCAGCTCGCTGTGGCCTAAGTATTCGGAGATGTCCGGATTATCATCCCCTTTGGAGTCGGTTGGCGACTCTTTGGGATCCTCTGCAAACCGGTGCCATGCTCTAAGCCCAATGGTCCAAGGGTCATTGGTCCACACTACGCTGCCCACCAAGCGATTCCAACTGCGACTGCGATCGCCATTTTGACCATTGGACTGGTGATTTAGACCGATGGTCGCCGCAGGCATATACCACTCTCCCCAATGCCATCCCAGCTTTTGTGCCCAGAATATCTCCGGCTCATGGTTGGTCTCGCGAAACGGGGCTGAGTGATCGCTGTTATAGGCCTGCCACCAACTCCTATTGGTGTAAGCAAAATACAACCGACCGGTGTCGTCCCACAGCGGCACCGTTAGAGGCAGCTTAAAGCTAAATTGGAACTTAATTTCGTTGCGCTGCACCGGCAGCTGCTCAGGATCAAACGGCGCCTGATTGGGAGAGTCGTTGTAGGTGTATGGCAATACGTAGTTATTGTGATGCGCGGTCAAGCTGAAATCGCTGCGCTCCCCCAATCGCTCCTGCTGATATCGAGCTAGGATGGGGTTGTCCTGCTCCTGAAGCTCAGCCCGAACCTCTGGATCCGGCTCCTGAGCCGATAACTCATTGGTTTCGGATCTCGACGCTAACTCCCCCCGGCACAAGGCTTTGAGTTCCGCCACCGTAGTGGTTGATTGTGCTTCCTCTAACGCCAACAACAAACACTGCTGTTCTGCTGAGGTCAGTTGCGACGCAAGCGCCAAAGTCATCCAAGAGATCATTGATATCAATCCATTGCCAAGAAAGTGAACAGGTTTAGCTTAGCAAAATCCGATTCGCTAGTAATCTAGGGTCTGTTGACCTTTCATGCTTATTTTTGCGCCACCAACTGGTCTTTTTGTTCTGAATCTAACCGCTTGTGCCAAATTAGAAAGTAAACAATGGGTTTCTCGGCGCCCAAAGGGGTCTGACTAACAGCTTTTACTCTGCGTCAAACGACTTCAACGTAGAATCACTATGCTATCAATCGTTTTCCTTGATTAAAAGCCGTTATCCTAGACCAAAATTTCATCACCAAAGATAAACAGACCCTAATGGCAATTAATAACTTCTTTATGAATCAGAGAAATAAAAAAGGCCAGCATGCGCTGGCCCCAGTTTCAGTGGCGTTCGCTAGGCATCAAGCTCTTTGATCAACCCATCGATAACTCGCGCCTGCTCATTAATGCGATTTAGGTTGGCAGAGGAGTCGCGGATCATATCGACCACCTCGCCGGATTGAGCTCGAACCTTCTCCAAACTCGCGGCAATCTCGGCGGCAACACTGCCCTGTTGCTCCGCCGCGGTGGCAATCTCGGCACTGCGATCGGAGATGCTAACGTTTAGGGTGCTGATCTGAGCAATGTCTGAACTGACCACCGACATAAACTCTTCACTCTCTTTGGCCGTGGCCACAGTGGAGTTGGTTGTGTCCACCAAAGACTTACTGTGCAGCTGAAGGCCCTCCACCATTCCCTGAATCTCTACGGTGGCTTCCTGAGTACTGCTGGCTAAGGTTCTGACCTCATCGGCAACCACCGCAAAGCCTCGACCTTGTTCGCCGGCTCGAGCGGCCTCGATGGCCGCATTCAGCGCCAGTAAGTTGGTTTGTTCCGAAATGGCGTTGATGGTGGTCAATACGTTGCCAATCTCAATGCTGCTTTTATCCAGGCTCTCACAGGCGAATTGAGCCTGACGGCTGGCCTCACCCAAGGTGGCAATGGAAGCGCGAGTTTGCTCAACCTTCTGCTGACCTTCGGAGGACGCCGTCGCTGCAGTTTGTGTTTGGGTAGACGATTCCGAAGCATGGGAAGCCACCTCTCGAATGGAGTGCTCCATCTCCACGCTGGCACCGGCCAGACTGTCCAACTGTACTTGCTGCTGCTCGGCCAAATGCTCAGATTGTTCAGTCATGGTGGTCAACTCGCCGCCAATTTTCTCAAGCAGTTCCACCGCGTTGCGCATCTCCAGCACCAGATTCTGCTCACGCTCGGTCACTCGGTCGATGGTTACCGCCAGCAAACTGAACTCATCTTTTACAGGAATGTAGTTAAGGCGCTGCTTTAACTTACCATCAGCCAGATTTTCTAACGCTTGATAGGTCGCATACATTGCACCACCAATAAAGGTCATGATGTAGTAGGCGATCACCAACGTCAGTAGCGCCATGGTGATTTGAGTGGCCAGCTTCCAAAGCTCAATATTGAACAGATCAAATGAGCGTGTTTTGGCTTCAATGTGATAGCCCGCAGCGGAAGCATCGGCGATTGCCATATAGTCACTGCCAGCGAGCAGACGGCTGGCTTCAGATAAGCCTAACTCCTGACCAACGGTCAGCGCTTCAATGGCGGTTTGGTTCGATGCTAAAGTGGTGTTAGCCAAGCGTTCCCCTTCACTCATCAACACCATGCCGCCGAAGATAAATGCAACGACAGGCATAAAGAAGAGAATCAGGAATTTTTGCTTAAGACTGAGGTGAATCAGATACTTATCCACCCAACGAAAGGCAACTTCTTGCATGTTTTGTGACCCCGAAGTGACGACAAAGGGGGCAGAAGTCCCCCTTTCAAAATCAGTTTATCTAGCCATCAGAGTCGGTGTGTCATCCGACTGACAGCGCCTTTTTAATAATTATTTTTCATGCTCGGCTAAAATCCGTTCAGCCAAGTTTCGTCATTAAACAACAGTAAACGCTAAAAAAACACAACCAGCATCAACTTTTATTCGATTTTCGAAAAGATGCTGATCACGATGCGATCAACCCACCAGTCGATGGCGTCTTTAATATCATCAACACTATCAATGATTTCGCCGAAATCTTTGTCCCCTTGGCGATGATCGATTGCCGCAAAAAGTGCTTCGCCGCTGTCGCCATCACGCGCCAACAACTCAATGGTTGCCGACCCCACATTGGTGTATTCGCCGGTGGTCACCTTGGCCAAGTTAGAGATGCCATAACCAAAGGGTAAAACCGAACTGGTGACCGCCAGAATCGGATTCGGCGTTTCGATGTTGGTGATGGCCAAACTGAGGCTAAGGGTTTTCTTAGGATCCGAAGCCTGCTTTTGTGGATGCGCTTTCACATGGTCCGCCATCCGCTGTTCCAACGCATCTGTTAGGTAGTGAGTCAACGCCTCTACCTGATCGTCACTAAGAGGATTACTCTCATCCACCACGACCCAAACTCGATCCAAGCGAACGTCGTTGTATTGGCTCAACTCGTCATCGAACTGTTTGCGGGTTTTGTAGCGCTCATTCGCCCACACTCTGTCGACTCCGCCGTCCGGCCCGGGACGAAAATCATCAAAAGATTCAAACATCACCGGCTTTTCATCCACCACTGCCGTACTGGAACAGGCGGACAACATCATCGCTGCCAAAACCACTAAAACTCGTTTCATTCAGGCCTCCTATTGTGAGGTCCAAATTGTACTGTTCGCCTTTGAATAAAAAAACCACAGCACCGGATTTGGCTTAATTAAGCTCAAGAAACAAACAAGTTGGCTCATTGCACACAACATCAAAAACAGGGTGTTAGCTTTGATAAAGAACACATGAACATAACGACGGGATTTAGAGAAAACCTAAATGAGGCATGGCAAAAAACAAACAAAAAAATACCCTGACAAGTCAGGGTATTAATCAAAAGTTAGCTCTTAACGTTCCCAGTAGGCCTCTTCGAGGCTGTCTTCACGCTCTGGTAAGCCACGAGACAAACGCGGGGAATGCTGAGCCAGAACCTCATAGCTCACTCGGTTGGCGTACTTACAGATCTGCGCAAACGAGGAGTAACACAGCCCTTGGTAGCTGTGCTTGGAAGAGGTCGGCAGATTAATCTTATGATAATGGTTGGCCGCCATGTCGTGCAGAAGCGCCGACAACGCGCCATCACCAGCGCCATTGGTATTGCTGATCTTCTCAGGACCACCCATGAATGGGGCAATGTGAGAGAACACCTTCAATGGCTTATCACAGTCACTCTTGGTCATCGGACGAGAGAACTCAAAGCGATTGAACTCAGGGATGGAGCCAGGTAACAGAGTGTGAGAAGTTTCGCGCTTCACCTCTTCATCGGTGTAACCGGCCATGTACAAGCCAGACGCTCCTGCGGTCAGCAGCACCAGATCGCACCACTCCAGCGCCTTATCGCAAGCACTGAGAATATCGGCATCCCCAGTCAACGCTTCCGCTTCCTCTTCGTTCATCGCCAACACGGTAACGTGCTCAGCAATAAACTTCTGCCAGTACTCAGGGTCTTCTTCAATCAGGAAGCGGGTGCCTAAGGTCAATACCACTGGGACGTTGGCGGCTTTGGCATACTCAATGGCACGCATGGCCGCATCGGTAATAGGGTCACCACCGGCTCGCATCAGATAAGCGGTCAGCACCAGAGCTGCGCCCCGCTGCACCAACTTCTGATCGATGTACTCAGGCGTCAACTTATCCATCGCCCCTTTAGAGATGGCGAAAGTACGCTCGCCACACTCACTGATCAGGGTAAAACAGCGACCAATTGGGCCTTCAACTGGCTCAAGATGGTCCAGATCCACCCGTGAAGAGGTGTTGCACAGATAACGATAGGCGTAGCTGCCAATCAAAATATTGCGGCTCATCACCCCAAACAGTACCGAACGGTCATCCGCCAGGGTGGAGTAGTTGTGAAGGGTGTTGCCAATGGTGCCACCGGCAAACTCATTGGAGACCAACTGCGCGCTTTTCAGTTCATCATAAAGCGCATGAGCGGTGGCATCATCGATCAACATCGAGTTGCCTTTGCGCAAGCCATGGCGAGCAATGAACTCGTCGTCCACTTTGGCTTCAATATCCACCAGAGTTTGGTCAATTCCAGTAATGTGGACGTTCTTAGGACGAATAACGGGATTCAGTTCATTGGTTAGAGGGTCGCGAGCCTCTACCGGAAAGTAGTGCTTCGACTTACGTTGGCCAGGAAATTTCATTGCGCATCAACCACGGCAAAAAAAGAGTAAACATCCATGCATTGTAGCTCTCACCCCGCACCTTGGTGCGCCCTGGTAAGTCATATCAATTCCAGTAAAGCTTAAGTTCATTGCCGTGAACCACTTGCCTCATTGGAACTGATATCAGCCCGAATACGGCCAAGGTACCCCAGCCGATTTGGCGCGGAATTTTATCACTGCAACCAAAGCGATACCAGTGTTTATAACGGGGAATTAAAAAGTCAGTAGTAAATAGAAAGGCCGCACAATACTTTGTGCGGCCTTAATGCGATGTTTGTCTCAGAGGGCGGGTTACTGCCAGCCCTGAACCTCTGTTTTCACCAGGTCCACCATCATATCGATGTGGTCGGCTCCAGCGTTTAGGCAAGGAATAAACTGATAGGACTCGCCGCCCGCTTCCAAAAACTCCTCTTTGCCTTCAATGGCGATCTCTTCCAGTGTCTCTAAGCAATCAACGGAAAACGCCGGTGAGATGATGTCAATTTTCGACACCCCTTGTTTCGGCAGCGCTTCCAAGGTTTCGTCGGTGTAGGGAGTCAACCACTCCTCTTTACCGAAACGGCTCTGGAAACAGGCCATCCACTGCCCTTGTGACAACTGCAGCTTTTCCGCCACCAAACGAGCGGTCTCCAAACACTGATGCTGGTAGATGTCGCCTTCATCCACATAACGCTTAGGCACGCCGTGGAATGACATCAGCAGCTTTTGGCCTCGGCCATGCTCATGCCAGTGTCGCTCCACACTGGACGCCAGCGCACCGATGTAGCCGTCATGATTATGGTAATCACGCACCAAACGGGTGTGGGGGAAGGTTCGCATGGTGGCAAATTCCGCGGCTAAGGCATCAAACACCGCCCCAGTGGTCGAGCAGGAGAACTGCGGGAACAGCGGCAGCACCACAATGCGCTCACAGCCTTTGGCAGTCAGCGCATCGATGCCGTGGCGCATCGATGGCTTGCCATAGGTCATGCCCAGCTCAACGGGCACATCCATGCCCATCACCTCGCTCAAACGCGTTTCAAGAGCATCACGCTGCTGCAAAGAGATGCTCATCAACGGTGAGCCCTGCTCCTGCCAGATAGATTGATAAGCCTTAGCCACCTTCTTCGGACGAAAACGCAGAATAATGCCGTTAAGGATGGGTAACCACTGCCAGCGAGGCAGATCCACCACCCGAGGGTCACTTAAGAACTGTTTTAAGAAGGCGCGAACCGCCGATTCCGTTGGAGCCTCGGGGGTGCCGAGGTTAACCAGCAACACGCCAATGTTACTTGTCATCTGTATTCCCTATTAAAAGTGCACCTGACCTCTACGCAGCTCAGGGCGATTCGGTTTAAAAACCGTGAAATTATTAGCTACCTCAAGCTTACCATCGGAAATTCCCACAAAAAAAGCCCGCTATTGCGGGCTTTTAACTGAATCACATTTCAGTGGTCGTTGCCGATTAGGCCAGCAGAGCTTCGATCTCTGCAGACACATCCGCAACGCTCTTAGTGCCGTCCAGAGTGTGGTACTTGTTCAGACCGTTTTCAGCGGCTTGCTGGTAGTAAGATACCAGAGGCTTGGTTTGGTCATGATAGATGGCCAGACGCTTACGAACGGTCTCTTCTACGTCGTCAGCACGAATGATCAGTTCTTCACCGGTTACGTCGTCTTTACCTTCCACTTTTGGTGGGTTGAACACAACGTGGTACACGCGGCCTGAGCCTGGGTGAACACGGCGACCGCTCATGCGCTTAACGATCTCTTCATCAGCCACATCAATCTCCACTACGTGGTCGATGGCGATGCCGTTGTCTTTCATGGCGTCAGCTTGAGGCAGTGTGCGAGGGAAGCCATCCAACAGGAAACCCTTGGCACAATCGTCTTGAGCGATGCGCTCTTTAACAAGACCAATGATGATCTCATCAGAAACCAGTTGGCCAGCGTCCATCACCTTCTTGGCTTCCAAACCCAGTGGCGTGCCCGCTTTGATTGCAGCGCGCAGCATGTCTCCGGTGGAGATCTGTGGGATCCCATATTTCTCCATCATGAACTGTGCTTGAGTACCTTTACCGGCGCCCGGCGCTCCCAACAGGATAATGCGCATTCGACTCTCCTCTAATTTGCTTTTATCGTTTCAACGGGCACAAATCTTGTCATAGGCATGAGTCGATTTGAAGAACGGCCAACTCTGAGTTTTGACCTTTTCTTGTCCATCTATCTTGCCAAGACGTAAAAATTACAGACGAATCGCCCTTTACCCACCAGTCGTAGAGTGGCAGGGTGCCTCAATATTGGTAACTTTATTTTACCAATCAACAACTTCGCCGCTAACGGCCTTAGCCCCTAGCGGTCTTAATACAACAGACTGTATAACTTTCTTCGAAAGTTATTCGCCGTGGGATCTGTCTGCCCCAGTGCATTGACGATATCCAAAAATACCCGTCTTGCTTCGCCATCGGCGGCGGTCAAATCTGACCGCAATAAGGCGAACAATGCCTCAAGCGCTTCCTGTTGTCTACCCGCCTGATTGAGGGCCACGGCGAGCTCAACCACCAAATTTGTATTATTAGGTTGCGACTTTATTGCGGTCTGTAGATCGCGTATTTCCGGCGTATCCGCCGCTTGCTGCGCCAGTTCTAACTCCGCCATCAGTGAGGCATATTCACCATCTTGATCTTCAAGCTTGATGTGACCTAATGCCTCTTCAGCGTCATCACTGCGTTTCATCGCTAGATAAGCTTTTGCCAAAGCTTTATAAACACTGGCATCTTGCTGCAACTGAAGCGCTTCCCTCAACAGAGATACCGCCTCACTAGTTTCACCTTGATCCAACAATTCTTTGGCGTTATTTAATTTTAACTGCCATAGCTTAGGTAGATACTTTTCGAGCAGTTGCTCCACCATGGCCTCAGGTTGAGGACCCGCAAAGCCGTCAACGGTTTGCCCTTGATTTAGCACCAACACCGTCGGTAGAGCCTGAATTCGAAAATAGCCCGCCAGCTCCATCTGGGTATCGCAATCCACGTTTGCCAGCACAAATTGGCCGGCTCGCTCACTGGCCATTGCCATCAACTTCTGGGTAATCGGCTGACATTCAGGGGCTTGGGCTGAATGAAAATTCAACACCACCGGCTGAGTGGCCGACGTCTCTACCAACTGCTGAATGTTTTGCGCATTGGCATCAATAATGGAAGCTTGCATCTTGTGTCCTTTAAAAAAGCCGGAGACTGGCTCCGGCTTTGCTCTATTCGTTTACTTAGAAAGTTCCAGCCACAGGCTGTTTAACTGCGCCACAAACTGAGATGGATCCTCTAGGCTGCCACGTTCTGCCAGCATCGCTTGAGACAACAGCAGTTCACTCCACTTGGCAAAGCGAGTTTCATCCTGCTCCTGATCTAACTTAGCGACCAGAGGGTGCTCTAAGTTTAACTCGAATACCGGCTTCACCTCAGGTACCGGCTGGCCCATGGCCTTCATCATCTTCACCATCTGGCTAGACATGTCTTGCTCAGAGGTCACGATGCAGGAAGGCGAGTCGGTCAGGCGCTGAGAGACTTTCACCTCTTTCACCTTGTCACCCAGAGCCTCTTTAACTCGGGTCAACAAGCCTTCGTGCTCTTTGGCCTGTTTCTCCTGCTCCGCCTTCTCCTCGTCGGTCTCTTCAAGCTTGAGGTCACCTTGGGTAACAGAAACAAACTGCTTACCATCGAACTCAGTCAGGTGGCTCATCAGCCACTCGTCGATGCGCTCAGACATCAGCAGCACTTCGATGCCCTTCTTACGCAGCAGTTCAAGGTGTGGGCTGTTCTTGGCCGCTTGATAGCTATCAGCCACGATGTAGTAGATCTTGTCTTGCTCTTCGCCAGCACGCTCTAAGTAATCGGCCAACGACACGGTTTCGGCGCTGCTGTCGGTGTGAGTCGAGGCAAAACGCAGCAACTTAGCGATGTTCTCTTTATTGCTGAAATCTTCCGCAGGGCCCTCTTTCAGAACGTTACCAAACTCATTCCAAAACTTTTGGTATTTGTCAGCATCGTTCTTAGCCATGCGCTCCAGCATAGTCAAAACGCGCTTAGTTAATGCGGTGCGCAGGCTCTGAGTGGTGCGGTTGTCCTGAAGAATCTCACGGGAGACGTTCAGAGGCAGGTCATTGGAATCAAGTAAACCACGAACAAAGCGCAGGTAGGACGGCATGAACTGCTCGGCGTCGTCCATGATAAACACACGTTGCACGTAGAGCTTCAGGCCATGCTTGTTGTCACGGTTATAAAGATCAAACGGAGCGCGAGCTGGAATGTACAGCAGCGAGGTGTACTCCTGCTTACCTTCCACCTTGTTATGCACCCAGCTCAGTGGATCTTCGAAATCGTGGGCGATGTGCTTATAAAACTCCTGATACTCCTCATCGGAGATCTCAGATTTGCCACGAGTCCACAGCGCAGTAGCCTTGTTGATCGCTTGCCACTGGCCTTCTGTTGCTGGGATGGTTTCGCCGTCTTGCTCACGCTCAGGCTCGCCCTCTTGCCACATCTCAACGGGAATGGAGATGTGATCGGAATATTTGCCAATTACCGACTTAAGGCGGAACTCTTCGAGGAACTCTTTCTCGTCATCACGCAGGTGCAAAATGATGTCGGTACCACGGCGCGCTTTATTGATGGTCGCAACGGTGAAATCACCCTCACCGGCAGAGGTCCACTCCACACCAGCCTCGCTGGATAAGCCAGCCGCCAGTGAACGCACGGTCACTTTGTCAGCCACAATAAACGCCGAATAGAAGCCCACACCAAATTGACCAATCAACTGGGAGTCTTTGGCAGCATCACCGGAAAGCTTTGAAAAGAAATCCGCAGTACCGGATTTGGCGATGGTGCCCAGGTGCTCAATCACCTCATCACGGCTCATGCCGATGCCGTTGTCGCTGATGGTCAGAGTACCGGCGTCTTTGTCCACACTTAGGCGAACTTTCAGCTCACCGTCACCGGCATAAAGCTCCGCATCTGATAGGGCACGATAACGCAGTTTGTCCGCAGCGTCGGCAGCATTGGAGACCAGCTCACGTAAAAAGATCTCTTTGTTGGAGTACAGTGAGTGGGTCATCAGCTTGAGTAGCTGAGACACTTCTGTTTGAAAGCCATGGGTTTCCTGTTGCACGGACATCCTATTTTCTCCTAAGAATTACCTATCAATGTCATCTTTCAAAAAGATGGGGACATCCAATGGCTTTTCAAGCAATCTTTAGAAAAAAGTCGGCTAAAACAGAAAATGTCGTGCGAGAGCGCTGAGCGACAGGCTAAAACTCACTCAGACTCTGCTATTCGCTAATGGAGGAATTAACAACCAACATGGTTAGTTGCCCACGAGAAACAGCAGTCGCCCTACGAGATCAGCCACAAACTGGCATTTTCATACACGGCCGCAGAGAGAGGAATCACCTGCAATCGCTGGTCGGCAACGGGAATAGAACTGCCCAGTCGAGTTCGCACCGCACCGGATATGGCATTGTCATGGGCCTGTTGCAGTCTTTTAGCCTCTAAGGCGTTCTCAAGGGTCATCGCCCCCTGTTGCCATTTAAAGGGACCGGTGCCGTCCACCAAACGTTCCATTTTCGCACTGATGTAAACCGGGCTGCCATTTTTTCGAACAATGGCAATGGCTGGATTTCCTTTTACGTGCTCGGCTTGCCATTGACTCACCCGCTCTCGAACCAGATCCCCTAGAGTGTGAGCCGATTTCAAGACCATCCCCATATGCCCTGATAGCAGGTCAAACGCCTCATATTCAGCTTGGGTAAACTGACATTGGCGAGCACTGCGATTAACGCCAAATACGGCAGAAGTCTTAGGCTGGGGTAAAACTCGCCCCATGGCGAAGTCCACCTCCATCTGTCGATACCATTTGTGCACCGGAGACTGCTCCACCTCGGCTTTAAGCTCATTGTTCAGCAGCAGCGGCTTATGAGGAACCTTCAAGGCATGGGCGGCGCACGGATCGAGGTGGATCTCTTTCATATACCCGGGCAATAGCGAGTCTAGGTCATGAGTGCCGCACAGCAGCTGCTGACCAGAACTGGATTTTCGGGAGGCACCAACAAAGGCTTTGGAATCGGAAAATGCAGAGGACACATTTTCAAGGAGGGCATACCACTGACCGTCAACGGCGCAGTCGTAGGCTTGTTCAATCAGATCAAACAGCTTATCGTCATCCATAACTTCTACCCCTAACTCTTCGTCTTCTATGCGAAGTTTTCTAAGCTTTTGTTTTATTAATAATTCAAACAAAGATTCATAAAATCTCCACCACAGTGTAGTAGACAAAAAAAATCCCGCTACTCAGGAGCGGGATTTTTTATCCAAATCGGTGGCGAGTTAGAGTTCGCGTCGACCGGTCAGAGACAGCGCTAAGGTAGTGCCATCAACGTATTCCAGCTCGCCGCCCACAGGTACGCCATGGGCAATTCGGCTCACTCGAATGTTGTCATCTCTGCACATCTCTGCAATGTACTGTGCGGTGGCATCACCTTCGACCGTCGGATTGGTCGCTAAGATCAGCTCTTGCGGCTGCTCTTCACGAATCAGCGCCGCCAGCTTGTCTAAACCAATCTCATCGGGCCCAAGGCCATCAAGAGGTGACAGGTGCCCCATCAGGACGAAATAACGACCGGAGAACTGGCCACTGGTTTCAATGGCCAGTACGTCAGCGGGTGACTCCACAACGCAGATCTGGCCTGATTCACCACGGCGACTGCTGGCACAGATAGGGCAAAGCTCCTGCTCTGTAAATGTACGGCAGCGACTGCAGTGGCCAACATCGCTCATCGCATTGGAGAGCGCCTGCCCTAACTTCTGCCCTGCCACACGATCGCGCTCCAACAATTGAAACGTCATGCGCTGGGCAGACCGCGGACCAACCCCTGGCAAACACTGCAGAGTTTTGATCAGCTCATCAACCAGAGGACTGAATTTCATTAGAATGGCATTTTAAAACCAGGAGGCAAACCCATGCCACCGGTCAGAGCGCCCATCTTCTCTTTTGAGGTCTCTTCGACGCGGCGAGCGGCATCATTACATGCGGCTGCGATCAGATCTTCCAACATCTCTTTGTCGTCTTCCATCAGAGATGGATCGATCTCAACACGGCGAACGCTGTGGCTGCCGGTCATGGTTACCTTAACCATACCCGCACCAGATTCACCGATGACTTCCATGTTGGCAATTTCAGCCTGCATCTCTTGCATCTTTTCTTGCATCTGCTGGGCCTGCTTCATCAGGTTGCCCATTCCACCTTTACCAAACATATCTCGGTCTCTCTTTTACTGTTTGAGCCATTAAAGCGGCTATGTTAACGGATCATCCGTCAATCATTAAGTTTATTTGTAGTTAATCGATTCATCGATTAACTGTGCATCAAATTCCTGAATGAGCCAGTTCACATGCTCATCATTCAGCAAGGTTTGTTTGGCCTCGGCCAAACGCTCTTGATGGAGACGGCGACGAATCTGCAGCGGCGTTTCCCGCCCATCGTCTTGCCCGACCTCAATCTGCAATTCGATGCCCTCTCCCCATAGCTCATGCATACGTTGAGTGATTTGGGTGACCACCGAGTCGTGCATCAAATGGCGCTGCTCAGGTCGCAACAGCAGCTTGACGCTGTCGCCATCGCGATCCATCAAGGAGTTGATCGCCAGTTGGCGAGCTCGAGCCTGAACACCAAGATCAAAAATGGCTTGGAACCACGCCATGTCTTGCGGCTGAGCCTGCTTAGTCTCAACGACCTCTGGTATCGCCGGTGGTTGAGTTGCAACAGCCGCTGATGCCGCAGGTTGAGGTGACGGGCGCTCCGGCGCTGCCGCCACTTGAGGCTCAGCCTCAGCCGGTACTGAGACCTCAGGTTGACCTTGAGGCTCATACTGGGCCTCCCCTTGTGGCAACCAGGGCGGAATGTCCTGTTCCATCGGCGGGGCGTCATTCAGGTGCGCCGGCATCTCATTGACCGGCTCAGGTGGCGAAGCTGTCGTTACGCTTGGTGCATTCGCTGGCTGACCGGAGTCGGGCTCTGGCTGCACTGAGTCACCAACAGGTTCAGCTACCGGCTCTGGCCGAGGTGGCGGCGTGCGTTTTTTCAGTCGCTGTGCAACCGCACTGGCTGAATCATCCGCCCCCTGTTGGGGGCTCGTCTTTTTTGCATCTGAGTCCTGATTGCGAGAGCTCAGGCGCTGCCGGTTTGCCAGCGCGCGCTCCATCAGGCTCATGGGTTTAGAGGTCTCCGGCTCTGGAGCTGGCTCAGTTGGGCTTGAAGTCGGCTCAGCAGGGCTCGACGGCTCACTCGCTTCGGCCTGAGCTGGAGCGTCTATCGTCATTGGCGGCTGCTTGGCTTCAGGCGCTTGATTGACGGATTCAGACTCAGGGTCAGTGGCCACGGCGGGCTCTGGCACAGCCTCACTCGCAGCAGACACCGTATCCGTGACGTCTTCAGGCGCAGCCATCAACTGCTCCGCTTGCGCCATCAACATCTGCTGTTCGGCCGCCAAGGTGTGCTCATCTTGAGCCCCAACGGAGGCTTCTTGCGCTGCAGAGACGGTCGTCGGAGGCGACATTGGCTGAGTGTGTTGTGCCGATGCCGAAGTCGCTAACTGCGGTTGCTCCAAAGCTGGCACGACTGACGATGACGCAGCCGCAATCACTTGAGGGGGGCTAATTACAGGTTGCCCGGCTTGCAGAGGGGCCACCTCGGTCACAGGAGAGAATGCCAGCGTTCGCAAAAGCGTCATCTCCAAACCGGTTCTAGCATCCGGCGCCACATCCAGATCTTTACGACCTTGAGCCAGCATCTGATACCACAGCTGTACCTGCTCGCGACTTAAACTGCGAGCAAAGGGCAACAGTTGTTGTGGCTGATGAGCCAGCTTAGCAGCAGTGACCGAGAACTGCGTCATGGCGATGCCATGAAGCAGCTCCATCAGCTGTTTTAACAGCTCATCATAATCTGGGGCAAACTGCTCAATCTCCTGCAAGGTGGCCATCATAGGATCCATCTGCCCCTCAACCAACGCCTGCAGCAGTTTAAAGGCATAACTGGAATCTAAGGTGCCAAGCATCGCTTGGACCTGCTCCGCCAGCACGCCGCCATCGCCGTGGGCGATGGCTTGATCCGTCAGGCTCATGGCATCACGCACACTGCCATCAGCCGCTTTGGCAAGCAGTTGCAGCGCTTGCGGCTCATGGCTGACGCCTTCCGCCGTAAGAACCTTGTCTAGATGGGTCGCGATCTTCTCGGCCGACAGCGCTTTCAGATTAAACTGCAAGCAGCGAGACAACACCGTTACGGGCAATTTCTGCGGATCGGTGGTGGCCAGCAGAAACTTCACGTGCGGTGGCGGCTCTTCTAGGGTTTTTAGCAGCGCGTTAAAGCTGTGGCGGGAAAGCATGTGCACTTCGTCAATCAGGTACACCTTGAAGCGGCCACGAACCGGTTGATACTGAACGTTATCCAGAATCTCACGGGTATCATCGACTTTAGTTCGAGACGCGGCGTCGATCTCCATGAGATCAACAAAGCGGCCTTCGCTGATCTCCTGGCAGGCACTGCATTGACCGCAAGGGGTCGCAGTAATGCCCTGTTCGCAGTTGAGACCCTTCGCAAAAAGACGCGCAATACTGGTTTTCCCCACACCTCGAGTGCCGGTAAACAGGTAGGCGTGATGCAGACGGTCATGCTCTAGCGCGTTAGTGAGGGCTCGCAATACGTGCTGTTGCCCTACCACTTGTTCAAAATTGGCCGGGCGCCATTTTCGCGCCAGAACCTGATAAGCCATGGTGTATTCCAAAAAATCTGAGGTGGCGAAACGCCAAGTTATTGCAGAGTAACATGGCAGACCAACCACAAAAAGCCTAGGGCATCAGAGTGGGCGGAAGTTCAGCGTTTTGTTGAGGGTAGAGTGAGGATTGAGGTAATAAAGCCAAATAAAGAAAGGGAGATAGCCACTTAAGCACACTTAAGTCACTGGCCGCTGACGTTCGTCAGGGAGGCGAAATCGACTAACGTGATAAAACTCATGATAACAAGTGAATGCAGGTATCTGAGTCTTAAGCGGCAACGGATAGGTTACCTTTTCAAAACCAAGTCACTGGGCCCTGACCTTCGTCAGGGAGGCAGTTTTGGGTTAAAGCTGCCCCACAATCTCTGGGCACAAAAAAGCCGGGCATTGCCCGGCTTTTTACCTGTTGTCCAGTTATGGCGAGAAATCACTCCGCTTACTAAGACGCAGTGAGTTATCGCCACAAGAGCAACGGGCTATCGATCAGTCGCCTTCAAATTCACACAGAGTGGTGATTTTCAGACCCAGATCTTTCAGCTTCGCTTCGCCACCCAAGTCAGGCAGAGAAATAACGAATGCTGCGTGTTCAACTTCACCACCCAGAGAGCGAATCAGAGAAACAGTAGCTTCGATGGTACCGCCGGTGGCCAGCAGGTCATCAACAACCAGTACCTTATCGCCAGCTTCGATGGCGTCAACGTGCAGCTCTAGAGTGTCCTGACCATATTCCAAGTCGTAAGACTGGCCGATGGTTTTACGTGGCAACTTTCCAGGCTTACGTACAGGCACAAAACCTACGCCCAAAGCGATGGCTAGTGGTGCACCAAATAGGAAGCCGCGAGCTTCGGTGCCCACGATCTTAGTGATGCCTAGGCCAGAAAACTCCTCAGTTAGCAGCTCAATGGATGCAGTGAACGCTTCGGCGTTTTCCATCATCGAGGTGACATCACGGAACATGATGCCTGGCTTCGGGTAATCTGGAACGGTTTTGATGCTGTCTTTGATCAGCGTCAGTTTATCTTGGTTCATGTTTAGGGCTTTACCATTTCGCCGCAGATGCGGCGGCAAACACACACAAAAAAAGCCCATTTGCTGAAATAAGGTTCAGCAGAAGGGCCTTTATGACTACTACCTTTTTCGGCTATAGCTTAAGCACCTTTGATTCAGGTTGCAACCGACGAAGCTAACATTTCCGACTTGAAACTTCAGATGCCTGATCTTACAGTAAGGGCTAGGTTTTCTGCCCTACCCCATCCTTTACCACAACACCAGCACGGGCCAAGGTGGCAAGGGTTTGCAGAGCCCCTTGGGCAATAACCTGTTCTGGAAACTGAGTAAACTGTTGTTGAAGCGAAGAAATAATCTTATCCAGCTCAGTGGGTTGTTCAGTGTTCAGCAGACTTAACAGCGTTGCAGTCATGCCGTTCACCGCCATAAAGCGAATGTCTAATTCTGGGTCACGATACACCAACAGTAACGTCTGCTGCTGCTCCACCTCAACGTTGTTGGCGGACACTTGGTGCAGTGGGTAGCGATACTGAGCCAACTCCGCTACGCGATTAAGATAGAGTGGCGTCATTGCCAAATCGTCGTTGGCTCCTAACGTCCGACGGCTTAGGTCTTCCGGCTCAATATCCAACTTGAGCTCCAAGTACTCATAGTGTGCGAGCTCCACCACATAAGGCGGCTCACCAGCTTGAGGCTGGAAACCTTGCTGCAAATAACACAAAAATTCTTTGGCTATCTCAACAAACAGCGGTGAGGTGCAATCGTGTTCTTTGAAAAAATCCCGCTTTAACTGCTGCCAGCGATCCTCAGTCAACAGAGATTTCAGCACTGGGAAACCACTGTCCACAAAACTGCTGACGTTATTGAGCATCAGCTCGCGATAGATCCCCATGCGCTCCTCTGAAGCGCCGGCAGGTATGGGGCGTTTGGGATCCCGCACGTACCCCATAAAATCCTGTTGTAGCTGCTTAAAATCACTCATGCACTCTTCCCTAACTGGCGAACCTCAGACTGAGTGTGGTGAATCTTATCAATCTCCACCATCAACTCCGCTGTCGACGGAATATTGAAATCCCGCTCCAACAACGTGGGGTGAATGCCATGGGTTTCATAAGCAAGCTGCAGCAGCTGCCATACGTCTTCTCGAACTGGGGCACCGTGAGTATCAACTAACAGATCTGGGGCCTGCTCGTAATGACCAGCGATATGATAATAAGCGGTGCGTTTCCCATCGAGTCCCAACAAAAATGCCTTGGGATCGTAGTTGTGGTTAACGCTATTTACATAGATGTTATTTACGTCCAGCAGCAGTTGACAGTCAGACTCCGCCAGCACGCCATTGATAAAGCTAAGCTCATCCATCTCGGCACCAGCCTCTACATAATAAGAAACGTTTTCGATAACCAGCGGCCGCTCCAAGATATCCTGTACGGTGCGAATGCGCTCAGCGACGTGGGTGACCGCTTCTTGAGTAAAGGGGATCGGCATCAAGTCATACATGTGTGCATTACCGGAGCAATAACTAAGGTGCTCGGAGTAAAGATCAATATTGTGGGTGTCGAGAAAGGTTTTGACCTGACGAACAAAGTCGATGTCCAAAGGCGCTGGGGCACCAATAGAAAGCGATAACCCATGACAGACAAAGGGAACCTTTTCAGTGAGCTCGCGAAACTGTCTGGCTAGCCTTGGAGATACTTTTAACCAGTTTTCCGGAGCCACCTCCAAAAATTGAACCGCAGAAGGCACACCTGAGTCGCAAAACTCCGCCACCATCTCTCTTTTTAGACCTAGCCCAGCACCAGTTAACATCACATCCCCCTGTAAACGCCCATTCCACTGATCACACTCGATGAGATCACTGGAATGGTTTCTAACGCCATTGCTCAATTTGTTATTAAGGCCACTAGCACCGAAATTGAACGCCTTAATTGAACCGTTCTCTTTCATGCTTTGAACCAACCATATCCTCAATGGCATCGGTATAAAAAGTAGGGGCAGAATCGAGCCTGCCCCACACCGTATTATCGGTTGTGATTAAGCAGCGCCACCGCACTTGCCTTCACCACACTTACCTTCGCCGGATTTCTTCTCTCCGCCGCACTTACCTTCACCGCACTTACCTTCGGCGTGGCCTTTCTTTTCACCGCCGCATTTGCCTTCACCGCACTTACCTTCGGCGTGGCCTTTCTTTTCACCGCCGCATTTTCCTTCGCCACACTTACCTTCGCTATGGCCTTTCTTTTCGCCGCCGCACTTACCTTCGCCGCATTTGCCTTCACCACATTTACCCTCTTTATGTTTGTCACCATCCAATTGATAACCAGCAGTCAGAGTTTGCGTTTCAAATGGGTTGTCCATTGCGGCATTTGCAGCCATCGCAGTACCAGCAACACACAGACCCAACGCCGCAGCTACAGTGGTTTTTTTAACAGTATTCATAATCTTACCTTCCTTCCATAAACGGATTACATAAACCATTGGCTTTCCAGCGTTGTGCTCGCTGGCTTACGGTAATAGACCCAACCGAAATGAGATCTATTTCAAAATATAACAACTTTTTTTGATCTTGCTGTTTTCCGGAGGCTTAAATCATGGTGGGACTGGCGTATTTGCGGTGGATTGGTAAAATTGCCGCCCTTGTTTTTAGGTAGGTAAATATCTTGATGAAAGTGGTGCTCGCGCCGATGGAAGGGGTGATGGATCCCCTGATGCGGCAAATCTTTACTCAAATCAGTCAGTACGATCTGTGCGTGACCGAATTCGTGCGAGTAATTAACCAATGTTTACCGGACAAGGTCTTTCATCGACTCTGCCCAGAGCTCAATCAAGGTGGAAAAACCCTATCGGGAACCCCTGTACGGGTACAACTGTTGGGACAAGACCCGGATTGGATGGCAGAAAACGCTGCTCGAGCCGCTGAACTTGGCTCTCCTGGCATCGACCTGAACTTCGGCTGCCCAGCGAAAACCGTCAACCGCTCCCGTGGCGGCGCAGTACTACTAAATCACCCAGAGCAGCTTCATCAGATTGTAAAATCGGTACGTGCAGCGGTGCCATCGCATCTGCCGGTAACCGCAAAAATTCGTCTCGGTTGGGACTGCGATGCTCGAGCGCTGGAGATCGCCGATGCCGCCGCCAGCGGCGGTGCCGATGAGTTGGCCGTCCATGGTCGCACCAAAGAAGATGGTTACCGAGCCGAACGCATCAACTGGGCAGCCATCAAGCCGATCAAAGATCGCCTTTCCATTCCTGTGATTGCCAATGGCGAAATTTGGAATCGCGACGATGCCCTCGCCTGCATGAAAGCCAGTGGTTGTGAACAAATAATGTTGGGTCGAGGTGCCCTCGCCGTTCCCAATTTAGCCGATGTGGTTAAAGGCATTGATCAAAAACTGCCTTGGCACCAATTGATGCTATTAATCGCCGACTATTCGCAGCTAGAGGTGATGGGCGACAAAGAGATCTACTTCCCTAATCGCATCAAGCAGTGGTTACGCTACATCATGCTGCAATACCCAGAGGCACAACTGCTGTTTAAAGAGGTTCGCACCATGAAGCAGTCCGATGAGATTGTCTCTTTGCTTCAGCGCCGCAGTGAACAAGCTCAACAGGCATAAACTTCTATTTACTGCCTTTCAAAGCAGCTCTTGGTCACTTAGCCGACACCAAGCCTTTGGGGTCGGCGCCCCCAACTCAATTGCTCCTTACGAAGCCCCTCGCCCTCCTATGGTTTTCATTGCCCTTTCCACAGCTCAAAACAACGCGGATACCAGAGAAAACCGGAAAAGGCCACCACCATTCACCAAAAGTGTTAACAGAAGCGATATTTCTCTCTAAACTTAGCAACCTAGATTCGTCATCGACTCAAAATCGAGGCCTCGAAATTTAACACTTAATGCACACCTCAAGCACCAAAAACCCACACCATGGAGCCATCAATTACACAAAACAGCCACCAAAGCGCATCAATCCGAACACAAAAAGCGAAAGTCACCCCATAAATCTACTTCAACCCCCTTTTTTCTCATGAGCAATTATTGCTAGGCTTAGGCCGCTTATAAAAAAATAGAAACATGAAGGAAGTTTGCATGACTGCAAAAGTGCAAAAGAAAATGGGCCTGACTGCCAAGATTCTCATCGGCATGGTCGGGGGTATCTTCATCGGTGGGCTGCTGCGAGTTCTGTTCCCTGAGAGCGAGCTGGCACAAACCTACCTAGTCGATGGCCTATTTGGTGTTGTGGGTAATATCTTCGTCTCCTCGTTGAAGATGTTGGTAGTGCCACTGGTATTTGTGTCTCTGGTTTGCGGTACGGCATCACTGTCCGACCCTAGCAAGCTGGGGCGCTTGGGTGGGAAAACTCTCATTCTCTACCTCACCACCACCGCCATTGCCATTACACTGGCTATTACCGCTGCCAATATCGTGCAGCCTGGTGATGCCACCATGGCCGCCGAAGGGTTGGCCTTTGATGCCAAGTCGGCACCACCACTGAGCCAGGTACTGGTTAACATCGTACCGAGCAACCCCATCGACGCGATGGCCAAAGGCAGCATGCTGCAGATCATTGTGTTTGCCATCATCTTCGGTATCGCCATCGCCCAAAGTGGTGAGCGCGGTGCTCGCATCCGTAACTTCTTTGAAGATATCAACGAAGTGGTAATGAAGCTGGTAACCATCTTGATGTCTTTGGCGCCATACGGTGTCTTCGCATTGATGGCCAAACTGGCGATGACCTTAGGCCTAGATACCTTCGCCAGCGTGATTAAGTACTTCCTGCTGGTGCTGGTGGTGCTGTTTGTGCATGGTCTGGTGACCTACCCACTGCTGTTGAAACTGCTTAGTGGTTTGAACCCAATCACCTTCTTGAAGAAGATGCGCAGCGTGCAGCTGTTTGCCTTCTCCACCGCCAGCTCAAACGCAACCTTGCCGGTAACCATTGAGACGGCCAATTACCGTTTGGGTGTGCACAACAACATCAGTTCATTTTCACTGCCTCTGGGCGCCACCATCAACATGGATGGCACCGCCATCATGCAAGGTGTAGCGACGGTGTTCATCGCTCAGGTGTTTGCCATCGATTTGACCATCAGTGACTACGTCATGGTCATCGTGACAGCCACCCTTGCCTCCATCGGCACCGCCGGCGTTCCTGGTGTGGGCCTTATCATGTTGGCCATGGTGCTTAACCAAGTTGGCCTGCCTGTTGAAGGCATCGCCCTGATTCTGGGTGTTGACCGCTTGCTGGATATGGTACGAACCGCCGTCAACGTGACCGGTGATGCCGCCGTAACCTGCATCGTGGCAAAGTCTGAAAAAGAGTTTGAACCAGAGGTGTTTAACGACCCACTGGCCGGTGCCGAGTTAATGGGCGACCGAAAATAGAACCTGCGAATAAATAAAAAGGGCCGTTACGGCCCTTTTTTTATGTCATTGACTAAACTTTTCAGCGTCGGTGCAGAAAATGGAGCTTCAATGCATTCACAGGGTTTATTAGCCGTTTGGGAACGCAGTTGCCGCTTGGTGATTGCCATTCACAACCATATCGTCGATGACATTCGCAGTGACATGGGGGAGCGCCTCTCCAGTAGCGTCATCGCCATCAGCTGCAATCTTGCCAAAAGTTATGACGTCTCCCCACCATGCAAACGCAGCGCCACCATCGCATACGGCCAGCTGTTTGAGTTATCCGCTTACATCAACCTTGCTGCTAACTACTTACCCCTGTGCCCAACAGAGATAAAACAGTGGCAGACCGAGATCAGTGACATACAGAAGCAACTGGAAGCGATCATTGCTCAATTGCAAGATTTAGATGACCAGCGAGAGATGGTGATCAACTGTTAACCTTATCTAGAATCAAGCTGACAACACATCGGCGCTAAGGGGATTTTGGTTATCCCTACCAGAGACTGGTATAATCGCGACGTTTTTTATTTCTAAGAGAGCCTCACATGCCCTTCACCCAAGAGCAAATTGATGGGTTTTACCGTCAAACCAGCCAGCAACGTTTCGCCGAATTCATCGAACAAGTTAAACAAAATCAAAAACTTTGGACTCTAGCTAACGAACAAGGCTGTGTGCTAGTGGACACCGGCGAAGAGCAATGTTTGGTATTATGGCACGATGAAGCGTTAGCCCAGAGCTGGGCAGTAGAGGATTACCAAGGCTGTAAAGCCATGGCCATCAGCCTAGGTGATTTCCTCGAGAAATGGGCACCAGGCATGACAAAAGACGGCTTTGATATCGCCGTTGTTCCAACGCGCGGCGGCGAAGGCGATGTGATGAGCGCCGAAGAGTTGGCTAACGAATTGGCTGCAGACTAACTCATCCAAAAATTATCTTTATCTCAAACGCAGAATTTAGTTTATGTCTCGAAAGTATTTTGGAACCGATGGGGTTCGTGGCCTAGTGGGTCAATACCCCATTACTCCAGCCTTCGCCATGAAATTGGCATGGGCTGCAGGTAAGGTACTGGCCAAACAAGGCAACAGTCGTGTACTTATCGGCAAAGATCCCCGAATCTCCGGCTACATGCTGGAATCCGCAATGGAAGCAGGCTTTCTATCTGCTGGTATCGATGTTGCCTTCCTTGGTCCAATGCCAACGCCTGCGGTCGCTTACCTGACCCGCACCTTCCGCGGTGAAGCTGGCGTCGTGATCAGCGCATCTCACAACCCATACCACGACAACGGCATTAAGTTCTTCAGTTCAGAGGGCACCAAGCTCAATGACGAAATAGAGCTTGAGATTGAGTCATGGATGGACAAAGAGATGGATTGCGTACCATCGGAACAACTGGGAAAAGCCACCCGAATCTCCGATGCTGCCGGTCGTTACATTGAGTGCTGCAAAGGCACCTTTAGCCGTGACTTCAATCTTCGAGGATTGCGCATCGTACTCGATTGCGCCAATGGTGCTACCTATCACGTCGCACCACCGGTATTTACCGAACTCGGTGCCGAAGTGATCACCATCTTCAATGCCCCAAATGGCACTAACATCAACCAGGGATGCGGTGCCACCGATCTCGCAGCACTTCAAGAGAAGGTTATTGAAGTACGAGCAGATTTTGGTATCGCCTTTGATGGTGACGGTGACCGAGTCATGATGGTAGATTCCGACGGCACTAAGATCGATGGCGACGTCATCCTCTATATTCTAGCGAATCACTGGAAGAACAAAGGCATCTCTTTTGGAGGCGTAGTTGGTACCCAGATGGCCAACATCGGCCTAGAACTGGCTCTGAAAACACGGGGCATCGAGTTTGCTCGCTCCAAGGTTGGCGACCGATATGTGGTTGAGATGCTAAAAGAGAAAGGCTGGAAGCTGGGTGGTGAAAACTCAGGGCACATCCTCTCTTTGGATCACTCCACCACCGGCGACGGTATTGTTGCCGCCTTGCAAGTACTGCAAGTGTTGGCGGAAACCAAACAGACCCTAAGCCAGGCCCGCAGCGGCATGACTCTGATGCCTCAGGTTTTAGTCAATGTGCGCTTTTCTGGCCGCACACAGCCTCTCGAGTCGGAATCGGTTATCAATGTCGCTGGTGAAGTAGAAGCGGAGCTCGCTGGTCGAGGTCGAGTGTTACTGCGCAAATCCGGTACCGAACCACTGATTCGCGTGATGGTGGAAGGGGAAGATCAAGATCAAGTTCAGGCTCTCGCACAGCGAATTGCTGACGAAGTTGCACGAGTCGATGCCCTAGGGTAATTGAGTACTGAATAGAGAAATGCCCCGTTAAAGTCGGGGCATTTTTGTTTTTACATCGCCGCTTTTACTATCTGACAGATGGTCTGGATATCCGATACCTGCAGCCCCTTGTATAGAGGCAGGCACAAAATTCTCTTAGACAGCGATTCAGAGACAGGTGCAGCCTGCTTGCTAACCACTTTTTCAAAGGTGTTCAACGATGGATAAAAATACCGTCTAGGATAGATGTCATTACTATTCAATGCTGCCATAACATTCAACAAGACATCTTCATTTTCAAAAACAATTGGGAAATAGGAGTAGTTGCACTCACCAAACTTAATCGCTTGGTATGTTAATCCCTGAACTCCAGACAACGTATCCATATAGAGATGATACTTAGACTTCCGATCTTTCAACACGTCATCGAAATATTTAAGGTTAGCCAGTCCTAGAGCAGCATGCACCTCAGTCATTTTGCCGTTGAAGCCATCTTCAACAATATCTCGTGATTCATCATGACCAAAGAAGCGAATACGGTTAATTCTCTCATGCAAACTATCCGTTTTCGCAATACAGGCTCCACCTTCAGCAGTATTAAACAGCTTAGTTCCGTGAAGACTTGTCGCAGAAACATCACCATAGCTGAGCAAACTCTTACCCTTATAGGTAGAACCTAAAGCATGGGCAGCATCATAGATAACTTTTAAACCATGCTTTGCTGCTATCGCTTCAATACGCTCAATATCACAAGCAGCACCAAACACGTGTACAGGCATAATGGCAACGGTATTTTCGTTAATAAGATCCTCAATCTTATCAACATCGATATTAAATGTATCTTCATCAATATCACAGAATACCGGAGTACAATGTTCCCACTTGATGGCACTGACCGTTGCAATCCAACTAAATGGCGTGGTTATCACTTCACCTTTAAGATCAAGGGCTTTCATAGCCATCTGTAAAGCGATAGTACCATTTGTAACCAGAGACAAGTTACTCAAAGCCAATTTTTCGCACAGTTGGCTTTCTAGGTTTCTTACCATTGGGCCATTGTGGGTTAGGATTCCGGTATCCCAAATCTCCTCCAGAAGAGCTACATACTCATCTAAAGGCGGTAAGCTTGGTTGAGTAACATATATATTTTTACTCACAACTTTTCCTTTTAAACTCTTCAATCAATCTAGCTTGATTAATATTCAAACCCACTTCCTCATTGAGCCCTTCCGATATACATTCATGTAAGTGCGTCAACAAGTTTTCGAAGTGATTTTCTTGAGGAATAACTATGTCTTGATTACCATCATTGGTAACGACATTAATAATTGCCTCTGTTCCAGGTGGTGAAGTAAAGATACGATTAGCTTTAATCATGCCTTTACTTCCCCAAATTTCTAAGTTGCATTGATAAAAATTATCAAAGCCAAACGAGATTTGAGAAACAACACTGCTGTTCTTCTGAATCAGTTGCCCACTGCCCCAAAGATCAACTTCTAGCTCAGAATTATGCTCTAAGCGAGCCGCCGCAACCGTCAGATCAACACCAAGAATTTCTTGAGAAACCTTAATCGGATAGGCTCCCGCATCTAACAGGGCCCCTCCACCTAGCGTAGGCGAATATCGAATGTTGTTTGCGTCAGGAAATGGCGGAAAACCAAAGCAACTCTTAACGAGGCGAAGCTCTCCCACAACCCCACTATCAATAAGCTCTTTGATTTTTTTCAACTGAGAATGGAATCGAAATTGAAAATTCTCCATTAAGATCAAGTTTTTGCTTCGAGATAACTCACTAAGCTCTTGAACATCACTTTGATTGCAAGCCAATGACTTTTCAACAAGAACATGCTTTCCTGATAATAATGATTTTTTAACCCACTCGTAATGCAGTGAATTCGGCAAAGGAATATAAACCAAGTCGATATCATCTCGGGAGACTAATTCCTGATAATCATCGATAGCCAAACAATCATACTTATCGGCAAACTGATCTGCTTTAGTTTTTGTTCTGCTCGCAACTGCAACTAGTTCATAAAGTTCAGTTAACGCCTTTATGGCTGGAATTACAAACCTATCAGAGATATTTGCGCATCCAAGCACACCAACTCTAATCACTCCACTAGACATGCGCTAAAATTCCTCTTACGTGTGGATTTATCCAAGCATCTTCCTTCAGTAGTTGCTTGATTTGATACAGACTTAGCCAGATAAAATTATCATTTGGCAGAGAAATATCATAATCTTCAGTCACTTCGACCAAAATACCTCTATTTCTCTTCAAATGAAGCCTACCACCATCCTCTGCTAACCAACTATCAAAGAGTACCGTCACATCGGGATTCGATTCCTTATTCAAGAATAGTTCTGAGAATCTCGGTTTTCGGCCACCATGAGATTGATTGATATTGGCAAACGTTGCCTGCAAAGTTGGACTAATCTGAACTTTTCCGTAGTTACCCGGCTCCTCTTTTGCTTCACACAAATAGTGAGGAACGCCATCGAAACGTTTTCTAACTAGTCCAAGAATTCCACCGTCATAACCAACCTGTTCTAGGATTGGTTGATCCCAAGTCAGCTCCACTTCACGATTATTAGATTTCACTCTAACACCATGAATAACAAAGAAGTCCTTAGATTCGTGATGAATATTTCCCGTTTCTGGGTCCACGTGCCAACCCTTTACATCGTTCATAGGAATATCAACGACTTCCAAAGTTG
The DNA here is from genome assembly GCF_005116665.1 of Ferrimonas aestuarii. GTDB lineage: Bacteria > Pseudomonadota > Gammaproteobacteria > Enterobacterales > Shewanellaceae > Ferrimonas > Ferrimonas aestuarii. The sequence continues at coordinate 95,881 of NZ_SWCJ01000010.1, read as the reverse complement.
AACTGCTCTTTTTGTCAGTAAACCATTTCTTCACAAACTCGATATCGTGAAACTGATTCCAATCTCGAGTGGTCTCAAAAAAAGCTTCAACAGCGTGCGGATAGGTGTCTTCCGACACAAATTCAGAGATTTTATCCCGAAAAATATCAAAGGACTGTTGGTAGTTTTTCGGCATAACAACTCCCGGTGCCACAGTATTAATTAGTTTTAGTTAATATAAAAAAGATACCTAGAGCCTACTGCCTCTAGGTATCTTGTTCAATGCTATCGGAGAATCAGTCGCTGCCAAACAGGTCGCGAGTATAAACCTTGTCTGCCACGTCTTTGATGTCGTCAGTAAGACGGTTGGCTACAATCACATCAGAGATCTGCTTAAACTCGTTCAGATCGCGAACAACACGTGAGTTAAAGAAGTCGTCCTCTTTCAGCACTGGCTCGTAAACGACAACCTCGATGCCCTTAGCTTTAATACGTTTCATAACGCCTTGGATCGAAGAAGCACGGAAGTTATCGGAACCTGACTTCATAATCAAGCGGTGAACACCTACCACCTTTGGCTGCTTAGCGATGATGGCATCGGCAACAAAATCCTTGCGAGTACGGTTGGCATCCACGATGGCGGAGATGATGTTATTTGGCACCTCCTGATAGTTTGCACGAAGTTGCTTGGTATCTTTAGGCAAACAGTAGCCACCGTAGCCAAAGCTTGGGTTGTTATAGTGATTGCCGATACGAGGGTCTAGGCCTACCCCCTCGATGATCTGACGGCTGTCCAGCCCGTGAGTCTCTGCGTAGGAATCCAGCTCATTGAAGTAAGCCACACGCAGCGCCAAATAAGTGTTGGAGAACAGCTTAACCGCTTCCGCTTCAGTAGAGTCGGTAAACAGCACAGCAATATCGTCTTTTTCCGCCCCTTGAACTAGCAGGTTGGCGAACACTTCGGCGCGCTCGCTCTGCTCGCCTACGATGATTCGAGAAGGATAGAGGTTGTCGTACAGCGCCTTACCTTCACGAAGAAATTCTGGAGAAAAGACGATGTTTTCACAGCCGAACTTCTCTTTCACCGACTTGGTATAACCCACCGGGACGGTGGACTTGATGATCATGACCGCTTCAGGGTTAATCGCCATCACATCTTCAATCACCGCCTCAACAGATTTGGTATTGAAATAGTTCGTCTGCGGGTCATAGTCTGTGGGCGTTGCAATCACAACAAACTTAGCGTCTTGATAGGCGGCTTGCTTGTCTAAGGTCGCAGTGAAATTCAAGGTTTTATTAGCAAGGTAGTCCTCAATCTCCGCATCGACGATAGGAGATTTCCCCTGATTCAGCAGGTCAACTTTCTCTTCAATGATGTCTAGTGCGACAACTTCATTGTGCTGGGCCAATAGCACGGCGTTGGATAGGCCCACATAGCCGGTTCCGGCAATTGCAATTTTCATCGTAGATTTCCGTAAAACAAAGAATCTGTTTCCCGAGGGGTGCGCTTCAGGATATCGGCGCATCATTCCCTCGAGTATATCAGTGATATTCAGTAAAAATCAGGACTTAAGCAGGTTTTATCCCTGATAACCGTTCGGATTTTGTGATTGCCAGCGCCAACTGTCAGCCGCCATCGCATCAACGTCAAGTTCCGCACGCCAACCAAGCTCGGTAGCGGCCTTTGAAGGATCCGCATAACACGCTGCGATGTCACCAGCTCGGCGCTCAACGATCTGGTATGCAATCGAGTGCCCACAGGCTTTTTCAAAAGCTTTAACCATATCCAAAACGCTGTAGCCAACCCCAGTGCCAAGATTATAAGTCACCACACCGGGCTCACCGCGCAATTTCTCAAGCGCCCTCAAATGGCCCTTGGCCAGATCCACCACATGGATGTAATCGCGAACGCCAGTACCATCAGGCGTATCGTAATCACCACCAAATACGGACAACTGTTGGCGCTTGCCGATAGCGACTTGGCTGATGTACGGCATTAAATTATTAGGAATGTCATTAGGATCTTCCCCAATCAAGCCGCTCGGGTGAGCACCAACGGGGTTGAAGTACCTGAGCAACGCGATATTCCAACGGCTATCAGCAATATAGAAATCCTGCAAAATACGTTCAATCATATACTTACTGGTACCGTATGGGTTAGTGGTACCGCCAACGGGAAATTCTTCTCGAATGGGTAAGCTCGCGGGATCTCCATAGACCGTCGCAGAGGAGGAGAACACTAGGTTAAACACACCGGCTTTAGCCATCTGCTCACACAGAGTCAAACTGCCTACCACATTATTGTGATAATACATTGCAGGGTTAGCCACGGATTCACCTACCGCTTTCAGACCAGCAAAGTGAATCACCGCCTCAATGTTGTGACGTCGAAATATCTGACTTAACAGCTCAGCATCAAGAATGTCGCCTTCGTAGAAAGTGGCGGCCTTTCCCGTAATCTGCTCAACACGATACAAAGATTCTCGGCTGCTGTTAGACAGATTATCTAACACCACCACCTCATCACCGGCCTGCAGTAACTCCACCAAGGTATGACTGCCGATATAACCCGCGCCGCCGGTTACCAAAATCTGTTTAGCCATTGGCTACACTGCCTCTTATCTGTAACTGTTTTGGCGAATTTCACCTAAAAATCGTGTAGATAGGAATTCTACCGCGTTCACCATATAATAGCTGCAATTCCCTTACCGTTAATGATACTAATCCATGTCGCACGCCTTAAGACCCCTCTTTACCGTACTCTCTTTGCTCACCTGCACGGTTCAAGCTGCCCCATGGGTTAATCCTGACGACGTATACCTACGTGCAGATATTCAGCGCCTCGCAGACGAAGGTGTCATTACCGTACCGGTAAACACCTTTCCATTGATGTGGTCTGGAATATTAACGGATCTTAAAAATGCCAATGGCCTCACTTTATCCGACGAAAGCCAAGACGCTCTATATCGCGTCCGCCGCCGAGCTCAGTGGGAAACGGATGGCGGACTGACTGCTGCAGCGGAGTTTGGTGGCGCCAGCGACACGCCGCGCTTCCAGCACTTTGACAGCACCGTTAGAGAAACCGGAGAAGCCACAGTCTCTGCGGAGTACCTTGGGAGCCGTTTTTCAGGAAAACTCTCCGTCACCTATGCTGCCGATGCCCAAGATGACGAGAGCCTTCGTTTTGATGACTCCTACTTGGCTATGGTATGGGGAAACTGGGTGTTCTCAGCAGGTCAACAAGCCATGTGGTGGGGACCGGGCTGGGATACCGCGCTTACCATGAGTACCAATGCTCGTCCGTTACCCAGTGTTAACTTGAGCCGCAATCACGCCCACGCTTTTGAAACTAAGTGGTTGTCTTGGATTGGCCCTTGGACACTCAACACTGGTATTGGCTGGCTCAATGACGACCGCACCGTCGAAGACACCCTACTTTGGACTTTCCGAGCCAGCGCCAAGCCGATCCCGCAATTGGAGATTGGTATCTCTCGCAGTGCGCAGCTTTGTGGTGACGGCCGAGATTGCGGCTTTGATACTTGGAAGTCGATGCTCACAGGAGATGACAACACGGGCTCACTCAACGAGCCTGGTAACCAACTTGCCGCAGTGGACATGCGCTTTAGTGGCACGTTATTCGAACTGCCTGTGGGCTTGTACGCGGAAAGCATGGGTGAAGACAGCTTCCGTCTCGACCGCTTCCCTCCATTTCAAGCGAAAAGCTACCTATTTGGTGCGGACATCAGCTACGCGCTGGGTAACTCACAGATTCGTCATTTCCTAGAGTTCAGTGATACCTCGCCGAAATGTAACGGTGAGTACAACTGTGCCTATGAGCATTTTATCTACAAAACCGGCTACCGCTATCAGAAACGAAATATCGGCAGTACCTATGATAACGATGCTTATACCTATACCTTTGGTACCATCGCCAATCACCGCAATGGCCACCAGTGGCAGGTAAATCTACGCTATCTCGATCTCAACCACGACAACAGCAATTCGGTGAATGGCCCCAATACGGTTACCGATCAAGCTGAACAAGTGAGTCAAGTTGAAGCTCGATACCAGTTTCCACTGCTAAAAGGCAAGCTAGAACTTAGCGCAGAGGTAAGTTACTCCCAGTTTAAAGAAAAGAGTAATGAAACCAACTCCACTTTCTGGGCACAGTGGAGTTGGCAGCTGAGTTTATGATCAGTGTGGAGCGTTTTGCTTTCTATCCATCAGCTTTCTGAAGTAAAGTTCTGCTGAGATCAAGCTTCCAATGCTCTCCGCATGAACGGTGCGTTTTTGATAGAAACCGGAAAGCAATGTATCGATGTTTTCCTTGCCGATAACGCTCTGTAAAACAGCATTTTTATCGGTCAACAGCGACTTAGTCCAGCTCTCAAATTTGGCATCTCTTAACCAAAAGTTGTAGTCCACATAAGACTTGTTACCGCTTCCAAAGCGTCGATGTAGCCACCTGGCGCCGGTTTCAAAAACGCTGCCTTTGATAACACGAACCAAATGGCGGCGAAGACGAGCTTTCCAACTTAATTGATCGCTCTGCTCGACAACAGGATCCTTACCGGTAATAGGCTTACCGGTATCCTGCCACGGGATTTCAGCAAAGAAATTAGGGTAGAACTTCAATAACATTGAGTGATAAAGCTTGCCATTACGGCGATACTCATCAGGCAAAGCATAAACATAATCCAACAGTTCGACGTCACAAAATGGTTTTAAGCTCAGTAAATCATGGGACAACAAATCTGAGCCCAATGACACAAATCGAGAGCACCTATTTTGAATAAAAATTGGGTCCGTGGATGAGAAGTCGAAAAACTCATTATCTAAGTCAGCATCAGACGCCGAATCGCCATACGCCGCCTCTAGATCCGCCATGCTTACCTTTACGTCGTTCTTACCCTCAAGAAGGTAACTGCCACCTAAAACTAAGTCGCCAATATAGCCATTAAGCAAAAAGTTAGAGTGCGCTTGGATCGCGGGGACAGAGTTTAATGTATGCATGTGCAGTACATTCTGCATGCCATCGGTCAACCAGGCACCATGCTCTCGCCCTTCAAACCAATTGTCCGACTCGATTTCTCGGAAGTGATTGTTTACCTTAGCGACATCACTGACCTTGGCGGCAATCACCGCATCATCACAACCATTTTTACCAAAAGTGAAGCTCTGGATCTCCCCGTGATAATCATCAACGGCTGCAGCCAACAGTGCTCGAGAATCCAGACCACCACTCAATGTGATGGACAAATTGTCCTGTGTTACTGCAGACAAACACCTACCGATGCTAGCCTTAAACAACCTACCCGTGGTCTCTACGGCCTCATCAAAGGAGATATCATTCCTTTTAGATAGCGTACTCCAAGTCCAATAACGGGACTTCTCCATTTTATCAGTGGTCAGATCCACCGATATATGCGTCGAAGGCTCCATTCTGACTATGGATTTAAACCAAGTGCGATTCGCTAAGAAGTGGCCAACATTTAGGTATGTTTGAATCGCCTCTTTATCAAAGTCCAACTCAAAGCTCGGATTGAGAGACACGCCCTTCAACTCTGAACTGAACCCCAATAAACGATCGCCATCCATCCAAAGATAGAGCGGCATAGTGGCATAACGGTCACTGATTAAATGAATTTTATTCAGTAACTTATCAAAAATCAGCAAGCTAAAATAGCCATTTAGCTGCTCCAAGCATTCAAACAATTCATCGTCAGCATAGCGCTCTGCCAAATGCTGGCTTATGGTCTTGGCTGGCAGATCGCCAACGGTCAAATAGCCGAAAACTTGAACAAGAATTCGCTCATCTTCGTACTTGTCATCGCCAACACCAGCTCGAATGCTCTTAAATCCAAAGCCAAAGCCCTTTGAAAAAACACTGTACAATTGCTCACCCGACAGATTGCCGAGAGCGTTACCTAATGTCTCTTGACGTAAATTGTTTTCAATTAAACCGACAAAGCCTGGCACAGTTATTTCCTTAAAATGGTCTTTAGTTTTTTAACAGAGAATGGGGCAACAATAATGATGTAAGCCAGAGCAGTCACCAGCGCTAAAATTTCATCACCTATATTACCGCCGTAATTCAAGCCATAATGAGTCATTGCAATACTGGAAATAGCTGCGAAAACAGGGAGTAAAATAGGCGCGAATACGCTGATATACCTTAAGTTCACAACTGGCTTAATCAAGTATTTCACATGTAAAACGAACAACAGCGTTTGCAGTGCAACTAGGGAAGCAACCACAGCTTCGATGCCGCCAGAGATAGAGGCGATAATAACCCCTGGGCGAACAACGGTAACAAAAATGTTCCACCAGAATGCTCTCTTAACCTCCCCGGTCGCCCTCATCAATGCTCCAGAGGGGTTCACCAACGAAATCAGCATCATGTAGATGGACATTAACGACATCAGTGTCCCATGTTGAGCCCATTCCTGGCCATAAACAATCGTCAGGATTAGTTCAGAGTAAAAGGCCATAAACAGGTAGAGGGGAATATTGATGAGAGACAGAATCTCTAAAACGCCAGCGTAAACTTTTGCCTTCTCTTGAGACTTTCCAATGGACGCCATCAATGGGAAGGTCACTCGATTAACAATAGGATTAATCAGTTGCAACGCGGGTCGGAAAACCAGATCTTTGATATACGCATAAAACCCAAGAACCTCAGCACCCAGCACCTTACCAATCAAGAGTTGGTCAAACTGAGAGCTAAGATAGTTAACTAAAGCATCACCGGTTTGATATAGGCCATACTTAAGTGGCTCAAGGATCTGCTCAAAATGAATCAATGACAGCGAAAACAGATGCTTTCGACCCACAAAAAGCATAGTGATAAAGAGCATTAGAACCGCGAACAACTGGCTCCAAACAATCGCCAGCGCTCGATAGTCAAAATGCAGCAACACAAACATGAGCGCCAGGCCCGAACATGAGCTTACGATCTCAATCTTGGCAATATCTTTAAACTTCAGCTCTTTTTGAAGAGATGCGATAGGCAGTTGGGAAAGGCTTCGAAATATGAAAATAGGGGCAATCCAGGCCAATAGCAGACCACTGCCTGGTATGTTAAAGAATGATTCAATAATGCTCGACGTTGAGAATAAAACCAGAGACAACACCGCCGCGATAAGAATAGATAGCGTATACAGCTGGTTTTTTCGTGATTGGCTTAAATCCCTGTAGTAGATGAACGCGCTAGCGAAACCACCATCACCAATAATGAAAGCTAAGCCAATCACCAAGTTGACTAAGGCTAATGCACCAAGCTCTGCCGCTTCTAGAATTCTGGCCGCGATAATCAAACGAGTAAACTGAACCACACCTCGAACCACGGTTCCCAGTGCAGTCCAAGACACGCCTCGTAAAGCGATGTTACCTATACTCAAGCGACCAACACCTGCTTCCAACGAGGCATCAACGCTTGTTCGCTAAACGTCGACCAGAATCGTTGTGAGTTTTGTGCAAAACGGGCATCACCATCGCATTGCGAAATCGACGATAACTGCTCAAGGCCACTAACCACGAACTCCATATCGGTAAAGTTCTTAAATGTAGTAGTTGAGTCTCTAACAAACAGCGGTTTACCAGACATCAGCATGAAATAAGCGACATATAGCCCTTTCTGCCTTTTATGGGCCAATACGGCGCCGTCGATATTGATAAGCAGCTCATCGTACTTTGTCTTAGCTAGCATCTCAGTTATTGGTTGGAACTGCCCAGCCAGCTTCGCCTCACCGTATTGAATGACTTCATTGATGTAGTCTTCATTACCGCCATAATTCAACGGCATGATCCACTGAGTTGATGGACTTTTTATCTCTGATGCACGATCGATAAGCTCAAAATGCTCATTGCTCTTATCCGCCGATGTGCCCAACAGAACGTGACGTTGTTCATCATTCCGGCTGCGTTTCAAATTACTATCCACACCCAACAACGGATATGGCACCACTTCAACCCGCTCGCAGCCAAACGTCGACGTAATGAGCTTCGCATCCCCCGGGTTCAAAGCGATGACTTTCTTCATTCGTTTTACTAAATATCGATGAAGAATAAAGCCCAGAGAAACCCGCCAATCACTACGGCGATCGCAGTAGCGATAAGTATCGGCGCCCCAACTGACCCACATAGCATTGCGAATGCCTTTCCAATTAAGCAAAGCCAGCGTTAAATGGCGATCAGTTAAACTGTGGAATACAACGCGTGCCGAAGCTGGTAGTGCCTTTAACCAACGACTCAACTCTTTGTAATCTCGATAATAACGGTAATCTGAATCGTCTAATTCAGCACCCGCCTCATTACCTCTCGGTGCTCTGCACCAGACTAACTGTTCGGCAGCCTCCGTAACGGTTTTCTTAAAGAAAGGCACCATCTGATTATAATGATGGGGATCATTCTCAAACACATGAACCAACATCAAACTAGATTAACCCTTCTAAATAACGACCATACTGAGTTTTCTTAAACAGTTTTGCGCGTTCAACCAGCTTCGCTTTGTCTAACCAACCTTGGTTATAAGCAATCTCTTCGAGACAGCCAACCTTGAAGCCTTGACGATGTTCGATGGTTTGAATGTAGTTGCTGGCCTCCATCAAACTGTCATGAGTTCCGGTATCCAACCAAGCAAAGCCTCGACCTAAGATCTCCACATCCAACTTACCTTGTTCCAAATAAGCTTGGTTGATGCAGGAAATCTCAAGCTCACCTCTTGAAGAAGGCTTGATGGTCTTAGCCAGTTCAACAACTTGATTATCATAGAAGTAAAGCCCAGTTACCGCATAATTGGACTTCGGCTTGGCGGGCTTCTCTTCTATAGAAAGCGCTCGCATATCTTGATCAACTTCCACCACACCAAACCGCTCTGGGTCTTTGACCTGATAAGCAAATACTCGGGCACCATCGGTAATCTGCGCGGCCTGCTTTAGCTTGGGAGAGAAGTTGCCACCATAGAAGATGTTGTCCCCAAGAATCAGGCACACTGAATCATCACCGATAAACTCCTCGCCCAAAATAAAGGCTTGCGCCAAACCATCCGGAGAGGGTTGCACCACATAGCTAAGCTCAATGCCAAAATCGCTACCATCTCCCAAAAGGCCTTTAAAGCCAGCCTGATCTTCTTCAGTAGTAATGATCAAAACCTCGCGAATACCCGCAAGCATGAGCACTGACAAGGGATAAAAGATCATCGGTTTGTCATAAACCGGCAGTAACTGTTTCGATACGCCTTGGGTGATTGGGTATAAACGGGTGCCACTGCCCCCCGCCAAAATAATGCCTTTCATCTACGCATCGACTCCTAAACGTTCACCTTGGTAGCTGCCATCTTGTACTCGCTGGCACCATTCACCGTTATTCAGGTACCATTGCACCGTTTTTCTTAAGCCGGTATCAAAGGTTTCTTGCGGATTCCAGTTCAATTCTTTAGTCATCTTTGCTGCATCAATGGCATAGCGTCGATCGTGGCCTGGGCGGTCAGTAACAAACGTAATTAGCTCGGAAAAATCTGAAATACCCAGAGGCTTAGGAGCAAGCTCATTCAGCAATTCACACAGTCGATTAACCACATCCAGGTTAGTGTGCTCGTTATGACCGCCAATGTTGTAGGTTTCACCTACTTCGCCATCACACACGACTCGATACAAAGCTCGAGCATGATCTTCCACATACAACCAGTCACGCACCTGCAGACCATCTCCGTATACTGGCAACGCTTCGCCACTAAGCGCATTTAAGATCATTCGAGGAATTAGCTTCTCAGGGAAGTGGTAGGGGCCGTAATTGTTCGAACAGTTGGTCACCAACACCGGCAAACCGTAGGTGCGATGCCATGCACGAACCAAGTGATCAGAGCTGGCTTTACTGGCAGAGTATGGCGAGCTTGGTTCGTAGGAGTTGGTTTCTGTGAAGGCCGGGTCACTGGGCTCAAGGTCGCCATACACTTCATCAGTAGAGATATGGTGGAACCGGAATCCATCGCGCTTTTTGCCCTCTAGGCTCTTGTAATAGCCTCTAGCGGCTTCCAGAAGCTGATAAGTTCCAATCACATTGGTTTCAATAAAAACCGCTGGACCATCAATAGAGCGATCTACGTGAGATTCTGCAGCTAAGTGCATAATGGCATCGGGCTGATACTTCTGCATCAACTCCACCATCTTCTCACCGTTACAGATATCCGCTTGCTCGAAGTGGTAACGATCGCTACCGGAAACGCTAGCCAAAGATTCAAGATTGCCTGCATAGGTGAGCTTATCGACGTTAACAACACGGTTATTAGTGTCGTTAATCAAATAACGTACTAAGGCACTGCCGATAAAACCAGCACCTCCAGTAATAAAAAGAGTTCTCATTAACTGCTCATTTCTGAATTAACTATTTTCTACATGAAGCTCAAGCTTCTCTTGTAATTTAATGGCGTTCTTACTTCTGGATTTTATTCGCTTTGCAGGTTGGCCAGCGTATATCTGCCACTCAGCTAAGCTCTTGTTTACTAAGCTAAGCGCGCCTACAGCTGCGCCGTCTCCCAGATCCACACCGGGAAGGACTACCGCTCCGGCACCAATGATACAGTGCTTGCCAATATTGATCGGAGCGTGGGTCACATTAGTGAACTCATCAGGCACCATTGGGTTGGTCATCCACTCCCCAGAGTAATCGTCGCTACTGGAGTAGATTGACACGCGACCAGAAATGTTAGCGTAATCACCTAGCTCTACCCGCCCAGCACCCACAATTGAGCTATACAAAGCGATGTGAATGCAGTTACCGAGTTTAATCCCTCCAGCACCTGCAGATAGAGTGCAGAAATCATCAATTCGGACATTATCACCAAGCTCTATGCGTTCCACTCCATAAAAGCTGGCTTTAGTACTGATCCGAGGATTTTGACCAACGCGGGCAAATCCCATTTCTACAAGTTGCTGAGAGGAGTAACAGGCCATCAGTCTACACTCATATTAGATTTCAAATTTCGATTCATCTCTTAACAACGAACCAACCGTGTCACGATTTAAAAGAACGGGTATCTGTCGTTGTCACGTTGCTTGAAGATAGGCGTAGAACAGAGGCATCCGCTGCTAACATGCTCTAGTCTGCGAGAGTGGCTAGTATAAGTGCTCATCTACCGCGGCATCAAGGGCTAGCGCTAGGGGAAGAAGGCAACGGGAGTTAGGCGTTCAGATACAGAACAGATTCAGCTCTGAATGGGTCTCAATTTGAATTGCAACACCGTCCCAGCAGCGACAATAGGACGATCTACAACCGATGGCATCCATATTGTCACCACATGCGATCAAAAAAGCGGGCATTATGCCCGCCTTTTACATCACTTAAGCTGTGTCATTACTGCTTAACGGTGTTGATAACAGCGCGGTCGCCACCCTGGAAGTACAGAGCGTTAACTTCGATGTCATCTTTAGGAGCGTTAACGATGATGTCCATCGCTACGTCACCCTCAATACCAGCTTTCTGCAGTGCAGAGGTGATGTTGGTCTGCGCTTCTGGAGCAGCAGCCACATCCAACATGAAGGATTCAGGCTTCTTATCTTCAGTAGAAGCATAATAAACCATCACTTCAATGTCACCTTCTTGGTTAGACACGTTAGAGATGTTCACGATTGGGCTGAAACCATCACGGAATGGCATAAATGGTACGTGTACCACAGCACCGTTCAGTTCCCAAGCACCAGCATCCAACTCGGCAACGTCTGCAGTAGCAGTCTTGGCGTTGGCAGTAAACTCAACATCGACATCCAGACCAAATTCCTGAGTACCGATAGGGCTAGTCAGTGGATCGGTATTTGCACCAGCAGAGCCGTTCAAGTCCAGAGTCAGAGTGAATGCACCGGTAAACGCAGTGTACTCAACGGTAATGGCTTCTTCAGTGTACTTAACTGATGCTGGAGAACCAGATGCAGTCACTACGCCTGCAGCAGGCTGTACACCATCGGTATCTTTATCGCTGTCTAGGAAAGCGAAGTCACCGGATACAGTGAAAGTGGTTTTACCAGGGGTACCGGCATTCAACCAAGAACTGTTATTGTTAGTTACAGTAGCATCCATATCGTCGGATACCGCGCTGATAGCACCGCCACTGGTAGTTGAGAACTTCAGACGCTGCTCGTTTACATCGATGATGGCATCGAAGTCATCGGCAACAGCGGCAACAAACTGAGTTTTGGTAACCAGTAGGTCGCCAGAGTTCTTAGCAGCGCTGTCAAGCTCTTGACCATTTGCGGTTTCAGCAGCGTAAGCGATGGTAGCTTTGGAGCCCAGAGTATCAGCTTTAACAACCAGACCAGTCAGATCAATTTGTTGACCAATGGTGGTAGGAGCTTCAGTCAGACCAGAGCTATCCAGCTCAGTTACACGATAAGTAGCAGTAGTAGCAGTCTTATTCAGCAGACCTAGAGTAATACCGATCAGGTCAGGAGTTGGAGTTGCATCCTGAGCTACAGAGATGGTAGCAGGAACAGAAGTAGTATCCAGCTCAGCACCCGAGATAGTGAAGGTGATCAGATCGCCTACTGTGTACTCGGCACCCAATACTACGGAAACGGTAGGAGCAGAGATCTGGGTGTGCAAAGCATTACCTTCTGCAGAAACGGTTGCCGCAGTGGTGTTGTCTGCTAGGTTAGCTGCAGAAGCAGTGGTTGCGATAGAAGCAATTGCCAGAGCAATAAGCGACTTCTTCATGTGACTTTCCTTAATCTTAGTTTCATGAAACATTAAAAGTGGTAACTATTCGTGTATCCCACCAAATTGAGCAAAATGAATTTTGCATTAATTTTTACATTTAAAACTCAATACAAAAGTGGAATTGATGAGGACTAAACTAGAACAGCGTAATCCGACCACTTTCCCTGAGCATAACAAAGCAAAAACATCATAGCCACCATTAATTTCACAAACATCAAACAAAGACATTATTCGAAAAATCAGACAAGTAGCAATGGTAAGGCTACAGAGTAGTCTCGCCAAGGTTACAACGAAAAGCAGCTAACAATAGTGATAGAGAGCAAAAAAACGACAACAATTGCTACATCTCTAATGATTGCGTTTGTGTGCACGAATCACAGTAATGTCATCGGGTAATCGATATTGGCTGTGGACACTGATTAAGTGGGGCTCTTCATCAATAAGTAGCTCAATGGCAACGTCATCGCTTAATGCTAACTCACTTAACGCAGGCTCCAGGTCTAAAATCGTATTCGGCTGTATCTCTGCCAATGAGTCGATGACAAGAGGGGCACGGCCGTCAGAAAAGTAGATCTTAGCCATAATGGGGAGTTGCCTAGAAGACAAACTGCTAACAACAACTGAAACACTCATGCCTTCTCTATACGGCAAAAAAGGTACGATAAAATGAGCACCACTGCTTTGCCAGGCTCCCCAATTTTGTCCCATTGCTAGGTTTTCGGTCTTCTCCAAGCTAAAACCGTCGAACTCGATATAATCTTGAATCACTTTGGCAGAAAATTCTTGACTCGAAAGAGGAGCTTCAGCCTGCTCCTCTCCAGATTTGGCAATATCAACCGTTAGAGTCATAGTCTGCTCAGGAGCCAACTCTCGACTATCTAACTCGATTAAAAGGTGGTCTCGGAAAACCTGAAGCCGCTCGCTGGCCGTTGTTGGCGACAAACTAAAGTGCGACTCGGCACCAACAATTTCGCCATATTGATCCGCCTTCCCTAGGAAGGCAAAGTTACCTTGCAACAGAACCTGAACGCGACGGCCCTCGGCCGGATGAAGCAGTTGATCAAAAGTTTGTTTCGGTTGTTTTCTTAACACAAACTGTAACTGATCTTGGTGCTTATCTGTCCCAGAGCCAACAAACTCACGCATCCCTTCAGTAACGTTAATATGACGGTCTAATGGGTGAGAGACCTCGGCAGTAAACTGTTCAGCCAAGACCAGCAAGGGCTCCCCCATCACAGACTCTACTAAGTGGCCACCATATCCATAGTTGTAAAAACTAATAGTCTGGCGCTCAGTCAATTGAAGCGGTTTCAAACTGAGCCGGAGATCGTTCAATGTTAAAGGCTTGCCTACATTCAGTCCGTTAGTAGAAGTAATGCGGTAACTAACACTACTGCCGGTACTGTTCATTAAGCCAGCGGTAATAGAGCCATCAGCACTACTAAGGGCGCCAGCCCCAAGAATCTCGCCATCATTAACTTCAAAGGTCAATACGTCCCCGACACCATACTGTGTTTCTGGGACCAGCTGTAGGGTAAGGTCTACGTATTGTTCAGTATCCAAGCCTTGTTTAGACACTAAATATTTAGGAACCTGCAGATGCGCTGCCTGAATGGGCATATTTACGAAAGAAAAAAATAGAATCGCTAAAAAAAATGGACGCAAAGGCACAGGAACTCCCTTCATACAAAACTAAAAAACAAAAAAGCGGGCTAAAGCCCGCTTCTTAACACAATTTAAGCGTAATGATTACTGCTTAACGGTGTTGATAACAGCGCGGTCGCCACCCTGGAAGTACAGAGCGTTAACTTCGATGTCATCCTTAGGAGCGTTAACGATGATGTCCAGCGCTACGTCACCTTCGATACCAGCTTTCTGCAGAGCAGAAGTGATGTTGGTTTGAGCTTCTGGAGCTGCAGCAACACCCAGCATGAAGGACTCAGGCTTCTTATCTTCGGTAGAAGAGTAGTAAACCATCACTTCGATGTCACCTTCTTGGGTAGACACGTTAGAGATGTTAACGATTGGGCTGAAGCCATCACGGAAAGGCATGAATGGTACGTGTACCACAGCACCGTTCAGTTCCCAAGCACCAGCTTCCAGCTCAGCAACATCAGCAGTAGCAGTCTTAGAGTTAGCTGCGAACTCAACGTCTACGTCCAGACCGAACTCTTGAGTGCCAATAGGGCTAGTCAGAGCTTCAGTGTTAGCAGTAGCACCGTTTAGATCCAGAGTCAGAGTGAATGCACTGGTGAACGCAGTGTACTCAACAGTGATTGCATTTTCAGTTACTTTAACAGACGCAGGAGAACCAGAAGGCTTTACAACGTCAGCAGCAGGCTGGATACCGTCAGTATCTTTGTCGCTGTCTAGGAAAGCAAAATCACCAGATACGGTGAAAGTAGTCTTACCTGGAGTACCAGCGTTCAACCAAGAAGAGTTGTTGTCAGTAACAGTTGCATCTAGGTCGTCAGATACCGCATCGATAGCACCACCAGAAGTAGTGGAGAACTTCAGACGCTGCTCGTTTACATCGATGATAGCATCGAAGTCATCGGCAACTGCAGCTACAAACTGAGTCTTAGCAACCAGTAGGTCGCCAGAGTTCTTAGCAGAGCTGTCCAGCTCTTGACCATTAGCGGTTTCAGCAGTGTACGCGATGGTAGCTTTAGAGCCCAGAGTATCAGCTTTAACAACCAGACCAGTCAGGTCAATTTGCTGACCGATGGTGGTAGGAGCTTCAGTCAGACCAGAGCTGTCCAGCTCGGTTACACGGTAGGTAGCAGTAGTTGCAGTCTTGTTCAGCAGACCCAGAGTGATACCGATCAGGTCAGGAGTAGGAGTGTCGTTCTGAGCTACAGAGATGGTAGCAGGAACGGTAGTGGTATCCAGCTCAGCACCAGAGATGGTGAAAGTGATCAGATCGCCTACAGTGTACTCAGCACCCAGAACTACAGAAACAGTAGGAGCAGTGATTTGAGTGTGCAGTGCGTTACCTTCTACAGAAACGATACCTGCAGTGGTGTTGTCTGCCAGGTTAGCAGCAGAAGCGGTAGTAGCGATAGAAGCAATTGCCAGAGCAATAAGCGACTTCTTCATGTGATGTTTCCTTATCATAGTTTCATGAAACGTAAGGTTTTACTTCGCGTCATTAAAATTGGTATTGCCAAGGCAGGAAAGGAGCCAAAGCAGTTGACGCAACCAGCAAGAATGTTAATTGCAGACCTGAACTTTTGTCAACGTTCTTAAAGGGTTAATCATGACCCAAATCAAACGATAGCCGATAAAAGCATCAAACCATCATCAATCTTCTTGAATCTATCAGTGGTGAGAGTTTTCCCACCATCTGCTGGGCGTTAAAGTACACCATCTTTAATGGATGTCAAAATTGAAAAAAACGGTAACTGTCGGGGGGATCACAAACCGGACTTATTTAAGTCCAATTCATTATTTCAAAAGGCTCGATGACCATTAAGAGCGCTTTTATCAGCGTATTGACAAACCAAATCAAAAGAGAAAGAGCACTGGACCTTCCTCCAGAATTACAGTCACCTAGGCCCCGCAGTGAGTCCATCCCAGTTTAAGTTTGCCTACTAAAAGAGCAGGCACAGCTATTGAACAACTCGATTTCAATCAACTATGGCTTAACGACATAGTCAAACATATTTAAAGACGTTCTACGATTCCAGCGAATAGTTCCATAAATATGCCTTTATCTAATCGCTTTCCTAATTCCCTTGCCGAAGAATTCGACCAAAATTTAGGCGAAAGAATACAAGAGGCATTAAGAGGGATGTCCCAGCTGAATAAAAAACAGAAAAGTCATAACTAAAAGGTATATACCAATAATGCCAAACGGTTAATTTTCAACCACCCTTCCACTAACACCGAAAGCAGACTAACGCTGAGTACGACTCAGCCCGCCAAGGGCACGCCTTGCTTTTATTGCCACTGTCGACCTTAAAACTTCGCGCTAAAGCCTAAAAAACGCAAAAAAAAACCCCGCAGAGCGGGGTTAGATAAGGTTACTGATCATCACGTCAATTATTCTGCACTGTTCCATCGTCAGTAGCAAGTGTTTGGCTGGGAAGGGTAATCTGAGTCAAGCCGCGCTGGAAGTCACTCATCAAATCGCCCCATTGACTGCTGTCGTGAATCACTTTGGGGGTGATCAACATGACCAGCTCAGTTTTTACGCCGTTTTGATCTTCCGTACTAAACAACCTTCCTAACAACGGAATGTCACTCACACCTGGTACTGACATATCTTCGTCAGAGCTAGTGCCACTGACTAAACCAGCCAGCAGGATAGTTTGGCCACTCTCCGCCACCACCTCAGTGCTCAAGCTACGTTCGAAAAGATCCGGATTACCACCACCTTCTGAGCTACTGGCGACCGTATTGGTAATGGTCTGGCTGATCTCCATGATCACCACCCCTTGGGCATTCACCGTCGGCGTTACCTCAACGTCCAGACCGGTTTTAAGGTATTCGCTATTAGTCGTAATAGGGGCATCTTCGGACCCTGAGGATTGAGATGTTCCGGTAACAATGGAGATCTGATCCCCAACAGCAATCTTGGCAGTTACCCCATCCCTCACCAAAATACTAGGATTTGACAGCAGGTTAGACAGCTTATTGCTCTCAAAGGCCTCGGCCAATGCAGAGCCATCGTCGCCCTTTAAGCTCAGGCTGAATCCACTTTTACCTACTTCAAAGCCGGTGCCGACGCTAAAATCCCCCTTCTGGAGCGCCCACTGAACCCCCAGATTAAATTGGTCCTGCAGTTTTACTTCGACAATGGTGATGTCTAGCATCACCTGCTTCGGCAAAATGTCTAAGCTTTCAATAAGGGGCAACATGGCTTGATAATCCGCCCCAGTTGCTTTAAAGATGATGGAGTTCGAGCGCTCATCGACCACCATAGACAGGTCTTCACTCTGCCCCCCCATGGTATTTCGACTGGTCGAAGGGGCTTTCCCAGTTTCACTATCAAAATTACTGCTGTCGCCACCGGTGATACTGATGCCGAGTAGCGGCCCTAATGACTGACCAATATCCGAAGCTCGAGCATAGCGTGGGTGGTAGGTAAAGTAGGACTTCGCATTGCCCTTGGCAGGCTTGTCCAAAAGCTTGGTCCAAAACCCAACGCGTTTGACGATAGACTCATCACTGGCAAAAGCCACCACGCTATTTACAGAGTCAAGCCCAACCAATACCAACGAGTTGTTCAAATAGCTGGTTGACGAGGTACTGATGCCTTCGTTCTGCATCAGCGGCACCAACTCTTTAATAAAATCAGCCGACTTGGCAAACTTCAGCTCGATGAGTCCGATGTGCTTGCCTCGGTTTGCAGGCTTATCCAACATGGCGATGAGCTCCATCGCCTGAATCACCTCTTCCCGCTTACCCTGGACAAAAATGATGCTCTGGTCACGATCCATGGTGATTTTGGCACTGGCGAGTGAGCGCAAAGTGGTTTCAATGGACAGAGTAATGCCGAATTTGGTCGGCACCGCTTGCATAATCTGACCAGTAACATTAGGCACTTGGTTAAATTCATTGCCGATAGCAAACTGCACACTTGCACGCCCGTTGGCCTCAGCTTGATGGATAAGCAGCAGTTCACCATCTTGCTTAATGCTGAATTGATTTTGGGTCAACAACTCTTGAGTCAACTCAAACAAACGCTGAGAGCTGATCGGCTGCTGCAGGTTTAAGGTAACCGTCTTACCAGACTTTTCAACACCAGGGCCAAACACATAGTTAAGCCCCAGTAGCTCTCCTAGCGCGTAGTGCACAAATTGAGATACCGGCATCTGTTCTGCTGCCACTTTCAACTGGTCATTGCTATCTAGGCGCAGATTGATGGCGCTGCGGTTGCTAATTTTCGTCTGCGAACGCTTCAAACTTGGGAGTTGTTGGGCACCTTGGCTTCGTTCGTCAGCTTTACTTTGAGCTTGCTCCGCCTGTGCTGCAGACTCTTTAGCTTGATTACGCTGCTCGTCCGGCTCATGAAGGTAGGACTTTTCCAACTGATAAGATGGATCATTGGAAGTTGGGTACCCCAAGTCGCTTGTTCTTTCAAAACCTGAGCCAGCGCAACCTGACAATGCGGCAGCCAGAGTGATGGTGATAACTGTGTGTTTCATGTTTAAATTTCGCATTGTTATTGTTGTGCAAAAATCTGCAACTGGATTGAACGTTCACCGGCTTGAATCTCTACCGACTGTTTTCCAATTCCGGAAATTAAATACTCTTCTAAGGATTGCCCCTTCGATACTTGCCGGCGCTTGGTGGTGTTATTTCGCTCATCACGCTCAAGCAAAACAGCAAACGCACTGCTGTCCTGAGTAAACACTCCCATCAAACGATAGGTCTTATCATCAACCCATAGTTGATTCAAATTTCCCTGTTGACTCAATTGCTCCTCTTTGGACATCAGCTTATCTTCAGCATTTTCAGTTGTAGAGTCCGAGCCTTCAAGCGCCTGTTGCTGAGCTTTAAATGGTTGCCACCGTTTTGCCTGAGTTTGTTCGTCTAGTGGTGCCCATACCACGGCTTTAGGGGCAACATCACTGAGCTCTGACTCAACCGGCTCACCAGAAACGATTACCCGCTGCCCCAAGTCAATCAACGCCACAAGCAGTGAGATACCGCACAGAGGCAACAGCCACCAACGGTGCTCTCCCAACCATTGGCTACTGCGATTAAGTGCAAATGATGCCATTATGCGGCCTCCTGAAGCTGATAAATAACCATATCAATTTCAGCATTCATTTTGGTGCCAGAGCCACCGGACCAACTGCGCATCTGAAGCTCAAATTTGACGATTTCACTGACTTTCGAGAAACGGCTTAAGTCCAAGTGCATGCCGATCACATCACTACTTTTACCCCGGATAACCAGCTTCGCGGTCAATAGATTGACCCCATTTTCGCTTCTTACTGGAAGCCAGTTAATACTGCGAAGGTCGACGCCGTTGCGTTTGGCGATGGACTCTAATTGTTTCTGAACCGACAACTGTGAAGGCAGTGCTTCTCCAGCAGCAACAAACGACGAGGCCATCTGTTCATTAGCAGCCTTGAGCTCAGTAACAGAGGTTTCATAAGAGGTCGCATTTTCCGCCAATACGGCTGACTTCTGAAGGCGACTCTGCAGTGATGAGATGTCATTAAGCTGTTGTTGCTGCCATTCGAATACGGGAACCGCCACGAATCGACAAAATGCCAGGCTGCCAATCAAGGTGTAAAGAAGGGGTTTATTCTCAAGTAGGCTCATCAGCCCTGCCCTCCCATCTCAAACTCGATCTCAAAGTCATCAAAACCACGGCGCTCTTTACGCACAGGGCGAGTAAATGCAACCGCTGTGGTGCCGGGAAACTCATTAATCTCAGACAAGATGTCTGAGGCTTTCGTTGCCGTACCACGAATAACGTATTGCCCCTGATTCAGCTCAATGCGGCTAAGCTCCAGATCGTCGTCTTTTGCCATCATGGCAGCAATAATCTCCCAAACAACAGAAGTATCAGTCACTTGGCTTATTGAACCAGATAATGCTTGATAACTGCCTTGCTGCTTTCGCCACTCTCTTTGCAAAGCTAAGGCCGATACGGTCTCACCTTTAATTCCATCCAAATTTGATTGGGCCAACCAGTGTTGCGCTGAAATGACTCCAGAGCTCAAAGCCAAATAACCAGCCAACAAACCGGTAGCCACCATCAGCGCTTGAGCTGCGGGCAGTTCACGACGCTTTTGTTGTCCAAAGAGTCCTGGATACCCACCAATTAGCGCATCAAACCAACATTTGAATACCAAGTCAGAATACGCTTGTTCATTGGCCACCTCACCTAACGCGACCCCTTGTGCCGCGGCGTATTTTTCGATAGTCGGGGTGTTGTCGCTACTTAGACTAGTGTATTGACCAGAGGCATCAGATAAAGCGAACAGCCGTTTTCCATCGGGTCTAACCACATCGATTGCAGACAATTGCAACTTCTTCATGGCTAACTTGATCAACAGGCTTTCTGGTATCAACCAGCGGCGATCCAATAGGTCTCTATTTCGGAAACTATAGAAAGTCACCCTATGGCTGCTTTCCGAGCGACGCTCAATAAAAAAGTACTCCGTATCCGAGATAGGAGACTGAGAAGGCATCAGGCGCAGTGACTTCACCAAGTCCCCTCGATTCGCGATGGGAAAGTCCTGGCTTCTCTCAAAATAGTGTTCACGGCCAATGACTGATGCTAAACCAATACTCTGTTCGGCTTGCCATGTTGAGTCTTCTAAACAGAGCCGCTTAGACAGCTCAAAGGAGACTTTCCGTTGTAAAAGCGCAAAAACCCTAGTGGCCAACGCATTTGATTTATCAGCTTGGTTCATTATCGATTTTCTAGTACCAAATAAGGTTCTTTCTCTGTCGCTTGAGATTTTATTACCCAAGACTCAGTCACAATTGACTCGCCAGACGAGGCGGTCACGGATACTTCGATGTATGGTCCTGGGTAAAATACAAAACTGGCATCCGGATATTCACCGGTTGCTTGGCTGAATGTTTGTCGAGTCAGCCTACGTTCGTTTTTCAACGAAATTAAACTATCTGCAACATCGGGAAACAGCGCTCGAATCACCGCATCCGGCGCGCTACTTATACTAAAAAAGTTGGCAAAATACAGCGTCAGATACGGAGTCATCACCCCTGCTGATTTTGGCCCCCAGTTAGGGATAAACCTCAGCTCGTTCAAGGATAACATACCACCCTTTCGCACTTCTGCCCCATTGAGCCCTTGGTTTACTGCATTAAGCTGTGATTCAACCTTAGGATTTTGCCAGTCAATTAACGACTGCCGCATCCGCTCAGCATTCACGCCTCCAAGCTGAGACTCGATTAAGGGGTTCAAATACTCTTTATTGGGGAATCTTGCCCCAACCAATCCAGACTGGTCTTGTAAGCGGTACTCTACGCCACCAAACTCAAACGGTTTACCATCGAATCGCCAATGATTAACCACTGCATCGCTAGAAGACGATGTCTCAAAAGTCTGATGGGTCATCAACGAAAATAGCATGCGATTTCTAGCGCTGTGAACCTCTAACTGGGCCTTAGCCCTCTGTTGAAGCAATGAGGCCATGGTCACCTGATCACGGCTCGAACCAACAAAATAGAGAGCCAGCAAACTAACCACCATGCTGATCAATAGCACCTGAATCAGGGCAATACCTTGTTGCTGGCCTTTATGCACCGCGGAACTCCCCATTGTATTTTGACAACAAGTTCCTATCTTCCGTGATCTTCAACAGCACCATCTCTGACTCCGACAAAGACAAACGGATTTTTTGTGGCATCAATTGGCGCCTTACGCTGCTGTAACCCTCAAACCATTGGGGCTTTGGCGTCGAGATGCCATTATAACGAGACAGAGACTCAACCCCGAAATAGTCAAACCTTGGATTAACTAAGTCGGTCATTAGCACAATCGGTTCGGAAAACGGTACCTGTTGGTCTACCTTAAGCAGGTAGTTATCGACCATAGGCCACTCTTGATATTCAAGGCGATAGCCTGAATTACCCTCAGCCACCAATTGCAATCGAATCACAGCTGGCGCCCCCGGCCGGAAAGCTCCAGAGTTGGTCACAGCCACAAAACCATTGATGTTGCCTTCAAAATAGAGCCGCGGCTTATTGGCATTATCAACGGTAACGTAAGCTCGAATACCATTGAGAGACTGCTTCACTAGCAACAGCGAACGCGCATCATTGGCAACTTTCTGAAAGCGTCCTAGTTGGCCATCCCAACGACTGGAGAAACTGGCATAGCCTTGAGTTGCCAACAACAGCACTGAGGTTAAGATCACCAGAGTGATCAGCATTTCAACTAGGGTAAACCCCTTTAGTTTGGAGTCCATGTCAACTCCTGATACTGATATTTACGTGTTTGCTGCTGCACCTTGACCGTTAAATCGACCCGCCACAACGTAAACCAACGCTGCGGTGTGATCTCAATACCCGTTACTGGGTCCAAACGCTTAGTCGGTTGGCGCCGCATTGCGGGCTCTGCGCTCCATTGGTATTGCACCCCAAGGAAGCTGCCTTGACCTTGGGTACTTGAAGCCGAAGTTTGCGTATGTAAACGCTCAGCGATGTTATCGACGATAAACATAAGTTGGCTGCTGGCTTGAACCGTCGATTCGGCTTTTAAACTTGAAAGGGTCGCCTGTCGATACACCACGGTCATAACGGACAGAACAGTGAACAAAATCACCGACGCCAACAGCACTTCGATAAGCGTAAACCCTCGAGAACTAGCCTTTCGCATCAATCACCTGACCTTCACCATCGATGATGTTAAGCAGATTTAATCTAATGGTGCGATTTGGCAACTCAACAATAAGTTGTTGGGATTGAGGAAACCCCGATTTCGAAAATGTCACCCTTTGGTTTGGGAAGTGAAGTGTCTCGAACGTCACCACCTCCTGTTTCTTCGGAACGAACTCGCCAACAACCTGATTGTCAAAAAAGTCAATGACTCCGCCACGCCCAGAGGCAAACGCCCGAAAACTAGAGCGTTTGATCAATGACTCCAGTTGCAAACGCTCCGTTTGCGCTTGTGCTTTGGCAACCACGTTATTTGCCAGAGGCCCAACCAGCGACATCATGATTCCCATCAGAACCATCACCACCAGCATCTCAACTAAGGTGAAGCCAAGTGGGTGGTGAGAGCGAGCTCTAGAAACCAACGTCGTTCACCGACATGATGCTCAGCATCATTACGATCACTACACCACCAACAATCACACTCATAAAGAGGATCAGCAGCGGTTCCAACAACGCCGTAAATCGAGTGGTGGCGGTATCAAACTCTTCTCGAGAACGACTGGCGATCTCCTTAAATACCGGCTCAAGATCGCCACTTTCTGCGCCAACTTCAAGAAGCGATACATAAAGGTCAGGATACAACACACTCTTGCTGAGACTTTCTGTAAGTGGATGACCTTTTTTGATGGCGTCATTGGCCGACAGCAACACCTGACGAATTTCGCGATTTTTGACGTTACCAGCCGCCAGACCAATGGCTTGATCGATGGATATCCCGGCTCGCAGCATCATCTGCGCCGCCGTATTAAAGCGGATGCGCTCGGTGAGCACGACCAACGCGCGCAGCCCCGGTAGATTAGCGATCCGTTGTTCAAGTTTAAGACGCCACTGGGGCTTATTTTGACCACTCATTTTGATGGCAATGGCGATGGCAGCCAAACCAGCAAATAGGAACCCTTGGTACTGCTGCATCCACTCACTGGTGCTCAGCAGCGCAACCGTGTAGGAAGGCAACTCCGCGTTACCATCAAACATGCCACTAAGTTGCGGAACCACAAAGTTAAAGATAAACATCACTGAGGCAACGCAAACAAACAGAATCACCATAGGGTAAGTGAGCGCTCCCTTTACCTTTTGATTCAACTGTCTGCGAAACTTAAGATCCGCTGCCAACTGGTCAAACACCGTAGGCAATGTGCCACTGGCCTCGCCGACACGAACCAGGTTGAGATAGAGCTCATCAAAGTGCTCGGGAAACTGCCCCAGCGCATCGGCCAGAGGTTCTCCTCGCTTCACACTCTCGAGCAAAGATTGAGTAAGGGCAGTAAGTTTCGGATGCCCCTTTTTCTTGGCAAGAATGCCCAAGCCACGGTCAATACGCACCCCATTAGCCAACAACATGGCCAACTCGGAAGTAAGAAACTCAATGTCTTCGATATTGACTTTCTTACTACCAAAGGAGATTCCTTCGCCGGCAACCGGCTTGATCTCAACGGCGGTGATCTGCTGTTCTAACAGCAATGTTGACGCCAGCGCTTTGTCTTTGGCATCAATCTCGCCTTTGACTTCATTGCCACTTAGGTCATAACCGCGATAGGAAAATAGCGCCATTATCCAGATACTCGAATTGCTTCATCGATGGTAGTTTGCCCCAACATAGCGCGGTACAAACCATCTTCCATCAAGGTTCTACGCCCCTGCTGACGATTGTGTTCACGCGCCTTGCCGATGAAGTGGGCGTCTTTCGGGATCGCTCGAATAGTGTCATCACAACGAAGGTATTCAATCAGTGCCATCCGGCCCCGATAGCCGTTGTGATTACAGTGGTCACACCCTTTTGATTGACGTAAATCAATCGTCTCCACACCCATTCGCTGGGCAAGTTCAACCAACTTGTACTTTTCAATCAACTCTTGCGCGTCAGGATGAGGGACTGAGCAATGAGGACAGATTTTACGAGCCAAACGCTGGGCAATAATGGAGACGATGGCCGCGTTAAGCAGATACTCTTCCGCCCCTAAGTCGATAAGACGAGTGTAAGCCGATGGCGCATCATTGGTGTGCACGGTACTGAAAACAAGGTGACCCGTCAGTGCAGACTGCATGGCAATGCGAGCGGTCTCCTGATCTCGAATCTCACCCACCATGATCACATCGGGATCCTGACGAACGATGGAACGAAGACCTGCAGAAAAATCGAAGCCGATGTCGCTTTGAACCTGAACCTGATTAACACCATCAAGTTGATATTCCACCGGATCTTCCAGAGTAATGATCTTAACGTCATCGCCATTGAGTTCATTCAAGAAGGTATAAAGGGTAGTGGTTTTACCTGAACCCGTTGGACCAGTGAGCAAAATTACCCCAGCGGTATGCTGAAGATCCTCTTTAATGGAGCTGAAGGTATCTGCAGATAAACCCAGCACATCCATATCGTAGGTCACCGAATCCTTTCGCAGGAATCGCATCACCATACTCTCGCCATCATTCAGGGGCAAAGCTGAAACACGAATGTCCAACTCGATATTGGCGATCTTCATCTCGATCTTGCCATCCTGAGGTCGACGACGCTCAGCGATGTCCATTCCGGACAGAATTTTCAACCGTGAAAGCACCGCCAGTTGCAGACGTCGAGGCAGTTGCTCCACTTCATGCAGCACGCCATCAACTCGATAGCGAACTCGATAGCGGCCGTTTTGTGGTTCGATATGCATGTCTGATGCGCCTTGCTTCAGCGCACGAGCGATTAAACCATTTAGTAGGTTTACCGTAGGGGCTTCGGTGGCCAACTCTCGAAGTTTGTCCTCTTCAAGGTCTGACAGCACGACATCATCAATGGCGTCCCCCATATCAGCGCTTTGCTGAGACAATCCTTGCAGATCGCTCTCTTCAGCAAGCAAGATATCAAATGGCAGCTCAATAAGAGTGAGGTATTGCCGAACTTCACGATCCAGAGGGGTAGCCGTAGCAAACTGAACTCGCTGTTCCTCAAACGAAACCGGGTACCATTTTCGCTGTTGTAGGAATTCAAGATTCAAGTCGAACTTGTCAGCCAATTCCGCCGACGCATTACCGGTTACGCCATTAAAAAACGGATAGTCGAACAATTGATGGTAAACATTGATCAATTGGTCTTCGGGCAGAGCCCCCATGTTAACCAGCAACTGTTCAAGATGACCACCGTACTTGGCTTGATACAACTTGGCCTTTTCGAGATCACTAGACGTGACATCAAAATGCCTCAAGATCGTTACTAAATCACTCATTCGGCGACAATGTCCTCGTTCTCATCAGAGCCGCCAACTTGACCGTCTTTACCATAGGACATCAAAAGATAAGGCTTACCGTCATTTCCTGGGACTTGGTAAACGTAAGGGTTACCCCATGGATCCATAGGAACGTCCTTAGGAAGATATGGACCATCCCAACCATCTTGGCTAGATTGACGCAATTCACCTAAATTTGCTGGGTAATCGCCGATGTCCAGCAGGTAGGTATCGATAGAGGTCTGCAGCATCTGCATCTGAGCAGCGGCTGTCTTTTTCTTAGTTGAGCTCACTTTTGAGAACATTTGCGGGGCAACCAAAGACATCAACAGGCCCAAGATTACCATCACGATGAGAAGCTCCATCAAGGTGAAGCCTCGAGTTCTATTTTTAATTTGTTGCATCTCTATACCCTAAAATTCACTCATGCTGGCTCGAAAAGGTACCAGCCTGTTAGTGATACTATGTGCGATAAAATCGCTATTGTAGCCTCGAAACCACCCCAGAATCCATACGGCCTGGGGCACCAAAGCGTTTAAGAAGTGAGGCAGCTCAAATTGTCCTCTAAACAAATTAAGAGCGCCGTAACGACACGGAGTTCAATCCTATCCAAATCCATTTGAAAAGCTTAAATAAAGTGTTACCGGAAATTAAATTCGATTGGCCACGCCAGCGACGGCGTAACAAGTGAAATGCTTTAACGACTTCATCAGGCTCAGCTTCTCCACTTCGCGGTAGACGCGCCACTGGTATTTTGCCGCCACTAGTTTATTTGAAGATACGCTATTTCTAGCCACGCGGTAGTCCGCAAGGGTTTCCTGAATGCCATAGGCCTTTGGTGTCAAAGACAACAGTCGCAGCCACAATCCGAAATCTTGGCGCTTTGCAATATTAGGCATGTAAACGGTACCCAACTGTTCGCGATCGTAACACGCGGTCAAACACCCAATTTTGCAACAATCCAACAGTTGATCATAAGTGATGCTCTCTGGCGCAGCGATAACTCCCAGTTTATCCCCGGCTTCATTGGTTCTTTGATAGCTGCTAAAGCTAAATGCGACACCATTTTGTTGCATGAACGCGATCTGAGTCTCTAACTTGTGTGGGAACCAAGTATCATCGGCATCAAGAAAGGCAATGTAACGTCCTTTCGCAACACTGATGCCTCGATTTCGAGTCACCGCAGGACCTGCGTTCCACCCTCTTGCAACCAACTGGATCCGGCGATCTCTTTCACACCATGATTGAATTAGCTCTCTGGAGTCATCGATGGAGCAGTCGTCAACGATTATCATCTCCCAATTGGTGTAAGTCTGCGCAATGACAGACTCTATGGTTCGCTCAATAGTATCCAAGCTGTTGTAGCTGGGCGTAATAATAGAGACCAGTTCTTGCTTCATCATCTACTTCTTTAACGTTGAGTACAAAAAATAGCCTTTAAAAAAAGCACTCAATGGGCTGCCTTCAGCCCAAGAAAACTTTGACCTATTTTTCAAATAAAAATATACGATTGCGAAGGGAGCCAACCACATGCCAAAAATCTCACGAAATGCTACGCCTCGGCAGACAAATTGTGATTCATTTTCAAACACTTTACCTGATGAAAGCCTTGGGTGGCATGCAATCACTTGTGGGTATGAAAATAGTCTCAAGCCTGCTTTCATTAGCCTCGACAGATAAACCGGTTCATCACAAGCAGATAGTGAGGTACCGGCCCCCAGGTACTCAGGAAACGCTTGAGCAGTTTCTCGCAGACGACTTAAGCGTCCAGCCACCTCAATAGTACCAACCTTCAATATGCTTCCTTTATGGTGACGAATACTAGATGCTGGATAAGGTTTAAGTAAGGCATCCGTTCCAGTTTCTTTAATGCTAAACGTCAATAGGTCGGCTTGAGGCATCGCTTGAAAAGCCTTAACGATCACCTCATAGAAGTTTTTCTCCAGCAACACATCATCGTCCATAAACACAATGATGTCTCCTTCAGCATGCTTCAGCGCCCAGTTGCGACTTTTGGTAACTCCGCGACTCTGCAATCGATGGTAGTTAATATCATCTCGTCCGGTGATGAGCTGACTGACCTCTTCTGCGTACTGGTTTCCCGAGGGCGTCTGATGAACAACACGATAACGTAAATTAGCGTGTTGTTGAGCGACAACCGATTTCACACATGAGATTCTCTCTTCATAGGTCGCTATCAACACTTCAACTAAAGGCTTAGACATGGTGTTCAATTTGCTTTTCTACCATCTAGCTTTTGCTTTAAACCGCTGCAGTTCTGAGCAAGGTATAAACTCAGAGCAGAACGGTAGTTATGCACGCTAATCGAACTTATCAAGTCTCCCAAGCCATATTTGGAGCCAGACACCTTAAACTTCAGTATTTTCATAGACTTCAAATGCGCGGAAGTCATATGACGTTTATGCTTAGCAATAAAGCGCGTCAAACCGTCCAGTTTACGGTTGGAGCTGCTCGATATTCTCTGGCTACCATGATCCGTCTGAAGCACATAGCTTGGTGATGAAATTTTGGCTGCCTTAGGGTACTTCGCCAACAGGCGAACCCAAGTATCGAAATCTTGAAACGCAGGCATTTCAACGTCAAAACCACCCACCGATTCAAATTTCGCCTTGCTAGTTAATACTTGATTCCCCACTAAATTGTTATGGAGCAGCGCATCTAGGCCAAATTCCCCCTCAGGAAAGCCATTTGGACGATAGATCTTAGTGCCATCCTGCGACAGCTCATTACAGCAGCTACAAACAAATGCGTAGTCATCGCTGTAAGCTTCAACCAACTCACTAACGCGATTGGGTTCAAAGTAGTCATCATCATCTAAACCGGTGATCAACTCCCCCGAGGCGTGTTTAATTGCGCGATTACGGGAATAACAAGCGCCTTGAATACGCTCATTAATAAAATAACGTAATCTAGGCTCATTCTCATAATCAGCAAGCACGTCCGCAGTTCCGTCTGTCGAACAATCATCGACCACAATCAACTCGAGATTGTCGTAATCCTGCTGCAGTACAGATTCTATTGCGCGAACCAGCAGTTGCTTTCGATTCTGGGTGATTAAATAGACAGTAACTTTTTTCATACTAATAGCTTGTAATAAATTGTGCGGTCACGTAGACGTTTTTCAATAGCCATAAAAAGCCGAGGCTAACAACAATCACCTCTTTAACCAGATATCGCCCTGTGAATCGATGCAAAGCCATATAAAAAGTGATCACTTCAAATGGGCAAAACAAGTAGTAATACCGAAGTGACAACAACTTAAGCTCATGCAGAGCTAACATGCCTAAGAAACCGATGACAAAAGCCGTCAGCACCGGGTTAAAGTAATCAGACTGTTTGGTTAGAAATTTCGAGTCCACAATGCAGTAGACAATCAGCAAAAAATCCAACACCACCGAGAGACTCAATAAGTTGATCTCCCCCGCCTGCGTCAACATGTAGTTCGCTACTCGATACACTGTAACGCTGTATGGAGACAACAGAGAGGTCAACTCTTGCAAAAAGTCGACACTGGCAACACCAATAGACAGCGGGATAAATACCAGCGCATATCCGGGGTGCCAGCGAAACTTTCGAACTGGCCATACGACCAAAAACAATATGGATATCGAATGGAATGAAGCACCTAATAGGGTTAACACCAAAAATGGCCATCGCCTATTTTGCAACAAATAGCAGAATGCAAGGGTGCAAAACGCCACCGCAACCCCTTGTCTAACGATGTTGTACTGCAATGTGAAGTAGGTGAACGTACAGGTATAGAGAAACACTAAGATAGGTGCAATATTCTTATCAATCCGCTGGTAAGAATAAAAAATCACACTTACAGTAAGGAAGTTTAGAAAAAACAGGAAATGCTGAAACCCAGCATCGAATTCTCTAAAAACTGAGGCCAGTAATACGAAACCGGCCTCAATACGCTGTGCTTCAAACCCAAAGTTACCTATTGCTAACGCGTTCGATAACGGTTGGATATCGAAATAGATCTCGCTGTATCTGAGGGTATCGGTGCCGATGCTAATGTCTCGAAAGCCAACAAAATAGGCCGTTAGGACAAACAACGGAAACATAAACAAGTAGCGATACTCTCTCAGCTGCATTGCTGCGAGGGCAAAACCACCTGTAACCAATCCAACGAGAAGGTAATAAAACACGGATTATGCTTTTCGGTATGCCAAAAATAACACCAGCAAGACGGAAACAATGCCGCCCAAGAACGTCCCCAAAATGCAGATGACAGCACGCTTTGGTGAAACCTTCTCTTCAGGCACTACCGCTGGGTCGATAACTTTGAACACGTACTCATCTTGAGCTTCTGCCAGCATTAAGCGTTTTACCTGTTCTTCGATCAGGTTATTGAAAATCTGCTGCATCGAAGACAGCTCGGTCTTTTTCATCTGAGCCGTCAGGTACAAGATGTTTTTATTGATCTCTTCAATATCGCGAGTCTTAACCCAGTTATTCAGGTCAGTTACCATCCAGGTTACCCACTCTTGCGCCAATACTGGCGATAATGAGGTCAAGCTAACACGAACAAAGCCGCTGTCTTTAAGGCGCTCATATTCAATCTGTTCAATAAACACCTTATAGGCCTCCCAAGCAGAAGGCTCAGGAGCTTTAGGAGCTTCAACCTCCCGTGTCCATTGGCCGGAGGCAACATCATAAATCTGATCGTTGTAAGTCAAATCGCCGGTTTTATCCGACCAGCCTTCGAGGGCCATCAACGGCACTAACAGTTCATGCTTGGTAATGAAGTGATCGACAAAGATACGGGAGGTGATGGTTTGAAGCGCAAGATTTACCTCTTCAGAGTTCCCCCCAGTTGCGGAGATTCCAGCAAGAGCCGCCAAGCCTCCCAGTTCGGCGCCAATATTACGCATATCATTGTCTGCCGTTTGTGGAGACAACAACACCTCAGCTTTGTAGATATTAGGCAGACTTAGAGCAAACACGACCGAACCGATGGCAAAAATGCCTGTCACTACAATAATCAGCAATTTTCGTTGCCAGAGTAACTTAATCAATTCGTTGATATTCAATGTAAAATGTTGATTCATAACAATCTGTACGCTATCGCCCCATCCCAAAAAGCACAACTTTGACGGTTTTTAGTAGAATTTTTAAATCCAATAGAGTGCTGTGATGTTTGATGTAATAAATATCAAACTTGTGCTTCCAGATCGCATCCTCTATTGAGGCTCCGTAAGGGTAGCTAACCTGAGCTAGCCCAGTCACACCAGGCTTTACAGCATGGCGAAAACGGTAATATGGGATCTCTTGTTCAAGTTTGTTAATGAACACTTCTCGCTCTGGGCGAGGACCTACGATCGACATCTCCCCTTTCAAGATGTTGATTACTTGAGGTATTTCATCAATTCGCGTTTTACGGATAAATCGACCCACTCGAGTGACTCTAGAATCATTTTGAGTGGCCCATTTGGCCCCATTGGCCTCAGCATCCGTGGTCATTGAGCGAAACTTGATCACATCAAATTCGTTGTTGTACTCACCGACACGCTTTTGTTTGTAGATGATCGGACCGCGACTCTCTAACTTGATGGCAAAAATGGTTATCAGACAGATGGGAAAGGTCAACACCAGCAACGTAATCGCCGCACATAAGTCAATGACACGCTTTGCTCTACGAGTACGTTTATTGGAGAGTATGGAAAACGCTTTTTGATGCAAAAAGTAGTTACTTTTCAGCAAGGACACTTCGGTATAGCCAAATCGGCGATCTAAATAACTGACGAATGGCTCTACCCATGCGCCAACCTCCGTCATGTGAACTAGAAACGCCTTCTGCTTATCATTCAGATTAAAACTGTCAAAATGACAAATGACCTTTCCGATAGGCTCGTCAATGTCGTATTGATTTATCACCAATTTAAATGGGTAATCAGCAACGATGGAGCGCAGTTCATCTTCTCGAGAATCTGGGCAGTAAAGATAAACAACCGACTGCTTCAACGCCTTTTTGCTCGAATCAATCGCATTACTGCTTCTCCAAACGTGTTTGTTCACGCTCGGAGAGTAATCGATATCCTGCTCATCTACAGAGCTCTTTAATTCAATAGTCATCGAGCCTTTACCACGTCATCTCGAGTTGTAACTTAAAGCTGAGTTTGGCTCCTTTAATGCCCTTCACCTCAGGAAAGGCATCTTGAAACCGTGATTTAGCCGTAATCAAAATATCTCCGTTAAATCACAAAATATTCAGCGCTGAAAGTGCTACAGCAGTGTTGTAAATAATTGACGTTACCTGAGACCACAACGTCAGACCATCTTTGTAGTTCGTCTCAAGCGGCACAATAATGGTGTCTCCAGGCTTGAGTTGCTGCTCAGAGTCGAACCAGTAGGAGCGCTCTGGCAGAACCACCGAACCGTCTGCTCGCACAATGTACATTCGGCCACTATCGGCACGTTCAGTCTGGCCACCAGACATTCTTAAATAGTCATCCAATGACATACTGGCATCAAAGCGATGAGACGTTGGGTGCTGCACCTCACCCATTACCGCAACAATCTCACGCTTGGGCGGGATATAAAGAAGATCGCCGTTTTCAACAACGATATCGGCTTTCTTGTTGTTCTGTTCGATACTTTTGGCATCGATAACCAAACGACCAACCGCTTCTACTTTTTCAAGCTCAGCCAGCATAACCTGAGTATCTGAGACTGAGGCAAAATTGCCCGATTCGGACAAAAGACGGTTAGCTAGCTCCTTGCGCAGGCGTTCGGTAACGCGGCGCATCTCTAACTGCTCCTGCTTACGCATAGACTCTCTGGTGAAAACCGCACCAAATGGGTAAGCATAATCGGTGAAACCTCCGGCTCGAGCCAACACTTCATACAAAGTTTCACCCTTTTGAATTGAGTAAACTCCAGGGAAGCGTACTTCACCTTTTAGCTCGATGGTTGGATTTTCCTGCCAATCAGGCTGAGAGAAGATATTGAGCCGGTCTTTGCTTTGCAGCGCATAGTTGGATTCATTGTGTCCCTTAAGAAGCGCTTCCAGTGCAACTTGAATGTGCTCAGTACCTCCTTGTGCATAGGCGTTGCTGCTGGAGCGTGTCAACTCAGCTTGCAGCAAGAAGGCACTCTCTTTGAGGCCACCAGCCATGGCAATCAAATCATCAATATGGCCATTCTTCACCAATGGATACACACCAGGGAAGTACACCTCTCCAACGACGCCAACGACTTGGCTACTGTTGGAGTAGTCGGCTTGGTTTTCTAGTTTTGCAATAACCCCTAACAGTAGCTCCTCACGGGTAAGTTGAGGAGAAAGCTTAATCAAAGCGGGATTATCAAACAGCGTCAGCAGCAACTTGGAGCGCAGTTCTTCGATCTCTTCTTGATCTTTTTGGACCTCTTCCTCATTTAAAGCAACACCAGCGATCTCAGTGCGCGCTACGGCATTATTGCTTTGATTCTGAAGTAGGTATTGCTGCTGCGATAGCAAAGGTAGTTCCTGCTGTTTCGACTTATTCAGCAGTTCCTGATCCTCTTGAACCTTGTTGAAAAACTTGGCCAACTCACGGCGATCAACTACATCATCGCGCTGGTTGAACACCATCAGAACGTCATCGCCTTGTAAGGTCAAGTTCTCTTTAGAATTTGGCTGTCCTATCGCTTCGGCGAGATTAAAGCCGAGAACTTCGATATCTCCGCGGAAATTAACTTCACGAATGATTAGGGC
This sequence comes from Ferrimonas aestuarii, assembly GCF_005116665.1. Lineage (GTDB taxonomy): Bacteria > Pseudomonadota > Gammaproteobacteria > Enterobacterales > Shewanellaceae > Ferrimonas > Ferrimonas aestuarii. The sequence continues at coordinate 61,891 of NZ_SWCJ01000010.1, read as the reverse complement.
GTAATCAACAAAAGCCTGAGAGCGAAGATCTGAGCGCAGCGACGGCAGTAGGTCACTAACTCGTTGCCCTTGCTGCCACTGATAAACACCAGGGCGGGATACCGCGCCCATAATAGTAATGGTCTCATCAAAACGTTCATTAGTAGAGCGAACCAACAAACGGTCACCATCTTTGGCTTGAGCTTTCAGACCAGACTGGGAGGTTAGATCAACATTGACTGCTTGCTTTCGATACGCTGAATTGAAACGCTCAACCACAGACGCTTTTGGATAAGCACCAGGTTTTAAACCACCAGCCATCGACACCAAGTCGCTCATGGTCTCATTCCCGACCAGCTCATAGATTGCCGGGCGGCGCACATCCCCCTCAACGGCCACAGTGGCCCCCACAGGTGGGATAAACACCACATCGCCAGATTGCAGCGGCACGTCTCCTGAGGCATCTCCGCGCATCAGAAGATCATAAACATCGAAATGACCAACCAATTTGCCTGCTCGCTTGACCTGGATGTTACGCAGGGAGCCGATCTCTTTGATGCCGCCGGCCACAAACAGCGCCTGAGAGGCACTGGAAAGGCTGCTCACGGTATAAGACCCCGGATTATTGGCATCACCAGCAACAAAGATGCGGATAGAGCGAAGTTCGCCCATGCTGACGTAAACACTCTGGCCAATCATCTGGCGGCTAACCCGTTCAACCAGTAACGCCTTGGCGTCTTCAAAGCTCAGTCCGGACAGGTTAATTGGGCCTAGTTCAGGAAATTGAATGACGCCTTGGCGATCCACTTGTAGGCGATAATCACGGTTATCTTTGCCAAAAAGTTGAACAACCAAGGTGTCCCCAGGACCCAGCCGATAATCTTGTGGCACAGGAACATCGGTGACAGGAGCAAATGTGGTGGGCACCCCTTCAAATAACTCATAGCCGAAAGGCTTAAGTTCTTCGGTCAGCTCGTCCTCAGCTTTTTCAGCTTCAAACTGCTCATTTTGCTGATTCCAAACAGGATTAACCAACGGTTGGTTTGGCTGCTGTATCTGACCAGTTGATTGAGTCTGCATCTGCTGCAGCATTGAAGGGTCAATGCCATATTGCTGCGCTAATGCCTGTTGCTGCGACGGAGGAAGGTTCTGAAACTGCTCCATCATCTGCGGAGTAACATTCACAGCCGCAGCCGGAATTGCTACCGCTAATACAACAAAGGCCCATAATCGAGAAAGGTAACTGGTCAGGTTGTGTTTCATTATCGATGTTTCAACTTTTTAGTGATCTGACGTGCATCATGCACGAGGACAGTAAAAAAACTGTCACAATAAAGGTCGTTGAGTGCAAAAGCAGCATCTACCGCAAGCTCGCCAAAACGCTTAAATAACAATCAACGAGGCCCCACAATCAAGTGGGCCATTGTACTTGTGTTTTAGTACGCCTCGCAAACTCTTATGCCGCAGTTATCTCTGATTATTGCAACTCATGAGCGATTATCATGCTAATCGTTTTAAACAACAGCTTGAATTGGCACAGTTAAACTGCGTTCACCGCCCAAGATGTTGATTAATATCCGACATCGTTCGTTGGCACAGGGTTCCTCAAAAATGGCATCTATTTGTTCAAATCCAAAATAATTCAACTGAATCGATTGGCCGGGCTCAGGTATTTGAAGCACTTTCGTCGCTTTTGGCTTTAATCGACGCTTTAACGACAAAATAAGCGACAACTCGACCGGCCGGATCTCTCCCGCTGTCCTGACCAAAGCCTGCACGCCGTCAAGGTGCTGAACTTGACGCCAACGAGGCGAATACGGGTCAACTCGAATAAACAGATAGCCAGGAAACAAAAGCGTAGGCGCTGAGGCCGATTGGGCCTTGGTTACGACAGGAAGGAACGTACGAAGATCCAATTGTCGGCATAAGGCTGTGATGCGGTACTCTGAACGAGCATTTACCTTGAAAAGAAACCACTCAAGCATGATTAACGTCCCTACTATTTTTCTTGTGCACGCCATCCATAGCGATTGCCACCATTGTGACACTTTCGCCAATAGGAATCCACGGGCCTAGAGTAAGCAATCTAATTCTTTTTTACAGCAACGTTTTCACACTGGCCTCAGTAGCAATCTACAGAGATAAATGTGCCTTAATCCTTATATTTGAATCATTTTGTTCATTTTATTGGAAATATGTGGCTAGGCGTTTGAATAGTACGAATTAGTAACACCTCCCCCTCCTAGATCGCCCGCTGCCATTGACTTTCACCCGCTGAAAAAGGTATACAAGTGCATCCCTCCGCCTCTGAAAAACCATTATATTGGTGGGGAGTTGAAGCAGTTTCGCCCATTGCTTCGACACATAATTGTAAAAAACGCAAAGAAGGTTATAACTCAAATGAGCGCAGCAAAACCGCAAGCAGGTACTATGCTGGGACATCCTAAAGGACTGTTCCTGCTGTTTACCACCGAGCTTTGGGAACGCTTTAGCTACTACGCTATGCGTGCCATCTTGGTACTTTATCTTGTTGACCAAGTCAGCAATCAAGGCGGCCACGGTCTGGGTTGGACCCAAGCCGACGCCCTTTCCCTCTACGGTACCTTTACCGGTCTTGTTTACCTGACACCTCTCATCGGTGGCTGGCTAGCCGATAACTATTTAGGACAGCGCAAAGCGATCTATCTTGGTGGTTTCCTAATGGCTGCCGGTCAGTTCATGCTGGGCACCCCACACGCTTGGGTGCCAGGCATGGAAACCGAGATGTTCTACCTTGGTCTGGGTACCCTTATCCTAGGTAACGGTCTATTTAAGCCAAACATCTCTACCATGGTAGGTGACCTGTATGAAGAAGGCGATCATCGCCGTGATGGTGCCTTTACCATCTTCTACATGGGTATTAACGTTGGTGCATTCCTATCCGGCATCATCGTAGGTTCTGTTGTTGAAGCTTACGATGGCAACTTCCAGGCTGGCTTTATCTGTGCCGGTATCGGTATGGTGATGTCTCTGATCATCCAGTTCCTGTTTGCACAGAAACTACTGGGCGACATCGGTACCGTTCCTGCAGCTAAGCTTGAAAAGCAGCAGCAAACGGAAGTTCGTAAAGAGCCCCTGACTCAAGTTGAACGCGATCGCATCAAAGTGATCATGGTCATGGGTCTGTTCACCATCGTGTTCTGGGCGGGCTTCGAGCAAGCTGGTGGTTTGATGAACCTGTTCACCAATGACTTCACCGACCGCATGATCGGCGACTGGGAAGTACCTACCACTTGGTTCCAGTCTTTGAACGCCATGTTCATTGTTATCTTTGCTCCTGTTATCGCTTCCATCTGGGTTCGCCTAGGTGATCGTGAGCCGAACTCTCCTGTGAAGTTCGCGATGGGTCTGGTACTTCTAGCGATCGGCTTCCTGTTCATGATGGGTGCCGTTATCGAGATGGATGGTGACCCAACTAACAAATCCTCCATGCTGTGGTTGGTAGGTGCATACTTCTTCCACACCATGGGTGAACTGTGCTTATCTCCTATCGGTCTGTCGATGGTAACCAAGCTTGCTCCGCTGCGTATCGCCTCATTGATGATGGGTGCGTGGTTCCTGTTCGTTGCTATTGCGAATAAAGTTGGCGGCGTAATCGGTTCCCTTATCGGCCACGGTGGCGACGCCGAAGAGCAGCTGGCTAACGCCATGGGCATCTTCTCCGGTATCTTCATCACTGCAGTTCTGTCGGGCATCATCCTGTATTTCATGGCTGACAAGCTGGTTGATTGGATGCACGGCGCTGAAGATGGCCACACCAAGAGCGAAGAAGAAGCCTTAGAGGAAGAAGTGGCAGTGACCGCTGACCACGAAGGCATCAAAAGCTAATTAGTCGCTTATATAAGCGCTTCAAAGCCCAGCATTATGCTGGGCTTTTTGTTGTCTGAACCTTAGGTTTCAGAGCACTGGAAAGCCGCTAGGCCCTGACTTGCGTCAGGGTGACGTTTGATGATTCAGCCAATGATATTACGCCCTACTTCATCAACACTGCTCAACAGCGCCTTACCGGCGAAGGCCGGTATCCAGCAACCTAAAGCTAAACAACAAAAGCCACTGGGCCCTGACGTGCGTCAGGGAGACGTTTGATAATTCAGCCAATGGTATTACGCCCTACTTCATCGACACAGACCGACAGCGCCTTACCGGTGCACGCCGGTAGCCAGTGCCCAAGAGCTGATTGGCAAAAACGTCATCCTCCTGTCACCAATACCGAATAAAACTTGCGCACAGCGCTCTGGCTCGGTACCCTGCTGCGTTTTTTAAAATTCATCATCAATAGGAAGTGTCACTTTGATCATCGCCTCCAACATCACCATGCAATTTGGGGATAAGCCCCTATTTGAAGAGATCAACGCTAAGTTCGGCGGCGGTAACCGCTACGGCCTTATCGGTGCTAACGGCGCCGGCAAGTCGACCTTCATGAAGATCCTCTCCGGTGAATTGGAGCCATCTGCCGGTAACGTCAGTCTGGAAGCCAACACCACCATGGCCAAACTGGGTCAGGATCAGTGGGCATTCGAAGAGTTCTCCGTTATCGACACTGTGATCATGGGTGACAAGAAGTTGTGGGAAGTCAAAGCGGAGCGCGACCGCATCTACAGCCTACCTGAGATGTCTGAAGAAGATGGCCTTAAAGTTGCCGATCTGGAAGTCGAATTCGCCGAAATGGACGGCTACAGCGCCGAAGCCCGTGCCGGAGAACTGCTGCTTGGCCTAGGTATTCCTGAAGAGCAACATTTCGGCCTAATGAGTGCCGTTGCACCAGGTCTGAAAGTCCGAGTACTGCTGGCTCAGGTACTGTTCGCAGACCCAGACATCATGCTGCTGGATGAGCCTACCAACAACTTGGACATTCACACCATTCACTGGTTGGAAGAGGTACTTCAGGCTCGCAGTTGCACCATGATCATCATCTCCCACGACCGCCACTTCCTGAACGGCGTGTGCACTCACATGGCAGACATCGATTACGGTGAGCTGCGCATGTACCACGGTAACTACGACGAGTACATGACCGCCGCAGAGCAGGCCCGCGAGCGTATGCTAGCCGATAACGCCAAGAAGAAAGCCCAGATTGCCGAGCTGCAAAGCTTTGTAAGCCGCTTCTCTGCCAACGCATCCAAAGCCCGTCAGGCGACATCGCGCGCCAAGCAGATCGATAAGATTCAGTTGGATGAAGTGAAAGCGTCCAGCCGTCAATCGCCATTTATCCGCTTCGAACAAGAGAAAAAGCTGTTCCGTACCGCCCTTGAGATTGAAAACCTGTCTCAAGGCTACGATGAACTGCTATTCAAAGGCCTCGATATGCGGGTTGAAGTGGGCGAGCGCATCGCCATCATCGGTCAAAACGGTGTGGGTAAATCCACCCTACTGAACACTCTGGTCGGCGCCATGGAAGCCAAATCCGGCACCATCAAGTGGTCTGAGAATAACAACATCGGTTACTACGCTCAGGATCACGCCGACGACTTCGCCGAAGACATGAACCTGTTTGATTGGATGGGGCAATGGGCCACCGAAGGCGCCGATGAGCAAACCATCCGCTCGTTCCTAGGTCGTATGCTGTTTAGTCAAAATGAGATTAAGAAATCCACCAAGGTGATCTCCGGTGGTGAACAGGGTCGCATGCTGTTTGGTAAGCTGATGATGCAAAAGCCAAACATTCTGATTATGGACGAGCCGACCAACCACATGGATATGGAGTCCATCGAAGCGCTAAACTTAGCGCTGGAAAACTATGCGGGTACCCTACTGTTTGTCTCTCACGACCGTCAGTTTGTGTCCTCGGTTGCAACTCGCATCATCGAACTGAAATCCGATGGCATTACCGACTTCCACGGTACCTACGATGAGTACCTGCGAAGCCAAGGTTTGGAAGGCTAATCCTTTTCAAATAAAGGTAGTTAAAAGCTCTCAATTGAGGGCTTTTTTGGTTTTTAGGCCTTTGAATAAAGGTCTCTGGCCCCTGACCTTCGTCAGGGAAGCGCTTGAAGATTCAGCAAATGAGATTGCGCCCGACTTCATCGACACGACCCGCCAACGCTTTGCCAGCGCATGCTGGTATCCAGTTAGCTTAGACGCTAAGTGACAACTGAGTATGCAAAAGCCACTGGGCCCTGACGTGCGTCAGGGAGGCGTTTGCAGGTTCTGCAATTGATATTACTTCCTAACTCACCGACACAGCCCACAAACTCTTTATCGGCCCACGCTGGTATCCAGTGACATTAGAATCTAAACGACAACCGTGAGTGCAAAAGCCACTGGCCCCAGAAGTGCGTCAGGGAGGCGTTTGCAGTTTCTGAGAGTAATATTGCGCCCTACCTCATCGGCACGACCTGTCACCGACACAGCCCGCCAACGCCTTGCCGGCCCACGCCGGTATCCAGTGACATTAGAATCTAAACGACAACCGTGAGTGCAAAAATCTGCTGGGCCCTGACGTGCGTCAGGGAAACGTTTGCAGATTCTGCAATTGATATTACTTTCTAACTCACCGACACAGCCCGCCAACGCCTTGCCAGCGCACGCTGGTATCCAGTGACATTAGACGCTAAACAACAACCGAGAATGCAAAAGCCGCTGGCCCCTAGCCAGCACCAGCGAATGGTTTGCAGCAATACAACTAGGCTGGGCTTAACTCATCCACAACCATACCCCTAAGGCCATCATCACGGTGCCAGAGATACGATTTAGGATCTGGACGTTGTCTTGACGCAGCAAGCGCCTCAAACCACTTCCACCCGAGGCATAGAGGCACATACAGCTAAATTCACACATTAAGATTATCGCAATCAGTGCCGTCATCTGAGGCGCCAGCGGTTGGCTCTGATTGATAAAAGGTGGCAACAGCGACACCATAAATGCCCAGCCCTTCGGGTTGGCAATGGCGGTACTGAACCCACGCATCATCAGACTGCGGCGGCTGACATCCGTCACCGCTTCGGTTTTGGCCAAACCACCTTTGGCTCGCCAAGCTTGAACTCCTAGGTAGATAAGATAAGCACCACCGGCAAGCTTCAGTGCGGTAAATAACATAGGGTGGGTTAACAGCAGCGCAGCAACACCCAGTACTGCCGCCAAAGCCACAGTGGCAACGCCCAGCAACTCCCCCGCCATCATGGGCAGTGTTCGCCTTAAGCCAATACTCATCCCAAGGCTTAACGCCAACAGCATGCACATTCCTGGGGTAATGGCGACGGCAAAAAAGGTAGGGACAAACAGCAATAATAAAGTGGTATCGAGCATGATTGTTACGGCATTTCCAAAGGAGAGGCGCACAGAATATCTCAGCCGTTAACCTTGGTCACCTTAGAATTAACAATGCATCATCAACCGGCATGATTTCACGCAATTAGCAGGTTCTGTGAGCCATGCTCAACATCGCTATCGTGATGCTCGACATATACAAAAAATGATTAAAAATCATCGACACACAACGAGGAAAATACTGATGATTCGACCCCTACTCTCCATTGGTTTGGCGCTGACCATGCTGGCAACTCCAGCACTGGCCCAGTTCAAAAAAGCCATTGATGCCAACATAAAATACGACAACGACGTGGTGATGTACGCCAGCAAGACCTGCAGCTACTGCAAAAAAGCCGAAGCCTATTTCAAGGAGCAAGGCGTTAACTTCGCTCGCGTTGATGTGGATGATGACGAAGAAGCCGCCTCCGAACTGGCGTTGTTTGGCGGCTCTTCAGTGCCGGTTTTCGTGATTGAAGGCAAAATATATCAGGGCTTTATCTACAGTCACATCGACAAAGCCCTTGGTCTAAATCACACAGACTGACGGAAAATCCACGGCATTACGCTGTACTTACGATGCCGCGCCAAGGTGCGCTTGGCGTTGGCATCGGCTTGATCTTTATCCACCACAAACGCGGTCCACTCACAAAAGTCTCGATTAAACTCGATGGTGGAATAGCCATGATCCAAGCTGTTAAACAGTTTCATGTGAGGGTTGTTGATCAGCACCGCCGCTTCAGACAAAGCATCGGCAATGTCCTCCCGCTTAAGCTCGCGATTCAGCAAATTTCCTAAGCCTTCCACCAAACCCGCCGAGGTGACCGACGGCGTCATAAACTCCACTCCCACCAGATTGCTGCTGCGCCAGTTAAATGACTTGCCATAATCCAACTTAATGTAGGAACTGATGTAGGTGTGCAGATCGCCAGTAAGCACCACAAAATTGTCCACTTCTGCCGACTTAACGGCTTCCACCAACTCTTGGCGCTCCGCCTGATAACCATCCCAAGCATCCACATTGATCAAGGCCAGCGGCTTACCCAACAGCGTTGCTGCCATGCGACCCATGTAGGTTTGGTTGCCCATCACCTTCCACTGGGTGTCTTTGCGAGTTAAGCCATCAATCAACCACTGCTTCTGCTCTAACCCCAACAGCGTACGGTCTGGGTTATCCATATTGCTGCAGCCAATGGGAACATAGCGCTCAAGGGCTACGCCTTCGCCGCAGGGGTGAGGGCTGCGATAGGTGCGGCTGTCGGTCATGTACAGGCTCAGCAGGTCCCCAAAATAGAACTCGCGATAGATGCGGCTGTAATCGTGGGGATGGGTGGCGCTGTCGTCCACATAGACCCGGGTTGGCGTGAACTCCACCCAAGCCCGCTGGGAGTCCAGTTTTAACTGCCTGAGCTTCTGTGGGTCGTTGCCTAGAGCAGGATCCGTCGTCAGAGGGTGATCCGGCACCCCAAGTGTATCTCGGTCGTAATCCCAATAGGCATCGTTGGCAGTTTCATGATCGTCGGTGGAGATGATCCAGGTGTGTAGCTCCATCGCACGCTGCAGATTCAGGTCACTACGGTAGGTTTTATACAGATGGCGATAATCCTCGAGATCCATCGCCACAGCAGCACCACTTGGCAATTGAATTAACCGGTCCTCAAACGGCAGCTCTTGAAAACGGGGATCCCCGACACTCTCATAGATGAAATCGCCTAAGTGCACCACAAAGTCAATGCTGTCGTCTTCGGCGACTTGATTCAGCGCCCCGTAATAGCCGTTGGTGTAATCCTGACAGGTCAGTACAGCCAACTTTAGCTGATCCTGATCGCTGCCTTTAGGCTCGCTGGTTCGACATCGCCCTACTCGGCTACTAACGCCTCGGTAGATAAAGCGGTAGTAATAGGTTTGTCCAGCCAATAATTGCCCTTCAAGATCCAACTTTAAAGTGCAGTCTCGAGCCGGTGAAAACTCAGCAGCATCCACACTCAATGACAGCACTAAGTCCTCTCGGCTGGGGTCGCGATACACTTCCACCATCATGGTTTCACCCGCTAGATAGCGGTTTGGGTTGATGCGTGTCCACAGCACTACGCCCGAATCACAAGGATCACCGGAGGCAATAGAGTGTGGAAACATCTCCGCTGCGGCCATAAGGTCGATACCATCTTGGCTCGGCTTTGTCGGCACACTTTGATTGGAAAACAGTGAGAAGGCGTCAGCACTGGCGTGCATCACCACACAAGACGCGGCCAAGGTGCAACTACCTAGGCGCATAAATTGACGACGGTCCATGTTATTCATCGGTTCGATTCCCTTAACGTTTTGAGCTTGATTTAGTTAAAGGACAGCAAGCTAAACTGGTCGGATGACAATTAGGTAACGGAAATATGACGCAGAGCCCGTCAGGGAAAACAGCAGAGAAAAATTACAAGTTAGCAGGGAAAGCTCTGCCAACATTAGGCGTAGATGACCTTTCAAGCCAATTTGAATGCCGAGTCTAAACGGCCCCAGCTTTAAACCAAATCGCGCCGTGTCTTAGATAAAAACAGCAATATCTGAGGTGCCTGGCAAAACGATCTGAATTTTCACGACTGAACAAACTAAAAAGCCCCGAAGTTCGGGGCTTTTCTATCCATAACCGTTAGCGCCGGTTATGGGTGACACACGTTGTGAATCTCGAGGTTGCTACTCTGCTCAGAGTCTCGCTTGGTCTTCGCATCGTCGTTACGATTCTCCGTCAGCTGATCCAGGTAGCTCTGATCCACATCCTGAGTTACGTACTCACCGTTGAATACCGAAGTATCGAAACGGCTCACCGTTGGATTCTCTTCGCTGACAGCCGCCACAAGATCTTTCAGGTCTTGGTAGATAAGGCCATCGGCACCGATGTGCTGACACACCTCTTCAACGTCACGGCCATAGGCGATCAGCTCAGAGGCACTCGCCATGTCGATGCCATACACGTTGGGGAAGCGAATCTCAGGCGCTGCGGACGCAAAGTACACCTTGCGAGCACCAGACTCTCGAGCCATCTCAATGATCTGCTCAGAGGTGGTGCCACGTACGACGGAATCGTCCACCAGCAGCACGTTCTTACCCTTGAACTCTTGGGCAATGGCATTGAGCTTGCGACGAACCGATTTCTTGCGCTGCTCCTGCCCCGGCATGATAAAGGTACGGCCCACGTAGCGGTTTTTCACAAAACCCTGACGGTATGGCAGATCCAACTCATTGGCGATTTGCAGCGCGATATCGCAGGAGGTCTCTGGAATAGGAATAACCACGTCGATGTCGTTGTCTTCCCACTCACGTGCAATCTTAGCACCCAGTTTCCGGCCCATGTTTACGCGGCTGGCATATACCGAGATGCCATCAATGGTGGAATCTGGACGGGCAAAATAGACGAACTCAAAGATGCACGGCACCAGTTGTGGATTCTCAGCGCACTGCTTGGTGAACAGCTGGCCTTGGTTATCCACAAAGATCGCTTCACCAGGTGCCACGTCGCGCAGATATTCAAACCCAACGGCGTCCAGGGCCACACTCTCAGAAGCCACCATGTACTCTTGGCCTTTATCGCCATTGCGCTTACCCAAAACCAGAGGGCGAATGCCGTAAGGATCACGGAACGCCACCATGCCTTGGCCGATGATCAGCGCCACACAAGCATAAGCACCACGTACTTTTTTGTGCATCTGACTGACGGCATCAAATACCTGATCAGAGGTCAGTTGATAGCCGGGCATCGTCTGCACTTCGTGAGCCAACACATTAAGCAGCAGCTCAGAGTCCGAGCCGGTATTAATGTGACGACGCATGGTAGCCATCTCATCAATAAGCTCTTTGGCGTTAGTCAAATTGCCGTTGTGGGCCAGAGTGATACCAAACGGGGAGTTCACGTAAAAAGGCTGAGCTTCTGAAGAGCTGGAGCTGCCTGCGGTAGGATAACGCACATGGCCTAAGCCAACGTTTCCCTGCAAGCGATGCATGTGCTTAATCTCAAAGACGTCTTTCACCAAACCATTGGCTTTGCGCAAACGAAACGCATCGCCATCTACGGTCACAATACCAGCGGCGTCCTGACCGCGGTGCTGCAGCACAGTTAAGGCGTCGTAGATGGTTTGGTTAACCGGCGAATTTGCAACGATTCCAACGATACCACACATTATTGAGTGTCCTTGTTAGGTAAGATGTTCATGTTTTGTAGGGTCATGGTTTTATTATACTTTTTTCAAAAAGCTGGAGCTTTGTTGCAGGTGGTCGAAGAACCACTCGATGATCGCTGAAAACTCAGGGATCAATACAGACTGATCCCACCACTCGGAAGAGGAGGCACCAGTAAAACTGTCTAGGAAAAAGAGAATCGCAGCCACCACTAGGATGCCGCGCCCAGCTCCAAATACCCCACCAAGCAGCCGATCTGTGCCGGTTAAGCCGGTGCGGTCCACCATCTGGCCAACAATGTAGTTAACCAAGGCGCCGAGGATTAGGGTTGCAATAAAAAGAAGAGTAATGGATGCGCCATTGCGGAACATCGGGTCGTCAATCTGGGTGAGGTACACCGCCAGATCTTCGTAAAATCGGCTGGACACTAAGAACGCCAAAACCCATACCAAAAGTGACAAAGCTTCACGGGCGAAGCCTCGCACTAGGCTGATGAGAACCGAAAGTCCCACCACCGCCAATATGGCGTAATCAATCCAAACCATCACAGCGTTAATCGCCTCCAACAATATGTTTGGGCGGCAATTTTAACAAAAGCTTCAGCCTTTCTCATTAAAAAATCTCATCCACAAAAAAGCCCGCGAATTGCGGGCTTTCAAGATATTTACCTATATATCAGTGGCCTTATAGCGCACCAGACTGGCGTTGAGCTTGTTGGTCTTAGCCAGGCGTTGCTGCTCTTTCTGCAGCTTCGCTTTTGAGATGTCCGGCCCCACAAATACGCGGTTCAACTGGCCTTGCTTTGGCTTCGCGGGGATGGTGTAAGCACGAAAGCCCTGCTCTCTCAGTGACGCCACCAACTTAGTGACGTTGTCAGCATTTTTAAACGTACCCACCTGAAGTGTCCACCCCTGCTTAAGCGGTTGTGGCTTGGGCTCAGGTTTGGTTTGTGGTTTAACTTTTTCCGCGGCGACCTTAGCCGTTTGTTCCGCGGGTTTCACCGGCTGGGTTTGCGCCACATCCGCCTTCGGCTCCGGCTTGGGTTCCGAGGAGTGGTTGTCGTCCTCTTGAATCGCAGTGAAGGCCTGCTCGGGTACCGGCTCTGGCAACTGCGCCGGACGCAGAGGAATGGTGGCAAAGTTCTCCTCAACGCGCGTCTTCTCGCCGTCCAGTAAATTTGGCAGGAAAATGACCGCCAACGCCGTGAGTACCAAGGTCCCTACAATTCGATTCTTAAGTTGATCCGACAACTAGCTCTCTCCCAAAACTGCCGATTGTGCCTGTGCCACAGTGTAAAAGGAGCCAAACACAATGACTAGATCTAATTCACCAGCTTGTGATTTTGCCGTCTCGATGGCCTCAGCCACATCCCCATAACAAGCACTTGCTGCGGTTTGCTGCTGAATGCGGTTACCATCGCTGCCCCGAGGGACTGACAGCGCCGCCGGTAACCAGTGATCCACGACCGACAAAAGCGGGGCTAAGCTGGATTCAATGTCTTTGTCCTCCAGCATGGCGCATACCGCCCACACCTTACCTTGACGCTTGGCTTTTATTTGCGCCAACTGCTGCGCCAAGTGCCGACAGGCATGAGGGTTGTGAGCCACGTCGGTCACCACATTGTCAGCCAGCCACTGCATTCGCCCCGCCAGTTGCGCCTGCTGCAGCCCTTGACGGATCTGCGCGTCGGTCAAACTTGGGAAATAGCACTCCAGCGCCGCCAGTGCGGTGATGGCATTGGCTTTCGGGAGCTGCGGAATCGGCAGGTTTGATAAGGTTCGGAATTGACCATCAAACTGCCAGCTGTCTTCAAAGAACACTCCGGAGAAATCTTCCCCAACCAGCAATAAACCGGCGTCAATCTTGTTGCCGTAATCCAGCAATGACTGCGGCGGCGACGGCTCACCAATAATGGCAAAACATTGTGGGCGCATCACACCAGCCTTCTCACGGCCTACCGCTTCCCGGGTGTTGCCCAGGTATTCTTGATGGTCAAGATCGATGGAGGTGATCACCGCCATGTGCGCATCGATGATGTTGGTGGCATCCAATCGGCCACCCAGCCCTACCTCCAACAGCACCACCTGCGGCCGATATTTGGCAAATAGATACAGCGCCCCTAAGGTGGAGTACTCAAAGAAGGTCAGTTGGATGTCGCCCCGCGCCTCATTGATGGCTGAGAATGCCTCAATGTGATCGCGGTCTTCCAGCTCCTCACGGTTGATTCGAACGCGCTCATTGTAACGGTGCAGGTGGGGCGAGCTAAATACGCCGACGCTGAAGTCACCCGCTAGCAAAATGGACTCCATCATGGCGCAGGTCGAGCCTTTGCCATTGGTGCCCGCCACGGTGATGATGGTCGATTCAGGCAGCTGCAACAGCCCCATGTTTTCGGCCACTTGACGAACTCGGGGTAGCCCCATCTCGATCTCAGAAGGGTGTACCGCCAGAATAAAAGTAAGCCAGTCCTCAAGGGACTGGCTTAGAGTAGGTACCTGAGTTGGCATCGGTTATTTTGCCTCGGCTACCGGCGCCTCTGGGGCATGTGGCTCTGCCTTGGTGTGGGTAAACTTACCCAACAGGCGTGCCAAGGTATCGCGCATTTCGCGGCGATCCACGATCATGTCGATGGCACCTTTTTCCAGCAGGAACTCACTGCGCTGGAAGCCTTCCGGCAGCTGTTCACGCACGGTTTGCTCAATCACCCGTGGGCCAGCAAAACCGATAAGAGCTTTAGGCTCGGCAACGTTGATGTCACCCAACATCGCCAAACTGGCGGAAACGCCGCCCATGGTTGGGTCAGTCAGCACAGAGATGTAAGGCAAGCCGCGCTCACTCATTTTGGCCAACGCTGCAGAGGTCTTGGCCATCTGCATTAGAGAAAATAGCGCTTCCTGCATGCGCGCCCCGCCACTGGCTGAGAAGCACACCAACGGCAGGTTCTTCTCAAGGCACACCTCAACGGCACGCACGAAACGGGCGCCGACCACAGATGCCATAGAACCGCCCATGAAGGAGAACTCAAACGAGCACGCCACAACGGGTTGTCCTTTTAGCTTACCTTCAGCGGCAACCAGCGCGTCTTTCTCACCACTGGCTTTTTCGCCTTGGCTGATGCGGTCTTTGTACTTCTTGGAATCTCGAAACTTCAATATATCCTGGGGAGCCAGCTCGGCGCCGATCTCCACCATGGTGTTTTCATCGAAAAGTCGTTCCAGACGGGTGCGAGCTCCAATGCGCATGTGGTGGTCACACTTAGGACACACCTCCAGATTTCGCTCCAATTCGGCGCGATATAAGATCTGGTCACATTTTCCACACTTACTCCATACCCCTTCTGGCACAGAGTGGCGACGAGCCGCGACTGTTTTACTTTTAGGCAGGATTTTTTCTAACCAACTCATTCGTCGCAAGTCCTGTAGTTATTTGGCCGCTAACTGGCCGTTATCTGCTGCAATCAGGCCATCATTTGCTTAAGCGTAGCCTGATTCTGGGAATTCGTTTATGGCTCGGTGAGCCAAGTAGGCTAGATTAAACCATAAAGGCCAAAATCAGGGTACTGAAAACTGGTCTAACCCGATAATATTCCGCGAAAATGCGCTGAAAATCAGCGAACCTTCGTCGATTTATTTATAACGGGTCGGGTAGAAAAAGTGGACCTGGCTCACTCTTCGGAATGCCAAACTCCTCGGGGTAATCCACCTGCACCAGATACAGCCCCTCAGCCTTCGCTGTGGCGGCGGCTAGGTTACGATCTTTGGCCTCCAATAACTCAGCAATCCACTCCACTGGGCGCTCACCTTTACCCACTTCCATTAAGGAGCCAATAATGTTGCGCACCATGTGATGCACAAAGGCATTAGCTTTGATATCCATGATCACAAATTGGTTCCGTCTGGACACCGAAAGATGATGAATATTGCGCCAAGGTGAGCGAGATTGGCATTGAACCGCGCGGAATGAGCTGAAATCGTGTTCACCAAGCAGTTGTTGGCCAGCCTGATGCATCCGCTTTTCGTCAAGCTGATGGTAGTAATGGCTAACCCCTTTGCCCAAAATAGCAGGACGAAATCTGTGGTTGTAAATAATGTAACGATACCGGCGCGCCGTGGCCGAAAAGCGGGCGTGGAACTCGTCACAGACCGGCTTTGCCCAACGCACGGCAACGTCATCGGGCAGGTTGGCATTAAGCCCTAAAGTCCAAGCACGCTCAGGGCGCACGGCATCGGTTTCAAAATGCACCACCTGGCCTGTACCATGGACACCTGAATCGGTCCGGCCGGCACAGAACACCTCAATGGGTTGATTAGCCACCACGGTCAAGGCTTCCTCCAACCGCTGCTGCACGCCAACCACTTCCCGCTGGCGTTGCCAACCATAGTAGCGACTGCCGTCATATTCGATACCCAGCGCGATCTTCATAACCTGACCTTGTATTGCAAAAATTTGGGGGCGTATTGTACCTGTGCCGCGTCAAATTGAAAATCGAGACAGCCAGATACTAGGGGCTGTTGACCTTCCGTGCTCATTTTTGCGCCACAAACTGGTCTTTTTCTTCTGAATCTCACCGCTTGTGTCAGGTTAGATAGCAAACAATGGGGTTCTCGGCGCCCGAAGGGGTCTGACTAACGGATTTATACCAAATTCAGTAATGCTCTGTGCAGTTCAGAAGCTCTCACAAGTTCTGAATCAAGGCAGCGCTGCGAAGGAATGTTGATACCTTTCGAACAACGCTAACGCAGAGTCGGGGCTTGTGAGTGCTTCCCGAAGGGCTGATTTAATCAGCCCTCATGCTGCGTTAGCAAACCTCTCTTTAGGCCCACTAAAGCTTCGCTTTACTGCCTTGCCTGAGAACCGATTAATTTCAGCTGAACCATCAGACCATTACTGCAATTGGTATCTCTCTTCATCAAACGATTTCAACGTAGAACCACTATGCCATCAATCGTTTTCCTTGATTAAAAGCCGTTATCCTAGACCAAAATTTCATCACCGAAGATAAACAGCCCCTGAAGCATAAAACACAAAGGCGGCCCTTAGGCCGCCTTCGTATATAAAAATCAACGTTTAAGAGAGCCGCTCAAGCAGTGATTGGGCTTCGGTCTTCTGTAAAGCACTGCCCTTTTCAATCACCTCTTTAAGTAGCGCACGGGCGCTGTCTTTATCCTCAATCTCAATGTAGGCTCGGGCTAGATCCAACTTAGCGCTGTATCCTCCCTCCTCTTCATCTTCTTCAACCCCATTGCTGTCGCCCATTAGGTTACCCAATTCCGGCTCATCCAGATCAAGGGAAACCCCATTGTAAGGTTCAATGGCTGGCTCTTCGGCGTTCTGAGATTCATCTAGCAACTTGTCGATATCGATATATTGGCCATCATCACTGCCATTATCTGCGGTGAGATCAGGCTGGGTTGTTTCATCGAATGACGACATGTCCATCTGCAGATCGGCATCGGTAGTGCTAAGGTCTGCAGGCGAATCCAGCTCGCTATTGGTGTTCAGGTCCAGGTCCAGATCCAGCCCCGACAGCGAATTGTCGTCACTGCTGGCACCGCTACCTGCGTGCTCATTCAATAGCGCATCAATTTCATCGGCGCCCATGGTCAAATCATTGGTACCGTCTAGGCCACTGTCCACCGTTGGGCTGTCATAGGCACTGAGATCCACCACCGCATCGTTAGTTTCGCTGGCACCCTCGTTGGTGTCTAAGGCGGCACCAAGCTCAGACATCACAGTATCTAAGTCGGGCTCCAACTCGTTGATGGCCATATTAGCCAACAGCTCATCGTTAAAATCTTTGCCCTGCTGCTCATCTTCCATCGCTTGATGCTCTTGCAGAAGCTCCTGCAGAGACTGAACCGCTTCCTCCTCATCGGCTTCTGGCTCCAATTGCACACCGAGCTCAGAGTCCGCACTAGAGGCTGGCAACTCTTGCTCCAGATCTTTTAAGGTGGCACTGGGTTCAGACAGTGGCATCGCCGGATCAGAGATCTGAGCGATGCTGCCATCAGGCTCAGGAGAGCGACGGCGCAGGAACATCCAGATTAGGCCAAGCAGCAGCGCCGCGGGCACCACAGCTAAAATGCCGATAATCCAAGGCTTACTCCAGATGTCTTCCCACATGCCCATCTCAGCCTCAGGCTCAGAGATCGACTCGTCGGTATCTGGCAGCGGCGTTGTCGCAGCAGTTAACTGACTCATCAGGTCTTGGTTTACCAGCTGCTGATCATCCAGGGTATCTTGTAGCGCCAGAATTTGCTGGCTCATCTCTTCCACACGAACTTTGAGCAGCTCATTTTGCTCAAGCATTCGTGCCAGCTCGTCAATGGACTGACCCAGTTCAGCTCGCAGGCGTTTTACCTGCTGTTCGGAGTCCACTTTTTGCTGGTCCAACTGCGCTTGCAGGTGAGCTACCTCTTCCGCATTGGCAGAGGGTTGATACTTGGGCTTAGGTTGAGGTTTGGTCGCCGTTTTGGGCTGAGCTGGAGGCGCAGATTCAACCTTAGGTTTCGGCTGTGGCTTTGGAGCAGGGGACGTCGCCGCCTTCGGGGTTACTGCCCCTGATGACCAAGCCTTATCATCGGCTTTGGCGCGGCGCTTAGCTTCATCGGCATCAATGGCGAGAACGGCTTCAGTGGTAGGCAGCACCAGCACCATGCGCTTTTCCAACGCGTTAAGGTTATCGCTGCTAAACGCATCCGGATTGGCTTCGTAAAAGGCCACCATGGTTTGGTACACCGTCGCCCCTTCGGGACGATAAGCACTGGCAAGACGCCATAGGGTGTCGGTGGGCTTAGTTGGCCCAATGGTGATCGCTTTGGTCTGACCTTGTGGGCCAGCAATGGTGACCCCTTCGGCAGAGGTTGCAAAGGCCGCACTGGCTATCAGTGCACCGCCTAACAGGGTAGTAACTACCCGTTGTTTTCCGATCATTCTGCAGGCCTGCTTCAAACTTTATCGTGTAGTAGTTGTTACTAGAGCAAATTCAACACTATATCTTAACTTTGGCAAAGACAACACCCGCAAGCGCCCTTCACGCCTTAAGATGCGACCTATGAGTTAAATCTGAGAATCGCTTCAAAACCCTGTTCTGGCGCTGATTCAACTTCAATGTTTCCCCCGTGTGACAACATAATCTGTTTGGCCAAACTTAAGCCAATGCCGGAGCCTCCAGCTTTGGTTGTGAAGAAAGGGACGAACAAACGCGATTTGGCCTGTTCAGTGACGCCGTGGCCATTATCAATAAACGCCAGCCAGAGCTACTGGTGACCGTACTCACCGTTTCTGCACTGGCCTATTTGGCCTCCAGCGCGCGCCCAGCGATGACGCTCAGGTACGAATAGCAACACCAACCCACAGACAAAAAAATCCGAGCGGGTTTCCCCACTCGGATTTTTTAATTCACTCAATGCGTTAATTACAGGTAATCGGCAATCAGAGTTTCCGCAATCTGCACGGCGTTAAGCGCGGCGCCCTTACGGATGTTGTCGGCAACCACCCACATGTTAAGGCCACAAGGGTGGGTCAGATCCTGACGGATACGGCCAACAAACACCTCATCTTTGCCCGTCGCATGACCCACCTGCGTTGGGTAGTCCGCATCGGCGTCCATCAGCTCAACCCCAGGGGCATTGGCCAGCAAAGCTTTAACTTCATCAACGGAGGTTGGTTGGCGAGTCTCCAGGTGCACCGCTTCGCCGTGACCGTGGAACACCGGCACACGAACTGCCGTTGCGTTCACCTGAATGCTGGCATCGCCCAGAATTTTCTGGGTTTCCCATACCATCTTCATCTCTTCTTTGGTGAAGCCGTTGTCCATGAAGTCATCAATTTTCGGCAGGCAGTTAAACGCCATCTGCTGGCCAAAGTAATCGTCTTTCACCGGCAGGCCATTTAGCAACTGGGCGCACTGTTTGGCCAGCGCTTCAATGGCACTGCGACCTGCGCCAGATACTGACTGATAGGTGCAAACATTGATGCGCTCAATGCCGTAGTGCTGATGAATCGGAGCCAGTGCCACCAACATCTGGATGGTGGAGCAGTTCGGGTTCGCAATGATGTTGCGATTGCGGAAATCCGCCAGCGCATGAGGGTTGATCTCAGGCACCACCAGAGGAATGTCTGGGTCATTGCGGAAGTGGGAGGTGTTGTCGATCACCACACATCCAGCATCGGCGGCGATCGGCGCCCATTTCTCAGACACGCTGCCACCGGCAGAGAAAAATGCGATCTCCACGGTAGACCAATCAAACTCTTCCACATTCTGAATGCGAACGTTTTTCCCCTTAAAGCTCACCGTATTTCCGGCACTCTTGGCACTGGCCAGTGGGAAGATCTCATTCACCGGGAAGTTACGCGCTTCCAGGATCTCAATTAGGCTTTCGCCAACGGCGCCAGAAGCGCCTAGGATTGCGACATTAAATGCCTGTGCCATGGGTCAAACTCTCTTTGATTCAAAACCAAGGGATTGCCATTGCCTCTGTTCGCTGGCAATGGCTAGGGATAAAAATTCTCGTCGATTTAGATGCGCCTTGCGCTGTTTATCAAAGCCACCCTCTTGAGTGTGCCAATTTCGAAAGCGGCGATCTTCTGCGTCAATATCGTACACCAACCGAGCCACTCTGGCTGCCAGCCGTTGCCACTGTTCGCCACTAAGCGCCCCATCGTCGATGATGAGTGTGGCCAGCTCAGACGCCGGTACAAACTGCGCAAACGCAGGCAACTGGTCTATGCCAAGCTCCAGCTTAAGCTGCGCCAGTAACAACCAGTTACCACGAAGTTTGGCTTCGACACTGTAGCCGGCGATGTGGGGCGTGGCGATCTCCGTAAGTTCAACCAACTCAGTGATGGGGTTAGGCTCGCCTTCCCACACATCCAGAATCAGTTTCAGATCCGGTCGCTGCCGTTTTACTTCGATCAAGGCGCGATTGTCGATCACCTCGCCACGACAGGCATTCACCAACCACGTATCGGGCTTAAGACTCGACAGACGAGACTCATCCAACAGATACCAAGTGGGGTGCGCCCCAGACTGAGTTAAAGGCACGTGGCAACTCACAAGGTCAGCCTGAGCCAACAAGGCGTCAAGCTCAACAAAGTCACGCTCATCACCGGCTTCAGCCAGTGGTGGGTCACACAGCAGCACCTTAAGGCCGAGCGCCCCAGCGCGTTTGGCCACCGCCGACCCCGTATTACCGGCGCCGATGATGCCAAGGGTTTTGCCCGTTAATGCGACCGATTCACGCTCAGCTAAGGTCAACAGCGCGGTAATCACATACTCCCCCACCGCTTCGGCGTTGCACCCCGGCGCATTGGACCAACGAATACCACGCTCGTTAAGGGCGTCGATATCCAAGTGGTCAAAACCGATGGTGGCGGTGCCAACAAACTTCAGTTTGGATGCGGCCTCCAGCAAAGCGCGGTCGACCTTGGTGACACTGCGCACCAACAAGATGTCGGCGTCTTTTACCTGCTCAGGGCCGATCTCACGACCTGGATAGGTGTGAATCTCAGCATAGGGGCCAAATAGCGCATCCAGCGCGGGCATGTTTTCGTCAGCAACGATCTGCAACATGATTACATCGCATCAAATCAATAAGACCGAGCAGTGTAACAAAAAAACCGGGCCCTGACGCCAAGTCAGAGCCCGGTTTTGGGCAAAACAATCCGATTAAAAGCGTTTTATTTGTCGAACTTGCGGATTACCAAAGTGGCGTTGGTACCACCAAAGCCAAAGCTGTTGCTCATGACTGTGGTCAGCGCTTGTTCACGAGTCGCAGTAACGATGTCCAGACCTTCGGCGTCTGCATCTAAGTTATCAACGTTGATGCTTGGGGCGATAAAATCGTTGTCCATCATCAACAGGCTGTAGATGGTTTCATGCACACCTGCGGCGCCCAACGCGTGACCGGTCATCGCCTTAGTGGCGCTGATCGCTGGGCTGTTGCCGCCAAATACCTCTTGAATGGCACCCAATTCACGAGTGTCACCCACTAGAGTGCTGGTGCCGTGAGTATTGATGTAATCCACCTGGGCATCACCGGCTTGCTCCAGAGCCATCTGCATGCAGCGCACCGCACCTTCGCCACTTGGCGCTACCATGTCATAGCCATCGGAAGTGGCACCATAGCCAACAATTTCGCCGTAGATTTTGGCACCGCGAGCCAGAGCGTGCTCCAACTCTTCCACTACGACCATGCCACCACCACCGGAGATGACAAAACCATCACGGTCGGCGTCATAGGTACGGGAGGCTTTGGTTGGGTCATCGTTGTACTTGGTCGACAGAGCGCCCATGCCGTCAAAGCCCATGGCCAGAGTCCAGTGCAGCTCTTCAGAGCCACCTGCAAAGACAATGTCTTGCTTACCAAGTTGAATCTGCTCAACGGCGTGGCCAATACAGTGAGCACTGGTGGCACACGCTGAACTGATGGAGTAGTTGATGCCTTTGATCTTAAATGGGGTCGCCAAGCACGCCGATGCCGTTGACGACATGATGCGAGGCACCAGATACGGACCCACGCGACGCACACCTTTGCTGCGCAGGGTATCGGCCGCTTGCACCTGGTTCAGAGAAGAAGCACCGCCGGTACCAGCAACGATGCCAGTGCGGATGTTGCTGACCTGGTCGTCGCTCAGGTTGGCATCCTTGATGGCTTCGTCCATGGCGATGTAGGCGTAGGCCGCCGCATCACCCATGAAACGCAGCTTTTTGCGGTCGATGTGCTCAGCAGGATCGATCTTCAGATCGCCCCATACTCGGCTACGTAAACCCAGCTCTTCGAATTGATCGGAGTAGCTTAGGCCACTTTTGCCCGCTTTCAGTGCAGCGGTCACTTCCTCGGCGTTGTTACCAATGCTGGAAACGATGCCCAGCCCGGTGATCACAGCTCGCTTCATTCTGTAAATTCCTATCTGACGATCCGTTGAATTGCCGACATCTTAAACCCTTTCCGTGAATCAAGTGGTCGGCTTTCCCTGTAAAGAGGTTACAATAGCGCAACGAACGACATTAACAAAAGCTCGAGAGACCACAGTTTGAAGCCCATTGCTCCCGCTCAGATCGATTGGCGTGATTCCGACACGCCCATGGCCCCGGAATTTGACGACGTCTACTTCTCCACCGACGACGGTGCCGACGAAACCCGATATGTGTTTATGCAGCACAATGACTTACCCAATCGCTTTGTCGAGCACAAACGGGCAACTCTGGTGGTGGCGGAAACCGGTTTTGGCACTGGCCTGAATCTCTGCGTGCTCTGGCAAGCGTTCCGCGAGTTTCGTCACTCGCACCCCAATGCCCCTCTCAAACGGCTGCATTTTGTCACCCTGGAAAAACATCCTGTGACGCCGACGGATCTGGCCAAAGCCCATCGATTCTGGCCCCAGTACGGTGAGCTCACGTCGCAAATTCAAACCGCCTACCCCATGCCCATCGAGGGCTGTCATCGAATGGAAATGGATGACGGAGAGGTGATTGTCGACCTATGGCTTGGGGACGTACAAACCACCCTGCCGCAGATCCATGCCACCGAACAGGGGCTGGTGGACATCTGGTTTTTGGATGGTTTTACTCCCAGTCGCAACCCCGACATGTGGCAGGGAGATCTGTATGCCCAGATGGCACGGCTAAGCCGTGCTAACGCGACTTACGCCACCTTCACCGCCGCCGGTCATGTTCGCCGCGGCTTGGAAGAGGCCGGTTTCAGCGTCAATAAAGACGTGGGCTATGGGGTTAAACGGGAGATGATTTACGGCCGCTTCTTAACTCCTCGAGAGGCCAGCAGCAGCGAACTCGACGGCGATGTTGCCATCATCGGTGCCGGCATTGCGGGGGCTCAGTTGGCACTGAGCCTTTGCCAGCGCGGCATAAAAGTGAGCCTGTTCAGTGAGGACATCGCCCCAGCCGACGGCGCCTCTGGCAATCGCCAGGGTGCCATCTACCCACTGATGAACCTAGCTGAAGATGGCCTAAGTCAATTCTATCAGCAGAGTTACCTCCTCAGTCGTGCGCGCATCAATCGCTTGGCCAAACACCATCCGTTTGATTTTGATTGGTGTGGCGTACTGCAACTGAGCCAAAACGCCAAAGACGCCGACAAACTGGCCCGCATTGCCAACAGTCCGTTTCCTACTGAGTTGGTGCACCAGGTAACTAAAGAGCAAGCCAGCCACATTGCGGACCTACCCTTAAACCGTGGCGGCCTGTACTTCCCTTATGGGGGCTGGGTGTCACCTAAGCAAACCGTGGCCAGTCTGCTGGCTCAAGCTCAGGACACCGGCAACCTCAGCTGTCACTATCAATATCAATTAACCCAGCTTGAGCAACTTGATAGCGGTCATTGGCAACTTCATCTGAGCTTTAACGACATCGAAGGGGTTAGTGAGCACGCCGTTGCCGAAGGTATCGAGCCTGAATTCGCCAATGTGGTGATCTGCCAAGGCCACCGCTCCTCACAGCTGCCCCAAACTGCGCCGCTCCCCCTATCGCCAGTACGAGGTCAGGTGAGCATTCCCAAGGCAACCACCACCACAGCAAAGCTTAAAACCGTGCTGTGTGCCGATGGCTATCTGGTGCCTGCATTGAAGGGCCGGCTGGTCAGCGGTGCCAGCTTTGTGAAAGGCAGTGTCGATGTTCAGTGGCGTGAGCAAGATCGAGAAGAGATTCAAGGGCGAATGCAAAACAGCTTTGGCGGCTGTCTGGATGCCAACAACGACGCTTGGATTGATGAGTTAGACTGGGATGAAACCGGCCGCGCCGCCATTCGTGGGGCCGTTCGAGATCACTTCCCTTTGGTTGGGCCAATTCCAGATTGGTCGCAGATTGAAGCCTCGCCAGATAGCTATCGCAAGCAGCCACTTCCGACACAGCAGGGACTATACCTTATCGCAGGTCTTGGCTCCCGAGGACTTTGCAGTGCCCCTCTGTTGGCGGAGATCACCGCCTCAATGATGAACGACGAGCCACTGCCGGTGAGCGAATTTCAATTAAAGCGACTGCTGCCGGGGCGCTTCTGGCAGCGGCGGTTAGATAAGGGCAAATCGCCAACGGAATAACTGCCGTTCTCTACCGAGGTCCCAACTCCATTGGGGCCTTTTTCATATCATGGCCACGGTAACTCGTTAAATACTGGCAATGGAGCCTGATCTTCGTCAGCGAGCGTTGGCAGAGTATGCGAATAAGAGACAGCGAGCCATCACCGGCCAGAACGCCCATACCACCTTGCCGACCAAATTCGAGATTCAGCGGCCTTAATTTTTGTGCTCAAACTCCCCATTCAATAGCTGCTGGCGATGCTCGACAATTAACTGGGTTAGGGTGTCACTCAGCCACCCCATTCTCGGATGACTTTCATCGCTGCGCTTTTGCACCAGCTCAATGTCAAAATCGCCAATGGCAATCGGCGGCTCACTGATGGACAGAGATTCTCCAAAAAATGGGCTGCGGCACACAAGCTCCGCCATGACACACAGTAAGTTACGACCATGGAGCAGATGCTTCAGGGTTAAAAATCGGCTCGACCCTAGCTGTACCTGTCGCTGCATCCCTTTGGTCGCGAGTGTGGCATCCACGGGCGTGGACAAGCCGCCACTGCTGGTGATGATGGCTTGAGGGGTGTTGAGGTAATTCTTAAGAGACAGAGGCAAGCCATAATTCATCGTGGTGTTATCAAACAGACACATATGCCGCTCACGATAGAGTGGCTGATGACTCAACTGATCCGGCAAGGTACTAAAACTGCCGATGGCAATGTCCAGCGTTCCGGCATCAAATGCACTCTGACAATTGCTGTCATCAATGGCATGGAACACCAGTTGGGCATCGGGAGCGGCCCCAGTAATGGCATCAAACAACAGAGGGCCGAATACCAGCTCCGCGTAATCACTCAAACCGATGTGAAATGCGCCTTGGTATTGCCGCGGCTCAAATGTGGCGGGAGTTAAAATCTCAGTGCCAATGACATTCAGCACCTGCTCTATGGGCGAAAGCAGTTCCAGCGCGCGCCGAGTGGGCACCATGGTGTTGCCCTGACGCTCAAACAACGGGTCGTTAAACAGCGTCCGTAACCGATTGAGGTTATAACTCATGGCCGACTGCCCCAGATGCAACTGCTCCGCAGCGTAGGTCACGCTGCGCTTATCCATCAGAGCCTTGAAACTGAGCAGCAAATTCAGATCCACCCCTTTCCAATTGATACCACTAATAGTTGTCATAAAACTGTTCAATTTCACTGGTAGTTATAGGCAGCTTACACTCAAGGACGACTCAAACCAACCAGAGACCAAGGACCAAAAGGCACCGTCGATGAACTCGCCATTCTCTATCATCAGTTACCGAAAACTGTTTGCTGCCCAACTGCTGTCATTAGCAGGCACCGGCATCAGCACCATCGCCTTAGCGTTGCTGGCATTCGATCTCGCCGGTGACAACGCGGGCTGGGTGCTTGGCACCGCGCTGGCACTAAAGATGGTGGTGTATGTCGTTGGCGCACCGATCATTGGGAGCTACATGAGCCGATTGCCCTTAAAACCTTGGCTGGTGGCAA
Organism: Ferrimonas aestuarii; assembly: GCF_005116665.1. Lineage (GTDB taxonomy): Bacteria > Pseudomonadota > Gammaproteobacteria > Enterobacterales > Shewanellaceae > Ferrimonas > Ferrimonas aestuarii. Next base: position 35,918 of record NZ_SWCJ01000010.1, on the reverse strand, counting down.
TGGACTTGCTGCGAGCAGGCCTGATTTTACTGCTGCCTTGGGTAAGTGAAATTTGGCAGGTGTATCTGCTCATTGTCCTGATTAACTTATGTGCCGCGGCGTTCACTCCGGTGTATCAGTCGCTGCTGCCTCTGGTCGTTCGTGAACGCTCACTGTACTTAAAAGCGCTGTCCTACAGTCGCCTTGCTTACGATCTAGAGCAGCTTATTAGCCCCATGGTGGCCGGATTTTTGCTTACCTGGATGAGCTTTCGTGGGCTATTTGCACTGGATGCGGCCACCTTTGCTGCCTCGGCTCTGCTGCTCCTTTGGGCAACGCTGCCCAACAGCCGCCCGAGCAACGGCGATAAGGCACAACAGGCGCGACGCTGGAGTTATGGCATTCGCCAATATTGGCAGACTCCAGAACTTCGAGCCTTGTGGGGTGGCTATCTGGCAGTGGCGAGTGCCAGTGCCATGGCCATCGTCAATACCGTGGTCTACGTCAATCAGTATCTGGCCAGCGACGACATTGAACGCGCCACAGCCACGGCAATGGCAGCCATGGGCCTAGGCTCAATGCTGGTGGCACTGCAGCTGCCTAAATGGCTCAACCGAGTAAACTGCCGTACGGTGCAGTTCGCTGGCGCCCTGATCATCACTGCGGCATTGATTGGCGGGCTGATGCCGCCATCGCTGACTCAACTGCTCACGCTATGGTTACTGTTCGGCATCGGGGCCTCATTGATACAAACCAGTGCAGGCGCGGTCATCAACGACAACAGTGACGATGCCGATCGTCCTGCGCTGTTCGCGGCTCACTTTTCATTGTCTCACCTATGCTGGTTTGTCACCTATCTGCTAGCTGGATGGCTGGGAGCGAACTGGAGTTTAGATGCGGCCTTCAGTGCGCTTGCCTCAGTAAGCCTTGTTGGATTGCTGCTGGTGGCTCTGCCCGCCGAAGCTCAGTCCAAACTGGCATAAAAAATGGCGCCGAACGTCGGCGCCAACATGATGAAAATACGAGAATAAAAACGCTTAAAGAATATTAATTAGGCGACTAGACACTCACCGAGCGCATCGTCACCCGAGCTCGAACATTGTCGTATACCCAGTTGTAGATGATGGCGTAGATCAAAAAGAAGATCATAATGCCGATGTCCATCACCAACACCTTCCAAAACCCCATGTCCAAGGCCCACATCAAAAAAGGTACGGTCAGAAACACCGCCCCGCCTTCGAACCCAAGGCCATGTAAAATACGGAATTTCAGATCTCGCTTGCTGCGGTCTTCGCCAAATGCTTTATCCACCGCCAGGTTATAGCCGTAGTTCCACACCATAATAAACAGCGACAACGTCACGGAGATCCACAACATGGTGCCTTGGCTGGCACCGGTAATCAGGCTGCCAACAAAAACCATAAACAGCAGGGCTATGGCCTCAAACAACACCGAATGAAAAATACGCTCTAACGTAGACATAATACCAACTCCAAAAACTCATTGCCGATAATTCTAACTGCATTTAAGGTAATAGATAGTTAGTAACCATCTGGAAAAACGATATGTATACCTTGGAGCAACTGCGAATGTTTGTGGCTGCCGCCGAATGCGGCTCCTTCTCCGCCGCAGCCAGAAAGCTATCCAAAGCGCAATCTGTGGTCAGCCAGGGCATCATCAATCTGGAGATCGACTTTGGCCAAGAGCTGTTCGACCGCTCTAGCCGCTCGCCCACGCTCACCACTCAAGGAAAAGTGCTGCTGGAACATGCCCAAGGCGTACTTACTCAGCATCAACGTATGGAGACCGTGATGCATTCACTGGCCAAAGGGGAAGAGGTTAAGCTGGTGTTGGCGGTGGACGAAGCGTTGATGACTCCCAAATTTAATCAAGTTCTGCACCAGTTCAGTGAGCAATTTCAGGCCACTAACCTCGAGTTTTTAAGCGCGGCCAGTCCAGATGTGCCCAACTTGGTGCACTCCGGTCAAGCGGATCTGGGGCTGATGTTTTCCCAGATGCCGATGCCAGAGCTGGTCGACGCAACCTTCATTGGTCACCTGCCTTTTGTCGCCGTTGCCGCTCCCGGCCACCCACTGACCAAAATCGACGATGCCATCACACTGGAGCAGCTAAGACCCCACCGACAACTGCTGATCAAAGGGGTGGGAGGGGATTCGCTGGCACACATTGAGCCGCTGTCTCCCAACGTATGGTGGTGCAACAATCTTTACGCCATGCGTGACATGGCCGCCAACGGGTTTGGTTGGTGTTATCTGCCGAAACACCTGATCGACTACGCCTACTACACCGACAACATCGAGGAGATCTCCTTGGCCATCGACCATCAAACCTGGATGGCCCCGGTTGATAAACTAATGCGTCCCAATGCCAACCCTGGGCCAGCACTGAGTTGGTTAAGCCATGCCCTTAATGGCATTTTGGCCGCCGCCAATTAAGTTTCAAAACGGATGATTTGATAAGCGGGTGATTCATAGGGATGGCTCGCTTTCAATGCGGCCACCACCTGAGGTTTGAGATCGGCGTAGAACACCAACTCCACTTTATATTCAGGCTCGTGGTGCACCTGCTCTTTGGTTCCCACAAACGCATTGCTGCCAGCCAGTGGCCGAAACTGACCTTGACCTTGTGTGACCCAGCAGCAGCGGTCATAGTCACCAATTCTGCCTGCCCCCACAGCAAATAATGCATCCAGTGTGGCTTGCAGGTGCGAATGGGGGACATAATATTCCAACTTTTTCATCGCTCTTCCCTTACTTATTACCTTACTTTTAGGATGCCACAGCCACGTCTGGTGTTTACCTTAGGCAGTTGACATCGACTCACCTCAATAACTGACTAATCCACTTGGGTTACCTTGCGTTCCACTTTGTGAGTCATTACCCCCAAAACTGTAAGTAAAACCTCCCCTCAAAGCCCAGCAATATCAGCCAATCATAAAGCCCTTTATTTGAGCAATGTTATTGAGAAATTAAAGCTAACTACCTTTTTTATATGAAGTTTTTATTAAACATTGATGTGAATCGTTCAAACAATAAGCGACTGTTCATAATTTAAACACCTACACAGGGGCGGCATTTCTCGAGGAACTAGCCCAAACCACAAACCAGTGAGTCTTTTTTATTGAATATATTGTATGCATGGCTGCGCAAGGGAGTGCATGACCCCCTAACGCCATGCATGCGCAGTCATCACAACCTTAAAAAAATGACAAGGAGTCACTGATGAAACTGCACTACCTCGCCGCCGCTATTGGCTTCGCCTTAGCGCCCAACCTAGCCCTGGCCACCAAGGCCGACAATTCGATTGTCGCCCCTGTAAGTCAAGCCAGCCCCATGAATGCCGCTAACCTCGGTCCGGAAGGGATGACGGGTATGCTGGGTCCTCAAGCTGAGCAGGATTGCCAGAGCTTTGTTGGATTAAGTGGTTGGGATCTGGTCAACAAACTGGCCGCGTCCGATCCTCAATGTGTTAGCCCCCTGTATAACCTCACCGGCCCCGATGCCACCGCGCTGTTCAGTGAGTCCAATATGCGCAGCGTCATCGCTGGCATTCGCGACCGCGCCCTGAACTACAGTGGTACCGACACCATCGGTCTTGAGTCGCTGATCTACTTTGTGCGAGCGGCACTCTATGTGCAGTTTTACAACCCCGAGGACGTACCGGAATACTCCAGCGCCGTCACCTCGGACACCAAGGTGGCTCTGAACAACCTGTTCAACAATGCCAGCACGTGGACCGCCAGTGAAGGCAATGCAGGCGTTCTCAAAGAAGCGCTGATCTGGATCGATTCCGCCGATCTTGGTGCCGATTTCAACTGGGTGACCATCCGAGTACTACGAGAGTACGATGACAGCTGGCAAGCACTGTGGGGAATGAACGCCGCCGCCAACGCCGTTTTCACAACTTTGTTCCGTGCCCAGTGGAACGACGACATGAAAGCGCTGTTCGCTCAAGATTCCAGCATCATTGATGAACTGTATGCGTTCCAAAATCGAAACCGCCACCTATTAGACACCAACGCCGAGTATGTTCTAGTCAATTCCGTGCGGGAGATGTCACGCTTCTACTACATCGAGCAGATCAAAGAGAAAACCAAATCCCGAGTGATTTCGGTACTCAGCTCCACCTCTAAGGACGACGCCACCGACGTATTGTGGCTGGCCGCCGCCGAGATGGCCGACTATTACGACCGCGCTAACTGTAATGCCTACGACATCTGTGGCTTTAAATACAATCTGGAGCAGGAGATCCTCTCCTTTAACTACAAGTGTTCCGACAGCCTCAAGATGCGTGCCCAGCAGATGTACAACGATCAAGCAAAGTGGGCTTGTGAGGTACTGGGCACCCAAGAGAGCTACTTCCACGGTAAGTTGGCCACCGGTAATCGCCCGGTAAATAACGACAACAATGACGACCTTGAGCTGGTGATCTTCAATAGCTCCAGTGATTATCAAAGCTACGCAGGCACCTTCTTTGGCATCAATACCAACAACGGCGGCATGTACCTAGAGGGCTCACCAGGTGGCCTGAAAAATCAAGCCCGCTTCATCGCTTATGAAGCGGAATGGCGAGTGCCCGACTTCCACATCTGGAATCTGCAGCACGAATACGTTCACTATCTGGATGGCCGCTACAATCTGTATGGCGACTTTGGTCGTTCCATCTCCGCCAACACCATCTGGTGGATTGAGGGACTGGCGGAATACATCTCCTATAAGGACGCCAACACCCGCGCCGTTGAGATGGGTGAAACCGGCGAGTACGCCCTATCCACCATCTTCAAAAACACCTATGACTCTGGTCAAGACCGAGTGTATCGCTGGGGTTACCTCGCGGTACGCTTCATGTTTGAGCGCCATCAAGAAGACGTGAACCAGATCCTGAATCTGCTGCGCAACAACGACTACGAAGGCTATCAAAGCTTCATGGATGGCATCGGCACCCGCTACGACAACGAGTGGTTTGGCTGGCTCACCAGTGGTCTCTCCACCGCCAACGACGGCATTGTTGATAAAGGCCCATCGGACTCTGAGGCCGCCGACAGTGGCAGCGATGGCAACTGGGCTGGCAGCCCGTCCACCATCAGCCGCGACTTCTCCCAATGTTCACCGTCGGATGAAGCCAATCGCCATCAGTCAGGCTCAAGCTCCTATGAACTTGATCAATTGGTGGAGTGTGTGGATTCTCAGGCGGGTCGTGCCAGCTTCGCTTTCGCCAACAGCGATCGCAGCGGCGATACCGTGTGGATTAAGATTGGTGGCGGCTGGGGCGATGCTGATATCTACTACAGCACCACCGGCTGGGCCTCTGGCGAACAAAACGATGGCTATGGTATCGGCAACGGTAACTACGAAGTGATTGAGGTGAACCTCAATCCGGAAGAATACTGGCACTACGTCACTCTGTCCGGTGAATTTGGTGGCGTCGACTTTATGGTGAGCACCACCGAAGTCTCAGCGGATCCCGATCCTGATGCGGGAAATCCAACTGATCCTACGGATCCAACTGACCCGACAGATCCGACCGACCCGACAGATCCGACCGAACCAACGGATCCGGTTGACCCAGCCCCTCACTGTGGCACAGCCACCATCGACTATGGCCAATTAAACCTTGGGCAAACTGAGTGTGTAGCTGGTGGCAAAAACAGCCTCTACATCTATGTAGAGGAGGACAACACCACCTTCACCGCCACCCTGAGCGGCGGTAACGGCAATGCAGACTTGTTCTTCAATGCCGATACCTGGGCAAGTCGTGATAACGCTCAAGTCAGCTCCGTCAATTTAGGCAACGAGGAGCAGATCACTTTCACCACCAATCGCGGTTACCGTTACCTTACCGTCGATACCAGCTCCAGCTTCGACGGGGTATCGCTAAATGTTGTTGAGGGCAACGATGGCGGCGTAACGCCTCCGGATAACGGCGGCACGCCTTCTCTGCCTGATCAGTGCAGCATCAGCGGTCCCGAGTCTTACAAAGAGTTGCAGTCAGGCCAAGCGATCTGCGCCAGCAACGGCCGTAACGACTACTACGTCTTTGTTGAAGAGGGCACCACTGAGCTGACGTTGGAAACAGGGTACGGTGATGGCGATGTCAGTGTGTATGGCCGCAGTGGCAGCTGGCCGTCTGCCACCAGTTACCAAACCATCTCGGCAACCGCGGGCAGCAACAGGGAAACCATCAAGGTGAATAACCCGTCGCAGGGCTGGTACTACTTTGTGGTCGACAGTGACCCTGCCGCAAACGGCGTTGCAGTTCGCTTAACCGTCAAGTAACTTCGATCCGATGGTGGCGTCTTACCAAAGATGCCGCCATCAAGTTGGTCAAGGAGGAACCATGTACAAAATACTCGCGGTGAGCCTCATGCTCATCACCAGCGTTCCAGCGCAGGCGCTGCTTGAAGATCGAAACACCGTAAATCATCTGGCTAGCAGCAAAGCCAACACGAGTCATCAGCAGCAAGCCCTAGCTCTGGTGCAACTGCTGGAGATTGATGAACAGATTAAATACGCCAAATACCAACTCCACAGTCGCTACGCTCACCAGCTCAAACCTTATCGAATTGAGGCTGCTCAACGGCCTTTAGAAGACAATTACCGTAAGATGGCGTTTGATTTTGCGGACGAGCAATTGAGCTGGAGCGCTCTGCAGCAAGAGCTCGCCGCAGAGCTCACCAATCAATACAGCGAAGATGAACTTCGCCAGCTCACCGCGTTTTTTAGTCACGGCGTCGGCCAAAAATTCATTCAGCAGCAACCGGCGTGGCAAAGCGCCGTGAATAAGACGGTCAACCAAAAAGTGCAGCGCATTGAACAGGAGTTTGACCAGCTGGTGGCCAACTTTGTCTCTCAAGCCAATTTACAACATTACCAACCACCGCAGCGCCCTAGCCACCCACAGCAGCGTCCGATAGCTCCGCCATCGAAGTCATCCCATGTGGGACACAGCCATTAATGGCTTAGTTTAGAGGTATCGAAGTTTTAAACTCCTGCGGCGAACGCCGCTTTTCAAGGTCAAAGACGCTGGCCCCTGACGTGCGTCAGGGAGGCGTTTGTTGAGTCTGATGATGAAATCAAAGGAATAATCAACAACCAAACTGTCCAGCGCGTTGCCGGTAAGCGCCGGAAGCCAGTGGCTTTTTCGACATCAAATTGAGCGAAGCTTGAGAGGCGGATGAGAGCGCGGCTGGCGGGCCCAAATGACAAGCCCGCCGAGGTTAGGCTTTAACTGGCCTGCCGTAAGCTTTCAACCTCTCCATGGACTTCGCTATCAGTAGATTGGGGCTCACGAGCCAACAGCAGCCCATAACCCGCGGGTACCAATAGCAGCACCAGTGGCGCTGACAACAACATGCCCCAGCCAATCACCAGCGCAATGGGTGACATCAGGTTGTCGTATCCACCCAGCCCATAAGCCAGTGGCAGTAGCCCAGCCACCGTCGTTAACGTGGTCACCAGCATCGGACGCACTCGGCTTAATGCCCCCTCGAGCAGTTGCTGAAGGCGAACTTCAGGCTCATGACTAAAAGCAAAACTCTGATAGTGATGCAGCAGTACCAGGGCGTTATTGATCACCACACCCACCATCCCCAAAATTCCCACACAGGCAAAGAAACTTAGGGGCTTGCCATGCAGCCACAGCACCAGCAACGCTGCCGCGACCGCCACCGGTATCACCTGCAGAGCCACCAGTGCTGGGCCCATGCGATCAAACAGAATCAGCATCACCACCAAGATGGCCGCCACCGTTAGCGTCATCGCAAACGCCATGCCATACAGGGCATCCCGGGTCTCTTCCGCTTGCCCAGCCATCACCAGATCACTGCTGTAGCCATGATTGGCAAACGCGGCGCTCAGATCCTGCTCCAGCCGAACTGGGTCGGTCAGTTTGGCATCCACATGGGAAGATACTCGAATGCTACGAAGCCCGTTGTAATGGTCGATGTTGGCGGCGCGCTCTCCATGCTGCCAGCTCAGCACTCGGTGCATGGACACCAACTCGCCACTGCGATTGCGAACCAGTAGATGATTGAGCTCTTCAATGTTGCGATCGTCATTTTCCAGCACCACCCGATAACGCACCTCTTCATCGTCAACAAAGAGTCGCGATACCCGCTCTCCTTCAATGGCAGCACGAAGGGTTCTGGCTAAGGTGCTGGTGTCTACCTGCAAGCGGCTCATCCATTGATGATCCATCTTCGCGGTCAACTGAGCCACCGGCTCCGACTGAGACTGCCGTGGTGCCACCGCGCCAGGGTAGGCCTTTAGCCAGGTCTCCAGTTCATCCGCCAGTTGTTGACGGTCGGAATCGCTGCCCCCCACCACACGAACGTCAATGGGACGCGAACCCGGCGCTCCGCCGCTGTCCACATCGAACTCCAGCTCATAGCCAAAATCGCCACTGCGTTGCTGCCACTGCTGAACCAGTTCTGAGGCGGTCATCTTGCGTTTTCCCGCTGGGCTAAGGCTCACCTCCCAACTGCCCTCCTCTTCACTAACTTCACCGTACCAGCCGACCACTTCCGGAGTCTCCGCTAACATAGCATCCACCTGCTGGGCGTGTTTCCACGCCTGTTCTAGGTCGAGGTTAGCAGGCAGAGGGGCGGTAATTGCCACCAGATAAGCGCCATCGGTAGGAAAGAACAGCAGCGGCAGCCGTAGGGACAGCACGCCAATGGTGGTTATCGCAATCAGCAGCGCTGTGGCCATCCACTTTCGAGGTGCCTTGATGGCTCGTGCAATCCATGGCCCCAAAACCTGTCCCAGTTTCTCCAGGTAACTAGACTGGCTGGGCTGCACCTTTTTCATCGCTTTTCGCATGTGTGCAGGCACGATCAATAGTGCATCGATTAGAGAGAAGCTTAGGGCAATGGCGATGGTCAGAGGTAGCACATACAGCAACTTACCCATCTGTCCTGGCAGCACCAACAGGGGCACAAAGGCGATGATGGTGGTTAAGATGCTGACCACAATGGCCGGCATCACCTGCTTGGTGCCATCGATGATCGCCGTCCCCAACGAGGTGCCTTGTTGATATTCGGCGCTGATGCGTTCACTGACCACCACCGCATCATCCACGACCACACCAATCACCAAGATCAACGCGGCCATGGTGTAACTGTCTAGCACCTGCCCAAGGCTCGAAAGCACCGCCAAGGTGCCAAGCACACAGAACGGAATCGACAACGCCACCCAAGGCGCAACTCGACGATTCAGGCACAGCGCCAATACCAACATCACCAACGCCAAGCCGGTCACGCCATTGACTTTCACCATGTCAAAGCGGGCTTGAATCTCGTTAGCAATATCAAAACCCACGCTAAGGCGATAGTCATCTCCCAGCCGACTTTGCTCTTCGTCCAGCAGCGCTCGCACCGATTTAGAGGTAGCAATCACATCGGCTTTCTCTGCGGCGCGAAGGTCAAAACCGATGCTGCGCATGCCATTGATGGTGGCTAGGCTTTCACCTCGCTCAAACCCCATGCGCACCACCGCGGCAACGTCTTTCAGCCTCACTTCAGGTTGATTACGGATCACCAACTCCATCAACTGCTGGGTTTCCAGCAACTGGGCGTCGGTCACCAACTCCAGTTGTCCCTCTGGGCCATCGATGGCTCCGGAGGTCACCAATACGTTGCGAGCCTCAATCTCTGAGATAACGTCGTTAATGGTCAGCTGATAGCGCCTGAGCTGCTCCGGCTGCAGCTCAACCCAAAACTCTCGCCGACGCAGATCGATAAGGTTCACTTCCCCCACACCGGAAACCCGGCGCAGTTTCAGTTCCAAGATTCGGGCTTGTTCGCGCAACGTGGCATAGGGCAGTTCGCTGCCGATACCAACCACCATAAAGTCTAAGTTGGAGGATTTACTGATGCGAACCAGCGGCCGCTCAGTCACTTCGATAGGAAGATCGGTCACCCGATTTACTGCATCTCGAATGTCCTGATAGACCTCATTCATGTCAGACACCCCAGGATCGATGCGGATGCTGATGCTGGATGCCCCAGTCTCTGAGCGTGAGGTAAAACGTTCAATACCAGCGACTGAAAGCAGCTCTTTCTCCAATTTGGAGGTAACGTTACTCTCAACCTCAAGGGAGGACGCACCGGGGAAACTGGTCGTAATGCTCACCTGACCTAAGTCGATGGCGGGCTTTTCGGCCATGGGCATCTGCCAGACCGACATCGCCCCGATGAAGATGATGGTAAGCAGCAGGAGATGGCTAAACCAGCGCCGCCCCAGCAGTAATGACCACAGATTCACTGCTCACCTCCTGGCAACAGTACCTGCGCCCGAAAACCCGGCTTAAGCTGACGATCGCCGTTATCCAGCTCCAGCTCGATGGCAAAACCTTGCGCATCACTGTCCATCACTGGCGCCATGCGCACCAAGCGAGCCGGGCGCGTCAGTGCCATGGAGGGGATACGCACTTCCAACGTCTGACCAACGGAGAGATTGGCAAGGTCATCCTCAATCAGGTACGCCCGTACAATCAGCGTGTCCACCTGGCTAAGCTCATACACAGGCTGGCCAACGCTGAGCCACTGCCCCTGCTCCACCAAGCGTTTGGCCACCACCGCATCAAATGGCGCTCGAATGGTGAACTTATCCAGATAGCGCTGAGCTTGAGCCCGCTTCTGCTCATCCACGCTCACCTGAGCTTGGCTGACTTGAGTGATGCGCTGTTGATCGTCTAGCTCACTTTGGGACAGCGTCTGACCCTGCTCCAACCCCTGCAGACGCTTAAGTTGTTTCTGTTTAAGTTTGTAATCGGCCTGAGACAATGCCAGCTCAGCGTCACTGAGCGACAGAGCCAGTTCGGCATCCTGAGGGTCGAGTTCAACTAAGGGCTGGGTCTTATCGACCGACTGCCCTAACCGTAACTTGAACACACTGACCACACCTTCAACCTGAGACGCCAACACCACGTGTTTGGCGGGCGCCAATTCCGCTACCACATAATCAGCGGCCTGCACCGGCATCATTGCCGCTGCAAACGCGGCCATCGCACTAACCAAAACGTTGCTCTTCATCGCTTACCTCGAGCCAGAAAAATCGAAACTAGCCCAAAGGTGCCATGAGGGACGTTAAAAAAGTGTCAACATCATAAGAAAGGTAGGGAAGCCGCATCAAACGCGGCTCCATACTGGAATGGGGTCAATTTAGCTTTAAGTCGGCCCACACCAAACGGTGATCCGATGACGCGCCTCGGCCTCGGACCAATCGATGCAGTTTGCTGTCGGCGGCAGGCCAGAATACGCCATTGGCAATCAAATCAATGCCAAACTTAGACGGCAACACATAATCCGCCTGTATACGCCACCCCGCGGTGTGCTTGGCTCCATTAGGGTTGTCAGGGGTATGAAGTTTACCGCCACGGCTAGTTGGAATCGGCTTGGCATTCACCAGGGGATGTGCCAACAACTGCTCAATGGCACCAGCTCTACTATCCCCCTCATCGGGAGAGGCGTTGTAGTCCCCCACAATCACAAAACGAGAATCTGCGGCCAATCCGCCTTGTTTTCCATTGTCATCAACAAGGTATTCACCTCGCGCTTCTGACAGGTAGTCTGCCCACAATCGGATCTCATCGTAGTTGCGAGCGCCATTTCTATCTTCGTCGCCATCAAACACCGGTGGCGTTGGGTGAGCCGCCAGCAAGTGAAACCTCTTTCCATCAACGTCAATGGGCAGATCCCAATGTGATTTGGAGGAGAGCCGCAGCCGTTGCCAAGTGGCCTCATCATAAAATGCAGTGCCATCAGGATTCTGTATCTTTTGAGCGTTGGGCATCTTATGCCAGAGGAAGTGCTTAAAGCTCCGTACCTCACTCATCTGAATTGGGTAGCGAGACAATACCACCATGCCGTATTGACCAGGGTAATTGCCATAACCCCAGGCATCCCCTCCCGTGCCCGATGCCGCCCCATCGCCATCAATGTCCAAGGGGCTCGGCTCTCCGGTATTTACCGGAGCCACATAAAAATAGGGGTAGTGAATGGGCTTTTGCCCCTGAATGGGTCGGAGCAGGTAGTTCTCAATGAACGCTCTGATCCCATCATTGAGATTTTCGATGTAATCAAACTCATTAAGCAGAATCACATCTGGTCTAACTCGCTGAATGATCTCAGCGATATTGGTGATTTGAGGGTGATTCCCCAACGCCAGACGCGCCTTCAAAGCCTCAGGATCAAGAGGCTGACCTTTTTGAGCGTAATTACTGGCATCCATGCTGACGTTAAAGGTCGCTACTCGGATGGTTTGGTTATGGGTCGTTGTCACGTCGCTACTGCAGGCTCCAAGAATCGAGGTTGCCAATAATAGCATTAACCATCGATGCCACTTTATCTCAGTGGTTGATTTATTCACTTCGGCTTATTCCCTTAAAAAATTATCTAAAACAGCGAACTGCAGAACAAAAACACAGTGTCCTGAATCAGTTTACAACACCTTTGATGACACAATTATTTAACACGAGCGTCATCTTTGATGACTAGGATGGCGGCGCCATGGACTGAGATACCGCCATCGGCACTTAAAAATAACATCATAATTTTAAAGGATTAATCCAGATGATACGCTCACGCTTAACTCGCCATCCTGTGGCGATAGCGCTGTCGGCGCTGCTTGCTTCAGGGGCAGCGCTGGCCAATGAAACCACCTCCAGCATCCGCGGAACCCTGATGTCCACACAGGGACAACCGGTAACCGATGCCAAAATCACCATCTTGCACCAACCTACCGGCACCACCACTCAAGTTCAGGTTAACGAGCAAGGTCAGTTCGTTGCCAAGGGGCTGCGTGTTGGCGGCCCCTACACCGTGGTTGTGGACTCAGACACCTATCAAGATGAAAGCCGTGAAGGGATCTATCTCAACCTAGGTGAGGCCTTACGCTTTAGAGCCGAATTGCCACTGGCCTCAGAGGTTGAGCAGATCACCGTCTACGGCGCACCAACCGCCTTTCGCCAAGCAGGCTCCAGCAGCGAGTTTGGCGAAAAAGAGATTGCTCAAACCTCGGCCATCAACCGTGACATTAAAGAGATCGTTCGCCAAAACCCATTTGCAGTTTTGCTGAACGACGATGTTGGCACCCTCACCGTGGCGGGCCTTAACCCTAAATTCAACACCTTACTGGTTGATGGCATCGGTCAGAACGACGACTTTGGCCTCAACGGCAATGGCTACCCAACCCAGCGCAGCCCAATTTCTCTGGAAGCCATCGAACAGGTAGCCATAAACACCTCGCCAATGTCGGCGCGCTACGGCGGTTTTACCGGCGCTCAGCTCAACGCGGTGACCAAATCCGGTACCAATGAGGTAAGCGGCAGCGTGTTCTACGAGTACACCGACGATGGCATGGCGGGAGACGGTAAAGACCCTGACGATGGCGACAAAATTGCCCAGAGCTTTGAAGAAACCACCTATGGCGGCTCCGTCGGATTGCCACTGATTAAAGACAAGCTGTTCTTTTTCGGTGCCTACGAGAAGTTTGAATCGCCTCGCGATACCACCTGGGGCCCCAATGGCTCAGGTCAAGCCAATGAAACCGACTACATCTCCCTAAATGATGCCAATGAGATCATTCGCATCGCCAACGAGGTGTATGGATCTGACATTGGCGGCTGGGGCAATGCCCTTGAAGAGGAGGATGAGAAGATTCTGGCCAAGCTGGATTGGAACATCAGCGATTACCACCGCGCCTCTCTGACCTATCAGCACTCCGAAAGTAACGATACTCGCAACGAAAATTCCAGTGACGACGAGCTTAACCTTTCGAGCTACTGGTACGACAAAAATGAAACCTTAGAGGGCTACTCACTGCAGCTGTTCAGTGACTGGAGCGACGATTTTTCCACCGAGATGCGTTTGGCCTACAAGGACGTTACCTCTGAAGTGGCGCCCACGGTCAACTCCGGCATGGGTCAGGTAACCGTCTACACCGGCGTTGATGATTATGGTGACCCGCGAAATGGCGTCACCTTTGGCACCGAGCAATATCGTCACGCCAATCAACTGGACAACCAAAATTTGGAATTGCGGTTTGCCGGTACCTACCTGATTGGCGATCACGAGCTGGGCTTTGGCTGGCAGTACAACAAGTTAGATACCTTCAATATGTTCGTGCCTGACTCTTTGGGTGTATGGGAATTCGACTCCATTGACGATTTCGAAAACCAACAGGCATCGAGCCTCAGTTACAAAAACGCCTATACCGGCAATCCGGCGGATGCCGCCGTTGATTTCAGCCAAACCACCAACGCACTATTCGCTGAAGACGTGTGGGCCATCACCGATGACATCGAGCTGACCTTCGGGGTTCGTTACGAGCGCATCGATTCCAGTGACACCCCCGCGTTTAACCAAAACTTCTACAAGCGCTACGGTTTCGCCAACAACGCCACCTTCGATGGTAAAGACATCTGGCTGCCTCGCTTGGGCATCAAGTGGCAGATTCAAGACAACCTGCAACTTCGCATGGGCGCAGGACGCTTCTCAGGCGGCAACCCCAACGTCTGGTTTGGCAACAGCTTCTCCAACGATGGCATCACCAACGTCACCGCCAGCAATACCCAAGACTACCTAAGCGGTGCCAACCCGACTCAGATTCCCCAAGGTTTGACCGATGGCCTGACGTCCGGCGATGGCTACGTAAATGCACTGGATCCTAACTTCGAGCTGCCATCGGATTGGCGCTACAGCATCGGCATCGATTACATCACCGATCTGCCTTTGCTGGGTGACAACTGGTACATGGGCGCAGAGTACTTAGTGATTGACCGTGAAGACGATGCTGCTTGGGTCGACCTGACCCGAACTGCCGCAGGCACCACTCCTGGCGGTCGGACCTACTACGAGGCCATCGACCCACTCACCGGAGAAGCGACGGATCGCTATGACCTGATGCTGACCAACGCCGATGAGTCCGGTGAAAACAAAGTGCTGAGCTTTACCCTGTCCAAGGAATGGGAGAACGGCATTCGCCTGAGCACCTCCTACACCAATACCGACATCACCGAGGGCAACCAAGGCAGCAGCTCTACCGCAAAGTCCAACTATCAATACACCCCGGTTGGGCTGGACCGTAACGGCACCACCTTGGGCCGAGGCCACTACGAAGTTGAACACCGCTGGATCGTAAGCCTTGGCTATGAGGCTGAGTTCTGGAAAGGCTACGCCACTACCTTTGATCTGTTCTATGAGCGTCGCAGTGGCCAGCCGATCACCTACACCTTGGGCGCCTTCCGCGATGGCGACCTGGGTGACCAAGGGGATCTGGATGATTCCGATTACTACCTGCCGTACATTCCAACCGGCGCCGACGACCCTAACGTAGTGTACGGCGGTGGCCTGACCTACGAAGAGTTCATCGCCGCAGCCAATGCCGTGGGGCTGGGGGGCTACGCTGGTGGTTATGGCGGCAAAGGCACGGGCACTCAACCTTGGGTGAGCCAGCTCGACTTCCGCTTCACTCAGGAGCTGCCAGGCTTTAGCAAAGACCATCGCAGCGTGTTCTACTTCGACATTAAGAACCTGCTAAACCTGCTTAATGAAGATTGGGGCGAGGTGCGCACTCAAAGCTACAACTCCGACATCTTGGTGGATTACGACTACGATGCGGATAGCGGCCAGTACACCTACTACGTTCCATATGGTCAAGATGGCTTAGAGACCAAGAACTGGAACACCTACAACGTCAGCGCCTCTACTTGGCAGCTGAAGATGGGCATCCGCTATAACTTTTAACGCCAGTTAGAAACGCAAAAGCCACGGCAAGTGCCGTGGCTTTTTTCATTGAGCTTACTTAGTCTCGCAAGGTGGTTAACAGCTCCTGCCAGCTGGCTTGAACTAAAGCCAAGTCCTCTGGCGCCAACTCTGAGCTGGCCTGCTGCAGGCGGTCGGCCATGTCCGTTTCCAGATGCGCCAGCACGTCGGCGTCACCCTCAATTTCGTTTAGGCTAAGAGCAAGGTGCCCCTGCAGATAACCGCTGGCAAACACATCATCATCGCTGCCATGTTGCACCTTGTCGGCCATCCATTCATGGGCCTGCTGTTCCAACTGCTCTAACATCTTCTATTCCTACTGTAACGGGTACAACACTTCATCGTGATAACCGGTGATGATGGGATACCACCCCGCCAGCGCCACGTCTAATTCTGGGTCGCCAGTATCACTGATCATCGGCCTACCCTCAAGGGCTTCCAGCTTTGATTTAGTGGCTAGGATGATGATGTTGTCTGCACCAAGGTGGCGCAGCAACTGCGGAGACAGCTGCTGATTGCCCCGACCAAACAGGTGGCCTTGGCCACCAATAAGTGTGACGACTAATTTGGTTGGCCGATGGTCGATTTGCTCAAGTAATTGAGATGCGGTGAGATCCGAGGCAATGACGCCGTCGCAATCAATAAGATCCACGCCTAGCAACGTATTATCAAACCCAAGCTCCGCCATCACTGCCGCCACGGTGGAGCCGGAGCCCATGATGTACTGGCAATCGGAATCCATGCGCTCAATAAATTCGGCGCAGATGTCATCCAGCACCAACTCCTTGATCTCCTGACCACCCATCTTCACCGCTTGCACAAACTTAAGCGCCTCGGGAATGCGCATCTCGCCATAGTGTTTGGCCCTGACCTGACCTTGTCGAAACGCCACCTCATCGATGTCGCGTACTTCCGCCATCATCGACGACACCAACTCTCCTTGCGCCATTAATGCCACCACTTCGCCACTGGCCTTGGGCGTAATGCCATACACGCCGGAGTGAATCTTCACCCCCGCAGGCACCCCAAGCACCACCTGACGATCGCTACGGCCACGGGCTTCAAGCAGGCTGCAGATGTCTCTGGCGGTACCATCGCCGCCAGCAAACAGCAGCAGATCAACGCCGCTGTCCAGCAGCGCCGCCGCCGCCGCGGTGGTGTCATCCGCCGTAGTTACCGCCTCAGGTTCTAGCTGATGCAGCACCTGCGCCGTAACGCCTAATTGCTCTAATAGATCGGCTCCCATCGAGCCAGAGGCGGTCTTAAATTCGATGTTATTAAAGTGAGGCCGGCATAGGCTAAGCGCCTGCAACATTCGCTGCTGGGCTTTGGGCTCGGCCCCTAATGCCAATGCCTGTTCGGCAACATCATCGCTGCCCTTTAATGCCACGCTGCCTCCTAAACCGGCCAGCGGGTTAACCAACACTCCCAAACGAAATGGCGTCATCCTTGCCCTCAGTAATCAGGGTCTATTGACCTTTTGTGCTCATTTTTGCGCCACAAATTGGCCATTATTTTATTAATTCAACCACTTATACAAGGTTAAATAGAAAACAATGGAGTTCTGGGCGCCCTACGGGGTCTGACTAACGGTTTATACCAAATGCAGTAATGCTCTGTGCAGTTCAGAAGCTCTCACAAGTTCTGAATCAAGGCAGCGTTGCGAAGGAATGTAGGTACCTTTCGAACAACGCTAACGCAGAGTCGGGGCTTGTGAGATCTTCCCGGAGGGCTGATTTAATCGGCCCTCATGCTGCGTTAGAAAACCTCTCTTTAGACCCACTAAAGCTTCGCTTTACTGCCTTGCCTGAGAACCGATTAATTTCAGCTGAACCATCAGACCATTAGTGCAATTGGTATTTCTCTGCGTCAAACGATTTCAACGTAGAGCCACTATGCTATCAATCGTTTTCCTTGATTAAAAGCCGTTATCCTAGACCAAAATTTCATCACCCAAGATAAACAGACCCTCGTTGTAATAACGATTGTTTCAGTTGCCGATGGCCCTTGAGATCATCAAGTAAACGAGCCGCCCTTGGGGGAAACCCATGCTGCTGATACCGAGCCAGCTGCTCGGCCACCTTAGCCTTGAAACCGGCACTGTCGGTGGCAACGTCGCCGGTGTTGTCTAGGCTGACGTCAAAATAGCGCTCTAGCGCCAGATGAAACGCCCACTCAATGGCTTGGGGCTTGACCTCTACCGATTCAAATTCCGCCTGTTTGGCTTCGCTGCGACCATCGGGTTCATACCAATAGCCGTAATCCACCAACTGACGACGGCGCTCCCCAGCTAGGCACCAATGCGCCAGTTCGTGCAAAGCGCTGGCAAAAAAGCCATGGGCAAAGTAGATACGATGAAACGGACAGCGAGCGTCTTTTGGCAGATACAAAGGCTCATCCCCTTGATCAATAAGCAAGGTTTCAAACTCTCTGCCCAGTCCCTGATTAAAACAGAGGATAAGCTCCGCCTTGGTCATCTGTGCCCTCTTTAGTTACGCTGGAGGCGATTGCGCCATTGTATGCCCAGTACCGCCAACACCGAAATCAGCGCCAGTGCCACACCAAGATACCAGATGTAGTTATGATCCAGCTTCCACAAATGACCACTGACGTACACCCCAGAAGCGCCGCCAATACCAAAGGTCAGGCTGGCATACAGCGCCTGCGCTCGCCCTTGAAAATGCGACGGGTACTCCTTATGGATGTACTGCATGGCGCAGCTGTGGGATAGACCAAAACTAATGGCGTGCAGAGACGTTGCCAATGCTTGTCCTGCTGCGCTATCCATCTCAGCGGTTAACCACCAGCGCAGCGCCGTGAACAGGGCGCAAGCCATCATCAAGCTAGTAAGCTGATAGCGGCCAAGTAACCGAGGGGCGATGGCAAAAATCGCGATCTCCACCAGCACGCCAAAGGCCACCAAGATGCCAGCGATGCTCTCGCCGATTCCCAGTTGCTGCAGATAGAGTACATAAAAGCCGTAAAATGGCCCATGACTGGCCTGAATGCCCATGGCAAACAGGATAAACAGTGCACCAGTAACTGTCAGTTTTAGGCTGCCAGAGCTGTCTTTATTGGGGCGAATGATGGGGGCATTTAACGGCAACGTAGTGATAAACAGCGACACAAACAACGAGAAGCCGATCCACGGCAGCAAACCCGCATCCCAGCGCTCGAATACCCAACCGCCGATGATCACCACCAGCAGATAACCCATACTGCCAAAGCTTCGAACTTTGCTGTATTGGTGCGCCTTAGCGCCGAGAGAACCTAGGGTGAGCACCTCCAGCTGTGCCAAGATGGCATTCCAGAAGAAACTGTAAAATGCCAGCACCAGCGCCACCGACCAAAAATCGTGCGCAAAAAACAGGCCGGAGAATCCCAGCATCGCCATGCCGGCCCCTACTTTCACCACCATGGCACGGCGGCCTGTGGCATCGGCAAAGCTGGCCCAAAGGAAGGGAGCGATAATGCGCGTGCCCATGATGATCGCCATCAAGGCACCAATCTCTTCAGAGTTAAAACCACGAAGGTCGAGATAGACCCCCATGTAGGGGACGGTTAGCCCTAAGATGGCAAAGAAAAAGAAATAATTAGACGCCAGTGTCTGACGCACCGGCTGCCAAAACTGCTCACTCACAGCGTTCTCTACTACACAAACCACTCGAAATGAGTGCGTTTTACCGATCCAAAAAGGCGCTCAATAGTGAGCGCCTCAATCATTAGTCCTTCATCTGTAGTGTCGGTGTGGCTACCGACACATCCAGATTCTGCGCCCGATGACGCAATAGATGATCCATCAAGGTGATGGCCATCATCGCTTCAGCAATGGGCACGGCGCGAATGCCCACACAAGGATCATGACGGCCGCGGGTCACCATCTCAGTGGCTTCCCCTTGGGTATTAATGCTGTTGCCCAGCACCATGATGGAGGAGGTCGGTTTCAGCGCCAGGTGTGCCACAATCGGCTGACCTGAACTGATGCCGCCAAGAATGCCGCCGGCGTGGTTGCTGGTAAAGCCATCAGGCGTTAGCTCATCACGATGCTCACTGCCATGTTGCTCGACCACATCAAAGCCATCACCAATGGCCACCGCTTTTACCGCATTGATGCTCATCAGGCTGTGGGCCAGATCCGCATCCAAGCGGTCAAACACTGGCTCACCTAGGCCAACAGGGACATTAGACGCCTCTACCGTCACCTTGGCGCCAATGGAGTCGCCACGCTTTTTAAGGTCACGCATGAACTCATCCAGTGCCTCCAACTTTGACGCATCCGGGAAGAAGAACGGATTGCTTTCCACCTGAGTGAAATCCACCGACTCGGCCTTAATTGGCCCCAGCTGTGACAAATATCCACGTACCTCAATACCAAACTGCTGTTTTAGGTACTTTTTGGCAATGGCACCGGCGGCCACTCGCATGGCGGTTTCCCGCGCAGAGCTGCGGCCACCACCGCGATAATCGCGGTTGCCATATTTATGATGGTAGGTGTAATCCGCATGGCCTGGGCGAAACGTCTGCGAAATCGCCGAATAATCTTTAGAACGCTGATCGGTGTTCTCGATGATCAAACCGATTGGCGTGCCGGTGGTCTTGCCTTCAAACACACCACTTTGAATTTTCACCTCGTCAGCTTCGCGACGGGCGGTGGTATATCGAGAGCTGCCTGGACGGCGGCGATCCAGATCCAGTTGCAGATCCGCTTCGCTCAGTTCAATGCCAGGAGGGCAACCATCAACGATGGCGCCCAGCGACAACCCGTGACTCTCGCCATAGGTGGTCACGCTAAAGATTTTTCCAATTGTATTGCCAGCCATTGCCTAGGGGCACTCCCTTCTCTAATTAGTTTCTACTGAAAGCTCTCTTGATGTGCCACTAACTGCTCTTTCGTGAGTACGAACACGCCATCACCGCCGTTTTCAAACTCGATCCAGGTGAAAGGAACATCTGGCATCTGCTGTTGCAGTGCCACCCAAGAGTTCCCCACTTCGACGATCAGCACGCCGTTGTCATTCAGGTGACTGGCAGCTTCACGCAAGATTCGACGAGTCAGATCCAAACCGTCGTGACCGGAGGCCAACCCAAGCTCAGGCTCGTGGTGGAACTCTTCCGGCAGATCGGCCATGTCTTCGGCGTCGACATACGGCGGATTGGATACAATAAGATCATAGGTCTGGCCTGGCAAGCCATGGAAGCCATCGGATTGAATTGGGAAGACGTTTTCCAGCAAGCCATGACGCTCAATGTTAATCTGTGCAACGTCCAATGCGTCGCTACTGATGTCCACTGCATCCACTTCCGCATCAGGGAAGGCGTAAGCACAGGCGATGGCGATACAGCCAGAACCGGTACACAGATCCAAAATGCGATTAACCGGCTTGTTGTACATCCACGGCGTAAACTGTTTTTCAATCAGTTCGGCAAATGGAGAGCGTGGCACCAGCACCCGCTCATCACAGTAAAATTCCAGCCCGGCGAACCAAGCGCTGTTGGTCAGGTAAGGCACTGGAGTGCGTTCTTGAACGCGCTTGATCACCATCTCAGCAATCTTGTATTTCTCGCTAGAAAGCAGACGAGCACGGCGAACCTCGCCTCCCAACTCCAGCGGCAGATGCAAACAATGCATCACCAGGGCGACCGCTTCATCCCAAGGATTATCAGTACCGTGGCCGTAAAAGATGCCCGCATCATTAAAGCGGCTGACGGACCAACGCAACATATCTTCAATGGTATGCAGTTCGGTAACCGCTTCATCGATAAAAATCTTATCCACTAGGAATGCCCTATTTCATGTACAATTACGCGTATTGTAACCCGCCCTATGGCGGATTACGATTGCATTCCTTTTTAACCGCCTGTTGATAGCAAAGAGATCATGACCGACGACGACAACTTATTCAGTGACTTAATGAAGGGCATTAAGCCGCTTTCTCAAGATAAGCATCATCACCCGAAAGAGGCGAAGGTGAAACGCCGCCTTGAGGAGAACCAGCAGCGTCAGCAGGCCGATCACTATTTTTCCGACGAGTTTCAACCGGCGATGCCCGATAACGGCCCCACTCGCTATGTCCGTGAAGGTGCCGATCCCTTTGAGCTGAAAAAGTTGCGCCGAGGCGACTACGCCCCAGAGTTGATGCTTGACCTGCATGGCTATCGAGCGCAAGAGGCCAGATTTGAACTGATCGCCTTGATTGACGAGTGTAAAAAACACCACATCGACTGTGCCTGCATCATGCACGGCATCGGCAGTGGCGTGCTGAAGCAGCAAATTCCCGCCTGGCTTAGCCAACACCCAGATGTGGTCGCCTACCATCAAGCACCGCTGGAATACGGCGGCGATGGCTCTTTGCTAGTTCTGGTGGATATCGATCATGGCCCAGAGTTTTTCGGCCGCCGCTGATGGGGTCAAAGCCACGACCAAAGCTTAAGAAACACGATCAAAAAGGCCCCTCACGTTGGGGCCTTTGCCGTTTTATGGCTTATAAAACCTCAGTAAAAGCGGGCGCGTGCATGCCGGTTAGCTTGTGGCCAGCATCACTCAGCTCTATGCTAGCCACCGCCGCAGTGGCAAACAAGGGTGGCTCCTGACCTGGCACAAATTCACGCACCAGATATGCCAGCAATGGCATGTGCGCTATCACCAGCACTCGCTTGGCCTGGGTCAATTCGCAGTGCGCCGCAATAACATCGTGGCTTAGATCAGGATTGGACTCTGGCGTCAATTCAGGCAGCGTAACCACTTGTGCCGATTCCGGCAGATATGATGTTAAGCAGGTCAGAGTCTGCTGAGCCCGCACATAAGGGCTGACCAACACCAACTGGCATTCAGTAAACCACGGCGCCAACTTGGATCCCATGTGCAGCACTTCACGCTGGCCAAGATCAGTTAAACGTCGCTGCTCATCCACGGATTGCTCGAATCCGGCCTCGCCATGGCGCATCATTAACAGTTGCATTGTCACCCCAAAAAACTGGAAATTTCGACCTCTGTATCGGCGTGAAATTATTCTTTCGATACGCGGGTCATTGTATCCAAAGCGACTCTCAGAGAGTAGCCAAATTCCTGTAAACCACAGTTTTCTAAAAAAGATAGCTGAAACAGGATCATAGTCTGTGGTTCAATAGGCCAAAGACAAAATAAGCCAACAAAAATATCACGTACTCAGTCGCGATTAACTAACCTTTATCACAGAGACAATAATCCATGTCGTTGCCCAAGGTTGTATCCGGCGCAAGATAACCGCGACTGCTAGTACACCTTGAGGATCGAACGCCCATGCCGCAGCTCACTGTCAGCCCCAACGACAACAAAGGCTATCAACACATTATCTTGGACAATGGCCTTAAAGCCTTGCTAGTTCAAGACGTTGATGCCAGTAAATCTGCAGCAGCCATGGCCGTTAATGTGGGTCATTTTGATGACCCTATGGATCGTCAAGGCATGGCTCATTTTCTAGAGCACATGTTGTTTTTAGGAACCGAACGCTTCCCTAATCCTGGGGAGTACCAACAGTTCATCAGCCAACATGGCGGTAACCACAATGCGTGGACTGGACCTGAATTTACAAGCTACTTTTTCGACATCAATCACGACAGCTTTCCCGAAGGTTTAGAGAGATTTAGTCAATTTTTCACCGCCCCATTATTCGATTCCCATCTGGTCGATAAAGAACGTCAATCCGTTGATTCAGAATTTAAGATGAAACTGCGTGACGACGTGCGCCGCCTGTACCAGGTTCACAAGCAAACGGTGAATCCAGAACACCCTTTCAGTAAGTTTTCCGTAGGCAACATTGAGACTCTAGCCGATCGCAATCAACAATCGATTCGAGAGGAGTTGCTGGCGTTTTACAACAGCCAATATTCCGCCAACCTGATGACCTTGGTATTAGTCAGCCCAGAGCCTTTGGAAAACCAGAAAACGTTATTGGAGCGCCACTTTAGCGACATTAATAACCTTAATCTGACCAAATCCTATCCTCAGATTGAGCTTTATCGCGACAGTGACATGAACATTGAGGTTCGAACCACACCTCTAAAATCCCAACGTCGCCTCACCGTCACCTTTCCATTGCCAGGAATCGATAAGTGGTACCACTTAAAGCCGCTGACCTTTCTGGCGCACCTATTAGGTTATGAAGGAAAAGGCAGCCTGCTGTCTCTACTGAAACGTCAAGGGCTGGCTACCAACCTCTCAGCCGGTGGCGGCATTAATGGCTATAACTTCAAAGACTTCAATATCAGCTTTCAACTGACAGAGAAGGGCATTCGCGAACAGGACACCATCATAGGATTGATGTTTCAGTACATCGAATTGGTGCGTGCGCAGGGAATTGAGTCTTGGCGCTACGATGAGCGTAGAGTGCTGATGGATCTGGCTTTCCGCTATCAAGAACCTAGCAAGCCTTTGGATATTGCCAGCCACCTTGCCATTAATCTGCACCATTACAGTGCAGAAGATGCCGTATTTGGCGACTACCGCATGGACGGCTTAGACGTCACCCTCACCAAAAAGCTGATGGCGGGCATGCTGCCAAATAAACTGCGGTTGACCTTGGTTTTGCCAGATTTGGAGACCGACCAGCAAGCGGACTACTACCACACGCCATTTGCCACTGCCCCCATTACCGATGCGCGACGTGCCAAATGGGCTGCCGTCCCTCGTTCCCACGAACTGAGTTTACCGGCACCAAACCCTTACATTCTCGACAATGTAGTACCCCGTGAAGAGGAAAGTAGCAGCTCGGTCCCGCAGATTATTTATCAGCAACCGGGGCTTAAGTTGTGGCACTTTAAAGACAGCGATTTCAATGTTCCCAAAGGGCATCTATTCATTGCGCTGGACAGCGACGAAGCTCACCGAACCACTCGTGCGGCGGCACTGACTCGGCTCTACATCGCCATGCTGCTGGATGACCTCAGTGAACGTACCTATGCCGCTGAGATTGCGGGCTTAAGTTACAACATTTATCCGCATCAAGGTGGGCTTACTCTGCACCTAACGGGCTATACCGGCAAACAGGAAGCGCTGCTGTCATTACTGCTCACCCAAGCGAGAAAGCGCAATTTTCTGCCTCGACGATTTAACGATACCAAAGCGAGGCTAATGCGAAATTGGCACGCCGTTCGACGGGCACGCCCCATATCAAAACTGTTTAACAGCTTAACCGCCACCCTGCAGCACCGAACGTTTGAGCCTTTGCGCCTCGCCGCGGGCTTGGAGACGGTCACCTTGGAAGAGCTGCATAACCACATCAATCGCATCTATGATCACGTAAACGTTGAAGCCTTTGTTTATGGGGATTGGCTTAAGTCTGAAGCCAAACAACTTGGCGCCACACTGGAAAAGCTGCTGTCGGCGGTGAGTAATCCTGGAGATGAAGTCACCCGAGAGCTGGTGAGCATCGAAGGTAAAGGCACTTTGCTGCGAGAGATCACCGCAGAGCATCAAGATAGCGCCATCTTGGTCTACTACCAATCGCGGCAGCACACGCCGCACAAAGCCGCCATGTTCAGCCTCTTGAATCATGCAATGTCATCGCAGTTTTTCCATGAGCTACGTACCAAGCAACAGCTCGGCTATATGGTTGGCACCAGTTATGTACCGCTGAATCACTATCCGGGGCTGATGTTCTACATTCAAAGCCCTGTTGCCAGCCCCCAACGTCTGATTGAAGCCATCGACCAATTCATCGCTGACTTCAGCTACGCCCTGATGCAGATAACCCATCAACAGTGGCAGGCGACAAAACAGGGCTTGGTAAACCAAATTCTTGAAGCAGATACCAACATCAATGCCCGAGCCCAGCGCCTTTGGACCAGCATCGGCAACCAAGATGTGGACTTCAACCAACGCCAAGCCATTGCTGATGCTATTCTCACTGTAGAACGAGCAGAAATGATTCGTTTTATAATTGAACGAATGAAACCCAAAACCCCAGACAGACTTATTCTCTTCAGTTGCGGCAATCAACACCAGGATCTCTCTGGAATTGAGGCGAGCGACAGCATTGATGACTTAGTTCAGTTTAAATCGGAATCAAGCCGTTTTTCAAAACACTGAATTCTGCTCATAAATGTCAGTGCAGAGGTTTGCTCGACCGATTTTTCCAGTGTTAAAGTGATTGAGAACTAAAGAAAATCAATAATTAAACGCTTTTATCTTAAGTGGGTGACGCAACAGGACTACCAATCTGGGCGCCACTTCTTTGATCTGTCCGGTACACAATAAAGATAAACATTGGAATGAGCTTAAAAAGGATCTTCTCCGCCGTGATGCTGCTATGCCTTGCGGTAACAAATGCAGTCGCAGTGCCTCTGACGTTGTCAGACACGTTTCAGCACCTGTCTAAGCAAGACGGGCTCACAGAGCTTGATGTGACCGCCATTGCTGAAGACAAGCGCGGCGTGCTTTGGTTTGCCACGCTCAACGGCCTAAACCGCTTTGACGGCTATCGATTTACCTCATTCCATCCCCAGCCAGATAAAAACAGCCTTGCCTTCAATATGCTGTTCCGGTTGGTCTATGTTGAAGCCAACGACTCGCTCTATATCGCTTCGCAATCCAACCTAGAGCGTTATGACATCCAGCAGCAAACCTTTTCAACGTTAATGCTGCCTCACGGAGCCAAACCCAACCACCTCTCTTTTGATGACAAATACCTCTGGGTCGCCAGTGACAAAGGCCTCATCTCCGTCGACCTTGAAACCGATCAGGTCGAAGTACAACAACAATCAGAGAATTTAATCCGATATATGCCCACCTCCATGGGGGGCTTTGCCATTAACAGCGCCGGCCAAGTGCTGCCGATAGGCAACAGCCAACTGCCCGAGCCATTTACACTGGTCGAAGGCCCACTGGTGGATCTTAAAATCATCAACCAGCAATTTTATGCGTTGACCCAAACGGCCCTTACTCAGGTGGACTCCGTCACCGCAGTAACCTTATTAGAAGGGGAAAATTTTGGCCAAATAAACCACCAACCGGGAAGTGACAAGCTTTACATCACCCACGGCCATCAAGTTACCCAACTTTCAATTACCGATGCCCTTCCCCCCCGCGTGATTGAAACCAGCCGGAGTTTACTGCCAATTACCCGCACCTACGAGGACAAGCACGGAAACCTGTGGCTTGCCGTTCGTGGAGAAGGGCTATACGTTCGCGCTAACAGCAACAACTCCGTTAAGAAATACACTAACCCTGACCTTAATAGTGTCTGGGGCTTGCATGAATTTAACGGTTTACTGGTACTGCTGACTGATACACCAGAGATCCATTTCTACGATGAAAGCATGACATGGCAACGGAGTGTCAATACCGGTATTTCAGGCCCAAAGGCCGTAGCCAGCCACGCCGGCAAACTGCTGGTCAGCGGTCATAATGGCGTAACTGTCATTGATGCCAACTACAACAGTACCAGCCTCCAATATGAGGCAGCATTCAGTAGCATCATTCCTGATCCATACAGCAACCGCTTATTCTTAGGTACCGTCGATCATGGTCTAATGGAGCTTAAAGAGTTCGACACCAATCCACGCATTGTCAAAGTTCCATTTAAAGAGCGCATTCAGGCACCCATTCTAAACGGCCTAGCCACACGGACCGGCTTATTCATTGGTACGCAAAACGGCGTCCATCAAATAACGAAACTCAAACAGCAGCTCATCCGTAATGGTACCTTCTTAGAAGGAGTGATCATTAATGGCATCAAGGCCTCTCGAGGTCGAATTTTTCTACAAAACTTCGAAGGTGGCTTATATCGCTACCATTCATTGGGCCAGGTAGAAAACCTGACCGACCTCTACAACACCGCCTCCTACTCCTTTGAAGTCACAGACGACTACTTGATTACGGCCACCGCCAACGGCGTAGTCGTGATCAACAATGAAACCGGCAAATTGGAACGTCTCTATACTCAAAAACAGGGAGCCATGGCGGAATTTTTCGGGCTGGCTTCCGGTCGTTATCAAGACAAAATGCTATTTGGTGGAAAGTATGGCTTCAATGTCGTCGGTAAAAACCACGATTTTCAATACCAACTTTCTGCGCCGCTAATATTTGACTTTAATCTGTTTAATAAAGCGGTCAAACCCGGCAACGTACTGCCTGAAAACATCATCAGCGCCAAACAGATCTTTTTAAATTACAGCGACTACCCATTCTCGTTCAAATTCTCCTCGCCAGCAGATGCCCTATCCCACGATTTAAGCTACCTCTATCGCTTAAAAGGCTTAGATGAAAATTGGATGGAGTCCCCAGATGAACAGCGTCAAGCTACCTATACCAACGTGCCTCACGGTAGCTATGTCTTTCAGGTAAAAACCATAGACGAAACCGGTATTGAAAGCCCAATCACCGAAGTTCAAATCAACATTCGTCCTCCCTGGTGGCTGACAGACATGGCCAAAGCCTGTGCTGGCATGATTTTGCTGCTGTTGTCAGTGCTTATCTATCGCAACTACCAACAACGCCTGTTGGTACAGCGTCGTATCGCAAAAAGTGAAGAGCGCCTCAAACTTTCCCTATGGGGAAGTGGCGATGAGATGTGGGACTGGGACATCGTTGGTGGTCGCGTGTATCGCTCTAATGTGCTTGGTGAGTTGGACTTCCCCCAAGATGGCTGTCGCAATGTACACACCACCGACAGCAATATTCACCCTGGTGATTTAGAGCGAGTCAGTCACGCCATTGCAGAACACCTAAATGGCAATGTCGATCATTTTGAAGCTACCTATCGCGTTAAAGATAATAACGGTAACTGGGTTTGGTTGTTAGATCGTGCCAAAATTGTAGAATACCAAGATGAAAAACCTACCCGAATGACGGGTACCATTAAAGATATTTCTTTGATAAAGGCAACAGAGGAAAGATTAAATATTTTTGCTCAAGCTCTAAAGAATATTTCTGAAGGTATGTTCATCCTTGATGAAAACTTTAACTACATTGAGCTCAATGACAGTGCAACTCATCTACTTGGCAGTCACAAAAACGAACTAATCGGCCAACCATTTAAACTTGGCAACTTAGAGCAAAGCCACCAAGAAGACATTGCTAATATTGTTAGCAAACAAGGCCGTTGGACATCAGAAATTGATTATCGCCGCCTTGATGGCCGTCACCTTCATTTAGATGTTTCCATTGATTTAATCAATAGCGATAAAAATAACCCTAGCTATTTCGTTGGTATTATCGCGGATATTACTCATAGAAAGAATAATGAATTAGAGCTTCGCCGTTTAACCAACAACGACGTGCTCACCGGACTGCCGAATCGCACCTATTTACAGACTCGCCTAGAAGCCAGAATCACCAATAACCAACCATTTTGTTTATTGGTCTTCGATCTCGATAACTTCAAGCGCATTAACGATACCCTAGGCCATGATTGTGGTGACACCCTACTCTGCCACGTCGCACAGCGACTCAACAGCAGCCTTACCGGCAATGTAGAAGCTTACCGGATCGGCGGTGATGAGTTCGCCGTGATTGCCGAAGTTCGAAACTCCAGCGCCATTGCAGCGACCATCGGCAGTAAAATACTGCGTATCTTCGATCAGCCGTTTTTGCTTGGTAACGAGGAGATCGTCATCAATGGCAGCATCGGCATTGTCAGCTTTCCAGACGATGACAATGACACCAATACCTTGCTCAGAAAAGCGGATCTGGCGATGTACCATGCCAAAAGCTTAGGTGGCCAACGCTTCTCGTTTTTCAACGACAGCATGAATGAAGATGCATTGAAGCGATTCGAAACCGAAAGCATGATTCGTCAGGCGCTGAGAGAGGAGTGGTTTGAACTTTACTACCAACCTAAGCTTCACCTAGAGACCAATCTTATCTGTGGCATGGAGGCGTTGATACGGCTCAACCACCCAGAGAAAGGCACGCTATCACCGTTTCACTTTATTAAGCTCGCAGAAGACACCGGCCTCATTGTTGAGCTAGACGACTGGGTGCTTCGCAAGGCTTGCCAAACCGCCGCGCATTGGTTAGACGAAGGACTGGAATTCGACCGCATTGCCGTGAATCTCTCCAGCCCTCAGTTCACCTCAGAAACCTTGTGTGACCGAATTGAAAGCCTGCTTCATCATACCGGGCTTCCCGCGAATAAGTTGGAGCTAGAGATCACCGAGAGTACCTTGATTGAGCAGCCTGAGCATGCGATCACCATCATGAATCGCCTATCAGCATTGGGTGTACACTTGGCGCTGGATGACTTTGGTACCGGATACTCCTCACTGGCCTATTTAAAACGATTCCCCATTCATACGTTGAAAGTGGATAAATCCTTTATTGATGATATTGGCCACAGCGAGCGGGATCTTAAGATGGTTGACTCCATTATTACGATTGCACATAACATGGATCTTTCCGTTGTTGCAGAGGGAATTGAAACTGAGCAACAACTTAAAAAATTAAGCGACTTAGGCTGTGAAATGATTCAAGGCTACTTTTTTAGCAAGCCTTTGCCTACAGCCAAGATAAAACAAGCATTATTCAAACAAAAGCTCAAAGAAAAGCAGGATTAATTCACTAAATAGTTCAAATATTTGACAGGAAAGAACTGGCACGCCCATTGCTAATTACTCAGTGAACTCATTTTTCACTGATAATAATTTAACAAGGGCGTTCTCATGAAAAATCTAATTACTGCAGTTGTATTTTCTTCATTTGCTTCTACTTGCATCGCTGACGTTATTTCCCACGAACAAAAAAGTGATACTTTAATAAATACCTATAATGCGCAAATGTTCGCAGAAACACGAAACCCTTGGCTAAAGAATGATATACAGCAAAGCCGCACTCCTTGGATAAAAAATCCAGTATCTCAACAACTGGATAATTCTAAAATTCAAAAAGTCAATCTAGAGCAAAACATTCACCTAAGCAGCCACCCTTGGATCAAGCTATCCGAGCAGCAAACTGCCAGCCACCCTTGGATCAAGCTATCCGAGCAGCAAACTGCCAGCCACCCTTGGATTAAACTGTCTGAACAACAGACCGCCAGCCACCCTTGGATCAAACTATCCGAGCAGCAAACTGCCAGCCACCCTTGGATCAAGCTATCCGAGCAGCAAACTGCCAGCCACCCTTGGATCAAACTGTCTGAGCAGCAGACTGCCAGCCACCCTTGGATCAAACTGTCTGAGCAGCAGACTGCCAGCCACCCTTGGATCAAACTGTCTGAGCAACAAACTGCCAGCCACCCTTGGATCAAGCTATCTGAGCAGCAAACTGCCAGCCACCCGTGGATTAAGTTATCTGAGCAGCAAACTGCCAGCCACCCTTGGATCAAGCTATCTGAGCAGCAAACCGCCAGCCACCCTTGGATTAAGTTATCTGAGCAGCAGATTGCCAGCCACCCTTGGATCAAGCTATCCGAGCACCAGATTGCCAGCCACCCTTGGATCAAGCTGTCTGAGCAACAGACTGCCAGCCACCCTTGGATCAAACTATCCGAGCAGCAGACTGCCAGCCACCCTTGGATCAAGCTGTCTGAGCAGCAGACTGCCAGCCACCCTTGGATCAAGCTGTCTGAGCAGCAGACTGCCAGCCACCCTTGGATCAAGCTGTCTGAGCAGCAGACTGCCAGCCACCCTTGGATCAAGCTGTCTGAGCAGCAGACTGCATAAGCTCAATCCCGTAAAAGCAAAAAACGCCGCAATTGCGGCGCTTTTTTTTGGGATAAGACGATTGCTAGAGTGAGCCAGTCAGATTACATCGTTTAATCACTCGACCTGCTAGGCATTTAATCGCACATAGTTGGGTTGCCAGTTGCGTTTCTGTGCCCGCTTTAGGTGCACCTGAAACAATGGCCAGACAGCAGGGCCTGCAACTAATCCAGCCAATGCCCATCGACGAACAGGCATACCGGTTTTAAAAGCCTGAACTGCGAAGAACCCAAATGACAATATCGAAACTACCAGCCACATACGCGTTATACCTACTTGGAACTGAGCCTGAACTTCACCTTCATCCTATCCAGCGGTTCTCGAAGTGGATGCGAATTATACTCACCTTTACCAACAGTGCAAAAAAAAGGCAGCCGAAGCTGCCGTTTTTTTGACCTTACTCGTAAAAACGCAGGTCCTCCGCGGCCATCGCCTTAAGGCGTTCACAAGGCTCGAAGCGGTCACCGTGTAGGCTTTGATAACGCTCTAGTATCGCCACAAGCTGCTTCGCTCCCAGCTTATCCATGTAGCGGAATGGACCTCCTAGGAACGGTGGGAAACCGATGCCGAAAATCGCACCAATATCACCGTCACGAGCGCTGGCAATGATACCCTCATCCAGGCAACGGGCTGCTTCATTGAGCATTTGGACCACACAACGTTCAGCAATTTCGCTATCAGATAAGCGAGGAGATGGCGTGATTCCCAAGACTTTATAGACAGATTCGTCGACTGGCTTGGCACCTTTTTTATCGCTATCGAAACGGTAGAAGCCTTTACCGTTTTTGCGCCCCATGCGCCCATCCGCCAAAAGCTTGTCGAATGCCGCTGGTGCAGCGAAGCGAGAACCCAATTCAGCCTCTAAAATCGGCGAAATTTTGGCGCCAACATCAATTCCCACCTCATCCAGTAGGGTTATTGGACCAACAGGGAAACCGAAGTTAACTAAAGAATTATCAAGCTTTTCAATAGCTTCGCCTTCTAGAAGCAAATTAGCCGCTTCATTCATGTAAGGTGCTAAAATACGATTTACATAGAACCCAGCGCAATCTTTAACAACAATCGGTGTTTTCCCCTGTTTCTTAGCAAATTTCACTGTTGTAGCAATGGTTTGCGCAGACGTTTTTTCATGAGAAATCACCTCAACCAACGGCATCTTTTCCACCGGGGAGAAGTAGTGCAAACCGATCACCTGTTCAGGGCGCTCGGCTACCGCCGCAATCTGACCAATAGGCAGGGATGAGGTGTTGGTTGCAAAGATGGTATCAGGGCCACAATTGGCTTCCACATCTTTCACCATCTGGTGCTTGAGCTTCAGGTCTTCAAATACCGCCTCGATCACCATATCGATGCTCTGAGCCCCTTGATAGTCCAATGTGCCTGTCAGCAAGCTCATGGTCTTATCACGCTCGCTCTCAAGGATATGACGACGTTTAACCTTCTTGTCCAATTGCTTCCAGGTAGAAGACATCGCCTTGCTGATCCCCTCATGAGCAATGTCTTTGATTCGAACCGGAACCTTGGCTTTCACCGCGGTAACGTTAGCAATGCCGCCGCCCATCAAACCACCGCCGAGCACCATGGTACGTTTCACCGGCTTCGGCTCAACGTCGCCCGCTCCAGTCTCTTTCTTCATCTCGGTAGTCGCAAAGAAGATAGAACGCAAGGCTTCAGACTCGGAAGACATCACCAATTCAGAGAAATGTTTGGCTTCCAGTTTAAGGCCGGATTCCAGATCGCCAGAGGAGGCCTTCACACAATCGATGATCTTCTCTGGTGCTGGGTAGTTGCCCTTGGTTTTAGACATTACCGTTTTCAGCGCTTGCTTATAGATAATGTTACGTCCCGCTGAGGTCGCCTCAAGCAGCTTCTCCGCGCCTTTTAGCTTCGGAGCCACCTTACCGCGCTTGCCTTTGGCCAAATGCTTCTTAGCCACTTCTATGAGCACTGTATTCGGTACCATCTCATCGGCAACCCCAAGCTTCACCGCCTGCTTCGGGCGCAGCTGCTTACCGGTTAACATCAGATCCAACGATTTGGCGATGCCCACCAATTTAGGGAGACGCTGAGTGCCACCACCACCAGGCAGAATGCCAAGCTGAACTTCTGGCAAACCCAATACGGTCTTAGGGCTGTTGCTGATCACGCGATAGTCACACGCCAGTGCCAACTCCAACCCACCGCCCAAACAGGGCCCATGAATCGCCGCTACGACAGGAAGACGCTGAGAGGCCAGCTCATTGAGTAGCTTATGACCGTCACGGGACAACTTATAAACGTCTTCAGCGGTTTCGCAGCTGGCTAACATATTGATGTCAGCACCAGCGATAAAGGAATCAGGCTTACCGGAGGTAAATACCACCCCTTTTAGGTCATTGCGAGACTTTAAAAAATCCAAAACTTGGCGAACTTCATCGCCAAATTCACTGCGTAAGGTGTTCATGGTCTCACCAGGTACGTCCATGGTGATGATGGCGATGTTGTCCTCGTGAACTTCTACTAAAAAGCTATCGGTTTTCATTATTCGACCTCCAGAACCATGGCTGCACCCAGACCACCAGCGGCACACGCGGTCGTCAATCCAACACCACCACCGCGGCGTTTCAATTCATTACACACCTGAGTAATCAAGCGAGCACCGGTTGCGGCAAACGGGTGACCATAAGCCAAAGAACCGCCCATTACGTTAAACTTGCTCATATCGATGTTGCCGATCGCTTCACTGCGGCCAAGCTGCTTCTCAGCAAAAGTCTTGGACTCAAACATCTTCATGTTGGCCAGAGCCTGCGCGGCAAAGGCTTCATGCATCTCAATAAGATCCAGATCCGCCAGAGTCATGCCGGCACGATCAAGTGCTAACGGCGTGGCATAAGAGGGGCCCATTAATAGGTCTTCCCACACGTCAATGGCGGTAAAGGCCCAACTGCGGATGTAGCCGATAGGGTCGTAACCCAAGGCTTTGGCTTTGGACTCCGGCATCATCAGCAGCGCCGATGCACCGTCGGTCAACGGGGTGGAGTTTGCCGCAGTCACCGAACCATGCTTGCGATCAAATACCGGCCGCAGTTTAGCCAACTTCTCAAGCTTCATGTCACCACGGACGTTATTGTCTTGGCTGATGAACTGCTTGTATGGCGGCACATGACAGGTCATCACTTCGTTTGCCAACACGCCTGATTCCCAGCTCTTGGTCGCCAATTCATGGGAGCGAATCGCCATCTCATCCTGAGATTGACGGCTGATGCTGTGACTCTTGGCCATCTGCTCAGCGGTTTGGCCCATGGAGATGCCCGTTGAGTACTCAGCAACCGCAGGCGGTACCGGCGCTAAATCTTTAAGTTTCAACTTTTTAAAGATGTTCAGACGCTGTCCCATGGTCTTAGCCTTGGTCAGATCCACCAGCGCATGGGCCAGACGAGGAGTCACCGTGATAGGTAGCACCGAGCTTGAGTCAGCACCACCAGCGATGCCCACCTCAACGGTGCCAGCCATGATGGACTCAGCCACGTTCACAGTAGATTGGAAGGAGGTAGCGCAGGCACGAGTAACACTATAGGCATCGGTGTTCACGTTCATGCCGGTACCCAACACGATTTCACGGGCGATGTTGGGTGCCTTAGGCATTTGAATTACTTGGCCATAAACCACTTGATCGATAATGGCAGGATCAATATCAGTACGAGTCATCAACTCGGATACCACCATCTTGCCCATATCCAGTGCAGAGACACCGTGAAATTCAGTGGCTTGTCTTGCGAAGGGCGTACGTAACCCGGAAACAATGGCAATACGATCGCCATTACGGGTTGTGACCTCTTGTCTTTTAGTCATCGTTTTTCCTCTCGATGTCGCAATCTGGCTACCATGGGCTTGCTCATCGCCAAGGTCAGACCAGTAAAGTGTGATCCGATTCTAACTTTTAATGGCTAAGTTTCAAACACTGATTTAAATCAAAGACTCTAAATCTTGGTTGAACTAACCAATCTAGGCAGTTACACAGAGGAAAAATGGAAGAGGTTCGCGAACCTAGCAGAACAATTCGTTTGAATTAGCAGAATGTACTTGGAGAAAACCACCCTTTTTGACAAAGGACGTCCGGTAAAATGAAAAATTACAGAAATAAAAAAGCCCAACTCAGATGAGTTGGGCTTAGTAGAAGTTGGTTGCGGGGGCCAGATTTGAACTGACGACCTTCGGGTTATGAGCCCGACGAGCTACCAGGCTGCTCCACCCCGCGACCGAAACTGTATCACTTCAATGTCTCGTCGCCATCAAAGCAATTTAACGTGGCTCCCCTGCTGGACTTGTGTTGGCGGCATATGCGGTTTTAACATAGCCAGTCCACCGTTCGGGAACCCCATCTTAAAAGTGGCTCCCCCTGCTGGACTTGAACCAGCGACATATGGATTAACAGTCCACCGTTCTACCGACTGAACTAAGGGGGAATCGAATTTTCAAATAAGTTGGTTGCGGGGGCCAG